>NZ_JBIWKU010000009.1:211915-346822 GCF_044765825.1 Streptomyces flaveolus | reverse complement strand
CGCCTACGAGCACTTCGACGCCCGTGACGAGGGCTGGACCAAAGTGGTCCTGCACCCCGACGGACACGGCAACGGCCACAAGCGGTAAGAGAACCCGGGGCCCCGGCTGCCCGTCGCAGCCGGGGGTTGCCGGGCCGGCGGGCTGCGCAAAAAGGTGTGCCCGTCGGCCACTTGCCGACGGGCACACCCCTTTTTCCGTGCCTCAGGCGTGCCGTCGGGCCCAGTACGGGGTGACGAGAGCGATGAGCAGGGCGGCAACGCCGATCTGCAGGACGTGCCGGATCCAGTCGATGCCGCCGGTGTCCCGTACGCCGAAGGCGGTGGCGAGCGCGTTGCCGGCGACGGCCCCGAGGATGCCGAGGATGGTCGTCAGCCACAGCGGGATGGGCTGGCGCCCGGGGAGGACCAGCTTGGCCAGCAGGCCGATGATGAGTCCCGCGATGATGGCCCAGAGAAACGACACGACTCTCCTCCTTGCGGTGATGCGTAAGTTCGCGTTGCTCTCCACGTGCCCCTGGGACATCGTCATATGCTTGCTCGACGCACCCGGTCGCTCACGGGAAGTCTTCGGGAACGTTCGGGAACAGACGTCAGCGTGCCTCGCGGAGTTGAAGAAGGTACGTCGCGGTCAGTGCCACGGCACGGTCCGCGTCCTGCGACAGCTCCACGAGGGCACGCGATGCCCGCGCCCCCGGGATGTCCGCCAGTGCCTGGGTCAGCCGTCCACGAGCGGGGGCTCGAGTGGTCTCCTGGGCGAGGCGGTCGACGAGACCGGTCGCGATCCGGTCCGCCGTAGTGGTGTCGCGTGCCAGCACACTCAGCGCGTCGGCCGCGTCGGTGTCGTTCCTTCCCTCCACGATCATGTCGATGAGCGTCGGGACCGCGTCGGCCCCACCGCGTGTCCCGAGCGCCAGAGCCGCCTGTCCGCGGACCACGACGTCGGGGTGCGCGAGGGCCTTGCGCAACTGCTCGGTGGCCTCGTCGCCGGGCAGCTCGGCGAGGGAACGGACGGCACGTTCCCGCACGGCGGCCGCGGGTGAGCCGAGTGCCTGCGCCAGCAGTGCCGGGCCGCCGTCGCCCGATCGTGCCAGCGCCCATCGAAGGGCTCCGGCGACATTCGCGTCCGACTCGCTCAGTGCCGCCTCGACCAGGGCCTCCACCGGTACCTCGGCGGCCGAGGAGAGGGCCGCGCGCTGGCGTGCGTCGGCGCTCTTCGAGCCCAGTGCCTGAAGGAGCGCGACGACCTGGAGGACGTCCTCCCAGCCGGCGGGCTCCGCGGCATGGATCCGGCGCAACCGCGTCAGCAACTCGGTCTCCGCCGCGATGCGTTCACGCGTCCGGCGGATGAGGCCGTCGACGAGCACGGAGGGCATGAAGCCGGGATCGTCGAGCGCGCGTCCGATCTCCCGCAGCGACAGCCCCAGCGACCGCAGGCTCTCGATCTGGAAGATCCGCTGGATGTCCTCCCCGGAGTACTCCCGGTAACCGGAGCCCGACCGAGCCGAGGGGCGCACCAGGCCGAGCGACTCGTAATGCCGGAGCATGCGGGCACTGACCCCGGACCGTCGCGCCACCTCACCGATCAACACGTCCTATCCTCCCGCATGGCCGGACCCGCCGAGAGCCACGATGCGCTTCGCCTCCTCGATCACGAACTCGAACGCGGCGTCCGGGTCACGCAGCAGCCTTTGTGTGGCGAGCGCGTGCGCGCGCACCAGCGGCTCGGGGGCCGACTCCGCGGCAAGAAGCACCGGCACGATCACCTCACCCAGCGAGACCAACGCGCGGCTGAGACTCACCTGCGTCTCCCGTCCGCCGCGCCCGAGCTGCGTCACCAGCACCGCGGCCAACGCCGACTTCTCACCGTCCGGCACGAGCACCGTCGCGGCCCGCCAGGCGCTGCGCGCCACCTCGTCCTCGGCGTCGCACAGGAGCGCCGGTGTGATCGCCGGCCACGCCCGCCGGTCCCCGATCTTGGACAGCGTGTGCAGCGCCTGGCTCCGTGCCTGCGCGCGCACCGAGCGGACCTCGCGGAGCAGCCGGGGGAGCGTCATGGACAGCGGATGGCGGGTGAGCGCCCAGGTCAGCATGTCGCGGACGAAGAACTCGGGCTCGACCGCGCAACGCTCGACGAGTGTGCCGACGAAGCGCGGGTCGGGTGTCGTGCCGGCCGCCAGAGCAGCCCGCAGCCGCACGGACGAACGGCCGTCCTCCAACCCCTGGAGCACTCGCGCCGTATCCGCATTCGTGTCCTGTCCCGTGACCGTCATCGAGACCACCTCCTCGGCGAGCAGTGAAGACCTTGTCACCGTGTCAAGGTCAAGAGCGCACCGGCGTGTAAGGGGGCGAGCCCGCTACCGAATCTGAGAACTGCTCTGGCCACAGATGTGTGCATGGATCCGCGCTGTTCACCTCAGTCCAGGTCAGAGCGGCCGGTTCTGCTGCTCGGTGTACTGCTTCACGATGCTGAGGGGTGCGCCGCCGACGGAACCGGAGAAGTCCGAGCCGGACCACAGGCGCTGTGCCCGCCAGTAGTGGCGGACGGGGTCGGGGAACTCCTGGTGCAGCCGCCGGGAGGAGACTCCCTTGAGGCTGTTGACCAGCTTGGATACGGTGACCTTCGGGGGTGGGCTCGACTAGGTGGACGTGGTTGTTCTCGCCGTTGAACTCGATCAGCTTGGCCTCGAAGCCCCCGCACATGGCCCGCATGGTCTCCTCGCACCGTGTCAGGTGCCGGCCGGCGAAGACGGGGTGCCGGTACTTCGTCACGAAACCCAATGAACGTGCATGCGGAATGTGTACCGTGATCGGTGTGCAGCTTCGGTACAGCTTCCGCCTGTATCCGAGTGCCGGTCAGCGCATGGGTTTGGCCAGGGCATTCGGGTGCGCGCGGGTGGTCTACAACGATGCGCTGCGCGTTCGGGAGACGGCCCGCAGTGAGGGCCTGCCGTTCCCGAAGACCGGGGATTTGTCGAAGCAGCTCATCACCGAGGCCAAGAGCCGGCCGGAACGGGCCTGGCTCGGCGAGGTGTCGGCGGTCGTTCTCCAGCAGTCCCTGCGCGATCTGGACGCCGCGTACAAGAACTTCTTCGACGGGCTGAAGGGCAGGCGCCCGCGCATGGGTGCGCCCCGGTACAAGTCGCGGAAGGACACCCGGCAGGCGGTGCGGTTCACGGCGAACGCCCGTTGGTCGATCACCGCTGGTGGAAAGCTGCGCCTGCCGAAGATCGGTGATTTGAAGGTGAAGTGGTCCCGCTGTCTGCCCTCGACGCCGTCCACGGTGAGCGTGGTCAAGGACAGTGCTGGCCGGTACTTCGCGAGCTTCGTCGTGGAGACCGGTGCAGAGAAGATGTGGCCGCAGACCACGTCCGAGGTGGGCATCGATCTTGGGCTGGGGCACTTCGCGGTCCTGTCGGACGGCCGGAAGATTGACAGCCCGCGCTTTTTGCGCCGGGCCGCCAAGCGCCTGAGGAAGGCGCAGCGTGTCCTCTCCCGTAAGGAGAAGGGCAGCAGGAACAGGGACAAGGCCAGGGTCCGCGTCGCACGGGAACACGCCCACGTGGCGGACGCACGCCGCGAGTTCCACCACCAGCTCTCCACCAGGCTGATCCGCGAGAACCAAGCGATCGCCGTGGAGAACCTGGCAGTGAAGGGACTTGCCCGCACGCGCCTGGCCAAGTCCGTGCACGACGCCGGATGGTCGGCGTTCGTGGCCATGCTGGAGTACAAGGCCGCCCGGTACGGGCGCACCCTCGTCCGGATCGGACGCTTCGAGCCCACGTCTCAGGTGTGCTCGCAGTGCGGCGTCAAGGATGGCCCCAAGCCCCTGCACGTGCGTGTGTGGACCTGCGGGGCATGCGGGGTGGTCCTGGACCGGGACATCAACGCGGCGGTCAACGTCGCCAAGACGGCCGGACTGGCCGTGACAGCCTGTGGAGCGCAGGTAAGACGGGCACCCGTGCCCGCACCGCGCAGCGAAGCAGGAACCCACCCGACACCGCAGCCCCCAACGGCACGGTAGGCGGGAATCTCCCCCCTCCAGGGGGGAGAGGATGTCAAAGGTGCAGTTCCAGGTCGACGACGACGTGCGCGGACAGCGCGCGCAGGAAGTCGGGGGCGTCGAAGATCGCGCCGGCGGAGGCGACTCCGGTCGCCCTGGTCCGCCCGGTGAGGAGGCGGTCGACCGCCTCCACCGCGAGCGGCGCGGTGATGGCGTAGATGTCCCGGCCCCGGGCGACCGCACGCCGTTCACGGCCGCCCGAGCGCACGACCGCGTCGACCAGGAAGGTCTGCGCGGACCGCCCGTGCTCGTCGGCCGCGGCCGGTGCCGGGGTGTCGGGGGCCGTCAGGTCCCTGGCCGCCTCGACCGTCATATAGGTACGCACCTCGGGAATGGGCAGGTGGCTGGGGACCGTGACGACGTCGGCCATGGTGAACTCCCCGAGGACGGCCCGAGGGCCCATCGGGTCGGGGAAGGGCCAGTCCAGGGTCGGGAGGGCGTCCTGGTGGTACTCCAGGCGCCCGTTGGTGTAGCGGATGCCCCGGCCGCCGCGCCGCTGCCGGGACACCGCGCCCGCGGCACGCGTCCCGGCGGTGGGGTGCCAACCGCTCAGCCCGTAGGCGATGTGTGCCTCGTCGGCGGCCGTCCAGTCACCCATCGCCGCGGTGATGAGCAGGTCGCCGAGCCCGCCGTAGAAGGCCATCGCGGGTACCACGCTCACTCCCGCGGCGCGGGCGCGGTCCGTGAAGCCGGCGAACGTGTCGAGGTTGGCCTCGATCTCGGCCGCCACGTCCACGTACGGGAGGCCGGCGCGCAGGGCCGCCTCGATCACGGGGGCGGCCGTCTCCGCGAAGGGGCCGGCGCAGTTGAGCACGGCCGCCGCGCCGGCCAGCGCGCGGTCGAGCGAGGCCGGGTCACCGACCGGGGCGGGACGGACGTCCTCCTCACCGTCGAACTCCGCCGCCAGTGCCTTCAGCTCGTCGGCGTCGCGGCCCGAGAGGACCGGGACGAACCCGCGGTCCCGCAACTGCGCCACCACAAAACGCCCGGTGTGCCCGTATGCGCCGTACACCGTGATCCTGCGCCCCGCCGTCATGTGCGTCCTTCGCTCGGATGGATCCGTTCGGTTCCGTCGGGATCATCCTGTCGGGCAAGCGCCGCCCCGCACGAGTGTCCGGAACGACATGATGCGTACAATTCCGGACGTGAACTCAGTCGCGCTGGCCGTCACCGACGGGATGCTGCACTTCGAACTGGCCCTGGCCTACGAGGTCTTCGGCTCGGCTCCGGCCGGTGTGCCGGGACCCTGGTACGACGTCGTCGTCTGCGGACCGGGCACCGTGCGGGCCGGCCGGTTCGCGCTGGAACCCGACCACGGTCTCGACCGGCTCCCGCACGCCGGCACCGTGATCGTCCCCGGCTGGGCCGACGTCGACGAGGACCCTCCCGCGGAACTGGTCGACGCGGTGCGCGCGGCCCATGAGGCGGGCGCACGCGTGGCCTCCCTGTGCACGGGCGCGTTCGTGCTGGCCGCGGCCGGTCTGCTGGACGGGCTCCGGGCGACCACCCACTGGGCGCACACCGATGTCCTGGCCGCCCGCTACCCCCGCGTGACGGTGGACCCGGACGTCCTCTACGTGGACAACGGCAGCGTGCTCACGTCCGCCGGCAAGGCCGCCGCCATGGACCTGTGTCTGCACCTGGTCCGTCTCGACCACGGATCGTCCATCGCCAACACCGCCGCCCGCCGCCTGGTCGTGCCACCTCAACGGGACGGCGGCCAGGCCCAGTTCGTCGCCACCCCGGTGCCCGCCCCGGACAGCCACCCGCTCGCGGAACTGTTCCTCTGGGTCCTCGAACGGCTCGACCAGCCGCTGACCGTGGACGACCTCGCGCGCCGCGCTCGGATGAGCTCGCGCCACCTGGGCCGCCACTTCAGGGCCGCCACCGGTACGACCCCGCTGCAGTGGCTGCTGACCCAGCGGATCCGCCACGCGCAGGCACTGCTGGAGACCACCGACGACAGTGTCGACGCCGTCGCGGCGGCCACCGGCATGGGCACCGCCGCGACGTTGCGCCGCCACTTCAACCGTACGGTCGGCGTTCCTCCGGACACCTACCGCCGCACCTTCCGTTCGAGGACCGGCGAGCTTCACCGCCGGCCCTGAGGTCACCGATGTCCGTCGGCGGTCCCGGGGGCTTCCGACAGGTTCCACGCGACGGCTCCGACACCGGTCCCGTCGGAGGCGATCTCGTACGTCACCTCGCCGCGTGGCCGTTTGACGGCCACCAGATCGCCGCTCGTGTTGCACGGCAGTCGGCGTGTGGTGTGCGTCCCGTTGACGGTGAGCCGGACCGTGACGGCCTCGCTGCGACCGGAGCAGGAAACGGTCAGGAAGTAGTCGGTGCCGGAATCGAGCGCGGGGACGCTGCGGCGGGTCCGGCCGGGGAGGTCACCCGTGCCGTCGTCGACGGGCCGGTCCGCCTTCCGGTCCAGATTCAGGTCCGTGTGCAGGCCGCTCAACGCCGCGCGCCGGTAGACGTTCCGCGGTGAGGTGCCCTCCAGCAGCCGCTGGACGTCGCGCAGAGTCCGGGGGTTGTAGGTCTCGGCGACGGCGAACTCGGCGACCGCGTCCTCGGGCAGCCCCCGGACGGCCCTGCGGTACGCGTCGGGGGCGACGGCGCGGCCCTCGAGCTCTCCGAGGCCGAGCGTCTCGTCGTCGTAGGGCAGGGCGGCGTCGTCCCCGATCAGCTCCGCCCCGCTCCGGGTGCCGATGACCCCTACGACGTAGGTGTGGCCGGGTTCGAGCCGGGGAGCCCCCTCGCGTGCGGCTTCCTCCCTGCCGCCGAAGAGGGTGGTGTACCAGCCGTGCGCCCGCAGGGTGAACTCCTCGGGCAGGCGCGGCGCCCCGGGCCTCGACCAGATGACCTGGGTGACGGTCGCGGTGACGGTGCGGGGAACGTAGTCGCCGTCCTTCGGATCGGGCTCGGCCGCCGATTCCCGCGTGACCCGGACGACGGCGGCGTGGTCACCGTAGGCGACCCATTCCTGTGCGGCGGCCGATCCGCGGAACGGGTCGTACGAGGCGCGGGGGAGTACCCGGCGGCCGTCGTCGGCAGCGATGGCCACCGCGCTCCCGGCGGCCGTCAGCACGGCCACGCCGACGGCGACCGCGATCCTCACTCGTCTTCTCGACGCCACTGCGCTCCTGCCCGATGCCTGGTGTGTCCGGTGGGACATCGGTGTAGGACGACTGCGACAGCCGTTCGGTTGCGCCGGTCAGCACGTTCGAAGAAGTGACGGTCGCACCCGCGGCGTTGCCGTTCCGGGCGAGAGCGGGAGCGCGTCCAGGAACAGGGCCCCCGCCAGCAGCCCCGCGCTGCCGCGAGGGCTCCAGGAACGTGCGAGGAGGTCGCTGTCCAGGGCGGTCAGCGCTTCGGCGCCCGCCGGCGTCGCCGTGCCGCCCGCCGCCAGGACGGTACGGGCGCCCGCCTGGACGTGGCGGAGACCGGCCGGGCCGCCCGCATGGAGGAGTCCGGTGTCCTGCAGCGTGGACATGACGGTGAGCAAGGCGTCGAGACGTGCCTGTGCCTCGGCGGCGCCGGCCGAGCGGGCGGCTTCGAGTACGGTGAGCGCCCGCCGTACGTGCGGGAAGCCGGCGCGTGCCTCGCCGCGGGCGCCGGCCGCGCCGTACCGCGCCGACATGGCGGAGCCGCGTGACGGCCGCCGAGGCGTGGCCCCGTCGTGGTGGGCGGCCAGTTGTTGTGCCGTCGCGGTGACCTCGGGGCCCCGCGCGGACGGGGCGAGCGCTGCGGAGGCGACCAGCAGGCCGAGCGTCCACAACGCGCCGCGGTGGCCGCCGCCGGCCAGGTCCACCGAGTGCTCGGTGCACCGTCCGATGGCGCTCAACTCCGCGCGCAACGCGGGCGTGGGCGCTCCGGTGCGGCGGGCGGCGGCGGCCATGGCCGCGAGGCCGGGAGCGAGGGCTTTCGCCGACCAGAGCAGGGCACGGTGGTCCCGGCCGGTGGCCTGAGCGGTGAGATCACGTGGGTCGGGCAGTCCGGGCTGCGGTGCCAGAGTCAGCTGCCCGAGCAACGCGGACACCGCGGCCCGTGCCGGCCTCTCGTCCTCGCGGCTGATCACGGGCGGCTACGAGGAGGCCGAGGCCGACGGTGACGCCGGCCCGGAGGGGGCGCCGCTCGGCGGAGGGCCGGACGGGGCGCCGGAGGGGGCGCCGGAGGGGGCGCCGCTCGGTGGGGTGCCTCCGCCACCGCTGCCGGCGCCGGTGTTCTCCGCGTCGGGGTCGACGCCCAGGGTGAGGAACCCCCTGTACCCCTTCGCCGGGTCCTTCTTGTGGACGGCCTTCAGGGTGAGCAGGCCCCCGGCCGCACCGGTGTCGTCGTACACCATGTCGTCGGCGAGCTTCGTGTAGTCGCCGCTGTGCTGCGCGTACGGCTCCAGGGTGAAGATCTCCTCGGCGATGCCGTCGTCGAAGAACAACTGACCGGTGTGGTTGACCTTGCCGCCCTCGTAGGTTCCGTCCTTCTTCGCGCCGCCGGTGTGCACCTTGACGTGGATGTGGCAGGTGCGAGGGGTGTACCAACCAGGGAAGATCGTCTCGAACTTGACCACGCCGTCGGCGTTGGCGATCTGATAACCGCGCAGATACGTCTTGTCGTTCGCGGTGGTGCCGTCCTCGCTCTCGGCCGGGGCCGAACCACCCGGGTTGGCGGTGGTGTAGCCCGAGTAGTAACCCCAGGCGTCACAGTGCCAGATCTCCACGGCCGCGCCGGGTACCGGGGTGCAGCCGTCGGTGGCGTCGACGACGGTCAGCCGCAGGGTGAGCGGGACGCCCTTCTTGCCCTCGGTGATGTCCTTGCGCACCAAAGCGCCGTCGAGGTAATACGGCCCCTCGGTGACGCTCGTCATCAGCTGCATGCAGGCGCCGTCGGACGAGGTCGCGGATGCCGGCGCCGCGGTGTCCGTGGCGGTCGCTGTCGTCGTGTCGGCGAAGGCCGACTGGTAGCCCGCGACGGCCAGTCCGCCCACCGCCACCGCGCCGCCGGTCACGGTGATGGCCCGGCGCCGGGTGATGGACTTGTCGATGTGTTTTCCCGTCATGCCGCGAACCTAGGAGGCGTGGCCGTGGGCGGGACAAGGCGACGATGAGAGCCACCTGTGAGTCACGGCCGCGGAACATCGAAGTGTGCGCGTATGCCCCCGATTCCGTGAAAGGAACGCGCCGATTCCGTGTTTGTAGGGGCGAGATAAGAGCACACGTCGGCCAGGAGGTTGATAACAATGGTTCCCCTGCTTCTGGTTCTTCTTCTGGCCCTGGTCCTCTTCGGCGCGGGTTTCGCGCTCAAGGCCCTGTGGTGGCTCGCCGTGATCGTCCTGGTGGTGTGGCTGCTGGGCTTCGTCGTACGTCCGGCGGCCAGTGGTGGCCGCAAGGGCCGCTGGTATCGATGGTGATGCCCGCCGCTGACTGAACGCGGCACGGTCAGCGCCACCGTCAACGGCGTAGTTCGAAGGGTGGGTTCGGTCCGACAGGGGCCGGACCCACCCTTCTGCGTGCGCCCTTCCGAGCTGCTCGCTCCTCGAAGGAAGGGCTTCGGGTGATCAAACCGGACTTGCGGGACCGTATCCGGCGTAACGGATGGAGCGAGGGGTACTGGACGTCGCATCGGCCCCGCGGACGCAGCAGTGGGAACCCTGCGCCTCCACGCCCGCGGGGCCGGTGCCCCGAGGCGCGACCGGCCGTCCCCGGCCGCGAAGGGTGCCGCCTCGGAGCACTTCTCCACGAAGCGGCTGCCGGCCTCCAACGGCCGGGGGCGGACGCCGCGTTCCGCGTACGAAGGCCTGTTCGGCTCCGTGGGCCGTCGTCGGCTCGGCCCCGGCGGGTGACTTCGAATAATTGCGGGGAAGACGTGACGGCACTGAACAGGAGGTTGCCGTGGACGGTGGAGATCTGGAACTGGGAGAGCTGCTGGCCGCAGCGGAGGCGGCACCGCCCGGACGCTCCGTCGACGTGGTGGCGCGGGATCTGCAGAAGCGCTTCGGGGCCGAGCGGGTGTCGTTCCTGTTCGTCGACCTCATCGGTCAACGGCTGGTGCGGTTGCCCGCGGCCGTCGACGGTGACCTCGCGGCCAGTTCCGAGCCGATCGATCTGCAAGGCAGCATCTACGACAGCGTCCTGCGGAGCCAGCGCCGGCGTGTGGAACCGGACGGCCAGGGCGGACAGCGCATCATCGCCCCGGTCAGCAACCGCGGCGACTGCATCGGCGTGCTGGAGGTGACCCTGCAGCACGCCGATGACAGGGTCCTCGGACAGGTGGGGGAGGCGGCGCACGCGCTGGCCTACATCATTGTCACCGACCGCCGTTTCACCGACCTGTATCACGTGGGCCAGCGCACCACCCGGACCAGCATGGCCGCCGAGATCCAGCACCAGTTGCTGCCCTCGGCCTCCTGCTGCGAGGCCGACCAGTTCACCCTGGCCGCGGGGCTGGTCCCGGCCGACGACATCGGTGGTGACACGTACGACTACAGCCTCGACAGTGACGCCCTGCACCTGTCCATCACGGACGCCATGGGCCACGACACCGACTCGGCGCTGCTGGCCACCTTGCTGGTCGGCGCACTGCGCCGGGCCAGACGCGGCGGCTGCGACGCCCTCAAACAGGCCCACCACGCCCATGAGGCCCTGCTGGCCCACGGACGCGGCCTGGCCACCGGACAACTGCTGTGCGTCGACCTGGAAACAGGCGTCGCGGAACTGGTCAACGCCGGCCACCCCTGGCCTCTGCGGGTGCGCGACGCGACCGTGGAGGAGGTCAGACTCGCCGTGAACCTTCCGTTCGGCGTGGCTTCCCCGATTCCCTACGCCTTGCAGGAGTTGCACCTGCGTCCCGGGGACCGGCTGGTCCTGCTCACCGACGGTATGCAGGACCGCGGTGCCGCTGCCGTCGGCCTGACCACGCTCCTCCGGGACACCCGCGCCCTGCACCCCAGGGAGACCGTCCGCGCGCTGACGGCTGCCGTACGGGAAGCCTGCCACGGCGACCTCCAGGACGACGCGACGGTCATGGTGCTGGACTGGCACGGTCCGTCCCGCTGATCCGTCGGCGGCGCGGGCACCTCAGCCTGACGGCCGTCGAGAACCTCGCGGACGCCTGCCTCTCGGCCGCCGACTGGCCGCCGGGCGCGTACAACATCGCCGACCCGGTGCCGTACGACCGGGACGAGGCGATCCGGGCGGTGCAGCGGGCGCACGGAAAGCGGGTGCGCATCGGCCACGTTCTCCTGCCGGTCGCCCACACCGCGGCGGGCGCCGCCCAGAGGCCGGCCCGGCTGCTCGGCCGCGGGGAGTCGCCGCTCACCCGTTACGCCGTGGACCAGCTGGAGTCCTCGGTCGTCCTGGACGTGGACGGGGCCGCATCCCAGGGGCGGACAGCGGGCCGGACCCTGGCGGACCGCACAACTGCCGTACCGAGCACCTGACCTGGGGACGGCACGGTGAGCGCTGGCATCCCAGCGGCATCCGCAACCGTCCACGCCGGTGTTTCCTCCCAAAGCGGCCATGCCGACTGAAGGTCACGGCAGGACGGCGGTGTGCGCGAAGGTCCTCGCCGCGGTCGTTCTCCTTGCCCTCATGCCCCGAGTGATCTATCTCATGGTCTTTTTCCAGGAATCGGGAGCACTCGCTTGGTGAGTGCGCCTTCCGCTGTTCTCAGCGCGATGCCACCGACGCCGCCGCCGATCGGGCCGGTGCGGGAGCAGTGGGCGCGGGCTGAGAGAGTGACGCGGTGGATATCGAGCGCAGGAACCATGTGACGGTCACGGGCAACCCCCTGGGCCGCACGGTAGTGCTGGCGCACGGCTTCGGTTGCGACCAGAACATGTGGCGGCTGACGGTGCCCGCCCTGGTGGAGGACTACCGGGTGGTGCTGTTCGACTACGTGGGCTCCGGTCGCTCCGACCCGGCCGCGTTCTCGCCGGACCGTTACGCCTCGCTGGAGGGATACGCCCAGGACGCCGTGGAGGTGTGCGAGGCCCTCGATCTGCGTGACGCCGTGTTCGTGGGGCACTCGGTGAGCGCGATGATCGGAGTGCTGGCCGCCGGGAGGGCTCCGGAGCGGATCGGGGCGTTGGTGATGGTCGCTCCGTCCCCGCGCTACATCGACGACGACGGCTACCGGGGCGGGTTCAGTGCCGACGACATCGACGAGCTGCTGGCGTCCCTGGAGGCCAACTACCTGGGCTGGTCGGCGGCCATGGCACCGGCCATCATGGGCAACGCGGACCGTCCGGAGCTCGGCGAGGAACTGAAGAACAGCTTCTGCGCCACGGACCCGGACATGGCGGCGGTCTTCGCGCGGACCACGTTCCTCTCGGACTCGCGCGACGACCTGAAGGGCGTGACGGTACCGACGCTGGTGCTGGAGTGCACCCAGGACGTGATAGCCCCCCGGGAGGTCGGTGCCTTCGTCCACCGGACGATCCCCGGCTCCCGGCTGGTCACGCTCGACGCCACGGGGCACTGCCCGCACCTGTCCGCGCCCGAGGCCACCAACGAGGCGATCACCGCATTCCTGGCGCGCCTGAAGTGATGTGCCGCACCGGGCAGCAGCCCGACCCGTACGAGCCGGACAACGAGAAGGCACCCGACGCGGCATTCGCCGCGCTGCTGGAGGACAGCGCCGAAGAACTCTACGAGAGCGCACCGTGCGGATACCTGTCCACGCTGATGGACGGCACCATCGCCAAGATCAACTCCACGCTGCTGGACTGGCTCGGCCTGGAGCGGCAGGCAGTGGTGGGCCGGATGCGGTTCACCGACCTGCTGACCGTGGGCGGCAAGCTCTATCACGAGACGCACTTCGCGCCCCTGCTGCGGATGCAGGGCAAGATCAGCGGCATCGCCCTGGAGGTCAAACAGGCGGACGGCGGCCGCATACCGGTACTGGTCTCCTCCGCCGTCAAGCGGGGCGGCACCGGCGAGCCCCTGCTGATCCGGACCACCGTCTTCGACGCCCGGGACCGCCGCGCCTACGAAGAGGAACTCCTGCGAGCCCGGAAGGCGGCGGAGGAGGCACGCAAAGAGGCGGAGGCCGACCGGGCCCGGCTCCAGGACGCGCTGGCCGTGCTCCAGCAGTCGCTGCTTCCGGCCACCCTCACTCCTGTGCCGGGAATGGAGGCGGCCGTGCACTACCGCGCCGCGTCCCCCGACCGGCTGGGCGGCGACTTCTACGATCTCTTCCCGCTCGACGGCAGGCGCTTCGCCTTCTTCCTCGGTGACGTGTGCGGCAAGGGCCCGCAGGCCGCCGCGGTCACCTCGCTGACCCGCTACACCCTGCGCGCCGCAGCCCTGCACGACCCGGAACCCGTCTCCGCCCTGACGACCCTCAACAAGGTGCTCCACGAGCGTTACACGGGCGGCGATCCGCGCTACTGCACCGTCATCTACGGCATCCTCGACACCGACCCCGCCACCGGGCGGGTCACCGTCCGCATCGCCTCGGGCGGACATCCCCCGGCCGTTGTGCTGCGCGCGGACGGCACAGCCGAGTTCCTGCCCACCCCCGGTGGCCTCCTCGTCGGCGTCCTGCCCGACGCGGCCTTCGCCACCGCCACGACCGTCCTCGGCGACGGCGACACCCTGCTGCTGTACACCGACGGTCTCACCGAAGCCCGCACCGGCGGCGACCGCGCCATGCTCTTCGGGGACGACGCCCTGCTCGAATTCGCCACGCGTCAGGCCGGCAGGTCCCCCCAGGCCTTGATCCAGGCTCTGACCGGTCTCCTCGACGACTTCGGCGACGGTCTCGACGACGACACCGCCTTGCTCGCCCTCGGCGTCCCCGCCTCCGACCCTCAGACGAGAACAAGCGCATGAGCCCGCTGAAGATCACCACCCGAGATGTCCCCACCGGCCCCGTTCTCGAGATCCTCGGAGACCTCGACTACGAGACGGCCGGCCGCCTGCGCGAACTGCTCCCCGGGCTCGTCCTCCGGCCGGGGCAGCGCCTCGTCCTGGACCTGGCCGGCTTGACGTTCTGCGACTCCAGCGGCATCACGGCCCTGATCGTCGTCCGCAACCACGCCCAGGCCGCGCAGGCCGACGTCGCGCTCGCCGCGGTCCCCGACCACACCCTGCGCGTACTGCGCATCGTCGGCCTCGACCAGATCTTCGCCCTGCTGCCCGACAGCCCGGCCGCTCAGCCCTGAAAGACACAGGCGTGAGGCCGCTCCGGGTGGGTAGTCACGCGCAGGCGGGGAAGGGCTGCGACACCTGGGGAGGTCGAAGCGGCCCTTCCCTTTCCGCCGCCGTGACCGGCGCGGAGCGGGCATGGTACCCGTCGAAGACGTAGACGCACGACGTGTATCGGGTCTGCCTCTACCGTCCTCCGCCGGAATCGACCAGGCGGGACGAGTGGACACCGGACTTCCGTCCGCGGTCGGTCTCGTCCTGGACGAGCAGGGAGAGCAGCGCGGCCACCGTCAGGCCGGCTTCCGCCGGGTGACGCAGAACCTTCTCCGGCTCGATGCGATAGGTGTTCGTGCGCCCGTCGCGGGTGTGGGAGAGATAGCCGTCCTGCTCCAGATCGGAGATGATCCGCTGGACGGCGCGCTCGGTGAGCCGGCAGTGGGCGGCGATGTCGCGGATCCGGACGTTCGGATTGTCGGCGATGGCCGCCAGCACGCGCGCGTGGTTCGTGACGAACGTCCATCCGGTGTGAGATCCAGGAACTTCAACCATGCTCAGCATTTTAGGGACCGTCTTTGCCTGACGCCTAATACATGACATACTTTTCGCGCAACAGGTGACAGTATTTGGCGGGGGAGACACAGGAGGGTCCCGCAGGTGTCTACGGATGAAGCGGTCAAAGGGGGCTCGAGCGACACCCACGGGAGTCGGCTGCAGGCCATGGACCAGACCATGGTGGTCCAGTACGAGTGGTGCGGTGCCTGGGTCGTCGGCGCACGAGGCGCATACGACATGAACTCGATCACGTCCCTGGCGGACGCGTTGGACACCGCCGCCAAGCAGCATCCGAAGGTCGTTCTGGACGCCTCCGGCATCACCTTCGCGGACTCGACGCTGCTCAATCTGCTGATCCACACCCACCAAGCGGCCGACTTCCGTGTGGCCGCGCCGCCGCAGCAGGTGACCCGTCTCCTGGAACTCACCGGAGTGGACACCGTCCTGAAGGTGCGACCGACGGTGGAAGAAGCGGCGGTCTGCTGAGGCGCCAAGGCGCGGGTCGTCGCGGGGAGACGCGGGATGCCCTGGGGGAGTCCTAACCGGGCCACCCCTGGGGCGTCTGCGCCGAGGTGCGGGGCCGGCCGGGATGCCGAGTACGGCTGGTTCCGGACGACGGCACGCTCGACCCCCGGCTGTCGGAGGACGCGGAGATCCGTCCTCCAACGGTCCTGATCTGATCTACCTGGTCGCCCTGGTGCTCGACATCCTTGCCGAGGGCCGCATGCGGGTCACCTGGGCGTGACATCGGCGTCCGCCGCGTCGGAAGCGCCACGGTGGCGTGGGGGAGCGGATGCGCCGGGCGAACGAACAAGCCGCTCCAGCCGATCGAACGTTCACGGCGTCCTCCCCGTCCTCCTCATGAGGTCGGACACGACGGCGGGCTGAAGGCCCGCCGGTGAGGAGGTTCTGATGAGCTGGGTCGGACGGTCCATGGCGCTGGCGGCCGTGATGGTGTCGGCGGTCGCGTGCACGGCGGACAGCCGCGGCGACGGTGAGGCGTTGGGATCCTGTGCATTCCGGATCCTGTACCAGGACCGAACCTACCGGGACGTCGCGAACGTGGAATTCACCGTCGGTGCGAAGCTCGGCGTCGTCACCGAGCCGCCCTGCGACGACACCGGCGGCCGGGAGGAAACCGAGGATTCGGGGACGATGGGGACTGCCTATGAAGTCACCGGCATCTCCCCCCAGGTGGCCATCGCAGTCGGTGATACACCCGGCGAAGCGAAGTTCGTCGCCGCCTACTCCGGTACGGAGCTTCCACCGGAGGTGAAGAGGCTCATCGACGGCTCATGAATGAGGGTGGCCCGTTCGAAGGCCCCCGTGTCCGTGGAGTCCGACTGCTGAACCGTCGGCCGGTGGGCCTCTCGATCAGATCGAAGGCTCATCGGCCGGCGAAGGCACCGCGCACGGGCGCAGGACCATGAGCGAGTCTTCCAGGGCCGCCACCAGGGCAAAGGGGAACCGGTCGAGCTCGAGACAGAGTGCGACGTCGTCAGGATGGACTCCCTGGCGCACACCCTGCTCCAGCTCGGCGGCGGCACGCGACGTGCCGGCGCGGCGGAGGAACCCGGCCGCGTCCGTCCCCGCCCCGGTGGCCCTCCGCGCGATGTACTGAGCGCACGCCAGATCTTCATCGGCCCGCCCGTCCTCGCCCGTGACCACGAACGTGACACTGTCGCACTGGCGCATCCGCAACAGCCGGGCCGTCGCCTCCGCCACCACGAAGCCGGCGCACAGCACCAGCGACGCCTCCTTGACCGCAAGGGCGCCGACCGTTCCTGCCGTGGTCTTCTGTACGACGGTCCGTCCGCCGAGGTCGGCAGACCGCAGCAGGCCCGGCGAGTTGACGGCGTCGAAGCCGGGTGCGGGCGCACCGTCCTTGAGCGCAACCCAATCCGGGTGGCGGGCCTTGAGAGCCAGGGCCTCGTCGAGCGACTCGGCGAGTACGATCTTCTCCGCCCCCCGGGCAAAGGCCCAGGCAGCCACCGTGAAGGCGCGCATGACGTCGACGACGACCGCCACGGACGGGGCTTCGGCCAGCTCGGCGATGCCAAGGTAACGAGCGTCCATCCGGTCATGATCGCGCACACCCGACCCGAAGACGCCGGGCAGTGATACGCATCACAAGGCGCTCCGCCCGACGCCATCACGGGGATCCCCGGCTGCTACGAGGCGGCGTCGGCCCACAGGTCGCTGCTGTGGGCCTCGACAAGATCCCTGATGCGGGTGAGCACGTCCCTGACCGGTCGGGGGCCGAGCCGGCGTCCGTCACGCAAGCGCAGGGCGACGTGATCGTCGGCATCCTCTCTGGCGCCGATGACGGCCTGGTAGGGAACCAGCCGGGCCTCTCGAACACGGGCTCCCAGGCTGCCCCGTTCCGCACCCGCGATCTCGGCACGCAGGCCGAGGCGGAGGCAGCGTCGGGCGAGGGCCTCGGCGCTCGGCAGTTGGCTGTCGGAGACGGGGAGAATCACCAGCTGAGTGGGCGCGAGCCAGGCGGGGAAGGCGCCGCCGTGCTGTTCGATGAGATGGGCGACGGCACGTTCGACACTGCCGATGATGCTCCGGTGGACCATGACCGGACGGTGCTTGGCGCCGTCCGCGCCGATGTAGTGCAGGTCGAACTGCTCAGGCTGGTGGAAGTCGACCTGGACGGTGGACAGGGTCGACTCCCGGCCGGCGCCGTCGGCGACCTGGACGTCGATCTTGGGCCCGTAGAACGCCGCTTCTCCCTCGGCCGCCTCGTAGGGCAGGCCGGAGCGGTCGATGACGTCGGTCAGCAGGGCGGTGGACCGTTGCCACTTCTCGGGCGCGGCAACGTACTTGCCACCGGGGCCCGGCAGGGAGAGCCGGTAGCGAGTCGGGGTGATGCCGAGCTCCTCGTACGCCCGGCGGATCATCTCCAGCGCCGCCTGCGCCTCCCCGGCGACCTGGTCCAGGGTGCAGAAGATGTGAGCGTCGTTGAGCTGGATGGCCCGCACCCGAGTCAGCCCGCCGAGCACGCCCGAGAGTTCGGAGCGGTACATGCCTCCCAGCTCGGCCATGCGCAGGGGCAACTCCCGGTAGCTGTGGGACCGGGAGCGATAGATCACCGCATGGTGGGGGCACAGGCTCGGCCGCAGGACGACCTGGTCGCCGCCGAGTTCCATCGGGGGGAACATGTCGTCGCTGTAGTGCGACCAGTGCCCCGAGATTTCGTACAGCTCACGCTTGCCGAGGACCGGTGAGTACACGTGCCGGTACCCTGCCTGCCGCTCGGCGGCGCGGATGTACTCCTCCAGGACGTGCCGTACGGTCGCCCCGTCGGGCAGCCAGTACGGCAAGCCGGCGCCGATCAGCGGGTCGGTGTCGAACAGGCCCAGCTCACGGCCGAGCTTGCGGTGGTCATGCATGGCGGTCTCCTCGCGGATATCGGGCGAGTGACCACAAGCCGAAGCCCCGGGGCACTCACCCCGGGGCTTCGGACCAAGACATCTGTCAGCGCGCCGGGACACTCTCCGGCGTCGTCGTCACAGCAGCGCGCTTCATGCCGACGACGTTAGCAGGACGCGGCGATGTCCACAGGAGCTTTTCCTTGCCAGGGACAGGGGCGCTGATCTGCCCTGAAGGACGGGAGCCGTCGCTTGCGCTTGGCGCCTTTGCGCAGGGGGAGGCACGCTGAAGGTAGGGACAATTTCCGGGGATGATCTGGCGCTGCTCCCGGGCCGGGGGAGGAGTCGCCGGGCCCTGCGGTGACAGCGGCACCGGCATGCGTTGCCCTGGACCAGTGATCCCCTCGGCAAGCACATTTCCTGGCTTCTGTCGGAGCCTGCTGATCGAGGAGGTGGCCATCCATGACGGAGGCAACCAGCGCAGCCAAGGCCGGGTCGCGAGACTCGGGCGCGACAACCTTGCAGGGCACTCCCGGAGCGGGTGCGGCTCCGGCGACGCGGGGCAGGACGACCATCGCGGACGGAGTGGTGGCGAAGATCGCCGGGATGGCGGCACGGGAGGTGCCGGGCATCCATGAGCTGGGAGGCGGCCTCTCCCGCACCGTGGGAGCGGTGCGGGAGCGGGTACCCGGCGGACGCGCGGCCGGCGTCACCCGTGGGGTCAAGGTGGAGGTCGGCGAGCTGCAGTCCGCCGTCGATCTGTCCCTCGTGGTGGAGTACGGGGTGGCCATCACCGACACCGTCGCGGAGGTCCGCGAGAACGTGATCGCGGCGGTGGAGAGGATGACGAGCCTCGAGGTCGTCGAGGTCAATGTCGCGGTCACCGACGTCCACCTGCCGGACGAAGAGGAAGAGGGGCAGGCCGAATCGGTTCGCGTGCGTTAGCGATCGCAGCCCGGCCAGTACGACGACGTGGCAGAGCGGTGAGAGATGACCTTCGACACCGTATTCGCGGTCGTCCCCGGTGCGGACTTCGACGCAGCACGCGCTTGGTTCGAGCGCCTGTGGGGCCGCCCCGCCGACCGCAATCCGATGGAGGGCCTGGCGGAATGGCAGGTCACCGAAGGTGGGGCGATGCAGTTGCTGCGCGACGCCGGCCGTTCGGGGGCCGCGATGCTGACGGTAGGGGTCGATGACGTCGACCGGTACGTCGCTGTCCTCGCGCAGCGGGGCCTTGACGCCGGAGCAGTTGAGGACACTCCTGGAGGGTTCCGCATCGCGGCGCTCACCGACCCTGCCGGCAACGTCATCACGCTCGCCCAGGACGTCGACCCGAACCTCTGAGCTCCCGGCTTCGTGCGGCTAGCGCTGGGAGATCAGGCCGGCACGCAGTCGTGCGAGTGTACGTGCGAGCAGGCGGGAGACATGCATCTGGGAGATGCCCAGTGCGGCACCGATCTCCGCCTGGGTCAGTTCCTGGACGAACCGCAACGCCAGCATCCTCCGGTCGCGCTCCGGAAGCGCAGCGATCAGGGGTTCGAGCGCGACGAGGTCTTCGACCCTTTCCAGATCCTCGTCGTCGATGCCGATGCGAACGGCCAGAGCGTCCGTGGCCTCGTCGTCGTCGGCTGCCACGTCCAGCGACGCGGCGCTGTAGCTGTTGGCGGCGGCCAGGCCCTCGATCACGTCCTCCGCCTCCAGTCCGACGTGTTCGGCGAGCTCAGCGACCGTAGGTGGCCGTCCGAGGTCCTGCTCCAGGGCGGCGCTGGCGCTCTGCAGGGCCGAGCTCCGCTCCTGCAGACGGCGTGGGACGTGCACGGCCCAGGTGGAGTCGCGGAAGAACCGTTTGATCTCACCCATGATGGTGGGCAGGGCGAAGGTGGAGAACTCGATGCCCCGCGTGGGATCGAAGCGGTCGATGGCCTTGATCAGGCCGATGGTGCCGACCTGCAGCACGTCTTCCAGCGACTCGTCGCGCGTGCGAAGACGCCGGGCGGCGTAGCGCACCAAGGTGAGGTTCAGCTCGACAAGGGTGTTGCGTACATACGCGTATGCGAAAGTGCCTTCCTCCAGCGCGTCGAGTCGTGCGAACAGGGATGTGGACAGGGCGCGGGCATCCGCGGGCGCGACGCCTGTGACGTCGCCGAGGTGGGGAACGGAGTCAGGTCTCGCCGTCTCCGGCGAGGGTGCTGCGGTGGCCGCCCCGGAATGCCGGTTCAACGACAGGCTGTGCGAACGGTTTTGCGTCGGCCTCGTCATCGCATGCTCCGCTTCGCTCAGGCGCCCGCAGCCGGGACCGCGAACGCGACGTGACAGCCTGTTACCCAACGCAATACTTCGCATGCTTTCAGTAACTCTTGATGGCGTCTGGGCGGTCCCGGAGGGGTGAGCGCGCGATTGTCACCGCTCATTGCGGGTAACTGGGCCACCACCCTGCGTGATGAGCGGGGAGGAGTTGCCGTGGAACGCCTTCGGTATGAGAGTGCTCGAGGAGGAGCAGAAGAGACCCATGGACGATCTTTCTCAGCTGCTGCAACAGACGATGCGCCGTCGTCACCTGACGCCGCAGGCCATTGCCGACAAGACCGGCATCCGCACCCCGCGCATCCGGGCCTTCGCCGAGGACGGGGCCGTTGGGCCCATCCGCCCAACCAACGAGGAGCTCTCCGACTTGGCCGGCGCCCTCGCGCTGCCACTGTCGGCTGTCATGGCAGCCGGCCGTCGGGAGGTCGCAGCTACTGCCCTCTGAGCAGCCCTGTGCGCCTGCGCTCTGCCCCACCGGACCGGTGGGGTGTCGGAGAGCTGTCGGCGGTGAGCGTGATCTGTCGGTGGTATGTCGGTGGAGGTTGCGACCTTGGTCGGGTTGGTGCCCTTCATGAGCACGCCGCCCCAGAGCACAAGGAGCCCGTCATCGTGTCTTCCGTATCGCAGAGCCGGCCGTGGGACGTTCACCGGCTGCCGTCCGCCGAGGGCAGGAGCTTCCTGGTCACCGGGGGTAACGCCGGGATCGGCTACTTCGCCGCGGAGCAGCTCGCCGCCACCGGCGCCGTCGTCATCCTCGGCAGCAGAGACCGCGCGAAGGCCGACGCCGCCATGTCCTCGATCCGCGCGCGGGTCCCCGGCGCGCATCTGCGGCACCTTCGACTGGACCTCGCCGACCTGTCGTCCCTGAAGACCGCCGTGGACAGGCTGGACCTCGATCAACTCGACGCGGTGGTCCACAACGCAGGGGTCGCGCTCGACGACCCGCCGCGTCGAGAGACCGAGGACGGCCACGAGCTGATGTTCGGCACCAATCACCTCGGTCACTTCGCGCTGACCCAATGGCTGGCTCCCCTGCTGTCCGCGGCGCCGGCGGGCCGCATCGTGACGGTGGGAAGCTTCGCGGCGCGGTCCGAGCGACTGGACCTCGGTGATCTGCAGTCGACCCAGGACTACCGGCCCAAGCGCACCTACGGGCGATCAAAGCTGGCGCAGATGTGCTTCGGCTTCGAACTCGATCGCCGCCTGCGTGCCGTCGGCAGCACGGTGCTCAGTGTGGTGGCCCACCCCGGCGGCGCGCTGGACTCCCTCACCCCGTCCCGCCCGCCGGTAGGCGTGACAACCCCCGGCGAGCGGCTGCGCGCCTTGCCCGCCGCGCTCATGGTGCAGGGCAAGGACGCCGGAGCATGGCCCATAGTCCGTGCCGTCCTCGACTCCGAGGTACAGGGAGGGCAGCTGTGGGGGCCGAGGATCTTCGGCCTGCGTGGCAAACCGCGATGTGAGCCCGTCCCCGCGCACATGGCCGACCCGGCCGTCGCCGCTCAGCTGTGGGCGGCCAGCGGGGAACTGGTCGGTACCGATCCGCACCTCGGCTTCCGGTAGGCGCGGAGCCGTACCCGGGGCGGCCGACCATCGAGTGCGACGCATCCGCCGCACGCTTCCCGCGCGGGAGCGATGAGTTCGGGCGGCGGATCGGGTCTGCCCTCGCGTGACTCGAATCAACGCTGACATCTCGGTTTCTCTCAACGGCTCCGTCACCGGGCCCGACCTCAGCCCGGACAAGGGTCTGGGCACCGGCGACGAGGCCCCGCACACGTGGGTGTCTTCCGGCGGCCCCGACGACCGCCGGGCTGGTCGGACGTCTTCCGGTGATCCGATGACCACGGTCGACGCCCATGAGATCGCCTTGGGCATCGAGTCGTTCGGTGCCGACGACGCGCCACTCGTCCTGCTCGCGGGCGGGACGACGATGCTCTCCTGGCCCGACGCACTGTGCGAGCGCCTCGCCGCCGGCGGGCGCCGTGTGGTGCGCTACGACCTGCGCGACAGCGGGGAGTCGACGACGACGGATCCGGAGGCGCCCGCCTACACCCTGCGCGACCTCGCGGCAGACGCGGCGGCCCTTGCCGACGCGCTCGGCGGGGGGCCCGCGCACCTCGCGGCGATCGGCGTCGGCGGGATGGTCGCCCAGGTGGCCGTGCTCGACCACCCGGACTCCTTCTCCGCCCTCACCCTGGTCGGCACCCGCGCGGTCGCCCCCGGCCCGCCCGACGACGACCTCCCCGACCATGACCAGGCGACGATGAGCCGACTGTTCGGGAGTCCGATGCCCGATTGGACCGACCGCGAGTCGGTCGC
This sequence comes from Streptomyces flaveolus, assembly GCF_044765825.1. Taxonomy (NCBI): domain Bacteria; kingdom Bacillati; phylum Actinomycetota; class Actinomycetes; order Kitasatosporales; family Streptomycetaceae; genus Streptomyces; species Streptomyces flaveolus. The sequence goes on along the minus strand of NZ_JBIWKU010000009.1, from coordinate 324,062 downwards.
CGAGTTCGCCGCCGTCTGCGCGGACATTCTCGGCGACGACCCGGTCACCGCGCGCGCGATCGCTGCGCGCATCTGGGACCGCACGCCCGGCACCGCCCCCCCGGTCCAGATGGCCAACCAGATGGGCTTGGTGTTCTCCCGGCTCGACTGCACACCCCGCTGGCGCGAGCGCCTGCCCGAGATCGAGGTCCCCACGCTCGTCGTCCACGGCCGCCGTAACCGGTTCTTCCCCGTCGGCAACGGCGAGGCGATCGCGCGCGAGATCCCCGGGGCGCGGCTGCTCGTCCTCGAGGAGGCCGCCACCGCGATCCCCGATGCGGCGGCCGAGGAGGTCGCCGAAGCGATGCGCACGCTCGGATAGAGGACGACGGGTGCCGCGCGGCCGCAACGATCGGCGCCGGAGTGCCGGACCTACCCGCGCGGCTCGGTAACACCTGTTACCATGACGGGATGGCAAAGACGCAACTGGGCGCGCGCGTGGACGAGGACATCGCGGACCTCGCGAAGAAGCGCGCCGCCGACCTGGGACTGAGCATCGGCGACTACCTCGCCCGCCTCGTGCAGGACGACGCCAGCGGCCTGCGTGCCCGCGCGGTGGACGCCGCCGCCCGCTTCCTGGCCGAACACCAGGCGGTCTTCGACGAAGCCGAGGACACCCGGCCGACGAACACGGCTCGGGGAGCACACGCGGCCTGATGGACCTGAACATCGACGTCCCCTGGATCCTGCAGGTCACCGAAGCCGCCGGAGCCAACGATCCGGCCCCCGACGACTACGGCGTTCCGCTCGCTGCGGTCGCCCGCCACCGGGCCGAGCTGTTCGAGCAGCCCGTCTACGACGGCCCCTACGCCAAGGCCGCCGCCCTGGTGCACACGCTGGGCCGCTGCCGCTGGCTGGAGCGCTCCAACCTGGCCGTCGCCGCCGCCACCGGCGTCATGTATCTCGAGGCCGCCGGGATCACCGTCAAACCCGCCCACGAGGACGCCCTCGCCCTCAAGGACGCGCTCCTGGATCCCGCCTGTACCGCCGGGAAGATCGCCGCCGTGCTGCGCAGCTGGCCCACCGCCACCTGACCAGAGGTCCGCTGCGAGGCGGCCGAGCGGCGTGGCCGGCCGTGACGTGAGCACCCGCGCAGCATCCCCGAGATGCGGCGCGGATGCCGGGCATGAGTCATGTCCCTCCCGAGGGGGCGTCCTCGGCCGCGGTGGGCGGGCGGAAACAGGCGATGACCGTCTTGCCGTCGTGACACGGCCGGGCCTCCCACTCGTCGGCCAGCGCGTCGACGAGGAACATGCCCCGCCCGCCGAGGCGTTGATCGCTCGGCGGGCGCGTTCTCGGCAGCTCGCTGGAGCCGTCCCGCACCGCGACGTGCAGACACTGGCCGTCCCACGTCATCACCAACTGCGCGTGGGAATGCGCATGGACGTGGGCGTTCGTGACCAGCTCGGAGACGGTGATCAGCACGGCATCCACTGTCTCTGGAGCGCTGTCGGTCCAGTCGAGCGTCTCCAAGTGCCCGAGCGCCCAGTCACGTGCCGCCTTCGGAGTGCTGTGCATGGGCAGCGAACGCGCCCAACCCACTGCACGTAGTGACGATTCCTCCACTGCGATTCCCCCAAGGTGATGGATACTCCCTTTCAGGTATCCCCGGAGCGCCGAATGAAGCAGCCGGGAGCGCCGAAATTACCGGCCGCTATCCAGGTGCTGCGCGGTAGCAGCCGTCCCGGTCGGTCGCATGGCCGCCGGACTTCACCAGTTGGCGCGGCCCATGAGCTGTATGCCGCCGGTGACCAGGACGCCGCGTACCAGGGCGGCGTCGATCAGGAAGGTCAGGGCGACGCCGAACCCCAGCTTCCGGAGAAGGGTGACGTCAGACGATCACCTGGTCCGGAGTTCCACCAGCCCTACCGCCCCGAACGGGGAGAAATGCCTCTGGGCCCGCCGTCCACCTTCCTGCGCGCTCCGTACGAGGCATCCCTGGCCGCACCGCGCCATCATGCGCAGGGCCCTCTGACCCCCTCACACAGAACGCCGTAAGGGGCAGCTCGCTTTGATAACCTGCGCCGATGGACAAGACGTTGGACGAGGGGCCTTTCTTTCACGGAACAAAGGCCGAGCTGCAAATCGGAGATCACCTCACCGCCGGTTTCCGTTCCAACTACCGGCCCGAAATCGTGATGAACCACGTCTACTTCACCGCCTTGCGTGACGGCGCGGGACTCGCCGCGGAACTCGCCGCCGGCGACGGAGCCCCGCGAGTGTATGTCGTCGAACCGACGGGGGAGTTCGAGAACGATCCGAACGTCACCGACAAGAAATTCCCCGGCAACCCCACCCGCTCCTATCGCAGCAGGGAACCGCTCCGGATCGTTGGTGAGATCACCGACTGGACGCGACAGACACCCGAAGCTCTCCAGATGTGGCGAGACCGGCTGGCCGCAATCCGTCAGGACGACCGCGCCGAAATCATCAACTGAAGGTTGTTCCGACACCACGCTGCGCTTTCTGTCCGGGCAGGCGCACGACGAGGGTCCCCCAACAGCACACACACCGCAGGCTGAATTTCGGGGCGGCACGAATCCCCCTCCTCGTCCGGGTTGCCGAGGCCGTAGAGGCACCCCTGCCGGAGCTGCCGGGGATGGGTGAGAAACCCCCAGGCGATGGAGAGCCGGTGGCCGAGGAGGCGGCCTCACTCGTAACGCAGGCGCAGCGACTCCCGTTCGGCCTCCTCGATCTGCTCGACGGTCAGGCCGGGCAGGTTCAGCTGGGCCAGCGTCACCTCGGCGCTGGTCGGCTGGGCGTCGGCAGGCACCCACTGCTCAGGCTGCCAGGCGTTGGCGCGCATCAGCGACTTCGGACAGTGCGGATAGACCTGCTCGGCCTGCACGACAATCGCCGCGACCGGCGGCTTGCCGACGGGAGTGAGCTGGGCGAGCAGCTCCGGCCGCGCCGAGACACAGGCGCGGCCATTGACGCGCAGCGTGGTCGGGCGGCCGGGGATGAGGAAGAGCAGACCGACGCGCCCGGTCTGCAGCACGTTGTGCACGGTGTCGAGCCGCTTGTTGCCGGTCGCGTCCGGGATCGCCAAGGTCCGCTCGTCCAGCACCGAGACGAATCCGGCCGGGCCGCCACGCGGCGTCACGTCCGCCCGGCCCTCGCCGTCCGCACTGCCGATGAACACCAGTGAGGAACAGCCGATCAGCGCCCGAGTCTCCTCGGTCAGGCGGTCGATCTCCTTGCGGAGTGCGGCCTCGTTCGGCTGCGGGTAAAGCTCCCGCAGCTCCTCCGGGCTGGTGAGGGCGTCCGCCCGGAGGGATTCGAAGAGCAGGCCGGGGGCCCCAGTGTCGATCATCATGGGGACGACCCTAGAAGACGACCGGCGCAGGGTCAGTGCGAATGAACAAGCTGCGCGCGTGACGGCCCCCGGTAGACCCGGCTGCTCGGTTCCCCGCGGGACGGTTGGCCCTGAAATCGCATCCACCGGTCGTGGGCTGTGCTCGGTCAGGGCCCCGTGGCCAGCCAGACGGTCACGGCCGCGGTGGCGGCGAGCCCGATGTTGAGCGTGATCCGGCGGTCTTCGCCGGTCAGATGGACGGCGATCGCACCGGTCTGCAGGACTACGAAGCCCACGGCCGCGGCCGGTGCCAGCGCGGGAACGATTCCGGTCAACGGCGGCAGGATCAGTCCGGTCGCGCCGAGCACTTCGACCGTGCCCAGCGCCCTGAGGGCGGGCAAGGGCACGCGGTCGACCCAGGCCATCATCGGGCGGAGCTGATCGCGGCTGCGGACCACCTTCAGCGCGCCGGAGTAGATGGAGAAGAGGGCCAGCAGCCCCGCGACGATCCAATAGGCGATGTTCATGGTTCCCGTTCATGGGCCGCCGGTTCGCGGGGCCCGTCGAGTGTGTCGATTGCCAGGGATCCCGGCAAGGCCCGGACTGTCACCGGGGCCCGGTCGGCTTCAGGTGAGGTCGGCGGCGGGTTCGGTCGCGTAGCGGCTCATCGCGTCGGCATTGGCCTGTGGCGTCAACGGCCGGCCGCCGGCGAGCACCTCCTGAAGGTCCCGGAAGTACTGCACGTACAGGTCGGGGGTGAAGGTGCTGAGCATGACGGCGGGGCGATCCGTCAGGTTGGCGAAGGTGTGCGGGGTACCGGGCGGAACCATCACGAGCGTGCCCGCGGTGGCGTCGTAGTCTTCATCCCCGACGGTGAACCTTACGGTGCCGGAGAGGATGTAGAAGCCCTCGTCGTGCTGCGCATGACGGTGCTGCGGCGGTCCCTGGGTGTGCGGGGCGAGGACGGACTCCGCGACGGCGAGGCGGTGTCCGGTGTGGCTGCCGTCCTCCAGCACGCGCATCCGCGTGGTGCCCAGAACGATCGTCTCGCCGTCGTCGGGGCCCACTACGGACAGGGCGGGTGCGGCCTGCGGCTCGCTGGTCTTCGCTTCTTCGGTCATGCTCACAAGTGCACCGCCGGGCCCCTGCCGGTGTCCAAGACCCATCCCGCGACGCCGATACCTGGACGGTATCGTCGCAGCGTGGAGCTACGGACCTTGCGCTATTTCGTGGCGGTCGCCGAGGAACTCCACTTCGGCCGGGCCGCCACCCGACTGCACATGAGCCAGCCACCGCTGAGCCGGGCGATCAAGCAGTTGGAGGCCGACGTCGGGGCCTTGCTGTTCGCCCGCTCGGCCACGGGGGTCACACTCACTCCGGTGGGGTCGGTGCTGCTCGACGAGGCGCGGGACCTGCTCGACCATGCCGACCGCGTCCGGGTTCGCGTGCGCGCGGCGGCGGGCGTCGCGACCCTCACCGTCGGCATCCTGGGCGACGGCACCGACCCTGGCGTGTCCAGGCTGGCGGCCGCCTACCGGCGCAACCACCCCGGCGTCGAGATCCGCATCCGCGACACCGACCTGACCGACCCGACGTGCGGGCTGCGTGCCGGACTGGTCGACGTCGCCCTCACCCGGGCGCCGTTCGACGAGACCGCCCTGACGGTGCGTGCGCTGCGAACCGATCCGGTCGGCGCAGTCCTGCGCGCCGACGATCCACTGGCCCGCCGCGACCTGCTGAGGCCGGCCGAGCTGGAGGACCGCCTCTGGTTCCAGTTCCCGCAGGGCACCGACCCCGTCTGGCAGTCGTACTGGAACGGGGGCAGACCGCGCGAGGGCCCCGTGGTACGCGCCGTCCAGGAATGCCTGCAGGCCGTGCTGTGGAACGGCACGGTCGGCCTGGCCCCGCTCGGACACGACCTGCCCGCGGAGCTGGCCGTGGTGCCACTGGCCGACATGGTGCCGAGCCGAGTGGTGGCGGTGTGGAACGAGGGGGACACCAACCCGTTGATCCGCTCCTTCGTCGAGATCGCGACAGCCGCGTACCGCTCCTGAGCGCTGCCGACCGGTGCCCGTGGTCGACCGGCACAGTGCCCACGGCGCCCCAAGGTTCGCCAGGGCCGAATGGACGCAGCACGCGGCGGCATCCACGAAGTTTCCCTCGGAGTCGCCGCGTGTCTGATCACCCACCGCGGTGTGCCGCCATCCGCGCACCCAGGCCCTGCCCCGCTGACTGCGCCCCCTCACAGTCGCAGCCTGAACTCGAGGGGGGCCTCGCCTCACCGTCGCCAGAACAGGTGGTGCGTCACGCCGCTCGGACTGGGCACCACCTCCAGGTGGAACCGGTCGAGCAGTTCCTCGGGGGACTCCCAGAGCCGCAGTCCGGACCCGAGCTTCAGCGGCGAGACCGCTACATGCAGGGTGTCGACGAGGCCGGCGTCGAGGAACTGCCGGATGGTGGTGACCCCGCCACCGAGTCGGACGTCCTTGCCCTGCGCCGCGTCCCGCGCACGTTCGAGGACCGTGGCCGGGTCATCGTTGACGAAGTGGAAAGTGGTGTCGGAGAGCGTGATCGACGGACGCGTGTGGTGGGTCATGACGAACACCGGAGTGCGGAACGGGGGCTCCTCCCCCCACCAGCCGCGCCATTCATGGTTCTGCCAGGGCCCCCGCTGGGGGCCGAACTTGTTGCGGCCCATGATCTCGGCACCGATGTTGCGCGCGAAGTCTCGCGTGAAGTAGTCGTCCAGCCCCCGGCTCCCCCCGGGGTCCGTGCGCATGGGCCAGCTCGCCGTGGCTCCCGCCCAGGCAAACAGCCTCTCAGGATGGTCGAAGCCGAACGGTCGCTCGAGACTCTGGTCCTCACCGGCACCGATACCGTCACTCGAGACGTTGAAGTTCATCACTCTCAGTAGTTGAGTCACGATTGTCCTCCTCAGGTCCTGTCGTGCGGCGATGCGCCGCACATCTTGACGTCGAACGGGACGCGGCCGGATCGACACCGGCCCGCAACTTTTTTCCGAGGCGTGCCAGGAAGCGGCCTCAGTGCCTGTGTGACCGACGGGGACGCAGAGGGCCGGCATGTTCGGCGCGGGGCAGCTCGGCGTACCCGGCCCGGGGCCGGGGGCCATGCGCGAACTCCTCGACCAGGCCCCGAACGCCGCTTGACGGTCAGGGCCGCTGAACGACCGTGACCGGACTGCTGCGCCGCCAGCCGTTGCGCATGCTACTCCTCGCCCCCGATACACACCCCTGAGCCGCCCCGATGAGGAGACGAGGACGTCGACCGGCGGTCGCCTCGCCGTCGCGCTTCAGCCGGGGAGGGGTGTGCACGGTTCCCCGCGGGGCAGGGGGTCCCTGCTGTGCGGCCTGCTCCAGGATCGCGGTCATCCGCGTGTCCGGCGCGAAGGGCCGGCCGGACTCGATGCCGAGCTCGGCGAGCAGGCCGAGCATCGGCTGCAGCTCTTCGACCGGCGGTTCGGCGTCGATCACCGTGTGCAGGACGCGCCAGTACTCAAGGCTGTCCTCTCAGGCCGGCGGGGTGGTGTCCACGGGCTGATCGTCGCGGTCACACCAGCGAGACTGACTCCCGCCGCCACTGACTGATCCGACATCGCCAGAGAATACCTGTGGCCAACTCCCGCCGGTCTCCCGGTTCGCCGGCCGGGTGCGGCTCGAGAGGCCCGCGCGCTGGGCGACGTCGCGGATGGTGACGCCGTTCGAACGTGCCACGGAGACCTCCTTGGGTGCCGTCCGCTGTCGCCTCACACGGCCGAACCGCAGTCGTGCGCCGACCGGGCGGCGGGCGGCTCACCTCGGCGGAACGGGCAAATAGTCCTCGATCGGACAGACCAGGGGCGGGTACAGCCGGAGCCTCGACACGCGTGGACGACCATCCGGTGCCGCTGACCCAGCTGGTCGGAACGCAGGCATCCCCACCGCGCTGCCACCATCGCCGACAGCGACCTCACTGCGGGCCGCACGATGGTGACCTTCCCCCGGACGGGCGGCCCGGTGTACGTCATCGCGGCCGCCCGCTCGGCAGCGTCCTCAACGCGTGCCGTTCCGCGCCGAGTCGCACCCCCGCGGCACGCTACGCTCCGGCCGTGCCGGAGGAGGTGACCTCCCAGGCCGCCTCGATCATCCGGAAGATCTCGTCCACCGCGGCCTTCGGATCGGCCTCCTCACGGGCCAGCGAATAGGCGTCGATCACGAATCTCGCGATCGCCCGGCAGGCCGTTGTGGTCCGTGACAGGTCGGTATCGGCGGCGATGGCCGTTGCCAGCGATTCCGCGTGGCGCAGCCTCATCGACTCCTCGTACTTCCGCAGGGCGGGTGACGCGTCGATCATGCGCCAGATCGGGGCGGCGCTGTCCGCGGTGCAGTGGTGCACCAGGGCCTGGATCTCGCGGCGCAGGGCGGGGATGAGCGGCTCGTGCGGGGCCCGGTCGGTGACCGCCCGTGTGAGGCGCTGCTCGAAGTCTTCGTCCTGCTCGAACACCAGGGCCTCTTTCGAGGCGAAGTGAGAGAAGAGCGTTGTGACGGCCACGTCGGCCTCGGCAGCCACGTCGCGGATGCCTACCGCGTCGTACCCGCGTTCCAGGAAGAGCCGCAGGGCGGCGTCAGCGATCTTCTGGCGGGTCACGGCCTTCTTGCGTTCACGGCGTCCGGTCGGCACGGTCATGCGCTCACGCTATCAGGTGCAACTCCGTAACGGATCCAAAAAGCTATCCGTTAGTGTTACGGTCGGAGCATGAAGAAAGTGATCTTCGCCGAGTTCGGCGGTCCGGACGTCCTGCACCTCATAGATGCCGACGAGCCCCACGCGGGCCGCGGCCAGATACGCATCGCCGTGCGGGCGGCGGGCGTGAACCCCGTCGACTGGCGGATCCGTGAAGGCCAGGTCCTTGGGGCCCATCCGATCGAGTTGCCCTCCGGGGTCGGGCTGGACGCCTCCGGGGTGGTGGACGAGGTCGGTGAGGGCGTCGAAGGGGTCGAGGTCGGCGACCGCGTGTTCGGTGAAGGGGCGAGTACGTATGCCGAGTTCGCCGTGCTGTCGGCCTGGGCCCGCATACCCGAGGGGCTGACGTTCGAAGAGGCGGCGGGCTATCCCTCCGTGGTGGAGACCGCGCTGCGCGTCATCCGCGAGGTCGGTGTGCAGTCCGGGCAGACGCTGCTGGTCAGCGGTGCGTCCGGGGGAGTCGGATCGGCGGTGCTGCAGATCGCCCGTGATCGCGGCATCACGGTGATCGGCACCGCTGGGGCCGCGAACCAGGAGTACCTGCGGAGCTTGGGTGCCATCGGCACGACGTACGGCGAGGGCTGGGTCGAGCGGGTGCGGGAGCTCGGCCATGTCGACGCGGCCCTCGACCTGGCCGGCTCGGGTGTGATCCGCGAGCTGGTCGAGCTGACCGGGGATGCGCAGAAGGTGATCTCCATCGCCGATCTCGGTGCGCCGGAGTTCGGTGTCCGCTTCTCCGGCGTGGCCGGGAGCGTGCCGGAAGCGCTTGCCGAAGCCGTCGGCCTCATCTCGCAGGGAAAGCTCCACATCCCGGTCGAGAAGTCGTACACGCTCGCCGAGGCCGCGGCGGCGCACATCGACAGCCGGGCCGGTCACACACGCGGGCGCCGGGTCCTGGTCGTCTGAAACCGGGCCGCCCTCACCGCTGCAGTTCCGGACGGCAGATGATGGGCGGGCGGTTCGGCCAAGGTCAGGCCGCCCGCCGGGCAGCCGCAGGGGCACCGTACTCGGCGTCGGCGACCGTCTCCGGGTCGCGGGCCACCGGCCGCGATGCCGGCCAGGCACCGCGCATGACGCGTACCGGCACCTGACGTTGCCGGCGGTCGTGACGAGGTGCGGTGTGGTGCCCTTGCCGTCGCCCGAGGGCCGCTGGCGGTGCGCGCCCCGAAGGGGGGTGTCCTTCGGGGCGCGTAGCCAGGGGCTCGGGGTCAGGCGTTGTAGCCGCCGTGGGCGTCCAGGACGGCGCCCGTGACGTACGACGCGGCGGGGCTCGCGAGGAAGGCGATCGCCGCGGCGATTTCGTCGGGGTGTCCCATGCGCTGCAGGGACAGCGAGCCGACCAGGACCTTGAGCGTCTCGGGGTCCGGCGGCTCCATGCCGCCCTCCATCAGCCCGGCCTCCACGACGTTGGCCGTGATGTTCCGGGGCCCTAGGTCGCGTGCGACGCCCATGGTGTACCTCTCGATCCCGGACTTGGTCGCCGCGTAGTCGGCAAGGCCGGGGGCGCCGACCCGGGAGCCCAGTCCAGAACTCACCGTGATGATGCGGCCGCCCGCGCGCAGCACTCGGGAGGCGGCCCGGATGACGGCGATCACGCCGAGGTAGTTGGTGGCGTGCATCCGGTCCAGTGCGGCGGTGTCGGTGTCCGGGTCGTCCACCGTGCCGGCCACGGAGATCGCCGCGTTGTTGACGAGGATGTCCAGGCCGCCGAAGTGCGCGACCACGTCGTCGATCAGCGCCGGCGCCCGACTCGTGTCCGCCTGGTCGGACTTGAAGGCGACAGCCTTCGCTCCCATTCCATGCACCTCGTCGACGACGGCCTGCGCCTGCTTCTCGGAGCTGACATAGGTGAAGGCGACGTCGGCGCCCTGCTCGGCCAGCAGTCGCACGGTCGCGGCTCCCAGTCCGCGCGACCCCCCGGTGACCAGGGCGACCTTGCCCGTGAGTGGCTTGCTCATTCTTCTCACCTCGTTGATTGACCCTTCCGATAGTCGTAACGTTAATCGTTACGACCGTCTGTTGCAACCTTCGCTGTTACGACTGTGCCGTCGTAACATAAAGCGTTGCGGTCGAGTCGAGAGGAGGGGTTCATGAGTGCCAACAGCAGGTTGACCATCGCCGCCCACGCACTGGCCTGGATCGGTCTCTACCAGCGCCAGGGCCATGAGATCGCCACCTCCGAGCAGATCGCGACCAGTGTGAACACCAACCCCGTGGTGATCAGACGACTGCTCGGCGAACTGCGCAGAGCCGGGCTCGTGGAGTCCCGGCGGGGGGCGGGCGCGGGCTGGTCACTGGCCCGCGAGCTGAAGTCGATGACCCTGCTCGACGTGTACGAGGCAGTGGAACCCGGCCCGCTGTTCGCGATGCACCGCACCACCCCGGACCAGGGATGTGTAGTGGGTTACGGCATCCAGCCGGCGATGCAGGGCATCTACGAGGGCATCGAGGAGACCCTGAGAAACGAGCTGGCCCGCGTCACGCTCGAAGACGTACTCCGGGACGTACTCGCGGCACCTCGTTAGCCTCCCCGTTACGCCCTGTTGACGGGCGGCCGTCGGGCGGGCTCAGCCGCCGCCGGTGAGCCAGGCATCCGGGTCCGTGTACTGGCCGTCGAGAAGGACCTCGAAGTGGAGATGCGGGCCGGTGGACAGACCCGTGGAGCCGACGAGCCCGACAGGGGCGCCGGTGCTCACGCTCTGGCCGGCGCTCACCTGGAGGGCAGACAGATGGCTGTAGGTGGTCTCCAGCCGTTTCCCGTCGATTGCGCCGTGGTCGATCACTACGCGGTAACCGTAGGCCGAGGTCATGCCGGCGAACTCGACCCGTCCCTCCCGCGCCGCGGACACCTGGGCCCCTTGCGGCGCGCCGAAGTCGACGCCCGTGTGGAGCTTGGTGACCTTGGTCAGCGGGTGGACGCGTGAACCGAACGGCGAGGTGACGGTGAGCGTGGTGACGGGCGGCCTCAACGGCGCGCCGGAGACCTGGGCGCTGTCTTGTTCGGGATTCTGCAGGACCAGGGCGTCGTAACGCGGTAGCCGCTTCTTGACCTCGGAAACGAACGCGCGGGCCGAGACGGGGGCCTTGCCGGCCTTTCTGACCTCGTCCACGCCGGCCGTGTACGCGGCGAGCGTGAGGTCGGCGACGTCGCCGCTGACAGCGCCCTTCGTGCGGAGTGCGGTCATCTTCTCCGCCAGGGAGCAGTCCTGCCGCCCCAACGCCATGATCGCGTCCACTGCATCGTGGGGCGAGGAGCTGCCGTTGCCGTCGTCGTCCCGGCCCCAGGTCTTCCAGCCGGCGTCCGTGAAACGGGCGATGCCCCGCTCGGAGAGGCTCGCACTGTCGTCCTGCCACCCGGAGAGCTGATCGATGTGCGCGGCGAGGAGCGCGGGCGTGATACCCGCGCAGTCCGCGGTCGCCGCGCGCAGCCAGGGCACGTAGGAGCCGTCCACATTGCTGATGTCCGACGGGCCCGGCTCCGAGGCCGGTGCCAGGGCCGTGCCGAGGCTGCCGCTCAGGGCGAGGAAGGCGAGGACCCCGGTGGCCGTCACCAGTCCGGGCAGCACGATCAGAACGAAGGGCCCCGGGCCCCGCCGACGGCGCACGGGTGCGCGAACACCGCGTTCCTCGACAGGTGGCGAGTCGTTCGCCGGTCCGGGCGCGGCCTCGAAGGCGGCCGACTCCGTCGTGGTGGGGTAAGTCGGGTCTTCCCTGTCCTTGGTCACTGCTGGGCCGGCCTCAGGAGGGTGCCACGGCGGGGCGTGATGCAGGCGGGGTGTATCGGCTCACAGGCCAGACGCTAAAGGGATGTTGACAGGGTGTCACCGGCCGCAAGGACATGGTGAACTGCCCGATAGGGCGCAGCCGATGCCCGCACGACGGCGTGGGCGGCGGAGCACGGGGGCAGGGGACGCGATCGTCTCCCGTGCGGGATCGCACACCGGCAGACGACACCGACGAGGCCGGTGATGATCTCGGGCGGCCGGAGGGTGGGGCCAGGACGCCGACGGGCTCTTGGCTACTGCCCGAGCCGATCGCCCCGCCGGGTACTCTCTCGGAGTGACGCAGCACCGTGTTCCCGAGGAGCAGCGGCCCGCGAACGAGGGGCGGAAGGCCGCGCCCCGTAATCGGGCCGCGCTGGTCGCTGCCGCGCGGGAGGTCTACTCCGAGTGCGGTCTGGACGCCCCGCTGTCCGCGATCGCGCGTCGCGCCGGGGTCGGCCAGGGTGTTCTGTACCGGCACTTTCCCGACCGGGAAGCCGTGGCGACTGCGGTGCTGGAGGAGAACGTCCGGCAGGTCGAGCAGGCGGCGGCCGTGAGGGGCACGGACCTGGCGCGAGTCCTGGGTGTCCTGACCTGGCACCTGACGGAGTCGGCGGCGTTCATCAGTGTCCTGCATGCCGACGGGGCGGGCAGCCCTTCCCACGTCCCCGCGTATGCGCACGCCCTGTCCGAGCGGGTCGAGCGTGCCCTGCGAGGACATCTGCCGGACGGGCACCGGCTGGCCGGGGCGGACGACGACCTCATGATCGCTGTCGCCATGGTCTCCGGTGCCGTCACCGGCCCGACCCGCGAGCAGAGGGAGCGCCGGGCGCGTGCGGCATGGCGGCTGCTCGGTGTCGATGTGGGACCGGTGCGGCCCTTCGAGGAGTAGGCGGAGGCGTCAGCCGCCGTTGGACTGGCGGATGCCCTTCGCGAGCGCGTCGAAGCTGTAGAGGTAGCCTCCGCCGGGCCCGCTGACGGTCATGTAAGCCTTGGTTCCACCGGGCGTGATGGCCACGTTGGTCGCGGATTCGAGTCCTCCGGCGGCGCGGCCCGGTACCTCGACGGTCGCCAGGCGCTCACCGTACTTGTCGTACACCGCCATCGCGGGGCGGCCGTGCAGGCCTTGGTACAGGTTGCCGTCCGCGTCCACCGCGATCGAGTCGGTCTGGGCGATCCCACCGTCGACGCGGATGGCGGTGTGCCGCGAAGCCACGCCGCCCTTGCCGTCCAGGAGGAGGTAGTTGATGCGGTTCTGGGTCAGCTCGCTGAACCACAGCCCGCGGTAGGCCGCGTCGAAGGAGATACCGTTCGGCGACGCCAGACCGTCCGCCAGGACAGTGGCACTCTTTCCCTCCCGGTCGATCCGCACCACGCGGCCCTTCGCCTCGCCCTCGGACATGCCGCGTGAGTCGCTGAGGTACAGGTTGCCCTCCCGGTCGAAGGCGAGGTCGTCGGGGTTCATCGGTGATCCGTCCACCTCGCCGGAGAAGAAGGTCCGCGGATCGCTGCCGTCCGCTGCCAGGCTCACGATGTCTCCGTGGGCGAAGTCGGTCAGGTAGATCCGTCCGTCGTGCGGGCTGATCTGGGCCGAGGTGTAGGCGCCGCGAGCGTCGGTGTGGACCGGTCGGGACGTCTTCTTCCGGACATTCACGCGCAGGACCTTCGGCTCGCCGGCCGGGGCGGTGACGTCGACGACGAGCAGCTTGCCGTCCTCGTCGAAGACCGGTCCCTCCAGCAGGGTCATCCCGGTCTGCTCGTGTACTTCCGTCAGGCGCATGACCTGTTGTGCGCGGACGGTCCGCTCGCCCCTGGTGGTTTCCGGGCCCTGCGGTGCACCCGCCGTCTGCGTCCCGCACCCTGTAAGGGCCAGCACGCCGATCGTGGCGGCCCCGGCGAGGGGACGGATCGGGAGTCGTCGCATGTGCATCTCTCTTCCTGTCCGAAAGTGTGCGGAAGCAACCCACAGCCAACCGGACAGTGTTGTCCGGTTGTTGTTACCGTAGAGCATGGCTGCTCAAGTCCTGAGACGTCCCCACCAGTTCACGGATGAGTGGCTCCTTGGCAGCGAAGCGGAAGAAAACGAGGCCCCCCACATGGCACATTCGCAGGAGTTGTCCCCCGAGGCGCTCGCCGGACTCAGGGAGCGTTACCGGGCCGAGCGGGAACGACGCGTGCGCCCCGACGGCGCGCGGCAGTACCTCGGCGCCGACGCCGAGTTCGGCTACTACGCTGCCGATCCCTACGCGGGGGAGACGTCCGAGCGCGGGCCGCTGCGGGACCGAGTGGACGTCGCGGTCATCGGCGGTGGATTCGGCGGCATCCTCGCGGGTGCGCGACTGCGCCAGCAGGGAGTCGGGCGCGTCCGCATCATCGAGAAGGGCGGTGACTTCGGGGGAACCTGGTACTGGAACCGGTATCCGGGCATCCACTGCGACGTCGAGTCCCATGTGTACCTGCCGCTGCTCGACGAGACCGGATACGTACCGGAGTGGAAGTACGCGCCCGGCGAGGAGATCCGCCGGCACGCGGTACGCATCGCCGAGAAGTTCGACCTCTACGCGGACGCCTTGTTCTCCACGGCGGTCACCTCACTGACGTGGGACGACACCAGCGAGACCTGGACCGTCACGACCGACCGGGGCGACACGTTCCGGGCCACCTACGTCGTCACGGCCACCGGGACCCTGTCCGAGCTGAAACTGCCCGGCATCCCCGGCATCGAAAAGTTCACGGGCCACACCTTCCACACCTCGCGCTGGGACTACGACTACACGGGCGGCACTCCGGACGGCGGCCTCACCGGCCTCGCGGACAAGCGCGTCGGCGTCGTGGGCACCGGCGCCACCGGCATCCAGGTGGTTCCGAAGCTGGCCGAGGACGCCGGCCACCTCTACGTCTTCCAGCGCACGCCCTCCAGCGTGGACGTGCGCGCCAATCGCCGTACTTCCGCCCGCGACGTCGGCGCCGACCGCGAGGGCTGGGCACGTGAGCGCCGCGACAACTTCCTGCGCATCGTCTCCGGGGAGCACGCCGAGGAGGATCTCGTCGCCGACCGGTGGACCTCGTCGGCGGGCCTTCTCGAGAAACTGTTGCCGAGCTTCCGCCGCCCGAGCGACCGGGCCGCCTTCGAAGCGGCCTACGAAGTGGCGGACGCCACCAAGATGAACGAGATCCGCGCCCGCGTCGAACGGACCGTCACCGATGCGGAGACGGCGGAGAAGCTCAAGCCCTGGTACCGCTATGCCTGCAAGCGCCCCACCTTCTCCGACACCTATCTCCAGGCGTTCAACCGCGGCAACGTCACCCTGGTCGACACCGCGGACACCCACGGCATCGAGCGCATGACCGAGAACGGCGTCGTGGTCGGCGGCACCGAGTACGCACTCGACTGCTTGATCTTCGCCACCGGCTTCTCCGTCGGGGTCTCCGGCATCCACTCCGGCAAGCTGCCCGTCCGTGGCCGGGACGGCGTGCCCCTGCTGCAGGCGTGGGCGGAGCGAGGACCGCGGACCCTGCACGGGTTCACCAGCAGCGGCTTCCCGAACCTGATCCAGCTGGGCGCCGTCCAGAGCGCCAGCAGCGTCAACTTCACCCACGTACTCGACGAGCACGCCGTTCACGCCGCTGCCCTCGTCGCGGCCGCCGAAGCCGAGGGCGCCCTCATCGAACCGTCCCACGAGGCCGAGGACGCCTGGATCGCCACCCTGGGTGAAGGCGCCCCCGATCACGCCTGGTTCCACGCCGAGTGCACCCCCGGCTACTACAACGGTGAGGGGCGGGGCCGACCGAACGGCCCGACCGCCTACCCGCAAGGCGCCTTCGCCTTCCACAACCTTCTGAGGAAGTGGCGTGCGGAGTCCATGGACGAGATCCTGAGGCCCAGGACCCCTGCGCAGGCGTAGATTCCTGTCGCGGGTTCCGCCGTGGACGACCGGCGCCGGATCAGACCGCCGACCAGCCGTCGTCCACGGGCAGAATCGCGCCGTTGATGTTGCTCGCGGCCTCGGAGGCGAGGAACAGGATCGCCGCGGCCTGTTCCTCCGGCCGGGACACACGGCCGAGGTTGACGAAGTGCGGCCCCAGCGCCGCCGGGCCGTGAGCCGTCCGGTCGGCCTCCACCGCGATGGCGGTCGCGGTGCCGCCCGGGCAGATGGCGTTGGCGCGGATGCCGTTCTTGCGGTACATCACCGCCAGCGACTTCGTCAGCCCCACCACGCCATGCTTGGACGCCGTGTACGCGGCGCCCGCCGCGCTCCCGCGCAGGGCAGCCTCGGAGGCGGTGTTCACGATGGCGCCGCGGCCCGCGGCCAGCATGTGCGGCAGTACGGCGCGGGCGAGGAGGAAGGGGGCGGTGAGGTTGACCCGGATGACCCGCTCCCATTCGGCGTCGCTCACGTCGGCCAGGGCCGACATGCTGTCCATGATCCCGGCGTTGTTCACCAGGACGTCCACGCCGCCGAACCGCTCCACCGCCGTCGCCGTGACGTGGTCCACCACCGCCTGTTCACTCAGGTCGCCGGTGACGGCCACCGCGGTGCCGCCCGACTGTCCGATCTCCTCGACGGTCGCCGCAGCCCCCTCGGCGTTGAGGTCCGCCACCACGACGCGGTCGCCCTGGGCGGCGAAAGCGAGCGCGGCCGCGCGGCCTATGCCCGACCCCGCCCCGGTGACGATCACGCTGCGCCCGTTCAGGCCCTTGGTCATCAACTGCTCCGTTCGCGAAAGTGCCGACGCGGCGGACTGCTGCCGCACCGTGCCGGCACCCTACAAGTTTATGTCTCTGAGTGACATAAAGTCGTGGGGCAGAATACGCATGACACCGATCACCGGCGCCGGAGGGCCAGATGACCGCAGCCCGTGGACGGACGGGGCGACCGCCGCTGACCGACGAACGCAAGGCCGCCATCCGGCTGGAGATCGCTCACGCCGCGGTCGGCCTGTTCATCGCCCAAGGCGTCGCCGCCACCACGGGTGAGCAGATCGGGCAGGCGGTCGGAATCTCGGCGAGGACTCTCTGGCGGTACTTCCCCACCAAGGAGAGCTGCGTACGGCCGCTGTTCTCGACCGGCATCGACACGATCGCCGCCGCGCTGCGGGAGTGGCGTCCTGGCCGGCCCCTCCAGGAGGCCTTCGACCACGTGTGGGCCGGCGACGAGGACCTGACCGGACCGGACGTCGGCGCTCTGCTGCGACTGACCCGGACCGAACCGGGCCTGCGCGCCGTCTGGCTGCAGACCCGCGACGAAGCGGAACCCGCCTTCGCACGTGCTCTCGCCGAGCGCGCCGGACTGCCCGACGACGACGTACGGCCGGCCGTCTGGGCCGCCATGCTCAACGCCGCGCTGCGCGCGGCCCTCGAGCACCACGCCTACCGATCGGCTGAGCCGGATTCCGGTCCACCCGCCCGAGCCGACCTCGCGGCGACTCTGCGCACCGCCTTGGTCCTCACGGAGGCCGGCCTCGCCTGACTGATCCCTACGTCGTTCTGCGGGACGTGGTGAGCCCTTCGTACGGTTCACCCACCCAGGGGCGCCGAGCAGGAACGTACGGATCGCGGCCGCACGCAGAGCCGTACGGTGCGGCGCGGATAGCCTGCCCGAATGAAGCGAACGCAGCGGGCCGCTGGCGCGGTCGTCGGCGCGGCGGTGGGTGACGCCCTGGGCGGTCCCTTCGAGTTCGGACCCGAGGGCGCGTTCTCCGCGCGGTTTCCCGTGCCTGGTGCCGGTGGGGAGATGTGCGGCGGCGGTGGCTGGGACCCCGGTGAGGCCACGGACGACACGCAGATGGCCGTTCTGGTGGCGGAGTCACTGCTGGACCGAGGTGGACTGGATCTGCCGGACATCTTCGCCCGCTTCCAGCGGTGGGCAGCAGCGGAACCGAAGGACATCGGCCTGCAGACCGAGGACGTCCTGACCAACGGCATGCCCTGGGACCTCGCCGCAGCGATCCATTTCCAGGTCAACCAGCGAGCAGCGGGAAACGGCTCGTTGATGCGGGCCTCGACCTCCGCGGTCTACTTCGCGCGCGCCGGCCAGGAAGCCACCATGGACGCGGCCCGCCGTATCGCGGCCCTCACCCACGGCGACCGCGCGGCCTGGGAAGGCACCGCGATCTTCCACGAACTCATCCGTCTCGTACTCGAGGACACCGACCCCCTCACCGCGCTCCCGGACACCCTCGCCGCCGTCCACCCCGACCACCGCGGCCGCTACGCCACCGTCCTCGCGCACGACTGGCACCCCGACCAGGCGACCGAGTTCAACGGCGCCGTCTGGCCCTGCCTGGGCTCCGCCGTCTGGGCCCTGCGCACCACCACCAGCTTCGAAGAGTCGCTACGCGCGGCGATCGACCTCGGCGGCGACACCGACACCGTCGCCGCGGTGACAGGCAGCCTCGCGGGGGCCTACTACGGGCTGGACGCCATCCCCCCGCACTGGACCCAGCCGCTCCACGTTCCCCTCCCTGGATTCGATCGACGGGTGCTGCGCCTGGCAGACCTGCTCCACCTCGCACACCGCCTCGAAAAGACGCCGGCGGCCTGATCCGCGAGGACGACACCGTGTGTCACCTCCAGAGGGAACCCGATCCGACCCCTGCTGCAATGGGCCCAGCCTGTGAGGGGGAGTGGCGCGTCTGCCACTCGGGAACGTCGGTGCCGCGTGGGGCCGTTACCCGTTGCGGCCAACTCGTACGAAACTGACCCCGCCGCCGACCTGACGCTCCTCGGGCGGTTGCGGCGGGATCACAGTTCGGCCTGCACAGGCGACCGCGTCTTCACCGTGGCGGCGCTGTGTGATCGGATCGGCCTGTATCAGCAGGCAGCGGCTCGGGGAGCGCCGCGCAGGAGGGGAAAACCGTGATGCCGGCCATCGCCGAAGAGACCACACAGCCATGCCCGGAATGCGGCACGGAGATCCGCGGCGACAGCCGGTTCACTGTCTGGTGCGCTGCCTGTGACTGGAACGTGGACCCCGAGGAGCCGCAGCCGGACACGGGACGGCTGGACCGGGCCGAGCGTGCCCTGGCCCGACGGCATGGCGAGCAGCTGCTCGCCGAGATGCTGAGCGGGCAGGATGCGCGCCCGCGGCGCGATGCCTCGGCGGTTACGGCCACCGCACTCGCTCTGACCGTGCACGGGATCACCCTCGCGCTCGCCATCGGCGGTGTCTGGTGCGTGGTGGCGGGCTGGGGAGGCGTCGGCATGGTGGCGGGGCTGGTCCTTCTGGCGCTGGCCTGGCTGTGCGCCCCGCGGTTCGGCCGCCTGCCCGACGACGGGCCCGTTCTGCTGCGGGCCGACGCGCCGGAACTGTTCGCCCTGGTGGACGAGGTGGCGCGGGCGGTCGGCACGCGGGGCGTGGACGCGATCGTCGTGGACGGGAGCATCAACGCCGCCGTCACGACGTACGGTGTGCGCGACCGGCGGCTGCTGGTGCTGGGCATGCCCCTGTGGGAGGTTCTCACGCCCGAGGAGCGGATCGCGCTGCTCGGCCACGAGTTGGCCCACTACGCCAACGGGGACACACGCAACGGCCTGGTGGTGGGCACGGCGGTGCGGACCCTGTCCGTGTGGCACCACATCCTCCAGCCGCTTCCGCACCCGACCGGGCTCGAGGTGATCGTCAACGCCCTCTACGTGCTGCCCCGCCTGCTGATCGGGGGGCTGCTGGTGCTGATCGTCCGGCTGACGTCACGGGCCGGAATGCGGGCCGAGTATCTCGCCGACCGGCTGGCCGCCCGCGCCGCCTCCACGCAGGCGGCGGTCGGCCTCATGGACCGCTTGCTCATCGCCGACTCGCTCGGCGTCCGGCTGCGCACCGAGGTCAACCGTGCAGCCCTCGGCGGACCCCGCTCCACCCGGAAGGCGACGGACCGGGCCGACGAGCTGTGGGAAATGCTCACCACGTACGCGACGTCCATCCCGGAGCACGAGTACGAACGACAGCGGCGCGCCGGAGCCCGTCGCGGACACCAGGTCGACACCACCCACCCGCCGACCCACCTGCGCCGCGCCTGCCTGCTCGCCGGCCGGCCGGAAACACCTGCGGTAATGCCGCAGGCGCACCGGACCGAGCTGATCGCCACGGAACTCGCCGCGGCCCGCACCGAGGTGGCCCGCCGCCTGCTGCGCGGCGGCTTCGGCGACTGAGGGCCTCCTGTGTGGAGCTCGCGGGGGTCCGGCACCGCACGCCGATCCGGCCTCATCCAACGAAGAAGCCCTGCCGCCCCGTTCGGCTGCGTGATTTCGTCGCGCCACACGGGTAGCCACCGGCGCTTCGCAGCACAACGGCGTCCGTCCCATCGGCCGTCGGGGAGCCGGGCTGCCCGGTGAGGGCGGCCTGCGTGCCCACGGAGCTGCCTGGCGCAGGCTCAGGCGGCCGGCCTTGGCGGCGTTCCCGGTCCTTGTCGGTCCGGTTGAGCCGCACGGCCGGCGCCGATGACAGGGCCTCGTCAGCAGCCGGCAGCACGCGCCCCTTGTGCCGGAGCGGGGGCCTCCCGCCGCCACCGACCCCGGTCAGGTGGTGCGTTCACGTACTCACCGTGCACGCGTCCGACCCCGTAGTGCTCCCGTCCCGCGCCTGGGTCCAGTCGATCGACGTCCGGCCTGCACGGACGATCCCCGGCACGGACGACGACCGGTGCGACGACGGAGACCCACGGCCGGGCCGGGGCCCTGGGCACGGTGCGGGGCGGTCAGCCGCGGGAAGGAGCGGGCGGCGGCCAGGAAACCGAGCGTCGTCAGCACGAACGGCCAGGTGAAGGCGTGCCCGCCGGACGGGGCGAGCAGCGCAGCGACGGCCGGGGTCAGAGCCGTCGCGGTCGCCGCGCCGAGCAGGGCGTACAGCAGCGTGGCCGGCGCCGCCGGCAGGAACACGCCGCACAGCGCCAGTGCGACCAGCACCGCGTTGCAGCCCAGGGTGCCGTCGGCGATCCGCTCGGCCGGTGCCCCGAGCGCCCAGGCGGTCACGATGCCCGTCACGCTGCCGGCGCAGGCGATCAGCCCGGCCGTCCGGCTCGCCAGGAAGACGCCCGCGAGCAACAGCGCGCCCACGTCCCACCGCTCCAGGAAGAAGAGCTGGGACATGGTGTGGAGGAACGCCCGGGGCAGGTCGTCCGGGTGCAGGGCGATCGGCCCGGAAACCGCGCCGGGCAGCGCGGCGAGGCCGTCGCCGTACGGCCAGATCCGTCGGAAGGCGGGCGCGGCGACGGTCACCGCAACCGCCAGGAGGCAGTACGGCAGGGTCAGCGGCGGCAGCTTCCAGACGCTCAGCAGACGCACCGTCGCCGCCGTGGCGACGGTGACGACGATGCACCCCGCGGCGGCGAGCAGTGCCGTGGCCGGCCTGTCGCGGCCGAGGAAAACGGCGAGGCAGAGGGCGAGCAACGCGGGGTTGAAGCCCTCAAGTCCTGCCTCCTGCCGGTCGCGTGGCACGCCGAGCCGGCGGGCGGTCCAGGTGCCCAGGACTGCGCCCCCCACCGCGTACGCGGCGTACCGCCAGTCGGCCATGCACAGGGCCACAGCGAAGACGGCCCCCGTCCATGGATTCACCTGGAACACCACTTGGCCCAGGCCGCGCAGCACCTGCGCGCAGAAACCCGGCACGTGTGCCGGACACCACCACCATCGGGCCCGCACCGACCGTCGCACGTCCCGCCCCCTCAGCCGGTTCTTCCGTGACACGATAATAACTTTCCGTATCACGGTATCTGCGGTTCGGGTGCGTCGAGGCGTCCGGAAGGAACTGACGGATGACCAAAGCCGGGTCACCGACGCGTGGACGTCAGGGACTCCGTCGGGCGCCGGTGCCCAGGCGTGGGTCGCGTCAGCCGCATCCGAGGGGCCCGCCGAGCGTGGCGATGCCGGTCCTCCCTCTCTGTCGGGCGATACGGTCATCTCCGGAAAGTCAGTCAAAAACACCTTGCTCGCTACCGTTCCGGGGAGTACTCGTGCCCGTGCTCGATCGTCTCGCCTCCGGCGTCCGGTCGTTCGCCGCGATGGCTGCGGACGGGGTGACGGACGGCGATCTGGCCGCGGCCCGGGCACAGATGGGCTTCTCACTGGCCTGGCACATCATCGTGGCCTGCCTCGGCGTGGGGTTGCCCGCCCTCACACTCATCGCCGAGTGGTACGGAATCCGCACAGGCGATCCGGCACACCGCCTGCTGGCACGCCGATGGGCCCGTGGAATGGGGGTCCTGTTCGCGGTGGGCGCTGTTTCCGGCACCATCCTCAGCTTCGAGATGGGGCTGCTGTGGCCGGGCCTGATGGGCAGGTACGGGCAGGTCATCGGTTTGCCCTTCGCGCTGGAGGGCATCGCGTTCTTCATCGAGGCGATCTTTCTGGGCATCTACCTCTACGCCTGGGACCGGATGCCGCCCAAGCGGCACCTGCTCATCGGCTTGCCGATCGTGGTGGCGGGCGTGGCATCGGCGTTCTTCGTCGTCTGTGCCAACGCATGGATGAACCAGCCCCGCGGATTCACGCTGCGGGACGGGGAAGTCGTCGACGTGGACCCCTGGGCGGCCATGTTCAACCCCGCGAGCCCGCCGCAGACCGTGCACATGATCCTGGCGGCGTTCATGGTGGCGTCGTTCCTGACCGCCGCGGTCTATGCGGTCGCCATGCTGCGGGGCCGTCGGGACGCCTATCACAAGGCCGGCTTCTTCATCCCGTTCACACTGGGAGCGGTGGTGACCCCTTTCCAGATCGTCGTCGGCGACTGGGCCGCACGGTTCCTGGCCGAGTACCAGCCTGCGAAGCTGGCCGCCATGGAAGGCGTGTACACCACCGGGTCCCACGTGCCCCTGACCCTCGGGGGCGTCGCCCGCGACGACGCCCTGCGCTACGGACTGGAGATCCCGAACGGACTCTCCCTGCTTGTCGGATACCACCCCAGCACCGTCGTCCAGGGCCTGGACAAGGTTCCGCGCAGTCAGTGGCCCGCGGTGACAGCGGTGCACTGGGCGTTCGACCTGATGGTGGCCGTCGGATTCTTCCTGTTGCTCCTGGGGGCCTGGCTGCTGTTCTCGTGGTGGCGTCGCCGACGCGGGCACGGTGAACTGCTCGACCAGCGTGGATCGCGACCGTTCCTCGGGCTGGCCGCGCTCGCCGGTCCGGCCTCGGTGATCGCGTTGGAGAGTGGCTGGTGCGTCACCGAACTCGGACGCCAGCCGTGGGTCGTCTGGGGGATCATGAGCGTGCGGGACGCCGTCAACCCGGCTCCCGGGCTGATGACCGGCCTGTGGCTGGTGCTGATCGTCTACGCCGCCATGACCGTCGCCACCGTGTACGTCCTGCGCCGTCTGGCAACGCGTACGGCCGTGCCGCTCGCGCCGCAGGAAGAGGACGTCGAACGCTACCCCGTCGTGTGACCGTGAGAGCTCCCGTCATCCGCTGCTGCGGTCCGGCATGAACCCATCCGCGCCCCGATTTCCCGGCCACCACTGGAGGTCACCGTGCTCGCAGACACGGCACTCGCTGTCATGTGGGTGGGTCTCACCTGCTACGCCGTCTTCGGCGGTGCCGACTTCGGCGCAGGCGTGTGGGACCTCCTCGCCGGCGGAACCCGACGAGGACGAGCCCAGCGCCAACTCGTCGAGCACAGCATCGGTCCGGTGTGGGAGGCCAACCACGTCTGGCTGATCTTCGTGGTCGTGCTGCTGTGGTCGGCCTTCTCACCGGTCTTCGCCGCCGTGATGTCCACGCTCTACCTGCCGCTGACCTTCGCGGCCTTGGGCATCATCGCCCGTGGAGCCGCCTTCGCCTTCCGCAAGGCCAGCACGGAACTGTGGCAGCAGCGTCTGTTCGGCGCCTGTTTCGCCCTTTCCTCGCTGATCACACCGTTCTTCCTCGGCACCGTGGCCGGCGGCGTCGCCTCCGGACGGGTCCCGCCCGGCCTCGCCGAGGGAGACGTCCTCACCAGCTGGCTCAACCCCACGTCGAGCCTCGGCGGCGTCCTGGCCGTGCTCACCTGCGCCCACCTCGCCGCGGTGTATCTGTGCGCCGACGCCGCCCGCGAGGGCCGGTCCGCCCTCGCCGCCGACTTCGCCCGCCGCGGCATCATCAGCGGCCTGGCGTGCGGTGCCGTGGCGTGCGTCGGCATCGCCGTCCTGAACGCCGACGCGCCGGACCTCTTCCACGGACTGACCCACCGCGGCCTGCCCCTGGTCGTCCTCAGCGCCGTGGCCGGTCTCAGCGGGCTTGCCCTGCTCCACAGGAGACGCTACGTACTGGCACGCCCCACCGCGGCACTGGCCGTCGCCGCGATCCTGTGGGCGTGGGGCGCGGCGCAGTACCCGGCCATGCTGGTGGGCGGTACGACGGTCGCCCAGGCCGCCTCCGACGGAGCGGTCCTCTCCGCCTGTCTGATCGCACTGGCGGTAGGAGCGGTCCTCCTGGTGCCCTCCCTCTGGCTGCTGTACGCGACCTTCCAGCGGCGCACCCCTGCCGAGCCGCCAGAGGCGCGCCCCCAGACCCCCGGCTCCCACTGAGCGGCCCATGAAGACGTACCAACGCGCCACCAGTTGCGGCAGGCCCGCGCACCGGTCCAGCCAGGTCACAAGGCGGTGCTGGCCACCAACTCGACGCAGCCGTCAGAACTGCCCCGGAGGGCCCGGACGCCGTCCGGGCCCTCCCGTACTTCGGAGCTGTGAAGCTCAGCTGACAGGCGTCAGCATTCGGACTCCGAGACCCAGGTACCCAGTGCGATCTCGGCGGTGATGCCGGGCCCGAAGCCGGCCATCAGCCCGCGGTGACCCTCGAGGGCTGATGCTTCGTCGAACATACGGCCCAGGGCGTCGAGTACCACCGCGCTGGCAATGTTGCCGTACTCGGTGAGGGTCGCGCGGCTGAAGCGGAACGCCTCGGGCGGCACGTCGAGGAAGAGGCTGAGGTCGTCCAGGATGCGCGGACCGCCTGCGTGGATGATGTAGAAGTCCATCTTGCTGGCGTTCCACTGGTGCTCCTCCGCGACGGCCTGCAGGACCGGGGCGAGGGGTTCCATGGTCCCGGGCACGCGCTTGTCGAGCTGGAAGTGGAAGCCCGTGGAGCGGACCGCGTAGGAGATCCACTCCTCGGTGCCAGGGATGATGTACGAGCCGTTGTGTTCCAGGCGCATTCCGGTGCCACCGTTGCCCCGGACCACGGCCGCGGCGATCCCGTCGCCGAACAGGCCGTTGGACAGCAGGGATCCCACGCCGAGATCGGTGGGCTGATAGCACAGCGAGCAGAACTCGCAGGCGACGACGAGCGCGTTGGCCTCGGGGTACGCCGTGCAGAAGTCGTGTGCCCGGTTGACGGCTGCGCCGCCCGCCGCACAGCCGAGCTGGGCGATGGGCAGCTGCCGGGTCTCCGGCCGGAAGCCCATCGTCTCGATGAGCCATGCGGTGGGCGGGGGCATCATGAAGCCGGTGCAGGACACGTAGATGATCATGTCGATCTGCTGGGGCTCCAGTTCCGCCTGGTCGAGAGCCCGCCGCACCACGGCCGGCACGCGGGCCTTGGTGTGCGCCTCGTAGGTGGCACTGCGGGCGTCGACTCCCGGGTGCTGCAGCACCTTCTCGATGGGCTGTATCAGATGTCGCTTCTGTACGCCGGTGTTCTGGATGAGCCTGAGGGCCAGTTCGAGCTGTGGATGGTCGCCGTGCAGCCGCTGCGCCAGCTCGAGTGTCTCTTCGTTGGTGATGACGTACTCGGGCACTTCGATCGCCGGCTTGCAGAGAACCGCCATGGAACGCCTCCCAGTGGACGTGGTCCACACGGCCGGACCGTGACCGGATACGGGCAGGTCGTTTCCCGGCCGCAGCCCACAGGGATCCGTCACACGGAAACGTGCGACACAGATCGCCTGTGGGCTCCGACGCCGGATTCGACATCCCAGGCACGGACGCGGTCGGGATGGACCGTCGAAGACTGAGTTCTCCCCGTTCGGACGGAAGATGATCCGCCACGGCTTGGTCAGCCGTCTGGTCCAAATTACGTCGGGAGGGTGAAGGCCGCATGTCGAGCGGAGCGCCCGACGGGACGGCCCAGGCACAGCCCGTGTTACCCGGTGGTGAGAGCGCCTCGGACGCAGGGACTCCATGCGCGCGCCGGGGCCGCGGCGGTCACCAGGTGACGGGCAGTGCGAGGGGATAGCGCCAGATCGACGTTTTGTTCCAGCGCACTTCTTCGGCGGGCTTCGCCAGCTTCAGGTCGGGGAAGCGCTTCAGAAGACTTCCGATCGCCACTTGGAGCTCGGTGGTGGCAAGCGGAGCACCGAGACAGTGATGTCCACCCCAGCCGAAGGTCATGTGAGACGGACCGGGGCGTTGCAGATCCAGCTCGTCAGGCCGGTCGAATTTCCGTGGGTCACGGTTGGCCGTCAGATAGGAGACGTGCACGATGTCGCCTGCCTTGATCTTCACCCCGCTCAACGTCACGTCTTCCGTGGCGACGCGGGGAATGCCGACGCCTTTACGGAAAGGGATGAAGCGCAACAATTCCTCTAGGGCCTGCGGAAGCATCTCAGGATCGGCACGCAGCATGGCGAGCTCTCGGGGACGAGTGAGCAGGGTGTAGGCGATGTTCCCGATCTCGTAGGTGGTGGTGTCCTGTCCGGTGATGAGCAGGACCATGGCCATGACCGCCAGTTCCTGGTCGTCGAGGAGCTCATCGCCGTCGCGTGCCGTGGCCAGCGCGCTGATCAGGTCGTCACCGGGGTTCTCGCGCCGGCTGCGGGTCAATACCTGGAAGTAGGAGCGGAGATCGGCTTTGGCCCGTACGGCGTTGTCCCGGTTGTCGATGCCGGTGTCCATCATGGTCCGTGCGTGGGCACGCAGTTGGGCCCGGTCCTCCTCGGGGATGTCGAGGACCTCGCAGATGGTGGCAAGGGGCAGAGGGTCGGCCAAGTGCTCGGTGAGGTCTGCGGGAGAACCGTGCTCCTCCATCCGGTCGAGCAGTTCGTTCACGACGTGCTGGGTACGTGCCCGCATGCGCTCCATGTGACGAGGTGCGAAACCCTTGGAGATCAGGCTGCGCAGGCGGCTGCTGGCCGGCGGGTCCATCACGTTGATGGCCTCGTCCTGAACGATGGGCTCAGGAGTCATGCGCGGAAAGTTCCGGCCGACGATGGCGCGGCGGCTGAACCGTCGGTCCGTAGTCACCGTGCGCACGTCGTCGTAGCCGGTGACGAGCCAGGCTTCCCCCTCACCATGGGGCAGCCGGATACGGGAGACGGGCTCTTCGGTCATCAAGTGATGGAGCATGGGGTCGAACTCGAGAGCCTCTGCAAAGTCGAACGGACAGATACGCGTTTCGGCGACTGGTTCCATGCGTGGCTCCCTCTGAGGATCTGACGAGCGGTGCAGAGCTTCCGAAGCAGGACGGAACATAGGTGCCCCATGACCCGCGAAGACACGCACCGGCCCGACCGTTCGGCCTAACGGACCCCGGCAAAGCCGTTGATCATGCGGCTGCGGGCGGGGCTGCTGCGGGCGCCAGGAGGTGCGGGAAACGGCGGTGCTGGGCGACCCTCCGCCTGCTGGGACCTCGACTCAAAGTCACCCCCATCTGCGGTGGGGTGTCGCGCGCATGGTCCCTGAGACAACCGACCGGTAACGGCATCTTCACCATCGCGGAGGCGTCGGCGGCCGGCCGTTCCCACGGCGACGTCGCTGACCACCCAGTCGGGCACCGCGTACGCCCCCTTACAGGCATACGCGGGCGAAGGCCGCCGAGCGCTGGGAGCCGCTGTGAGACGGCTGATGGTCGGAAGTTGACGTCAATGTCGCTATGACGTCGTCACCGCATGGCTTCGGCCACAGCCTGGTCGGACAAGAGGGCGAGGAGCTGTTTCGTGTGGCCGGGCAGTTCTGCCTCCGCCAGTCCGGTGACGATGTCGCGCAGCGGCATGGGCCGATCGGCCAGGAGAGTGTCGTGTGACAAGAGCCGGACGGGCACCAGCGTGCTCAGCTCGGCGTCGCTGAGGGCGCTGACGAGAGAGACGTGCGCAAGGATCTGGTCGGCGTTCCACTCGCCGTCCGGCGGGGTGGGGCCGGGGTCTTCGGCGTGGGCCGCGGTGGCGGCGTCGAGCAGCGCGTGGTAGGCGTTCCGAAGGGGGGGGCGGTGTCCAGCATGTCTTGCACCTCTCTGTGCGGGCGTCGTGCGGAAGGAACACAAAGAGGGGAGAGGTGTGGCTCAGGTGTGGGCGCGGGTCATCTCCCACGGGGCCTGCGGCAGGACCTCACCGGTTTCCAGCATCGACTTGAGGTTCGCCAGTACGGCCGGCCAGCCGGCCGAGATGCCGCCCAGCATCTCCTGGTTGGGGAGGTTCTCATGGGTCACGGTGAGGCGAACGATGTCCTGATGCGGTTCGACGAGGAAGGTGACGACCGACGGCTCTCTCGCCGATTCGGCATCGGGGGCGTCGTCGAAGGTGATGACCAGCCGGGTCGGGGGCTCGGCCTCCAGGACTTGGCCCACCACGTCGATCTTGCCTGAGCCGTCGGCTCGCTGGTGCTCCCAGGCCGAGCCCGGCTGCCAGTCGGAGACGTTGGCGTGTCCCCAGTAGCGCGCCGTCAGGTCGGCGTCGGTCAGGGCTTGCCACACCTGCTCCGCACTGGCGCGGATGTAGGTGACGTAGACGTAGTCCGGCACCGGAGTGGGTGCGTTGGTCATGGCGTACTCCTCTGCATGGTGCTTGATGGCGCTGATCGCTTGCAGGCGGGGCTTGTCGAAACCGGAGATCCAGCGCTCCTCGATCTCGTGGATCGGGGCCGGGTTGAGGTAGTGCAGCCGCTCCCGGCCACGCCGCACCACGGTGACGAGGTTGGCCCGCACGAGGATGTCCAGGTGCTGCGTCGCCGACTGGCGTGCCATGTCAAGGCGCTCGCACAGTTCGCGCAGGGTCTGCCCGTTGTGCTCGCGCAGCCGGTCGAGCAGGAGCCGCCGGGTGGGATCGGCCAGCGCCTTGAACACCGAGTCCATCGCTGTTGCTTCCAGGCTCACGCTTCCCATTATGCAGGTGTTCACCTGCCTATTGTCAAGAGTGAGGCCGGTGGTGCGAGCCGAGTCGCCCACGTCCGGGGTCGCTTCGTGGCGCCGTCGCACGCCGTTTCGTCAAGGCGGCACAGAACGCCTTGAGGCAGGCCGGGACCAGTGGACGGTCGAGCTGGTCCTCAGCGGACTGCTCACCAACTCCGGCCGGCCCGCACCCGGCCGCGCCCTGCTCAGCCTTACGGCGAGCCACACACGGTGGATGTCAGCGTCTGGGACAGTGCGCAGACCGCCCTCGTCCTGTGCCGCGGCGACGCCGAGCGGGGACACCACCGCTGCTGGATCTGGACCTGCACCGCTCGCTGTCGGTGACCGCCAGCGGCATGCGGCACCGCGCGGAAGACCACCATCTGCCCCCACCGGGCCGTCCCGGAGCCGCATCATGACCCCTCGCTCTTGGCCCGCCTTTGCCGTCTGTTTAGAATGGTCGCAGCGAAGGGGAGTAGTCCCGCAATACCGCTGGTCGACATACTGGACGGCTTGTCCGTCCCGGCCATCGGGCCCCGGCAGCACTGCCGCGGCGGACGAGACCTTCGGCCATGCATGACCACCGTGCCCGCGCACCCGTGCGGGCCGATCCGTTGTGCCGGGCCGAACTGGTTCTCGCCGCCCGCACGAGGTGCTGCGCGAACCGGTGGCCCGGCCCAGCAGAGAGCACCAGGATGACTTTCGATCCCGTCGCGATCCTCACTGCCTTCGGGCTGATCTTCCTTGCCGAACTCCCCGACAAGACGATGTTCGCTTCCCTGGCCATGGGCACCCGCATGCGCCCCCTGTACGTGTGGTTCGGCACCTCGACCGCGTTCATCGTCCATGTCGCCATCGCCGTCGGCGCAGGCAGCCTCCTCAGCCTGCTCCCCGACATGGCGGTCAAGCTCGTCTCCGCCGCCTTGTTCGCCTTCGGCGCCATCGTCCTGCTGCGCAGTGGCGGCGACGATGACGACGAGGACGGAGCGAAGACCGTAACGGGCTTCTGGCCCGTCTACACGACCGCCTTCATGGCCGTGTTCATCAGCGAGTGGGGCGACCTCACCCAGATCACCACCGCCAACCTCGCCGCCACCAACGGCTGGCTGCCCACCGCCATCGGCTCGGCCGCCGCACTCATGTCCGTCTCCGCCCTCGCCCTGCTCGCGGGCCGTTTCATCGCCAAGCGCGTCCCCCTGAAGACCGTCCAGCGCTTCGGCGGCCTGTGCATGGCCGCACTGGCCGTGTGGACCCTCATCGAAGCCTTCACCGGCTGAGACTCGCCCGCCCGATCACACGACTGTCTGACTGGTCGTTCGCATGTCAGGCACCATGCGGAGTGACTTCCCCGATGCCGAGTGGGAGCGGCTGCGGCCGTTCCTGCCGGTCAACACGAGCCGACGAAGCGCGCGGAGGCCAGCTTCGTGCTCAAGGGCCATCCATCTCGCTCAGTGAGACGGCGTCTCTCAGGCCAGACTGTGGCCGCCGCCACCGGGGGACCGGCGGAAGGTCCCGAGGCCCGCAGGGAGGCGGCCCCCACAGCTGCGGGCCGGGGCGACTGCACCGGAGCTGCCCGGACCATCATCTTTGGCATTCGCCGGCCTCGGGGCCAGGACGGCCTGGACTCCGGTGGCCTCGAGGCCGGTGAGGTAGCCGCTGAGGAAGGCTTGGTTCATGCCACACACCAGGTCGGGGGCCTTCGCGGCCAGCGGATGGAAGAGGCAGTTGAGCAGCCGCTGCCGGGCGGGGCCTTCCCGGCCGGGTTCGTAGTCGTAACCCTCCGGTAGCTTCTCGCCGACGGTCAGCCCGCGCTCGGGGCCCAGGCGCCCGCGCGTCGGCCTGCGAGATCGCCAAGCAGCAGGGTGCCTCGTTCGTGGAAGTGATGTCGGTGGGCTGTCTCGCGGATGCTCTGGCCGGGCCGTTCTTGCGCCGGCGGTCAGTTGGCCGGAGCCGCCCCCTCCTCCGCCCCTCGCGACAGTGGTCAGTTGCGGATGAGGAGAACCAGGCCGGCGAGCGCCGCGGCAAGCACCACGGCGATGACGCCGTACACCAGCCGATGCTCCTTCAGCCCGGGGAGGTACCGGTCGACGGCGAGCCTGCCGGGTCCGGTGAGAGCCAGTCCCGCCGCACCGGCCGCCAGCAGGACCTCGTACTCGACCCCCTCGGGTGCGAAGAACCCGCCGCCCCACTTGACCGCCAGCGCGTTGATCATGGTGCCGAGAACGGCGGCACCCGCGAGCGGCGTGAGGAGGCCGAAGAGCAGACCGAGCCCTCCAAGGGTCTCGGTAAGGCCCGCGACCACCGCCATCGCCTTGCCTGACGGATATCCGCTCATGGTGAAGAACTGGCCGGTGCCCTCGAGGCCGCCTCCGCCGAACCAACCGAAGAGCTTCTGTGCGCCGTGGGCAGCGATGGTCAGGCCCAGCGCCAGGCGCAGGACCAGCAGACCTACGTCGTAGGCGTGGGGAGACGAGACCTCAGGGCCACCAAGGGCAGTGGTATCGGCAGGGCGGGTGGTGACGGTCATGGGGAGATGGACCTTCCTGGACAGGAAATTGAAACTTCAAGCTATGGGCTACGACGATACCAAGTGCATGAAAGTTCAACAAACAAGCGCCCTGCCGCAGGTACGGCGCATCCGCGGACGCCGGGCACGCCATGGCGAATGCGGCCGCTACCAGCGGCGTGATGCTGGGCCTCGGGTACCTCCAGCGATGACCACGTCGCAGGTCTGCCCGCAGAAGGTCGCGGACGGCACCACACGCTGTCGCGCTGGAGGCGCATGCGGTCGCTGTGGCGAAGTTGGGGCCCTTCGCTTCGTACGCGGCCGTGACATGGCCCGCCGTCATGTTCACCGAGGCCATGGGAATCAACAGTGGTGAGACTGCGTCGGGGCCGTGCTCGCGCAGGCGGCCCTACTCGCGTTCCCAGGTCGTCATGCCGCCCGGAGCAGTCGCGAGTACCACTCCCACTCGTGCGCCGTCCCATTGTTCGGGGTCGAGGCCGGCCGGTGCAGTGCCTCGGTCGTCGCTGCCAACGCCATCTGCGTGCTGCGGTCGAGACGTCAGGCGATGCGCCGCCCGAGGACCGCGTCGCCGTCGAACTGCCGTGCCTGGCAGGCGAAGTCGACGGGCAAGCCTTCGAGCTCCGGCACGCGCCGGGCCGTGGGCCGGCCGGCTAGTAGGGCTTACCGGTGTCGGCCGCGCCCAGCCCGGCGGCGGTCACCATGCCGAAGCCGGTGACGGCGGGCCGGTGGTCGCCAGGACGGCGCTACCGTCGAGCACCTGAAGAATTGCGCCGTGTGCGCGTGCACGCACTGTCCCGCGGGTCAGAGGTTGTGCACCGACTACCTCACCCGGCTCCGTTACGGCTCGTGCCTGACTCAGTGCCTGTTCGTCACCCTGGCGAGGGAAGTTCGCGTCATCAGGAGGCGTCGCTGGAGAGGCGTCCTGAACGCGACCGTCGGCGCCAGGCCCGCGTCCGGCACCGGGGTGAGCAGTACTGGCTGTCTGATCGCTTGGCCCTCCCGATCGCGGTGTCCGCGGGCTGCCAGGCGCTGTTGCACTCAGGACAGGTGAACCGGGGCCAGGGGTGGCGACGACCTTCGAGCGTGGCTTCGAGGGCAACCCCACCGGCCTCGACCGCCCTACGTCGGGCCTTCATGGTGCGCCAGGCCCTCGTCCTGCACGCCGTTGAGCAGTACCGACGGCTCTTCCTGGACCCGCAGGGGAGAGGGGTTCCGCACTGGCTGCAACGCCGGGTCTTCCTGCTCACCACGTCTCCGGACTGCCCTTCTCCCATCGGTTCGCGACCATCTGGACTGATGCGCCGTTCGCCGAACAGCAGACCCTCTCAGTCAGCGGCAATGGCATCTGAGCAGGCGCGGAAAGGGTCAGCCCGCTTGCAGGCGGGTGGCCACGGGTGCTGGCCAACCTAAGACACCACCCAAAGCTGCTCGTGGCGGCGCGCTGAGGAATGCAGCGCCGCATCCGCACGACCCAGGTTCGTGGCTCAGGCCGCGCGATGTGCGGCTCCCTTCGGTCAGGAGCCGCACACCACGCTTATGTCACCATCCGATCACCGGCCCCCGCGTCCACCGTTGTCGTGGCCGCCGCGTCCACCGTTGTCATGGCCGCCGCGCCCGTTGTCGTGGCCGCCGCGCCCGTTGTCGTGGCCGCCGCGCCCGTTGTCGTGGCCGCCACGGCCGTTGTCGTGGCCGCGCCCGTTGTCGTGGCCGCGCCCGTTGTCGTGGTCGCCACGGCCGTTGTCGCGGTAGTCGCCACGGCCGTTGTCGCGGTAGTCACCGCGTCCGTTGTCGTGGCCCCTGTGGTGGTTGAAGTAGTCGCAGTCGTTGTCGAACGACCAGCGGTGGCCGTCGTCGCAGGAGCGGCTGTAGCTTCCGTGGCTGTCGTGCGACGAGTCGTTCGCCGAGGCGGTACCCGCAGTACCTATGGCGATGCCACCGGCCATCATGAGCCCGGCGGCCGACACCGCGAAGACACGCTTCGTGCGCTGTGCTCGCATGAGATTTCCCTTTCGTTCCATCGTCTCCCGCGCTTCCCGGAAGGGGATGGCGGGGAGTGGATGGCCGCTGCCGCACGGAAAGTGCGCGGCACGGTCTGGGCGTCACCGCATTTCACAGGGGGCACGGGAACAGACTGACCGCCGACGCCCTCGGACCGCCCGGAAAGGTTCACGGGCGGGCGCTCGGCCCTGGTCCGGAGCTACGAGGTCAGATCGGCCAGGTGCGCCGTGCCTGCGGCTTTCACTCACAAAGCCTAGCCCCGTATGGGCCGGCGAACCAGCGGAGCACAGACGCCACAGGGGAGACGGCCGTCCTGGGCGTAGATGGCGCCTGGAAGGGCCGGGCCACAGCCCTGACGCTCAAGAAGTAGCGCCCGGGCGCCCGAGCCGGTACTTGCCCGCGGCCGTCGGGAACGGCCCAGCGGCACTCACCAGTCACCGGACGCGCTGCTCACCCCACGCGATCGGAGGCCACTTGCTGACGACGCGTGCCTTCCCGCGCTGCCCGTAGCCGCAGTCGGTGGCGCGGACCAGCACCTTCACGGACCGCCTGTTCGACTGTCCCAGCGCCGCCGTACGCGGTGCCGTGGGCGCCAGGCGCACAGCCGGGCACTTCTTGATCCTTCCGGGATCGCCCAGCCGAGCCCGAACTCCGCCGGCTGCCCAGAAGCGGTGTTTCCGTGCAGCGTCTGGTGGATTCACCTGGACGGAATCAGTTTGCTTGCTGGGTGTGGTCGGGTGGCCCAGGGCGGTTCGATCGGGGCGCGCCGGGCGAGCGGTGGTTCTGATGTGCGGGGTCTGGTCTGCGGACTTGCCGGGGAGAGGTCCGGATGATCATTGGAGTAGCCGTGCCGCCCGGACTGCCCCGGCTACTACCCGGTAAGCGGCTGCCGCGTCCTCGGCCACGGTGGCGGTCCGCAGGGCGCCGGCCAGCCCGGTGACAGCGACGGCCCCACCCAGCCCACCTGGTCGACTGACCTCCGCCACTTCACCGTCGACCACCGGCCCCGCGCCCTGGACACGCCGTCCCGGGCCTGGCGGGGCTTGCCCCAGCGGGGAGGAGTGTCAGATCCACCGGAAGGGATGCTCGCGCACCGGCGTCCTGTGCGGTCGAGCCCCTCGGCCGGGCACCCCCGGGCGCCTGGACCAGTACCTTAGAGGCGATAGAGACGTATGGTCCCTATATGCCTGCTATTCAGCTTGCCAGCAGTCGCCGTGGCACGGGGGCGCCCCTGGTGGTGATCCGGCAGCTGGACAGGGAGGGTTGGGCCCCCGTCATCGACCTGCTGGCCCGCGAACGCGAGGTCGTGGCCGTCGACCTTCCGGGATTCGGTGACAGCCCACCGCTGCCGGGCATCAGGCCCACCGTCCAGGCACTGGCCACCGAGGTCGCTCGGTGGTTCTCCACGGCCGGCCTGACTCGGCCGCCCGTGGTGGGCAACTCCCTCGGTGGAGCCGTCGCACTCGAACTCGCCCGGGCCGGCGCAGTCACGAGCGCCGCCGCACTGTCCCCCATCGGCCTGTGGAACGGCCCCGGGGCCGCCTACGCCCTCGGCTCGCTCCGCATCGCGCGCACCATGGCCAGGGCCCTCGGCCACCACACCACACGGGTGACCAGGAGTCCGCTGGGCCGCACGCTCACGTTCTGGCAAGTCGTCGCTCGTCCGTGGCACATGACGGCAGAGGCGGCCGACGGTGCCATGCGTGACCTGGCCCGCTCGCCCGGCTTCGAAGCCACACGCGGAGCCGCTCGCACCTACCGGCTCTCCGGCTTCACTCCCAGCGTCCCGGTCACGGTCGCCTGGGGTACCCGAGACCTCCTGACACCCCCGCATCAGGCCAACCGCGCGGTCCGGCTCCTGCCTACAGCCCGCCATGTCCGGTTGCGCGGCTGCGGGCACTCACCCATGTCCGACGACCCCAGCCGGATTGCCCGCCTTCTGCTGTCCGCGAGTACCGGCTGAGGCAGGTGCCGCTGGATCACCCACGGCAATGACGGCTTCTTCGATCTCCTTCGGGATCGATATCGCGACGCGTTACCTGGACCTTGCCGGCGTCTCTCGTGTGCACTGCTGGGTGGCGCGGTGGCCCGTACGGCCGGCCTGGACCTGTTCGGATTCCTGGTGGTCGGCATCATTTCGGGTCTGGGCGGCGGCCTGATCAGGGATGTGCTGCTGCAGCACGGCACACCGGTCGCGCTGACCGACTACGCCTACCTGGCGACCGCCGTCGCCGGTTCCGTGGTCGTCTTCCTCATCAAGATCAGTGAGCAGTCCTGGAACCGGCTGTTCACCGCGCTCGATGCCGCGGTGGTCGGGTTCTGGGCGGTCGCGGGCGCCCATAAGGCGTTGGCGGTCGGCCTGGGCTGGCTCCCGGCCGTCCTTCTGGGCACTGTGACCGCTGTCGGCGGCGGCGCCCTGCGTGACGTCATTCTCGGCCGGGTGCCGGCTGTGTTCGGTGGCAACGGCCTGTATGCCACCGTCGCCGTCGCGGTTGCCGGCGTCATGGTGGCCTGTTCGTACCTGGGCGTCCCTCCGGTCGGCATCGGCCTGGGCGTCGCCCTGGCGCTGGTCTTCCGGCTCACCGCCGTGCACCACGGCTGGAACCTTCCTGACGGCCTGGACCGGCTTCCCCAGTCCAAAGTGGCCTTGACGGTGCGGCGGCACATCGATCCCTCCACCCGAAACGGGGAGGAAGAGTAGTCCCACCCGCGCAAGGAGGCAGCATGACCAATCGAGCCCACACTGTGCTGGCCGGCCTCGACGGCATCCGCTCCGACCTCGAAGGTCTCTATAAGGACGTGCATCAACATCCCGAGCTCGGCTTTGGGGAGCAGCGCACCGCGAAGAAGGCGTCGGACGCTCTGCGATCCTGCGGTTACGACGTGACCGACGGTGTGGGCGGTACCGGTGTGATCGGGGTCCTGGCCAATGGCGACGGTCCGGTCGTCATGGCCCGTGCCGACATGGACGCCCTCCCAGTACGGGAACAGACCGGCCTGCCCTACGCCTCTACCGTGACCGCGACCGATCCGGACGGCGCCGAGCAGCCGGTCATGCACGCCTGCGGGCACGATGTGCACGTGACGTGCCTGATCGGCTGTGCACGGCTGATGGCCCAGGCCAAGGACGCCTGGCGGGGCACCTTCGTGGCGCTCTTCCAGCCCTCGGAGGAGAACGGCGATGGTGCCGACGCCATGATCGACGACGGCCTGACATCCAGGGCGCCCAGGCCCGACGTGGTGTTTGCCCAACACGTCCTGCCCTATCCGGCCGGCTGTCTCGGGACCCGCCCCGGATCGTTCCTGTCGGCTGCGGACAGCTTGCGCATCACCGTGCACGGGCGAGGGGCGCATGGTTCCATGCCGCAGGCGGCGGTCGACCCGGTGGTGATGGCCGCGATGATTGTCGTACGCCTGCAGACCATCGCCTCGCGGGAACTGGCCGCCACCTGGGCCGGCTACGACACCCAGGGCGGGATTGCAGTACGAGCAGCGGGCGCACTGGATCCCCAGCGCCGGGGCCGGTCACCACGTGGGCGTCGACGGCCTGTCCCTGCCCCTGGGCGCCCTGACCTGTGCTGTTCCGGACCGTCGCCGTCCCACTCCTTGCGCGGGCCTTCTTGGTTCGGTGTGGATTGCGACATCTGCCGCCGACCGGATCGTGAGGATGTGTGGCGTGATTGGCGCCGTTGACCGCCTGGTCGGCGCCATGCCACCTTCGGGCATCGAAAGCCTTCACGGGAGGGACACGCGATGACCACAGGCAGCAGTGACAGAAGACGCGAAGCCGCCAGGATCGCCGTCGCGCTCACGGCAATCCTGGTCGCAACGGCCGTGGTGGGACCGGCCACGGCAGCCGCCGGCGGTGCGGCGACCGGCGCACCGGTGACCGCGCAGGCGACAGCGATGAGCGACCCCACGTCCGAGGAGCAGGAGCAGCTGCGGGCCATCGCCGGTGCCATCTGGACACCCGAGCTGGCGGCCGGATGGAACATGAACGCCGAGGTGGCCAACGTACTGTCAACGGCCACCGGCGAGATCCTCAAGTGCAGCGAGGCTTTCGCCCTCGTGCCGCGCCCGGCCGGTTTCGTGCCCGGACTCGGCTATCTGGTCAACTACTGGAAGAACCTTCGCGACTACTTCCTGGCCGTGAAGAGTGACCGGACGTACCGCGCCTGCGTGGTCACCGCCGCGGCAAACTACCGCTCACCCATCGAAATGGCCTCCATGGGAATCTGACCCGCCCGGCCGACGGGCCGCGAACCGCTGGTTGCACATGGCGCGAGCGGCCTCGCTGGTAAGTGATGTGAACTGAGGGCGAAGGGCGGACCGGCCGGTGATCCGACCCCGGACGAGAAGCTGACGGTGCCGGCCGTCCCGGTCTTCGGCATCCTCATCACGCCTACCGCGTTCGGGCAGGGCGTGCAGGACGCTATGGGGAAGATGGCCTCAGCATCAACGACCCTGATCGCCTACTCGCCGCCCGCAGCGGCGCCGGTCGGCTGAGCCGCCCGCCCCGCCGCGCGACGGGCAGGACACCGATGACGATGCCGATCACGACGGCGCTGATGATGCCGGAGAGCTCCATGTCTGCCCCTTCGTGGTTTTGACCCGCGCTTACGCATGCCCCTTCGACGCGCCGGCGGTCCCTCGCGGACGTGAGTCAGCGTGGGAGGGGGTGCCGGGAGGAGAGGGCAGCCGAAAGCGGCGATACCGGCCGGCGCGGCCGGAAGGCGTTCTTGCCGAGTGATCGCGTACGCAAGAGACTTCTACAGCACTGTAGTTGGCGAAGTGCGGTCGGTGACGCGTCCGTCTCCGGGCTGCGCCCGTCCTGGAAGGGAGCAGGCCAGGTGTTCGGTCTCAGTGAACTGGCCTTGGTGCTTCTCGTCGTGATCGTGGTTCTCGGGATCAAGAAGGGCCCGGAGCTGATGCGTTCGGCCGGGAAGGCGGCGCGCATCCTCAAGAGCGAGAAGAAGGCACTGAAAGACGACGATCGGTGAGCTGAGCGGACAGGGCAGGGGAGAGCCCCGGTCCTGCGCCGGGCGAGCGGGACCGGGGCGGGGTCCGATGTCAGACGTTGACGCCGAAGTCGGCGGCGATGCCGGCCAGGCCGGAGGCGTAGCCCTGGCCGACGGCGCGGAACTTCCACTCGGCGCCGTGGCGGTAGAGCTCGCCGAAGACCATCGCGGTCTCGGTGGAGGCGTCCTCGGAGAGGTCGTAGCGGGCGAGTTCCTGGTTGCCCGCCTGGTTGACGACCCGGATGAAGGCGTTGCGGACCTGGCCGAAGCTCTGGCCGCGGTTGGCCGCGTCGTGGATGGAGACCGGGAAGACGATCCGGTCGATGTCGGCGGGGACGGCGGCGAGGTTCACCTTGACGGTCTCGTCGTCGCCCTCGCCCTCGCCGGTGAGGTTGTCGCCGGTGTGCTCGACCGAGCCGTCCGGGCTGGTGAGATTGTTGTAGAAGACGAAGTGTCCGTCCGAGGGCACCCTGCCCGAGGCGTCCAGGAGCAGCGCGGAGGCGTCGAGGTCGTAGTCGGTGCCGGTCGTGGTGCGCACGTCCCAGCCGAGGCCGACCAGGACGGCGGTCAGGCCCGGCGCCTCCTTGCTGAGCGAGACGTTGCCACCCTTGGCCAGGGAAACTCCCACTGCGTGCTCCTTCTCGGCGAGTGCGGGGCGTGGTCCACGGCGCGAAACCACGCCTATTGAGGACGAGAAGACACCTTGAGGGGTTGCCTGTCAGCGCCGGGAATTGCCGAACAGCAGGCGGTAGCCGATCAGGAGAACGAGGGCGCCCGCGATGGCGGACCCCCACGTGGCCGCGTCGAAGAACTCCCGCTGGACGGGCCGGTCGAGGAACTCGGCCGACAGCCAGCCGCCGAAAAAGGCGCCGGCGACGCCGATCACCGTCGTGCCGATGCAGCCGCCCGGGTCCCGTCCGGGAAGGATCAACTTGGCGATGGCCCCGGCGAGGAGACCCAGGACCAGCCAGGCGATGACGCTCATCTCTCCGGCGCTCCTTTCCATTGCTCTGTTCGTGAGGGACGGACCCGGGCACCCTACCTTCTACAGGTGTGTAGAGGGTGTGGTGGTGGGCAGGAGGGCTCGTCCGTGCGTGAGGGGGAGCCGCGGGCGTCTGTACGGTGTCCGCCCGGGAAACGGGCGAGTGGGTGCAAAGGAGGCAGGACATGGCGGACGGCCGACGTCCCAGACGGCGGGGACAGGGCGAGCTGGAGGCACTGGTGCTGTCGGCGCTGCGGGAATCGGGCGGGTCGCGGTCCGCGGATGTCGTGGTGACCACGGCCGTGCTGCGCCGTCTGGGGCCGGTGGAGCGCAGGGCGCTGTTCGCCCATGAGCGGGCCCATCTCGCGGGCCGCCATCATCGGTTCCCGCTGGCTGTGCAACTCGCCTCACGCGCCAACCCGTTCCTGAGCCCGCTGCGTACCACCGTGACCTGTACGGCGGAACGGTGGGCCGACGAGGAAGCGGCCCGGACGGTGGGAAGCCGACGGGTCGTGGCGCATGCGATCGGCAAGGCGGCGCTGGTGTCACGGGGAGTGCCGGTGGCGACGCCGGCAGGCGTGGCAGGGCCCGGCCCGGTGCCGCGCAGGGTGGCGATCCTGACCGGACCCGCTCCGGCACCGCGCAACTGGTCGTCGGTGTTCACCTCGGTGGGCTGGGCTGTGTGGGCCGCGGCGGCGGGCACCGCCGTGTCGGCGATCTCGTCGGCGAATTCGGCCGTGACCATGTTCTTCATCCTGCACGCCGTGACCCCGCTGTGACGGCGAGGCCGAAGGTCAGGCTCGGTCCGTGACCACCGCGAGACCGGCGACGATTCCGGCGAAGGCCAGGACGGCGAGCGCGCAGACGAGCAGCACCAGCCAGCCGGTCACGATGCCGGCGAGGGCGACTCCGCGGCCGCTCCCGCCCAGGCGGCGTCCCCGGAGGCGCCCTACGTGGCCGACGGGGATGGCGAGCAGTGCGCACACGGCGGCCAGGCCCACGAAGATGGCGGGATTGAGCCAGGCGATGCCGGTGGCGAAGTTGCCGAGGAACGCGACCGACGCCAACGCGAAGAAGCCGCTGACCTTGGCCGGCCGGTTCGAGGCCGTGTTCTCCCGCACGGACGCCTCGGCAGACGCCCCTGCTTCCTCCGCACTTCTCATCCTGAGCCTTCCTTCCCGACCGGCATACCTGCTCGACCAGGATGTCAGGGCGCGGTAGCACCTCGTATGCCGAGTGGCCGGGCATTCCCCGGAGTTCTACATGACTGTAGAGTTCGGCTGCCCGGCGGAACAGGCGGCGGGTGCCCGGGCGCGAGGAACGGGGCGATCTGGCTGAGCGGAGGAGTGGCCCCGGTGAGTGGTAAGGGAAGGCGGCGCGCTGCCTCGGACAGGCCGCCCAGGCTGACGCGGCGGGGGAGGATCGTGCTGTGGAGCGCCGGGGTGTGCTCCGCGCTCGTCCTGGCTGTCGCCGGGGTCGGAGCGTGGGTCTACAGCGACCTGGACGACAACATCAACGCCGCTGACGTCGACGACAAACTCGGTGGAGAGCGGCCGGCCAACCTCAGTCCAGGCTCGAAGAACATCCTGGTAGTGGGTTCGGACAGCCGGGACGGTACCAACGCCGAGTACGGCAAGGGTCTGACCACCATGCAGTCGGACACGCTGATGGTGCTGCACATTCCCGCGAACCGTGAGTGGGCCACGGTCGTGTCGTTCCCGCGCGACTCCTGGGTGGAGATAGCCGGCTGCGACAAGGCTGATGGTGCGACGTCCACACCGCACCACGCCAAGATCAACGAGGCGTTCGCGATAGGCGGCGCCGGCGGCGAGGTGGCCGATGCCGCCGCCTGCACCATCAGGACGGTGGAGGCCAACACCAACCTGCGCATCGACCACTTCATGTCCGTCGACTTCCAGGGCTTCAAGGGCATGGTCAACGCTCTCGACGGCATAGAAATCTGTCCTGAGGAGGCCATCCATGACGAGAAGGCCCACCTGGACCTGGAGGCCGGCTGCCAGACCGTCAAGGACGAGGAGGCGCTCGGCTACGTGCGTGCCCGCTACAGCGTCGGCGACGGCTCGGATGTCGGGCGTATCGGCAGGCAGCAGGAGTTCATGGAGGCACTGGCCGCCAAGGCGCAGTCCCAGCTGACCAGCCCCAGCGCCCTCTACAGCTTCTTGCGGTCGGCCACCAAGTCGCTGACCACGGACCAGGACTTGGCCGGCATCAAACCGCTCTCCGCTCTCGCGTCCGAGCTCAAGGGCATTCCGAGCGACCGGCTCACCTTCCTCACGGTGCCGAACTACCCGCGCGAGGCCGACGTGGCCAGCGACAAGGCCAACGTCGTGTGGCAGTACCCCCAGGCCGCCGAGGTGTTCACTGCGCTGGCCAAGGACCAGGAGATCGACAAGGAGCGGGTGGAGGCGGACGCGAAGGACCCGCTCCATGCCTCCGCCGTCCGAGTGCGGGTCCTCAACGGCACCGGGGTGTCCGGGCGGGCCGCTGCCGTCGCCGAGCAGCTGCGCGAGGCGGGCTTCACCGTCGTCGGCACGGGCAATGCGCCCAAGAGCAGCAGCTCCACGGTGAAATACCCGCCCGCCCTTGAACGACACGCAGAAGTTCTTGCATCCAGAGCGACCGGCGTACGGACCGAACAGGACGCGGAGGCTGCCTCGGGCATGGTGACCCTTGTTGTCGCAACCGACCTCGATCCTGCGCGCATCCGCTGAGCATGAAGGTGGGGCCGTGGCGGATCCGGACGGGGACCGGGGCGTCCCCGCCGATCCGGGCTGCCAACGGTGTACGGACCACCGGGACGGGGCGCGCAACGCTGAACCGCCCCGGCGCCGGCATGCCCTTACGGGTCAGAGGTCGAACTCGTGCGGCGGCAGGTCCAGGGCGAAGCACGCCTCGCGGACGACCGCCTGCTCGTCCTTGTCGAAGTCGCCGTCGGCGCCGCCGATCACGATGCCGATCTGCACCACGGCGCACGCCTCGGCGGGCTTCTTCTTCGCCTTGGCGATCTCCTGGAGAACAGTGACCTTGCCCAAGGCGAAGTCGGAGGTGAGCTTGTTGAGGTTGTCCTCGATCCATGAGGCAGTGCCGTCCGATCGGAAAGGTCTGAACGGACGGCACCGAGTCCACCTGCCGGGGGACTACTTGGCGGCTTCGAGAGCGGCGAGTGCCTGGGCCCAGCGGACGTAGGGCTCAA
Organism: Streptomyces flaveolus; assembly: GCF_044765825.1. Lineage (NCBI taxonomy): Bacteria > Bacillati > Actinomycetota > Actinomycetes > Kitasatosporales > Streptomycetaceae > Streptomyces > Streptomyces flaveolus. Next base: position 281,486 of record NZ_JBIWKU010000009.1, on the reverse strand, counting down.
GCAGTTCCGTGCCATCGCGACCTGCTTCGACAAACTCGCCGTCCACCTGCGGATGCGCGGCGGCCGGCGCGAGGCCGTCACCCATCCGCAGCCATGCCCGGCCAGCGTGTGATCACCTTGGTCAGGTTCACGTTGGGTTCGTCAGGCCAGGACTCCGGCCACCGCGTCGGCGAAGGCGCGGACCAGTGCGGTCTCGCGGTCGCCGCGCCAGACGAGCCCGAGTGCGGAGTCCGGGAGGCCGGTCACCGGGACATAAGCCACATCCCGGCGGTGGTGGTGTTCGGTGGTGGGGTAGCACAGCAGCATCACGCCCCGGTTGGCCGCGACCAGTGACAGACCCTCCTGGAGGGTGCCGGCCTCCGGTCCCCGCGGCACCGGGGTGCCGGACGGAGTGAAGGTGGGTGCCTGCGTCTCGCGCCAGTAGTCCGGTGCCGGGGCGGCGACGCCGACGAGTGGTGTGGTGGCCAGGTCCTCGGCGTCCAGGGAGATCCGGCCTGCGAACGGATGCCTGCGGGAAACCGCCAGGTACTGCGGCTGGCGGGAAAAGACCGGTCCTAGTACGAGGGTCGGCTCCGCGACCGGCAGCAGTACCACGGCGATGTTCACCTCGTCGCGGTACAGCGGTCCGAAGGGGTCGGAGAGCGGCAGTTCGGCGATCTCCACGGCGCATTCGGGGAACCGGTCCTCGAACTCGCCGATCACGTCGATGAGTCCGTGTCCCACGACGCCCTGGAATCCGATGCGCAGCGGCCCGCTGAGCCCTGAAGCCGCCGCGCGGGCGTTGTCGACGGTGTCGCGCAGTGCGACGTAGGCAGGGCGGAGGGCGGTGAGGAAGTCCTCGCCGCGCCGGGTGAGGCGCACCCGGCGGCTGGTGCGGTCCACCAGACGGGCCCCGATGCGCTGCTCCAGGGAGCGGATCAGCTGGCTGACTCGGCTCTGGGACACGTACAGCCGGTCGCCGGTCCGGCCGAAATGCAGTTCCTCGGCGAGGATCAGGAAACATTCCAGCTCGCGGATCTCCACCGTGCCCGCCGCTGCCCGTTGCCCGCCGGCACTACCCGTTTCGGCCACCGCCATGGTGCAGCCCTCTCCTGCCTGGTGAGGCCCGGTGCAGGCCGCACTCCGTCCGCGCCGTCGTTCGATTAGCTCACCTCATGGAAGCATGAGAACTCCGCGCTTGTTCCGAGTGGCGCAGGGCAGTTGGCTGAGGACATGGCGGAAGTTGATGACCTGTCCGTGGACGCGCCCGCACCGGAGAGATCCCCGAGGGGCGGGTGGCCCGCGGTGGCGGCCGTGGCAGCCGGCACCTTCACCGTGGTGTCGTCCGAGATGCTGCCGGTGGGCCTGCTCACGCCCATCAGCGGTTCCCTGGAGGTGAGCGAGGGCACGGCCGGGCTGACCCTCACCGTCACCGGTCTGGTCGGCGCGTTCTCGGCGCCGCTGATCACGGCGGCGGTGGGCCGCACCGACCGACGCGTGATCCTCTGTTCTCTCATGGCGCTGGTGGCGGCGGCCAATGCACTCGTCGCCTGGTCGCCGCACTTCGCGGTGATGATGGTGGCTCGGGTGCTGGTCGGTGTCGGGATGGGCGGTCTCTGGGCGCTCGCCGGTGGTCTGGCGGTGCGGCTGGTCGCGGCCAGGTCGATCGGACCGGCGACCTCCATGATTTTCAGCGGTATCGCCGTCGCCTCGGTGGTGGGCGTGCCGGCCGGTGCGTACGTCGGTGAACTGGCGGGATGGCGCGCGGCGTTCTACGCCGTCGGGGGGCTGGCACTGCTCGTGGCCGCGGCCATGGCCGTGCTGCTGCCGCCGCTGCCCGCCCAAGAGGTGGTCGTGCTGGGCGGAGTGTTGCGGCTGTTCGGCAACTCGCGGGTGGCCACGGGGCTCGCGGTGGTGAGCCTGCTGGTGACCGGCCACTTCGCCGCCTACACCTACGTGCGGCCGGTCCTGGAAGAGGTGTCGGGCGTCAAGGCATCGATGATCGGCATGTTGCTGCTGGTCTACGGGCTCGCCGGTGTCACGGGCAATTTCGTGGTCGGCGCCCGGGTGGGTAGGTCGGTGCGCGGCACCCTGCTTCTGATCAGCGGCACACTGGCCGCCTCCGTGCTGCTCGTGCCACTGCTCGGGCTGTCCGTGGCTGGTGCGGTGTTCCTGCTGGTGATGTGGGGTCTGGCCTACGGCGGTGTGTCGGTGAGCACTCAGACCTGGCTGGTGCTGGCCGCCCCCGGAACCCGGGAGGGCGTGACCTCGCTGTTCGTGGGCGTGTTCAACGGAGCCATCGCTTTGGGTGCCTTCGCGGGCGGCCGGGTGGCGGACGGCTTCGGCACCCGGTGGGTACTGTGGCTGGGCGGTGCGCTGGCGTTGGGCGCCTTCCTGATGACCTCACTTGGACGCGCACCCTCATCGCGTGACACCAGGACCGAGGCCACGGACTGAGCTGCGCGGTCGGACGGCCCCGCACCGACCGGGCCACCCAGCCCCTCGCTCCCCGCCGCCGTCGACCGCCTCGTGTATTGGCCCTTGCAGCCGCGACTCGTCCGGTCCAGGCGGGGAGAGGGAGTTCTCCATCCGCTGTCAGCCGCCCCGCATGCCCGGCGGGCCGGCGGCGACAGGGCTCAGACCCGGTCCCGTGGCCGGTGCCGATTGCCGGACCGGCGGACTCGGCGCGAGGCGGTGGGGCGCGCACGAGGATGCCCGCCCCACCGCCTCCTGGACGCCTGTCCCTCAGTCTCCTGCGCGAGGTCGTCGCGGCCGTCGAGGGGGAAGTCGGGTGGTCCATGCCCAGACCGGCAGCGCGGTGGCGCGAGCCTTCCTCGGACCGTGGCGGGGCTGGGCAAGATCCGTTTGAAGACGGACCCTAGTGCTGCGACCGGAAAGGTCTCGCGACGCCCGGCAGGATTGCGGTCACAGGACTAGGACTTGTGGACCAGGGCGATCGGCCGATGGTCGCGCGAGAGCGTGATACCTAGGCTGCTGAGCAGGAAACCGGCAGCTCAGGAAGAGGTCACGATGTCCGTCAACGGTCATAGTCACATCCGCATCGCCCGGCCTTCCCGGGACCTGGCGGTGGCCGAGCGGTTCTGGGTGCGGGGGCTGGGGCTCGGTGTGGTGTGGCGGGCAGAGGGAGGGGCGGAACCCGGTGGGCACGACCTGCTGATGGTGGGCTGGCCGGATGCCGACTGGCATCTGGAGCTGGTCCACGAGCCCGCCCGGCCCGTCGAGCCCAGGCCCACCGAGGAGGACCTGCTAGTGATCTACGTCGACGGCCCGGTGCCCGATGACCTGGTCACCCGTCTGGAGGAGCACGGCGGCAAGCGGGTGCCGTCGCCGAACCCGTACTGGAACCGGTGGGGCGTCACGGTCGAGGACCCGGACGGGTACCGGCTCGTGCTCTGCGAGCGGGGCTGGTCGAACGCGTAGCGGCGGGGGCTTGCCGGGCCACGAGGGGTTGCCGTAAAACAGGCGCTCATGGCAGCCGCAGGGCCCTTGGCCGCACGGATCTTGCGGGAAGCTCGGGCGGCGGCGCGCGTGGAGCATCCGGCTGTGGTCACCGTGTACGACGTGGTGCTGGAGGACGGCCATCCGTGGATTGTCATGGAGCGGGTGCACGGAGGGTCGCTCGCAAACCGCCTTGACGGTAGCGGAGCCCTCGCCGAACACGAAGCTGCCCGGATCGGTCTGGCTGTTGCGGAGGCGCTTGCCGCCGCACACGCGCGGGGAGTGCTGCACCGGGACGTGAAGCCCGGCAACGTTCTGCTCGGCAGGGGCGGCAGGGTCGTCTTGACCGATTTCGGCATCGCCTACATCGTCGGCGAGGAGTCGCTGACCCAAGTAGGGGAGTTTGTCGGCTCGCTCGCCTACACCGCGCCCGAACGGATGGGAGGACAGAGTCCTGAACCCGCCTCGGACATGTGTGGTCCCTTGGCGTTCTCCTTTACGAAATGGTGGAGGCCACATCCCCGTTTCGGCGAGCGTCGATGGAGGCCACGGTCGGCGCGGTCCTCACGGGCAGGATGCCGACACGTTCACGCCCCCCGGAGAGTGCTGGGGTGACGCGTCCTCCGCGCCGGCGAACCTGGCCGTCACTCAGCACTGAGCCGCCCAGCACCCGAACCACACGGGCTTGCCTCAGTGAACAACTTCTGCCGGTCGTGCTCCAGCTGCCGCATCTTCGGGGCCGGCCTCGGCCTCCCAGCGCAGCAGGTCGCCCGGCTGGCACTCGAGCGCCTCGCAGAGCGCGGCGAGCGTCGCGAAACGCACCGCCTTGGCGCGGCCGTTCTTGAGGACCGCCAGGTTGGTGGGCGTGATTCCTATGCGCTCCGCGAGTTCGCCCACGGACATCTTGCGTCTGGCCAGCATCACGTCGATGTCTACCGCGATCGGCATCAGATCACCTCGGCCAGTTCGGCCTGCATCTGTGCCGCTTCGACGTCGCGCGCGACGGCCTGGGCGAGCAGCATCCGCAGCACATGCACGATCAGTGCGACTCCCAAGATGGCCACGCCGATGCCGCCCATGATGACGGTCACGCCCGGATCGTCCCGCTGGCCCGGCGCGTTGAGGGCAGTGACCGTGAACCACAGGAGGGCAGCCGCCACGATCGCACCGATCATCCCGTTCACGTATCGGAAGGCGGCGTGGGAGAAAACGGTTCCGCGTCGCACCATCGTCACCAGTCGCCATACGCAGACCAGGGCGACTTGGGCCGACACCATGCCCAGGATCGTGACCACCCGCAGCGGGGTGAGGGGGAGTGTTCCGGCCTCCGGGTCGGTGGCCAGCGCCCACACCATCGACACCTGCACGAAGCCGGTGCCGGCGAGCACCACAACGAGCACGGCGCGCAGCACATTCACGGTCAGCTTTCTCATGACCCACCCCTTCCAGCAACGAATTACGATGGAAACCTATCGACTATCGATAGGTTGGGCAAGTGGGCGACGGCGCTTCGAAGCATGGGGCCAGTGTTGATGCGGGCCCTCGTCCGGCGAGCGTCACGCCGCGTGGGGCGATGATGCGCGGGGGTTCCACGAAAACCTCAGCGAGTACACGTACCAGGAGGAGGACGCGTTCGGGGGCAGGGAGTTGTTCGGAAGGACGCTTTCGCACCCTCACATGCAGGCGAGCCGCCGTCCGCCAGGCCGACCCTTCCGCTCTTCAGCCGAGGGGACCGGCACCCAGCGCCCACCGGCGCGGGCAGCCCACGCCGTCATCTTTCACCCCGTCATCGTGAGAGACCAGCCGCAGCCGACCGCCCCCGGGCCGACCCCACCGCCGCACGCATCGACCTGCGTTCAGGAGGGCCATGCCCGCAGGGCCAACTGCACCGTTTCCTGGAGCTGTTTGCGAGGCACGCCGCTCGCTGCCTGTACGGCCACTCCGTAGGCAACGGTGAAGACGTAGCGCGCCAGGGCCGAGGGGTCGCTGTCGGGCGGCAGGTCGCCCTCGGTGCGGGCGGCCGTGAATCGTTCACAGATCCGCCTCTCACCCTGCTTCCGCCAGTCGGTGAGTAGTTTGTGCGCTGCCGCGTCGGGCGTGCCGGGTGCCAGGGCGCCCTGCACGGCGAGGCACCCGGTAGGGCGGCCCGGGAGTGTCCCGGCGACAGCGGCGCCGTGAAGCACGTGCTCGGCGACGGCCCTCGCCGTCGGTTTCCGCACGGCTTCGAGGAGGTAGCCGGCCGGCCCGTTCCCGTAGCGGTCGATGACCTTGCGGAACAGTTCCTCCTTGTTGCCGTAGGCGGCGTACAGGCTGGTCTTGGTGATGCCCATGGCTTCGGTCAGGTCGGACAGTGTCGCGCCTTCGTACCCCTGGCGCCGGAACACGTCCAAGGCCTTCTCCAGCGCCTGCCCCCCGCCCACCGTTCCGCGCCTGGCCCGCCCCGCGCCGCGCCGCGCTGGACCGGACCCGTAATGACGTGCAGCACGACGGTGTCCGTTCCGGCGGCGGCGATGACCGCATCCTCCAGCGGCAGCAGCACTTCGCCCTGCTCGATCACGACGTCCTGGCCGTTGCCGAGCCCACCCCCGGTCGTCGTCGAGACGGCGGGCCACCATAGCCCTCGCACACGACCAGCCGGGTAACTTCCGAGGCGGATCGGCTCCGTCACCCTCATTTTGTTTTGATCGCCTCAAAGTTCTTCTTATAATCTGAACTCTCAGTTTCCTCACAGGAGGTCCCCTTGAACACCGTCCTCAGGCGCCGGGCCCGTCTTCTGGCCGCAACCACTGCGGCGGCCGGGCTGGCCCTGGTGGCCGGCTGCACCTCCAGTGACGACGGCGGCGGCAAGAAGACCGCCGCCGGTGGCGTAGAACTCGTCAAGGCCGGGCGGCTCACCACCTGCACCCACCTGCCGTACCCGCCCTTCCAGTCGGAGATCGACGGCAGGGTGCAGGGCTTCGACGTGGCCCTGGTGGACTTGGTCGCCGAGGACTTGGGCGTCGAACAGGACATCGTCGACCAGCCCTTCGAGAACTTCAAGACCGGTGGATCTCTCAACGCCGGCCAGTGCGACCTGGCTGCCGCCGGCATGACCATCACGGAAGAGCGCAAGAAGAACGTCGACTTCTCGGACCCCTACTTCCAGGCGACCCAGGCCGTCCTGGCCGACAAGGACAGTGGGATTTCCTCCTTCGCCGACCTGAAGGGCAAGAAGGTAGGTGCCCAGGCGCAGACCACCGGCGAGGACTACACCAAGGGGCAGGGCCTGGACCCGGTCTCCTTCGAGTCCTCCGACGCCGTCCTCAACGGCCTGCGCACCGGCCAGGTCGACGCCGTCGTCATCGACTACCCCGTCGTCCAGGGCTGGCTGAAGGACAAGGCCAACGCCGGCGCCTTCGAGGTCGCCGAGCAGATCGACACCGGCGAGCAGTACGGCTTCACCGTGAAGAAGGGCAACGACAAGCTGCGCAAGGCCATCAACAAGGCCTTGGCGGACGCCAAGGCCGACGGCACGTACAAGAAGCTGTACGAGCAGTGGATCGGTCCGTACGACGAGTCCGCGGCCTCCCCGTCCGCCTCATGACGCATCCGGACACGACGCTCCAGCCGAAGAAGAAGGGCCTGTCCCGCCGTCGGCGGCGCAGTCTCTCGCGCGGCGTCCAGTACGTCGTCTTCATCGCGGCCGTGATCGCCTTCGCGGCCGCGGCGGACTGGGACCGGCTGCGCAACCAGTTCGCCCAGCGCGCCATCGCCGAAGAAATGTTCCCGGAAGTCATCACGCTGGCGCTGAAGAACACCGTGTTGTACACCGTGTCCGGCTTCGCCGTCGGCCTGGTGCTCGGCATGATCATCGCGCTGATGCGGCTGTCGTCGGTGGGCCCCTATCGCTGGCTCGCCGGCATCTACATCGAGATCTTCCGTGGCCTGCCCGCCCTGCTGATCTTCATCTTCATCGGCGTGGCCGTGCCGCTGGCCTTCCCTGGTACGGAGATCATCGGCGGCACCTACGGCAAGGTGGCGCTCGCGCTCGGTCTGGTGGCCGCCGCGTACATGGCGGAGACCTTCCGCGCGGGCATTCAGGCCGTGCCCAAGGGACAGATGGAGGCGGCCCGTTCGCTGGGATTCTCACACGGCCGCGCGATGGTCTCGATCATCCTCCCGCAGTCCTTCCGGGTCATCCTCCCGCCGCTCACCAACGAACTGGTGCTCCTGTTCAAGGACTCCTCGCTGGTGCTGTTCCTCGGGGTCACCCTGGAAGAGCGGGAGCTGTCCAAGTTCGGCCGGGATCTGGCCAGCCAGACCGCCAACTCCACACCCATCCTCGTCGCCGGCCTGTGCTACCTGCTGGTTACCGTCCCGCTCGGCTTCGTCGTACGCCGCATGGAGGCCAGGGCCCAGGAGGCCGTGAAATGAGCCGACCGGAGATCTCGATCAGCGCCCTGCACAAGTCCTTCGGGACCAACGAGGTGCTGCGCGGCATCGACCTGGAGATCGAACAGGGCGAGGTCGTCTGCGTCATCGGCCCGTCCGGCTCCGGCAAGTCCACGCTGCTGCGTTGCGTGAATCTGCTCGAGGAGCCGACGAAGGGGCAGGTCTTCGTCGGAGGCACGGAGATCACCGATCCTGACGTCGACATCGACGCCGTACGCCGTCGGATCGGCATGGTGTTCCAGCAGTTCAACCTCTTTCCTCACCTTACGGTGACGGAGAACCTGACGCTGCCGCAGCGCCGCGTGCTGCGGCGGGACAAGGCGACGGCCGCGAAGGCGGCCGCGGAGAACCTGGCGCGGGTGGGTCTCGCTGAAAAGGCCGACGCCTACCCCTCCTCCCTCTCCGGCGGCCAGCAGCAGCGCGTCGCCATTGCCCGCGCGCTGGCGATGGGCCCCGAGGTGATGCTGTTCGACGAGCCGACGTCCGCGCTCGACCCGGAACTGGTGGGCGACGTGCTCGCGGTGATGCGCATGCTCGCCCGGGACGGGATGACGATGATGGTGGTGACCCACGAGATGACCTTCGCCCGCGAGGTCGCCGATCGGGTCGTCTTCATGGACGGTGGGGTGATCGTCGAGGACGGCGCCCCCGAGCAGGTCATTTCTCACCCCCGTCACGAACGAACCCGCCACTTCCTGTCCCGCCTCCTGGACCCTGCGATGGCGGACGTGGAGGAGGAGACGTCGGAGCAGACGGACGGGGCCGGTTGACGCTTCGCTGGGTGCCCCGTCTACGGGCCCGACCCGGTTCGCGGTCTTCGCGGTACCTCGCCATGCCGATCGACACACCGTGCTCAATGACGGCGTCCTTGCCGAACAGCACGTCGCCCGTGGTGCCCCTTGACCTGGGCCCGTCACTGATGAAGTACGCCTGCGAGCCCGATGCAGGCAAGAGCGGCCTTGTCGAAGACCAACACCGACCGGGGCGCGGAACAGCCGTCCTTGTGGGTGATGCCGACGCCGTGGCGCCCGGCCGCGTCTACGGCGTCGGTGATCCAGAGGACGCCAGGAATCTCGGCGACGACCTTGTGATCATGACCGTGCACGCGACCGGCTACGTCCCGCTCCTGTCCCGTTCCGAGATCGGGTTCGAGCGGACTTGCGCACTCCGCGCGGAACGAGGCGTCCTGGCGGGTGGTGACCAAGACGGGCTTCGCCCTGGAGGGCACCCGGCGCCACTCCCATTTGTACGCCGACGGCCGGCACGACATGCATCTGCACGCCAGGTTCCGCGGGGACGACGCGAACGGCTGACCGCGACGGAGGCGTTGCCGGACGTTCGATTCGTCCCCCGCGGCGTCGCGCCGTTCAGTCCCGTTCGACGTCCACCTCGGTGAGCCGCGCATACCGCTCAGGCTCGGTGCGGCGGATGCGCAGGGCCACCACGAACCCGGCCACGAGCACCACAGGCAGCGGCACGAGCAGCGCCGCATTGACCGCACCCGTGCGCCCGGTGAGCAGATCGAAGTGGAGCGTCGCGAGCACCGACAGGACCGCGAGACCCACGAAGGCGATCAGCGGTGCGACCGCGACCCGCCAGACCGACATGCCGCACCGGTCACGACGGAAGAAGAAACAGACAGCGAGCGCTGCCAGCGCCTGCATGATCATGATGCCGAGGACGCCGGTGCTGTTGGTCCACAGGAAGATCTCGGAGTACGGATCCGCGCCGATCAGCGCACCACCCACCACGATCACCAGCCCGAAGACGGTCTGTGTGACGACTGCCGTCACCGGTGAACCCTGCCGGAGCGACACCCGGCCCAGCCGACGCGGCAGCAGACCCTCGCGGCCCAGGGCGTAGAGGTAGCGGGCCGCGGCATTGTGGAAGGCGAGGGTGGCGGCGAACGCACTGACCACGATCAGCACATGCATGGAGTCGGCGAGCCACCGGCCGACGAACTGGTCGGCCGCGTGGAACGTCAACTGCGGGCCGTCCGACGACCTGGCCATCGTGACCGATTCGTCCGTGCCGAAGCTGCCCATCAGGATCCACACCCCGACGGCGTAGAACAGTGCCAGGAATCCGATCGCGACGAAGGTGGCGCGAGGCACCGTGCGCTCCGGGTCGCGCGCCTCCTCAGCGTAGATCGCGGTCGCCTCGAAGCCCGTGAACGCGCCGATGACCAGGACGAACATGCCGGCCATGCCGCCGGAGGTGGCCAGCACGGACGGGTCGAAGGACGTGATGTCCAGGGCGTCGGTGCCCCGGTCCGCCAGCACCCCGACATCCATCACCAGCAGCACCAGGACCTCCAGGACCAGCGCCACCCCCAACACTTTCGCGCTCAGCGTGACCCGCAGCCAGCCCAGCACCCCGGTGCCCAGCACGCAGAGGGTCGACAGCGGCCACCAGGGCAGTTCCGCACCGGTGAGATCGCTCAGGGTCGTCGAGGCGAAGTAGCCGAATCCGGCGGCGACACCGGGGGCGACGAGGTTGTACGAGAGCGTCGCCAGGTAGGCGGTGGCCACGCCGAGCGTCCGCCCGAGGCCACGGGCGACGTACGCGTAGAAGGCTCCGGCGTTGCGTACGTAGCGGCTCATCGCGGTGAACCCGGCGGCGAACAGCACCAGCAGTGCACCGGAGACCAGATAGCCGAGCGGGGTGCCCGGACCGCCGATGCCGATGGCGAACGGCGCGACACCGGCCAGCACGGTGAGCGGCGCGGCCGCCGCCACGACGAAGAAGACCAGATCGAAGGTGCCGATCTGCCCCTTGGCGAGGCGCCCCGCCGAACCGCCGGACGGCGCGGCGGTGTCCGGGAGGTCGGAGGAGGGGGAGGAGGGCGGCGGGACGGCCGTCGAGGGTTGCGTCATCGGTGGTTCCTCAGGTGCGAACGGGCGGCTGGACGCCGAAGCCGATGCCTGCGTCAGGCATGGGTCAGCGGAAAAGACCAGTTCAGGGCGGCCGGATTGGGTGCGGCGCTCAAGTTATCTGGTATACCGAATACCAAGCAAGGGTCTACGGGACCTTTCCGGGATCTGCGATGATCACGGCACGGGAGCCGGAAGAGACCGGCTCCGACGGGCAGGAAGCGAGTCCATGAGCAGCAGCCGAACCGCAGGCCTCACCGCCACCATCGGTGCGGCACATCAGTCACTGCGCGACCAGGTCTATGTAGAACTGCGCGAGCGGATCATCGACGGCCGCTACCCCTCCGGGCACCGGGTCGTCGAACGGGAACTCGCGGACGAGCTGGGGGTGTCCCGTATCCCCGTGCGGGAAGCCATCCAGCGACTGGAGACCGAGGGATTCATCGCTGCCCAGGCACGGAAGGGCGCGTTCGTCGCCCCGCTGGGCCCGGCCGAGGCCGCGGACTTCTTCGACATCCGGGAACACCTGGAGGCGCTGGCGGCCTCGCTGGCCGCCCGGCGCGCCGACCGGGAAGGCCTGCGCACCCTGGAAAGACTCCTGGACCGCGCCCGCCGCGTCGCGGACTCCTCCCGCCGGACCCGCGAACTGGGCTCGGTCCATGCCGACTTCCATCAGCAGATCGTCGTCATGTCCGGCAATCCGCTGCTCCAGGACCTGATGGCGCCGCTCGACGGCCGGTTGCGCCGACTCTTCAGCCTCACCTCCGAGCCGGGCGACGGTCCCGCAATGTGCGGTGAGCACGAACTGCTCTACCAGGCAATCAGCAGCGGCGACGCGGAGGCGGCGGAGCGGATCGCCCGCCGTCATGTGGCCGGTACGCGCGAGACCGCGATGCAGATGCTCGCCGCCGCCACCGATGAACCCACCCAGCGCCGGCCCTGACCAAGGCGCCCATCCCGCGCACGACGTCGCGCACCACATAAGGAGCCCCCGCCCCATGGCGACGCCCGCCCCCGCCCGCCCCCATGTCCTCTTCACCGCCGTCCGTATGCTCGACGGGCGCACCTGTGACCTGCTGGTCTCCGACGGTCGGATCGCCGCGTACAACCCGGCCGAGTTGCCCGACGGCTGCGTGACCGTGGACGCCGCGGGAGCCCTTGCCCTGCCCTCGCCCGTCGACGCGCACATCCACCCCGACAAGTCGACCTGGGGCGGGCCCTGGCTGAGCCGCGAACCCGCCGGGACGCTCCGTGACCTGATCGAGGGCGACGTCCGGGCCAGGACGGCTTTCACGACTCCGGTGGAGGAGCGGGCAGGGGCACTCATGGACCGGGCCATCACCCGTGGCACCCGCGCCATGCGGGCCCATGTAGATGTCGCCCCCGTCCACGGCCTCTCCGGGGTGCACGGGGTGCGGGCGGCGGCCGATGCCCGCAGGAACCTCCTCGACGTACAGATCGTCGCCTTCCCCCAGCTCGGCCTGCTGAGCGAGCCCGGCACCGCCGAACTCATGGAGCAGGCCCTGTCCGAGGGGGCCGACGTCGTCGGCGGCCTCGACCCGATCGGCATCGACGACGACATGGACGGCCAGTTGGACTTTGTGTTCGGGCTGGCCGCCCGCAAGGGCGTGCCGGTCGACATCCACCTGCACGACGGCGGGCCTGCCGGCCTGCGCCAGGTCACCGAGATCGCCCGGCGTACCGTCGCCGCCGGGATGCAGGGACGCGTCACCCTCGGCCACGCCTTCGCCGTGGCCGAGCTCGGGGGCGACGAACGCGACGCCGTGGCGGCGCGGTTGGCCGGTGCCGGCGTTTCCCTGGTCACCTGTGCCCTGGGCGGTGACCCGGTCCTGGACCCCGCACGGCTCAGCCCGCACGGCGTGCGGGTGGCCGTCGGCTCGGACGGCGTGCGCGATGCCTGGACGCCGTTCGGTGACGGCGACATGCTCGCCCGGGCCCATCTGCTCGCCTACCGCACGGATGCCCGCACTGATGCCGAACTCGCCGCCTGCTACGAGGCGGTGGCCCACGGCGGCGCCTCCCTGCTCGGTCTGCCCGCCTCCCGGCTGGAGACCGGTGATCCGGCCGACTTCGTCCTGGTAGCCGCCGGTTCGCTGCCCGAGGCAGTCGTGGACCGCCCGATTCCGTCCATGGTCGTACGGGCCGGCCGGGTCATCGCCCGCGGGGGCCGGCTGATCTAGCTCGACTCAGGACTTCGACCGGGGGACCCTCTGCTGGTCCGGGAAGGTCTGGAAGGCGGTCGGCAGCCTCGGTGAAGGGGTTTTCCCCGGTAACTGACCGGCCGCTGAGTCGCTCGAGAGGTCCATCCGGGACCAGGTCCCAGCTCACCTCCTTCATGCCGCGGACCGCTTGGCGGAGGCAGAAACCGTTGCGTCGTAGCTTGGGCTCGGTAACGCGTTCAGCGAAGCTTGGAGAAGGCATTACGCGCGCCATGCCGTCGGGGGCAATCCCGGCGAAGGTCGTTTCCGTATGGATTCACAAGAGGCAAAACCTCCTACACAACAGCATCACGAGAAGTTTCGCCAGCTTTTGTGATCCATATCCTGACTCAGTGGGACTGGATCACGCCTCGCTGACCAGCTTGGCCGCCCTCGGTGAGGCCCCACGCCGCCGCATGTTCGAGCTCTCCCGGCAAGAGCGGCGGCCGACACACTCGATCGAGGAGTTCGGTCACGAGCCGGAGCGCACCGCACCTACCCTGATCCGCCTGTGCAACGGCACCTTCCACCCTCCCCATGGCGGCCAAGGCCCCTGAACTGATCTGCGCCGTCAAGCAGGCTTTTCCGGCCGGCTACGTGCACGCCTGGGAAGCGAAAAGACCACAGCGGTACTCGCCCCGCGGCTCCGCTCCTGCTGTGTCGAATGCGCGGGAACGGCACGGCGGGCGACAGACCGGAGAGGGTGCGGCGCCTGCGAGCTGTGAGCCGAGCCGGTGCTTGCCGCTCGCGGTCGCCGGTTCCCCGGCGGATCCGCTGAGTGCACATGAACAGCTGGAGTCACCATGAACTCCATCTCTGCCAGCGACGTCACCCTGAGGGGACTGGGAGCGATCTGTGCCGTCGGCAATGTGGTGCTGCACGGGCTCCTCGTCCCTGATCACCTGGAGGAGAAGTTCTACATCGGTTTCCTGTTCGCCCTGGGCAGCGGCGTCATGCTCGTCGTGGCGGTGGCATTGGTCACTGTGAAGCGCCCCAAGATCGCATGGTTGACCGGAGCCCTCGTCAGCCTCGGCATGATCATCGGCTTTCTGCTGTCGCGCACCGTCGGTCTGCCCGACGGCTACTACGAATCCGGTTGGGAGCCGCCGTACGGTCCCCTTTCCTTGATCGTCGAGGGACTGTTCATCCTCGCATTCCTCGCCTGGCTGCGAGGGAAGTCAACGGCCGGCGCCGTGCCGGCACCGTCACACAGGGCGGACCGCGAGCGGATCACGTCCGGGGGGAACGGAGGGAGGAAGTGAGGGTGGGACTTACGGCGAGTTTCTGACCGACTGACGGTCACGGGGCGGCTGCCGGTACGTGCACCGCCCGAACGGGCGATTCTCCGTGCTGATCGGATGACAGTGCGGCGTGTCACCGACGTCAGCCAGGATCAGCGGAAGGGATCCGGGCGTCGGGCACCGCACCGGTCGCCCCTTTCCGGGCCGTACCGGCGCGTGTCCTCTTCCGCGCACTGATCGGGAAGGAGCACCCCCGCTGCACCGGACAAGGATCCCCGTCACGCTCGCCCTGACAGCCGCCCGGACTGGACAGTTTCGTTCGTATCACCGGGCAGACCGAAGGAAGATGCCTGCGATGTGGAGTCCGGCCAGGTAGACGGTTGCGGGCGGGCAGCCCTCCCCGACATCGCAGTGCGCTCCGGCCTGGTCGACCGCCTAGTCATTGCCGCGGAGCTGTCTCAACCTGTCGACGCGGACAACGAACGCCAGGTCTTGCTGCCCGGTAACGAACGCGATCAGCCGGACCGCGAATGGTGCAGGGCCGCCGTTGCCGCACACGCCTCTGAGGTACGCGCGTTGCCGGCGGACAGACTCTCCGGACGGACTGATCAGATCGGACGACCGCGTGTGCCTACTCAAGGCTCTTGAGCCGCAGAGGATGAAGCAGGCCGTCCATCCTCGGACCGTGCCCGAGCGGCCGTCGCGTGAGGTACCACCGCCGGCACCCCCTATCCGAGGGATCCGAACGTCATTCACCCACCGTCGCACGTCGGTGAGCCGGACGCGGTCGTAGCCTGCGGCCCATGAGTGACGACATCTCTGGCGGCCTCGTCGGCCCACGTGAAGCCCTTGACCTGCTCCTGTCCGGCAACCAGCGCTTCATCGACGGGGCGCCCGAGCATCCCAACCAGGACGCCGCTCGCCGCACCGGCACGGTAACCGCCCAGCATCCATACGCGGTACTGCTGGGATGTTCGGACTCCCGCCTGGCCGCCGAGATCATCTTCGACCAGGGGCTGGGAGACCTGTTCGTCGTGCGGACCGCAGGGCATGCCGTAGGGGCGGAGGTCCTCGGTAGCGTCGAGTACGGGACCAGCGTGCTGGGCTGCCCGCTGGTCGTGGTCCTCGGCCACGATGCCTGCGGTGCCGTGGCGGCGACCCGCGCGGCCGTGGAGAACGGCACGACCGCCCAAGGCTACGTCCGGGACGTGATCGAGCGGGTGACCCCCAGCGTGCTGGCCGCCCGGGCCGCAGGTGTGAGCGGCGACGACGGCTTCATCGACACGCACGTCCGGTACACCGTCGACGTCATCATGGAGCGCTCCCGGGAACTCGCCGACCAGGTCGACTCCGGGCGTACGGCGGTCGTCGGCCTGTCCTACCGTCTGGCCGAAGGCAGCGTCCGGCCGGTCACCTCCCGGGGCCTGGACCTGCCGTCGACCCCCGCCCCCGCGACAGCGCCGGGCTCGGACAGCCGATGACGCGGCGTCGTGCTTCCCGAAGCCGACTTGACCGACGACGGCACCGGCCTGCTGTGCGACACTCTCCTGCTCCGCCTGCGCGAGAAGATCGGTGACGCGCCTCCCGATACCGTCGTCCATGTCGTCGCCACCGACCCGGCGGCCCGCTCGACCTGGCTGCCTGGTGCCACATGACCGGCCACACTGATCTCGGCCCCGTCCCCGGCGAGCGGCCGGTCTACGCCCTGCAGCTTGCTGCCGATGCCCACCTCACCCGCCAGGACGCACCGTGGCACCCGGTCCGGCCGGGCTAGATGATCCGCGGGATCAGTGGGAAGCCCTCCCGATCTGGCCCGGCAGCCGGCCCTCGGGCTGGGCCGCCGGGCTTGGCCGGCCACGTGCACCGGCTCCGTGTCCCGGAAAACCCGCTACACCCGCGAATTCCCGCTTCCGTCGCAGTGCGGCCGTTGCCCTGATCGTCGGTGCCGGCGGTGCGTCTGCAGGTTCTTCGCCCAGCGCAATCTGTGGGACGCGCTTGCACGAGGACCTCGGCCGGATCGCACCCGGCATGTACGCCGACCTCGCCGTCGTCGACGGTGATCCCCTCACCGACATCAAGGACGCCGCCAACGTTGGACAGGGGCTCGTCTCGGGCATCGCGCACACCGCCGACTCACTGGTGCAGCCATTCTCCGAAGCTGACGAGTGGGCGACCGCACAGTACGTCCCGCTCGGGTGCCGCCAAGGAGTTGCTGAATACGCACCGCTACCTGATCACGGTAGCGGCTAGGGTGCGGACATGGCTGTCATGGATGTCCGCAACGATTCCAAAGGATGGCTCGTCATGTGGCTGGAGCCACTTGGTGAGGATCGATGGCTCAGGCCGGACGAGACGTTCCGGGTCCGATCCAACTACAACGGCGATGAGCTGGCCTTCTCCATGACTTTCTGGGTGGATGACGACGACCGGTCGGCGGGGATCGAGAACGTCGCCGTCTGGGTCGAGAACGGTGACTGCTATGCGGAAGTCACCGACAGGGCGGGCGACCTTGTCGAGTGCGGGCACCAGAGACCTGAAGAGGTCAACAGGCGATGGCAGGCCGCGCTCGAAGAGGCGCACAGGCGTGCAGCGGAGCGGAAGGCCGGAGGGGAGGCAGCCGGATGATTGCGGCACCGCGCCGCACCTCGACCGCGTCGTCCCCGTCCCCGGGGGGGCCCGCGGAGTCCGTGCGGATCAGCGTCTG
This sequence comes from Streptomyces flaveolus, assembly GCF_044765825.1. Taxonomy (NCBI): domain Bacteria; kingdom Bacillati; phylum Actinomycetota; class Actinomycetes; order Kitasatosporales; family Streptomycetaceae; genus Streptomyces; species Streptomyces flaveolus. Next base: position 264,580 of record NZ_JBIWKU010000009.1, on the reverse strand, counting down.
CCGCCCGCGCCGGTAGCACTTGGGCAGCTGGACCAGGACCAGTTGGGCGGTGGTGATGTGGACAGTTGCCGTGTTGGATCCTGCGTTCCCCGGCCTGAAGAGGACGGCGGCCGGCTGGTGGCGGACCGACAGCGCACCCCGCGCTATGGCGAACTGGCGCAACCCAGCGGCCGGCGCCCTGCGACCGAACGGCGCGAAAAACATCGCCTCTGGCCGTGCGCGTGACGCCCGCCGACCCCCTCACGCTTCTCGACCTGGCCTGATCGCGAAGTGGACGTCACTCGGCTGACGCCGAAGCCCTGAGGGCTGTCGCAGAACAACTTCAGGCTTTGATCTTGGGCAGGCGGGCTGTCTCGCGAGGTCATCGAGTGGAACGGCGCTTCGGCGTTCGTGAGTTGTTCTCCGACGGCTCTCTGGGCCGCTCAGGGGCCGACACGGTCCGGAGCATGCGTTCTCGGCGTTCTCTCAGGACGAGACGAGAGGTAACGCCGCCTCAGATGGTCGGGGTGTCGTCAACAATCGGCCTGTGAATCTCAACGACCGGCTTCCACCCCGCGGAGAACTCGATGAAGTCCGCACGGGTGGGGTAGGTGTCGATCGCGCGACGGTCACGCTTGGGGCTGTCGCTCCCCTTGCGCCCCCGGGGAATCTGCTCCTCGAAGATGTCGACCTTCACGTCGGGAACCTCCTTGAGGCCCTGGCGCCAGATCTGCACGATGTCGGCGCCGAACGCCTGCCGGGCCGCAGCGTAAAGGGCTGTGAGGGACCCCTTGTCCCCACCAGGGACGAAAAGTGTCAGGTCCAGCACGACACCGGCGGACTGTAGGACCTCGATGGTCACCGAGCCGTTCTCGTCGGCCACATAGATTCCGGCTTCATTCTCGTCGTCGGGAAGGCAGGATACCTCTTCCTCGAATACGGTCCTCGCCGTGATCGAGCCGCCCTCGAAATCCTCACCGGACTTGGTCAGGAAAGCAGGGACGTAGCAGTCGGGAAGTTTAAGTTCTGCCGTGTCGGCGGAAACGAAGACCCTGTCCTTCACGCCGAGTTTCGTCACCTCTTCCAGTGAGAGGCGGCGAGCGGCGATCTTCTCCGTGTTCACGATTTCCCTTTCAGGTTGCACTGTCCCTCCGAGCAGGGACGTTACCACGAAACATGAAGGTCAACTGCCCAGCAATCTTTGGGTAGATGGCCCCCGGTGATCCGCACGGGAAGATATCGACGCGAGTGCCACTCGGTCGGGAACGCGCATCCGCCAGGCAGTATCCCTCGCCGTGGTGTTGGAGATCAACTGGTGATTGCATTTCGGTGCGTTGGGTGGCACGGATGAACTAAAAGAGAGTTTACGGTAAATATCGCCCATATCCCCTGCGGGGATGTAGTGGCTGAGGGCTGTCCCGTAAAATATCTCGGACATGCCTGCGGACCGGCTCGTTGCTTGGTCATCCGGCGAGGGTGGGTTTGTGCAGGCGGGCAATGCCGAGCATGGCGTGGTGGACGCCGTCGCCTTTCAGACGGCAGTCACGCAGGATCTTTCAGCTCTTCACGCGGGCGAAGACGTGCTCGACGCGGGCGCGGATCTCGCGGTGGGAGGCGTTGTGTTCCTCTTTCCAGTCCGGGAGTTCGGTCTGACCGGGCTTGCGGCGGTGCGGGATGACCAGGCCGGTGCCCCGGTAGCCGCCGTCCGCGATCACCACGGCCTTGCCGACGGCGACCTTGGCGCCGGACAGCTCCCATGCCTTGCAGTCGTTGCGATTGCCGGGCAACGGCTGGCCGACAGCGGCGACGAGCCGAGTGTCTGCGTCAATGACGACCTACACCGCTGGACCATGGAACGGACCATGGCCTGGCTCGCCGGGTGCCGTCGACGCCACCGCCGCGGCGAGCGCAAGGCCGGGCATTTCCTCACCTTCACGAGCATCGCCTGCACCCTCGTCGTGTTCGGAAGTACGGTCGCCCGTTCGGCGAACTTGCCGTCGCGATCACTCTCTTGAAAGCGCCCGGCGTCTCCAGTACCAGGGCATTCCGCCATCACCCGGCTGCCCGCCCGGGGCTAACGGCTCATGAGAGACGTCGCGCACCTGGCCCCAGCCGGACGGTGACGTCCTGGGAAGTCAGGGGGGTGTGCTCCGCGGAGCACTGGACGGTGACGTGGACCGGGGCGCCACAGTCGGTGTGGGTTACGTCCAGGACGGGGCCCGGGCTTGCGGGGTCGACGGCGTGCGTCTCTCCCCACTGGCTGAGTGCCACCAGGACGGGCCACAGGTCCCATCCTTTGCGGGTCAGGTGGTACTCGTTACGGGAGCGGCGGCCTGGCTCCCGGTAGGCGACGGCCTTCAGCACGCCGGCTGCGGTCAGCTTCCGCAGGCGGTCACTGAGGACGGCCTCCGAGAGGCCGATGTGACGGTGGAAGCTGTCGAAGCGGCGCACCCCGTTGACGGCGTCGCGCAGGATCAGCAGCGTCCATTTCTCCCCGACCACATCCAGCGCGCGCTGGACTGGGCAGTTCTCCGTGCTCACCTCAAGCCACTCCATCTGGACATCGTAGAGCCCCTGGCTTCGTCATTGACAGTCAGATGAGGGCACAGCTAGCTTCACTCGGGAAAGTCAGATGATCAGAAGGAAGGCGCTGGGCTGTGGGGCGAACACGTACGTACAGCTGGGACGATCCGGCGATCCCGGCGCAGGCCGCTGCGGGTATGGCGGGTCTCGACTTTCTGCGCGAGGTGCAGGCGGGGCGACTTGCCGCGGCGCCCGTCGGCCGGACCCTCGACTTCGCCCTGGACGAGGTGGAGCACGGCAGGGCTGTCTTCTCCCTGGTGCCGGGCGAGGAGCACTACAACCCCATCGGGAGCATGCACGGCGGCGTGTTCGCCACGCTGCTCGACTCCGCGGCGGGCTGTGCTGTCCAGTCCACGCTTCCGCAGGGGATGGCGTACACCTCGCTCGATCTGACGGTGAAGTTCCTGCGGCCGGTCACCGTGGACACGGGCCGGGTGCGCGCCGTCGGCACGGTGATCAGCAGTGGTCGCCGAACCGCGCTCGCCCAGGCCCAGTTGGTCGACGCGGCGGACCGTCTGCTCGCGCACGCCACCAGTAGCTGCCTGCTCTTCCCCGTGCCGGCGTGACGTTCTGCGGCAGCGAGACACCGTGATGCCGGCGACCGATTCACAGGTCGCCGGCATCACGGTGTCTCGCTGCCGCCTCCGTCTTTCGAGCCGGCTCTGCTGCTGGTCTCTGCCGAAGCCCTCGAACGAGGCAGGGCGGATGCCGAGAACACCCCGGACACACTGAACGCTGTGATGGCGATCGTCCGGCCGGTCGTCGAACGCAACCGGACCCAGGTCGAGAACGAGCGCGTCTACCTGCGCGAGATGGTCTTCGGCGACCCCGCCCGGCCCCATCACCAGACCGAGGGGGCAGTGGCCGCCGTGCTGTGCCGGGACTCCCAGGTCAGCGAGGCGGACGCGGCGACAACGGCGCGCGTCGAGTCAGCCGTGATGTTCCTCGCGATGGCGTCCGGCGTGAACGTCGCCGCGAGCGTCGACGAGATCGTGCGCGACATCCGGGAGCAGGTCGCAGTCCTGCTGGCACGTTGACGTCGGCTGCGCAACCGGCATTTCACGGGCATGTGGCCCGGGACTGACTGGCGCCTGGTGAAGTCGGTGCGCCAGGCGCCGGCGACCTTCTGCCGCCGCCTCCGTCTGGCCGCGGACGCCTCCTCGCTCACGAGTGCAGTCGACGTACACCCGCACCGCGCCCTCGGTCAGCCTGCTTCCGTCAAGGCTGCGTGCGCGGCGGCGAGAATCTCTTCGGAGAGCGGGGAGCCGTTGGTGGCCCGGGACAGGACCAGCGCGCCGAACAGGGTGCAGAGGCGGACGATGCCGTCCTGGTCGTCGGTGGCGAGGAAGCCGGCGAAGTCGGCCACCCCTTCGGTGTAGACGCGACGGGCCTCGCGCCCTCCGCCTTCGCGTGCGATGTCGGTGGCGAGTGCGGCGACCGGGCAGCCGTCCGCCGGGGTGTCGCGGTGTTCGACGGAGAGGTAGGTGTCGATCAGCGCCTGCTGGGCGGCTTCGCGCTGCCCGTCGTGCCGCTCGAGCCCGCCGCTGTAGCGCTGGGTGAGCTCGGCGAAGGCGTGGGCGGTGGCCTCGTCGACGAGCGCCTCTTTGGAGGCGAACTGCTTGTAGAAGGCGCCGTGGGTCAGGCCGGCCGCCTTCATGAGGTCGGCGACGCTGACCTGCGTGCCCTGCTCGCGGAACAGCCGGGAGGCGGTGTCCACCACCCGCCTGCGGTTTTCCTGCGCCTGTGCCTGCGATACGCGGCCCATGGCCACCTCCCGTTGGATGTCGACTGGCATCTATCGTAACTCCATGTTTAGATTGATTGCGTAATCTAATTCGTGCGGGTGGCCGTCGGCGCCCGCCGGCATCTGGAGTGAGCATGGAACTGAAGAACGCGGTCGCGGTCGTCACCGGCGCCAACCGGGGGCTCGGGCGGCACCTGGCCGCCCAGCTCCTCGAGCGCGGCGCGAAGGTGTACGGCGCGGCTCGACGCCCCGAGGCGGTTGACGTGCCGGGCGTCATCCCGCTGCGGCTGGACGTCACGGACGAGGCGTCGATACAGGAGGCCGCCCGCGTGGCGTCCGACGCGACAGTGCTGATCAACAACGCGGGCATCTCCACCGGCGCGACGCTGATCGGAGGCGACGTGGCCGAGGTGCGCCGGGAGATGGAGACCAACTTTTTCGGCCCGCTCGCCGCGACCCGGGCGTTCGCCCCCGTCATCGAGGGCAACGGCGGTGGCGCTGTACTCAACGTCCTGTCCGCCCTGTCCTGGTTCCACCCGGGCGGCCTCGGCTCCTACGCGGCCTCCAAGGCCGCCGCCTGGGCGCTGAGCGACGCGACCCGGGAGGAGCTGGCACCGCGCGGGATCACCGTCTCGGCGCTGCACGTCGGCTACATGGACACCGACATGGCCGCCGGCGTGCCCGCCGATCAGAAGGTCGCCGCCGCAGACGTCGCGGCCCAGGCCCTGTACGGCATCGAGACCGGCCTGCCCGAGATTCTCGCCGACGAGACCAGCCGGTACGTCAAGCAGAGCCTGTCCGCGGCACCCCAGCCGAACGCGGGCTGACGCTCACCCCGGCCCCCTTCTCACCCCTCAGGCAAGGACATCTCATGCGTTACACGACCTTCGGGCACCGGACCGGACTGCGCGTCTCCGAATACGCGCTCGGCACCGCGAACTTCGGCACCGGATGGGGAGCGGGCGCCGAGCCGGACGAGGCACGCCGGATCTTCGACCGGTTCGCCGAGGCCGGCGGCACCTTCCTGGACAGCGCGGACGGCTACCAGTTCGGCGAGTCGGAGGAACTGACCGGAAAGCTGATCTCCGCCGACCGCGACCACTTCGTACTGGCCACCAAGTTCACCCTCGGCGCCGCCCCGCAGCCGGACATCTCCAAGACCGGCAACAGCCGCAAGAACATGGTTGCCTCCGTGGAAGCCAGCCTGAAGCGCCTGGGCACCGACTACATCGACCTGCTGTGGGTGCACTTCCCCGACGAGCTCACTCCGATGGAGGAGCTCCTGCGCGGACTCGACGACCTGGTGAGCGCCGGCAAGATCCACCACGCCGCGCTGTCCAACTTCCCCGCCTGGCGCGTCTCGCGCGCGGTAACCCTCGCGGACCTGAAGGACTGGGCCCCGATCGTGGGCATTCAGCACGAGTACAGCCTCGTCGAACGCACCGCCGACCGCGAGCTCCTGCCCATGGCCGAGAGCCTGGGCCTGGGTGCCGCCCTGTGGTCGCCGCTCGGCGGCGGTCTGCTCACCGGCAAGTACCGCAGCTCGGCCGAGGGGCGCCTGAGCGATCTGGGCATGGTCATCCACACCGAGAGCACCGGTCAGAAGACCGCCGTCGTCGACACCGTCCTGGCGATCTCCGAGGAGACCGGCGTGACGCCCGCCCAGGTGGCGGTGGCCTGGGTGCGCGAGCGCGCCGCCCGTTCCGTGGCCACGCTCGTCCCGATCATCGGCCCGCGCACCCTCTCTCAGCTCGACAGCTACCTAGGCGCCCTCGACACCCAGCTGACCGACGCGCAGTTCACCCGTCTGGCTGAGGTCAGCGCGGTGCCGCTCGGTGTGCCTCACGAGGGGATCGCCGCCTCCCTGGACCGCCTCCAGGGAGGCGCCGCCGACCGGATCACCACCCCGGTCGTTCCGGTGGCCTGATCGCCGGACGCGGCCGAGGGCCCAATGCGCCTGCGCCGCACCCAGAAAGACAACACGAACTAGTTCGCACTGGGACAATCCCGGTCCGAACGGAGACCCTCGTCCTCACGGACGGGACACGGAACGGAGGCGACGATGAGGGCTTTCATGGTCGAGAAGTACGGCGGCGAAGCCGGGATGCGTGCCGCCGAGCTACCCGACCCCCGGGTAGGTGCCGACGACGTCCTGGTCAAGATCCACGCGACGGGCGTCAACCCGCTGGACCTCAGGCTCCGCAACGGCGACTTCAAAGCGTTCCTGCCCTACCGTCTCCCGCTCGTTCTGGGCAACGACCTCGCCGGGACGGTCGTCCGGGTCGGCCCGTCCGTCACCCGCTTCGCGGTGGGCGATGAGGTCTACGCCCGGCCCGACAAGGACCGTATCGGCACCTTCGCCGAACTCATCGCCGTCCATCAGGACGACCTGGCACCCAAACCGGCCACGCTCACCATGACCGAGGCCGCATCCCTTCCCCTGGTCGCGCTGACCGCATGGCAGGCACTGGTCGAGCGGGCCCACGTACAGCCGGGCCAGAAGGTCCTCGTCCACGCGGGCGCCGGCGGCCTCGGCTCCATCGCCGTCCAGCTCGCCAAGGCGCTGGGCGCGCACGTGGCCACCACCGTGAGCACCGCCAAGGTCGACCTGGCCAAGGACCTCGGCGCTGACGTCGTCATCGACTACCGCGCCCAGGACTTCGAAGAGGTCCTCGACGGCTACGACGTCGTCCTCGACAGCCTCGGCGGCGAGAACCTCGCCAAGTCCCTGCGCGTACTCAAGCCCGGTGGCAGGGCCATCAGCGTCGCGGGCCCGCCCGACCCGGCCTTCGCCCGCGAACTCGGCCTGAACCCGTTCCTCCGCCTGGCTATGACCGCCCTCAGCTTCAAGACCCGGCGCGATGCCAAGCGCCACGGCGTGACGTACTCGTTCCTGTTCATGAAAGCCAGCGGCGACCAACTGCGCGAACTCACCCCCCTCATCGACGCCGGAAAGGTCCGTCCCGTCGTCGACCGCGTCTTCCCGTTCGACGAGACCCTCCAGGCCATGGAGTACGTCGAAAAGGGACGCGCGAAGGCTGGGAAAGTCGTCGTCTCCATGACGTGAGCGCGGGCACAGCCCAGCCGGACGCGAGGCAGGCCGTCACAACGAGAAGCCCCCCACACCCCCGTGCCCTGCAGGGCGTCAACTTCGCCTACCGGCAGCTCGGCCCGGACGACGGCGTACCGCTGATCCCGCTCGACCACCTGTCCGCGGTCCTGGACAACTGGGATCCGCAGGTCGTCGACGGACTGGCCGCCCGACGCCGCGTGATCACCTACGACAACCGCGGCGTTGGCGCGTCCGGCGGCTCCACACCCGACACCATCGAGGCGATGGCCCGCGACACCGTGCTGTTCATCCGGGCCCTCGGGTTCGACCAGGTCGACCTGCTCGGCCTGTCGACGTCCCTCACCGTCCAGGACATGCTGAAGGCGACGCTGCGGCACTACCGCTTCTTCACCCAGACCGAGGGCGGCCAACGGGCGGCGCGCGAATTCCTGGCGCGGCTGAAGGAGCGCACGGACGACCGCGACAAGGCGATCTCGGTGCAGTCGTTCCGCGCCCAACTGAAGGCCATCAAACGCTGGGGCCTCACGCACGGCTCCGCAGGACCCAGCGGTTTTGACACGCGGTCGAGCGCGGTGCGGCCGCGGGCCGGTGGTCGACCTTTCTGGACCCACCGCCGAGCCTGCGTGCCACGTCCAGCGCATGCTCATGTCGCGGACCTGGTGGACAGCGCCTTCGACGGCCGGTTGGAGTGGCGCTCACGCCATCTCCTGCGCAGTGTCCGGCCGGAGAGGTCCGATCGGCCTGCTGATCCGGGTGAACCCGCGAACTGTCTTGCCGTAGACGATCACAAGCGCTTCAATGCACCCACCGTCCACAGAAGGAAACCCGATTCATACCCAGAGAAGGGCTTCTCCTTGACCGCCATACGCGCCACCGCCGTCACTGCGGCCGCCTGCGCCACCGTGCTCGCCATTGCGTCGCCCTCGTCCGCGATCAATTCCTACAACGCGACCCCCGCCCCCGAGCGCACCGAGGTCGGCGCCCTCGTGGCCACCTGGGACGACGACGGCAACCCGGCCACCCCGGACCGCGTCGACTGGGTCTGTTCGGGCACGATGATCGACGCGGACACATTCCTGACGGCCGCTCACTGCACAACCGATTGGCCGGACAACGTACGATTCCACGTCTCGCTCAGCCAGGACGTCCAGGCCGACCTGGACGCCGCCGCGAAGAAGTACCCCGGTGACCCCGCCGCCCAGGCGAGAGCCGTCGCCGTTCAGGGCACGGCCCACAGCCACTCCGACTACCCGGGACCGGCCTCCGACACGCACGACATCTCGGTCGTCGAACTCCCCGCCGCGCAGCTGAAGTCACGCTGGTCCTTCACCCCGGCCGCGTTGCCGACTGCCAACCAGCTCGCAGCACTCGGGCCGAAGAAGCTCAACTCCACCGACTGGGTCGTCGCCGGATACGGCACCCAGGAGGCAGTGAACGGACCGGGCGGCCACACTCATCCGGGTGGCGGTGTCAGGATGAAGGCGCCAGTGAGCTTCAACGCCCTCAACGATGCCTGGGTGCGCCTCGCCATGACGGCGCCGCAGGGCAACGGAGGTGCCTGCTACGGCGATTCGGGCGGCCCCAACTTCGCCGTCATCGGCGGTAAGCGCATCCTCGCGGCGACGACCGTCACCGGCGACAGCCCGTGCTACGCCACCAATGTCACCTACCGGCTGGACACTCCGGGAGCGCGCGCCTTCCTGTCGCCGTTCGTGCAACTGCCGTAGCCATCGAAGCGCACAGGGCCGGGTGGTGCCGGTGGCCCGCCGCGCTGCCCCCTGCCGGGCCACCTCGGTCCTGTCCCCGCCGACAGGCATGAACAGGCGCCGGTCTCCGCTCCTGCATCCCGTGACCGGTCGGGCCCGGGTCATGTGCACCTCGCCCGGCCGGCCTCGGCCACCGCCATCATCACGGAGATCGACGTTCGGCCGCACCTGGTCTCCCACCCAGGTTCCGGTGCCTCCGTGAGTCACTGTGCCTCCATTTGCCGGGTCCTCCCTTTCTCCTTTTTCCGCCCACTGGAGCCGGGCGATGCGGGCCTGGGTCGCCGAGCAGGGCTGGCTCACCCTGGAACGATCACCCGCTTAGGCTCCCGAGCTGAACCCGGTGGAACTGCTGTGGTCCTCACTCAAGAAGCGTGATCTCGCCAACCTCGCCAACCTCGTCGATGTCGCCGACGCCACCGAGCAAGGCAGCCACCGCATCAACGCGAACCCCCGACTTCCATGGTCATTCCTCGCCCATGCCGGCCTGAGCATCCGCCCACTACACCCACCGAACCTACGAAAAGATCAGTACTGTAAGTAGTGGGACCGACGGCGGCTCCGAGTCACTGGTTCAGCTGAAGGTGCGTCGGTAGGTCTGCGGGCTGACGCCGGTGGTGCGTTTGAAGCGGTCGCGGAACGTTGTGGGCGAGCCGAAGCCGACCTGGCCGCCGATGCGCTCAACGGAGTGCTCCGTGGTTTCCAGCAGGTGCTGTGCCTGGCGGATGCGGGCCCGGTGGAGCCACTGGAGCGGGGTAGTGCCGGTCTGGTCACGGAACCGCCGGATCAGGGTCCGGGTGCTGGTCCCGGACTGCGCGGCGATGTCGGCCAGGGTGAGATCGCGGGCCAGGTTCTCCCGCAGCCAGGTGAGCAGCGCCTCCAGTTCGGAGCCCTTCGGTGCGGGGGTGTGGTCGTGGACGATGAACTGCGCCTGACCGCCGTCGCGTTCGAGTGGCATCACCGACAGGCGGGCGGCGTGGGCGGCGACCGCCGATCCGTAGTCCCGGCGGATCATGTGCAGGCACAGGTCCATGCCCGCGGCCGCGCCGGCCGAGGTGAGGAACTGGCCGTTGTCGACGTAGAGGACGTCCGGGTCGACGTCGACGTCCGGGTGGCGGGCGGACAGCATCTCGGCCGCGCGCCAGTGGGTCGTGACGCGCAGCCCGTCGAGGAGCCCGGTGGCGGCCAGGGGGAAGGTGCCCACGCAGATGGAGGCGATCCGGGTTCCGTCGGTGGCGGCCGACCTCAGCGCGTCGCGTACGGCGGTGGAGAGCGGGACCGTGGGATCGGTGACGCCCGGCACGATGATCGTGTCCGCGTCCCGTAGCCCCTCCAGACCCCAGGGAGCACGCAGGGCGAAGGCGCCGGCGTCGACCTCGTCGCGTTCGGCGCACACCCGGACCTGGTAGCCGGGCCGCCCGTCGGGCAGACGGGTCCGAGAGAAAACCTCGATCGGGGTGGACAGGTCGAACGGGATCACCTGGTCCAGCGCGAGCACGGCGACTGTGTGCATGGCCAGAACCTACCCCATCACCGCACGACGGATACGGACCGGCATCCGGGAAAACCCATGTCACTGCACTTCAGAAGCCCTCGGAGGCGCATGGCAATTTCTCGTTGAAAGCTGTCACTTGTGCCACTGGGCGACCGGGTCGACGGACGGTTGACTTCAACGCGTCGGAGAGAGATCGACCCCGCAGGAGCGGCCCCATGCACATCCAGATCGTCTTGTTCGACGGTTTCGACCCGCTCGATGTCGTCGCCCCCTATGAGGTGCTGTACGCCGGTGGTACGGCATCGGGGGGCGCGGTGACTGTCGAGCTGGTCTCCGCAGAGGGCCCCCGCGAGGTGATCAGCGGCACCGGGGGACTGGCGCTGCGCGCCGCCGGCGCCCTTGACCTGGAGCGGGCGGACATGCTTCTCGTGCCCGGCGCCTCCGGCCGCGTGGGCGAACCCGGCGAGGTGCCGGAAGAAGAGGTGGGCGCCGGCGAGTGGAAGCAGGACGAGTTCATCCCGGTGCTGCTGGGCCGGACGCTGACCACCGAGCTCCCCGCACTCCTCAAGCAGGCAATGGACGGCCCGGACGTCGCCGTCGCCACCGTCTGCGGCGGCTCGCTTGTCCTGGCCATGGCCGGCCTGCTGGAGGGACGTCACGCCACCACCCACCACATGGGCCTCGACATGCTGGACGCCACCGGCGCGCACGCGGTCCGCGCCCGCATCGTGGACGACGGCGACCTGATCAGCGGCGCCGGCGTCACCTCCGGGCTTGATCTGGGCCTGTACCTACTGGAGCGCGAGGTGGGCCCCCGCGTCGCGCACGCCGTCGAAGTGCTCTTCTCCCACGAGCGGCGCGGCACTGTCTGGCGCGCGCAGGGCCCGACGCCCACCGCCCTCTGAGCACCTGGCCCTTCGCAGATCAGTCGCTCACCATTCCCCTTGCACAGTCAGGAAGAACTTCAGCATGTCCGTCGAAGGCACCTGGAACCTGTCCATCTCCACCCCTATCGGCAAGATCAATGCCGTGGTCGAACTCTGTGAGCAGGACGGCATCCTGACCGGCGTCGCCCACGGAGCCGGCGAGGAAACAGCACTCGCCGACATCACCCTGGCCGGCGACCGGCTCACCTGGAAGCAGACCGTCACCAAGCCCATGCGGCTGAACTTGACATTCGACGTGACAGTGAACGACGACACCCTCCAGGGCACCTCCAAAGCCGGCCGTCTTCCGTCTTCGAAGGTCACCGGCGAACGCCAGACCACCCCGGAGTACCAGGCGTGACCAAGCTTCTTCTGTCCTTGCACGTCCTGGCCGCCATCATCGCCGTCGGCCCAGTCACGGTAGCCGCGAGCATGTTTCCCGCAACGCTGCGCCGCGCCCTCGGCGACTGCGACGACGGTAACGCCCGCACCACTCTGCAGACGCTGCACCGCATCTGCCGCGTCTACGCGGGCATTGGTATCGCGGTTCCCCTCTTCGGCTTCGCGACGGCCAGCAGTCTCGGTGTCCTCGGCGACGCCTGGCTGATCGCCTCGACACTGCTGACCGCGACGGCCGCCGGCGTACTGACCCTCCTGATCCTGCCCGCCCAGGCCCGCGCTCTGGCCGGGACGACGGGTTCCGCCTCGGAGTTGCCAGCGCCAACTCCCGTGACGCCGCGCCGCCTTGCCATGGCCACTGGCATCTTCAACCTGCTCTGGGCCACCGTAACCGTAGTGATGATCATCCGTCCCGGCTCCACCACGGGGGCATGACCATGCACTTCCGGCCTCCACTCCATCTGCGCATCGCGGCTCACGCCGAGCTGATCTCCCTGATCGTGATGCTGACCAACGTGTTCACCATCCACCTCAAGCCCATCTCATCCTTGATGGGCCCTACCCACGGCTGCGCCTACCTGTTCGTCGTCATCACGACCTGGCGCCTCAGGCAGGCCCGGGCCGCCGTCAAGGTCCTGGCCCTCGTTCCGGGCGCCGGCGGGCTGCTCGCGCTGCGACAGCCCGACCGCGGCGATTCGGCACGCCCCCAGGAGAAAGATGACATCCCCTCATGAACCTTGTGTCACCGGTGATCGTCGGCATCATCTACTGCCTGCTGATGTCCCTGATCAAAGAACCGCACCGACGCCACTTCAACGCGATCATGGTGGGCGGAGCCGGCGCTGCCTATCTGAGCGGGGGCGGATTCGGCCCGTGGGAGCTCCCATTCGTCGCACTCATGGCCTACGTCGCCTACCGCGGCCTGGACTCCTGGGCCTTCATCGGTGTCGGCTGGCTGCTCCATACGGCCTGGGACATGGCCCACCACCTCAAGGGCAATCCGATCCTGCCGTTCTACCACGACTCATCCCTGGCATGCGCCATCTGTGATCCGGTCATCGCCCTGTGGTGCTTCCGCGGAGGACCTTCCCTGACCGCGCTCGTCCGCCGCGGGTTCAGGCCCGGCCGGACAGCAGACCACGCACACGATCACGCCTCTGCTCCCTCTTGACCCGGACTGCACCGGCACCTGACGGTCAGATCGGGAGCCGGAAGACCTGAGCGAGGACGGGGGTGTGGGCCAAACTCCGTCCAAATCTACCTCCTCGTCGCTCGTCGGGGCCTACCCCTCTCGATCGGCATCTCCGCCGCCAACCTCCACGGCAGCCAGGCCCTCATCCCACTGGCCGGCGGTATCCCGCCCGTCCGCTCACGGCCCACGGCGCAGGTGGCCCGGGAAGCTGCACGGTGACAAGGGCTACGACTACCGTCAGGTCCCTGAGCCCGTCGCAGACCAGCATGAGGACGTCGTTCACGCCGCAGTTCTTGATCTCGGTGAGGATGTGCAGCCAGTGCTTGGTGTCCTCGCCGCCGTCCCCGGCCCAAAGCGTGATGCGGTTCGCCGCCGACTTTGAGACGCTGAACAGCGGAGCGAGCTGCCGCATCGTCACATTCGTGCGCCAGTACGCGGCGGCCACCAGCAGTGCCCGGTCCTGCAACGGAAGGCTCCACGGCCGGCCCTTGCGGACCGCGTCCGCGCCCTCGCGCCGCAGATCCGTCACGAGCTTCCCGAATGCACGCGGGCTCAGCCCGGTCAACGGGGCTGTCCAGGACGGCTCCGATGCTGTGACCACACCAGGCGCGGCGAGATCATTCCACTGCTTCCCGCCCGTCCTGCTCGAACGCGATGCGGCAGCGTTCGACCTGCTCGGCCACCTTCTCCATGAACCAGCGCATGATCTCGTAGGAGATGACGTGTTCATCATGGCTGTGGATGTGGACGGTCGGTTCCAGGTCCGGATCCCCGTCGGGGACGAACGCCACCAAGAAGGCGGCTCCAGGCAAGTGCCTCTCGGCGCTGGGGTTATCGGCCCACGCGGCTGGTGCCGACACGGCCTCGCTCAGCTCAGCAGCCCAGGCATCGTCGGGCAGGGCGTAGTGGAACGGGATGGCGTAGTGACGCCTGCATGTTCTCGCAGCTCGGCTGGCATGACGTCAGGCTGCCACAGGCGCGAGGTCTCAGTAACCGAGAAGGCGCCTCACAACCTCTCAACGACCCGGGGCTCTGGCCTGGAACTCCATTCTTCCCGCTTTATACGATTACCCCATTCCAATCCGGCGGCGGCGCCATGAGCGTTCGGAAATTCTTGACATTGAATCTGCCTTTCTGGATCGCGCGCAGCCCTCCGGCGGGGTTCACGCCTATGGACCGTAGCCACCGCCCGAGGCGCACGGGTTCACGTCGATCGCGAAGGCCGATGTCGAACCAGGCGTGAGGCTTGAGGTGTTCTTGGAAGGGCAGGGGGATGATCTGACCGGAACCGTCCATGTCGCCCTGTGTGACGACATAAAGCGGTGCGTCTGGTTCTTCTCCCGGCTTAAGCGAGAAATGCCGTGAAAAGAACGTGAAATTTCCGCCGGGGTCGGCTATCTGGAAACTGAAGAAGGTGTTCCCAACGGCCGGGTTTGCCCAGCCGATGGTGACCGTTTCGCCTCCCGACAGCCGGTAGGTTACTTTCCCCTCCGTTCCTGTCAGGACTCCGTTGGACGCGGCCCGCCATTCCACTTGCTGATCGGGGCCAACTGTAACCGGCGGCGCTCCCGCGCTGGTGAATTCTCCATGCTCCAAGGGGGCGTCAACCAGCGAGAGGGGACTTGCGGACATGTTGTCCACCCGTATGCGGACACTGCGAAAAGCCATTACTCTTCCCTTTCGAGACTGGACGTTGGTCATGTGAGCCGGGCTCGCTGAGGAAATTCGACCAGCGGGCCCGGAGTGACGGTTTCTTTCTCGCTTACGGTTCAGGCGAGGCCGGCGAGCACAAGAACCAGCCCGCTGCCCGAGGGGAGAGGTGTCAATGCTTTCCCCAGCACGGCGCCAAATGCCGCCTCGCGGTCGACTGCCGGCATCGCGTGTCCTGGCGTCGACGAGGTCGTGAGAAGGTCTCCAACCTCAATGGCTCGCGCGGAGGCGTCTGCTCGACACCACACCTTGCCCACTACCGCGATGCCAGCACACTTGGCACGCTTTCTGCGGTCGAGGATGAGCGCCGGCACGCGATCACCAGCGCCTGACACCACGCCGGCCACTCGTGTGTCGTAAACCTGCTTGCACGGTGCCAGTGCGCCTTCGCCGTCGAAGACGACCACCGCGCCTGGGCCGACCTCGGCCGCGTCGCCTCCTTGCGGAGCAAGGTCGAACTGTTCGGCCACATCCCCCCCGAGCAGCTCGAGATCACCCTTGACCTGCATGTTTCCCGTCACGAGGACGCCGCCGTCAAAGAACCCGGCCCTCCCCCCGGGTGCGCTGCTCAAAGCGTAGACACCGTTCGCGCCCCTGCCGTACAGGCCGTTTCCGCCGTGGTCGTTCACTCCGGCGACGCCGGCCTTGGCGGAGATGGTGCCTTCTCCCAGTACACCGTCGTCGGTATCGCTCACCCCGTGGACGCCGTTCCCGCCCTTTCCTTCTCCCGTCACGCCGACCCGGCCCCTGCCGTACAGGCCGTTTCCGCCGTGGTCGTTCACTCCGGCGACGCCGGCCTTGGCAGCCAATTCGGTCAGACCCAGAACACCGTCTCCCCCCTTTCCGTGCCCCCACAGGCCGTTGAGGCCGCGACCGTATACTCCGTTGCCGCCGTTTTCGTCAACACCGGCAACGCCAGCTTTCCCGGGAGCCTGGCTGACTCCGAGAACCGCGTCATCCGTGTTGCTTGTTCCCTCTACTTTCGCCATGGCTGATCCCTTTCCGATGTGCCTGGCTTAGCAATGTGGCCGTTGATTGTCACATCGCGCCGGACGAGGCTCGTTCATGTGTCTAAAACTCAACCTTCCAGTGCGGCAAATTCGCCATCTGGTGACTTTCCGTATCCCTGCCTGATCATCGAAGGAAGGCATCTATGGTTGCTTGACTGGTGAACGTCAGTGATGAGGGCTATGAATTGTTCGTGAAGCCGATGAGCTCTTGGCGTACAGACGCGTGAGGTGCCATGGTGAGCGTGGCGGCGCGTCGGTCGCTAGGAGCTGTCCCGTATTCCCGGGTGGATCGGGGGGAGGTTGGATGTAGTGTCTCGCAAGCCGGAGGTGCGCACTCACGCTGGGTGTATCCGGGCGATCCGACAACACCGGCGGGCGAGGGCACTGCCGCTTCCACGCACAAAGCCGGGAAATGTGATGTATTTCCTTCCTCCACTCTCATCCCAGAGCCCGACGGGCGCAAGTGGGAAAGCCAAGGAAATCGAGACGATGCCGGAGGATCGAGTTCCCCGCAGAACTGCGTCGTTGTCGCTGAGTTCGGCGTTCCTCGGATGATGCAACAAGGTGATCAGACGGCGGGCGGGGGTTGCGAGACTGCTGGCGAAAGCCAACGGTGATGTTGGTGCAGTCAGTGGGCCGTAGCGTCGACGGCCGGGTTCTCAGGGCAGCAATCGCCTGGGGCGCGGCACCGGTGCGGAAGACCGAGGCGTCCTTCGCGTGGATGACGTTCCGGACGCCCATCCGCTGTCGCCGCGGCCCGCGCCGCCGACGTCCGGCCAAGGTCCACGCCGCCAAGGGATACGACTACCACCACCTGCACCCATGGCTGCGCAAGAGAGGAATCCGCCACCGCATCGCGCGCGGAGGCATCGAGTCCTCGCAGCGGCTGGGCCGTTCACCGGTGGGTCGTCGAGAGGACGGTGTCCTGGCCGGCCGGCTGCCGTCGCTTGCACCGGCGCCATGAGTACAAGGCCGAGCACTTCCTCGCCTTCGTCGGCATAGCCGCAGTTCTCATCGGCTACCGCCGCCTTGTGCGGTGAAGTCATCACAGGGGCCCTTGTATTGGTCTGACCCCACCGGTGTCGCGTCGCACGAGGCCGGTGACCCGGCTCAGCCAGCTCCTGCGTGGCCTGTTGTCCCTCTCGACCAAAAATCGCGCTGTCTGTAGCGGGTCACGCGGGGGCTGACCTGCCTGGTGGCGGCGCCAGTAGCGGGCTACTCTCCTCTCCAGATCACCCAGGTCCACGCCGCCGGTCCTGGCCAGCACGACCGATGCCTCTGGACCTTCGGGGGCAGTCAGCGCCAACACGCCGCCGTCCGGTGAGTACACCGCTGTGTACTCACCTTCATCTACGTCAATCACCTCGATCCAGTTCGTAGCGTGGACGAAGGACTCGAAGACGAAGAGGTCCTCGTCGCGATCGAAGATGAACACGGTGTCAGGAGGGCACTCCATAGGGATCACTGTGTCAGTCCCGTTCGATGTGCCGCGACCAAAATTGACGATGTCTCAGAGCTTGACGTCCAACGCCGGCCCCTGACTTCAGCGGGTGCATGAAAAGGACGATGACGCGGCTCGCCGCCTCGTGCGGCTGCCTCTTCGTGTGCCGCTCGTCCTCGACGGCGAGCTGGTCGTCGCCACGGAGGGACGTCTCGGCTTCGGCCAGCTTCAGCAGCGGGCCCGGCACCGCGGCGCCGGTGCCTGGCAGGCCGCTCGGACCGCCCCGGCGCATCTGATCGTGTTCGACGTCCTCGACACCGCCGACGGCCCGCTCCTGGACGAGCCCTACCAGGCGCGGCGGGCCCGGCTGGAGGCGCTGTTCGCGGGGGCGGTGCCGACCGCGCCGTTCGTCCTGTGCCCGGCCACCACCGACCGGGCGATGGCCGAGGACTGGCTGGATCCGGCGTGGGGCGCGGCCGGTATCGACTGCGTCGTCGTCAAGGGCCTGTCGCAGCGGTATCAGCCGGGCCGTAGGGGCTGGCTGATGGTGCGGGCTCGCGCCAGTGCGGAGGCGGTCGTCGCCTCGGTGACGGGCCGGGTGACCGCGCCGGCGACGCTGCTGCTGGGCCGCTGCGACCAGACAGGCCGCCTGCGGTTCATCGCGTAGACGGCGCCCCTGTCGGCGACGGCACGGCGGGAGGTCGGTGGCCTGCTGTAGCCGGGCGGCGCGGAGCATCCGTGGCAGGGACGCTCCGCGGACTGGGGCACCCGCGAGACGCTCAACCACCGGCCCGATCGTGCCGGACGCTGTGGCCGAGTTCGCCGGGGACGGTGCGGTGGACGAGCCGTTACCGCCATTCCGTCCGCTACCTGCGCGGTGCGCGACGACCTGAGCCACGATCAGTTGCCGCCCCCAGAGGCGTAAGCCTTCTGGATCACGCCGCCGAAGGACGATGTCGGGCACGAGTTCCGATGAAGGGTCCGGCGGACCGGTCGATGACGCCATGAGTCGGATCCCGGACCTGAAAGGCTGCGAGCGGGCGCAGAAGCCGAAGCGGTCGTTGTCCGGGGCCCGGGAGGAGCGGTGAACGAAGCGCAAGTCCGCCCGCCGGAAGGTCGGCCAGCCCGTCGGCCATGCGGAAGTCCGCCACGGGGGAGGCGGGCGACAGCGCCAGGGCGGAGAGAACGCCGACTGGACGGTGCACGGAATGCGGTGCAGGACTGACGAACCGGGCAGCCTTCAGCGGCCCTCTGTCCTCACTGTCGGGAGGTTGCGCCGACTCGCCGCTGGCACTCTGGGGGTGGTGGGGTGTCGGCCGGATGGCACCGGGGGCGTGCCGTGGCGGTGATCACGCCGGTTCTGCGCGTCAACCGTCGAGGCTCGGTCGGACAAGGCCGCTCTGGTAGGCGATGACGACCAGTTGGGCCCGGTCGCGTGCGTTGAGCTTGGTCATCGCGCGGGAGATGTGGCTGCGTACGGTCAGGTGGCTGAGGACCAGCTGATCGGCGATCTCGTGGTTCGACTTGCCCAGCGCGGCCAGCGCCATGACTTCACGTTCGCGCTCGGTGAGCAGGGTGAGACGTTCCGGCGCGGTGAGGGGCACGTGGTCGGCCGGGGAGGCCAGAAAGCGGGTGATCAGTGCCCGGGTGGCCGTGGGGGACAGTAGGGAGTCTCCCGCTGCCACGGTGCGGATGCCTGCCAGCAGGACGTCGGCTCCGACGTCCTTGCCGAGGAAGCCGCTCGCCCCGGACCGCAGGGCGTTGGCGACGTTCTCGTCGTTCTCGAACGTAGTGAGGATCAAGACCCGGGTGCCCGACAGTTCGGTCCGGGCGCAGATGTCGGCCGTGGCCGCCAGTCCGTCGATGCCGGGCATGCGGATGTCCATGAGGACGATGTCGGGCTGGTGCTCGAGGGTCAGCTGCACGGCCTGCTGCCCGTCGGCTGCCTCCGCCACGACCGTCATGTCCGGGTCGGAGTCGATGAGGATACGGAAGGTGGCCCGCAGCAGCGCCTGGTCGTCGGCGAGCAGAACGCGGATGGTCATGAGGTGCTCTCCTCGGAGCTGGGAAGGGGGAGCGTGCAGGCGACTTCGAAACCGCCTCCGGGCCGCGGGCCGGCGTGGAATGTTCCGCCTGCCGAGAGGGCACGTTCGCGCATGCCGAGCAGTCCGAAGCCACGGGAGTCGGCAGCGGCCGAGGCAGGTGAGCCGGCTTCGTTGGTGATGGTGAGCGTCAGGTAGTGGGGGGTGTAGTCCAGCCGGACCCGCGCGGAGGGTGTGGCGGCGTGCTTGGTGACGTTGGTCAGTGCTTCCTGGACGATCCGATAGGCCGTGAGGTCCATGCCGGGCGTGAGTCGTCGTGGCTGGCCCACGCGGGTGACGGAGACATCCAGGCCCGCTGAAGCACAGGTCTCGACGAGCCCTGAAATCTGCTCGAGGCCTGGTGCGGGAGCCAGATCCTCGGAGTCGGTTTCCTGACGCAGCAGGCCGACGGTGGCCTTGAGCTCGCGCAGGGCTGAGGCCGTCACTTCCGGCAACTTCTCGATCATGGCGATGGCCTGGTCGGGCCGGGTCCGCATCAGATGGGCGGCGGTGCCGGCCTGGGCGTTGGCGAGCGCGAGATGGTGGGCGACCACGTCGTGCAGTTCGCGTGCGATGCGCATGCGCTCCTGAATCACCCGCCGGCGGGCCTCCTCATCCCGCTCCTGGGCGGCATGGTCGGCGCGAGCGACGGCGTACTCGCGGCGCACGCGCACGTAGCTGCCGAAGGAGGCGACCATCAGGACCCAGGCCGCCGGATTGACCAAGCCGATGATCCATTCGTGCGGAGAGTCCGTGGTGATGAAGCCGGTGAGCGCGATTCCGGCCGCGGCTGCCAGGGCGCTGTACCAGGTGGTCCTGCGATCGGGTCGCAGGCTCACGGTGTACTGCGCGACCAGCATCGGCCCCATGAGCAGCGGGGTCAGGAGGTATCCCAGGAAACCCTGGGTCATGACGCACACCGTGGTCACCAGCAGTACGAGAACAGGGTGGCTGCGGCGGCGCAGCAGGGCCGCGCAGGCCAGGGCGGACAGCACGAGGCCGGGCCAGAGGACGAGGGTCTCCTCCTTCGCCACTACCGCCCGGGTGAGCAGGACACCGCCCACGGTGAAGGCGAGCAGTATGCCCGTAGTGGCCGCTTGGACCAGGTAGGGACGGTCGGCGGCGCGGTTTTTCCATCGTGCACTCATCGTCATACTCCGAGGTGGCGCTGGCCGGTTCAGGGTGACAGACGCGCCGCGGCACCGTTGCACGGCACCGCGGCGCGTCTGAGCCTGCTTCGTCTCAGGCGGTGCGGGCCGGCTCTCGGGTCTCCCCGCCCGTCGGGGCGGATGTCGGAGCCTGTGAGGCAAGCCCGGCACCTTCGACATCGACTCGGGGCAGTGCCTTGTCGAGCCACCGGGGCAGCCACCATGCCTTGTCCCCCAGCAGGGCCAGTACGGCGGGCACCAGGGCCATGCGGACGACGAAGGCGTCGAAGAGAACCGCCACGGCGAGACCGAACCCGATCGTCTTGATCATGGACTCTCCGGATCCGATGAAGCCGGAGAAGACCGCCATCATGATCACGGCCGCGGCGACGACCACGCGGGCACTGTGCCTGAAGCCACTCACCACCGCCTGACCGGGGCGCTCACCGTGGACGTACGCCTCACGCATACGGGCGACAAGGAAGACTTCGTAGTCCATGGCCAGTCCGAACACGATGCCCACCAGGAAGATCGGCATGAGGCTCATGATCGGGCCGGTCTGCTCGACGCCCAGCAGTTCGGCACCCCAGCCCCACTGGAAGACCGCGACGACCGTGCCGAGCGCAGCGAGTACCGACAGCAGGAACCCGAGAGCAGCCTTGAGGGGCACGAGTATCGAGCGGAAGACCACCAGGAGCAGCAGGAGGGACAGCAGCACGATGACGCCCAGGTAAGGCACCAGGGCGTCCTGCAGGGCCTGTGCGACGTCGATGTTCATCGCGGTGCTGCCGGTGACCTCGAAGGTCGCACCGGTGTCCGCCTCCAGACCGGGGCGCTCCGCCCGGATGGTCTGGACGATGTCCTTCGTGGCCTCCTCGTTCGGGCCGGTGGCCGGCACGGCGGAGAAGAGGGCGGTGTCCCCGGCCTCGTTGAACTGCGGGGGCGTGACGGACACGACGCCGTCGGTGTCCTTGATCTGCTCGGCCATCGCGGCCGTGGCCGCCTGGGGGTCGGCGGCTTCCCGGACGTCGGCTACGATGGTCAGCGGGCCGTTGAAGCCCGCGCCGAAGCCGTCGGCCAGTGCGTCGTAGGCACGTCGCTCCGTCGTCGATGCCGGCTTCGCCTCGTCGCCGGGCATGCCCATCTCCAGTTGAGTGGCGGGCAGCGCCAGGGCTCCCAGAGCGGCCACGCCCAGCAGAAGGACCGCTACGGGCCGCTTCATCACCAAGCGAGCCCAACGGGTGCCGCCGTTGGCAGGGAGCACGGAACGGGATCCGGTGCCACCCCTCAACTTCCCGGTTTTGCGGGCCCTGCGGGACAGGACAGCGTTCGGCCACATCCCGAGCAAGGCGGGCACCAGGGTCAGTGCGACCAGGACGCCGATGGCGACCGCTCCGGCGGCGCAGAGACCCATCTTGGTCAGCATCGGTACTCCGACCACGGACAGGCCGGCGAGCGCGATGATCACGGCCAGGCCGGCGAAGACCACGGCGGAACCGGCCGTGCCGACGGCGAGGCCGGTTGCTTCCCGTGGGTCGTGTCCGTTCGCGCGCTCCTCGCGGTAGCGGGAGACCACGAAGAGGGCGTAGTCGATGCCGACCGCGAGTCCGAGCATCGAGGCGAGGGTGCCGGTGGTCATGGACAGCCCCAGGGCGCTGCCGAGAGCCAGAATCGCGCACATGCTGACGCCGACGCCGATGACGGCGGTCAGCAGCGGCAGCCCGGCTGCGGCCAGGGAGCCGAAGGTGATCAGCAGGACGACTGCGGCGAGGGCGATACCGATCCCTTCGGCCGAACCTCCCGCGGATGGTTGCGAGGCGAGAGCGGTGCCGCCCACCTCCACCGTGAGCCCTGCCTCGCGGGCCTCTTCGATGGCCTTCTCGAGGCTGTGCTTGGTGGTGTCGGTCAGGTCGCCGGCGTTGACCTTGTAAGTGACCGTGGCGTAGGCGGTCGAGGCGTTCTTGCTGACCGCGCCGCTCTTGAAGGGATCAACGGCGCTGTCCACCTGAGAGCCCTCGGCGACGGTGGACACCAGTTCGCCGATGGCGGCGCGGTTGTCGTCGGCCGTCACCTTCTCCCCATCGGGGGCGATGAACACGATGCGAGCGTTGGCACCATTGGCGTCCGCACCGGGGAACCGCTCACCGATCAGGTCGAAGGCCTTCTGGGCCTCGATGCCGGGCATGAACGATGCGCCGTCGTCCCCTGCGGCCGGAGCCTTGACGGCACCGAATCCGGCACCAGCGAGGATCACCGCCCACAAAAGGGTCACGAGCCAGCGCCGCCGGAAGGCGGTTCGCCCCAGTCTGTGCAGGAAGGTAGCCACGAGAAAGGTCTCTCCAAAGTCTGTTCTCAGGTAGGTACCAAGGCTCTCCTTCCAGGTGCTGCCGGAGCATCGTGCCACTGCAGTGACCTGGTCCTCGTGGCTGCACAGCAGGCAGGGGACCGTCCACATGCGAAACGACGATGCCGTTCTCCTACCTGAGGATGACCACTGGGCCGAAGCCATGGCCGTTTCGATTCGCCACGCTGGTGCGGATTCTCCGGTCAGTTCGTGGGACATTTGGTTAGCCATCGCCCAGTGGATCATCGTCTGGGATCGCTGCGGCAGGGTTTTGTAGTCCCGTGCCAGGCGGCGGTGCCGCATCAAGCAGTCGAAGGTCCGCTCGATCACCCACCGCTTCGGCAGGGTCTCGACCCCCTTCGTCCGTGGCCGCTGTACGACCTCGACACCGATGCGCCAGGCACCGGCCCCGCCTCCTCGGATTCCCCGAGGGTGGGGGAGGGGCCGGGATCTCGAGGACGTCGATCGGGGGCGGGGACGCCGACGTCCTCCACGAAGACCACGGCGCCCACGGCCCAGTACCCGTAGTGGCCGAGCAGCGGGGCCAGGTGGGCCGGCGGGCCTGCCGGCGGCACCATACCTGCACCGTGCTCCGCACCTCCGAGCCCGAGCGGCGCTCAGCGGACGGCGCTCCCGCAGGGTGTGCCGTACGCCGCCTCCGAGGTCGGAGAGGCGGACGGCACACCTTCGCAGGGGAAGGGTGAAGAGCTTCCCGCGGGCCTTACTTCTCGGGCAGTTTTAGCTTCTGGCCGGGCGCTATCTCGTCGGCGTCGGCGAGCTTGTTGAGGGCGGCGATCTCGCGCCAGCGGTTGCCGTCACCGAGCTTGCCGGCGGCGATGGACCACAGGGTGTCGCCCTGCTTCACCGTGTACGTGGTGCCGTCCGGCGAGCCCGTACCGCTGGACGACTCGGCGCCCAGTCGCTCGGCGATTCTGGCGCGCATCGACGCCATGGTGAAGCCACGGGGGTCGACCTTCCCCGGCTGCCACTCCAGGTGCCCGATCGTGCTGCGCTCGCTCCAGCCGTGCTCCCGGCAGATCGCCGCGGCCACCTTCTCGATGGCGAGGAGCTGCGCGGCCGGCCACGGGTCCTTACCGTCTCCGAGGTTCTCGCACTCGAAGCCGTAGAAGCACCGGTTCCCGTCGGTGTTGGCCTCGTTGTCGACGGGCAGGGCCTGCTCGCCGATGACGGCGCGCAGCACGTCGTCGTCGCCGCTGCCGGCGTGGTTGGCGCGGCCGTAGCCGACCAGGTGCACGGTGCCGTCCTTGGTGATGACGCCGTGGCACAGCGGGCCGGGCAGTCCCGAGTACCCCTTGCGGCAGATGTCCACCGTCCGGGCGCTGCCCTTGGTGACGGTGTGATGGATCATCACCCCGTGCACGGGACCCCAGGGGCCCCTGCTGTTGCGGTTGTGGGTCCGCCAGTCGCCGACCTCCACGACGGTGAGGCCCTCGGCCTTCAGTGCCTTGACGAAAGCGTTCGCGGACAGCGGTACGGCCATCATGACTCCTTGGAAAAGGGTGTGACGCGCGGGGCCCTGAGCCGGTCCCAGGCGATCTGGTCGGGGACGCCCCGCGCGCACCGCTTCGGCGTCCGACAACGGCAGTTGCGCCCCGAAGAGCGCGACGACACCTGTCCAGGCCCCCCCGGAAGCCGGTTGTCGGTGTGGTCTTCCCGCTCGAGGTGGCGGGTCGTGACGGCAACGATGGCAGAGCGGCGTCCGCCGCGGAAGAACCCGGCGCCCGGGTACGGCTCGTACCGGGCGGCAGGAGAAGCCTGAACCCGAGGTGGGCGCAGGACACTGTACGCCCGCGCACGATCCAGAATCCCGTTACTCCGCTTTTGTCAATGGAATCTGGTATTCCATCACGGCATTGCCGAAGATCACCCGAAATCTCTCGCGAAGCCCTTGAAAAGCCTCGCGTTCACAGGTCATTCTCAGTCCCTCGCAGCCCCCTGGAGTCCGCGACAGGAACAGGACCGGTGGGGCGGCGGCCTGCCACGGGGGACGTGTTCGGGGGAGCGGCCGGATGGCCGTACTGGGGGGATTCGCCATGCCGGAATCGGGCCAGAGACAGAACCAGAGACAGAATCTACGCGCGCAGGCGGCAGCCGTGGGGGCGACGATCAGCCCGCTCGGCGGCTCCGAATCGGCGACCGGCGCGACAGAGACAGCGGACGTGGCCACCACGGCGACCACCACCGTCGCCCTGCCCGGCAGCGCCTCGCCGACGCCGCCGCTGGTGGTCGCCGGGCCGCTGCTCAGGCGGGTGGAGCCGGGGTCGGTCACCGTGTTCGTGGTGACCCGGGAGGCCCGCACGGTCACCCTCGACGTGCTGCCCGGCAACGGGCCCGCCGATGCCGCGCCCCTGCTGACCGGCAGCGCCGCGACAGTCGCGCTGGGCGCGCGGACGCATGTCGTCGCGGTCACCGCGACCGGCGGCACCCCGCTGGCCGCCGGTGCCGGATACCGCTACCGGGTGGTCTTCACCGCCGCCGGGGGCCCCCGGCAGGGTCTGCTGGAGGCGGGCGTGGTGGCGGCCGGGGCCGACGAGGCCCGGGCGTTGCTCTGCTATCCGGGGACCGACCTGCCCGGGTTCGCGCTGCCCAGCGGCCCCGACGACCTGCGCGTGCTGCACGGCGGGCCGCGACTGCCGCACGCCGCCGGTCCCGATCTGCTGGCCCACGCCGACACCGTGCTCGCCGAGGCCGTCGCCGCCGCGTCGCAACCGTCGCCGACGCCGCCGGCCGAGGGCACGCCGGCCCCGCCCGTCCGGCCGCACCTGCTCCTGCTGCACGGCGACCAGTCACCCGCCGACGACGTGTCCGCCACCATGCTCGCCGTGGTCCGCTCCGCCGTCGCCACCCTGGGCATCCCGCACGACAAGCTGCCCCGCGCCGCCGACGCCGAGCAGCCCGCGGTGCTCGGTCCCGGTGAGCGGGCCGCGCTGTGCGGCGCGTCGAAGATACCCGGCACCTGGCCGAGCCACCTGCTCTCCTTCGCCGAGTACACCGCCGGGCAACTGCTGCTCTGGAGCGACGCGGTGTGGCCCGCCGCGCTGCCCGGCGTAGAAGCCGTGCACCCCGACGCGCGCTGGGCGTCCTTCCCGGCGGCGCTGCGCACCGCCGTCCTCGACCGGGCGCCCTACACCGCCACCGAGGCCCAGGCGCCGCTGGTGGCCCGGCTGGAGGCGTGGCGGGACGAGAGCGCGCGGCTGACCGAACTGCGGGCCGGGCTGCCCAAGGTGCGGCGGCTGCTGGCCAACGTCCCGGTGCTGATGGGCCTCGGCAGCCAGGACGTCACCCGGGGGTGGAACGGCGGCACCGCCGACGCCACCGGACTGCTGGGCGACTCCACCGGCCGCCGGGTGGTGCAGAACGCGCTGGCCGCCCACGCCGTGCTGCGGGCCTGGGGCAACACCCCCGACCGGTTCGCGGCGGCCACCTCGCCCGGCCGGACGCTGCTGAACGAGCTGGCCGCCTGGCTGACGGCCGCCGTCCCCGGCGAGGACGCCCACTGCGCCGCCGTCGCCCAGCGGGCCGGGCTGCCCAGCCCGGAACTGATCCGCCCGGCGGGCGCGCTGGACTACCACTTCGTGGTCACCGGCACCCGCTGGCACCTGCTGGTGCTGGACACCGCGACCCGCCGTTCGCTGGCCGTGCCCGGCGGCCCGGACCGCCGCCCGGTGGGCGACGCCGACCTGGAGGCCATGCTCGACCTGCTGCCCGAGGCCCGCCCGGACACCCTGACGCTGGTGGCCTCGGCGGTGCCTCTGCACCGGGTGGCCACGGCCGTCACCGAGGGCACCGAACCGGCAGTGGACCAGTCGGACTCCTGGGCCGCCGACACCGCCGGGTACCACTGGGCGCTCAACCGCCTGGCCACCCGCAGGGCCCCGGCGGACGCCGACCGGATCCGGCGCCGCAAACTGGTGCTGCTCGCGGGCGGGGTGGGCCACTCCTACGGTGACGTGGTGCGGTTCTCCGCCGAGAACGCCTATCGCGTCCAGGGCACCCCGGCGGGCACCCCGGTGAAGGCCGAGTCGGTGCTGCTGCACCTGACGGCGGGCGCACTGCGGGGCACCGGCTCCGACGACCGGGCGCTGCACACCGCTGGTCGGCGCTCCGGGCCGACCCGCCAGACCCGTGTGATCGGCTGGGATGCGCCCGTCGGCGCCGTCCAGGCCGGGACCCAGCTCCGGGCGGGCGACCAGCCGCCGGTGCCCTGGCAACTGGGCGGAGGACCCCCGCAGACCGGCACGCTCTCTCCCGACCGCCGGCTGAACCTGCGCCCCGACTGGTTCCTGGGACTGACCGCCGCCGAGCACGACCCGTCCGGCCCGGGCGCGGGGCTGCGGCCTGGGCAGCCGCTGGGCGTGGATCCGTACGACATCGTCACCAGCGGGACGGCGGACCCCGAGGACTCCGGCGAGCTCCCGGAGACCGACGCGGGACCAGGGGGCACCCTGGGACTGCGGCACTATGTGAACGCGCTGACCAATCATCGCAACGCGCTGCTCAACTGGGTCAGCGGCACCTCGGTGGTCGGTGTGAACGCGCTGTCCGACGTCACCGTCGTCTTCACCACCGAGTTGCAGGCCGTCCGGCAGAGCGTCCACTTCCTGCTGAAGGAGGGCGATGACATCCGGCCGTACACCGACTTCGTGCTGCCCGCCGCACCCGGGCCGAGCATGTACGTGGACCGGCTGTACGCCAACCTGTCGCTCAAGCGCGGCGACCACGACCCGGCCGCCACCGCCGCGGTGTACGCGGGAACCGCGACGCCCGGCGGCGGCTTCCATGTCCGTGACCTCCAGCGAGATCTGACGGAACTGGGCTTCGCCGTGGTGGCGGGTGACCCGGTGGGGGTGTTCGGCCCGCACACCGAGTGGGGCGTGCGGGAGTTCCAGGCGTACGCCAGGAACAACCGGATCGCCCGCCAGACCACCCAGGTCCCCCCGCCCGCCCGCTGGGCCGAGCGTCTGGAGAGAGCCTGGTGCCCAGAGGAGGACCGCTACGCGGGACCGGTCAGCGGCGTGGTCAACGCCCAGACCCGGTTCGCCATCGCGCTGTGGAAGCGGGAGCGGTACCGCTGCCCGGTGGTGGTGGAGGCGTTCACCTCGGCGGGTGCGTCGGTCCCCGGATTCGACAACCTGTGGCGGCACACCCAGCCGGGCGTCACCGGCAACACCATCTGCGTCAGCGACTTCCGCGACGTGTACACCGTCCCCGCGGAGTACGGGAAACCGCAGCCGGGCGGGGTGCCGACCGGGGTGCCCCGGATTCCGCTGGGACACTGGGCCCGGTACCACCAGGTCTACACCAGGCAGGACACGGCCGTCCCACCGGTGACCCACGGCGTGAACGTGCAGTTCGAGGGCGGGCTGGTGACCCTGCCGGCGTCCTCCTGGCGCCCGTCGAGCGAGGTGCTGCCGGAGAGCCTGCTGCCCGCCCGCGCGCCCGCCACCACCCCGCCGGACCTGGCCGATCTGGTGGCGGCGGCGGACGCCGACCCGGCCGACGGGCGGCTGTCCACGTACAAGGTGATCAGAGCGGTCGCCGAGGTCGAGGCGATCGGCTTCTTCGATGTGCTCAACTGCTACGACAGCGCCTTCATCTCCGGCGGGCTCTACCATTGGACGGCCGGGCCGACCGACGTCCCCGTGCTGACCTTCCCGCCTCGCACCAACCCGGGCGCGCCGCCCAATGTGGACCCGACCTACGTGGCCGCGCCGGTCGACGACAACTGGGACGTGAACCGGGGCGAGCTGTGGGCCCTGCTGGCGCTGCTCAAAGCCCGCTATCCGCAGGCATTCAAGCGCCACTTCGCCGCCTACGGGGTGGATGTGCTGAACGCCTGGAACTCGGCGGCGACCTGGGCGGCCGGCACCCGCACCTACATTTCCTCCGCGAGCCGGGAGTCCGAGGGCGGTCCGGTGGCGATGCCGCGCAAGGTGCGCGAGTTCAACCAGTTCCGCGGCTGGCACTGGGCCTACCGGATGGCCATGGCGTTCCGTCTGGAGCCGGAGTTCCGCCATGCGA
Organism: Streptomyces flaveolus; assembly: GCF_044765825.1. NCBI lineage: Bacteria > Bacillati > Actinomycetota > Actinomycetes > Kitasatosporales > Streptomycetaceae > Streptomyces > Streptomyces flaveolus. The sequence goes on along the minus strand of NZ_JBIWKU010000009.1, from coordinate 235,650 downwards.
TGTGGGACCTGGCCCGGCAGCGGGTGGCGGACGTGCTGTCGCTGTCCTGGCCGGACCTCCCGGGCGTCCCGGCCGCCGACAACTACGTGCTGGCGAACATCGGGACCGGGACGGGCGCCCATCGTCCGCTGGTCGGTGAGGTGTTCACCTCGGAGCGGGCCGTGGGCATGATCCTGCGCTGGCACGTCAACCGGCCCGGCGGCCAGATCGTCCACCAGAACCGGGCGGGCAAGAAGCTGCGCGAGGCGCTGCGCTGGGCCCGGCAGAACCCGGCGGGTGCGAACCTGCTCCAGCCTGTCACCAACTGGGGTGATGCCGAGGAGGCCCGGCTGGTCGCGGGGCTGTCGGCGGTGTGCCCCAGCACCCTGCAATCCACCCTGGACCAGGTCCGCGACTGGCCGGACTGGAACCTGGCCACGCCCGGCCAGAACCCCAACAACTACACGCTGCCGCTGGGTGACCTGCCCGACGCGGCCCCGGCGGGGACACCGCCGCCCGCCCGTACCGTCGGCGAGCGCCAGCTGCGGCCCGACCGCGGCAGTTTCCGGATGGACGCCATCGACCTGCCATGGGTCGGCAACCACTGACCCACTGACATCGCTGACCGCCGGCGACGGCAGCCGGGGGGCGACGCTGCATGCGCGCCCCTCCATCACCGGCCGCCCGAGCACCGAACCTTCCACTTCCGACACGCCGTCAGGACGGTACCGCCATGGGCGAGAGCCAGCCACCGGACCCCCGCCGCGAACACGATCTCCTCACCCGCCTGTGGCAGCAACTCGGTGTGCTCGTCGCGCCCTTGCTGGCGGCGGGCGGCGATCCGGGGCGCCGTCGGGCGCTCGCCGAGGAGCTGGGCTGGGACCTGGCCGCGCTCGGCCAGCAGCTCAAGATCGGCGATCCGGCCCAGCTCGAACAGAGCCTGGACCAGTGGATCTCGGCGGTCTCCACCGCCTACGCCGAACTGCGCGCCCAGACAGCCGCCGGACTGCCGGACTCGCTGGAGGCCGTCAAGGCCCGTGCCCAGCAGGCCGGGAAGGCCGCCGGGGTGCTCAAGGCGCTGCCGCCGGTGTGGCAGGCCAAGGCCCCCGACCCGTGGCTGCTGCCGGCCCTCGCCGAGGACCTCGCCGACCTGCTGGGCACCCGCTACCTGCGGTCCGAGGTCCCGGCGCTGTACCGGCTGCTGGTGCTGCTCGGTGTGATCGAGCCGGCCGGGCCGCAGCACGTCCGCGATCCGCTGCCCGCCCCTCCACAGGCTCCGGTGCGGCTGGCGGTCTCCCGGGACCGGCTGCGCCCGGACCGGCTGCGGCGGCTGCTGACAGAGCCCGAGGCACTGCTGTCCGAGCTGTACGCCTGGCATACCGACCCCACCGCCGAGCAGGCCGACACCACGGCCGGGCTGCTCTTCCCGCGCCTGGCCGACGTGCTCCAGGCACTGGGCCTGCCGGCCGGGTACGGCACGCCCGAGGGGGTTGGCCCGGCCCAGGACGCGCCCGGCGCGGAGCTCGCCGCCCACGCCCTGACGCTGATCGGCGGGGCGAAGGACGGCACCGTGGAGGGCGGCTGGGGCGCGGGGCTGGTGCTGTCGCCGGACGAGCGCGGCGGCATGGGACTGGTGGTGCTGCCCTGGGGTTCGGTCGAGGTGTCCACTGCGGCCGGCCCGTGGAACCTGGCGATGACGCTGAGCGGCACCCCCGGCGGCTTCGCCTGGGGACCGCGCGGGCTGCTCCTGCCGGACGGGTCGGACACCGAGGTCCGGTTTCTGCTGGCCGCCGAGAGGCGCGGCGCCCAGGGCGCCCCGGCCTGGACCTTCGGGGCGCCGAACGGCACCCGGGTGGAGCTGGACCGGCTGTCGTTCTCGGCGTTCGCGCAGTTCGGCGCCGAGAAGGCGGACTGGGGGGTGGCCGCGGAGGCCGCCGGTGGCATGGTCCGCGTCCAGCCCGGCGGCGCCGACGGCGACTCCTTCCTGCGGCGCATCCTGCCCGCGCAGGGCCTGACCGTGCCGTTCCGGGCAGGGCTGGGCTGGACCCGCCGCAACGGGCTGTCCTTCACCGGGCAGGCCGGGATGGAGGCCGACCTGCCGCTGCATCTGGCGCTCGGCCCGCTCACCGTCGACCGGCTCCACCTGGGAGTGCGGGCGGGTACTCCGAACGGCGGCCCGGCCGACCCGGTCGCCGCCGTCGAGGCGTCACTCAGCGCCCGGCTCGAGCTGGGCCCGGTGACCGCCTCCGTCGAGCGCCTGGGTCTGGCGGTGACGGCGGCCTTCCCGCCCGGGGGCGGGAACGCGGGCCCGATGCAGGTGTCCACCGCCTTCAAGCTGCCCACCGGCATCGCGCTGTCGGTCGACAGCGACCTGGTGTCCGGCGGCGGCTACCTCTCCATCGACGAGGAACGCGGCCAGTACGCCGGTGCGGCCCAACTCGCCCTGGCCGCGTACCGACTGACAGCCGTCGGCATCCTGACGACACGTCAGGCGGGTGGCGCGCCACTGCGCGACAAGGCCGGGCGCGACATCTACTCCCTGCTGGTGATCGCCACCGGCACAGCGCCCGCCCCGCCCAGCCCCGGCTTCGCCCTGGAGGGCCTGGGCATCCTGGTCGGCCTGCACCGGGCCGCCGACGCGGACGCACTGCGCGCCGGGGTGCGCACCAAGGCCCTGGACAGCGTGCTCTTCCCCGCCGACCCGGTGGCGGCCGGGCCGCAGTTGACGGCCTCGCTGTCCAAGCTGTTCCCCGTCGCGCCCGACCGGTATCTGCTCGGCCTGATGGCCCGGATCACCTGGGGCCCGCGCACCCCCGACCCCAAGAACCCGTCCGCCGGCAGCAAGGCCCTGGCCACCGCCGACCTGGCGCTCTTCGTCGAACTGCCCGCCCCGGTGCGGATCGGCCTGCTGGCCCGGGTGACCATCACCCTGCCCGCCCCGGCCGCGCCGGTGGTGGTGCTGCGGATGGACGCCGTCGGCCTGGTGGACCTCGGCACGAGGGAAGCCTCGCTGGACGCCTCGCTCGTGGAGTCCTCGGTGGCGGGCTTCCCGGTCACCGGCGACATGGCGCTGCGCGCCTCGTGGGGCGCCAAGCGGCAGTTCACCCTCTCCATCGGAGGCTTCCACCCGCGTTTCACCGACCGCCCCAAGGGGTTCCCCGAGCTGCGCAGGGTGGCCATCTCGCTGACCAAGGGCGACAATCCCCGGGTGAGGGTGGAGGGTTACCTCGCCGTCACCTCCAACACCGTCCAGCACGGCGCGCTCGTGGACGTACGGGTGGAGAAGGCCGGCTTCACCGTGCTGGGGCGCCTCGGCTACGACGCGCTGATCCAGTTCTCACCGTTCGGCTTCGTGGTGGACATCTTCGCCTCCGCCTCGGTCAAACGCGGCTCGCGGACCATTCTGGCGGTGGACCTCGCGCTCCAGCTCTCCGGGCCGAGCCCGTGGCACGCCAAGGGACACGCGCACATCAAGCTCTGGTTCATCTCGGTCGCCGTCGGCTTCGAGATCACCGCGGGCCGCGACGGGAAGAAGGTACTGCCCGCGCCCGTGGACCCCAGCGCGGCTCTGCTGGCGGCCCTGGCCGACCCGGCCTGCTGGTCCTCGCTGCCGCCGGACGGGCAGTCGGCGGTCACGCTGCGCGAGGTCACCGCCCGGCCCGGCGAGCTGCTGGCCCACCCGCTGGGCGGGCTCACGGTGGCCCAGCGGCTGCTGCCGCTGGGCGTCACGGTCCGCCGCATGGGCCCCGATCCGCTGTCCGCGCCGGCCGTCTTCGACATCGCCCAGGTCCGCTACGGCTCCGGGGCCACCGCCCGTCCCGGGAAGCTGGGCGCGCCGGTCAAGGACTGGTTCGCGCCCGCCCAGTACAAGGACATGGCGGACGCCGCCAAGCTGAGCAGCCCCTCCTTCGACCTGCTGAAGGCGGGCGTCGAACTGGCCGTCGACGGACTCACCGTGCCGTCCGGCAAGGGCGCCGACGGCACCGAGCTGACCACCTTCGCCGAACTGGACTACGAGCCCATCATCGTGGACGAGCCCCTGGCCGCCACCGTCGCCTCGTCCCTGCCGGTGCGCACCGGTGCCGGACCGGCGGCCGGGACACTCCCGGCGGCGGCCGACCGGGTCGCGGTGGTGGAGGCGGCGGCAGTGGCGCGGCGGGCCGCCGTGGCCGCCGAGGCACCGTCCGCCGCTGCGTCGAAGGGGCTCGCGGCGGCCCCGGCACGGCGGTTCGAGACCGTGCCCGCCGAACTCCTCAACGCCCTGGCCGCCGCCGGTCCCGCGGGCCGGACGGCTCGGGGCGCCCGCTGCACGGCGGCCGGCGTCACGGTCCGCCCGCACACCTGGCGGGTCGCCGCGCCGGCGCCCCGGGCGGAGGATCCGGGGCGCACCGCCGGGGCCCGCGCCGCCGCGACCGTCGCCGCGCCGCACCCCACCACCCACCTCGCCGAAACCCACACGGAGGCATGGGAGATGGCCACCGCACTGCACGAGTCCCGGCCCCCGGCCGGGGCGACCGAGGTCCGGGCACCGCGACGCCCGCCGCGGGTGTACGCCGCCCCCTTCGGCGGCGCGGACACCCCGGCGGCCGGAGGTGCCCGATGAGCGGGCTGCGCTTCCTGCCCTGGGTCCGCGACGGCCTCGCCGGCGGACTGCCCGGCGCCTCGTCCGGCGCCGTGTCCGGAGCCTCCCGTGCCGCCGTCGACATCGGCCTGACGGTCAGCCGGGGCACCGACCTGCTGCCTGTCGCCCCCGTCGCCGTCACCCTGCTGGGGCCGGGCGACGTCGTCGGCGTGGACCCCGGGCAGATCATCCGCACCTTCCCCGCCCCCGACGCCACCGGGGTGGAGACCACCGGCTTCGTCGCCGTCGAGTTCGACCGCCCCGACCTGCCGTGGATGTTCTCGCCGGGCGCACCCGACGAGCGCGGACGGCTGCGGCCCTGGCTGGCGCTGGTGGTGGTGCCCGAGTCCGATGCCCAGCTCACCACCGCCGACGGCAAGGGCACCGCGCCCGCCGTGCTGAGCTGCCCCGCCGACGCGCTGCCCGATCCCGCCCAGTCCTGGGCGTGGGCCCACGCCCAGCTCGTCGCCACCGCCGACGAGGACCCGCTGACCGTGCTGAAGGAGGCGCCCGAGCGGTCGCTGTCCCGGATCCTCTGCCCCACCGTCACCGACGACCGGACCCGGTACCTGGCCGCCCTGGTCCCGGCCTACGAGGCCGGGCGGCTCGCCGGCCTCGGCCTGCCGCAGGCCGAGGCCACCGGTCTCGCCCCCGCCTGGCAGCCCGGGGCCACCGGCCGGATCACCCTGCCCGTCTACCACTCCTGGCGCTTCACCACCGGCCTGGACGGCGACTTCGAGAGCCTGGCCGTTCGGCTCGAGGGCCGCCCGATCACCGGCGTCGGCGCCCGCGCCCTGGACCTGGCGCAGGCCGGCGTCCTGCCGCTGGCCTCGGGCACCCCGGAGGCCACCGCCTGGCTGGGCAGCGCCCTGCGCACTCCCGGCACCGGGCCGGCCTGGCCGGAGGCCACCCGCACCGCGTGGCGGGCCGCGATGCGGGCCCGGTTCGCGCGCAGCACCGACCGGCTGCCGCCGCCGCTGTACGGAGGTGCCTACGGCGGCGCACCCGACGGCACCCCACCCGCCGAGGGCGCCGAACCGGCCTGGCTGGCGGCCGTCAACCTGGAACCTCAGCACCGGGCGGCGGCGGCGCTGGGCGCCCGGGTGGTCCAGGACCGCCAGGAGGATCTGGTGGCCGCCGTCCAGCAGCAGGCGGCCGACCTGCGCGAGGCCAACGCCCTGCTGTCCTTCGCCCGGCTCGCCCGGGGCGCCGGATCCGCCCTCCACCGGCGGCGCTTCATGCCCCCGGCGGCGGTCGCCGCCGCGCCCACCGCCGCACCCACCGCGGCGGCGCCCGGGCCGACGGCGGCGGCCACGGCGGATGCCTCCCGTGCTCTGAGCGATGCCCAGCTCCTCGCCGTCACCCGGCCGGTGCACGACCTGGTGCGGATGCCCTCGGCCGCCGCCCTCGCGGGGCCCGGCACGACGGACGCGGTCCAGGCCGAGGCGTCCGGGCAGGACACTGCCGAGGCGGCCCCCGCCGCCCCGCTCGCCCGCGTCGCCGCGACCGTCGCCGACGTGATGGACCGCAACCCCGCGGTGGCCTCCGCCACCACGGCCGCGTTCCGCCGTGCCACCCGGGGCCGCGCCGACGGCGGCGACCGGCTCGGCGCCTCCACCGCCGCGACGGTGGCCGCGCTGGCCGGGGGCCTCGCCTCTCCCGTACCGCCCGCCACACTGCCCGCCGGAGCCGTACCGGACACCATGTTCCGGGACGCCCGGGGCAACCCGATCACCCTGGAGCAGCTCACCGCCGCGTTTCTGTCCTCGGCCGACCCGTGGTGGCTCACCCCTCCGCCCCCGCCGCCCGCCGCCTGGCTGGAACTTCCGCAGCAGGCCAGGACCGCACCCGTGGCGAACTCCGACGGAAGGCTGTACGTGCTCGCCGCGGCCGACCTCGGCTTCGGCGATCCCGTCGGGTCCCTGTACGAGTACGTGCCCGACCCTGCCGGCGGTCCGGGCCTGTGGCGCAACCACGGCGGACCGGAGGGCCCCGGCCGGGCGGGCCTGGAAGGCAACCTCGCGATCGTGCCCGGTGTCAATCCCCGGATCTTCGCCCTGCGCACCGCGGGCTGGGTGCAGGAACTCGTGGAACGCCGCTGGGTGACCGACCGCTGGATCTGGCAGACCCATGCGCTGTCCGACGGCGACTTCGTGCACAACGGCTGCGACCCGGTGGTGGCGGGCGGCGGGGTCTGGGTGGTCTCGGGGCAGGAGAACCTGTGCCGGTTGGACCTGGCCACCGGTGCCTGGAGCAGCTTCGGCAACGCCGCCTCGGGGGTGCTGAACCGGCTGTCCGGGCCGCTCGCCGTCTCCCCCGACGGCGCTTATGTCTTCGCCCACAGCGGCGGCATGTCCCTGTGGCGCAACACCGGCGGCGCCGGCACCTGGAGCTTGATCACCGCTCCCGTGGTGCACGGCCCGGGCGTCAGCGCCGGACCGGCCGACGTGCGCACCGTTTCCAGCAACGGTGAGCTGTACGACTACCGCTACGGCCGCACCCCGGCCTGGCGCAACCTCGGCAAGCCCCTCGGCCGCGCGCTGTCCGCCCTGTCGCCGTCCACCGGCGACGTCCAGCACGCCATCGCCACCGACGGCACCCTGCTGCGCGGCACCGGCGTCGCGGGCACCGCCCCCGTCTGGACGGCGTGGACGCTGCCCGCCGGCCACACCCCGAAGGCGGGCATCGCCCCGGTGGCCGACCCGTACGCCGCGAACGCCGCGTACGTGCTGACCACCGAGGGCCGGGTGCTGCGGGCGGTGTTCAGCGGAACGTCGGTCACCTGCACCGATCGGGGCAACGCCGTCGACCCCGGCGGCCAGGGTGGCTGGCTCGATTGGGCCGTGGCCGACCGCCGCCGCTACGCGCCGAAGGTCGGCCTGTTCGCATCGGTGCTGGTCAGCCAGCTCGACGTGTCCGGTGCCACGCCCGTCGCCCGGCATGCCACAGGCCCCGACCTCGGCTACGACGGCGCTCCCCGCGCCGCCTGGGTGCAGGGCGGCGGCCCCAACTCCCAGCTCGGCGCCGCCGGGACCAGGGGCGTGGGCACGGCGGTCGCCGATCTGACCGGCAACGGCCGGCCCGACCTGGTGGTCCTCTCGGTGGACTTCGCCGGCGGCAGCGGCCGGATCGGCTACCAGGTCGGCTTCGACCTCGACAAGAACGGTGTTCCGACGGGCGGCTGGGGTCCGGTGCAGTACGCGCCGGATCTCGTCGGGCCGGTCGTGGACGTGGACATCGCGCTGTCCGACCTCGACGGCGACGGCCGCCCCGAACTGATCGTCGCCTACGCCAAGGCCGAGGGCACGGGCGGCCGGGTGTCGTGGCGGATCGGCTGGCGGCTGAACGCCAGTGGCCGGGCCACCGGCGGCTGGGGCCTGACCCAGACCCTGCCCACGGCCACCGGCCCCCTGGCGGCTCTCGGGGTGGACGTGGTGGACGTCACCGACGACGACACCCCCGACCTGCTGCTGGTGACCGCCGAGCGCGGTCCGTACCGGGACGAGGTCACCCACAGGATCGGCCGGTCGGTCAACCGGCGCGGCCTGGTCACCGGCGGCTGGACCGAACCGGTGCCGTTCGGCGGGCCGAAACCCGCCGAGACCGCCCGGCTGTCGGGACTCTCGGTCGCCGCGGTGGACCTGACCGGCACACGCCGCGCCGACCTGCTGTTCCTGCGGTCCTTCCCGACCGGCGGCACACACCGCCCGGCGCTCTGCGCCGCCTTCGACCTCGACGCCTCGGGCGTGCCGGCCTCCTGGGGCGACACCACGGTCACCGCTCCGATGCCGCAGAGCACCGCGGTCGCGGGAAGCTCACTGGCCGTCACCGACCTGGACCCGGTGCTGACGGAGCGACGGGCCGCCATGGGCGACCGGTTCGTGGGGGCGGCGATGCGCCACCAGACGGTGGTGGCGGCCACCCAACAGCTCACCCGGCAGACCCCGCCGCCCGGCGTCCCGGTCACCGCCACCGCGGCGGCGCTGCGGGCCGCCCTGGACCCACTGGCCACCGTGCCCGAGCGGGCGCTGTCCCGGATCGGGCTGGACGGACTGCCGCTCTCCGACACCCTGCCGCCCGGCGCCGATCCGCTGCGCGGCCTGGTGACCGGTGTGGAGTTCGAGGAGCCGGTGTACGAGCTGCTGCGCGCCCTGTCGCCGGAACACCTGCTGGGCGGAGCGGAGAACGTGCCGGCCGACACCGTGGGCCTGCTGGAGACCGACCCCGCGTTCCTGGAGGCGTTCATGCTGGGCCTCAACACCGAGCTGGGCCGTGAACTGCTGTGGCGGGAGGTCCCGGTGGACCCGGCCACCACCTACTTCCGGCAGTTCTGGGACGTCCGGGGCGCCGCCCCGGACGGCGGCCGCCCGCCCGGTTCCCAGCTGCCCGACATCCCCCCGATCGCCGAGTGGGGCGGCGGCGCTCTGGGCGTGCACACCACCGGCGTGGGAGCGGCGGGCGAGGGCGTACTCGTCCTGGTGGTGCGCGGCGAACTGCTGCGCCGCTACCCGGACACGGCGGTGACGGCCCGCAAGGCGGCCTGGACCGGCAAGTACGGGGCGGCGCGCACGGTCCAGGAGGGCGGCGCCGAACTGCTGCCGCTGTTCTCAGCCCGGTTCGACCCGGACCTGCGGCTGTTCTGCTTCCCGCTGACCCGTGCCGAGGCGGTGGGCAAGCGCTTGGACGCGGGGTGGTTCTTCTGCTTCCGGGAGCAGCCCTCCGGGCTCCGCTTCGGCCTGGACGAGGGCGAGCAGCCCCCGGCCGACCCGTACAACTCGGCGCACTACGCGAGCCGGGTGCTCCAGCGTCCGGTGTTCGTGGCGCTCCACGCGGACGATCTGCTGCCCGTCGACTCCGCCACCGTCCCCGACGGGCCGGGCACCAAACCGAGGCGGCCGACCGCGGGCGCCCGGACGGCGACCGAAGAGAGCACAGCCGAAGAGAGCACCAGCCAGGAGAGCGCGACCGGACCGGCCGCGACGGACCCGTCGGAGGCCGACCAGTGACCGCCCCCACCGCCACGCCCGCGACCGCTGCCGCGACGGCCGTCGCGAGTGCCGCCAATGCCGAGCCGCCCGCCTGGACGCTGGCCACCTCGCACCCCCTCGCGCTGCTCCCGGTGCGGCTGGAGACCCGGTTCTCCGGTCCGGGCCACGAGCGCCTGCTGATCCGGGTCTTCCCCGACACCATCCATGTGGACAGCCACGAACCGGAACTGACCCCCGAGGAGATCGCCTCGGGCGCCGACTACTGGCGCGCCGTGTGGCGGGCCGCCCGCCACGCCGACCGCGAACAGGCCGCCTGGGAACGGCTCGTCGCCGCCGTCGGGGCGAACCGGGCGACCTGGACGGCCCGGGTGATGGAGCCGGACCCGGGCGGCCGTCCGCAGAAGCCGGTGGCCGACGACATGCCGCTGCCCGACGGGCTGCCCCGCTTCCCCACGCCGCTGGAGCGCGCCGCCGCCTGGACCCGGGCGGCGGTGGCCCGCGCCCTGCCGACCCGCTGGGTGGTGACCGCCACCTGCGGCACGGTGGTGGTGCGCGGGGTCGGCGGAGACATCAGTCCCGAGCTGGTGGTCGGCCTCGACCCGGCGGCCGACGTGTCCACCGTGCCGGACCACCTGCCGCCGGTGAACGCCTCCACCGCCTGGCTCACCGACTTCGAGGCCGCGCGGGCCGCCGGGATGGCGCTGATCCTCGACCTGCCGGCCGGACCCGCCCGGGGCCGGCTGGACCGGGTGCTGGTCTACGGCGTCCGCGAGAAGGCGGGACCCGAGGCCGCCGCCGAGGACCTGACGTCGCTGCTGGAGGCGCATGCCGCCACCTCGGGCCTGTCCTGGCTGCCGCCGGGCACCCCGACCAACAACACCGATGACCTGCCGTCGGGTTTCAGCACCGTCGTCCCGCCCGCCCGGGTCACCCACGCCGACGTGGCGCCCGCCGCCGCCACCTCCGCCGGGCGCGCCGCGCTCGCGCTCGGCCTGCACATGGAGTCCGGCAACGGCGGTCCGCTGGCCGCCGCCCGCCGGCTGCCACCGCGCCCGGACGAACCGACGGCGGCGGCTCGTGCCGCCCACGCCGGTGACGACGACGACACGCCGGCCCGGCTGACCCAGGAGGCACTGTGGCCGGCCGGCATCGGCTACCACCTGCGGCACATGATGGCGGGCAGCGTGAACGAGGCCGGGCTCGCCCGGATTCGCGACCACTACCTTGGCTGGGTACGGGCCGAGGGCCCACTGCCCGCGTTCCGGGTGGGCGCCCAGCCGTACGGCATCCTGCCGGTGATGGAGAACGGGCGCTGGCAGCCTCTGCCCGGCGAGCCGGACGACTTGCCGGGTCTCCGCCTGCTCAGCCGTCTTCACTCCCGTGTGTGGAAGCCCTCGGTACGGCGACTGCCGCGGATCGGTGCGCTGCCCGTGGCGGGCGCCCCGTCGCGGACGCCGGAGCAGAACCTGGTGCAGATCCTGGGCGCCGAGGCCCGGACCCGGGAGGTCCGCGCCCGCAGCGTGGTGGGCGGGGAGTACGTGGTGTGGCTGTGGCGGTTCCTGCGGCTGCGGCTGGGCACCGGATGGCAGCAGAGCGCCTTCGCCGAGGGCACCGCGCTGCTGCGCGGCCTGGGCCTGCCCGTGGACGTGCCGCTGGCCACCGCCGTGTTCGCCACCGGCTCCTTCCGGCTGGGCACGCCCCTGGTGACCGGGCCGGACGGCACCCTCGGCCATCTCGCGTCGCTGGCCGTCGCCGGGCTGACTCCCGCCCAGATCGCCGCGGCCACCGACCCCGGCGGCGGCCCGACCCCGCTGCTGTACCGGCTCGCCAGGGCGGGCCTGCTGCTCGAGGCGTCCCGGGCGGCGCACGCGCTGGGCGCGCCCGAGCCGGTCGAGCCGCAGTTGCAGGACATGGAGCACGGCGTGGTCACCGACACCCTCTGGCGCCGGCTCGCACGTCCGGCGCCCGCCGATCCCGCCCGTACCATCGGCCAATACCTCGCGGACCCGCCGGCCTCGGACACCGCGAGCGCGTCCCTGCGCTCCTACCGCTCCGCGCTGTCCGCCCTGTCGCGGCTGCCCGTGGAGACGGTCGAGCGGCACACCGCCGCGGCGCTCGGCCTGGCTGCCCACCGGCTCGACGCCTGGACCACCTCCTTCGCCACCAAACGTCTGGCGACGCTGCGCGCGGCCCGGCCCACCGGCGTCCACCTGGGCGCGTACGGCTGGGTCACCGACCTCCAGGCGGCTCCCGGACGCACCCCGGTGGCCAAGCCCCCCAAGGGCGAGGACGATCCGGACCGACCGCTGGTGAGCGCCGCCTCCGGTACCGGCTACGTGCTGGCGCCCTCGGTCGGCCAGGCCGCCACCGCCGCGGTGCTGCGCAGCGCGCAGCGCTCGCACGGCGGGACGGGCGGCGGACCGCTGGCCCTGGACCTGTCGTCGCGACGGGTGCGCACCGCCCAGGCGCTGCTGGAGGGCGCCCGGTACGGACTGCCGCTGAACGCACAGCTCGGATACCGCTTCGAGCGCGGGGTGCACGAGGCCCCACGCAGACTGCTGGAACGGTTCCTGCCCGCGTTCCGGGCGCTGGCCCCGGTCGCCACCACCGTGCTCCGCCCGGACGGTTCGACGACCACCGGCGAGCTGCCGTCCGCGGTCTGCGACGGCCTGGAGTTGTTCACCCGGCACCGGGACGGCCGGCTGCCGTGGGGCACCGCCGGCCTGCCCGCCCCGGGCAGCCCCGACCAACTCGCCCTGGCCGGGGTGCTGGACACCCTCGGCGACTCGGTGGACGCACTGCACGACGCGCTGCTCGCGGAGGGCGTCCATCAGGTGGTGCAGGGTCGTCCGGAGCGGGCGGGCGCTGCCCTCGACGCCCTGTCGCGCGGCGACACCACCCCGCCGGAGCTGGAGTTCCCGCGCACCCCGCGCGCCGCCTCGGCGGTCACCCACCGGCTGCTGCTGGTCGGCAACGTGCGCTCCGCCGACCGGGGGGCGTGGGGCGCGTCGGTGGGCCGGCAGCCCAGGATCGTGGCGGCCGCACACACCGACACGGTGGCCTCGGCGCTGCTGCCCGCGCCGTACCGCGTCTTCTGCCGGCTGCGCTGGGTTCCGCCGGGCGGCGGGACGCCGGTGACGGGTCAGATCTCGCTGGACTACCTCCAGATCGGCGCGGTGGATTACGTGGCCATGCCGCCGCGCGGGCTGGCGCCGTGCGGTGCGGAGCTGGAGCAGCGGATCGCGCTGGCGGCGTGGCAGAGTGCCAAGCCGGCCGCCGTCGACCGGAGCTGGACACTGGAGCTGGACTTCGGGCGGGCCGCCGAGTGGCCCGCCGACCGGCTGTCGATCACCGAGTTCCTGGCGGCGGTGGCGGCGGTACGGCGGCTGTTCGACCACGGCAGGCCGCTGACCGCCGCCGACCTGGCCGAGCGGAACACCGAACCCGCCCCCGGGCTCCACCCGCAGGACGCGATCAACCGGGCCGCGTTCGCCCTGGGCCATGTCAACGACACCCTGACGGCGCTGGCCGCCGCCTCCGCCTCCGGCGGCGACCCGCTTCGGGCGGCGTTGCTGAAGGCGGCGGGGGCGGGCGTACCCGGGGCCGTTCCGCCGCCGGTAGGGGCGGCCGGGGAGGCCGCGCTGCTGGCGGAGGCCGCCGCCTCGGCCGAACGCGAGCTGCGTTCCCGGCTGGCCGCCCACGACCGGTTGACCGCCGCCTGGGCCGCGGAGCACCCGGCCGGCTCCCCGGCTGCCTCCGACCCGGAGGTCTCGGCCCACCACCAGGCCCGGATCAGGGCGCTGCTGGGCGAGGACCTGCCCCTGCTCGCCTCGTTCCTGCCCCCGGCCGAGCCCGCCGGCACCGGCCTGACGGCCTCGCTGGCGGTGACCGCCGCCCTCCAGGGCGCCCCGGGCGAGGGTCGCCGCTGGCTGCGGCAGACCAGTCGGGTCCGGGGCGGCGCCGGGCGCCTCCAGGAGGTGTTCGACCTGGCGGCGGCACTGGACGCGCCGGTGGCTGCCGGCACCGACCCGGTCCGTGTGGCCCAGCTCCCGCACGTACCCGACGACCGCTGGTGGGGCGCCCGACGTCCGGCGGACGCGCCGGAGGGCGGGCGGCTGTCACTGGTCCTGGGCGTGCTGCCGGGGCCGGCGCTCGACCTGACCTCGCCGGTGTACGGGCTGGCCGTGGACGAGTGGGTGGAGACGGTGCCGGACGCGGTCCACACCGCCGCCGCGGCGCTGGAGTTCGATGCTCCCGCCGCTGTGCCGCCGCAGACCGTGCTGCTGGCGGTACCCGCTGTGCCGCAGGACATGGTGTGGACGCCGGGCGGGGTGGAACGGCTGCTCCACCAGACCCTGGACCGGGCCGCGACCCGGCTGGTGGACGCGGACGCCCTCGGCGGCGCGGGCCAGTTCCTGCCCGGCCTCCACCTCGGCCTCAACCCCGACAACCGGGCCGTGTCCACGGACTTCCGTCCCGACGCCGCAACCTGACCGCGCGCCCCGACCGGCCGACCCGCACCCACGTACAGCCGGCCGCCCGTCCAGCCATCAGCCCGCCCAGCCGACCGGAGACCAGCCGTGCCGCAGGAACCCTCCATCACCTCATGGACCCGCCTCGAACCGCGCACGCGCGCGGCCGACATGTCCCCCGGCCTCCAGGCCCGCACCGCCGACCCCCTGTGGCTGCTGGGGCGCCAGTGGCAGGTCGGGGAGTTCCAGGGCGAGGACGCCGGCTCGCCGGTCTCCGTCCGGCTGCGCGCCGAGTCCGCCCGGCTCACCCGTTTCCAGGGCGACGCCGATCCCTCACCCGTGCCTCTCGACACCGATCTGCCGCTGGAGGCGGTGGTGGAGCGTGACACCGCCGCCGCCACCCTGGACCGCCGGACGGCCGCCCAGCTCGGCCTGGAATACCTGCGGTTGCTCCGCGACGAGGGCGCCGGGACGGTCGCCTCGGCGCTGGCCGCGGCCTACCCGATCAGCGCCGCGCCGGGCGCCGTCGCCGACGACACCACCATCGGCTACCTCGCCGCCGTCGCCGGACGGGCCCCCGACGGGCTGGCGCTGGCCGCCGAACTCGCCCCGGCCCAGGGCACCCCGCGCGACACGCCCTCCCGGGTCACCGTGCCCGCCGAGCTGACCGCGGCCGTCACGCGGGCGAGTGCCGCCTGGCGCCGGGTTCTCGGGCTCCCGGTCACCGCCCCGGGAGGCGGCGGTGCCTGGATTCCCCAGCGTCTGGAGCACGGCTTCTCCGTCGCGGCCCGCCACACCGAGGCCGAGACGGTGCTGTCCGCCGCCGAGTACCCGGGCGGGCGGCTGGACTGGTTCGCCTTCGACCACCGTCGCGGCGCCACCCTCGGCGCCCCCTCGGACGCGCCGCAGCAGGTGGTCCGCACGGTGCTGCCGACCGTCGCCGCCTACCCGGGGATGCCCGCCACCCGCTGGTGGGAGATGGAGGACGCCCGCGTCTACTGGGGCGGCCTGACCGCCGAACGTACCGACCTGGCCCGCCTGCTGCTGGCCGAGTACGCGACCTCGTACGCCAACGACTACTTCCTCGTCCCGCTGGAACTGCCCGCCGGCACGGTCACCCGGGTGACCTCGGTGGTGGTCACCGACACCTTCGGCGAACGCGTGCTGCTGCCGCCGGCGCCCCCGGACTGGAGCCTGTTCCGCCCCAGCGTCTCCGGGGCATCCGGAACCGCCGATCTGCTGCTGCTCCTGCCGGGTGCCGTGGACGCGCTGGACGGCGAGCCGGTGGAGGAGGTGCTGTTCCTGCGCGACGAGGGCGCCAACCTGGCCTGGGCCGTGGAGCAGGCGGTCGCCGGGGCCGCCGGCCACCGGGTGGACCGCCACCGGCTGGCCGCCGTGGACGGCACCCTGGCGACCGCCCCCGTCCCGGCGGGACAAGGCGTGATGCGCCGCTACCGCCTCCAGACGGCCGTGCCCGACCACTGGGTCCCGCTGATGCCGGTCCCCGACCGGACGGCCCCAGGCCGGACCCTGCTCGACCGGTACGGGGCAGGGGCCAGGGGCCAGATCCTCCAGCCCGGCACCGTCTTGCGGTTCCCCTCGGAGGAGGTGCCCCGCGAGGGCGTCCGGGTCACCCGTCAGTGGCAGCTCGCCCGCACGGCGGCGGGCGCCACCGCGCTGTGGTCCTCCCGCACCACCCTTCCCGGCCGCGGCGAGGGCTCGAGCGGCCTGCGCTTCGACACATCGGACCCGGCCTAGAGCGCCGGGCGCGCGGGACGAACAGCGTATGGGTATCGGCCCCGGCGCTCGGCGACTCAGTCCTCGGACAGGAGCCAGGCGACATGCAGTTCTTCCGCGCCCGGGCGGAAGATCCGCAGGAGCTCGGCGCGCTCGGGGTCGCCTTCGGGGAGGTGCTCGGCCAGCAGCGCCTGCGCGGCGATCGTCTGCTGGCGCGCCGAGCGCGGCGCGCAGATGGAGCGAGCGGCGCAGCATCGCCAGCCGCTCCGTCGGCTCCTTGTGCGGCGCGAGGTGGCGGATGATGTAGGACTCGAAGAGCCCGTCGCCGGACTTCGTCGCGACCTCGAGCGCCGTCTCGTACCGCGGGAGAGCGCCGGCCGCGTCTTGGTCGATGTTGTCCAACGGGACGGCCCAGTGATATTCGGCCCAGGCGCTCAGTGTCACGTCGCCGTCCTCGGCCGCCGTGCGGTGGGCGGCCTCAGCCACGGCGCGGTCGTCGGCGCGGGTGTCGCGCCGGAACAGCAGGCGGCTGTAGGCAAGCCGTCCGGTGAGCAGCTGTGCGATCGGTGACGCGGGATCAAGTGCCGCTACCGCCTTCTCGGCCTCGGGTCGGCCCCGGAGTCCAGGAGCACAGCGAGGGCCTCGTGGTCACTCATCTTCACGACCTCATGCGCCGGTGTCCACGGCTCCACCTCAGGCCGGAAGTTAGGCCACAGCACATCGGAATCCACCCCGTTGGCCATCGCGTATCGGGGTACACGGTGCCGCATGGCACCGAAGACCGAACGCATCCAGTTCCTGCGGGCCGTGCGGCAATTGCGCCGTATCCGCTCCTTCTACGCTGCGGGCATCCTGCTGTGGACGGGCTCCGCCCTCTGGACCGGCTGGCAGGCACCCGGGAGCCGGCAGATGTGGGTGTCCGTCCTCCTCCTGGCCGTCTTCACCGCTCTCCTCGTCACCGCGAGCCTGTCCCTTCGCCGCCTCGCAGTTCCCGCAACGGGCCGGCCCGTGCATCACGCTGCCCCGCACAAGCTGCCGAGCACCCACCGCCACGCCCACGCCTGAGCCCCGCCAACCCGCCCAGCCGGAGTCGCCCAGGCTCCGGCCGCGCCCGCGTCAGAAGCAGTGCAATGCCGCCCTAGAGCCGAGGCGAAGCGGAGAGCCCCCACCCGTTTGTGAGGCGTTCATCCGGGGGCCAGGGGGAAGGCGCCCCGATAAGGGAGGCGCGCAATGATGCAACGTTCCGATTCCTTCACTCCGCCGGAATGGACCAAGCCAGGTAACCGGTGGGGACCGTGGCTTTACTGGCCGATGCTCTGCATAGGCGCCGCATTACTGGTGTGGCGGGTGAGTGACGATGCCAGTGCTGGACACATCGTGTTGGCAGCCGCGCAAACCCTCGTCTGGGCATGTCTCCTGATAGCCAATCGGAGCGCACGGCGCCGTCGGCAACACACACAATGAAGACTTCGCCTCTCCCCATGGTCAGCCGCCCGGTGGGCCCGGACGGTTCGGGAGTGCAGCGGACGGACTGGGCCCAACGCCGAGCTGTTCCGGCGGAGTAGAGGTATCACGAACCGGGGGAGGAGCGGGACAGGCATGCCTGTTTCCTGGTTCAGGGCCGGGGCAACCGAACCGTCATGATTCACGACACGGTAATGAAGGCTGCCTCGGACAGCGATGGCGGCAGTCCGGTATTCGTCCTGGTCCTGTGTTTCCTCCTGATCATGGGAATCGTTCAAGTCGTACGCCCTCAGTTGCTCTGGAAGGCCAACAGCCGTCTCCAGCGAGGCTGGGTGAAAAACCCCGATGCAACCGAGCCCACGAGCAAGGGGTACGCCATGAACCGGGCGGTGGGAGTGGTCTTTTTAGGGCTTGTCATATGGATACTGATTCAGCAGATTTGAGCCACACCGACTCCCTGTCCCTCCTCCGCCGCTCGGCCGGAGGCCCGTTGGGTCGACCCGCGAAGCAGAGGCTGCCTTGGATGCTCTGACCGGGAACCCCCGGTCACCGTCTGACCGAACTCCTGCCCGGGCCTCCATCCGCTCTGAGCTGCACGGCATGGCGAGGGGACAGCCTGGTTCAACCGGCACGCAGAACTCGCTCCAGTGGTGTGGCGGGGTGACCGGTCAGGTCGTCGATGGCAGTGGTCACGGTGGCGAGGGAGCCGTCGGCGATCGCGGTGTAGGTGGAGACCCACGCGTCGAGCTGCCAGCGGGGGACACCGTGGCTCTCCCGGGAGGCGTACGCGTCCTCGACCGTCTCCGGCACATAGGAGACGGGCCGCCCGGTGACCGTGCTGATCGTGGAGGCCACTTCGGTCATGGTGAGCGCCTCGGGCCCTGTCAGCTCGTAGGCATGACCCGCATGCGGGGTCGGCTCGCGGAGTACCGCGACGGCGGCGTCGGCAATGTCGTCCTGGGCGACCACGGCGGCCCGCCCGTCATCGGCGGGGCCGCGGATGACGCCGTCTTCACCCACGAGGGCGGGCATGAAGTCGGCGTAGAGATTGTCGCGCAGGAAGGTGAAGGGCAGTCCGCTGGCGCGGATGTGCTGTTCGGTGTGCCAATGGTCACGCGCCAGGGTGAAGGTCGCATCCGGTGCTGCTCCGTAGAAGGAGATGTACACCAGGTGCGCGACGCCGGCCCGGGCCGCGGCGTCGATGAAAGTCCGGTGCTGCTGAAGGCGGTCGGGGGTCTCCGAGGCGGAGACCATCAGGACGCGGTCCGTGCTGCGCAGACCCCGCAGGACGGCGTCGTGATCGGCGTAGTCGCCGGGTACCGCGGTGGCGCCCGGCAACTGGGGCGCACGGGCAGGGGTGCGGGCCATGAGGGTCAGCGCGATCCCCGCGTCAGCCAGTCGGCGGGCGATGCGTCCGCCCAGGCGGCCGGAGGCACCGGTAACGGCGAAGGTGGCCTCGGTGGGAGCCATCGTGGTTCTCCTTGCTACTGGTTGGGCGACTTCGGACACGCGAGCGGGGAGATCACCCGGTCCGCGGAGTGAGCGACGGCCAGGGCACGGCCGGCGAGCTGCTGCGGGACCTCCGGATACCCGTCATTGATCCGTATCAGACGCGTGCGGGGGCGGCTCTGTGTGACGCGCTCGGCGGGCAGGCGAATGACACCGGGGGTGTGGAAACCGGCGCCGATCTCCAGGACCAGGAGGTGCGCGGCTGCGGGCAAAAGCGCTGCGCGCCGCGCTTCGGGCCGGTTGTCAGTTCGGGGCGATGGGGCCGCGGTAGGGGAGGGTCTGGCTGTAGACGACGCTCGTGGTGGTGCTGCCGAAGCCGGCGAGTTCGTCCATGAGGGTCTCCAGGTGTTCCATGGAGGTCGCGGCCACTTTCAGGGTGTAGCAGTCGTCTCCGGTGGTGCGCAGGCACTCCAGGATCTCGCGGCGTTCAGCGAGGAGGCGGCGCAGCGGTTCGTGGCGGTTGCCCGGATATTTGAGGCGGACGACGGCGAGGACGGGGTAGCCGACCTTGGCCAGGTCGATCTCGGCACGGTAGCCCGTGATGATGCCCAAGGCCTCAAGATTGCGGACGCGTTCGGTGGTGGCCGATGGGCTGAGGTTCACGCGGCGGCCCAGTTCGCTGAGGGAGATGCGGGCCTCCCGCTGCAGCTGTTCGATGATCGCCCAGTCGACGTGGTCAAGATTCCCGGCCATGCGGCGAAAGTACCAACAAAATCACGGAGAAGCAGCAGCTATGCAGGGAGGTTTGGGTTCCGTGAGCCGTGATCACCGGAATAGCCTCGGGCCATGCAACTCGGCGTCAACGTACCGAATTTCGGCCCGGGGACCGATCCCGGCATCCTGCGTGAATGGGCGCGGCTCGCGGAGGGCCTCGGCTTCGGTGCCCTCATGGTGTCGGACCATGTGGCAGTCACCCCGGACGTGGCCGAGCGATACCCGGAGCCGTTCTACGAGCCGTTCACCACCCTGTCGTGGCTGGCCGCTCTCACCACCACGGTGCGGCTGGGCACGACCGTGCTCGTCCTGCCGTACCGGCATCCCCTGCTGGTGGCCCGCATGGCCGCCAACCTCCACCAGCTCAGCGGCGGTCGCTTCGTCCTCGGGGCGGGCGTCGGCTGGGCCCGGCAGGAATTCGAGGCGCTGGGCGTGCCATTCACCGCGCGTGGCCGACTGACGGACGAGTGTCTTGGCATCCTCCGGGAAGCCAGGGACGCGGGGCGCCAGGAGGGCGACGTTCCTGTCTGGATCGGCGGCCACAGCGAGGCGGCCCTGCGGCGCGCCGCGAGGCTCGGTGACGCCTGGCATCCGCTGCGGCTCTCCCTCCCCCAAATGCGCGCGGTCCTGCGACGGCACGCGCTGCCGGGGTTCGCGCCCCGCATCGCCCTGCGCGTCACCAGCGCACAGGTCGACGCCTGCGACCGGCCCGCCGGTGTCGGCACCGTCGAACAGATCCTCGACGATCTCGACCAGTTGCGCCTGCTGGGCGCGGACACCGTCGTACTCGACCCCTACCACGGAGACCCGGAAGAGACCCGTCGGCCCGACGCGGCATGGCGGGCACTGACCATCGTGGCCACCCACTGGAGCACTCGATCATGATCACCTCGGCCGACGAGGCCCTTCTGCGGCGTGCCATCGGCATCGCCGCCCACGCGGTCACCCTGGGCGACGCGCCGTACGGTTCCCTTGTGGCCGGACCGGACGGCACCGTGCTCGCGGAAGCCCACAACACGGTCCGGCGGGACAACGACATCACCGCCCACCCGGAACTGAAGCTCGCCCGCTGGGCGGCCCGCGAACTCGACCCGGACACGGCTGCCCCAAGCACCCTCTACACCAGCTGCCAGCCGTGCGGCATGTGCGACGGCGGCATCGTCCGCTCCGGCATCGGCCGGGTCGTCTATGCACTGTCGACCGAGCAACTCGTCGCACTCAACCCGCCGTCGGGCGCCTGGCCGACGGTGCCGCATGACGGGCCGGCCCTCCACGACGAGGCGCGCGACCCCGTAGCGGCCTACTACCGGCCCATCCGATGACCACGACCGGCAGTCCATGGGCAGCATGCCCGGGATGATGGCAGCCACGGATGACAACCGGGGTGACGACGACCCGTCCCCCTTGAGCGTCAATCACGCTCGCCCGGTCGCCGCGCGCCTCGACGGCGACTGGACCAACTGCACCGGTGTCGATGGCACGGTCAGTGACCACGGGCCGCTCGAGGCGGATGTAGATATACGTGAGTTTCGACGGCGGCACGCTGCGAGGCCGGCGCACCGGTGGGTGGGCGCCCGGAGGGCTGTATGGTTGCTGTGTTCGTGCTTGATCAGGAGCTGAGGACTGGGGAGGTGAGGTTGATGACCGCGCTCGAGGCCACGCTGTGCTGCGCCCGGGTCTCCCTCACGTCCCGAGCCGTGGCCTGACCTTCCTGCCGCCCTCGCTGAGAGCGTGAGCTCGCGGGCAACCACACGAACATCTCCTGGAACGGATCTTCCATCGTCATGGGCAACACCTGGATCACGCGCGCCGAAACCAGCGCCGACATTCCCGCCATTCGCGACATCGTCCTCGCCGCCTTCCCCACCCCGGCGGAGGCCGACCTCGTCGACGCCCTGCGCGCCGACCCGACTGCCTGGATCGAGGGCCTCTCCCTGGTCGCAGCAAGCGAGGCCGGCCACCCGGTGGGCCACGCCCTGCTGACCCGCTGCCACATCGACACCACCCCGGCCCTGTGCCTGGCTCCGTGCGCCGTCCGCCCGGAGCAGCAGCGGACCGGTGCGGGCACGGCGGCCGTTAGCGCGGCCCTGTCCGCGGCAAGGTCACTGGGCGAGCACCACGTGGTCGTCCTCGGACACCCGACCTACTACCCCCGGTTCGGGTTCACCCGTGCCTCCGGCCACGGCATCGGCCTGACCATCGACGTCCCCGACGACGCCCTGATGGCACTCAGCCTCGACGCCGACCATCCGCTCCCCAGCGGAACTGTTCACTACGCCGCCGCGTTCGGTATCTGACCCGCCTAGTGCCGGGCGAGGGTTCCAAACTCCCGCCCGGCACACCCCACCGGGCGCCGTTCCGGGGTTCTCCTCGTTGGCGTGCTGCCCATGCTCATGAGCATCGAACACGGCTCGGCGACAGTGACTCCCAAGGCCGTGAACAATCGCTGTCGCGACTGGTGAACAGAAGCACGCCCGCGCAGTGACCGGGGACCGGAAGACGTAGGCGCATACCCGCTCTTGGCGCCCGCCGGCCGAGGGACGTGGCCGCCCGGACCCGGGCCGCCACAACTACAGGCGGCAGCGCTGCATCGTGCGGCCCACGCTGAGCCGCCTGCGCACCCACGGCCGCCGGCCCCGTGCCAGAACCTGTCCGGCGGCCTACTGGCCGGGGTCCGGGGGTGTCTTGTTACCACGCCACTCGGTCCGGGCGACTCGACGAGCGCAGCGGACCCAGTGCCGGTTCATGTAGCTGACCTATGAACATGTACGTGACTCTTGACCTGATCATGCCAGGCCCTTACGGTCCCGCAAGAGAGCGCTTTCTATCCGCTGCCCATGGTGCCCGCGCGGCCTCTTCGGTTCATGCACACGAACCGGCCAATGTCCGCCCGGCCATCGACCCACCCCACACCTGGAGATCGAACGATGCAACTGAAACCTCTCGTCGCCGTCCTCGGCCTGCTCACGGGCACGCTCGCCACGGTGGCCTCCGGCACCACAGCGCAGGCCGCGGCGCAGGCCGCCACGACCGTGTACGTCGCGCCGTCCGGGACCGCGGGCGCCGCCGGCACCCTGGCCGACCCGACGACGCTGGCCTCGGCGATCAGCCGGGTCGCGGCGGGCGGCACGATCTACCTTCGCGGTGGGACGTACGCGTACAGCCAGACCGTCACCGTGCCCCAGGGGCAGAACGGCACCGCATCCGCGCGCACCACCATCACGGCCTACGCGAGCGAGAAGCCGGTGCTCAACTTCGCGGCGCAGAGCGAGAGTTCGGCCAACCGCGGACTTCAGCTGAACGGCTCGTACTGGCACGTCAAGGGCATCGTCGTCGAACGCGCCGGGGACAACGGCATCTATGTCGGAGGCAGCAACAACGTCATCGAGCGCACCGTCACCCGCTTCAACCGCGACACCGGCCTGCAGCTCGGCCGGATCTCCTCCAGCACGCCCGCGAGCCAGTGGCCGGCGAACAACCTGATCGTGAGCGCCGAGTCGCACGACAACGCCGACTCCGACGGCGAGGACGCGGACGGGTTCGCCGCCAAACTCACCACGGGCACAGGCAACGTCTTCCGCTACGCCGTCTCCCACCACAACATCGACGACGGGTGGGACCTGTACACCAAGACCGACACCGGCGCGATCGGCCCGGTCACCATCGAGGACTCGCTGGCGTACAGCAACGGCACGCTCAGCAACGGCACCGTGAACACGAACGGCGACCGCAACGGCTACAAGCTCGGCGGCGACGACATCGCCGTCAACCACGTCGTGCGCCGCAGCATCGCCTTCAAGAACGGCCACCACGGGTTCACGTACAACAGCAACCCGGGCGCCATGGCGATCTCCAGCAACCTGAGCGTCGACAACGCCGAGCGCAACTACTCGTTCGACAAGGGAACGTCGGTGTTCCGTTCCAACACCTCGTGCCGGTTCTCGGTGTCCGGCTCGAACGACAAGACCGTCGGGAACGTGGACAGCTCCAACCAGTTCTGGACGGGCACGAACGGCTCCCGCTGCTCCTCCTACAGCGGAGCCCTCGGCTGGTCGTTCGGCACGGACGGGAAGCTCGTCGTCACCCTCGGTGGCAAGGTCGTGACGCTGTAAGGCGCCCCACGGGCGGGGGGGGGGGGGGGGGGGGGGGGGGGGGGGGGGGCGCCGCCGCGCGCCGCCCCCGCCCCCCCCCCCCCGCCCCCGCCCCCCCCCCCCCGGCGCCCCCGGCGCCCGCCCCCCCCCCCCGGCCGCC
>NZ_JBIWKU010000009.1:0-211905 GCF_044765825.1 Streptomyces flaveolus | reverse complement strand
GGCGCGGGGCCCCGGGGGGGGGGGGGCGGCGGGGGGGGGGTGGGGGGGGCCCCGGGGGGGGGGGGGGGGCCGGGGGGCGCCCCCCCCCGCGGGGGGGGGGGGGGGGGGGGGGGGGCCCCCCCCCCCCCCCGCCGCTGCCTCAGCCGGCCCAGGACGGCGAGCTCGGCCGGGCCGCGCCCTACGAGCTCCGCTCCCGAACAACAGGTCGTAGCCGCAGGAAAGTTGCTTCAGAGCGCGATCGGCGGCGGCCCCCGGCAGCAGCTGGACGGCACTGCGCCACCTGGCTGGCGGTGAGCAACACATCCGGCTCCTCGTCACTCACCCGCCTGCCTGACGCCCCGATCAGCCAGCCAACGCCGCGCAGCCTGGAGCGGACGCGTACGCCCCCGTGTGGGTCCCGCCGGACCATCCAGACGCACCTGCCGGATGGTCCGGCGGGCTGGAGCCGCAGCCGCCGCAGCTCGGGGAGACGGGCATCGCCCGTCCCGGCTTCGACCCCGCCCGTCTCACCGTGCAGGAGGTCACCTACGGCCGCGAGGAGGCGCTGCGCCGCTGGCTGCACCTGGACGGCGCCCGCCCGCCGGCCATCGTCACCACCGATCCCGGCGGCCTGGGCGAGCACACTCCGGGCGAGCTTGCCGTCGCCCGGCTCCTGCACGACACGGACGACGCCCGGCTCACCCGGCAGCTGGCCGACTGGCTCCACCAGCGCAGTACCGCCGCACCGCCGGGAGCAGCTCCAGTGGAGCGCCGCGACGGCTGCCTGGGCGTGCCACATGCGCGCTGCAGGGCCGGCCGCTACCGGGTGCCGCCGTGCCCGGCGGTGGTGGGCGCCGGCGGGGCCGCCCCGAAGGCGAGCGGAGCGCCGTCGGCCGGAGGGGGCACCGGGGCGCGCTCCGGGGGCGGGTCCCGCTGGAGTGAGGGAAGGGTCAGGTGCCACCAGTCGGCGAGACGGCCGGTGAGCGCTTCCGGCCCTTCCAGTGCCTCGGTGAGGACACAGAAACCGAAGAAGGCGCGGACCAGGGTGCGGGCGGTGGGGGCCGGGCGGACATGGGCGGCCAGTTGACCCTCACTGAGGGCCTGGGCGAGCAGCCGCGTGGCCGCGGCAGCCCAGAGGGCGAAGGGGTCGGGAAGCTGCGCGTTGATGGTGTTGCGCTCCGCCCACAGTCGGGCGCCCGCACGCGTCAGGGGGTCCTCAGAAAGGGCGCGGGCGATCTCGTAACTCAGAACGACGAGGCGGTCGAGCGAGGGCACGGTCCGGTCCTCGTACCGCGGGGCGAGGCCGGACCAGGTGGCGAAGCCGTCGCGGACGACGGCGAGGGCGATGCCTTCCTTGTTGGCGTAGTGGAAATAGACGGAGCCGCTGGTCCGCCCGGACCGGGCGCATATCTCGTTGACGCTGGTCCCCGCGTACCCCTGCCGGGCGAAGAGGCAGGCGGCCGCCTCCAGGAGTGATCTGCGGGTTTCTCTGGCCCGTTCCTGCACGTTCCCGTGCCCCTCGCCTCGTTGTCGGATGAACGACGGAAAATGTAGTGCGCCCGCGTACGCCTGGAGCAAACAGGCGTCAACTGCGTGCCGTTATTGCACGTTTTTTCGAATGCACGCGCGCGAGAGTGGCAAGTGACTCTTCAGGGTTGATTCCCGCGCCGTCGGTCGACGGCGTCGTCGCACGTCGGCGGAGTGTGCGTGCCACGGAGGCTCGCGCCAAGTCCCCCTTTTCCACGACGCATTGGCTGACTCGGAAACCGGATCCCGGACTCACCGCAAAGGCCCGTGTACACCCTTTCCGCGCCGCGGTCGAGCACTCGAAGTAGTGATTGTGCTGCCGTTCGCGCTCAAAATAACGTAGCTGTCGCAATGTTTTCCTTTTGCGGCTGATGCCTCGAAATGCGAATCGTTCCGGTCGAGGGGATCGACGACGGGACGGCGACGGCCCTGGAGGGCCCGTCTCGGACGGCCGCAACCTTCACTCCGCGGTCCCGCGACACGCGTGACCGCCCGCCCCCAGGAGGCCACCGTGGCACCGATGTCACGTTTTCTCCAGAACTGGTACCCCGAGGCGGTCGTCTTCGACTGCGACGGGACCCTGATGGACACCGAGCGCCACTGGCAGGACGCCCGCAACCGGGCCTTCCGCGAGTTCGGACTGCTGCCGCCGCCGGGTTTCGCGGAACGAGCCAAGGGCGTGCACTACGTGGACTGCGGGCGCCTCATGGCCCAGGAGACGAACAAGCCCGAACTGGCCACGGAGCTGACGGCGGCGCTCCTCGGGCACTTCCTGGCCCTCGTCGCGGAAGACCCGCTGACCATGCCGGGCGCCGCCGAGTTCGTACGGCTGTGCGCCCGCCGGGTTCCGCTGGCGGTGGCCAGCAACTGCCCGCTGGAAGTGGTGGACGAGAGCCTCGGCCGCGCCGGACTGCGCCGGTACTTCCGCCACGTCGTCGTGCCCACGGTGATGCCGGGCGAGCCCGGCGCGGAGGAGACGGCGAAGGCGGCGGCGCTGGGTGAGGAGGGCCAGGTGGTGCGGCCCAAACCGTGGCCCGACGTCTACAGCACGGCGGCGCGCCTGTGCGGGGTCCCTCCAGCGACCGCCCTCGCCGTCGAGGACTCCCTCACCGGGATCGAGTCGGCGTGGCGCGCGGGTCTGCGGGTGATCGGGGCAGGCCCGCTGCCGAACGGCGGTGACACCGGGCACGCCGACGTCTGGGTCACGGGGCTGGACGCCGAGGAGGTGCTGGCGTGGGCACGGGAGGCGATGCCGGCCCGGGGCCCGGGCGCCGAACGCGCCGATGGGGACCCCACATCGACGTAGAAGGCGTCCCGCGCCGTAGGACGGAGCAGTGGATCTGGGGTGGCACGAACCCGCGTCCATCAAGGTTCGGTGGCACACCCACTGTGCGATGGCATCGAACAGTGGGTGTCCTGCGCCACCGAAGTCCGTTCGTCGTCACCGAAGTCCGCCGATCAGCAGATTCGTGTCAGCGAAGTTCGGCCGAGGGGACGCGGAGAGGCGACGGCCGCCCCCGGCGCGCCGCATCGTCGCCCGCTCCGGCAGTACACACGGGCCGGCGATACATCTGGTTTTCGCCGGTGATCCTGGTCTACCTTCCCAGAAGATCCACGATCCTGAAGTCGAGACGACTTTTCCTCATACCCTGAGCGGCAGCAACCTGGGCTCGTCGGCACGATGTCTTCCCCAAGATCTGCGAGGAACGGTTCCATGACCATGCAGCCCTGGTTCACCGAGGCCAAACTGGGCGTCTTCGTGCACTACGGCATCTACGCGGTCGAGGGAGTTCCTGAATCCTGGGCCTTCTTCGACTCGGTCATGCCGCACGACCAGTACATGCGCCAGCTCGACGGCTTCACCGCCTCCGCCTTCGACGCCGGCGCCTGGGCACGGCTCTTCGCCCGCGCCGGTGCCGGCTACGCCGTTCTGACGGCTCGTCACCACGACGGAGTGGCTCTGTGGGACACGGGGTTCGGCGATCTCAGCGTGGTCCGCCGCACACCCGCGGGCCGCGACCTGGTCGCCGAATACGTGAAAGCGATGCGAGAAGGAGGTCTGAAGGCCGGCCTCTACTACTCGCACTCCGACTGGAACCATCCCGACTACGCCACCGTGCGGCACCCCCGGCCGCCGCACCCCGAGCTGGTCGACAGCCCGTACGTGTCCCCGGCCCCGGGGGCGGAGGACCCGCGTGCATGGAACCGCTACCTCGACTACCGGGACGGTCAGGTACGCGAACTGCTCACCCGGTTCAGGCCGGACCTGATCTGGTTCGACGGTGAATGGGAACGCTCGGCGGAACAGTGGCGCATGTCCGAACTGGCCCGGACGATCCGCGACCTGTCACCGGACACGATGTGCAACGCCCGCCTGCTCGGCCACGGAGACTACGCCACCCCCGAGCAAGGACTGCCCATGTCCGCCCCGGCCACCGCCTGGGAGCTGTGCCTGACGGTCAACGACTCCTGGGGGTACCGGCCGCAGGACGGCAACCACAAGACGGTCGGACAGCTGGTGCGGTACTTCGCGGAGACGATCGGCATGGGAGGCAACCTGCTGCTCGGCGTCGGCCCGCGGGCGGACGGCACCATCCCGGCGGAGCAGGCCCAGCGGCTCGAAGGGCTCGGAGACTGGACACGGCGCCACTCCGCGGCCGTCCACGGCAGCGTCGCCGGACTGCCGCCGGGGCACCACTACGGTCCGAGTACCTTGTCCCCGGACCACCGCACGCTGTACCTGGTCTGCTTCGATCCGCCGAGCGAGACGGTCTCCGTGCGCGGATTGCGCAACGCGGTACGCCGGGTCAGTGTGCTGGGAACCGGGACCGAACTCGCCCACCGGGTCACCGGCGGCCTGCACGACGTCCCCGGCGTGCTGTGGATAGACGCGCCCCCGCAGGCCGACATCGCCCCGCACGGCACCGTCCTCGCCGTCGAACTCGACGGAGAACTGGAGCTCTACACCGGTCGGGGCCGCGACTGATTGAGGAGAGCGCGGCTGGTGCGAGGGCGGCGATACCGGATCACCGGCAACAAGTGCCTGGACACCGCGCAGACCGTCTTCCCCACCGATCGGGCCGGGCGCCGCGTCATCACGGCAGTCAGGACGCCTCGCCCCCCGGGGGCAAACCGGCGCGGGGGGTTGTTCGGACGGGGCGTTGTGTCACGCGCCGGGACTGGAGCGATCCGGTGCGCTGTTGGGTGAGGGGCCGGACGGGACAGGCTGTCCCCAACAGGAAGCGTCAGGGGGCTTGTGGTGGCCAGTGGGTTTCAGAGAGCGAAGATTCAGGCGATGTTCGACGCGTTCGACGCGGACGGCAACGGTTATCTGGAGGAAGGGGACTTCGAAGCGCTCGCGGCGCGCTGGGGTCGTCTGCCGCGGGTGGCGGCCAGTCCGGAGCTCGCCGGGCGTGTGCGCAGCGTGACCCTGGGGTGGTGGCCGTATCTCGCTGAGGCCGCTGACGCGGACGGGGGCGGACAGGTCGGCATGGACGAGTTGATGACCGTGGTCGATCGTCTGCCGTTGATGCGGGAAGCCGTCGCGGCGACGGCAGAGACCATCTTCGACGCGGTGGACGAGAACGGGGACGGCCGAATCTCCCGCGTCGAACACCAGCGGCTGATCGATACGTGGCACGGCCGCAGCACGACCACGGGGGAGGTCTTCGACCGTCTCGACCAGGACGGCGACGGGTACCTCAGCCGTACGGAGTTCGCCCTGCTGTGGACCCAGTTCTGGATCAGCGACGATCCGGCCGAGCCCGGCAATGTGATGTGCGGACCCATCACTCCAGCCGCCTGACGCTGCGTCAGAACTGCTGGCCGGAGTGGTGTCGCGGTGTCCGCCTCGCCGTCGGGTCCGGTCCCTCCGGCCGGCACGCTCGGCCGTCACCGTCAGGTGGTCCGCCACTGTGGACGCACCGGGTCGAGACGGTCGCCGTCCGCTTCGTCGCCGTTCAGGTGGGCGTTGAGGAAACGGGCGGCGCGGTCCAGTGCGGCGTCCGCCTCGTCGAGACGTCCGTAGTGGTGCTGGAAGACATGGGGGAGTCCGGGGCCTACTTCGAGAGTGACCTCGACATCGTCGGCGCCCGCGCGCCCGGCCAGCCGCACCGCGTCATCGAGCAGCACCTCGTTCGCCCCGACCTGCACGAGGAGTGGGGGCAGTCCGGTGAGGTCGGCGAACACCGGGCTGGCGAGGGGATGCGCCCGGTCGCCTGCGCCGAGGTAGAGATCGGCGTAGGCGCGGATGTCGGACTCGGTGAAGATGGGGTCGGCGTCCTCCTTGGAACGGATGCTTCTTCCGGCGAGGGTGAGGTCGGCCCAGGGGGAGAAGACGACCACGGCGGCTGGTTGCGGCAGCCCGGCTGCCCGGGCTGCGAGCAGGGTGGCGATGCTCAGGCCGCCGCCGGCGGAGTCGCCTGCCACCACGAGGTCCCGCGGGTCGGTACCCCCTGCCAGCAGCTCGCGGTAGGCCGCGAGCCCGTCGTCGACGGCTGCGGGGAAGGGGTGTTCCGGCGCCAGCCGGTAGTCCACCGATATCGCTCGCAGCCCGGCACGGCGGGACAGTTCGCCGACCAGGCCGGCATGGGTGTCCGGCGAGCCGATCACGTAGCCGCCGCCGTGCAGGTAGAGCAGCCGGCCGCGGCCGCGGACTCCGGCCGGCTCCAGCTCCAGGGCAGGCCGCCCGCCCAGGACGGTCCAGCGGGAGACCACGCCCTCCGGCGCGGGGCGGGCGACGGCCGCTGTGAAACCGTTGCGCTGTTCCTCGACAGTGGGTCGCGTCTCGTTGCGAGGGGCGGAGCGGAGCAGGGCGTCCAGGGCGTCGCGCTGTTGACGGGACATGCGGGGCCTCCGTGAGTCGGGTGCGGTGCGAGGATGGATTCCAAGGAATCCATCTGCCTGAGCCCAACCGGATTCGATGGAAGATGATTCCCGGGAATCCACTGGAGGTTGTTGTCGTGAGCCGCGTCACCCCGATCTTCACCGACATCGTCCGCGTCGAGACCCGGCTCTACAACGCGGTGAGCGCTCGCCTGCGTGCCGAACGGGGTATAGGGCTGGGGCAGTTCGAGTTCCTGGAGATCATCGACCGCCTACCGGGATGCCGCGTACTCGACATCGCCGGTGAGCTGGCGATCACGGTGGGGGCCGTCAGCAAGGCGGTCGACCGGCTGGTGGCTGCGGGCTGGTGCCTGCGGGACGCGCACCCCCAGGACCGCCGGTCCTCCGTCATCCGCCTCACTCCCCAGGGTGAGAAGGAGCTGGCCACCTCCCGCCCCATCGTCGAAAGCGAACTCGTCTCGCTGACCGCGGTGGTCCCCCCTGAAGACATGTCCCGTATCGCCTCAGCCCTGGCCACCCTCCGCGCGAACCTCGAGGAGAACTCCCACGGTCAGCCGGGCTGAGGGGACCTGGCCTGAGCTCGCGAACGGCGACGCTCCCGTCCTAGCTCAGTCCGGACGCGCCGCACAACGATGTCTGATTGCCGCCAGCAAGGCTCGTCCGTAGTGCTCATGCTGGCGGCATGACACTGTCATTCACCACGGAGTCGGCAGAGGTCCTGACCGGCATGTACGCGGCTGAGGCGGAATATCTGGCGGCGGGAGGACCCGGCGAGGCGTCGTTCGACCTGCTCGCCCCCTTCTTCGCGCCGGATGTCGAGCTGCATCAGGCCGACGCTCTGCCCTACGGGGGTGTTTGGCGTGGGCACGAGGGCATGACCCAGTTCTTCCTCCTGATGGGAGAGGTGTGGGAGTCGTTCCACATGGTGGAGCAGCAGTTCCTTGCCACCGGTGAGACCGCGGTCGTGCTCACGCAGGTCCGTGCTCGCGCTCGCGCGAGCGGCCGTGAACTCGGCTTCCCGATTCTGCAAGCGATCACGGTCAAGAACGGGCGGATCACCGAGGTCCGTCCGTTCTACTGGGACACGCGGGCGATCGCCGATGCCTGCGCCGTGCCGACACCGACAGACTGAGGTCGACGGCGCAGCCACCGATGCACCGACAGCCGGTGTGGAGGCCCGTCGGGCCGCTGGACCCGTGAGATCATCATGTCCTGAGGCTCGGTCCTTGGTGCTGCCTTCCTGCTGACCACAGGCTGAACGGTCGCTCGGGGTCCGGCGGCACCGAACTGCGGCAGGTGGGGGATCGGGCGTGGGGGACAGCAGGGCGACGGATGCGCGCCGGGAGCGTGCTCGTGCCGAGCGGCTGACCGAAGGGCTGACCGTCGCCCTGGCGTCGGCTTTCTCGTTCGGCCTGCTGGCCGGCCCGGCGGTGGTCTTCGGTACGACCACCTGGCACCTGGTCACCGACACCGGCACCACCACGTTCAGCCGATTCTTGGTTCCAGTGGTCTTCCTCGCTCTGGTGGCGCTGCCGCTCATCTCGGCCCGCGAGGTGTTCCGCTCGGGTCGGCGCAAGAACAAGGAGCGACTGACGGCGGCCGTCCCGGCGGCACTGACCTTGCTCGGCGCGTCCGCCGTGCCGTTCGCGGTTCTGTGCCTGGTCTTCGTGTACGCCGACTGACCTCGAATCGGTCCTCGTCATCCATCTGCCGTCACCGTCCGCCTGATCGCCGACCCGGGCATGCTGTGCCGCGACCCTCGGTCACGGGGCGGTGGCTGTTACGCGTGGGGCGGGCGCAGGTCAAGGAGTCGGTGGGTCAGTTCCATCAGGCGCTTGCGGGCCTTTGCGTCGTACGCCTGCTCGTGGGCGCGCGTGTCGGTGAACTGGTCGAAGTAACGCCCGGTGGTGTCTTCCAGGTCCGGGTCGAGCACCAGTCGCACGGTGGGCCGCACGCCCTCCTCGATGCCGGCGACCGGAGTCAGGCCGTACGCGCGCACTCCCGCGGTGTCCATCAGATGCGCGGGGTGGAGGGTGTTGACCGTGACGGAGGTCCCTTTCAGCTCGGCGGCCAGCTCGAACGTCGCCATGATCATCGCGAGCTTGCTGCGGCAGTACGCGCGCAGGCCCTCGTAGCCCCGCTCCAGCATCACATCGTCGAAGTCGACGGCTTCCTGCCCTGTGGAGGCGACGTTGACCACGCGAGCGGGCGCGGAGGCCGTCAGCAGGGGCAGCAGGTCGCGGGTGAGGGCGTACGGGGCGAGGTGGTTGACGGCGAACCGCAGCTCGTGTCCTTGTCGGCTCACTTCCCGGCGGAGGGGTTCCGCGCCGCCGCCGGCGACGGCGTTGTTGACCAGTGCGTCAAGGCGGGGTTCGGCGGCGCGGATCCGGGCGGCCATGTCGTGCACCTGGTCGAGGTCGGCCAGGTCCGCGAGGTAGGTGCGTACGGTGGCGCCGGAGACGGTGTTCCTCACCTCGGAGGCCACCGCCTCGAGGCGCCGGCGGTCACGACCGTGCAGCAGGACGGTGTGGCCCCGCTCGGCGAGTTCGAAGGCGACACCACGGCCCAGGCCCTGGCTCGTACCGGTGATCAAAACGGTGCGTCGGCTCATGTCGATCACCCTGACCGGGGGGCCGGTGACACAGGGAGAGCGTGATGAGCCTGGTGTCAGCACCACCAGCCAGGAGTCACCCGTCATCGGCAAGATCGTGCCGCTCGGCTGCGGAGGGAAGTTCGACACAGGCCTCATCGCGGTGACGCATGCCCCGCAGGAACCTTTTGGGAGCCGCCTATTCGCGAGCGCGCAAAGCGTGCGAGAGGGCGTCAACGGTCACGTTCACTACGGCCAGGAGCTGTGCCGGGCTCGCCCCGGCTCTGCTCATGACGGCGAGAGACTGGTTCACGGCCGCCGCGTGGACAGCGAAGGCTTCGGCGTCCTGGTCGGTCATTCGGCCCGCCGTCAGCGCCGCTCGCAGACGCAGGCGCTGGAGGCCGAGCGCCTGCCTGGCGTGCGCCGCGACGACCGGGCTCAGCACGGGAATCGCCATGGCCGACTGAGTGATCAGGCATCCATCGGGCACTTCGGGATCGGCGATGCGTTCGAGGGTGACGTCGAAGAACGCGCGGACAGCCGCAAGGGGTTCGGAGGCCGCGCACGACAGGGCGGCGTCGTACTTGTCGCCGTAACGCGCGGCGTAGCGATCCAGGCAGCGCAGGAAAAGCGTGTCCTTGTCGCCGAGCGAGGAGTAGATCGAGCTGCGGTTGAGGCCGGTTGCCCGCGACAAGTCGTGGACTGAGGTGTCGGCGTATCCGGCGCGCCAGAACTGGATCATCGCGGCGTCGAGCGCCGTGTCCATGTCGAACTGCTTCTTGCCTGCCACGTGGCACTTCCTTGCCGGTGAGTCGGTGCTCCGGATGCTGCCCGTCATCCTATCTTGAACTGATCGGTTCAAGATGTGCTAGCCTTCCGGCGTGATCATGACCAGGCGTCGCCGCAGACCGATGCAGAGCGGCCTGGCCGTCCTGCCGGCCTCGTCAGGAGCAGTGACCTCCTCAATCGCGGACATCGCCCGAGCGAGCACGGCCCTCGGGCGAACCGCCGGACCAGCACACTCCAACACCACCGATGGAGGAACTCATGACCGTCTCCGGAAGCAGCCCCGTCCGCGACCTGCCTCTGCACGACCTGGCCGGATTCACCCACCGCTGGGTCGACGCAGACGGCATCCGCCTTCATGCCGTCGAAGGCGGCCGGTCGGCCGGCCCGGCTGTCGTCCTGCTCGCCGGGTTCCCGCAGACCTGGTGGGCCTGGCGGAAGGTCATGCCCAGCCTCGCCGACCGGTTCCGTGTCATCGCGATCGACCTGCCGGGCCAGGGCCACTCAGACCGCCCGGAGGGGAGCTACGACACCCACACGGTCGCCGCCCACGTCCACGCCGCAGTCACGGCGCTCGGAGTGCCGGCCTACTGGCTGGCCGCTCACGACATCGGGGCCTGGGTGGCCTTCTCCCTCGCCCTCAACCACGAAAGCCAACTGCGCGGGGTCGCCCTGCTCGACGCCGGAATTCCCGGCATCACCCTCCCGGAAGCGATTCCCACGGACCCCGCCCGGGCGTGGAAGACCTGGCATTTCGCGTTCCACCTCGTGCCCGACCTGCCCGAGACCCTGCTCGCCGGCCGCGAACGGGAGTACGTCGGCTGGTTCCTGAAGGCGAAGGCCCTCGATCCCGGCACATTCGACGACGCCGATCTCGACCACTACGCAGCGGCCCTCGCCGCCGACGGCGGCCTCCGGGCCTCCCTCGCCTACTACCGAGACGCCGCTGAGTCGGCGCGCAAGAACCACCAGGCGCTCGACCGGCAGCATCTGACCGTGCCCGTCCTCGGAATATCCAGCAGCCGCGGCTCCATCCCGGACATGGCGGCCTCCATCAGCCCATGGGCCGACAAGACCACCGGGGTCGTCGTGCCCGGTGCCGGGCACTTCATCCCCGATGAGCAGCCCGAAGCCGTCGCTGCCGCGATAGCCGACTTCATCACCGGCGGCGACTGACGCCGCTCAGGCCTGCCGGGCTGCGCACCCGCCCGGTGCGCACCGCCGGCAGCGTCGTCCTGAACTGTCGGGATGCATGACAGAAGTCCGCCGTGAAGTCCGCCTGTACGTCGGTCAGCCCCGCGTCGCCAGGCCGAGGAGACCCGGCATGGTGAGCGGCTCCATCACCCGCCCTGCTTCCCGGTCGACCGGTCCCGGCACGGACAGCCCGATGCCCCCGACGTGGGAAGCGGGGACATCGGCCGCGGCGATCAGGTCCGGGACCAATTCCGCCCCATCGCGGTCTGCGAGGCGCAGGGCTACGCCTACGACGCGCTGCTGCGCGCGGCAGCAGGCGCGGAGACCTGACCTGCGTCAGGCCGATCGACCGCTGCCTCGGGAGGTACGGTCGCCTGCGTTGGGCGCCTCGGCCCGCGCAGGCCGGCTTCGACCGGCGAACTGCACCTCGGCCGCCGGCCCGGACGGCTTGGGCCCCCTTCTGGTGCGCCACCATACGAACAGCGCGCCGGTGAGCAGGGGGCACGCCAGACAGGCCGTTCGGTGACGGGTGGCGAGAGTGCGGCGCGGGTGACCGGAGGCGGGCGAACACCGGATCCGTGTCGTGGGCGCGTTCCAGCGCGTCGTCGAGGAGACGCCCGAGCTCCGCTTCGACGGCCCGGGCCGCGTCGCGGGCCGTGAGCGGACCGTCGAACCGCCCGACCTGATCGGCCACCGTGGGCCGCGGTCCCAGCATGCACAACCCCTTGTCGCTCCCGATCACCCGCAC
The DNA here is from genome assembly GCF_044765825.1 of Streptomyces flaveolus. Lineage (NCBI taxonomy): Bacteria > Bacillati > Actinomycetota > Actinomycetes > Kitasatosporales > Streptomycetaceae > Streptomyces > Streptomyces flaveolus. The sequence goes on along the minus strand of NZ_JBIWKU010000009.1, from coordinate 200,236 downwards.
GCCAGTGCTTCGGCTGAGTGCCCTTCTATGGATGCGCCGATCCCCGGCCCACCGGCCCAGCAGCGGTCGCCTCATGGCGGCGCGTCACCCCGGGTACGCTCCCGGTGGCGCACCTCATCGAGACCCGCCAGCCCTTCCAGTCGGCGCACCGGCCGGGCGGTTCGGTGGTTGTGGACGAGCCGTTCCCGGTGCCGGTCGAGGAAGGCCCAGTAGCCGGACGTGTAGGGGCACGCGCGCTCTCCGGTCCGGTCGCCCGGCCGGTAGCGGCACGGTCCGCACAGGTCGCTCATCCGGTGCACGTAGGCGCCGCCCGACGTGTAGGGCTTGGTCGTCATGCGGCCTCCGTCGGCGTACTGGGACATGCCGACGACGTTGGGCACCATGACCCAGTCGTACCCGTCCACGAAGCAGCGGTGGAACCAGTCCATGACCGCGGCGGGGTCCCAGCCCCGTTGGAGCGCGTAGCTGCCGAGGATCATCAGCCGGGGGATGTGGTGGGTCCACCCGGTGTCCCGCACCTGGGCCAGAACCGTGTGCAGGCACCGCGCCTCCACCGCGTCCGCATCCAGCCCGTTCCACCAGCCGGGCAGCGGGGCGGTGTGCCGCAGGACGTTGGAGCGCCGGTACTCCTCACCGAAATACCAGTACAGCTGCCACACGTACTCGCGCCAGCCCGCGATCTGCCGGACGAACCCCTCCACGCTGTTGAGCGGTGCCCGGCCGGCGCGCCACTCCGCCTCCGCCTGCTCGGCGCACTCGGCGGGATCGAGCAGACCGAGGTTGAGCGAGGACGACAGCAGGCTGTGACTCATCACCGGGTCCGCGGCGAGCACGGCGTCCTCGTAGGGGCCGAAGGTGGGAAGCCGGTGGATGAGGAACCGCTTGAGTGCCGCCCGTGCCTCGGCACGGCTGTGGTGCCCGTTTTCGGGCCGGAGAGCCAGTAGCGGCTGATGCGGTATCCGGTGGTCTCGGCCAGGAGCAGGTAGGAGGCGTCGGGCGCCAGGAGAAGGCCGTTGGCGAATTTCAGCCCGTCGCGCAGCACGGTGACGGTGCCGTCGGAGGTGCGACGTACCAGGAGGCCGGTGCAGGAGTGTTCGAAGACGTCGCCGAGGTAGCTCTCGAGGTGCCAGCGGCGGGTGGAGACGGTGAACCAGATGGTGCCGTCCGGGCCTTCGGTGACGTTGCTGGCGAAGGTCAGGGGCCGGCCCGCGACGGTGTCGACGAGTACGTCGACGGATCCGTCGGGGGACATGCGCAGCAGTCCCCGGTCGTGGTCGCAGATCAGGATCGCGCCGTCCCTGGAGGGCTGCAGCCCCAGCGGGCGGCCTCGGGTGTTGCCGATGGCGGTGCGGTCGCCGGTTGTCGGGTCGATGCGGAGGATGGTGCCGTCGGCGAGTCCGGTGAGCAGGCGGCCCCGTGGGTCGAAGATCACGTCCTCGGGACCGTGGCCGCCGGTCGGGATGCGGCGGGTGACGACGAAGGGACGCGTGGCGTGCGTGCGGCCTTGGTTGGCGGGGGCCGGGGGCGGGTTCCAGCGGCGGGGTGAGAGGAATCGGCGTGTCGGGGTCACGGTTGGCTTCCTGCCTGGGTGTCGACGATGTCGGGGGGCATCTGCGGGGCGGCGGAACCCCCGCCCACCGACAATTCACCGCGTCTGGGGCTGGGCATCCGAGGAAGACGGCCCGGACATCGACCCCTGCTGAACAGCTGCAGCCCGCCACGAGGTGGACCGGCGCGTCCTGCGCTTCCAGCACCTGGCCCAACAGGTGCCCGCCGTCTGCGCGCAACTCGACCTGCCCGAGCGGGAGCGAGCCGACGTGGCCGCCTACATGCGCGTCATGACCCCGTGGATGAGCTGCCACCACGCCTGCCAGGCCGCGAGCCGGCGCCACGACGCCCCTCGGGTGGTGCCGCCTTCGCGCCCCGGGCACTTCGACGAAGTCCTGCGCTCCGGCGCCCGCCGGCCGCGGCGTGGAGCGCGTCCGGAGCGCAGGGCCGCTCTCAGCAGGAAGCGGTGACGTTGCCGCAGTAGATCCAGCCGTAGAAGTCGTGGGGCGTGCCGTTGCCGGCTGTGTACCTCACGTAGTACCAGCGGTTGCCGGCACTGTTGTATGCGTAGTGGCTCCAGTACACCCAGGAGCCGGGGTCCGTCCGTATGACCACGTCGCACGAGGCCGCGTAGCACTCCCTGATCGGCGCTGAGCTCGGTGTGGTGGTCCGGGTCCATGCGGCAGCAACGGCGTCGCCCGTGGGACCGGGGGCGCTTTGGCCGGCTGCTGCGGAGGCGGCAGGGGCCGCAGCGACCAGACCCATGGGCAGTGCGGCCACGCTCATGGCGGCTGCAGTGATCTTTGCGTTGAACACCACGACTTCCCCCTCGCAGAGATTTGGCATGGGCGCGACCATCGTGGGGGCGGGGGTCGCTTCCATGCAGCCTCACGAGAAGGAATGTCCGGTATCTTCCGCGTACTTGTCCTGTTCTCAGGGCCCGTCCCGCGAGAGCTGCTGTGTCCTGCGACTCGGACTTCACGCCTGTGGCAGCCTGTCGTCATGCTGGCGAGCTGTTCGACCTGGCCCCACCTGCTCCATGAACCAGCGCATGATCTCGTAGGGGACGACGAGTTCGTCATGACCGTGGAGGTGGACGGTCGGCCAAAGGTGCGGATCCTCGTCGGGACGAACGCCACCAAGAAGGCGGCTCCGGGACGGTGCCTGTCGGCGCTGGGGTTCTCGACCTTCGCGGCCGGCACCGGGTCGGCTTCGCTCAGCTCCACGGCCCAGGCATCGTCGGGCTAGGCGGCTGCCGCATCGCGTTCCGGCAAGACGGAAAGCAGTGAAGGACGCCAGGGCCGCTCCGTCGCGGCCCCCGATGGCGGTGCGTCGGTGACGCCGGAAAGCCTGAGATATGAGTGTGCTTCGGCTGCGCGAGCGTGTTCCGGAGAAGCGTATGGAAGCTCCGCCGAGACCGCCCTGATACGCGTCGGTCGCGCACGACCCCTAGTTTGGTCTAGACCAAGAAGGGTACGGTTACCTCGCCACCATGGAACGCCCCACGGTCTTGGTGGTGTGATTGACATGCTCATGCCTGACTGCCCTCGGGTGGGCAGGCGCCAACCCCCACACAGGAGTTGTCATGAAGAGCAAGAGGATGCTGGCCGTCGCCATAGGCGCGGGAATCGCCCCGCTGCTGGCCGTGACCCTGCCGGCCGGCAACGCGAGCGCGCACGGCTACATCTCCTCGCCCCCCAGCCGCCAGGCCCAGTGCGCCGCCGGCACGGTCTCCTGCGGTTCCATCAAGTACGAGCCGCAGAGCGTCGAGGGCCCCAAGGGCCTGATGAGCTGCAGCGGAGGGAACTCCGCCTTCGCCGAACTCGACAACGACAGCAAGGGCTGGAAGGTCACCCCGGTCAGCCGGACGACCAGCTTCAACTGGCGGCTGACGGCCCAGCACGCCACCTCCACCTGGCAGTACTACGCGGGCGGCCGGAAGATCGCGGAATTCAACGACGGAGGTGCCCGGCCCGGTGCCACCGTCACCCACCAGGTCAACTTCGGCAGCCTGACCGGCAGGCAGAAGGTGCTGGCCGTGTGGAACATCGCCGACACCGCCAATGCCTTCTACGCCTGCGTGGACGTGAACGTGAGCTGACGCGGTGCCGCCACCCGGCCCTGCTGGGCCGGGTGTGCCACGGTGCCGGGAGCGCCCGTCGCCCCCGGGGGACCCGGCACCGGACCGCCTCTCCCTCACCCGGTCGTCCAGCGGCCGGGGACCATCGGACGACCACATGGAAGGGTGGGTACGACGGTGGAGAGAACCGGCGCGCGAAGCCGTCACCTCCCTCGGCAGTCCGGCCCGGCGGAAGCCGGGAACGGCGGACGGATCACCCGAGCGGTCGGGTCACTGGCCGACAAGATCCAGTGGTGCGGTCCGGCGCTCCTCCGGGTCTCCGTCGGCGCGGTGTTTCTCTGGTTCGGCGTCCTCAAGTTCTTCCCCACGGCCAGCCCCGCCGAGGGGGTCGCCGTCCGCGCCGCGACGAAGCTCACCCTCGGCCTGCTGCCGCCGGACGTGACGCTACGGGTGCTGGCGGCAGCCGAAACGGCCATCGGTCTCGGCCTCGTCACGGGGGTCCTGCTCCGCGTGGCCCTGATGGGGTTCTTCGCCCACATGACCGGCGTCTTCTCCGCGCTCCTGCTGCTCCCGGGCGAGATGTGGCAAGGGGACGTGCCGGTTCCCACGCTGGAGGGCCAGTACGTCATCAAGAACGTCGTCCTGGTGGCGGCCTGTCTCGTGGTGGCGGCCGACGAGTGGAGCCGGACGGCGCCGCCGTGAGCACGCCCGGGGCACCGGATCACGACCGCACGCCGAGCCGCCGCCCGTCCTGCCCCGCTGCGCCGGCCAAACCGCCCCCAGCCGCGGCACGCCTCCCCCCACAGCCCACCAGCCGTCACATTGAAGACGAGGTCCCATGAACCGACACGGAGTCACCGCCGCGGCCGCCGCGGCCTTGCTGGGCACCGTTCTTGCCACCGGCCTCGCCGCCGGCCCGGCGACCGCCGCTCCCACCGCCACCGGCGAGGCCAAGGCCCGCGTCGGCGCCGACTGGGCCACCGGGTCCGTCGTCTACACCGCCGCCGAGGGGCAGACCAACGACCTCCACGTGATCCCCATGGACCATGGCGCCGGGACCCGCCGGATCGGCTTCCGCGACCAGGTCCCGCTCGCACCCGGCGACCACTGCGCGTACCTCGAACCCGGGGACGACACCTTCGTCGTCTGCGAACTTCCCACCGGCGACGCCCGGCCGGAGCGGATCGACGTCTTTCTCGGCGACGGCGACGACACGATCGTCACCAGCGACCCCGCGGTGGGTACGGTGCGGGGCGGCCCCGGCGACGACACCCTGCACGCCCACACCGCGCACACGGTGCGCGGCGACGCGGGCGACGACATGGTCATGGGCCGCGCCGTCCTGGACGGTGGCGACGGCGCGGACCACCTGATGGGCGACGACGGCGACCAGTGGCTGGCGGGCGGCCGGGGCGACGACATGATCGAGACGTACGGCGGCGCGGACACGGTGTACGCCGGCCCCGGCGACGACCACGCCCTCGGCGGAGACGGCGACGACCTGCTCCTCGGCGGTCCCGGCGACGACAGCCTGCATGGTGAGGAGGGCGATGACCTGCTCCTCGGCGGCCCCGGGACGGACACCGTCGAGGGCGGCCCCGGCCGCGACATCGTCCTCTGACACACGCTCCGCGACACGGCCTCCGACCGGGCAGGCGCGTCGAGGCGCGTCGTCCCCGGCGGCACACCGTGTGGTCCCCACCGACAGGGGGGACGGGCGGTGGCGAACGCACGCCCACGGCCCCGCACGGTCCGACGAGACGTTCCTGGACCGCCCCCGAGCGCTGCGGCAGGGTGGTACCGCTGGCGCGGCGGCTGGCGGCGAGGGGATTCACCGTGCTTGTGCCGGACCTGCCGGGCAACGCGCGGTCACGGGCCGTCGTACGCCGGATGCCCGACGTGGTGCGGACCGCCGACGTCCTTGCCCGCTGGCACCGGCGGCTCGTGCCGGGGCCGAGTCTGCTGGTGGCCAACTCGGTCGGCTGTCAGGTGGCCGCGGCCCTCACGTACCGTCATCCGAGTCTTTCCCACAGGCTCGTCATGCTCGGCCCGGCACTCACCCCGGGGGCGTCCGCCTGGCGCCAGGCAGGTCGGTTACTCGCGGACGCGCCCCGAGAGCAGCTCTCCCTGATCGGGTTGGCCGCCGCGGACTACCTGCTCACCCTCGTCGTGCGCGGGGCCGGTGACACCATCGCATCCGAGGCCTGGACCCGGCGCATCACGCAGCTGATCGCCGACGGACGCGCCATCGAGGTACCGGACGCCGCGCACGCGGCGCACTACAGCAAGCCGGAAGCCGTGGCCAAGCTGATCGAGGCATGTGCGGCGGCAGGGGAGCACCGATGAAACCACCGGCCTCGTCCGACCCGCCCGACCGCCCCTCGCCCCGCTTCCCGCACTCGGATCCTCGGCCGCCGTCCCCGCACGGGGCTCACCGTCTGCCGTCCGCCCGCACGGTCCGTCGGTCGCCGTGGGTGCGCCTGCTGCCCGGTATCTCCTCCGAACGCCGCGGCTTCGTCCTCGCCTGGTGGGGATTCGCCCTCACCTTCGGCGGCATGCGCCTGCTCACCTGGCTGATCCACATCGACGTGGCCGGAGTGGGAGACGTCCAGGCCGGCGGCGTGCACATCCACCACTACGTGTGGGGCATCCTGCTGCTCGCGGTCGTGGGCGCGGCGGGCCTGGTCAAACGCTCGGCACGCGCACGGGCCTGGATGGGGCTCACCTACGGCGTCGGCATGGCCCTGATCGTCGACGAGGCGGCGCTGTTGATCAGCCTCGAGGACGTGTACTGGGACACCGAGGGCTGGGTCAGCATCGCGCTGGCCATCGCACTGATCGCCGTCGTGGGAGGCGTGCTGGCGGTGACACGCGGGCGACGTGCTGCGACACGGAACCGAAGCGGCGGTTCGGCCGACGAGCGAGAGCCGTCCCCACGTCCGCAGGAGTGACGGCGCACCCCCCCGACTGCTGATCAAACAGTGACGAGCCAGGTCTCCGGCGGGGAACACGTCTCGGTGCCGGTGCCTGGGCGAGGGCGCTGGGGATGTACCGCAACCGGTACTCCTGAGGCCGGAGCCTCGAGAACAGCGGAAGCGGCGGTGACGGCAGCAGTTGCCGACAAGGCGGTGGTCGGCGGGCCTAGTCCAACGTGTAACTTCCCGCCGCGTAATTCGATGGCGCGTGCGGAGACGTGCGATCACCCTGATCCAGTGACAGAACCCAAGCATCAGATCCGAGCCGTGCACACGGACTCCACGATCACCGTCTACCAGGCGTACTCGCCGGAAATCGGTCTTGCCGCGGCCCGAGACGGCCGTTTCCCGGCGACGTGGCAGCGGGACCGGATGACGTGGATCAAGCCGTCGTTCCTGTGGATGATGTACCGCTGCGGATGGGCCACCAAGGAGGGACAGGAGAAAGTCCTCGCCGTCGAGATCACTCGAGAGGGCTTCGAGTGGGCGCTGCGTCACGCCTGCCTGTCCCACTACGAGCATGGGCTCCACACCGACCGCGCCGCATGGAAGCGCCAGTTGAGAGGAACTCCCGCCCGGGTGCAGTGGGATCCCGAACGCGACCTACAGCTTCAGCCGCTTCCGCACCGATCGCTACAACTCGGCCTCGCCGGCGAAGCCGCACAGCTCTACGCCGACGAGTGGATCGTCTCCATAGCCGATGTCACACCGCTGGCTCGCGCGATCCACGCCCATGTACGAGACGGAGAGTCGGACCTCGCCCGGCAGCTCCTGCCGCGTGAACGCCCGTACCCCGTGAGTGATGAGGTGCTGGCCCACCTGCACCGGTAGGCCAGCGCCACCGACTACGGCGTCGGGCTGGGAAAGCAGCTCTGTCTGGGCTCTGGACCGATTCCTCAGCCGTGGGGGTGGAGGACGACTTTGGTGTAGCCCTCGACGCGCTTGTCGAACTTCTCGTACGCCGACGGCGCCTGGTCGAGAGGCAGCTCGTGGGAGACGACGAAGCTGGGCTGCGCGCGTCCCTCGATGATCAGGTCGCGAAGGTGCCGGTTGTAGCGCTTGACGTTGCACTGACCGGTGCCCATACGCAGCCCCTTCTCGAACATGCGGCCGATGGAAACCATCAGCATGCCCTGCTTGGCCTGCTCGTCCGGCCCGCCCGGATCGCTCGGGACGTACAGTCCCGGCACACCCAGAGCGCCCGTCGGCCGTACCGTCTCGACCAGCGAGTTCAGAACGATCGCCGGTTCCTCGCGCGCCTCGCCGCCGACCTGGGCCTGGTAGCCGACCGCGTCGATGCCCTTGTCCGTGCCCTGCCCGTCGGTGTGCTCCTTGATCTGCTCCACCGGGTTGCCCTCGGCGAAGTTGACCGGGATGGCCCCGATCTCCTCGGCCTTCTGCAACCGCTCGGTCACCCGGTCGACCACGAACACCTTGCTCGCCCCGCGCAGCAGCGCGGAGTAGGCGGCCATCAGTCCGACGGGGCCACCGCCGTAGACGGCTACGGTGTCACCAGGGCGGACGTCAGCCAGTTCGTTGCCGTGGTAGCCGGTCGGGAAGATGTCGGCGAGCAGGATGAAGTCGGTCTCCTTCTCTGTGCCCTCGGGGAGCTTCAGGCAGTTGAAGTCCGCGTAGGGCACCTTCACGTACTCGGCCTGGCCTCCTACGTAGGGACCCATGGCCACGTAGCCGTACGCACCCCCGGCGAACCCCGGGTTCACGGTCAGGCAGAAGCCCGTGAAGCCGGCCGTGCAGTTCTTGCAGAAGCCGCACGCCACGTTGAAGGGCATGACGACCCGGTCACCGCGGCTGAGCGACGTCACCCCCTCACCGACCTCCTCGATGACGCCGAGGTTCTCGTGGCCGAAGACGATCCCCGGCTCGGCGGCGGTCCGACCCTCGTACATGTGCAGGTCCGAACCGCAGATGGCGGTGGACGTGACACGTACGATCACATCGTTCGGGTGCTGAATCCGAGGATCCTCCACCTGCTCGACCGCTACTTCGAACGGTCCCTTGTACACGACGGCCTGCATCGTCGAGCACCTCCACTCAGCGCACTCGCTCGATCACTTTCGGGAACAGTGGCTTCTCGGGAGCGTCTCCATGCTCTGCTGAGAAACCAAGATCCATACAGCTAGTTCAGTTCTTTGTGGGTTCCCTCACTGTCCAGACTGGTCCAGGATGCAATGCTTTGCACGTAGAGAAAGCAAATTTCCGGTTATGTGGCACGGAAAGGATCAGCAATCGTGACACGACGTCTCGGCGTACTGCTCGTCCCGGTCTCCGGGCTGTCCGGCACCAGCTATCCGGTGGGGACACGGGTAGCCATCCGGGGGACCGGGGCCTCCGTCGACGGCTTCGTGGACGGTGACTGGCTGCCGCTCGCGTGGTGGGAGTTCTCGGATGCCCAGCCGGACGACACGCCTCTTGCCTGAGCACGCTCGGGCGTGATGGTGCGACGCCTGAGTGAAGTGCGGAATGCGCGACTGGGTGGTCCCGTCCATGCTCGGCAAAATCTGCCGGCCTCTGTGGTCAGCCTTCGGTGTGCGGTGTCGACGGTCACGGCTGTAGCGCTCCAGTCGGCCCGGCGAATGTGCTGGTCGCGGCTCCGTATCCGGACGCCGGGGGCTTCCCCCGCGGCCGGTGGACCGGATCACCCGCGAGCATCACGCCGGGTCCTCCGCCCTCGGTGTCCCCGCCTCCGCACAAAGGGCCCCGTTGAGGCCGCCCGGACCCGCCACCGGCCTCAAGCGACTGCTCGCGGTCGACGAACCGCGTGCCCTCGCGGGCCCGGCCGGGGCCTCGCGGGCCTCCACCGGCGCCTGCCGGCCGGGTGCCGTGCCTGACCGTGCCCTTACGGACTGCCCCTGGGCCCAGCTGCTACCGGCTCGCCGGCCCCGGCCGCCACGTCCTCGCGACGACCCTCGACCTTGTGCCGACGGACAGGCGCGGCGACGGGAGAGAACCCCGTTGGCCACTGGGAAGACAACTTCACCGATACTTCAGAAGGCGCGGCACGCAACCGAGCGTCCGCCGCCTGATGAACAGACCTCCCTCAGAAAGGCCCAACGCGGTGACGACCGTCGCATACCAGGGTGAACCCGGCTCCAATTCGGCGACCGTCGCGCGTGCCCTGTACCCGGGCGCCGCCGAACTGCCCTGCACCGGCTTCGAGCAGGCCCTGGACGCGGTGACCCTCGGGGACGCCCACCTGGCTGTGATCCCGGTGGACAACTCCGCGGCCGGACGCGTCGCCGACGTCCACCACCTGCTGCCGGAGTCGGGGCTGTTCATCATCGGTGAGTACTTCCTTCCCATCCGCTTCGATCTGATGGGCGTCCCCGGCACCACGCTGGACCAGGTGGAGTGCGTGCGCAGCCACGTGCACGCCCTGGGCCAGTGCCGCAAACTGCTGCGGGAGGGCGGCTGGCGGACCCTGGTCAGCGACGACACCGCCGGGGCGGCCCGGGAGGTGGCCGAGCTGGGCGACGCGCGGCACGCGGCCCTCGCGCCGCCCGCCGCGGCCGGGCTGCACGGCCTCGACGTCCTGCGCGCAGGGGTCGAAGACGACCCGGACAACACCACGCGGTTCGTCGTCCTGTCCCGGCAGGCCGCTCCCGCCCCTGACCCGGGACAGCCGACGATGACCAGCCTGTTCTTCAGCGTGCGCAACATTCCGAGCGCGCTGTACAAGGCCCTCGGAGGATTCGCCACCGGAGGGGTGAACCTCACCAAGATCGAGAGCTACCAGATCGGCGCGGGGCTCAACGCCAGCCGCTTCTACGTCGAGGCCGAGGGCCACCCCGACGAGCGCCGCGTCGTCCTCGCCCTGGAGGAACTGCGGTTCTTCTCGTCCGAGGTGCGCGTCCTCGGCGTCTACCCTGCCCATCCGCACCGGCTGAAGGTCTGACCGGGCGGGGAGGCGGTGTGGTCCGGAACAGCGCCGCGGCCGACGGAACGCCGCTGCGCGACGGCACGTGCCTGTACCCGCGTGCCGTACGACCTCGCGCACACGGCGCCGGTGACGGCCGGATCCTGGCCAGTGTCGTCACCTTCGACGGCGACAGCGGCATCGGCGCCCTTCACAAGAGCACTGACGACGGCCCCACCTTCCACGGGATGGGCCGGTGGGCGACGCGCACGCCAACCCCGCGGACACGGGCACCGCAGCCGGCATGCGCACTGAACTGGAGATACACCGCAATGTCGCGGTGTTCGCCGTACCCGTCCCGGCGGATATCCGGACCGAGCCGCGTGAGGAGGCCTGCTGGACGAACGCACCGGTTTCCGAGCCCTGGCGGCGGACCGTTTCTCAGGCAAGCAGATGCCAGAGGCGTGCCGGTCACCGGGCGGTGGTCCAGCTGTCAGCCGAGGTGTTTGACGACCGCGTCGGCGACTGCCTTGGCACTGGCGGGGTTCTGCCCGGAGATCAGCCGGCCGTCCTCGACGACGTAGGAGTCGAAGGGCTTCTCCGCGGTGCTGTAGGACGCCCCGAGCTTCTTCAGCCCGTCCTGGAGGCTGTAGGGGACGGCGTCAGCGCGCTGCGCGAGTTCCTCCTCGGGCCAGGAGAATCCGGTGACGTCCTTGCCCTTCACCAGGGGCTCCCCGTTGCTGAGGGTGACCTCGAGCAGTCCGCACGGGCCGTGGCAGACGGCCGAGACGAGACGGCCGGTTTCGTAGAACCGGGCGATGAGGGTCTCCAGTGCCTGGCTCTGGTGGAAGTCGAACATCACGCCGTGCCCACCGGTGAGGTAGATGGCGTCGTAGTCCTCGGCCTTGACCTCGGCCACGGAGACGGTGTTCTCCAGCTTGTCCATGAACTTCCGGTCCGCGTAACGCTTGTCGGTGCCCAGCTCCCCGAGGACGTCGTGGGCCAGGCTCTCCGGGTCGAGCGGGACGTGCCCGCCGTCGATGCTGGCGATCGTGAGCTCGTAACCGGCCTGCTCGGCGACGTCGTAGAAGTGGGTCAGCTCACCCAGCCACAGGCCGGTGCGGTAACCGACCTTCTCGTATTCGCCGACGCTCGTGACGATGATCAGGATGCGGTTGGTCTTGGCGGCCATGACGCGGCCTCCCCTTCAGAGTTCCTCGGCGGACGCAGTCCTCCCGCTGCGGCTGGCTTCGTCCCGGGCCTGGCGGGCCAGACGGGACAGCAGCGACCGGAACTGCTTCTGTTCGGCAGGCTGCAGAGCGGTCAGGGCCGCCTCTTCAGCCGCGGTGACCCGCTCCTGCAGCGTCCGGAAGGTCTCGACGCCCAGCGCGGTAGCCACGACCTTGCGTGCTCGCCGGTCGGCTGGATCCGGCTGCCGCTCGACCAGCCCCGCCTCCACCAGGTCGTCGATCACATACGGCAACACCGAGCGGTCGATCCCCAGGTAATCGGCAAGCCGAGACTGATTGGGCATGGCCTTGCACACCACGGTGTACAGCAGCTGATACCCGCGGCCACCGCGCGGAAGATCAGCGACGCACGGCCCCACCTGCGTCTTGTAGTGACGCATCAGCATCCCGATCGACCAGCCAAGATCACACTCGGCCGCTTCGGGGTACGGGCCCTCGCTGAGGCCTGCCATGCCTCGAGCCTAACGCGGACCGTATGTGAGGCAACTCAGTTGCATCACATACCAACGTGCTCGAGCGCGTGCCGTCATCCGCGATGCCCGGGGACGTCGACGGGATGCCGTGGGACGACCTCCCCGCGTGGGTCGCCGGCGTTCAAGGGTCCCGCCCGCCGGCCGACCTGACGGCGTACGAAGCGCGGCTGCCTGTGCAATGCGAGCTGCTCGGCCTGCCGGTCGGCAGCATCGAGGACGCCTTCACGGCGGCGACCGGCCCGAACATGAGCGAGATCAACTGGGACGGCCTGTGCAGTCCCGACGCGCCCGACGTCGCCGCACGGGCGGGCTTTTTGGCACCGGTCACCCGGGCAGCGGGGTGGTGGTCACCGAGTGCGGCGACATGCTCATTACGGGGCTGCGAGAGGGACCGTGGCGACGAGGTGGCCGTCACGGTCCGGCCGAGCAGTATCCAGGGCGTTCATACGGGCGGCCAGGTTCCCGATCACAAAGATGTGACGGCATGTATGCAACCAGCGAATTCGCGATGCCTGAGCACCATTTGAGCAATGCCTCCGGCGGACTGCTTGCACAGGCAATGGCGCCGAGGGCCGAGCTGGGCGCCTGAGCGGCTTCGTCATGCTGGTGGCGCGGAGCGGCCCGGCGGAGACGAGGACGACGAACTGCCGGGGACGGGGCAGTCGCCGAACGCCCCTGAGGAGCAGGCCGGCATCGGCGGGCTGAGGCCCGCCGGCTCAAGGCCATGGCCCGGGTCCCGGTCCTCGCCGACCACGACGAGCCGCTGGGCGACCAGGCCGCGGACCGGGTGGTGGCGCGGGCCGTACGCCGCGAGCTGGCGGCGGCGCCGGCCGGGATCAGGGTGCCCGGTGTGACCGCGCGGCGCCGCCACCCATCGTCCCCTACGGACCGACGGCCCAGTGCCAGGCCGTGCTGCCCGGCTTCTGCGGCGCCCACTCGATGGCCGTCCGGGTAGTGCGGCGGTGTGCGAGATCGGGTCCCCTCCGCAGCTCCAAGTGTCCCGAACGCGCGCTGCAGACAGAGTCCTGCGTTTCGTAGAGACCTACGGCTTGCTGCATCCCCGGTCCCTCCCGGCTGCCATGCTTCCCTGCCGTGCGGAGTTGCCCGGCCGGCCGTGGCGGATAGCGGCCACGGCGTAAACCCGCCGTGGCACATCATCCCTTTACCGCCCGTCGCGCTGCCAATGTGTCGTCACCGCAGCATCAACAGCGTCTGGAAAGCGGGCCCTTGCGCCTTACCGTTCTGGTCTACTTGGGGAGAGCGATGCGTCCGATATCGCGTACGGCATTGGGGGCGGCCACAGCCGCAGTCCTCGCCTGCACGGTGATCGCACCGTCCGTGGCAGCGCCACAGGACGACGTGATCACGAAGAGACCGCTGACCGGCAGTGCGGCTGCCGCCACCGATGGGAACAAGCCGGTCACCGTCACGCTGGTCACCGGCGACAAGGTACTGGTGAGCACCGACAGTTCGGGCAACGCCGCGGCCACCGCACTGGCCCGTGAGGACGGCACCGTCCCCCTCGTCCAGACCCGCCGCTCGGGCAAGGACCTGTACGTCTATCCGGACACCGCGGTGAAGGCGCTCGCCGAGGACACCGTCGACGAGGAACTCTTCAACGTCACCGGGCTTGTTCGCCAGGGGTACGACGACGCCCACGCGGACTCCGTACCGCTGATCGCGACCTACTCAGAAAACACCGCGCGCACTGCGCCCGCCACCCCGCGCGGCGCCGAGCGGGGCCTCGCCCTCCCGGTCATCGACGGCGTGGCGCTCAAGGCCGACAAGAAGCAGACCGCCGGATTCTGGTCGGATGTCACCCGCCCCCGGTCCCGCTCCGCCGCCGGACTGAAGAAGCTCTGGCTGGACCGCAAGGTCGAGGCCAGCCTCGACCGCTCCACCAAGCAGATCGGCGCCGACCTCGCCTGGGCCGCCGGGTACGACGGCAAGGGCACCAAGGTCGCCGTCCTGGACACTGGCGCTGACGCCGACCACCCTGACCTCAAGGGCCGCATCACCGCGTCGAAGAACTTCACCGACTCCGAGACCACCGACGACCGCACGGGCCACGGCACCCACACGCTTTCCACCGTCGGCGGCACCGGTGCGGCCAGTGACGGGAAGAAGAAGGGCGTCGCCCCCGGCGCCGACCTGCTCGTCGGCAAGGTACTCAACGACAGCGGCTCCGGCGACTCCTCCTGGATCATCGCCGGCATGCAGTGGGCCGTCGACCAGCAGGCCGACGTCGTCTCCATGAGCCTGGGCAGTCAGACCCCCACCGACTGCACCGACCCGATGAGCCTGGCTGCCGAGGAACTCGGCAAGAGCAAGGACACCCTGTTCGTCATCGCGGCCGGCAACTCGGGCCCTACTCCGAACACGGTCTCCTCCCCGGGCTGCGCCCCCAGTGTGCTGACTGTCGGGGCGGTCGACCGCGACGACTCCACCGCCTGGTTCTCCAGCCGCGGGCCCGCGATCGGCGCGCACACTCTCAAGCCCGAGATCGCCGCCCCCGGCGTCGACATCTCCGCCGCCGCGGCGGGCGGCCGAGGCGTCTACGCCTACCAGTCGATGTCCGGTACCTCGATGGCCACCCCGCACGTCGCGGGCGCCGCCGCCCTCGTCAAGGAACGCCACCCCGACTGGACGGCCCAGCAGGTCAAGGCGGCCCTCGTGTCGTCCGCCAAGAGCGACATCCCCGGTGACGTACGCGAGACCGGCGGCGGCAGGCTCGACGTCAAGGCCGCCATCGACACGACGCTCACCGGCGCCCCCGCCGTCCAGGGCGGCACCTTCAACTGGCCGCAGGACAAGACGGACCGCACCACGGTCCGGATCCCGTACACCAACACGGGCGACAAGCCGGTGAAGCTGTCGCTCACCCTTCAGGGTGTCACGGGCAACGACGGTTCGGCCGTCCGGTCCTCCGTCGCCGCTCTCGGAGCGAAGAGCGTCACCGTGCCCGCCGGAGGGACAACCGATGTCCCGCTGAAGCTCGACCCGACCGCCCGCCTCCAGGACAGTCAGTACGGCGACGTCACCGGCCGGGTGCTGGCGACCGCCACCGGCGGCGTCAAGGTCTCCACCCCCTTCTCGCTGTACGTCGGGGCCAAGACCGTCACCCTGCGCGTCAAAATGATCGACCGCAACGGCCGGCCCGCCGCCGGCTCGTCCTCGCTCGATGTCATCGGCACCGACACAGCCACCGGCGAGCGCCGCTTCAACGACGGCTCGACCGACCAGGTCTACGAGGTGCGCCCCGGTGCCTACTTCGTCTCCAGCTTCATCGTCTCGACCGACCCCGAGGACGCCACGGGAAGACTCGTCAGTTCTGTCGGCTACCTGGCCAGGCCGCAGCTGAACGTCACCAAGGACACCACCTTGGTGCTCGACGCCCGCAAGGCGCACCGGATGAAGCTGAGGACCAAGGACCGGGTCACCGAGACCCGCAGTGCCACCCTCGCCTTCGGCCGCAGCTGGGACGACGTCTGGCTGCACTCCGGGTCCATCGCCGGCGGCAGCGTCGTCAAGGACTATCTGGTCGACATCCAGGGCAGGGCCCGGGACGGTGACTTCGAGTTCGACAGCTTCTGGCGTGCCTACGCCCCGCAGATCGAGAAACTCGCGGTCGTCGGAGGCGCCACACTGCACCCCACCCCCGCGTCCAGTGGGTCCGTCAACCTCGACGGAACAGGGCAGGCCGCACTCATCGACGTCGGCACCGGTACGCCTGATGAGCTGAAGGCCGCCGAGGTCTCCGGCAAGATCGCCCTGGTCCGTGTCACGGACGACGGCCTCGTGGTCACTCAGGCTCGCAACGCCAAGGCCGCCGGCGCCGTCGCGATCATCGCGCACCGCCCGTCCGCGGGTCCGTGGAAGCCGTCCGTCGGATACGGCGCGGCGCCCCTGCCCTCGCTCGGGATCGAGACGGACGAGGCGGCCGCTCTGGCCGCGGCGCTGGCAGCCGGACCGGTGAAGCTGAGCTGGAAGGCCACCGCGGCCAGTCCGTTCGTCTACAACCTGGCCTTCCCCGAGACGGGCACCGTCACCTCGGACCGCACGTACAAGGTCGAGGACAGAACACTCGGCAAGGTCGAGTCCGCGTACGAGTCGATGGGCGTCACGGCGGACTTCGTCGACACGCTTCTCGCCGCCCGTCCCTACGGCGCCACGTTCGGCGTCGGCGCCTTCGACAGCGTCGCCGCCCCGAGCGCGCGCACCGAGTACTACTCGGCGGGCGACAGCTCCTGGCAGCGTTACCTCTCCTCCAGCTTCCCCTGGGGCGAGTCCATGGTCGACCGGGCGCGCACCTACCAGGCCGGTTCGCACCGCACCGAGAAGTGGTACGGGGGCATCCTCGTACCGTCCGCGCCCCGTGACAGCCAGGGCAGGGAACAACTCGCCGGCGAACGCCAGGACAATCTGATCGGCGTCGCGCCCGGTTTCTGGAGCGACAATGAACACAGCGGCCTCCAGGGCTCCTTCGGAGACGTGGGCAGCATGCGGCTCAGCAGTGGCGGCACGGTGCTGGGCGAATCCGGCTGGCCGTCCGGGGTGTTCACGGTTCCGGCCGGGGACGCCGCGTACGAGCTCAGCATGACGACCATGAAGCTGGGCCAGCCCGCCGCCGTGTGGAAGCGGTCGACCATGACCCAGACCATCTGGAAGTTCCGTTCGCACCGGGACGAGAACGCCTACTCCCAGGGCATACCGCTGCTCTTTCCGGGCTACGACCTGCCCTCGGACGGCATGAAGACCCTGGCGGCGAAGGACGGCCTGAAGATAGGCCTGAGCGTCTCTGGCCATGCCGGCTACACACCCGGCAAGCTCACGGCGGCCAAGGTCTCGTACTCGTACGACGGCGGTGAGACCTGGACGGCGGCCGCCACGACACAGCAGGGCGGCCGTTGGACCGCGACCGTGAACCACGCGGACGCGGCCGGCAAGCCGGTCACGTTGCGCACCGAACTGACGGATGCCCACGGCAACTCCGTGGTCCAAACCGTGACCGACGCCTACGCAGTGCGCTGACGTCGGGTCACCCGGCCGGTCCGCCGGGCGCGCCCTCCCCATGGACGCACCGCGGACCGGCCGGCCGGAGCCGGCCGACCCGCTGTCCCGTGGGCGACCTTGTGGAGGCCCACCGGCCGCAAGAGGGTCTGCGAGACTGACGGGCGCGTCAGTGGTCGGAGTTCCGGCACTCCTGTTCGGGCATGCCGATGTCCGCGAAGATGTCCCGTGCCTGTCGGCTCAGCAGTCCTGGGGTGGTGCTCTCGGTTCGGTGACCGGCCCGGGCCAGTGCCAGGAGAGTGCGGGCCTCGCCCGGGCGGTGGCCGGTCTCGCGGTGGACGGTCAGGGCCTCCTGGGCCAGCTCGGTGTTCGTGGTGCGGGCTGTTGCGAAGAGGGCCGTCAGGGCTTGGCCCTCTGCCACGCGGAAGGAGTGCACGCGGGCCAGGTGCAGTGCCTGGGCGGCGCGGGCGCGGGCCTCCTGAGACCGGCCCATGTGGTGGTAGGTGACGCTGAGGCTCAGGAGGGTGTCGGTCTCGGCGCGTTTGGACATCACCTTGCGGGCGAGGGCGAGTGCCTGCTCGTCGGCCTGGAGCGCCCGGTCCGGATGTGCCAGCTCGCGGTGTGCGGCGGCGACCGCGTTGAGGATGCTCGCCTGGATCCAGTACCGGTTCGTGTCTTTGACCAGGGCCAGGGCTCGCTCGGCCTGCTCCAGCCCCTCCTCGTGGCGGTCGAGGTCGAGACTGATCCTGGCGACGGTGTCGAGCATCATCGCGCGGCCGTCGCGGTGACCGGTCCCTTCATTGGGGGCCACCGCCGGGCCGAGGAGGTCGAGCGCGTCGGCGAAACGGCCGAGTTCCCAGTACACCCGGCCCAGAATCTGCACGGCCGAACTGCTGTTCCATCGGCTGAGCCGTGCACTGAGACTCACGGCGCGTTCGAGGTGACCGGCAGCCTCGCACAGCCGGCCCAGGTCCCGGCAGGCCATGCCGAGGCCGGTCAGCCCGAACGCCTCGTAGTCACGAGGCCCGGTCTCACGAAAGAGGCGCAGGCCGACGGTGAAGTCGTCACGAGCGCTGTCCAGGCGCGCCATGCTCCAGTGCGCGAAGCCCCTGAGGCCGAGGGCCGCGGCTTCGCCCGCTCCCCAACCGATTCCCCGGCTGATGTCCAGTGCGCGTGTGGCGTGCTCCATCGCCTGTCGGACATGGCCCCGGTCCCACTGGGCCGCCGCGAGGCTGAAGTGCATCGCGGCCTGGCCGGGCAGGTCCTTCTCGGCTTCGGCCGCGTCCAGTGCCGTCCGGCCGATGGCCTCCCAGGTCTTCCGTGGCAGGTGGGTCCAGAAGTGGCTGAACAGCGCGGAGACCATGTACCAGGTGACCGGGCGGGGGCCGTGGCGGTCGGCATGTTCGATGACGGCGAGCAGATTCGGTAGCTCCGCCTCCAGCCATTGTTCGGGTTCGGTGGTCGACGGCACGTCCGGGGGACCGACGGGTCGGAGATCGCGGGGGAGTTCCGGGAAGAGCGAGGTCCCCGCGGTGGCGCGAACGGCGTGCAGGTACCAGATCAAGAGCCGTTCCAGCGCGGCGCCGCGCTCTGCCGCCGTCTCCTCCGCCACCGACCGCTCCTTCGCGTACGCGCGAAGGAGGTCGTGGAACCGGTACCGGCCCGGCGTCGCGGGTTCGATCAGATGCGCCGCGGTCAGCGCGCCGAGCAGACGGCGGGCCTGTGTGAGCGGGACGTCCAGGAGGGCCGCCGCGGCCTCGGTCGTGAAGTCGGCGCCCGGAAACAGCCCGAGCAGCCGGAACAGCCGGCGCGCGCCGGACGCGAGCACCCGGTAGGACACCGAGAAGGCCGTACGCAAAGGTGAGTCGGCGTCACTGTCGGGTTCCAGCGCCTCCAGCCTGTTGCCCTCGGTCATCTCGGCGACCAGGTCGGCTGTCCGCAGGGCCGGATCGCCCGCCAGCCTGGCGGCGGCCACGCGCAGGGCCAGGGGGAGGCCGGCGCAGAGCCGGACCAGTTCGTCGGCCGCGTGCCGGTCGCCGTCGATCCGGTCCGTGCCGAGGGTTCGGCTCAGGAGCGCGCGAGCCTCGTCCGGCTGGAGGAGGTCCAGGGGCAGGGAATGGGCGCCGTCGCGGGCGACGAGGTCGCCGAGCCGGTTGCGGCTCGTGACGACGACGCAGCAGGTCGGACCGGCCGGCAGCAGCGGTCGTACTTGATCGGCGGAGGCCGCGTTGTCCAGGAGCACGAGCATGCGCCGGCCGGACAGCAGGGTGCGGAGGACGCGGCCCTGGGCCTCGGGGTGCGGGGGGATCTCCGAGGCCGCGAGGCCCAGGCCGCGCAGCAGCATTTCGAGGGCCTCGCCGGGCTCCAGGGGGCGGCGGTCGTGGTCGAAGCCGTGGAGGTTGACGTAGAGCTGGCCGTCCGGGAACCGGTCGCGAACCCGGTGGGCCCAGTGCACGGCCAGCGCGGTCTTGCCGATGCCGGCGGCACCGCCGATGGCCGAGATGACGACGGTGTTCGCCGGGTCCTGGTGGTCCCGCTCGGGCGGAAGCAGGGCGTGGAGTCGCGTGAGTTCGTCGATGCGGCCAGCGAAACCCGGCATGTCATGGGGGAGTTCGGCGGGCACGGTGCTCGCGCGAGGCCGGGAGGGTGTCGGCGGAGGAGGAAGCAGGAAGGCGTCGTCCTGGTGCAGCACCGCCTCGTGTACCCGGCGGAGTTCCTCCCCGGGGTCGGCTCCGAGCTCGTCGCGCAGTCGTACGCGCATGTCCTCGTAGGTGTTGAGAGCCTCCGCCTGACGTCCGCAGCCGTACAGGGCCCGCATGCGCAAGGCCCTCAGCGACTCGTCGTAGCGGTCCGCCACCGAGGACGCCGACAACCCGCCGAGGTCGTCAAGGGCCTCGCCGAACCGGTTGAGTGATACGAGGCACTTGAGCCGTTCCAACCTGAGCGTCCGTCGGCGTTCCTCCCACCGCTGCCGTTCGTCCCGCGCGAACGGCCCCGGCAGCCCGGCCAGAGGCTCGCCACGGAACAGCCCCAGGGCACCGGCCAGCTGGCCGGCCGCGGTGACCAGGTCACCGGATGCGACGGTGCGCAGTGCCGCGTCGCCCCGCTCCTCCAGCTCCTCCGTGTCGAGCCGGACCTCCTCGACGACGAAGCGGTACCAGCCCTTGCCGCTGCGGATCACCGACTCCGCAGGCGGGGTGCCGTCGGGGTCGAGCGCTCTGCGCAGCGTATTGATGTGGGTGGGCAGCACCTTGCGGCCGCCCGCGGGTGGCTCCGACCCCCAGACCGCGTCGAGCAGTCGCTCATGACTCACCACGGTCCCCCGGCTCAGCAGCAGCGCGGCCAGCACGGTCTGCCGCTTGACCGGGCCCAGCTCCAGCGGCGCTCCGTCCCGCCATGCCCGTAACGGCCCGAGCACCTCGAAACGGAACCGCTGAGGAGATCCCCCACTCACCCGAAGCCTCCGCTCCCACACGTCTTCCAGGTCATCCAGAATTCATCAGCATTGCAGCACGCCACGCCATGGTGATGGCCGCGACATCGCACAATCCGCACAACCAAGGGGGACCGAGTGACCGAAGCGGAGTTGGTGGCCACCGCGTTGGCCACAGGGGCGGCGGCCGGACTCACCGACACCCCACGTGGAGTCGTCCACGATCTCCACTCAGCGCTGCGCGAGGCGGTACGGCGACGGCTGGCCGGCGGCAGCGTGTCGGGCGGCTATGGCGTACGGGTGCTGGACGCGTACGACACAGACCCCGACGTATGGCGGACCCGGCTGCTCCAGGTCCTGACCTCCGGGATGGAGATCGACGAGGAGATCCGCGCGGCGGCCCGCGCCGTGCTCCGCGCACAGCGTCGGACAGGGCACATCGGCGGGGACCTGGTCGGCTCATGACGTGATAGGCATCCCGACGCCGTCGGCCACCTCTCCGATCACGGACGGAATCGGCGGACGCCACTTGGTGTGAGGGTCAGGCCGGTGGCGGTGGGGCAGTCGGCAAGCAGGGCAAGCCGCCGCCGGCGGGCTCGACGTACGACTCGACAGCCGCACTGTCCAGCAGAAGCTGAGCACCGGCTCCGGGTCCCCCGCGACTTCCCGAGCGGGAACGGCCCGGAGCTGACCTGACAGGCGCGCACATCCGATCCCCGCGGACAAAGGGCACAAGCCTTGCAGCGAGGGGGGTCACGTCGACGACCGAGCCGTCGGGCATGGCCATGCCCGACGAGAGAACGACACAGGTCAGGGCCCAGTGTCCGCGTGCCGAGTCCAGACGCAGACGGTCCGCACGCTCTTCGTTCATGTCTCCACGCCGCCGGACGCCCGCCGGGGAGGCGTCCGGCGGCGGCCCGGGAGAACCGGTGCGGCGGGTGTGCGGGAGAAGGGCGGCGGTGGGGCGTCCAAGACGCGAGATCGGCCGGTCGGGCGTAGCGTACCCATAGTTTGTGATGGAGAAGAGGAGCTGGCTCATGGCTGTAGGCCTCGCCGTCGTCTACGACAGTGCTTCCGGCAACGTCCATCAGTTCGCCGAAGCCCTTGCCGGGGGCGCGGAAGGTCAGCGTGCCCCTGAGCTCGCGCCGGACACGGCCATCGACGCCGACCCGGCTTGGCGCGCGCGTCGACGCCACGAAGAACACGGTCCCCGTGGCGACCCCGGAGGACCTGGAGTGGGCCTCGGCCTACGCGTTCAGGACCCCGACCCGGTTCGGCAACTCCTCCCAGCTCAAGCAGTTCTTCGACTCCACCGGCGGCCTGTGGCAGGCGGGCGTGCTCCACAACGATCCCGTCACCAGCTTCACCTCGGCGATGAACCGGCAACCCTCCTGTACGCGGCCAACGGCCAGGGACGGTACCTGGTGACGATCGCGGAGCGGCTGCGCGGCTGACGCCCGCGCGGGTGAGTGCCGCGGTACCCACACTTACGAGCACCGGAAGGTCGGTCGATCGTGGAACTGTTTCCGGCCCTGCCATACGCGTCGTGGACCCCGACCAGAGAAACGATCCATCGGTTCGCCCAGATCGTGGGGAAGGTGCGGCTCGCCTTCTCGCAGCGCCGCAACCACTGGTGGAACGTGCCCTTTCACCTCACCGGCCGCGGGATCACGACGCGCCCCATGGGGCTCACCGACGAAGGGGAGTTCTTCTGTGTGGACTTCGACTTCGTCGACCACTCGCTGAGGATCACGCATTCCGGCGGCGAGTGCCTGACCTTCCCGCTCCAGGGGCTGAGCGTCAGTGCGTTCTATCGGGTTCTGGTGGACTCGCTGCGCCGGATGGGAGTGCCGTGCGAGATCGCGCACCCTTATCCGTACGATCTCCCGGACGCGGACCGTCCGTTCGAGCAGGACACCAAGCACGCCACGTATGACACCGAGCAGGCGCACACCTACTGGGTGGTCCTGTCCCAGGTCAATCTGGTCCTGGAGCAGTACGCGGCGCAGTGGTCGGGCAAGACCAGCCCGGTGCACCACTTCTGGCACACCTTCGACATCGCCGTGACCCGTTTCTCGGACAAGAGGGCGGCGCTGCCCCCGTCGGCCGACGAGGTCACCCGCGAGTCGTACTCGCGGGAGGTCATCAGCTCCGGATTCTGGTTCGGCGATCCGACCTTTCCCGAGCCCGCCTTCTACTCCTACACCGCACCGGAGCCGGAGGGCCTGACGGAGGAGAGACTCAGTCCGCCCCAAGCGTCCTGGGTTCCCCTGCGGGGCGGACACCTGGCCGTGCTGCGCTACGACGACGTCCGCGGCGCCCTCGCGCCGCGGGAGACCGTCCTGGAGTTCTTCGAGAGCGCCTTCCGCGCGGGCGGCCGGCGCGCGGGCTGGGACCTCGACGCGGCGGCGTGCCCCGGCGGGGTCACGAGCGACTCCGAGCGCTCGACGCCCTCTGAGTGACGCGATACAGCCTTCTTCGGTGCCTTCCGGCTGCTCGCCCACACCGCCGCCCACGAGAAGCGGGCCCTACTGTTCTCAGCGGTCTACGTCGTCTGCTGCCTGGCCGTCCCGGCCATCGTCGCCGGCCTCGTCACCCCCAGGCCGGCCCGCGGGACACCGCGATCGGATACGTCGGCGCCGTCACCGGGCTCGCACCGTCCCCTTCCGCTGAGAAGGCAGTCTCGTCGAGGTGCGCGACAGCCATGGGTGGTCGCCCGCATCCTGGATCGCCGTCGACCTCCGGGTGGGCAGGGACGACCGCTCGACGGACGCCGTGGTGCAGAGCGCGATGTCGACGGCTCCGGCCCGGCTGATGCCGAAGCGGACCTCGATCGACTGCGGTGAGCGGACCCAGCCGAGCCGCACCGTGTGGTCGAAGTCGGCACGCGCGGACCCGGCGCCGGGCGGCGGCCTGCTCGGGTCCGAGCGGGGTGTCGTCGGCGTGTGACCTCCTCCGCCCGGTGCACCACGAGCGCCACTCGGCCGTCGAGGCTGGGTACGGGCGCGTTGACGTGGCTCCAGAAGTGCTCCTGCCAGTGGCAGGGACGGTGGGGGTCCTCGATGTCGTAGCGGAGCAGCGCCATGGTGTTCCGCTTGCCGGTGGCGATCACGCGCAGCAGCGACGCCCGGGTCTCGCGTATCCCTGGGCCTCGTTCCATGTGGTGTGCGGCTGCTTTCAGCGAGCGGAGGTGTCCGTGTGTCCTGCCGGGCCGTGACCGCTGAGGACCAGTTCCTTCGCCCTGCGGAACTCCTCGTCCGTGATGGCGCCCCGGTCCCGGATCTCCGAGAGCCGGGCCAGCTCGTCGACGCTGCTGGACCCGCCGGCCGCGGTCTGCCTGATGTAGGAATTGAACTCCTCCTGCTGAGCACGGGCCCGCGCCGCCTCCCGGCGGCCCATGTTCTTGCCGCGGGCGATCACATAGACGAACACGCCCAGGAAGGGCAGGAGGATGCAGAGCACCAGCCAGCCGGCCTTCGCCCAGCCGCTCAGTGCGTCGTCCCGGAAGATGTCGGCGATGATGCGGAAGAGCAGGACGAGCCACATGATCCACAGGAAGATCATCAGCATGGTCCAGAAGGCCCCCAGAATCGGGTAGTCGTACGCCAGGTAGGTCTGTGCGCTCATGTCCGTCCTCCGTCCCGGGCGTGGGCCCGGCCGTCGTGCCGTACTGACGTCAGGGTGGCCACGGGGCTTACCGTCCGGCATCACCCGGCACGGGTGAAAGTGGTCGCCGCAGCCGGTGCCCTGCCGAAACCGCGGCGTTCGTTCATGAGGTCGCCCGGTGCGTCGACGGACGCGCCGGTCCGGCGGCTGCCGCCAGGATCGCCAGGATGATCAGGGCGGCCAGGACGAGCCCGAGGACGAGCGCCACGGCGGCGACCGTGGGCTGGTTCCAGAGCAGCAGAGCCAACACTCCCGCCGCGATGACGGTGCCGGTGACCCCCGCCCGGTGCTTCGCCAGCAGCCGTCCCGTGGACCCGGTGTCCACACCCCCTCGGTGCAGGGCCCGGCCGGTGGCCGCCGTCGCCCGCGCGGCCGTCCCGCGGACGGCACGGGCGGCACGTCCGGGCCCGTACAAGTACGCGGCCAGCACGGTGATCACCGCGACGACCAGCAGCGTGCGGGTGCTGTCCCACAGGAAGCGGACGAACGTGTCGAAGACGGCCGACGCCGCGTCCGGCGGCAGCGCCGCGGACGGCACGGAGTCGAGATAGACCCGCCGGAGCACCGCCAGCGCGACAAGGAGCAGCGCCATCATCATGCCGACGCCGGTCCCGGTGGCCATCAGCATCACCCGGTGGGCCGGGGCGGTCCACACGGCGAGCGCGGCAAGGACCACGGTCAGGACGGGCAGCCAGACGCCGACGACGTCCAGCACCCGCATCACGTCCTGGGCCTTGCCCAGTTGCTCCGTCTCGAACAGGACGATCGTCCGGTCGGTGTCCGGAATCGCGGCGGCCTTGTCGAAGCCCGCGTCGACGAGCCGTTCGCGCGCCTGGTCGACGACGTGGCCCACGTCCACCAGCACGGTGCCGTCCTCCGCCCGCAGGGCCCCTCGTCCGTCACCGGTGAGCATCTGCACCACCGCGGCGTGCGACCGCCGGTTGGCCCCCTCCCACGCTTGCTGGAAGGTGTCGCTGGTGACCACGCCGCTGACGGTGCGCTCGGCGGCGGACCGCACGGCCTCTCGCAGCGGGGCCTCCAGGGACTCGGCACCGTTCACCACGCGGGGTGGCGCCCCGGCGTCGCGGAGGGTGTGTGCGAGCGAGTCCGTCACCGCCTTCACGTCCACCTGTGCCACCACGCGCTCGGTGAGCCGGTCGGTCAGGACGTCCTGCACGGCCGGCTCGGATGCCAGCGGCGCAACGGTCGCCACGTACCGGTCGGTGTCGGAGACGGTGTCCTGCACCCAGGCGGCGACGACGGCCAGGGGCGCGAGCAGCAGGGTCAGCAGGAGCAGGACCGAGGAGCCGGCCACGCGGGCCCGGCGGTGGCGCACGGCCGCGAGCCGGCTCAGACGCTCGTACTCCGCCCGCTCCCGGGTGGTGAAGGCGGGTGACGGGTGCTCCGCGGCTGCGTCGGCGTCCTGGGGGCCCGAGGGGGTTGTCGGGGCCATGGTCGCTCCTTCCGCGGGTGTGCGGTCAGGTTGTGGCGGCGGGTGTGCCCGGTTTCCGGGAGTGTGTTCCGCGGAGCGCGGACTGCCGGTTCAGGGTGACCGCCGCCTCGGCCGGGCCGAGCAGGACCGGCCGAGGCCGAGCAGCCGGGTCAGGGCGCGGTTCGACGCGGCCGGCGGGTCGAGGACCGCGATCTCCGCGACGCCGGCGAGTACCGCGACACACGTGACGAGGCCGCGGTTCGGCATGTTCTGGATGCCGGACACCAGCCAGACCGTTCCGACGCCGGCCAGGACACGCCGCCCGGCCGCTCGCGCAGCCGCTCGTGCCGGAACACGCGGCATGGTCATGGCGCCTCCTCGTGGACGGCCGGCCGCCGCCGGACCGTCAGGCGGGACGGTTGGTAAGGGGCGTGACGCATGGCCCCGACTGGTACAGGGTCATGGCTGTCACCGGGGCCGGGATCACCCGTTGAGGGTGATCCGTCGATGCCGTCGGGGCGGTGAAGTGGAGTTCTGCGAGTGATCGGCCCACATGGGCGCGGACGAGACGAAGAGATGTGTGATGAGCGATTCGGACACAGGTGGCGTGGGTCAGGCCCCACCCGGTCCGGCAGCCCGCGGCCGGCGTCCGAGAGCCGTCGACGGCCCCGGCCGCCACACTCGTGCTGTTCCTGGTCCTCTTCGCCGGGACGGACGCGCTGTACTTCACCCTCACCACCTTCAGCACCGTCTCGATGCTGCCGATGGCAGGTGGACTGCTGCTCGTCCGAGTCGCCGCCCGAGTGCCCGCCGGCACGGTGCAGGCGGGGCTGCACCGGAAGCGCCGGGAAGCGCCGCCTCATCCGCAGTCCGGCACCGGTCACCCGGAACCGGAGGCCAGGTCATGACCGTACCCAGTGCCTTCACCGCGTCCCTGCCACCGGCAGAGCGGGCCGCGTACGGCAGGAAAGCCCGCAAACGGGCTTCGCGTTCGTGCCACGGCTGGTACGAGACCGGACAGCGGCGAGCCGACCCGATCGAGCTGCTGGAGCGCCAGTCCGCCGAGCGCGTCCCTGCGCTCGTACCGATCCGCTACGGCCGCATGCTGGAATCGCCGTTCCGCTTCTACCGCGGCGCCGCAGCGGTCATGGCGGCGGACCTGGCCCCCCTCCCCAGCAGCGGGCTGCAGGTGCAGCTGTGCGGGGACGCTCACCCGCTGAACTTCCGGCTCCTGGCCTCACCGGAGCGCCGCCTGGTCTTCGACATCAACGACTTCGACGAGACGCTGCCCGGACCCTTCGAGTGGGACGTCAAGCGTCTGGCGGCCGGATTCGTGATCGCGGCCCGGGCGAACGGCTTCTCGCCCAAGGAGCAGGACAGCGCCGTACGGGCCTGCGTGCGGGCCTACCGGCAGCGGATGCGCGAGTTCGCCGGCATGCCCACCCTCGACATCTGGTACGCCCAGGACGACGCCGACCAGGTGCGGCGACTGCTGGTGACGAAGGCGGAGGGAGAGGCGGAACACCGTCTTCGCGATGCCGCAGTGAGGGCCCGCACGCGAACCCATATGAGGGCGTTCGCGAAGCTGACCCGCGTCACGGCCGAGGG
Organism: Streptomyces flaveolus; assembly: GCF_044765825.1. NCBI lineage: Bacteria > Bacillati > Actinomycetota > Actinomycetes > Kitasatosporales > Streptomycetaceae > Streptomyces > Streptomyces flaveolus. The sequence goes on along the minus strand of NZ_JBIWKU010000009.1, from coordinate 172,887 downwards.
CCGGCGCATCGCCCCGGACCCGCCGCTGATCACCCCGCTCGGCGATCTGGTGGCCGACCCGTCCGAGGCAGGCCGCAAGGAGGAGCTGCGGTCCGTCGTGAACGGTTACGCACGGACCCTGCCGACCGAACGCCGGTACCTGCTGCGCCACTACCGGCTCGTGGACATGGCCCGCAAGGTGGTGGGCGTCGGCAGCGTCGGCACCCGCTGCTGGGTGCTGCTCCTGCTCGGCAGGGACGACGACGATCCGCTGCTGCTCCAGGCCAAGGAGGCCTCGGAGTCGGTGCTGGCCGCCCACACGGGCGGTGAACGCTACGACAACCAGGGCCGCCGGGTCGTGACGGGCCAACGCCTGATCCAGACCACCAGCGACATCTTCCTGGGCTGGACGCACGTCACCGGCCTCGACGGACAGGGCCGGGACTTCTACGTGCGCCAGCTGTGGGACTGGAAGGGCATCGCGCGGCCGGAGACCATGGGGCCGGGCCTGCTCTCCCTCTTTGCCCGGCTGTGCGGGGCCTGCCTGGCGCGGGCCCACGCCCGCTCGGGGGACCCTGTCGCGCTCGCCGCCTACCTGGGCGGCAGCGACCGCTTCGACCGCGCGCTCACGGAGTTCGCCCAGTCCTACGCCGACCAGAACGAGCGGGACCACGAAGCCCTGCGGGCCGCCTGCCGCTCCGGCCGGATCACGGCCAGGCACATGTGAGGCAGGCGTGAGAGAACGGCCGGGCGGCGAACACCGTCCGCCGGCGTTACTTCGGCAGCTGCCGCATCTCCAGCACGCGCAGGCCCAGCGACTGGCAACGGGTCAGCAGCCCGTAAAGGTGGGCATCGTCCACGACTTGGCCGAACAGGACGGTCTGGCCGGACATCACCACGTGCTCCAGCTCCGGGAACGCGTTGGCCAGCGTCTCCGACAGGTGTCCCTCCACTCGGATCTCGTAGCGCACGAGCGATACCTCCACCGGACGGGCTCAGGACACCGCCCAGGGTCCGGCGCGGACGGTGCTCTCTGTGACGATCGTGCGCCTCGTCGCCCTCCGGCGACCTCACCCGGTACAGGTGACTCCGGCCCCCGGGCTCAGTGCGTCAACCCTCGGGCTCAGTGCGTCAGTGCGATCTTGACGACGACGATCACCAGGCCGAGCAGTACATTGACCGACGCGGTAGTGGCCACCAGCCGCCGCGAGGCACCCGCGCGGCGTGCCGCGGCGACGGACCAGCCCACCTGTCCTGCGACGGCGACGGACAGCGCCAGCCACAGGGCGCCCTGGACGTCCAGCCCCAGCAGGGGACTGACGGCGACCGCCACGGCCGACGGCACGGCCGCCTTGACGATCGGCCACTCCTCACGGCACACGCGCAGGATCACCCGACGGTCCGGCGCGTGCCGGGCGAGACGCGCGCCGAACAGCTCGGCATGGACGTGAGCGATCCAGAACACCAGGCTGGTGAGCAACAGCAGCAGGACCAGTTCGGCACGGGGGAACGATCCCAGCGAGCCGGCGCCGATCACGACAGAGGCGGCGAGCATGGAGCCGTAGACGCCCCCGGTGTAGTCCGCGTGCGCCCGATGTTCGGCCCGGCGCTCCCGTCGGCCCGTGGCCCCTGCGGCGGTGCTGCCCCTGGACACCCGTGTCAGCCCGTCGATCCGGTCGCCCCGGCCGGTTCGGAACCGGGGGCGGGCTCGGGCGGGCGGCCCGCCCGAGCGGTCGGCAGATGTGTGGTGACCAGGAAGCCGGCGAGCGCGACGCCGCCCGTGGCCAGGATCGCCGCCTTCAGCCCGTCCAGTTGAGCGGAGGCGTAGGAGTCGGCCACGGCGTCGACCTCGGACGGTGGCAGCCCGGCCCGCTCGGCCGCGGAACGCACCTGCTCGGTGGAGACGAAGGTGACGCCGGCTTCCAGGCGGACCCCGACCTGCTCGCGGGCCGCCTGGGACAGCCGCGGGTCGTCCGCGACCTGGTTGGTGAAGGCGCCTGCCAGCGCGCCGACGAGGATCGACCCGATGAGCGCGGTGCCCAGCGCCGAGCCGAGGTTCTGCGCCGTGAACTGAAGCCCTCCGGCCTCGCTGCGCTCGTCCTCGCCGACGCCGGACTGGACGATGTTGCCCAGCTGCGAGGCGAGGAGACCGACGCCGACGCCAAGGACGGCCATCGCCCCGGCGAACTGCGCGTCGTCGATGACCGGGTCGATGGTGGCCAGCAGCCACACGACGGCCGCCGCCAGAATGACCAGAGCGAGCCGCACCACCCTGCGCGGCCCCACCCTGCGCCCCAGCGAGGATCCGCACAGAGAGGTCACCAGCATGGTGGCCGACACCGGAACCAGGCGCAGCCCCGTCTCGAAGGCGTCGAAACCCTGCACCACCTGGAGATACAGCGGGATCGCGAAGAACAGACCCAGGAGGATGAGGTTCTGGCTCAGGAGCGTCGTCAGGCCGGCCCGGAGGACGGGCCTGCCCAGCAGAGACAGGTGTACCAGCGGGTCCGCACCTCGGCCTTCACACCGTCGTTCCCAGAGCCGGAAGACGGCCAGCACGACAAGCCCGGCGCCCACGACGAACAGAGTGGGGGAGAACCCGAGGACGGTGAAGGGCGGGTTGCGGGGCTCCACCCAGCCCCAGGTGCTGCTCTGCAGCACCCCGAGCACACCCAGCCCCAGCCCGGCGGCGGAGAGCACCGCGCCGACCCCGTCCAACCGGGGCCGGCGACCGGCCGGCACAGGGGTCGCGATCACCCGCCGGCACAGCAGCACGGCCACGACCACCAGGACCTCGCCCGCGAACACCAGCCGCCAGGTGAGGTACGTCGTCATCCAGCCGCCGAGCAACGGGCCGACCGCGATCCCCGCCCCCGCGAGGCCGCCGATGACCGCGTAGGCGACGGCCCGGTCCCGTCCGCGGTACGACTCCGCGACCAGGGCGGCCATGGCCGGAAGCACCATGGCCGCCCCGAGCCCTTCAATGACGGACCATCCCAGCGTGAGCACCCACAGCGTGGGCGCCACGGCGGTCACGGCCGACCCGACACCGTAGACGGCCAGCCCCGTGAGGAACATGCGGCGCCGCCCAACGATGTCGCCGAACCTGCCGCCGACGAGCATGAAAGCCGCCATGACCAGCGCGTACAGGGTGATGACGGCCTGGATGGCCGTGACCTCCGTGTCGAAGTCCTCGACCAACTGACTGATCGACACGTTCATGACGGAGGTGTCCAGGACCATCAGGAACTGAGCCGTCCCGAGGACCACGAGGGCCCGCCAGTGCTTCACGTCGTCCCACCTCGCCCGGTCGACCGGTACAGCAGGGCATGGACGCTCCGACCGCGAAGCGGCGCTGCATCACACTGCGCCGCTCCCGTCACCGCGTCCGGCGTACGTCCCTTCCATCGGAGCCGAGCGCGGCGCCGCGCGCCTCACCCCCTGCGGGGGAGGCCGGCTCACTGCATTCATGGCGCGCCCCCAGCGAACGAGGCCGCACCACGCGTCCCCAGGCGCCCCGTCACAGCTGGCCGAGCTCGCGCGCGCGGCGCACCGCGTCGCTGCGCCGGTTCACCGCCAGCTTCCGGTACGCGCTCTTCAGATGGGTCTTGACCGTGTTGACCGACACGTACAGATCGGCCGCGATCTCCTGCGTGGTCATCATGCGGGCCAGACGCCGCAGGACATCCCGCTCACGTCCGCTCAGCTCCACCGGCACCAGGGGCGCGGGATCGGCTACGGGCCGCAGTGGCTCGCCGTGCCCTGGTGGCCGGCCGGTCAGGAGCCAGTCCTCGGCAAGTTCGTGCAGCGATGCCTGGGAAAGCAGTGGCTTGATCCAGTCTCCTGCCTGGAGGAAGGGGCGCCGCAGACGCTCGCGCCGGGCATCCAGAAGGGCCCGTGCGACCAGTCTGCGGGCGGCGGCCGCGTCCCCCGACTCCTGCGCTGCCCGGGCCTGCACCAGCGCTGCCCCCACGCTCACCGCGGGGCCGGTGCGTCCCTCGGCACGGATCGCGCCGATCAAGTCGGCCGCTGCCTGAGGACGCCCCGCGGCGGCCTGGATCGCCGCCGCTTCCACGGCGCACACCGGTTGGTCGCCGGAGACGCCGTGGAGAAGTCGCACGGCTTCGTCCGGCCGTCCGTCGGCGAGACAGGCGGCAGAGCGGACGACTGCCGCGTGACTCTCTGCCCAAGGGGACGCCACGGCCGCGGACACGGCCGGCTCCGCCGCCTCGACGGCGGCGTGCCTTTCACCGTCGTCGAGGAGAAGGCGTGACGCGGCAAGCGCCCGCCCCGCCGTCGGTACCGGATCGTGCTCCCGCGCCGGCAGCCGGGCCGTTTCGTCGAGCAGGACCCGGGCCTGTTCCAGTTCCTGGCGGTCCACGGCCACCGCGGCCAAAACCAGCCTGCCGAGGCCCGCGCCGGGAGGCTGGGGCAGACCCGCCCGCTCTCCCTCCGACACCGCGGCCAGAGCCCTGCGTTCCGCCCGGCCGAGCCAGCCGTTCAGGTAGTCGAGCAGAGCCAGGTGCCCCATCGACTCCGCTCGGGGCAGGACCGTGGCGGACCCGCCCGGGGCACCGGCCGCACGGGTCAGCACGGCACGCGCGTCGTCGAAGCGCCCTTCCCACAGACGGGCCGAACCCACATGCGTCATCAGCAGGGCGGTCAGTTCCGGGTGCTCGTCCAGCAGCTGGTCCGGCAAGTCCTGGTGCACTTCCTCGGCCGTCGCGGCGGCCAGCTCGGCTCTCGAAGGGCACCCGGTGAGCCGGGCGGCGAGGGCCTCCAGCAGTGTGCAGCTCAGCCGAGCCGCCGCCAGGCCGGGAGAGTCTTCGGCGTCGGACAGCTGTTCCTGGGCGCGTCGCAGCCGGTTCAGACCGTGATCGAGATCGCGGCGGGCCAGTGCGCCGGCCGCCCGCACAAGGTCGCTGGCCGGGCTTTCGGCTTCGGGCCCCATGCGCGCGAAGAGCTGAGCCAGAGCGTCCGAACGCAGGCCCGTGAAGAGCTGTCCGATCGCGAGATTGTCGACGAGCGCGCCGGCGGCCAGATCCCAGTCACCGCCCGCGGCGCCGTGGGCGAGCGTCTCCGGGAGGAAGCCGGAACGTCGCAGCCATCGCGCGGCCCGCAGATGCAGCTCCGGTTCCACACCGGGCATGCGTTCGTGCAGATGAGCCCGGAGTATTTCCCGGAAGAGCGGGTGCAGCCGGTACCAGGAGTGCCCGAGCCGCTCGATGAACGCGTTCTCCCGGTGCAGCCCGGCGAGGAGGGGTTCGGCGTCGTTCCGCAGTGTCAGGGCGTCGGCCAGGTCAGGGCAGAAACGATCCAGGACGCTGACCCGCAGCAGCAGGTCCTGCGTCTCCTCCGTCCTCCCCTTCAGCACCTCGGCCAGCAGGAAGTCCGCGACCGTACTGTGGTCCGCCTCGAACTCCTTCAGATACCGCTCGGGGTCGGCGCTCTCCCGGGCCGCCAGGGCGGACAGCCGCAGCCCGGCGGCCCAGCCGCGGGTGCGCTCCACCAGGGCGGACGCGGCGTGCGCGGGAAGGTGCAGGCCGTGCAGCCGCAGCAGCGCGTCGGCTTCCGCAGGGGTGAAGGACAGCTCGGCGCCGCGAATCTCGGTCAGCTCGCCGGCAGCCCGGTAGCGGTGCAGCGGGAGCAGCGGTTCGGTGCGGGTGACGAGGACGACCCGCAGTCCCCGTCCGGCGTGGCGCAGGACGAACTCCAGCTGTTCCGCGACCTCGGGGGCGGTCAATCGGTCGTACTCGTCGAGCACGAGGACCACGGGACGGTCGCGTGCGTTCAGTTCGGCAGCGAGCGAGGCCAGCAGTCCGCCTCCCACACCGTCCGAGTCCGCGGGGGCCCCGCCCGTGGCCGCCCGTGCCCCGCAGGCACGCAGCGACTCGAAGACGTAGGCCCAGAAAACCCCGGGCCGTCGGTCTCCCGCCTCTGCGGTCAGCCAGGCGACCGGCTCCCGCAGCCCGCTGGCCCAGTCGGCCGTCAGCAGCGTTTTACCCGCCCCGGCCGCGCCATTGACCAGCGTCAGGGGCGTAGCAAGCGCTTGGTCGAGATGCTCGACGAGTCGCTCCCGGCGCAGGAACGTGGGCGGCCGCGCGGGAAGGGCGAACCGAGTGCGCAGAAACGGATCCCCCTGGGGGTCGGCGTACGGGACGGCCGGTTCTCGGGCATGGGCGTAGGTCTCGACCACCGTGCTCACCCCATCGTCCGTCTACATCACGTCATGGGCAGCGCTCGCTCCTCCCAGCATCCCAGCACTCCTGTCCCGGTGCGCGGCGGCTGAGTCGGAAGCGGTCGCCGCTGCCCGGACACCGCCTGTCCGTGGTCGCCGGCGACCCGCTCCCGTGCACCGCCGTCGACCTCGTCCAGCTGCGCCTGGACCTGTTCGACGGCGCGAAGGTCCTCGGCCCGGTCGACGCCGCGGCCATGGCCCGCGTGGACGCCGTCCCTGCGGCCGTCCAGGACCTGTAGCCGCCGCAGCCGGATCGGACCCGGACGACTCATACCCGACCAACGACGAATCTCCGACTCAGGTCACTAGGTCCGCCGCGGCACGATACCCGGTCAGCAGCGCGAGCGACTGGCAGTGCTTCACTCCATGACGCCGGAGGAACCGCAGTCTTGGCTCGACATATCGCACCGGCTGCATGTTCCCTTCCACGAGGGTGTCATCAGTCAGTTCGACTGGCGCGGCCACCGCTCACGGTACCCGGACCTCAGACGACTCGACCGGATCCTGGAGCGAGAGGGGGGGCCACCCCCGTCGCTACCGGCTGACCAAACAGGCCGACACCCTCATGCTCGGCTATCTCTTCACCCCGCAGGAACTGATGTCTCTCCTCGAGCACATGGGATACCCCGGGCCCCGGACATCTGGCAGCGCACCTGCCCCGTACCACCCACAGGTCCACCCTCAGCGCCGCCGTGCACGCCCATGCAATCGACGCCGTCGGGCACCCGGCGGCGGCTGCCTTCCGCCGTCAGGCCCTGCGGGTCGACATGGACGGCAACGACCGCAACGGCACGTCCTACGGGGTGCACCTCGGCGCCATGGCAGCCGCTCTCCGCCTCGCCACGGAGGGGACGCGATTCAGTGCCCCAAGCTGACGGCCCGACCGCGGCGGTCGCACTCGGGGTGCGCGTGTCGTGGAACGGGGTGTGTTCGGGCGGGCCAGTGTGCACACTGGCCCGCCCGGGTCATGGTGACCCACGGGTTCCGGGGGCATCATGTGGCCTCACCATCAGCGCTGCACACGCAAGTCGGGTCCGTCATGGTCTCGGACACCACGTGAGCCCGGCCGACGCGCACGACAGCGCGGATCGAACCGTCTCGAAAGGAACCAGGAATGTTACGCACTGTGCGCACAAGGATCTCCACGGCCGTCACCGTACTGACGGCCCTCTGTTTCTTCCTGGTCGGCAACGCACTCACGGCATCGCCCGCCACCGCCTCCGCGAACGGGGCGGCTGGCTTGCTGGACGTCACCTGTACACCGCCGAGCAGCGCGGTCGCCCAGTACAACCCACCGCTGACCAACACCCCGCAGACATCCCAGTCCACGGTCTCGTACCAGTTCGGACCGTGCGTCTCGCTGTCGCAGCCGAATGTGACATCCGGATCGGCCATGGTCACCAATCCGCCCCGGCAGCGGACCTGCCTCGACCTGCTGGCGGGCGGGAGCACGACGATCGTCATCACGTGGAACACCGGTCAGACCAGCACTGTGTCGGCCAACTTCAACACGAACGTGGTCGGCGCGCTGCTGGAGGTCGTCATCACCGGGACCGTCACCTCAGGGCTGTTCCAGGGTGACACCGTGCTTCTGGACCAGACCGGCCCGGCGACCCAGGTCCTGCAGTGCACCCTGGGGCTGGGCACCGTCTCGAGCATCTACAGCGTGGCGACGCTGGAGATCACCTCGGTCTGAGCGGCACCCGTGCCCGCCCCACCGGACCAGCCGACTCGGTGACGCCCGGTGGGGCGCTGCGGGCGGTGCCGGCCGCATCTCCCGCGGGTTCCTCCGGGCACCCTTGCCCCTGCGGACGATGATCCGGGCATACCCCGCCGGAACGGCAGGGCGTCTCGGCACCTGTCGCACGTCGCGCCAGGGCGGCGACATGGTCGAACAGAGCCGCTCTCGGATACCTCGGGGCCCGCCTCCAACCTCACCTACCCGAAACAGCGCTGCGCCTGCTCCTCTGCCTTCTCGCACCGCCCGCGGGGATCGCCCCGACGCCGGCTCGGGCGCCGTGGCGGTCGCCGACTGCTCCCCGCGCCCGCGGGGGATGGTCCTACGACCTCCCGAGGAGGAGTCGATGACCGGGGGCAACCGCAACGACATCACTCAGCTCATCCCGCTCCTCCAAGCCGTGCCGTCCGTGCGGGGCAAGCGCGGTCGGCCCAGGCGCCGCCCAGACGTGGTGCTGGCCGACCGCGGATACGACCACGACAAGTACCGCCGGCTGGTCCGGGACCTCGGCGTGAAACCGCTGATAGCCCGCCGCGGCATCGATCACGGTTCCGGACTCGGCACCCAACGCTGGGTCGTGGAGCGCGCGTTCGCTCACCTGCACTGGTTCCGTCCGTCGCCTGCGGATCCGCTGGGAGACCCGCGACGACATCCATGAAGCCTTCCTCACCCTCGCATGCGCGCTCATCTGCTGGAGGAGCTTGAAATCAGCGCGATAGGCGTCCCTAGAACTTCAACAAAGTGACAGGCTGATCAGTCGGCTGACCCGAACGAGGCCAGGAATCAGGTTCCAGCGATCGTTCGGCCTGGCATCGGTTCTGCGAGCGCGGCTCGCCAGGGCGGCGCTCCGAAGGGGTCGGCGAAGTACTGTGTTTCGTGCACCACGTGCTGGTCAGCGAATTCCATGATGCTTACCGAGTACGAAGGCACACCGTCGTAGGTGATCACGCATTCGCTCACCCACAGATTGGCGTGGCCGGTGATCCGCTGGACGGTGAAGTGTCGGTCGGCCGGGTGTCCGCCGCGTTGCGCCGAAATGGTCGCGCGGCCCCGGAACCGCTCACCTGACTGCGGGTAGTCCAGGATGGCGTCCGTGGCGTAGATGGCGTGCTCGACATCGGTGTTCGCGCGTTCCGAGGCCCGCCAATGCTCCTCGATCGCGGCCCTGGTCCGGGAGTCCTCATCCATAGCACCGCCCTTCCGTAGCGGTGACAGCCTAGGCGCCCCGGGCCACAGCCGGCCTCCGGTCGGGCAGACATGGGGTGCGAAGTCCTCCCTTTGGGCGGATCCCAGGCGACAGCCGTCCACCGTGGCAACGGCTTCGAGAGATCGTCACCCGGCTCACCCCACCTTCGATCCATTCTGTTAGGAGCTTTAAGAAGGCGCGGGTCGAGCACCTCTACGCGATCGCCGACGGCGAGGTCATACCCGAGGGCGACGAGCCCGAAGTCATCCTCTGCATTGACGAGTTCGGGCCGCTCAATCTGATGCCTCACCCTGGCCGGCAGTGGGCCGGACGCGGCGGCAAGCAGAAGGACCCTGACCGTGAGCCACGTCGCAGACGGCGGGCGGCTTACAACCGCTACGACGGAGTGCGGCACCTGTTCGCCGCCTACGACCTGGGCAAGGACAAGCTCTACGGCCACATCAAGCCGGTCAAGAAGCGCACCCAGTTCTTGGAGTTCTGCCGCTACTTGCGCACCCTCTACCCGCCATCAGTGCGGATCGCGATCGTCTGCGACAACTCCTCCCCGCACCTGACCACGAAGAGGTGTCAGCGAGTCGGCGACTGGGCCGCCGAGAACAACGTCGAGGTCGCCTACACCCCGACCAACAGCTCCTGGCTCAACCGCATCGAGGCCCAGTTCAGCGCCGTGCGCTACTTCGCCCTCGACGGAACCGACCACGCCACCCACAAAGAATAGGGCAGCATGATCCGCGGCTACATCATCTGGCGGAACAAGAACGCCGCCGACAAGTGCCTCACTGCCCTCGTCCACAGGGTGAACGCCGCCTGACCCGCGCCGCCAGCGTCTGTCTCGGGTCGTCAGGTCCGGGTCGGTGGCGCACTCATCGCTGCCGTCAGGAACGTGATCGCCCATCGCCGGGCTGCCTCGCCCGCTACCGGGGACGTGCAGCCTGGGGAGGGAGGTACCAGTGGGCGTCAACGGCGATCTCCTGAAGGGCGAAGACGGCGGAGACCGGGAGCAGCGTGCTCTCGGTCTCCGCGGCGGCGCCGTCAAGGGCGGACTGCAGCTCCTCACCGGCCATGCGCAGCCCGTGTGCGCGGGTGAGCGCCAGCAGGTCGCCGACGACGGCATTCCACAGGGCGAACCTGCCGGTCCCCTTCTCGAAGCAGGCCGTGACATGCCGCCCCAGGTGCACGTGCAGTCGCCGCTCGCGTTGACGCAGGCACCATGTCAGGAACCTGGTGTCTCGAAGGTCACTGCTGGCCGCGGGGGTTTCGGTCACCGGCCGGTAGCCCGATCTCATGTCGTTGTCGCCCTCGGAGGTGACGACGAGATGGCTGAAGGCGATGTAGTCGGCGATGCGGTTGCGGCTGAACATCCCCTGCGCGCCACACCGCTCCCGGCAGACCAGCACCACCTGCTCGGCGGCCCGGCTGGCGTTGACCTTCGTCGCGGCGACGAGCCGCTCGACCGCCGAGGTGGCCTGACCGGAGCAGGCGTCCAGCTCCCGACGGGCCCTGGCGACCAGCAAGGACATGGCGTATGTCCGCGCCAGGGCGCCGACCAGCGCGTGGCGGTGGGCCTGGTGCTCGATGAGCGGCACCGACATCTTCCCGAGCGCGAAGGTCATCCGCTGTGTGCTGTACCTGCCGGCGATCGTCACCGCGGCCCTGGCACACGCCATGTGGGCGCCGGTGAGGCCGAGTTTCCCCGGCACCACTCGCTTCATGGCATCCAGGAAGCGAGCGGTGCGGCCCGAGACTGCTGTGGAAGGTCCCGTCCGCCGCCAGACGGGAGTGGCTACCCAGCATGATGGCTTCGCGGGGGAGACGCACCCGGTACCGGCGCGCCACGATGCTCACGGCCTGTCAGGAACTGACATGTACACCCCTTTCATCCCGTTGAGGCGTCGCCCTGGTCGGTGATGGCCAGTCTGATGACGCGGAGGATCTCCTCCTGTCGTGCGGTGAGGTACTCGACGCGGTGGTTGGCCATACCCGTCGCGAGGGCCGCAGTGGGCACCCGACCTCGCGGCGAGGTGCCCACTGCCCGTATCACGGGGAGATCAGACGGGCGTGACTGCGAGGGTGGCGATGCCGGGAATCTGCGTGACGCCGCTGCCGAGGAGGCAGTCGGTGATGTTCAGTGCGGGGTAGACGACGGTCACGTTGAGCACCTTGCCCTCGAAGAGGCCCGAGGTGATGGTGCCGGTGTCGGTGGCGATGGTGGTGCCAGTGGTCCGGCTGACGACGGCGAGGGTCTGGGCGGTGCTGGTGCGGCCGCCGTTCCAGTGGATCGTGACCTCGACCGGCAGCGCGGGAGGGGACACGAGGCAGCTGAGGGGTGCGTTGAAGGTGACGGAGCTGGTGGCGGAGGTGATCGGCCCGCCGTGCGGTCCGACGGTGGCGTCCACGCAGGTGGTGTAGCTCTGGTTGGAAGTGACCTGCGTGGGGCGGGTGGTCAGCGTCAGGCCGGGGGAGTACTGCTGCAATGCGCTTCCGGCGCAGGTGACCACGGGAGCGGGGTCCGCGGACGCCGGGGTGGCGGCAGTGCCTGCGAGTCCCAGTGCCAGGGCGGCGCCGAGGACGGCGACCCTTCTGTGAGCGGTCGCGAAATTGCGGAGTCTGCGCATCGTGAAGACCCTTTCTCGATCTTGAGTGTGTGAGAGTGGAACGGACTGCACCGCTTTCAGGACCGTTGCCTCCGTGATTCGTCGTCCCGGAGGCGTTAAGCATCAGACCGGGGCGATGACCAGTGTGTTCACCAGACTGTTGGTGGCGCTGAGGCCGGTCGTATCGCAAGCACGGACGTCGAGGTTGGGCCCGATAGTCTTCTGGGGGCAGACTTGCCCCTTCTCCAGACCGTCGGTCACCGCGTCGACGGAGGTGATGTCACGATGCCGTCCGCGGCCCTGACGGCGACGGTAACCGGGTCGCTGACGGTGCTGTACTGGCCGCCGTTCCAGCGGTAGGTCACGGTGTAGGACGGCAGGGACAGCGCGGGTCTGCGCCGAGAAACTGGTCGACGTATCGACGCTGAACTGCTGGAGCCGCTGCTGGCACCGCTGGACAGGGAGACGTGGCTGAAGTTCTCGCTTGGTCAGGTGCTCAGGCTTGACGGTGCTGGTCAGCGGAGGCGTGAACCGAGCGTTCGGTTGCCGGTGTGGCACGTGATGTCCACCAGGCGGCGCAGGCGGCGGCCGGGACGGCTACGGCGCCGGCGAGTCCGAGCGTCAGGCTCGCGCCCATGACAGGCTTTTCTGCGGATAGCCGGGGGACGTGAGGTCTGGGCATGGTGTCGGCCCCTCCTGAATCAGGCGCCTTATGACCCGGGCTACACACGCTCCCACCGCACTTCTAGTTCGTACATGGCACATCCGTGTCAGCGCGCAGGGAGCTTCTACGGGCGTGAAAGCTGTTCGCGCGCCCCATTGCGCGCCCAGGGTTCCCGACGGGGCGCGACGTCGATAGCGCCAGGTGAAGCCTCTACGGATCCAGATGAGGGCTGCCCGAGGGGACGGACGGGCTGTCCTGGCCCGCCCTGGGCCTGTGGTGGGGAACTCTGCCTCCTGTTCAACGGCCCGGCGCGCTCCCGGTCACTGGCCCCGCATCGGCGGTTCACGCTGACGTCCGCAGTGGGGCGCGGGCGTCACCGCGGCCGCCGTCCCGGTCTCCCTCGCCGCGCGCTCCGCACGGGCTAGGTGCAGGGCCGCGGCGTGGGAGACGTCGGCCCGATGGTGGCGCTGGGTGCGGGCCTGCTTGGGGCCTGCTGGTCGTCGGCCACGTGCTCCGGCTCGGGGAACGCCCGGTGGCTGAGCGTCTGCATCGCGGCGGTCTGCCGTCCACCGCCTCCACGATCGACGGGTGTCCTGCAGGTGGCGGCGCCCCCGGTCACAGCTGAGAAGCGTCGGCACCGGTGGCATCGCGCAGACGCAGCGAGCCGCCACATGACGAGCGTCGGCCTTCCCCGCCGTCCGTAGCCGCTCGCCGTCCGAAGCGTTGGGTTCGGCGCTGAGCCGGACGTTCCTGGTGCTGTACTAACGGTGCCCGGGGGGCGTGCCGCACGCGGCCCCTCGAGTGTGCAGCTACCACGCCTTGCTGACATGACGTCCTTGTCGTGCGACGTTCACACCCCGTGTGCTGCCCGTGCTCCTCCGCAGATGACACGCTCCCTACCCAAGACCTGCTACTTCCAGCAGCGTTGGGCTTGTCCTCACCACCTTGGATGAAGGGAGCGAGCATGCTTGCGTTACGCCGCACCGCACTCGCCCTGGCCGTCGGCGCCGCTGCCAGTCTCCTGGCCGCCGGTCAGGCTCTGGCCACCGCCGGCAAGGCCAACTACACCGACCTCCTCGGTGGCAGCCAGCAGGTCACTGACCCGGAACGAGGCATCTAGCCCGCACCACGACCACGCACTCCCGAACGGCCGGGTACCGAATCAACGATCCGAGCTGTCCGCATCAGCAGCGTGTACCGACGGGAGTGAAGGGTGAGGCCCTCCGGGTCGCCCGCTGCCGTCACTCAGATCCTGCTCCGCTGGAACGAGCGCGCACTGTGCATGGCGCAACCTCGGGGAAGTCTGCGAGGGGTCCCCGGCTGTCTGGCGAAGCGGCCTTTCAACGTCGGCTGGTCAGGTGTCTGGCCACGGCGTGGGAGCCCTCGAGTCGCGGTCGTCTCTGACTCGTCCGTACATCGGCGCACGCCTATCGGAAAGGCAAAGACATGCTCCGCTTCATGCGAGTGCCCACTCGCTCCAGATCACGAATCTCCGCTGTCGCAGCCGTAGTTGCTTTCCTGGCCGCGCTGCTCTCAGCCACGGCGCCGGCCAGCGCCGCCACCAGCGGGTTACTGGACGTCACGTGCACGCCGCCCAGCAGCATCACCACCAGTTACAACCCACCGCTGACCAACACACCCACCAGCACCGTCAGGACGGTCTCCGCTCAGTACGGGCCGTGCGTCTCCCTGTCCCAGCCCGGTCTGACGTCCGGGACATCCTTCAATGTTTCGGCCCCCAGGGATCGCACCTGCAGCGAACTACTGGGATCCGGTCCCCTCACGTTCACCATCACCTGGAACACCGGACAGACCAGCACTGTGTCAGCCAACTCCACGACCACAGTCGTCGGTGCACTGCTGATCACCACCCAGACCGGCACGGTGACCAGCGGGCTGTTCAGCGGTGACACCGTCGTCCAGACCTCCCAATCCCCCGCGCTGGCCATCACCACCTGCGAACTCGGCCTCGGCAACGTCCCCAGTACCTACGGCCTGCTCACCCTGGAGATGACCTCCGTGTGACCGTAAGCCACAGTGGCCCTGTCTGTGGCATCCAGAGACAGGGCCACGACTCCCTTGGCCCCCGCTGCCGACTGCTCGACGACGCGTACGCCAGTAACGGCGCCGCCGCAGCAACTCGGTCCGCAACCTCGGCCTCGGCGGCCGAACGGCGGTCGCCGGCACCAGCTGCCTTTCATTCTCGCTCGTCGACGAGCTTCAACAGGCACGGAGATAAAGGAGGCAGGGTCCCTTCTTCGTCGCACTTTCTACGGCGAAGATTCGCCTGCAAGCAGTCAAGCTTTCGAAGTCCCGTCGCAACGGATCGCTCCCAAGTCTGTATACGCGACTGCTTCTGTGGGACAACGCGCAAAAGGCCAGAAGGCTCACCAAGGGCCGAATCTGCACAGCCCGGAGTGCTCCACTCTGATCATTCCTGCCAGGGCACCGCTCGATGCGGCTCACTCTCTGGCCGCGCTGACCGCAGCGGTCGCCCTTCCCGCCGGTTCGGCCCAGGCCGCACCATCCGCCGCTCATAGCGGTCCAGGAGGTCCACGTAGGCCCGCGGCAGACGCCAGCTCTCCCCGGACCACACCAGCAGCTGAAGGGGCCGGGTGAGGGCGATGTTCTGCCTGTTCCGGCGGGCGCTGCTGGAGGCGACGAACAGTGAGGTCGGCGGAGTATCAAAGGCTGAGTCAAGGGCCTCTGCTGGGCCGGGGGCGCGGCCAGGTGTCGGTGTCGGCGGCCTCTTCGAGGAGGTTCATGGCGTGGTTGTGGAAGCGGCGTTCCACGTCGCGGCAGGGGGCGTTGAAAAAGGCCCGTTGCGCTTCGGTGAGATCGCAGTTCAGCAGGCCCATAGTCACGAACACGGCTTCGACTCCGTGACAGCCGTTGTCCTTGAGGAACTGCTGGAGCGCGTCCTTGTCGCCGGTTGCCTCCCAAAGAGGTCGGGCGGTTTCCCGCATGGCAGCGATGCGCGCTGAGTGTTCTGCGTTGAAGGCCACTGGACCCGCCTTTCTGGTGTGGCCCGCAGGCTATCGCCGGGTCGGCGGGCGCGCTGGCCTGCGCAAGGACGCCGCAACTGCCGGGTCGCTATGCCCGTCACCATCTCCGTCCCAGTCGACAGTGGTGGTGATGCTGCGGTTGCCCCCTGCCGAGTAGCAGCGTCGGTGTGTTGAGCGGTGCTCCAGCGGCTGCTCGGGGTCCGCGTCCAGCAGTCTCGTGCGGTGCCGCGCCAGACCTGCCGGCAGCGCGACACGTACTGCGCCAGCTCGGCGCCCTACCGTGCCAACGCGGGACAGGACCAGTCCGCCGTGGCGCCGAGTTCAGCTCAGCGCGGGAGTCGGAGCACGGTGCCGGAGCCGGCGGCACGACCGTGGTGACGGAACGCGAAAGCCTGCGCTTCCTCCATGGCGACGGACTGTTCTAGGGTGACGGTCACTTCAGCACGATGGAGGGGCCGCACCACATCGACTCCGTGCAGTGCGACGGTTCCCCACACTGTGGCGCTGCGGGTGTGGAAACGAAGACGATCACCGGACGTCACGTCCGTACCGCCCTGTTCCTCCGGCAGGAGGGCGATGTCGGCAGTGAAGCAGGCGTGGGCGCTGATGGACCCCGGCGCCGCGAGCACCTGGCCCCTCTCCACCGCATCCGCTGGGAGGCCCTGCAGCAGTATCCCCACATGCATATCCGCGCGCGCCTCGTCGATACGGATGCGACTGGCGTCGATGCCCGCCACGCTAGCGGTCACGCCGCCCTTCAGGCCGACGATCTCCACCTCGTCCCCCGTGCGCACCCGCCCACGTTCGATCCGACCCGTCAGCATGACAATCCGGCCCTGCTGCAGGCTGAAAACGTCCTCGACGGACATCAGGAATGACTTTCCCACCGCACTGATCAATGCCTGACCCACAGATCCACCCTCAGGCCCAACGTCACACCACCAAGGCTTGAGGCTAACAACGCTCGATGCTCAGACAGAGCCCGACGTCAGGCCCCCGCCCGGCTGTCGCGCCGCGCTCCTCGTCTCCCCCCCACTCCGAGCCACACCAGGTCCGCCGCGCTCGGCCGCCGCGCTCAGCCGGCCCGGGAGGTGCTCGACCTGCGCACCGCTCTGACGTGGACACGGCCGCCCCCTCCTCGCAGTGAGCGCTCGGTCGGAACGTGCGCAGCTTGGTGCTGCGCGGTGGAGTGTCGGCATCGGCTGAAGGGGCTGCTCCGCGCCCCCATGTGCGGTCGAGCCCACGGCCGCCCGGCCACCCTCGGGCGACCCGGCATTCTCCGGGACCCCGGTGCCTGGACGCGCCCGCCACTGAGCAGAGGGCCCCCGGTGCCTGCCTTCCCACACCTTCAGATGTAAGCGCACGACCCGTCTTGTGGCCGTGTCTGTCCACCACATCGGCCGGTCGCGTCCCGGCATGAGCACCGACTTCGAGGCGGACTGCCCGTGCCGAAGGCCCCGTGCGGTTCGTCGTGTACGAGCAGGCCAGTGAAGCCTGCGATCAGCACCCCTGGTCAGCTGCGAAGACCATGCCCGAGGGGCAGGCTGCGCAGACCGGCGCGAATCACAGCCGACGGGTGTCGAGCCGTCCTCGCTGGGGCCGATCGGATGCCGGCCTGGTCATGACCGGACGTGGAGGAGGGTCTTTCGGCGTATCCCGTGTTGATCTTGCTGCGCCGTGGAGGTCGGCGCGTCGCTCGTAGCGGACGCGGAGTCGTTTGAACTGGACCGGGGCTACGACTTCGACAAGTACCGTCGCCTGCTGTGGAAGCGTGGCATCAAACCACTGATCGCACGACGTGGCATCGCCCACGGCTCCGGTCTCGGCAAGGTCTGCTGGGCGGTCGAACGCACCTTCGCACAGCGGCGCCCAGGCGGCTCCGCTTCCCGGGTGCCGGAACGGCGGGGCGGCCAGCGACACCTGTGAGCGAAAGCGGTCTCCCCATGACAAGTTCACCAGTCGGCGGTGAAGAGTCATGCCGGTAACGCTGAGGCCGCTGCCGCATTCCCGGACACCGAGCCTTCGATGAAGTCACAGGACTCGGGAGCTGTGAAGCGGCGTGTATGCCATCCACGAGGACCGTGCGCCCAGCCGCCCACGCGGAGTTGAGGGAGAGCGCCTTCCGAAGCGACTCGACTCAGGCCCGCCTTGAGGGCGTTGTCTCATGAATTAAGCAACTGCTGTTGCTAACAGCCGGAGGAGGTGCTTAGTGTGGCGCGCGCAACTTGAATCCTTTCAATCGAGGTGAGCAATGATCCGACCCTCACTCCGGACTTACCGGATGCCGCCTGGACGTAGAGCGCTGGCAGCGGCTGCCGTGCTCGCGCTGTCAGCGCTCCTCGTTCCGGCCGCCGCCTCGGGCGGTCCGGTCAGTGCAGCGTCCCGCGCCGTGCTTGACGCCACTGCGGCATCGACAGCCGCCTCGACCGAGACCCCGGCCCTGACTGAGTCCACCTTCGCCGACCCGCCGACTAGCGTGAAGCCGATGTATCGCTGGTGGATGCCTTTGGCTCACACCGATGACGACGAACTCCGTGCAGAGGTTCGTGACATGTACGAGCACGGTGCCGGGGGGTTCGAGATCTCGCCCTTCGTCATCGCCGGCCCGGGCAACCAGGACAACGCATCGCTGGCCACCTATGGCTGGGGTACACCACGGTGGGCTCACAAGATGGAGGTCATCACCGGCGAGGCCGCCAAGTATGGGATGAAAGTCGATCAGAACCTCGGTTTCCAGTACCCGCCCACGGTCCCCACACTGAACAGCTTCAACCAGCCGGAGGCTGAGCAGCAGGTCATCTACGGCCGCGAGTTCAACGACCCGGGCACAACTCGCTCCGGGCCCCTTCCCGCCCCGACCGTGGCACCGCCGCAGGTGTCGCTGCAGCTGTGCCGGCCGGCCCATGCAGGCGACAAGACGCTGCACGTCAGCAGCGTCCGGCTCGCCACGGGCCAGGCGCCCACCGGCCAGCAGACCGGCGTCGGCGGCGTCGCCGTCGGCGACCAGGTGACCGTGGGCAGCGGAGCCGCCGCCGAAGTCGTCACTGTCACTGCTCTGGGCAGTCGTCTTGACGCGTGCGGCACCGCGTCGGTATCGGCGCTGGCCGGCCCGCACGCCTTGGGCGACTCGGTGACCGACACGGCGCGAACCACACGCATCCGCACCGTCGTGGCCCAGTGTGCTGACGCGTGCACCGCCTCGACCCCCGCACCTGTGGGTCTGGACCCGGCCTCGGTCGTGGATGTGACTGCGAAGGTCGTCGACGGCAGGCTCGACTACCGCTTCCCGGCCGGCAACGGACACCCCTGGGTCGTCATCGACTTCCTGCAGTCTCCGTCCGGCTTCCTCGCGCAACGAGGCGGGCAGTCCTACACCCAGCCGGACTATGTGGTGGACCACCTGAGCGCCGGGGGCGCGCGGATCCAGGGCGACTACTGGGACGAGAACGTTCTCACCGATCCCGTGCTTCGTAACCTGAAGCGGACCGGGCGTGACAACGCCGTTTTCGAGGACTCTCTCGAGCTGGGTACCTCGCAGAAGTGGACCTGGAACTTCCTGGAGAAGTTCAAGTCGCTTCGCGGTTACGACCTCACGGCCATGCTGCCCGCGATAGCCGGCACCGGCACCAATGGCACCAACACGCCCGCATTCGAGCTGACCGGGGTCGGCGCCAAGGCCCGGGAGGACTACCGCAAGACGCTCAGCGACCTCTATGTCAACGGCTACGTCGCGACGATGCAGCGTTGGGCGAAGGGCCACGGCCTGGAGTTCCGTGCACAGATGTATGGACAGCCGATCTCCATGGCCCAGGCTGCTTCAGTGGCGGGCGTGCCTGAGACCGAGCTGCACGAGGGCGAGGCGGCGCAGGATCACCGCACGATCAACGCCGGCGTCCGCTACGCGGGCAGGAACCTGATGTCCGCCGAATGCTGCTTCGTGTTCCTGGGCAACTACCGCTCCAGCCTGGCCGGCCCCACCGTCGGAGGCAACCTCGGAGCCCCTGTTCCCAACCCGCTCCCGGTGGGCGGTGCGCAGTCGCAGGGTCTGCTCGACAGCGTCTACCAGACGTACGCCGGCGGTGTGAACCAGCTGATCTGGCACGGCTACCCCTACCGTGACGCCCCGCAGGACACGACGGCCGACAATGCGATCGGACGCGACGGCGGGACCTGGCCGGGCTACGAGCCCTGGGACCTGCGGGGCAACGGACCCAACACCAGCGAGGCCTTCGGCGTGCGCCAGCCGAGCTGGAGCGACTACACCGCCGTCAACGAGCAGCTCGCCCGCACTCAGCTGGTCCTGCGACAGGGTGTCTCGTCCGTCGACCTCGGCGTCTACTACGAAGACCTGGGGCAACGCACCTCCGGGACGCATCAGTTCTCGAAGGTCTCGGCGACGCCCGCCGCCGGCTACACCAACGACTACGTGGCACCCGAGTTCCTCGACAACCTGCCCGCCTACAGAGCCTTGGTGCTCCTCAACCAGAGCACGATAACGGTCGACGGCGCGAAGGATCTACTGAAGGTGGCACGCGGCGGCATGCCCGTCTTCATCGTGGGACCCGCTCCCGCCACCACCACAGGCAACGACGCGACGGCAGCGCAACTCCACACCATCGTCACCGACCTCCTGGCGCAGCCCAGCGTCCACCAGGTCGCCGACGAATCGCAGCTCCCCACGGCACTGCGCGAGGCCGGCATCCGTCCGGCGGTCGCGCCCTCCACACCCACGCACGGCATCAACTACGTCCGACGGGTCACCGACGGAATCAGCTATGACTTCGTCCACAACAGCACCGGCCAGGACGTCGACCTGAAGCTGAGCCTGTCCGGGCGAGGCACGCCGTACCTGATGGACACCTGGTCCGGCAGGATCAGGCCCATCGGCCAGTACACCACCGACGGGTCGGGCGTGACCGTCTCCGTTCGGATCGCCGCCTACGACAAGGTGATCACCGCACTCGCCGAGCCGGGCCACGAGCCCGTCGCGCCCGGCCCTCGGCACGTCATTGCTAGCAGCTCCGGCGAGGTCATCACGAACGGCACGAAGCTGAACCTGCGTGCCACCCGGGACGGGGACTACACGACGTCGCTGTCGGACGGCCGCCGCGACACCGTCTCCGTGCGGGGTCTGACTGCTCCGACGGGTCTTGACACCTGGTCCTTGCAGGCCGAGGTGTGGAGTCCCGGCGCCAAGGAGTACGACACGGTCAAGACAACGCTCGATCCGGTCACCGTGAAGGCCAGGAGCGACGGGACGCTGCCCTCCTGGCTGGACATCACCGACCCTGACCTCACCAGGGAGTCCGGAATCGGCACCTACACCACGACGTTCGACCTTCCCTCGTCGTGGAAGCGCGGTCAGGACGGCGCCTATCTGGATCTGGGCGACGTACTCAACAGCGCTCGAGTGACCATCAACGGTCATAACGTGGTCGTCGATCAGTCCGATCGTGGGTGGATCGACCTCGGCAAGCACCCCACACCCGGCAAGAACACCCTCGTGGTGCGGGTGGCGACCACGCTCATCAACGCCAAGCGCAGCAAGTCGGGTGACAAGAACTACCAGTCCTCCGCCTACCAGAGCACGGGGCTGATGGGGCCGATCGTGCTCACGCCGTACCGCGACACCGCACTGCGATAGACCGCCACTCCAGCGCCCAATACGTAGGCAACGACCAGCACCACGCGCAAGGCTCCGAAGAAGGTCCGCGCCGGGACACGGCCAAGATCGTCGTTACGATCGTGACGGCACCTGGCGGGGGCCGTCTCCCGGCGCATCCAGGTCAAGAGGTCAAGGGAGGAGTCGTCCGAACCAGCTTCGTCCCGCGGCCGTGCCACGGTGAAACCGTCCAAGCTCCGGCCCGGTGAGCACCGCATCCGGCGTTCTGCCTCGGCTCCTCCACGCTGAAACCATCAACGTCGAAGGCGGCCAAGCTCAAGGTCGTGAAGCACCTCTCAGAAGCTCTCCTGAGAGGCGGGGGCGTCGGAACCGTCGCGTTCCGGCGCCTCTTTGGCACTCACATCGACGACTGCCGAATCGCGGGCAGCCATACCGTGTCAACGAGTTCGACCAGGTCATCTTCGGTCGGAAGGGTACGGGTGACGGTGAACTCCCACATCAAGACGGCATGGCCGATGTTGAGTGCCAAGGCAGAAGGCTCTCCTTGGAGCTCCCCGCGGGCGCGCGCCTGCTGGACGAGCTCGCCGACGATCGCAACCAAGACCTCCCCGCCAAACAGGCTTGCCTGTGTAGCGGCATCGCCCTCGACCACGATGCCGCGCGACGCGCCGCCGAACGGACCGTGCAGAAACAGTGCCATTCCTCGCAGGAATGCCACCAAATCGCTTCGAAGATCGCCGTGGGACTCAAGGTTCTCCGACGCCGTCACCCGCCCGCGTTCCATCAAGGCCCGAGCCAACTCGACGCGGCCGCTCCACCGTCGGTAGATCACCGACTTCGCGGCGCCAGACCGCACGGCAACACCGTCGATGGTGAAGTTGTCCCAGCCGCACTCGGACAGCTCCGCCCAGGCGGCATCAAGAATCGCCTGCTCGAGTACGCGACCACGACGGCGAGACTGCTTTTTGACCTCCGCCTCTTCACCCACGTCGCCCATTGTGACACCCCGTGCCAGACGAAGGATTCCCCAGGTCTGCGGTCACGTAATTCCCCAGGTCGTCGCCCAGTGCGGGTTTAGGTGGGCGAGCATGACCATGCGCGGTTGGAGCTATCGCTATGTCGGGCCGGCCGAGTTGAGGAGTCTGGTCCGACCGGACGGCGAGGGTCAGAGCATGCGTTCGCCGGCGGACTTCGACGAGTGGATCTCGGCTCGGACGGTGGAGGAGTTGGCCGAGCCCTTCACCTTCGTTGTCGATCACGCTGGGGTCCTGCGTTTCGCGCCGCGTCGCAAAGAGCACGTGGTGTGTGCTGGTGGAGGAGCCGTACTGGGGGCTGGCGAGATCAGCTTCCGCGAGGAGTCCGGGCGGTGGGCGGTCGACGAAGTCAGCAATCAGTCGACCGGCTACTGCCCGGACGTCAGCTCGTGGTTGGCCGTCGTCGAGGCCCTGGACCAGGCCGGGATCGTTCGCCCGTCCGGCTTCACGCACGAGGTAGTGTTCCGACGCTGCCCCTCCTGCCGGCAGCTCGACATCGTGCGAGAGGAGGACTTCGTCTGCGTCTTTTGTGACGAGGCGCTGCCGCGCGAGTGGAACGTTGACCAGCCCGGACGCTAGGCGGTCGGCGGCCTGCCGGTCAGGCTCTTGGGCGTTTGCTCGGCCGGTAGCTGGGGTCGTTCATGATGACCTGGTGACTGGTGTTGATCAGCCGGTCCAGGAGAGACTCGGCGACGACGGGGTTGGGGAACAGCGGATACCAGTCGCTGGGAGCCCGGTTGCTGGTGAGGATCAAGGACCGGCCCTGCCTTTCACTGACCAGCTCGTAGAGGTCATCAGCCTGGGCTGCGGTGAGCTGCCGCATCGCGAAGTCGTCGAGGATGAGCACGTCGGGGCGGACCAGTTCGCGGGTGCGCTTGTCCCAGGTGCGGTCCGCGTGGCCGCCGGCGAGCTCGGCCAGGATGCGGCTGGTCTTGGCGAAGCGGACGTTGGCACCCTGGCGGACGGCCTGATGGCCCAGTGCCTGGGCGACGTGTGTCTTCCCGACGCCGACGGGTCCGAACAGAATGACGGACTGGCCGGAGTGGAGCCAGCGCAGGGCCGCGAGGTCACGGATCTGGGCGGCGGGCAGCTTCGGGGAGGCGTTGAAGTCGAAGCCGTCCAGGGTGGCCTGTTGTTCGAACTTCGCTCTGCGCAGGCGCCGTTCGCGGCCGAGCACGGCGACAAACTGCAGATCGTCAAGCTGAACATCGCCGAGAACCCGCTGACGACGCAACGGTTCCAGATCCAGGCCATCCCCACCCTGCACGTCTTCGCGCACGGTGAGACGGTCAAACAGATCAAAGGGGTCAAGCCCAAGGCTGCGCTCCTGCGCGACCTGGCCGAGTTCATCTGATCCCCAGGGGTGGGCGCCTGCCGCAGTTGCTCATCACTACCGAGCAGACTTCGATGGCACACGCTCAAGGCTCGCTGTCACGGGACAGTGGGCTGCCCTCTGACAGGTGATCTTGATCGGTTGCCAGGCGATATTGACCGTCGCGGTCGAACGCCTGTCGGTACGGTCAGCCCATGGAAGACCTGCCCGAGAGCGTGGACCGCCACATCCTGGACCATCGGATCGTTCTGGCGCTCAAGGCAATCATGGACGCGTCCGGCTGCACGCTCCACGAAGCGATCGACATCTTCGGGGTCCGGTACGAGGAGCTCCGCTGCGACCGGCCGGACGACTTTCAGGTGAGCCGCGAGGAGTACGGACGCAACGTCTACACCTGACCTGAGGTCTTCCCCGCCGGTCAGACTCATCTGGCAACCGGTCAAGATCACTTGTCAGAGGACATGGGCGAACGGAGAGACGCCACGGAGCCCGCCGACCTGGTCACCCGGCACGGCATCGACCCCGTGTACCTGGGCCCGGCCCCCGCCCCTCCTGCACACGCGCAGGCCCTCGCCCGCATCCAGGCGGTGCCGCCCCGCATCTGCACGGTGTGCAGCGAGCAGGCAGCAACCGCCCGTATCGCCCCCTTCCCGGATGCCGGGCCGCGCTGGGTGGAACTGTGCTGGGACCACGGCATGGCAGTACGACGGCGCACGCGCCTGCCGGAGACGCTGGACGGCATCACTGCGTACCTGCGGGCCGCGGCCCGTGAGTCCGGCCTCCCGGGAGCGGCGCGTCTGGCGTTCTGTTCTTCGTTCGAGGCAGCCGGGGCCGGCCGCCGAGACGAGGAACCGCGATGACCGCCCCTGTACCGCCGCCCACCGAGCCCGACGCCTCTGCACGCATTTGCCCCGGCGACCAGATCGGTCCGTGCGCCGCATGCCGCCGCCCCACCCACACATACGGGCGCGACGCCCGCTCGCCCTTGTGCGAGTACTGCGACGCGAAGGCCGTCGAGCGGTGGGGCAGGAAGCTGCACGTCAGCTGATCCGGCCGTCCAGCGCGCCGGTCGCCAGGGCCTCGCGGTAGACCTGGCCGCTCGGCCCGTCGGACTCCCGGTCGTCGAGCCAGTCGAAGAGCCGTCCGCCGTCTCGCCCCAGCTCCTGACCTGGCCGGTCGTCCGGCCCGGCGATGAACCCGTCGAGCGACGTCGACGTGTACAGCCGAATCGGGTGGGGCATCGTGGACTCCCTCGCTCCGCCACGCCTCCGGCCCGCGGCCCCTGCTCGGCCGACGGAGGTGCGTGTGCAGGGGAGGCTGCCGACGACCGGCGAACTCATCGCACCGGCACGCCGAGGAGGGTGTCACCGAAGGGCGCGAGGACTCGCTCAGCGCTCGAAGGCCGCCGTCGCCACGGGCACCGCGAGCAGCAGACTGAGCCCGACCAGCGGGAGCCGGTCCAGCCACAGGACGGCGGCGAACTCGCGCAGGGTCGCGGAGAGCCAGTACGCGGGGGAGGTCGGCGCGCCGATGACGTCGACGGGGACGCCGGCGCGGCGGGCCAGCAGGGTGGTGCGGTAGACGTGGAAGCCGCTGGTGACCACCGTGGCCCGGTGGCCGGGACCGGCGTGTTCCATGAGGGCCCCGCTGAAGCGGAGGTTCTGTCCGGTGTTGACGGAGTGGTCCTCCCGCACGATTCGGTCGGAGGACACTCCGCGGGCGCGCAGGTAGTCGGCCATGGCGTCCGCCTCGGAGACGACCTCGTCGTCGCCCTGCCCGCCCGAGACGACGAACGTCACAGGATTCGTGTCCGGTACGTCGGGCGCGTCGACCGCGAGGGCGCGCTCCAGCCTGCGCCGCAGCAACGGGCCGGGCTGGTCGCCGTCGAGCCCGGCGCCCAGGACGACGACATGGGTGGTCCCCGGAGGCGGGGTGCTGCGCCCCCGGACGATCACGTACCCGGTGAAGACGAGGAAGAGCAGCGAGAGGTACCCCGCGGCCGCGTTCACCGCGACCATGAGCCCACCCGCCACCTCGCCGCCGACCGTGTACAGGACGGCGTCGAGGCCGAGCACCGCCAGCATCGCGCAGCCGGCGGCGCCGGTGGCGAGCAAGGGCGTCTGCGGCCCGTAGCGCCGGACCAGGAGGACGGCGTCGACCAGCAGGAGCAGGCCCAGCGCGAGCGCCCCGAGCACGGCGAGGACGGCGAGCACGGTGGCGACGGTGTGGTGGCTCTGCGCGCTGCGGGCGGACACACCGAGTCCGGCAGACGTCACCGCGAGGCAGAACAGGACCGCGGTGGAGAACCGGTGCGGCGCCAGCACGGCATGCACGAGGCCACCCGCGGCGAACACCGCCGCGGCAAGGTACTCCGGGTACTCCGGCACGTCCCGCACCACTCCGCTCTCCCACCCGCGGGGCCCCGGGGCCCGTCCCCGCCCGCCTGTCGCCGCCTTCGCGTTCCCGGGCTCGCGCAGCGCGGCGGACCTGGTGCGGACGGTCGCCCGTCATCCTCGCAGACCGGCCGCGACGCGCCGCAGGCGGGCGTACGTTGCCGCCATCGACGGAGACCGGCATACGCGGGATACGCCGTCGCCCGGGACCGGCATACGCAGCGCCTCAGCGACGGCGTAGATGCCCAGCCGGCTGTCGCGGACCTTCCTGACCAGATCCGACAGGGCGCCGTACGGCGGGTCGATGCCTTCGCCGGACTGGGCCATGTACTGGGCGGCCACGAAGGCGGCGGAGAGACTGTTGCGATGGGGAGGGGCTGCAGCCGGACGACCGTGTGCAGGAGCGCGGCCGCGCGCCAGGCGGTGTCCGGGTCGGGCGCCTCCAGCGTCGGCATCCGGGTCTTGTCCCGGAACCGCGTAGCTGCCCGGCGCTCCGCCTGGTCCCGCTCCTGACATCTCCGGGGCGGGAGGGTGTCAGTTGCTGAGGTCGAACAGGCCCCACGCGGTGAATGGCTCAGCCTGGACGTAGTTCCTGCTTCCTCGGCTGACGACCCGTCGGCGGCGGGGAGCAGGGTCATTGGGCAGGGTGAGCACGCTGACCTCCGTTGGTTCGACAGAGGTTTCGGTGAGCTCTCCGTGGGCGAGTCGGTCTCGCTCCTCACCGTTGCCGCCGTAGAAGGTGACTCGCTCGCCGTGGACGGCCACCGCTTTGGCGCCCCGTACGCGGTTCGACCTCACCCTCACGGGCTGGCTGGTGCGGTCGGGGCGTATCTCTACGAGCGGGAGGTCCATGTAGGGGCACGCCCAGGCGGCGGAGCCCGACACGTTCAGGGCGTAGCAGTCGAAGAGACCGGGGATGCGGGCACCGTCCGACGTCCAGGCAAGCCGACCCGTGGCGCTCCAGCGGCGGATGCCGGCCGGGTTCTCGTCGAAGTGCCCGACGCATCAGTGACCGACAACGGCGGAATCTTCGGACCCGGACGACTCATACCCAACCAACGACTCGATGGACAGCAACGGTCAGCCGACCGCCTACCTCTTCCGGCGCCGGACCTGTGCAACGCACCTTGCCTACGCGGACTTCACCTAGCCGGCCATCGCACGCCGTACCCCCTCGGCCGCCCTCGCCCTGGGAAATCGCCTGTCACACTCATCTGCCTGCGGCGCCTCGCTCGCTGATGTGCCGCTGCAACAGCTTGACTGCCAGGTCATGGTCGTACTGAAGGGCGAGGTCCATGGGCATGTGCCCGTCCGCGTCCGGGAGTTGCGGGTCGGCACCGAAGGCCAGGAGCACCGCGGTAGTAAGCACGGTCAAGCCGCCGGTCGGCGGAGACCTCGTCGTACGCGACGGCCGAGGCGCGCGGGGTGCCGTCAGCATCAATCCACGTGAAGCCGTAGCTGCGCATGGTGATCGTCATACCGGCATCATCGCTGGTGGCACTGACCCCTGGGCCCGGGTGCGCCCGGCGGCGCCGCGGCACACACCTGGGAATGTGCTGTCTCCACCGGGCCAGCCGATGCTCGCCGAGGCCCGCTCCGAGCTGCCGCCCGAGCGGGCACTCCCTGGCGGGCTGGCCTTCGAACGGAAACCCGACGGCTACCGGGCGCTGCTCTTCGTCGGCTGCGGCTACGGCGGCGAATGCCGTGTCGTGCACTGAGTCTGCGATCAGGTTGTAGTCCCAGACGAGGTGCCATCCACTGTCGGTCTGGGTGATGCGGGCGATGTGTTCACCGTGGTCGTGGTGTCGGATGGTCATGGACTGGCCCTCCCACGGCGTAAAGACGGGGATGGTGACTCCGGCGGCGCTGTGGCTGGCCGCCGAGCCGTCTGATCTGAGTGGCTGGCCCGGCTTTTGCGGGCGCTCGTGCTGGTGGCGCCGAGGGGCCGGGGCCGGGCAGGCGACGGGGGATTACGCCTGCCCGGCTCCGGAGGCAACGGCGGCACAAACAGGGCGACTGCGGGCCTTGCCGTTCTGCGCCCCCATGCGGGGTGACGATCTCGGGGACCGCCAGGTGCGGGTGTCACCCGGATGCCCGGCGTGGCGTGCGGGAGGCTGCTTCGGGCCCGGACGCTGGCGTCGGCAACGATTCGCCCAACCGAGGAGGAAGACTCTTATGGGCATGCTGTCTGCCCGGCGCCGAATACCATGGGCCGCCGCCGTGGTCCTGGCCACCGCCACCGCCGGCCTGGCCACGACCGGGGCGTCCGCGCCCGCCGCCGCGTCCAGGGCCGGAGGAGAGGTGAAGCCGACCGTGGTCCTCGTACACGGGGCGTTTGCCGATGCCTCGGGCTGGAACGCCGTCGGCGAACGCCTCCTGGACCAGGGCTACAAGGTGGTGGCCCCGCCGAACCCGCTGCGCGGTCTGTCCAATGACGCCACCTACACCGCCTCCGTTCTCAGGAAGATCGACGGGCCGATCGTGCTCGCCGGCCACTCCTACGGCGGCGCGGTCATCACCCAGGCTGCGGCCGGGAACCCCAATGTCAAGGCCCTCGTCTACGTCTCCGCCTTCATGCCCGACGTCGGCGAGTCCCCCGCCGAGCTGTCCATGAAGTTCCCCGGCAGCGAACTCGGCCCGGCGCTCAACCCCGTCCCGTACACGGCCGGCACCGGCAGCGGCACCGACCTGTACATCAAGCCGGACATGTTCCACTCCGTCTTCGCTGCCGACCTGCCTGCTTCGCAGACCCGGCTGATGGCCGTCGAGCAGCGCCCGGTCTCCCAGGCTGGGTTCGGAGAGAAGGCCACCGCCGCCGCCTGGAAGACGATTCCCTCCTGGGCCATCGTCTCGAAGCAGGACAAGGCCATCGCCCCCGATCTCGAACGCTTCGAGGCCCGCCGGGCCAAGTCCCGCACCGTGGAGATCGACTCCTCTCATGTGTCGATGATGTCCCATCCGGACGTCGTCACCCGCCAGATCCGTGACGCCGCCACCAGCACCGCCACCGGCGGCAAGCCCGCGGCGCTCGCCGACACCGGCTCCCGCACCCAGCAGCTTGCCGGGGCCGGAGCCGTAGCGGCCTTGCTTGTCGCCACGGGCACCACCGTCACCCTCACTTCCCGCCGCCACACCCGGCCATAACGGCGGCGCCCCCGCACGAGCCACGTGGGCAAAGACGCGGGGGAGGGTGCCACAAGCCGGGCCGGCCGTGCGGCCCGCCCGGTAAGCCACTCCGTCCCCGGACATGCCGGACCCGGCGAGCCGCTCCCGTCGCCGTCGACGATGATCCGTTCGACGTGCTTCCTCGGTACGCCTAGGTGTCCCTCGCGTTCGCAGAACCGTTTGGCGGCCTGGTAGTTCATGGCCCATTTGTCGGCCTGCGTGCGGCGCGGCGACGGCTTTTCGTCCTCGCCGGCGGGCTCGATTCCGAGGACCTGTTCGCACAGCCACTGCTGGACGGTGGTGAGCTTGTCCCAGCCATACTGGACTGCCCGCACCCACCGGCCGAGCTCCTCGCCCTGGCGCACGACGTCGCCCGCCTCGGTGGGCAGCGCCTCACCAGCGTCCAGGTGTATCCGCACGTGGACCGTGGGCTGGGAGGGCGTCGGCGGGGGAGCGGACTCCGGCCAGTTCACCGAGATCCGCACCAGCACCGTCGGCGTCCAGGTCGGTGAGCTCCAGGTCGTCAACTGATCCCCCACGCGGGTC
The DNA here is from genome assembly GCF_044765825.1 of Streptomyces flaveolus. Classification (NCBI taxonomy): domain Bacteria; kingdom Bacillati; phylum Actinomycetota; class Actinomycetes; order Kitasatosporales; family Streptomycetaceae; genus Streptomyces; species Streptomyces flaveolus. The sequence continues at coordinate 143,368 of NZ_JBIWKU010000009.1, read as the reverse complement.
TGTGCCTGCCGTGGTCGGGCCTGTCGGCCCGGGTTCGGTGCCCGTGGTCGGGGCCGTGCAGGCGTTCCTGGAGTGCATCCAGTCGATGCGGTGGTCGGGGTCGGTGGTGGGGTGCCAGGCCTGCGGTGGCGGCCGGCTCGCTGGCTTTGATCATCACTGTTCCGTCAGGCCGCTGCTCCGGGGAGGCGTAGAGCATGACGACGAATTCGCTGTTGGGGGTTGAGGACGCGCCCGGTTTTCCTGAGCAGGTACTGCACGTCTTCTGCGTCGTGGATCAATGGCCGCCATGGCGGCTGTCGCCTGGATGGCGGTGTGACCCTGGGATGTGGAGATCGTTTGCAATGCATGATCAAACCAGCCACGTTTGCCGTCTCGGGCGCCCTGCTCGTTGGTGCCCTCTTCATGTCAGCGACACCTGTTCAGGCGGCTGATGCCGATCCCGAGCCTGCTCGGGCAACTGCTCCCCTCCCGACGGCACCGGTGAGCACCTGCCCGAGCGGCCTCTTGGGCATTCTTCTTGGCTGCGGCCGGTAGAGGGAGCAGGGGATAGACCGATGGAGGCGGGTCCGCGGCCGGTGTGGCTGCGGGCCCGTGGGCCTGCCGTGGTCGGGCCTGTGGTTGGCCGGGTGTGGGGTTGGTCAGGAGCCGGGCGGGGCGTGGTGCTTCCCCCACTGGGGGCCGAACAGCTCCACGAGACGGTCAGCGGTCCGGGTCATGCCGTCGCGGCGCAGCATGGCGTCGGTGCGGGACGGGTTCCGCAGGTACCCGGAGATCAGGTTGTCCACGATCACGGCCATCTGGTCGGCTGCACCGTGCCGTGGGGCGTGTGCCCCGAGTACGGCGGCACCCTCGAGTCCCGCGCGTCCGGCACGGGCGGCTTCGACTCCTGGTGCACGGACTTCACGTGCTTCAACGTCTGGCCGTACGACCGGCTGGATGCGGCCTGCACCGAGCCGGCCACTCACACCGTTCAGGCCGACAACGGCGACCGCTATGTGGTCTGCGACGGTCACGCCTTGACGGCCAGCGCCCAGATCACCGACGGCCAGGTCCTGCCCGGACTGCCGGCCTGAAATCCTGGGAGGAGCAGTCGAGCCGCAGATCGGCCCTGACCTCGACGTCGTACCGTGCGTTGGGGAACGGTTCCAGCCCCGGCACGGCCGGCGCGGGCACCAGTGGCGCCCCTGGGTCGTTGCTCGGCGCCCCGAGCCCCGACGGCAGCGGCCGCCGGCTCCGGCCCTCCAACGCGGTCAGGCACACGTTCGTAGCGATGTGGTACAGCCACGTACGGACCGAGGCCCGCGCCGGGTCTTACCGCTCGCGCGCCTACCAGGCACGCAGCAGTGTCTCCTGCACCAGATCCTCGGCCTCGTGCGCCGAGCCCAGCATGCGGTGGCAGAACGCCGTCAGTTCACCCCGGTGGGGCTCGAAGTCCACGCGGTCATCATGCGGCACGCGCGACTCACAGCAGGTGTGTCGGGCCCTGGTAGAGGTCGCCCGCGTTGCGGGAGAGCGCCGCGATCAAGCTGCCGTAGTCGCTGACGGGGACGCCCCGACCGACGTAGACATCGACCTTGCCCTCCTTGTCGATGCCGAAGTGCTTGCGGCGGAACGCCTGGTCGGCCGCGCGCTCGGGTAGGACCGTCGCGGACACGGTGACCGTCGTCCCCGACCGTTTGAGGCGTACGGCGGCCAGGTCGGCCGGGGGCCGGGCGGGCTCCTGGTCCCGTTGCGCGTCGGCGGTCCTTCGTGCGTCCTGCACCGCCCAGGAGACCGGCGCCGCTGGAGGCGGCGGTCAGCCGGCGGTGCGCTCCGTGCCGGGGGCCGTGTCCGTGTCGTCCTGGTCCTGGTCGTGCTCGTACGGGGCGCGGGCTTCGGTCATGGCGCGTTGCCGGGCGTGTTCGCCGCCGCCGTGCTCGCGGGTCGGCCGTGTGGCCATGCCGTGTCGGTACGCCGGCTGCTCCGAGTTCGGCGAGGACGACAGTGGCCGCGCGCTCCCGCTGCGCGCGGCCGGGGGCTCCGCCCTGGTTGTCCCGGTCTTCGCCCGGACGCCGTCCAGCGGCCTGGATCATCCGGCTGTGGAACCGGGCGCCTTCCGAGCCCGTGTGCACGCGACCCCGGGGGGTCTGTTGCTGTTGGGGTTCTTCCTCGGCGGGTTCGGGTTGCTGGTGCGGCGGGTTACTTGTCGCGTCCGAAGCGTGCTGCCAGTGCGGTGCCGCTGGGTGTGCCGTTCAGCATGCGGCGCAGTCCGTGGGTCATGGCCTGCTGTTCTTCCGGGGTGAGGCAGTCGGTGACCATGGCGTCGGTGCGGGTGTCGATGGCACGCAGTGTGGGGAGCAGTTCCTCTCCGCGCGGGGAGAGTCGCAGGTAGACGACCCGGCGGTCGACCTGGCCGGGTTCGCGGTCGACGAGGCCTCGTTTGGTGAGGGTGTCGACGATGCGGCTGGGACTGCCGCTCTCGCAGACGATCAGGCGGCCCACCTCGGCGAGTGTGAGGGGGGCGCGCTCGGCGAGTACGAGGAGGATTTCGGCCTGGGCGGGGGTCAGGTTGAGGGGGCGGAGCTGTCCGGTCATCTGCCGGGCTCCCTCGCGCTGGGCCGCCAGGAGCAGGTAGCGCAGTTCCGAGTCGTTCCGGGGCGGCTCGGGCGTCGTGCCGGGTGGCGTCTCCGTGGTGACGGGGGAGTGGGGCATGGCGGCTCTCCTGGGTGTCGAGCCGGCTGCGGCTGCCGCAGCCGGGACGGGGGGCATCGTTTCTCGATGATGCAGCATCCATGGCGTGTCATTCAATGCTACGTCATCGATATATGTCGCTTCAGGCTTTTCCGGAGTCCCGCTTGTCACTTTGGATGACTCCGAGAATGTTGTTGCAACAACGATGCTGCGACATGCATGATGAAGCATCGGTGTTACGCCATCGATGTCGGAGCATCGATGTCGGTGTCGTTGCATCGCTTCTTGACCCCGGTGCACGACCTCAGCGCAAGCCCACGTCAAGCAAAGGAAGCAAGATGACCGCGCAGATCCTTGAAGGCAATCCCGTTGCTCTCGACGCCCCGATCGTTCTCGACGACGCCGCGGCGGCCGTGGCGGCCATTGCGAGGGGTGAGCTCGTCGTCGTGGTGGACGACGAGGACAGGGAGAACGAAGGAGACCTCATCGTGGCGGCGGAGTACGCCGACGCCGCGGCCATCAACTACATGATCACCCACGGGCGTGGCCTGGTCTGCGTCTCGGTGACCGAGGAGCGCGCCGCTCAGCTGGAGCTGCCCCCGATGGTCGAGCGCAACGAGGACCACCACGGCACCGCGTTCACCGTCAGCGTCGACGGCGGCCCGGAGCACGGGGTGACCACCGGGATATCCGCCCCGGACCGCGCCAAGACGATCGAGCTGATGTTGAAGGGCTCCAGCGGCGATCTGCGCCGGCCGGGGCACATCTTCCCGCTCGTGGCCCGCCCGGGCGGTGTCCTGGAGCGGCCCGGTCACACCGAGGCGGCGGTCGACCTCGCCCGCTTCGCGGGGCTGGTGCCCGCCGGCGTCATCGTGGAGATCATCCGCGAGGACGGGACGATGGCGCGCCTGCCCCAGCTGGCCAAGTTCGCCCGGCGCGAGGGTCTGGTGCTCACCAGCATCGAGAAGCTGCGCGAGTACGCCGCTGCCCGCAGCGAGCGGGAGCAGTGAGCTGCAGTTCCCGGTGGATGGCCGGTGCGTCGACCGCGCTGACACGTCCCGCGGTCACGCACCGGTTCCTCGCCGGCGTAGAAGGAGTGCGGCACCTGCCGGCCGACACACCGTTCGTCCTGGTCGCCAACCACAGCAGCTTCGCCGACCACCTCGTCCTCGACGCCGTACTCGACGCTCTGCGGGACACCCCCACGTCCTACCTCACCAAGGCGGAGGCCTTCGTCCACCCCGTGCGCCGCCGGTGGACCCAGGGCATGGGGGGCATCCCGGTGGACAGGGACCGGCCCGGCAAGGAACTGCTGGCCGCGATCGACGGCGTCTTCGCCGACCGCGGCGCCCTGGTGGTCTATCCCGAGGGCACCCGCGGGCCGGGCTGGCCGCTGCTGCCCTTCAAGGACGGCGCCTTCCGCTTCGCGGTCCGGGCCGGCGTGCCCGTCATCCCCGTGGCGCTGTGGGGTGCCCAGCACGTCCTGCCCAAGGGCGCCTGGCGGCCCCGCCGGGCCCGGGTGCGGGTCGTCTTCGGCCCCGCACTGCCCGACGACACCGCACGGCCCAGGCCTCAGCGGGTCGCGGCACTGGTCGAAGGGGCGCGGCAGGCGCTGGAGCACCTGGTGGACACCGCACGCACCACCCCCGACCCTCGGCGGGCCCGGCAGGCGGCCGCCGAACTCGTCCAGCGGGCCGAGACGGTCGTGGAGACGATGCTCAGCCACACCGACCAGTTGCCCACCGCGCGGCGGATGCAGCAGGCGCGCCTGCTGCTCGACCTGGCCCGCGTCACCGATCCCGGCGGCGTCACCGGACTCGGCACCTCTCTCGGCGCCGACGCCCGCGTTCTGGAGGCCCGGCTGACCGGACTGCGCGCCTTGAACGCCCCCGCACCGCTGCGGCCCGCCGTGCTGCGCGGGGTGCGGCACACCGCACAGGAGGTACTGCGCACACACCCCGACCACCTGATGGCCCGTTACCTGCTGGGCCGCTGGCACCTGCTGATGCCCCGAGCCCTGGGCGGCCGCCGCCGCCAGGCGCTGGAGCACCTGCGGCACGCGGCCCGCTTGGGCGCCCACGACACCCGCTATCCCATGGCGTACGCCGAGGCGCTGATCGCCGTCGGCCGTGACGACGAGGCGGCGCCGCACCTGCGCCACATCCTCGCCGCGCCGGCCCCCGACGCCAGAACAGCGGACCGACGGCGCCGGGCCGAAGCCCACTACCAGCAGCTCGCCGGCGTCGGCGGCCCTTCGAATCCGAGGTCATGAGAGAACGATGAGCACATCAGCGTTCCTGCGGTGCGGTGAGACACTCGTGGTCTTCGACGGGCCCCGTCGCCTGTCCTGGCACGCTTCCGCACCCGGCGACTACATCCCCACGGCTCTGTGGCCGAGCCCCGCGCAGGCGGCCGAGGTCATGGACCATCTGTACAGCGGCGGTTGTCTCCTGGTCCTGATCGAGCAGGAGCGCATCTCGGTACCGATGTACGCCGAGGAGGCCGAGCGTCTTCCGCCCGACGTGGCCGCCCGGGCCACGCTGACCAGTGACGGTGTGGTGAGCGAGCTGCACGTGCCGGTCCTGGACTGGATGCCGGCCGCGCTGCGCGAACGCGGCCTGCGCTTTTTGGAGAACAGCACGCGACTGCTGCGCGAGGAGCCCGACCTGCTGCTGCCGCATCTGATCGTCGAGGACCCCCCTCGCCACCTGGGGAACCTCAGGTTCGCCCGCCTGCGCCCGCCCCGCCCCTTCGCCGACGACCGCCTCGCGCCGGTCACCGACCACCTGTTCACCAGCGACCCCACCACCGACATCACCGCCACCGTCGATCCCGCCGCCACGCTGTGCCCGTCCGGCAGGGCGGCGGCGGTCCGTACCTGGGAGACCACGCCATGACCCTTCCGACTTCACCGGCCCCGCCCTCGGCAACCCCGCTGACGGGACGGGTAGTGCTCCTCACCGGGGCGGGACGGGGTCTTGGCCTGCTGGCCGCGCAGACGCTCCTGGAACAGGGAGCCACGGTGGTCGCCAATCACCGCTCCCCCTCGGAGGGACTGGAACGTCTGGCGGGCAAGTACCGCGACCGGCTCCGGCTCGTCCCCGGTGACGTGGCCACCGACGACACGGCCGCGCTGCTGGCCTCTGAGGCCCGCAGGTTCGGCCGGCTCGACGTCCTCGTCCACAACGCCGCGATCACCCGCGACCAGCCTCTGGTGCGGATGTCGGTCGAGGACTGGGACGAGGTGCAGCGGGTCAACCTGCGCGGTGCCTTCCTCACCACCAAGTACGCGGTGAAGAGCATGATGCGGGCACGCTACGGCCGCATCGTCTACATCTCGTCGATCACCGCGCTCACCGGCAACGCGGGGCAGGCCGCCTACGCCTCCTCCAAGGCCGGCCTGCACGGCCTGGCCATGACCGTCTCGCAGGAGTACGCCTCCTACAACATCCGCACCGCCACCCTGGCCCCCGGGATCCTCGACACCGGCCTGGGCGCCGCCGTGGCCGCCCCGCAGCGGCGGCGCATGACCGACCGCTCCCTGCTGGGACTGGGCGAAGCCGCCCAGACGGCCGAGACCATCGCTTTCCTGGCCTCTCCGGCCGCCGACTACATCAATGCCACCGTCATCCGCACCGACGGAGGAATGAGGTACTGATGAATACCGCCGACGCACACATCCTGATCCCCGCCCCCCTGCGGACGGTACGGCAGATCCTGCTGGAGCCCACCGCCCTGGCCGAATGGAACCCCGCGTTCCTGTCGGTCGGGGGCCCCGAGGCCGCGACCACCGGCCGGCGCTACCCCCTCACGGCCCGCGGTGGTCTCACCGGCCACTGGGAGTACCGCAGCATCGGCGAGAACCACATCGAGGGCTGCTGGGAGGTTCCCGGCCTTGCCGAGACCAACAGCTGGCGCCTGCTGCCCCACGGCGACGGCACCCATGTCACGCACTCCTTCACCAACCGGGGAACCCTCGCCGCCCTGCTGCGCCCGGCGTTCGCCGGCGTCGCCGACCTGCGCCTGGGCCGCCTGTCCCAGCGGGCCCGGCAGCGCACCCTGGCCTCGGTGGCCTGACCATGCCGCCCGCCGCCCCGCCTGCTGCCCTGCCCGCCGCCCCGTCCGCCACCACGACGCCCGGTGACCACACGCAGCCGGACACCGCGCTCCTGCCCGCCGCCGCCCGTACCGACTGCTGGGCGCTGCCGGTGCCGCTGCACCTGGCCCGCCTGAACGGCGAGGCGGCCGAGGAGCACATCCTGCGCGGCCTCGACTGAAGAGACCGCCCCCCTTCGTGACGGGCCCGGAGACATCCCCCGCCCGGGCCCGTCACCATCCGCCCATCCCTCCGGCCGTCCTCGCCCACCGTCCCAGGGAGACGCATCGTGTCCGCACCCTCCGTGCTCCGGCCTGCCACGGGCCCGGCGTACGCCCGCATCACCGGCGTGGGCGGTTACCGGCCCTCTCGCGTGGTGTCGAACCAGGAGATCGCCCTCCGGATCGACTCCAGCGACGCGTGGATCCGCGAACGCTCCGGCATCACCGAACGGCGCTGGGCGGCCGAACAGGAGAGCGTCGCCCTCATGGGCGCCGCAGCCGCCGAGAAGGCCCTCGCGCACGCCGGAGTCACCGCGGACCAGGTCGGCTGCGTACTGGTGGCCACCTCCACCCACTTCCGCCAACTGCCCGCGCTGGCAGCCGACATCGCCCACCGGATCGGAACCGTACAGCCCGCGGCCTTCGACCTGTCCGCGGCGTGCGCGGGCTTCACCCACGCCCTGGCCGTCGCCCACGACCTGGTCCGCGGCGGCAGCGCCGGCCACGTCCTGGTGGTGGCGACCGAGCGGATGTCCGACCTGATCGACCACGACGACCGCGCCACCGCCTTCCTCTTCGGCGACGGGGCCGGAGCCGTCGTCGTCAGCCCCAGCGACACCCCGGCCATGGGTCCCGTGGTCTGGGGCTCCGACGGGGCGCAGGGCGGCGCCATCGACCAGAGCGCCTCCTGGCTCGAACTGCGCCACGGCCGCCCGCCGCGCTTTCCCGCTCTGACCATGCAGGGCCAGACGGTGTTCCGCTGGGCCGTCTACGAGATGGCCCGCGCAGCCCGTCGCGCCCTGGACGAGGCGGGCATGGACACCGCCGACCTCGAGGCGTTCATCCCGCACCAGGCGAACCTGCGCATCGTGGAGGCCCTCGCCGCCGCACTGCGCCTGCCCGCGCATGTGGCCGTCGCCCGCGACATCGTGCACACCGGCAACACCTCGGCGGCCTCCATCCCCTTGGCGATCGAGCACATGCTGGCGGCCGGAGCCGCCCGCAGCGGCGCGCTCGCCCTCACCATCGGCTTCGGTGCGGGCCTCTCCTACGCCGCCCAGGTGATCACGCTGCCCTGACGCCTGCCCCGTCCCCACGCACACCCTGAAATGCCTCCCCGCCCGTCCGACCCAGCACAGGAGTTGCCATGCATGTGACCACCGCGCAGCCGGACACCGACCTCCTCGCGTGCGGCGAGGAGGCCCTCGCCACCGACGCCGACCGGTCGGGCACGGCGCCCCAGGAGTTCACCACCGTGCTGGACATCATGGCCCGCATCTTCCAGGCCGTCTGACAGGCCGTCCGGCCAGGTCCTCCACGCCCTCGGAGCGCATCCGGGCGAGAGACCAGCCGAACCTCGCGATCCCCACCTCCAGGAGACCCACGATGACGCACGCCGGCCGCAAGGTGCTTGTCACCGGGCTCGGAGCCACCACGCCGCTGGGCGGCGACGCCGCCTCCACCTGGCAGTCCCTCCTGGCCGGGCGCTCCGGCGCCCGGGCCCTGACCGAGCCGTGGGCGAGCGACCTCACCGTACGCTTCGCCTGCCCGGCAGCGAGCGAACCCGCCCCGCACCTCGGCCACACCCTGGCCCGGCGGACGGACCGCTCGGCCCAGTTCGCGCTCGTCGCGGCCCGCGAGGCCTGGCAGGACGCCGGCCGGCCGGACGTGGACCCCACCCGGCTCGGTGTCGTCATCGCCTCGGGCCTGGGCGGCCTCACCTCGCTGCTGGCCTCACACGACGTGCTGCGGGAGCAGGGACCGCGCCGCGTCTCCCCGCACACCGTGCCGATGTTCATGCCGAACGGGCCGGCCGCGCACGTCGGCCTCGAACTGGGCGCGCGGGCCGGCGTCCACACGACGGCTTCCGCCTGTGCCTCGGGGGCCGAGGCGGTGGGGCACGCCATGGGGATGATCCGCTCCGGCCGGGCGGACGTCGTGGTCGCCGGAGGCACCGAGGCCCCCATCCATCCCCTGATCATGACGGCCTTCGCCAACATGAGGGCCATGTCGCGGCGCAACGACGACCCCGAGGCCGCCTCCCGCCCCTACGACCGCGACCGGGACGGCTTCGTGATGGGCGAGGGCGCCGGCATCCTCGTCCTGGAATCAGAGGAGCACGCCCGCTCCCGCGGCGCCCGCGTCTACGGCGAGGCGGCCGGCGTCGGCCTGACGTCCGACGCCCACCACATCGCCCAGCCCGAACCCGAGGGCCGTGACGTGACCCGCGCCGTGCGCGCGGCGCTCGCCGACGCCGGCAGCTCCCCGCAACAGGTCACGCACGTCAACGCCCACGCCACCTCCACGCCGCTGGGCGATCTCGCCGAACTCGCCGCCCTGCGCCAGGTGATGGGCTCCCACGCCGAACGGGTACCGATCTCTGCCACCAAGTCGATGACCGGGCACCTCCTGGGCGCGACCGGGGCGGTGGAGTCGGTGGCAGCGGTCCTGGCCCTGCACCACCGTCTCGCGCCGCCCACCATCAACGTCGGCGCCCTCGACGGGCGGGTCGACCTGGACGTCGTCCGCGACAAACCGCGCGAGCTGGCCCCCGGCCCCGCCGTCGTCCTCAACAACTCCTTCGGCTTCGGCGGCCACAACGTCTGTCTGGCCTTCCACAGCGCCGCCGACGCCACCCGTCAGCACTGAGCCGAACGGGCGACCGGGCCACGCCCGGCCGTGCTGTTTCAGGTCAACACAGGACTCGATTCTGTAAAACCACGATGCCGGCCCGGCGGCGAAAGCCCAGGCCATGCGCACAGCGACGGAAGAGGGCCCGCGGCGGCCCTGCGGCAGATTCAAGCCGTGTTGCGGAACCGTCCCCCCGGCGCACCAGGGCACGTTTTAGCGTGGCGATCGCGCTGTGGCGAACGACAGGCGTTGATCCTCCGCGGTACCGGCAACCGACGCAGTGAGTGACAGAGGGACGATGAAGGACGCCACCTTGAATCCCGCCGTTTCCCGCCTCGTCGAGGCCCACTCCTCGCCGCGCACCAGGCCATGTACGCCATGTTGCGGACAGGTCGGCACCCTGGGCCTGTCACAGCGCTCATGACACCGGCCGCCGTCCCGCCGGAGCATCACTACGTCCGGATCGTCGCGCGCATCACCGACCTGGCCGAACAGGGCTGCACCGCCCCCACCATCACCCGGGTGCTGCGGAACGAGGGCTACACCATGGCCCCCGGCCGCAGCGATGCCATCAGCCTGACCACGGTGCGCCGGCTGCTGCGCGAGAACGTCCCCCCGGCCCGCCGTCGGCCCGCCCCGGCTCCCGAGGAGAGCCTGGCGGCCGACGAGTGGTGGCTGAGGGACCTGGCCGCGGAACTCTCCATGCCGCACATCACCCTGTACGCCTGGGCCCGGCGGGGCTGGGTCACCGTGGCGCGCCAGGAGAGCCGTCCCCCGTACCGCCTCATCCTGCGTGCCGACCACGGCGAACTTGTGAGGCTCCGCGCCATGCGCCCGAGCGCCGGCGGGCGTGCGGCGGCACCCGGCCTCTCCAAGATCCTGCTCTGACGCGCTGCCGTTTTCCGCGCAGTCACAGCCACTGCTGAGGCTCCTGGCCGGTACGGCGACAGAAATTCGCCTTCAAAGATGTTGCGTCATCGATGTTGCATCACGCATGATGGGTCATCGATAACGCATCATCGTTGTCCCAACATCGAAATGTGCCTGTCTGGCTGCTGTCGTACGGCCCGCTCCCACAAGCGGTGGACGGACCCCCGGAACCCCAGGAGTAGAAGTGAAGAAAATCGCCCACCTCGCCGCTGCGCGGCCCAAAGCCGTGATCGCCGGCTGGCTGCTGCTGCTCGCCCTGGCCGTCCCCTTCGCCCTCCAGCTCGAAGGAGCCCTGAAGACCGGCGGCTTCTCCGACCCCCGCGGCGAGTCCGTCAAGGCCCAGCGCACCCTGGAACGTGCCTTCGAGGAAGCCCCCAACTCCCTGCTGGTCGTCCTGCACAGCAAGGACGGTGCCGTCCAGGACGCCATCGGACAGGCCCGCAAGGCGGTGCAGCGCGAAGGAGTGTCCACCGTCACCGACCGCACCACCCACCCCGAGTGGCTGTCCAAGGACGGCCGCACCACCTTCCTCCAGGTGGGCTTCACCAGCGACAACACCACCGTCCAGAACCTCGTGCCCGACCTCCAGGACGACGTGCGCGACGCCGTCGGCGACAAGGTCGAAGTCGACGTCACCGGCGCCCCCGCCCTGGACTACGCGCTGAACGTGCACTCCAAGGAGGACGTCACCCGCGCCGAGATGATCGCCTTCCCGGTGCTCTTCATCGTGCTGCTGCTGGTCTTCCGCTCCGTGGCCGCGATGGTCGTCCCCCTCCTCATGGCGGGCGTCACCCTGATGGCCACCCAGGCCATCGGCTACGGGATGACACAGTTCACCGACGTCAACAGCCTCTTCACCAACATCGTGAGCATGGTCGGCCTGGCCGTCGCCGTCGACTACTCGCTCTTCATCATCAAGCGCTTCCGCGAAGAACTGGCCGACGGCCACACCGTGCCCGACGCCTTGGACCGCACCATGCGCACCGTCGGCCACTCCGTGGTCTTCAGCGGCCTGGCCGTCGTGGTCGCCCTCTCGGCCCTCTTCATTCCCCGCGCCATGTCCTTCACCAGCATCGCGCTGGGCGGCGTGGCCGTCTCCCTGGTCGCCGTGGCCATTGCCGTGACACTGCTGCCCGCCGTGCTGAGCCTGCTGGGCCACCGCATCAACTGGGGCACCCTGCGCCGCCGCAAGAACACCACCGAGACGACCACCCCCGGCAAGGCCGGCAAGGACGCCCGCCCCGACAACCGCTTCACCCGCCGACCCGGCCTCGTCCTGGCCGCCCTCGCGGTCGCCTTCGCCGCACTCGCCGCCCCCGCCGCCCAGCTGACCCTGCGCGTCCCCGTCGCCAGCGCGGACATCCTGCCCGCCGACGACAGCGCCCGCACCGGCATGGAACGCATCAAGCAGGACATCGGCGTCCGCGAGATGTTCCCCATCCAGGTCGTGCTCAGCGCCGACCGTGACCAGTCCGACGCCCTCCTCAAGAGCGCCACCGACATCGCCTCCTACGCCCGGTCCGCACCCGGCGCCGACAAGGTCCAGTCCGTCGAGCCCTTCTCCCGGTCCCTGGACGACCCCGCCTCCCTGGACGCCACCGCCCGCACCGCACTCGACCAGCTGTGGACGCAGGACGGCAACAACCTGGTCACCCGCGTCATCATCACCCCCAGCGCCGACCCCGACAGCTCCTCGGCCCACCACCTGGTCGACGACCTGCGCGACCACCTCGACGACCGCACCCAGCCCGAGGTCACCGTCCAGCTTGCCGGCGCCACCCCCACCGGCTCCGACTTCGACGACCTCGTCCTGCGCTCGGCCCCCCTGGTCGTCCTCTCCGTCGCCCTGCTCAGCTTCCTGATCCTGCTCTACGCCTTCCGCTCGGTCCTGCTTCCGCTGCTCGCCCTGGCCTTCAACATCGCCGTCGTCGGCGCCAGCCTCGGCTTCCTCGCCCTGCTCACCGGCAACGCCGACCACTCCATCAACAGCGTCACCCCGCTCATGCTCTTCGCCGTGATGTTCGGCCTCAGCATGGACTACATGGTGATCATGATCTCCCGCATGCGGGAGACCTACCTGGGGGGTGCCTCCCACCGCGAGGCCGTCCTCGGTGGCCTCGCGCGAACCGCCGGCCTCGTCAACGGCGCCGCAGCGATCATGGTCGCGGTCTTCGCCTCCTTCACCAGCGCACAGATCAGCATCGTGCGGGAGCTCGGCATCAGCCTGGCCGCCGCGGTCATCCTGGACGCCGTCGTCATCCGCCGCCTGGTCATGCCCGCCACGCTGCTGCTGATCGGGGACCGTATCTGGGGCCGCCACCGCCGCACCGAACAGCAGCCCCCCGCCCCCGAGCAGCCCTCCGGCCCCGAGCCGGTCCCCGCGACGGCGGTCACCACGAGCCGGCACCCACAGCTGGCCGACCACACCACACGGTGACCCAACCCGCCCATCCCGACCTCCCCTCGTAGAACCCGCTGCGCCGATCGACTCACTTCCCCGAGCCGACAGCGCAGCGGTCAGTTCCGCCGCCCCACCCGAACCCGACGTGACAACCCGCCAGGACAGGGAGACCGACCCGGTGAGCACGACTCTGTACGACGCCATAACGGACCCCACTCCGCCGCCGCTGGAGCAGACGGGCGACGACGCGATCTTCCAGCGAAGCGCCCTGCTGATCGCCCGACGAGGCTGGTGCCAGGGACAGGGGCTGCTGTACATCGGGTCCCCCCATGACCCACAGGCAGCGAGCCTGGTCGGAGCCCTCGCCTGGGCGGCTACCGGAGACGCAGAGTCCTGCGGAGCCGAGGTGAGAGCCGCCCTGGCCGCGGTACGGGCTCGCCTGGACCCCCACAACAGCGCCCATTTCAGCGACTGGGAGCTGGTGTGCGCCTGGAACGACGCGCCGGCCCGCACCCGCTGGCAGACCATCGCCCTGCTCCAGTCCTGCCGCTACCCCACCCTGCCCTTGCCCCAAAGGGGCGACAGGCTGATGGGCCTGCTGGAGGAACCGGAGGCAGTCGCCCGGATGTGAGCGGAGCAGCTCCAGACGGAGGCCGACCGCATACCGTCCGAACTCACAGCGGCGAAAGAGGTGTTGGAACACCGGGCAGCCGTTCGGGCGCCGTCGATCTGCACCGACGTCCCGGCCCCCTTTCAGGAGACCGGCTCGAACCTCGAGTCCCAGTGAGGTCCGAGCCGTCGCACCCTCGCGGCACGGCGTGCTGGTGATCAAGACGGCGAACAGCGGCCGCAGCTCCTGCTGATGACCGACCGCCCCGGCGAGATGGCGGCGGGCTGCGATGTACGAGATTCCCGCCTTACCCGCGGCTGAGTGACGAACCAGCAGGTCACCACGCCGGTACCGGCGTGGCCCGGAGCCCGACATCCCCCTCTGCACACCCCCTGCGCTGGTCCCGGACCGGAAAGAAGAAAGGGAAGGGACGGGCGGGCGGCGGGGTGGCGTGCGGCCGGGGGATCGAGGCCGTCCTTCTGTTGCGCGTCGGCCCGGGCCTCCGCGCGCTGACCGGAAAACGGCCTGCCTGCGCCCTCAAGCGCGGCACGAGCATGGGCCGCCGTTCTAGAGGCGGGAGGCGATGACCCCGTGACTGCGACGGGTTCTGTCCGTTGGGCAGAGTGACACGCGTGCATCGGGGCCCTGCGGTTCTCGTTCTCGCCGGCGTGGGACTGGGAGCCGCAGGCGCTGGTATCCGCCCTGTCAGGGCAAGTAGCCCCCGGCCTACCCCTCGAAGGCCGGGGGCTCTCGACGTCGGGTGAAACCGGGGTGGCGATGCCCCCTCGTTACCTCGACCGTCCGCAGCCCCTCCTGCGAGAACCTGCATGCTTCGCCTCCACGCGCCGTTCAAGGTGCGCCACGTCAGGGCGTCTACCTGCGATGCAAGGACTGGCATCACCGGCTACTTCCGTATCGCCACATGGGCATTTCAGACTCCTGAACAGACATACCGCCGTCTCCAAGGAGAACGCACATGGCCAACGAAGACTCGATGGTCCAGACGCGCCTGGTGCCCTTCCTCGGGGTGCTGGTCGTCGGGGTCATCCTCATCTGGGCCGGGATCGAATCGGCCGACATAGGCGCGCTCTTGGCCTCCCTCACTCCGGTCTTCGTCACGGAGTGGATGCGTCGGCCTCAGGGGCATGCCCAGGTCGGCGAGGGCCTGCGTCAGCGTCTTGTGCGTGTGCTGGTCGCCCAGCCCGGCCGTGACGTCGCTCAGCAGTCGGCGAAGCGCCACTTGGTTCCCGTCCTTCGTCATCCGCCGATGATCGCAGTCAGGCGTGTGAGCAGTCACTGGTCCTGCCGGTCATTCACGCCGAGACACCGGCCGATGGCCGGCCTCCTCGCGTCAGGGCTCTGAAGTGGGGTCGTCTCTGGCGCGGGGCGCCCGACCGGCAGTCCCTTCCAGGTCCTCGAGGGTTGAACGGGGGCCGTCGACAACTTGGCGACGGCGCCAGATACGGCGCTCAATCACCGTTGTCGTGACTGAGCGCTGTCACGGGGTTGTGTGTCGTTGTGTCTCAACCGGTGGTGGGCTGCACGTCCGCGGCGGTCTCCTCAGTGGCGGCGAGGGAGGCGAGCAGGCGCAGTCCCTCTTCGGAGGGGGAGCCTGGTTCGGCGGCGTAGACGGTCATGTGGAGGCCGGGGTCGGCGGCCAGGTCGAGGGATTCGTAGGCGAGGGTGAGTTCGCCGACGGCGGGGTGGTAGAACCGCTTGGTTCCGGTGCCGTGCCGGCGGACGTTGTGCGCGCCCCAGCGGGTGCGGAATTCCTCGCTGCGGGTGGACAGTTCACCGACGAGGTCGTGCAGGTCCTTGTCGTACGGGGTGCGGCCGGCCTGTGCGTGGAGCATGGCGACGGCCATGTCGGCGAACAGGTCCCAGTCCGGGTAGAAGCGGCGCGAGGCGGGGTCGAGGAACTGGAAGTGCGCCAGGTTTTGCTGGTTGACCGGGTTCGTGAACAGATCCGTGTAGAAGGCTCGGGCCAGAGGGTTCGAGGCGAGGATGTCCATCCGGCCGTTGCATACGACTGCGGGCCCGGCGGTGATCGCGTCGAGCGTCCACTGAAGACTGCGGTGGGCCTGCGGTCGGCCCTTTGTGTGGCGGCGCCGGGGCCGGGTGAGAACGTCAGTGCCGTCGGCGGCATGCGCCAAGTTCAGCAGATGGGCGCGCTCGGCGTCATCGAGTTGCAGCACGCGGGCGACGGCCTCGAGGACGGCAGGGGAGACGCCGGCAAGATCGCCGCGCTCGAGCTTGGCGTAGTACTCGACGCTCATGTCGGCCAGCGCAGCGACCTCACTGCGGCGCAGCCCGGGCACACGCCGTCGGGATCCTGCAGGCAGTCCTGCCTGCTCGGGGCTGATCTTCGCTCGCCGCGAGGTGAGGAACTCGCGGACCTCCTCACGGTTGTCCATGCCTTCGACGGTACGACGCGGCCGACGTGAAAGGGATGCACTGCCAGTACACCCCTCACTGGTAACTCGCTGCGTGCGCGGAACGGCGGTTTCCTGGAGAGCAGGCAGCACCCCCTGAGCGGCGGACACGCCCCTGGGGGACGCCGCTGGCAACCGCAACAGCGCAGTTGCGCCCTGTGTCCGGTGCCTGCCTGACCTGGCCCGCGGCGACCGACGGCCGCCCGGACCACGCCCCCGTGAGTACCGCATGTAAGGAACCACTCTGATGCGCGGAGCAGTGATCCACGCCCCCGGCGACATCCGTTTCGAGACCCTCGACAACCCGAAGATCCTCAAGCCCACCGACGCGATCATCCGTACCGCCGTGACCTGCGTGTGCGGCTCGGACCTGTGGCCCTACCGGGGCGCCGAGCCGACCGAGCACGCCCACCCGATGGGCCACGAGTACGTCGGCTTCGTCGATGAGGTCGGCTCCGAGGTCACCTCCGTCAAGCCCGGCCAGTTCGTCGTCGGCTCGTTCGCGACCTCGGACAACACCTGCGCCAACTGCCGCAACGGCTTCCCGTCGAACTGCCTGAACCGCGAGTTCATGTCGACCTGCCAGGCCGAGTACGTGCGGATCCCCAACGCTCAGGGCACCCTCGTCGCTACGGACGGGGTGCCGGACGAGAAGTTCTGGCCCGGGCTCCTGGCGGTGTCCGACGTACTGGGCACCGGATGGTGGGCGGCGGACGCCGCAGAGGTCGGGCCCGGCTCGACGGCGGTCGTCGTCGGTGACGGCGCGGTCGGCCTGTGTGCCGTGATCGCGGCGAAGGAGATGGGCGCCGAGCGGATCATCGCGATGTCCCGGCACGCGTCCCGGCAGAAGCTGGCGCGCGAGTTCGGTGCCACCGACATCGTCGCCGAGCGTGGCGAGGAGGGCGTCGCCCGGATCAGGGAGCTGACCGGCGGGATCGGCGCGGACAGCGTGCTGGAGTGCGTCGGCACCGCCCAGGCCATGAGCCAGGCCCTGCACTCCGTACGACCCGGCGGCAGCGTCGGCTTCGTCGGCGTCCCGCACGACGTCTCCGTCGACGGCCAGGAACTCTTCTTCTCCCACGTCGGCCTGCGCGGCGGCCCCGCGCCCGTGCGCCGCTACCTGCCCGACCTCATCGACCGCGTCCTGACCGGCGCGATCGACCCCGGCAAGGTCTTCGACCTGACCCTCCCTCTGGACCAGGTCGCCGAGGGCTACAAGGCCATGGACGAGCGCCGCGCCATCAAGACCCTCCTCACCCCCTGACCCACCCGACCGAAGGCACCTTCATGCAGATCACCCGCAGCTCCGTCGACACCGTCAAGGGGCCCGCTGACTGGTTCACCGGCGACGTTTACATCGATGCCGTTGCCGCGGCTCCGCAGCCCTCCCGCGTCAGCGCCAACCTCGTGCACTTCATGCCCGGCGCCCGCACCCACTGGCACCGCCACCCGCTGAGCCAGACCGTCTTCGTCACCGAGGGCGTCGGCCTGTGCCAGCGGCGCGGCGGCCCGATCGAGGTCATCCGGCCCGGTGACCGCGTCCTGTTCGTGGCGGACGAGGAGCACTGGCACGGCGCTGCTCCTAACCGCCTCATGGTCCACCTGGCCATCAACGAGGCGGACGCCGACCACGACGTCGTGCACTGGCTGACCCCCGTCACCGACCAGGAGTACGCAGCCGCCCCCGCCGCCGCCTGACCCACCCCACCGCTTGGACAAGGACCTCCATCATGCGCGTCAACGCCTGCGCAGCCCCCGCCGCCGGCCAGCCGCTCGCTCCCACCACGATCGAGCGCCGCACGGTCGGTCCGAACGACGTCCTCATCGCCATCGAGTACGCCGGTATCTGCCACTCAGACATCCACACTGTCAACGGTGACTGGGGCCCTCAGCCCTTCCCCGTCGTCCCCGGCCACGAGATCGTCGGGACCGTCAAAGAAGTCGGCTCCGACGTCACCCGGCACCGGGCCGGCAACCGCGTCGGGGTCGGCTGCATGGTCAACTCCTGCGGCGAGTGCGCCGCCTGCCGCGGCGGCGACGAGCAGTACTGCGCCAACGGCACGGTCTTCACCTACGCGAGCGCCGACCGCGACGGCACCCACACCCAGGGCGGCTACTCCACCCACGTTGTCGTGGACGCCGACTTCGTCCTGTCCGTCCCCGAGAACCTGGACGCCGCAGCAGCCGCCCCGCTGCTGTGCGCGGGCATTACCACCTACGCGCCGCTGCGCCGCTGGGGCGCGGGCCCCGGCAAGCGGGTGGCGGTCGTCGGCCTGGGCGGTCTCGGCCACATGGCCGTCAAGATCGCTCACGCCATTGGCGCCGAGGTGACGGTGCTGTCGCAGTCACTGAAGAAGCAGGAAGACGGCCTGCGCCTGGGAGCCGACCACTACTACGCGACCTCCGACCCGGACACCTTCACCAGCCTCGCCGGTCGCTTCGACGTCATCATCAACACCGTCAGCGCCGACCTGGACACCAACGCCTACCTCGGCCTGCTGGCCATCGACGGCGCCATGGTCAACGTCGGCGCCGCCCCCGGACCGCTGACCGTGAACGGCTTCCTCCTGGGCGCCCGGCGCATCGTCACCGGTTCCATGATCGGCGTCGCCCTGACCCAGGAGATGCTCGACTTCTGCGCCGAGCACGGGATCGGCGCCGACATCGAAGTGATCCCCGCCGACCAGGTCAACGAGGCGTACGAGCGGGTGCTTGCCTCCGACGTCCGCTACCGCTTCGTCATCGACGCCGCCACCTTCGCCTGACCCCTCCCGACGGCGGAGCAGACACGGCCCCAGAGCTGCCGGGCCACCGCGCGGTGCAGCCGCCGCCGGCCCTCCACCGTTCACAGAGCGGGGCCTGCTCATCCGGCCGCGCCGCCACAGAAAGGACCTCTCACCCATGCAGTACACCCATCTCGGCCGCAGCGGTCTGCGAGTCAGCCGGCTCGCGCTGGGCACGATGAACTTCGGCGACGCGACCGACGAGGCCAC
Organism: Streptomyces flaveolus; assembly: GCF_044765825.1. Classification (NCBI taxonomy): domain Bacteria; kingdom Bacillati; phylum Actinomycetota; class Actinomycetes; order Kitasatosporales; family Streptomycetaceae; genus Streptomyces; species Streptomyces flaveolus. The sequence continues at coordinate 124,384 of NZ_JBIWKU010000009.1, read as the reverse complement.
CAGCTTCACGGTCATGGACGCCGCGGTGGAGGCGGGTATCAACCTGTTCGACACCGCGGACGTCTACGGAGGCCCGCAGTGGCCCGACATGCCGCAGGGCTACGGCCTGTCCGAGGAGATCATCGGCCGCTGGCTCGCCCAGGGCGGCGGACGCCGCGACAAGGTCGTGCTCGCCACGAAGCTATACCAGCCGATGGGCCTCGGTCCGAACGACAAGTACCTGTCCGCGTACAAGATCCGCCGCGCCGCCGAGGCCAGCCTGCGGCGCCTGCAGACCGACCACATCGACCTCTACCAGATGCACCACATCGACCGGTCGACCCCGTGGGAGGAGATCTGGCAGGCCATGGAGCAACTCGTCCGCGAGGGCAAGATCACCTACGTGGGCAGCAGCAACTTCGCCGGCTGGCAGATCGCCACCGCCCAGAGCGAGGCCCGCACCCGCCACTTCATGGGCCTGATCAGTGAGCAGTCCCTGTACAACCTCACCGCCCGCACCATCGAACTCGAGGTCATCCCCGCCCTGCGCCACTACGGCATCGGACTCCTCCCCTGGAGCCCGCTGGGCGGCGGACTGCTCGGCGGAGTCCTGAAGAAGATCGAGAACGGGCGCCGCGCGTCCGCGCAGATGCAGCAGACCATCGAGCGCCACCGGCCCCAGCTGGAGGCGTACGAGAAGCTGTGCGCCGAGATCGGCGCACAGCCCGCCGACGTGGCGCTGGCCTGGCTGCTGAACAACCCCGTCCTCACCTCCGTGATTACCGGCCCTCGCACCCCCGAACAGCTCGCGGCGGGCCAGAAGGCCCTCGACGTGCACCTGTCGGACGACGTCCTGAAGCGGCTGGACGAGATCTGGCCCAGCCCCGGTGGCGAAGCCCCCGAGGCATACGCCTGGTAGACCACAAAGAGACAGCCGTTTCCGCCAAGCTCGCAGGTTGGCGAGGACGGCTGTGGTCTTCGTGTGCGAGTCGGGCTGTTCAGCTGAGCTCGACCCCTGTTTCCTCGGCGAGCACCTGCCGGAGCCGGTCCTGGAACGCCTCGTCGTACACCGCCGGGTGGGGCTGCTGCCGCTGCCGGTGGTACCAGTACCTGCCCGTTGTCAGGGCCTGCGAGTCATCGCTGGCTGCGAGCCATGCCTGGGTCTGATGACCGAGCTCCAGATGGTCCGGCGCGCCCGGGCCTCCCATCTTCGTCGGCACCCAGCCCGGATCCACGGCATTGCTCGGTGTGCCGGGCCGCAGCCGCGCCACCATGGCCGCGAGGGCGGTCACGTACAGCTTGCTGTCCGCGTAGGAACCAGAGCTGAGCCCCATCCAGTCGATTCCCTGAAGGACGGGCCGTCCGCTGTAGTGCGAGCTGCTGCTCAGGTACACCAGCCGGCCGGGTGTAGGCATCAGGGCGGTGAGCAGGTACGGGGCGATGACGTTGACGGGCGTGACGGCCGGACCGCTCCACACACCGGCGTTGTGGATGACCGCATCGAGCGGTGCAGCCTCGTCGAGTGCGCTGGGCCATTGGCCCGTTCAGGGTTGCGGGCGTGCACCACCACCCGGTGGCCGCGGGACAGCAGGGCATCCGCTGCCGCACGTCCGAGCCCGTCGGCGGAACCCGTCACCAGGATCCGGCTCATGCCCGCACCCTCCTCCACATCGACGTCAGGAGCACGCGCTTCGCGCCTCCTGTGATCCCGACGCTCAGGCCGCGCCAGGGATGCACTGCCAGTACACCCCTCATCCGTAACTCGATCTCCCCGCGACGTGCCGGTTTCCTGGATAAGGCGGCATACGGAGACCCGCCCTTACCGCCCAGCCCACCCGCCCCGAGGAGACAGACCGTGTCCAGCGCCATCGCCCGTATGGCCCCCGCCCTGGCCCTCGTCCTGGCCCTGGCTGCGGCGGCGTGCATCACGAGCCGGCCCACGCCGTCGTCCGAGCCCTCCACCGCGCGCCACCCGCCACCGGGCAGCGAGGCAGCGTCCGAACCTTCCGACAGGAGCACCCCGATGAACCTCCGCCTGACAATCGACGGCCACCAGGTCGAGGCCACCCTCAACGACAGCGCCGCCGCCCGTGACCTGACAGAACTCCTGCCGGTCACCCTGGACATGGAGGACTTCCACCAGACCGAGCGGATCGCCTACCCGCCCCGCAAACTCGACACCACGGGCGCCCCCGCGGCCTCGAACCCGAAGGCGGGCGACCTCGCCTACTACGCGCCCTGGGGCAACCTGGCCTTCTTCTACCGCGACGGCGATCACTCCCCGAACCTGGTCATCCTCGGCCGCCTCAATGACCGCGGCGACATCGACCGGCTCGCCGCAGCGAAGCGCATCCGCATCGAAGCCTCCGCCTGACCGGGCCCCGCCTCCTCAAGCCCCGTGCCCTGCGCGTCTCGTCCGAAAGAGATCTCCCCGCATGCCCTCCACCTCCACGACCGCTCCCGGCAGAATGCCCGCCGTCGTCTGGGTGCTCGCCGCCGCCGCGTTCCTGATGGGAACCACCGAGTTCGTCATCGCCGGCCTGCTGCCGGACATGGCCGCCGGCCTCGACGTCAGCACCTCCCGCACCGGCCTCATGATCACCGTCTTCGCGATCGGCATGATCATCGGCGGGCCCGCCATGGCGCTGGCCACGCTGCGCGTGCCGCAGCGCATGACCGTCATCCTGTCCCTCGCGGTCTTCGCCGCCGGGCACGTCGTCGAAGCCGCCAGCAGCTCCTACACCGTCATCCTCGCCGCCCGCTTCGTGACCGCACTGGCCACGGGCGCGTTCTATGCGGTCGGCTTCGTCCTCGCGACCGCCGCCGCAGGGCCCGAGCGGTCGACCCGAGCCGTCGGGATGATCATGGGCGGGTTGACCCTGTCCAACGTCATCGGTGTGCCCCTCGGCTCGTTCGCGGGCCAGCTCATCGGCTGGCGCGGCCCCTTCTGGGCCCTCGCCGTCCTGGCAGCTCTCGCCGCAGCGGTCATCGGCCGCTTCCTGCCCGCCACCGGACAGAACGCACAGGTGTCGATGCGCGCCGAGATCAGCGCCCTGCGCAACACCCGGTTGTGGCTCGCGCTCATCGCAGCCGTCATGATCATGGGCGGTGTCCTGGCCGCCTACACCTACATCACCCCGCTGCTGACCGACCGCGCCGGCATCCCGGTGAACGCGGTCCCGCTGGTCCTGGTCGCATACGGAGTCGGCGCCGTGGCCGGCACCACCATTGGCGGACGCATGGGCGACCGGCGCCCTATGACCACCACGATCACCGGCGCCGCAGCCACCGCCCTGGCCCTCGCCCTGCTGATCCCGCTGTCCACCAGCGCGGCGCCCACCATCGTCCTGGTGGCCCTCATGGCGATGACCGGCTTCACCCTGAACCCCATCGTCACCTCCCTGGCCGTCCGCTTCGCCGGCGACGCCCCTACCCTCACTGCCGCGCTGACCACCTCCGTCTACGAGACCGGCGTCGCAGCCGGCTCGGCCATTGCCGGCGTGGCCCTCGGCTCCTCCCTCGGCCTGACCGGACCTGCTCTGGTCGGCGCCGTCTTCGCCGCCCTCACTCTGCTGCCCCTCATTGCGCTCGCCCTACGCGGCACCCGCACCGACGCACGCGTCGTCGCCCAGCAAGTCCCCACGGACCGTGCGGACGAGATCGTCCCGCAGGACGCCCCCGCCTAGTTCTGAACCACCCGGCTGCGCCAACGCGCCGCACCGCCTCACACCTGCTGCAAGGAAAGAACCCGCCCATGCCCTCCACCCCGTCCGCCTCGCGGACCGGCACGCTCCCGTTCGTCGTCTGGGTGCTCGCCGCCGGCACCTTCCTCATGGGGACGACCGAGTTCGTCGTCGCCGGGCTGCTGCCCGAGATCGCAGGTGACTTCGGCGTCAGCGTCTCCCACGCCGGACTCCTGATCACCGCATTCGCCCTCGGCATGATCATCGGCTCCCCGACGATGGCGATAGCCACCCTCCGACTGCCCCAGCGCCAGACCCTGATCCTGGCGCTCGCCGTGTTCAGCCTCGGTCACGTCGCCGCCGCCCTCAGCGGCTCCTTCACCATCGTCCTCGCCGCCCGCGTCGTCACCGCGCTGGCCACCGGCGCCTTCTGGGCCATCGGCATGGTCATCGCCAACGCCGCCGCCGGACCTGCCGCGGTGACCCGCGCCACCGGGCTCATGATCGGGGGACTGACCCTGGCCAACGTCATCGGCGTCCCCGCCGGATCTTTCGTCGGCCAGTACATCGGCTGGCGCGGCCCCATCTGGGCCCTGGCCATCCTGTCCGCCCTCGCCGCGGCCTTCATCGGCCGCTTCATCCCCGCCCAGGAACGCGGTGCGACCGTCTCCCTGCGCGGCGAGTTCAAAGCCCTGCGGCAGGGCCGCCTATGGCTCGCGCTGAGCTCCGCCATGCTGATCATGGGCGGGGTCATGGCCACGTACACCTACATCACCCCGCTGCTCACTGAGCGCGCCGGGATCCCGGAAGGCGCCGTCCCCTTCGTGCTCATCGCCTTCGGCGTCGGCGCGCTGGCCGGCACCACCACCGGCGGCCGCCTCGGCGAACGCCGCCCGATGGCCATCACCCTCACCGCGGCCGCGCTCACCGCGCTTGTCCTGCTCCTGCTGATCCCGCTGTCCACCGACGCGGTCACGGCCACCGCGCTCGTCCTGCTCATGGGCTGGACTGGCTTCACGGTCAACCCCGTGGTCACCGCTCTCGCCGTCCGCTTTGCCGGTGACGCCCCCACCCTCACCTCCGGCCTGACCACGTCCGCGTTCAACGTCGGCATCGCCGGCGGCTCGGCGGTCGCCGGCCTGGCCCTCGACTCCGCAGGACCGACCGGACCCCTTGTCGTTGGCGCCGTCATCGCGGCATGCACCGTGCTGCCCCTCACCGCCCTCGCCCTGCACACCCGGCCGCGCAGCTCGCGCATCGTCGCACAGCACACCCCCACCATCGAGCAGACCGAGGAGCTCACCCCCTCAAGGCACCAGTGACAGCCAAACTGGGCACGTGACCGAAGCTGCCATCGTGGCGCAGCTGTCGGGCGTGGTTGGCCCGCATCGGACTACCCGCCCATGACCGCCTGGCGAGCAGCCCCGTGTCGCCTGAGCACGCACCGCGCCGGCAGGTCGTCCTGGTGGAGCCCGCACTGAGCCAGCTGGCGAAGCTGACCGCGGCTGAGACGCACCGCCTGGACCGCGTCATCGTCGCCATCAGCGTCATGCCGCTTCGCAGCCGTGCGGCACGCCGTCCCTGCAGTAGGGGAGGGTGTGCCGCACGGTGCGGTGGCGGTGCTGGTGGGGTTCACCGGCACCGCCGGTGGGCTATCAGTGGCGGCCGTCGTGGCGGTTGCCGCCCCAGGACGTCTCGTCGATGAAGCGGCCGTGGTCGTTGCGGAGGGTGGCGGTGTCGGAGTGGTTGTCCCAGACGTAGTTGCGGCGGTCCTGGTAGAGGTCGGTGTCGGTGTCGCGGCCTCGGCCGGCGTGGACGCGGACGGTGGAGCGGCCGTCCAGGCGGTAGTGGTCGAAGGTGTAGCGGTGGCCGTCCTCGTCGCGCAGGGTCCAGCCGTCGAGGTTGACGGAGCGGCGGCTGTTGTTCGTGATCTCCACCCATTCCTTGTTCAGGGAGCGGTTGGAGCGGTCGTCCCGGCCCGGGGGGTTGTACTGGACGTCGCTGATCTCCACGTTCGGACGCTGCGCCCGGTGGTCGTGGTCGGCGGCGGTGGCCGGCACCGCGAGGGCCGCGGTCAGCGCGCCGACCGTGAGGGCGGCGGCGGTCAGGCGGCGGGCGGTGAGGGACTTCGACACAGGTTCCCCCTGCTGGTGCGGGCACCACTTGTTGGATGACCCGGGCAGCGTGGCTCGAACGAGAACACCAACAGCCTGTTGCGGTAGTGCCTCCGGCAAAGACACCGGCTTGCCCCTCCACAGCGGGAGAGCCTCGACGCCGTTCACATCGGACTCATTGGTCGCCTACGCAAGACGCTCGGCTGGGATTTCTCAGCCGAGCGTCTTGCGTAGACTGCTCGCGGCCCGATCAACATGGCCACACGGTGCGCGACGCCTCATCAGCCCGCCGGCGCTGGAGGGTCTTTTCCGTCTGTCTGCGGTCAGACCTTGGCGGCCGTGCGTGTCTTGATGGTGAGGGCGGCCGCGGTCATCATGAGCGCGCCGAAGAGTGCGGCGCAGGCGTACATGGTGAAGCCGATGTCGGCGTTGCCTGCCTCGATGAGGGCGCCGCCGATCCAGGGGCCGAAGATGGCGCCGAAGCGGCCCATGCCGGAGACCCAGCCGAGGGCGGTGGGGCGGTCCTCGTCGTTGTGGTGGGTGCCGACCGTTGCGTAGACCATGGTCTGGCCGGAGAAGAGCAGCAGTCCGGCGAAGAAGACCACCGCGTACAGGACGCCGACCGACATCTTGACGCCCATGAGGTAGACGAAGACGGCGGTCAGGACGAACCAGGCGATGACGACCTTGCGTGGGCCGATGCGGTCGGCGGTGCGGCCGGCGATCAGCATGCCGCAGATGCCGCCGACGTTCAGGAACGTCGAGAAGAGCAGTGAGTCGCCGGTGTCGTAACCGAGGTCGACCATGATCTTGGGCAGCCACTGGCCGACTCCGTAGACCAGGAGCAGACCCGCGAAGGAGGTCAGCCAGAAGCACAGGGTGGTGGACCACTGGCCGTGCCGGAACAGGTTCTTCAGAGCGTCCAGCTTGTCGCCGTGGTTCGCCTTGGGCTCGGCCAGTTCGGTGCCGTAGTCGGCGGCGAGCAGCTCGGCGTCGGCACGCCGGCCGCGGGTGAGCAGGTTGGTGGGCGACTCGGGCAGCAGCTTGAAGGCGACCGGGAGCAGGATCAGGGCGGGTATCGCGGAGGCCAGGAAGGCCCAGCGCCAGCCGTGGTCGTCGACCAGCCAGAGCGCGATCAGCGGGGCCAGGGCGCCACCGGTCTGGTGAGCGGTCATGATGACGCCGGTGGCGAGGGCGCGACGGCCGCGGCTGGTGAACTCCATGCCGTACGAGATCGCGATCGGCAGCAGTGCGCCGAGGCCGAAGCCGCACACGAACCGGAAGAAGCCGAACTGGCCCGAGGACTGCGACCATCCGGTGCCCAGCGTCGCAAGGGTGAAGATCACGACGCTGACGAAGACGGTGACGCGGCGGCCGATCCAGTTCGAGGCCATGCCGGCCAGGATCGTGCCGAGCAGCATGCCGAAGTTGGCGTAACTGCCGATCGTGCCCGCGGTGTCCGGGGTGAGGTCGAGGCTGTGGCCGCCGAGCATCTTCGGGAGCACGGAGCCGTAGATGAACGTGTCGATGCCGTCGAGGAGGACGAGTCCCCAGCACAGGGCGATGACGGCGGTGCGGCTGCGGCGGGCCGCTGTCCCGGTCGCCTGGGCGAGCGGGGAGGTGGCGGAGGAGGACATCGTTGTTTCCTCTCGTGCGGGACGTCAGGACAGGGCCCTGGTCCCTGGCTGCAAGGGCGGTGGGGCCGGTGCGGCTCGCGCGGCCGGTGGGGAGGACGGACGGAGCATGCCCCTGAGCTGCGGACTCCGCGCGGGGGGAGCCTCGAGCTCGCTGTGGCGTAGACGTTAAGAAGCCATTCCCGCTACGTCAACACTTTTGTTAACAATCTAAGCAACAATTCGGCCCCGGGGTCAGGCGGGCCGTCCCCCGGGACCGTAAGAGACAGATCAGATCAGGGCCGCACGGGCGGCGTGCCGTGCGTGTGGAAGGATTCGATGGTCTGCAGGCCCCATGCCTGACCCTTCCTGCGCTCCTTCTCGGTCCAGGTGATCAGCGGCCAGTCGGGGGCGAGGACGAGGCGGGTGAGCGGGTTGCAGAGTTCGATGCGGTTGCCGCCGGGCTCGTAGACGTAGAGGAAGAACGTCTGCTGGATGGCGTGCTTGTGCGGTCCCGTCTCGATGAAGACACCGGTGTCGATGGCGAGGTCGGCGGCGCGCAAGATGTCCTCGCGGGTGTCGGTCGCGAAGGCGATGTGGTGCAGCCGGCCCTCACTGCCGGTCCAGTCCTCCGTGTAGACGACGTCGTACGACTTGTTCGTAAAGGTCAGCCAGCGTGCCGCGATCTTGCCGGAGTCGAGCCGGATCTGCTCGGTGGGGCGGGCGCCGAGGAGTTGTCCCTGCCACTCGGCGTTGGCGAGGACGTCGGCGGCGAGGAAGTTGATGTGGTCCAGGCGGCGCACTCCCACGCCCCTGTTGGGCTTGGCCTGCGGCTGGTTCTTCAGCGCCGGCTGCAGCTCCTCCGGGGCTTGGTAGTGCTCACTCTCCCAGTACAGGGCGTGTTCGTGGCCGTCCGGGTCGGTGGTGACGTAGAGCCGGCCGAGACCGGGCTCGTCCTCGGCCCACTTTCCCGTGCCGCCCGCCGCCTCGATGGCCCGCACCCGGCGCTGGAGCGCCTCCTCGCTGGAGGTCCGCAGAGCGAGACGGCCGAGGCCGGGCTGGTCGCGGGCGGTGAGGACGAGGCTGTACTGCTCGTAGTCGTCGAAGGTCCGCAGGTAGACAGTGTCGCCGTCCTGTCCGTTGACGGTCAGGCCCAGGTAGTCGGTGAAGAAGCCGACGGAGGCGTCCAGGTCCGGGGTGAACAGCTGGGCGTGGCCGATGTGGGCGATGTCGCCGAGAGGCGGGGTCATGAGCGACCTCCTGTGGGTGGTACGGGGAAGACGGAGCCATCGAAGATCTTGCGAGCAGTGCGAACGACGGCGGTGCGACGTGCCCTCAGGCCGCCCTCGGGGACGCAATCGATGCTGCTCTCGATGTCCGTGAATCCGCTGGGATGCTCGATGCGCAGCCGATCGCCCTCATCAGGGAGGACGGCTATACCGTGCGCGACACTTCCATGGATCCGCAGCCCGGCCGCCACGCTCGCGGCGCCCAGGACGCCGATGGAGGTGTGGACGCGGGCGGGGATGAAGGTGCGGGTGCTGACGGCGCCGCCGTGGCGGGGCGCAAGGAGCAGGGTGAGCTTGGGGACGGTGGCTCCGGTGACGTCGCCGAGTCCCATCAGATGCCCGGCTGCCAGCCGGATCTCCTGGAGTCGGGCGGTCAGTTCCCGGTTGCTCTCCAGGTCCTTCGGGTCCTCCTGACCGGTGACCTCGAGGGCCTCAGCCGGGATCAGGACGGTCGGCATCCCGTTGTCGACGCACGTGACCTCGATGCCGGCGACCGTGTCGCGCGCTTTCCCCGTGGGCAGCAGCTCTGCCTTGCCCGGTGGGAACTCGATGACGACGGCAGCGGCGCTCCCGGGAACTCCGGAGATCTGCGTGTCGCCGCTGTAGTCGACGCGGCCGTCAGGGGTCGGGAACGTCGCCGTGGCGAAGTCATCGGAGTTCACCATGCGGATGCGCACGGACGTCTCGCTGCTGCCTGCTCGTACGAGTCCGCGCTCGACGGCGAACGGTCCGACCCCTGCGAGCAGGTTGCCGCAGTTCTGGCGCTCCGAGACCTCTGCTTCGTCAACGGCGACTTGGAGGAAGAGGTAGTCGACATCGGCCTTAGGGTCGGCCGACGGGGACACCACGGCGACCTTGCTCGTGAGCGGGTGGGCGCCGCCGAGGCCGTCGATCTGGCGCGGGTCCGGGCTGCCCATGACCCGCAACAACAGCTCGTCGCGGACTCTGTGTTCAGTGGGCAGGTCGTCGGCCAGGAAGTAGGCGCCCTTGGAGGTGCCGCCGCGCATCAGCATGCAGCGGACCTCCGCGGGGCCGGTCACGACTCGGCCTCCTCATGCGAGCGGTAGGTCACCCCGAGCCTCGTGAGCGTCTCCCGCAGCCCGTAGCGGTCCAGGCCCAGCTGCCCCTCCTGAAAGGCGGCGCGGGCCGCGGACTCCTTCCGCTCGCGGGCCTCGGACGCCTCGGCGGTGTCGCGGGCGCGCTCGCGCGGGACGACCACCACGCCGTCGTCGTCGGCGACGATTACGTCACCGGGGCGGATCACCTGGCCACCGATCACGATCGGTACGTTCACGCTGCCGCCGGTCGCCTTGACCGTGCCCTGCGGACTGACGGCGGCGGACCATGCGGGGAAGCCCATCGCGCGCAGTTCGGCCGTGTCGCGGATACCAGTGTTCAGGACGACGCCACGCACCCCACGACGGGCGAGGGCCGTGGCGAACAACTCGCCGAACAGGCCGTCCGCGCACGGCGAGGTGGTGGTGACGACGAGGATGTCGCCCTCACCGCACTGCTCGACCGCCGCGTGGATCATGAGGTTGTCGCCGGGCCAGCACAGCACCGTGACAGCGGTGCCCGCGACACGCACACCTTGCTGAATCGGCCGCAGATGCGTGCCGAGGAAACCGGTGCGGCCCATGGCCTCGCCGACGGTGGCCGTTCCATAGCCGGCGAGCAACTCGACCTCCTTCGTCTCGGCCTTGGGCGGGTTGGTGACGATCACGCCGGGCATCAGGCGAGCTCCTTCGCGATCTGCGGGTAGGGCCGCATGTACGCCTCGGCCATGGTCCGGTGCGCCAGCCCCAGGTTGGGGCCGGCGTTGCGCTTGAGCTGGACACCGCGGCGGACGGCCAGATCGGTGTAGTAGTCCCACAGGTGCTGCTGGGCGCCGAGGCACTCCATGGCCTTGCGCTTGGTCTCCCACACCTCGGTGATGTCGAGGAGGACCTCGGGCCTGAAGCCGCTCATCTCGGGCTGGTGCGGCTCGAAGTAGAAGACGGGCGGGGCTCCGATGATCTGGCCCTCGCCCGGATAGCCGATGGCCTGGGCGAGGACGCGGGCCTCCAGGGCCATGCGGTTGGCGGCCGGGTGGTCGCCGTTGTACGGGTCCTCGACCGGGTGGGTGAGCACGACGTCGGGCTGCGTCTCCCGGTAGACGGCAACGAGTTGGTCGGTCAGCCCGGCCGTGGCGACGAGCGGATAGTCTCCGGCGTCGAAGAAGCGGACCTCGGCGCCGAGCGTCGCGGCAGCGCGCTCGGCCTCCTCGCGGCGGATCGCTTTGATCTCTTCGAGCTTCTTCCCCTCCCGCCACGCCTTCGCCGACTCGCCGCGCTCGCCGAAGGTCAGGCACGCAATGGTGACTTTCTCGCCCCGCGAGGCGGCCAGGGCGATGGCGCCACCCGCCCGCCACACGAAGTCCCCGGCGTGCGCGGTGACGACGAGAGTCGATCGGGGCGGAGTGTCGGCGGGTGCGCCGTTGCCGTGGGTCATGCTGATTCTCCTTGGTGACAGTGCCGCGCCCGCCCCAGGAGCGTGTCTCAGTCGGCGCGCAGGGCGTCGATCACGCTGCTGAGGTGGGCGCGAACGGCCGTCTCGGCCGCTTGCGGATCCCTGGCCCTGATCGCTTTGATCAGGGCCAGGTGCTCACTCAGGGACTGCTGCGGACGGCCCGGCCGCAGCGCCAGCTGGAAACGGTGGCGCACCAGCTGGGCGTTGAGCCGCTCCAGGAGACCGACGGCCGTGTGCTGGCCGGACATGTCCCGGATCAGGGCATGGAGGTCATGGTTGAGTTCGGAGTAGGTGACCGGATCGCCGTCGGTGACCGCCTTGGACATGGCTTTGCCCAGGTCGGTCAGCTCGTCGAGCTGCGCGTCGGTGGCCTCGGTTGCCGCCTTGGCCGCGCACAGCCCTTCGAGCGCCATCCGGCACTCCGTGATCTCCACGGCTTCCTCGACCGTCACCACCCGCACCCGCGAACCGCGGTTGCGGATCCGCTCGACCAGCCCCTCGGACGTCAGATCCAGCAGAGCGGCACGCATGCTGGCACGCGTGACGCCGTAGCTCTCGGCAAGCTCGTTCTCCACCAGCCGTTGGGCCGGCGCCATCTCGCCCTGCAGGATCGCCTTCCTGAGCCGCTCGAGCGCGTACTGCTTGGCCTGCTCTCCGGAGCCTGGACGGGCTTCCTTCGGCATCTGCCCTCCCTGAGTGAGTGCCTGTCGACGCTAAATCTAGGCGAACAGAATTGTCAACGATTCTGTTCTCACTCCGGAGGGCGGGGTGGGTCACGGTTGGTGGCCGACCGTGTCGTCTTGCGGTGCAGGAAAAGGGAGCCGGTGCCCTTGGCGCCGCCGCCACGCTCGGTGGACCGCCGACGTCGGCGAGCAATACGTGTGTTGCGGATGTCCACCGTCGTGTCGGTGTCGTGTCGGTGTCGTGTCGGTGCCTGCGGTGGCCGGTTCCTGGCTCGTCCGCGTCCGAACAAGTTGTTTGCGATAATGCTAGGCATATTGTTAACAGTCTTGTAGCGTGCATCACGCCTTAATACCGAGGCATCCGCGAAGCATCTGGTGCTCGATGAGGGGGACCCATGCAGAGGTTGACCGCGCTCCACCGACGAGACGCACTCACCCACCGGCCGAGCGTGCGGGCGGAACGCCCCGTGACCCGCAAACGCCTCCGCAGAGGTATGGCGCTCGCGGGTTCCCTCCTCCTCACGTTCGTCGCAGTGCCGGCCTCTGTCGCGGCGGCCGCCCCTGCACAAAGCCGTGGCCATGCCGCAGACCCCCAGGACGCGGCGCTCGCTTTCGACTCCTCCGCCTACACGACGATCACCGTAACCGTCGACGGCCGTCCGATGGACGTGCGCTGGTACAAGGAGATCTGTTACGTCGCGAACCCGGTCGCCGCAGCGGCGCAGCAGCCCAGTGGTCCGGGCGGGGGCAGCACCACCATCCCCAACACCGCCTGCGGCTACCAGAGCATGAACGTGTTCGTCCCCGAGAGCGCCTTCGGCGACCAGCGGGCACCGATCTACTTCGCAGTGAACAATAGCGGCTGGATGGCCAGTTACATACGGGCGAGCGTGACCGCCGGCGCCTCCTACAACAGTGAGGCGAGCAACGTCGGCGCCGCCCTGAAGGCGGGTTACGTCTTCGTCGACATCGCCAACCGCAGCCGCGGACTGGTCGGTGCCGACGGCTCGTTCCCCGGCAAGGCACCCGCCGCCGTCGTCGACGCCAAGGCCGCCGTGCGCTACCTACGTCTCAACGACACCGCGATGCCCGGCAGCGCGGAGCGGATCGTCGTCAACGGCACCAGTGGCGGCGGCGCGCTGGCGTCGATCCTGGGCGCTTCCGGCAACAGCGGGGAGTACACCCCATACCTCGCCGCGATCGGCGCCGCCGGCATCGACGCCAAGGGGCGCAGCACCCTGCACGACGACGTCTTCGCCGTCAACGCATACTGCCCCATCACCGACCTCGGCAACGCCGACACGGCATACGAGTGGCTCTACAACGTCCTTGACACCCGCGACACCACCGGACAGAACCCCTCGCCCGAGGAAGCCGCAGAGATAGCGGCCCGGTTCGCGGCCTACGAGAAGAACCTCGGGCTGCGCAACCCCGACGGCTCCCGCCTCACCGCAGCAACCATGCTCGACACCATCAGGAAGGAGGTCATCCGCTCCGCCGAGACCTACCTGAAGGCGGACCCCGCCCACACCATCCCGCCTCTGGGCGGCATCTTCCAGATCACCGCAGGGGGCACCACCAAGTCATACGTCAATGACTGGATCGACGTTGACACCGCCACCCGCACGGTGCGCTCCGTCGACATGGCGAAGTATCTCGCCTTCGTCGCCACCCAAGCCGCACTCAAGACGACCCCTGCCTTCGACGCCGTGGGCGTCGACGGGAACACCACCAGCCGCACCGAGACCAACCTCTTCGGCCCGCCGACCGGAACGTACATGAACTACACCGAGTTCAGCTGGGACCACAACAACGTGCCCGGCGACGGCAGCGGTCTGGATGACACCGGGTTGACCTGGAAGCAGTACACCGCGCGGAAGGGCACTACCGTTGACGACCAGGTCCACCTCATCAACCCGATGGACTTCATCGGCACCGATGCCGCCACGGCGCCGCACTGGTACGTCCGCCACGGCACCCGCGACCGGGACACCGCCTTCACCGTCGCGGTCAACCTCGACCGCGCACTCGCCTCGGACCAGGAGGTCGAGGACCTGGACTACCGGCTCGCCTGGAACCAGCCGCATGCCGGAAACTACGACGTTCCCGAGGCCATGACCTGGATCGCCAGGGTCGTCCAAAAGGCCGGTGACCCGCTCGCATAAGGGACAGGACAGCCGGGGTGTCGAGCACGCCGATTTGCCGGGACAACACGGCCGCCCTGACCGGCACGCCGAAGACGGCGACACCGCACGGGCTGGGGTCGCCGGCGCTGGGGTCGAACAGCCCGAGGTGGAACCGTGCGGAGGGGAAAGAGCCGGAGAAGAAGTACCCCACCACGAAACGCTCCGCCTGCCCAGAGCTGGATCAGGTTGAGCGGGCACGGGGCTCGTGAAGGGTGAGGGACGACGTGATCGTCCTGCACGCGATGCGCTGGCCCGACGAGATTCGCGACCCGTCGTCGCTGATCCCGCCGTCGGTCGATGGGTCCGACGAGGAGACCGACCGGGCTCTTGCGCTGATGGACACCATGACTCGCGACGACCTCGACAGCGCCGAGTACCGCGACACGGGCCAGCTGGTCGACCTGATGGCCGCGCTGAACGAGTCCGTGGCCAAGGCCAAGGAGGCACACAGCGCCGGCAGGCACGCAGACGTGCACGAGATGCCGACCAAGCAGGTCGCGAAGACGGCGCCGGCCAAGAGGACTGTTTGGCCCGCCCACTCGTCAGGGGGCCGAGGGGCGGCAGGCCCAGCGGATGCGGGTCTGCGGACCTGTGCGAGTACCTCTACGGAATCAGCCGGGTCGTCACGTGTCACCGGGCGGTGAATCGCAGGAAGCCGTAACGGCGGCAGACTACTGAAAGCCGCACCCCGACTGGGTCTGCACCAGGCCGCCATCTGATCGCTGGCTTTCGCACCTGGCGTGCAGTGGGTCTGCAGGCGGCCGCACCGGATCAGTAGTCGGCGGGGCAGTACAGCGGCGCCGTGTCCGCGTCGGCCTTCGTGACCAGGCGGATGGGTGTGTGGTCGATCTTCTCCGCTGTCCTGTCGCGCAGCAGGGCGATGGTGTTGCGGACGGCCAATTCACCGGTGTTCCCGGCCGAGTTGGACACCGTCGCGGAGAAGCGTCCGTCCTTCAGCGCGGCGAGGGCTTCGTCCGTGCCATTGACCGTCACTATCCTGACCTTGTCGGCTCCGGCCGTGTCGAAGGCCTTGCGGGCTGCGAAGGCCATCTGCTCATTGGCGACGAAGGCGTAGTCCAGGTCGGGGTGGGCCCGGACCATGATGGCGGCGACCTTTCCGGCGTTGTCGGCGTCGAACATGCCGGGCTGGTCGGCGACTACCTCGGCGTTTGCGGGCAGGGCTTCGGTGAAGCCGCCGACGAGCAGGTCTGAGGCGGCGCCGGGCGCTCCCGAGATGACACCGACTTGCACGTCCCGGCCCGCCGCGTCGTCGGCGACCCACTGGGCGTCCAGCTGCCCGACGGCCTCCAGATCGACGATGACCGCGCCCAGGATGTCATCCGGGTTCGTACTCACGGAGGTCAGGAAGACGGGGATGTCCGCGCTCCTGGCTTTCTCGATGTCGTGCTTCAGTGCATCCGTGTCCACGGTCTGCAGGATGATCGCGTCGACCTCTCGCTTGATCATCTCCTCGATGTTGGCCAGCTCGGTGGCGGCGTCCTGATTGGAGTTGGCGGTGACCAGCCTCGCGAAGTTGTTCTTGGCGGTGACCTCCACGGACCGCTGGAGGCAGGTGTGGAACTGGCTGTCGCCGCCATTAACGAATCCGAGGGTGAGCGGGCCGTCGTCCGCGGAATCGGAGTCGTCCGGGTACAGGCCGCAACCGCTGAGCAGCAGGCCGATGCCGAGGAGCAGAACTCGCGTGGCTCTTCGGCGGCGCGAGGGCGTAGGCATGGCTGGGCCGCCTTTCCTGGGCGATATGGAGGAGCGTCCATGTGGGTCCGTTCACGCCCGCGTTCCGGAAGCGGTGTACGCGCGCGGTGGCCGCGGCTGCTGCAGCAACGCGACGGCGCAGACGGTATAGCCGTATGAAGGGTATGCACCCTCCCGAAAACGCAAGGTAATCGTGCACGGTTCCACCTGGCGCGTGACAGCTCCCAGACGTTCACGGGCAGTCCAGGAGTCGCCGACGGCCGAGTCGACGGGATTGCCGGCATGTGAACGGCGCTCGTCACCTCCCGCCATTGAGAGGTGGCGGGATGCGGCTGCCGCCGGCGAACGGAGACGTCAGCCGATGGGAGATCACGCTCGGTCGCGGTCCGGGCTCAGTCTCGGCCCATCTGGTCCTCGTCCGACAGATGCTCCACCGTTCTGCCGGTCTCGGTGAACGTCCGGGTCACGTGGCCCGAGGAGTACACCCACAGGATGCGCAGGGGCGTCTCGCCGACGTTGCGGAACAGGTGGGGGATCGGGGCGGGGATGTACGTCGTGTCGAACCGCTCCAGCCGCGTCACCTCGCCATCGACCCACACCTCCGCCTCGCCGTCGAGGACCGTCACGTGCTCGTCGCAGTTGTGCGAGTGCATCGGCGCCCCGGAGCCCACCGGATACACGCTCATGCCGCTGGTGATGCGGTTCTCCCCGCCCGCGGACGGCGTGGTGATCAACGGCGTCGTCACGACCGAGCCGCCCCGGTCGAGCAGGGGCACGGACGCGGCCTTGATGATGGTGGTCATCCGGGGTTTCCTCTCCGTTGCGACGTGTTGCGTCGAGCGACGTTAGGTCTCGCCGTCGTGAAGCGGTGCCCTCTGGCGTGCAGGTTTACGTTGCACTCCGGGAGGGGTGAGCATCTTCCGCCCGGCTGTACCGTCACCTGTCACCGCACGGCTTTCGACCCGTTGCGGCAACGCGCCGGAAAGAAAAGGCAGGTATCGGCCAGATGAGGCTCCCCGTTCTCACCGAAGAGGAAATGGACCAGCGGCAGCAGGAGCTGGCCGCCCGTATCGCCGGCCGCCGTGGCGCGGTCCGCGGCCCCTTCCGGGTGTGGCTGCACAGCGCGGAGATGTGCGAGCGGGCCGAGTCCCTCGGCGCCTTCGCCCGCTTCGACTGCAGCCTGCCGAAGCACCTGCGAGAGCTGACGCTCCTGATAGCGGCCCGCAACTGGGACGCCCAGTACTCGTGGAACGCGCACGTGCACCAGGCGATCGAGGCCGGGATCCCGGAGGCCGCCGTCAAGGCCATAGCGGAGAAGCGCGAGGCGGTCTTCGACAACGAGGCCGACCAGGCGTTCTACCGGTTCTGCCGGGAGATCTTGGAGGAGCACTTCGTCTCGGACGAGACCTTCGCCGCCGCGCTGGAGCACTTCGGGCCCAAGGGGCTGGTGGACGCTATCGGCGCGCTCGGCAACTTCACCATGCTCGGCATGTGTCTGAACACCTTCCAGGTGGACCTCCAGGCCGACAAGAAGCCCCCGTTTCCGGACGTCCGCGGCTACGGCCGTGTCGCCACCGACGCCGACGGGGCACGACCGTGAGCAGCCTGACGGACCCGGGTGCCGAGGGAGGCACGACGGTGAGTCCCCGGACCCCGACGGCGCCGGCCGGGGCGACGCCCGAGGCCGTGGTCCGCGTACGCGGTGTCACCAAGAGCTTCGGCGGGGCGGCCGCGCTGCAAGGCGTCGACCTCGACCTGTACCCCGGTGAAATCCATGCCCTGATGGGCATGAACGGAGCCGGCAAGTCCACGCTGGTGCAGGTCCTGTGCGGCGTCCATCAGCCCGACGGAGGCAGCATCGAGGTCGGCGGGCATCGGCACCCTGGGCTGACCGTGCGCAAGGCCCGCAGGCTCGGCATCTCCTCGGTACCGCAGCGTCGCGAACTGGCCATGGGCCTCACCGTCGCCGAGAACGTCATGCTGGGTGACCTGCCGACCCGCGGTGGCGCCGTGAGCTGGAAGGCGGTCCGCTCCGAGGCCCACGGCGCACTGAGCGGGCTCGGTATCTGCATCGACGTGGACCGGATCGCGGGCTCGCTCACGGTCGCCGAGCAGACCATGGTCGAGGTGGCCCGCGAGGTCCGCCGGGGCGGGAAGGTGCTGATTCTCGACGAGCCGACGGCCTGTCTGAGCGCCAAGGACGCTGGCCAGGTCCGCGCCCTGGTGCGGACCCTGCGGGACGACGGCGTCGCCGTCGTCTACATCTCGCACTACATCGACGAGGTCATGTCCATCGCCGACCGGGTCACGGTCCTGCGCGACGGCGGCCTGGTGCGCAGCGCACCGGCCACCGACCTGGACCCCGCCTCCCTGGTGCGGAACATGGTCGGCCGGGACGTTGTCTCCACCCGCCCCGAACGGCCCGCCCCCAAGAGCGACCACGGGCTCGTCGTCCGCGGACTGAGCCAGGGCCGCGCCATCCGCGACTTCACCGTCGAGGTGCGCAAGGGCGAGATCGTCGCCGTGCTCGGACCCGCCGGCGACGCACAGTCCCGGCTGTTCGACCTGCTGTCGGGACGGCGGCGCCCCGACGCCGGAGAGGTCCACGTCGACGGCAGGCGCGTGCCCTTCGGGCGCATCCCCGCCTCCCTCGCCAGCGGCCTGCGCTGCGTCACCGGGGACCGCCGCTCGCTCGGCCTCGTCCAGGGCATGACCGTGGACGAGAACCTGATGTTGGCCGGCGACCGCTTCGCCCGGCGCCGGCTGCACCGCGCCGCCCACCTCGCCCGCCGCGCCGCGCCCGTGCGCGACACCTACGGCGTCGTCGCCCTCACCGGCAACCCGCCCGTCGGCTCGCTGTCCGGCGGCAACCAGCAGAAGGTCCTCCTCGGCAAGTGGCTGGAGACCGAACCCGTCGCTTGCTTCCTGGAGGACCCGACCAACGGTGTGGACGTCGCCGCCATGGCCGACATCCACACCCTGGTCGACGACCTCGCCGCACGGGGCGTGGCCGTCCTGCTGGCCTCCTCGTCCGCCGAGGAGGTCATGCGTCTGGCCGACCGGGTCGTCGTCGTGAGCGCCGGCCGCACCGTCGCCGAACACGACATCAAAGCCATCACCCGCGACGAGCTCGTCGCGACCGCACTCGGAGGTCAACCGCAGTGAGTCTCAAGACCCCCTCCGCCTCTCCGGACCTTGCGGCCGGCCCGCCCGAGCGCACCGGCGCCTCCCGGCTGGGGTCCCGGAAACTGCTGAACGTCCCGCACGGCGGACTGATCCTCGTACTGATCCTGGTCTGCGTGTTCACCGCCGTGCAGGCGGACACGTTCACCACCTCGCAGAACCTGCTCAACGTGCTGCGCCAGGTCAGCGTGAACGCCGTCATAGCGGCCGGACTGACCCTGCTGATGACCGCCGGCGGCATGGACTTCTCCATGGGCAGCAACGCGGCCGTCACCCTGTGCGTGGGTGCCCAACTGGTCGACGGCGGCTGGTCCACGCCCGCCGTGGTGATCATCTGCCTCGCACTGGCCACCCTGATAGGCCTGGTCAACGGGCTGGTGGTGACCTACACCAGGGTCGCCCCGTTCGTCGCCACGCTCGCCTCGGCGATGCTTCTCGACGGCGTCGCGCTGCTCGTCCTCGACGGCATGAGCGTCACCATCGGCGACAAGATGTCCTCCCTCGGCAACGACGAGATCGTCGGCGTGCCCTATCTGACGATCGTCGCGGTGCTGATCCTCGCGCTGATCGGCGTCACCATGCGCTTCACCACCTTCGGCCGCGACGCCTTCGCCATGGGCGGCAACGAGCACGTCGCCCGGCTCAGCGGCATCAATGTGAACGGCCGCAAACTCGCCCTGTACGCGCTCGCCGGCGTGCTGGCGGGCCTGGCCGGCCTGATGCTGCTCTCCCGGTTGGGCGCCGCCGCCCCCAACACGGCCGGCCTGCAGACTCAGCTGACCGCCGTCGCCGCCGTGGTCATCGGCGGCACGTCCCTGGCCGGCGGCCACGGCACCATCGTCGGCACGGTCTTCGGCGTCGTCCTGCTGGGCGTGGTCGGCAATGCCCTGAACCTGCTCCAGGTCAACAGCAACTACCAGCTCGTCGTCACCGGCGGCGTGCTGCTGGTCGCGGCGGTCATCAACGAGTTCCAGTGCAAGTCCTCACCAGGTCATTAGCGGGAGCTGCGCACGTTGGCTGCCATTGCGCATCCCCCTCTCGGCGCGTCCCCTACGCAAGCACCTTCTCTTCGACGATGCAGGAAAGGCCCAACCCCATGAAGCCCATTGCCCGCTCCCGTAACTGCGCCGCCGCAGTCTCCCTGACCGGCGTCGCAGCCCTGATCCTCGCCGGATGCGGATCGGGAGGCGACAGCGGAGGCGCCTCCGACGGCTCCGTCTCCCTCGGGTTCGTCAATGGCTCCAACACCCACTTCCACACCTGTCTGCTCAAGGCGGTCGAGCAGGAGGCCGAGGCGCAGGACGCCAAGGTGTACTCGGCCAACTCCAAGCAGGACGCCGGCACCGAACTGTCCAACATCGAGGACATGATCGCCCGCAATGTGGACGCCCTGATCGTCCAGACGGTCAACGTGGACGCCCTCGAGGGTGACATCGCCAAGGCGAAGAGCGCGGGTATCCCGATCTACCTCACCTCCGTGTCCACCTCCGACATGTCCGACGTGCTCGGCGCAGCGGTGGTCGACCTGAAGAAGGTCGGCGCCCTGGACGCCGGGTGGATCGGCAAGGACGCCGCTGGTAAGGACGTGACGGTCGGCGTGGTCGCCGGAGCCCCGGGCGCCGCCTCCGACCTGCTGGTGGGCGGCTTCAAGGACGCGCTGCCGAAGAACGCGAAGGTGGTCGCCAACCAGCCCGGTATGTTCAATCCGGCCAAGGCGCAGGACGTCGCCGAGAACATGATTCAGTCCCACGCTGACCTGGACTACGCCTTCGTCGCCAACGAGGAGATGGCCTTCGCCGTCCGCAAGGCGTTCGACGCGGCCGGCGCCAAGAACGTCAAGATCGTTTCTGTGAACGGCACGGAGGAGGGTATCGCCGCGGTGAAGGACGGCCGTCTCGCCGGGACCGTGGCGAACTCGGCGATGACCATCGGCCAGACCGCGGTCAAGAACACGGTGGGCTTGCTCGACAAGGAAGAAGGTGTTGACAAGATCTCCGACATTCCTCTTGTCTTGGTCACCAAGGACAACCTGAGCGAGGCTCCCCAGTACTGCCCGAAGTAGGGCCCCCACCGGGAACCGGCGCCCGTCTCACCCGTGTCTGAGCCGCACCATCCCGCCGTACCGCCGGCCCGACCCCGCACCTCCACTGCCGGGACGGGCCCGTGTCCCACGGCGGGCCCTTGCTCCCCGTCCCGACGCCGGTTGGGCGGGAAGCGGCCTTGGGAGGAAGAACATGGACCGCCTGCTCCTCATGCACAGCTTCGTCACCGTCGCCCAGGTCGGCAGTTTCAGCGGGGCCGCCAAGAAGCTGGGATCATCGGGTTCCCTGGTGTCCCGGCATGTCGCCGAACTGGAACGCCAGATCGGCGTCCGCCTGGTGAACCGCACCGCCCGCTCGGTGAGTCTGACCGAACCCGGCCAGCGGTACGCGGACTTCGCCGCCCGCATCCTGGACGAGATCGAGGCCGAGGACGCCGGCATCGCCCAGCTCCACGACCGCGCCGAAGGCACGCTCAGCGTCATCTGCCCCAAATGGATAGGCAGCCTCGACCTCGGCGACGCCATCGCCGCCTTTTCCGCGGCCCATCCCAAAATCCAGATCCGTTTCGAACTGGGCGGCATGTCCGACCGCACCTACGACTTCCTGGACAGCGGATTCGACGTCGCCTTCCATACGCGCGATCTGCGCGACTCCAGCGTCCGGCTGAAGAAGATCTCCTCCCTGCCGTTCGTCCTGTGCGCATCGGAGGACTACATCAAGCGGCACGGCCTCCTCTCGCACCCCAATGATCTTGCCGCCCACGACTGCCTGGTACACGTCAACGACCCGGTCTGGCGCATCGGCCACGGACACGCGAGCACCCTGCACAAGATCCGCAACATCGCCTTCTCGTCGAACTCCTACATTGCCCTGCAGAAGGCGGCCGTACATGGCCGCGGTATCGCGTTGCTGCCCCAGCGGCCGGTCCACGACGACCTCGCCTCGGGGGCCCTGCAGGTGCTGCTTCCCGAGCTGGCGGTGCCCGACCGTCCCTTGTACGCGATTTACGGCCCCGGCCAGGACACCCCGCGCAAGGTGAGCGTGTTCCTGGACTTCCTCGCCGACTGGTTCTCCCAGAATCCGATTCCCGCCATGCGCGCGTAAGCGAGCGACGCGGGCGCAAGAAACGATTGCGCACTGGGGAAGCTCGGGCCATTGAGGCGCGGGCTCTCTCAAACCTACGCTCACCAGCCGAGACGGAAACGAGGAATCCATGGGAATCCAGAGAATCGAATCGGTCACCTACAGCATCGACGACCTCGACGAATGCGTCCGGTTCTTCGAGGACTTCGGGCTGTTCCTGGTGGAGCGGACCGACGAGCACGCGGTGTTCGAGACCCTCACCGGACAGACCCTCCACCTCGACACCGACCCCGGTCCGCTGCTGCCGGCCCCCGTGGAGAGCGGCCCCACGCTGCGAGAGGTCGTGTGGGGCGCCGACACCCGGGAGGAGTTGGCCCGCCTGGCGGCCGCGGTCAACCGGGACCACGAGGTCCGGACGAGCGCCGACGGAGTCCACCACACGGTCGACCGCAGCGGCTTCGGGGTGGGTCTCACCCTCGCCCGGCCGAAGAAGGTGACCGTCGAACCCCGCCGTGCCAACACGCTGGGCAGCGTGAACCGCTGGAACGAGGCGCTGGAACCGATCATCCGCGCCCATCCGCTGCGCATGTGCCACGTGGCGCTCAACATCGCCAAGGAGGGCAAGGACGAGGCCGTCGCCTTCTACACCGACCTTCTCGGTTTCCGCCCGACCGACGTGGTCGAGCCCATGGGCGTCTTCATGCAGGCCCCCGGTGACGACGACCAGCACACCATGCTGCTGTGCCACCGCCCCGACCGCGTGAGCATGAACCACATCGCCTACGAGGTGCCTGGCTTCGACGATGTGATCGAGGGCGGCAACTTCATGATCGAGCGGGGCTGGCGGGAAGCCCGCAAGCTGGGCCGCCACACCGTCGGCTCCAATGTCTTCCGCTTCCTGCACGCCCCCTGCGGCGGCCGGGTCGAGTACGCCGCCGACATGGACCGGGTCGACGACACCTACGAGACCCGCGTGCACGCCACCACCCCGCCCCATCACATCTGGGCCCTTCGCACCAACCGCGACCAGGACGCCCCCACTTCCTGACTTCCCGGACCACCACCCCGCCGGCCTGAGAGGGCACCCATCCATGACCACCGACCACGGTTACCCCACCGTCCGCATGTACATCGCGGGCGAGTGGTGCCAGGGCGGCACCGGACGTACCGCCCCGATCGTGAACCCCGCCACCGAGAAGGTGATCGGAGACGTCCCCCTGGCCACCACGGCCGACCTGGACCGCGCCCTCGACGCCGCCGCGGAGGGCTTCAAGGTGTGGCGCGCGATGCCCGTCGCCGAGCGCACCCGCATCCTGCACGCCGCCGCCGCCCTGATCAGCGAGCGCGCCGCCGAGATCGGCCGCGTCTCCACCCAGGAGCAGGGCAAGCCGCTCAGGGAGTCGACCGGCGAGGCTCGCCGCACCGCCGAGACCCTGCGCTGGCACGCCGACGACGCCCTTCGCGCCTACGGCCGCATCATCCCCTCGGCCCCCGGCACCGTGCTGACCGTACGGCGCCAACCCATCGGGCCCGTCGCCGCCTTCGTTCCCTGGAACTTCCCGGTGGGCGGCCCCAACCGGAAGATCTCCTCGGCGCTGTCGGCAGGCTGCTCCATCGTCATCAAGGGCTCGGAGGAGACCCCCGCCACGGCGATGGAACTGGTCCGCTGCTACGCCGACGCCGGACTTCCGGCCGGTGTCCTCAACCTTGTCTTCGGCGAACCCGCCGAGGTCTCCGGGCACCTGATCGACTCTCCGGTCGTCCGCCTGGTCGCCTTCACCGGCTCCGTCCCGGTCGGCAAGCTGCTCGCCGCCAAGGCCGGCGAGGTCATGAAGCCCTCCCTGATGGAACTGGGCGGCCACGCCCCCGTGATCGTCTGCGCCGACGCCGACCCGGTGAAGGCCGCCCGCAAGGCCGCCCAGGCCAAGTGGGCCAACGCCGGCCAGGTCTGCACCTCCCCGAGCCGCTTCCTCGTCCACGAGTCGATCGTGGAGGAGTTCACCGCCGAGTTCGTCAGAGCTGCCGAGGCGGTCACCGTCGGCGACGGCCTGGCCGACGGCACCGGCATGGGGCCGCTCGCCAACGAGCGCCGTCTGGCGGCCATGGAGCGCCTCACCGCCGACGCCGTCGCCCGCGGCGCCAGGGTCCTCACCGGTGGTGAGCGACTGGACCGCCCCGGCTACTTCTTCGCGCCGACCGTCCTCACCGACGTGCCCAAGGACGCGCAGCTGATGAGCGAGGAGCCGTTCGGGCCACTGGCCCCCGTCGTTCCCTTCGACGACCTCGACGAGGCGCTCGCGACCGCGAACGCGCTGCCGTACGGACTGGCCGCCTACGGCTTCACCGACTCCGCCGCGACCGCCGAGAAGCTCTCGGACGAGCTGGAGGCCGGCATCCTCTCCATCAACCACTGCGGCGGCTCCGTCCACGAAGCCCCCTCCGGCGGCGTCAAGGACAGCGGCTACGGCCGTGAGGGCGGGCCCGAGGCACTCGACGCCTACCTGATCACCAAGCGCGTCTCCCACCTGCTGGCGCCATGAGGTACGCGCGCATCTCGGCCGGCGGACGCCCGGTGTGGGGCCGCGTGGGGGAGCGGGACATCGAGCTGCTGTCCGGCTCGCCCCTGGATGAGGACGACATCGACGTCATCGGCACCGTGCCGTGCGAGGGCGCGCACTGGCTGCCGCCCGTCGTCCCGCCCGTCTTCTACGCCGTCGGCATGAACTACCCCCGGCACATCGCCCACGCCGGGGTGCCCATGCCCGAGCGGCCCGAGGTCGGCTACCGGGCCAACAACGCCCTTACCGGCCACGGCACGCCGATCGTCAGACCGGCCGAGGTGACGGGGCGGTTCGAGGCCGAACCCGAACTCGTCGCCGTCATCGGCCGCACCCTCAGACACGCCACCCACGACGAAGCCCGCAAGGCGGTCTTCGGCTGGACCGTCGGCAACGACATCAGTGCCCGCACCTGGCAGCACCAGGACCGTTCCTTCTGGCGCAGCAAGAACAGCGACACCTTCAAGCCGATGGGCCCCTGGATCGAAACCGACGTGGACGCCCTCGCGCAGACCACCACCCTGCGCGTCAACGGCGTCACCCGTGCCGAGTTCGCCACCGGCGACATGGTCTTCGACCCCTTCGACCACATCGTCGAGATCACCAAGCACATCACCATGCGCCCCGGCGACGTGCTCTGGATGGGCGCCGAGTCCGTCTGCCAGCTCGAACCCGGCGACACCGTCGAGGTCGACATCAGCGGCATCGGCACGCTCTCCAACCCCGTACACCTGGAAGGGAACGACTCATGAGCGCAGCACCCCGCTACATCCACCACGTCAACTTCCCCACCACCGACCCCGACCGGACCGCCGAGTGGTACACCAAGGTCTTCGGGATGAAGCGAATCATGCCCAAGTCCAACACCCGCGTGGTGCTGATGACCCGGGGCAACTTCGACCTGCACTTCACCCCGGTCGAGGAGATGGAGCGCATGGCGCCCTACCACTTCGCCGTCGAGGTCGACGACTGGGACGAGTTCCTCGCTCACCTCAAGGAGCTGGGGATCCGGCACACCCGGCCCATCCAGCGCCCCGAGAACCAGTCCAAGTTCTGCTACATCCACGACCCCGACCACACCATGATCGAGCTGGTCTACCACGCCAAGCGCCCCAACTGATCGCCCCCGCTGAGGAGTTCCATCCCATGCCCTACGTCGACTCCGACGGCACCTCCATCTACTACGAGCGTCACGGCAGCGGCCCGGCGATCATGTTCGTGCACGGCAGCGGCGGCCACCACGCCATCTGGTGGCAACAGGTCGCAGCCCTGCGCGACGAGTTCACCGTGGTCACCTTCGACCTGCGCGGCTTCGGCAAGTCCGACAGCTCGATGCCCGAGTTCGACGGCCAGGACTTCCCCGGCGACGTGCTCGCGGTCCTCGACAAGGAGAACCTGAACGACGTCATGCTGGTCGGCCAGTCCATCGGCTCCGTCGCCGCTCTGCGCGCCGGCCTCATGCGCCCCGAGCGGGTCTCCTCCGTAGTCCTCGGCCACTCCCTCGGCGGCATCAGCCACCCCGAGCTGAAGGAGCTGGCCGCCGCCGACCGCGCCGAGGCCGTCAAGCTGCCGGTCATCGACCGCCTGCTGACCAAGCCGTTCCAGACCGAGCGCGCCGACCTCACCTTCCTGTTCCAGCAGATGGGCACCTTCAACGTGGCCAAGATGCAGGACCTGCGCAACCTGGACACCAACGGCCCGTCCCTGGACGAGATCCAGTCCTCCGGAGTCAAGGTCGCCTTCCTGGCCGGTGAGAAGGACGCCGTGCTCAGCGTCAAGACCGTCACCCGCGCCCACGAACTGCTGCCCGGCTCGCATCTGGAGATCGTCCCCGGCGCCCCGCACTCCATGTACTGGGAGACACCCGAGCCGTACAACGCGGCCGTCGCCCGCCTGCGCCGCACCCTGACCGCACCGAAGGAAGCCGCATGAGCAACATCAGCCTCGACGCCGCCGAGGAGATCATCGCCGCCGCGCACAAGCGGGCCCAGGTCATCGGCAAGGCGGTCAGTGTCGCCGTCGTGGACGCCGGCGGCTTCGTCGTCGCCATCCGCCGCCCGGACGGCGCCCGCCCGCTCACCCCGGACATCGCCCGCGCCAAGGCGTACACCGCGGCCGTGATGCAGCGCCCCGGCAAGATGCTCAAGAAGTGGCAGGAGAGCCAGCCCGTCTTCTTCTCACAGCTCTCCCAGCTGCCCGGCACCGCCATGCCCATCATGGCCACCGACGGCAGCGTCACCATCAAGAAGGACGGCGAGATCATCGGCGGCCTCGGCATCGCCGGCGGCACCGCGGACGAGGACCAGGTCATCGCCGACGAGGTGCTCGCAGCCCTCGGCTACGAGCTGGAGTTCGCCGCCTGGGGCGTCGCGGGCACGCCGGCTCCGTCCGCTTCCGACTCCTCGAAGGGCTGACCCATGGCGGACACGTTCAACTACCGCATCGACCACCACGGCAGCCTGGTCCGCCCCGCCGAACTCACCGCCGCACGCGCGGCCGGTGACCCGGAGGCCCTCCGGGCGGCCGAAGCCAAGGCGGTCGACGAGGCGGTCGCCCTTCAGCGCAAGCTGCGCTCCACCGTCGTCACCGACGGCGACTACCCCCGCGAGGACTTCCGCGGCGCCGTCCTCGACGGCGTCTCCGGCTTCCGCCGCTCCGACGAGACCGGCTCCGACGGCCTGGTGCGCTGGGTCGCCGAGTCCCTGCCGAAGGCCAACGGGCCACTGCTCGCCGACTGGGCCGCCAAGCTCGCCGAGCTGACGGTCATCGCCCCGAAGGTGTCACTGCCGTCCCCGGCGTATCTCGCGGCCACCACCTACGAGCCCGGACTCGGCGTGTCCTCCGCCCGCGAACTCGGCGAGGCACTCGCGGAGATCGTCCGAGCGGAGATCGCCCTGCTGGTCTCCCGGGGCGTGCGCCTGTTCCAGCTCAACAACCCGCTCCTGCTGGACCAGGTCGCCACCGACCCGCCCGGCCCGGGCGCGCTGTCCTTCGAGGACGCGCTCGCGGTGGACGCGGCGGCGATCCGGCTGGACGAGCGCCCCGAGGGCGTGCGCATCGGCGTGGCGCCTGGCTGGGCCGCGCCGGCCGCCGTGGACAGGGCCCGCGCCGAGCGGCTGTTCACCGAGGTCCCGGCGGGCCGCTGGGTACTGCCGTTCGACCAGGGCACCGAGGCGGAGGTGGAGCTGGTCCGGGCGCTGCCCGAGGAACGGGACTTCTGCCTGGGCGTCGTGGACGCCACCCGGCCCGAGCCGGAGGACATCGACACGGTGATGTCCCGGATCGACCCGCTCGACGCGTTCAAGGACCTGGAGGACGCCGCCGTCGCCCCGTCCCGCGGCTTCGCCGACGTGGCGAGCCGGCCGCTGCTGAGCACCGAGGACCAGCGAAGGAAGCTCGTCCTGGTCGAGACGATCGCCCGCTACTGCTGGGGCAACGAGTTCTGACCGACCCGAGGGCCGGGAAACGTGCGCTTCCCGGCCCTCGCCGTCCGCTCAGAGCACCTCGGCGAAGGTGACCGACCGGTCCGTCAGCAGCGGCCACACGGTCTCGGTGATCTGCTCCTTGAAGTGCGGCTCCGCCTTGTGCGCCTCCAACCCGGTGGCGTCGTCGTAGCGCTCGTACAGCAGGAAGCCGCCGGGCTGGTCCGCCACGGCGTGCACCTCGTACAGCTGGTTCGCCGGTTCCGCGCGGGTCGCCTCCCGCGCCTTCAGCAGCGCGGCACGCACCGCGGCCTCGTCGGCGGGCGCACAGCGGTAGTGGGCGACGACTGCGTAGGCCATGTTCTGTCTCTCCTCGGCTGTTTCTCGGCTCCCGGCGGTGTCGTGCACACCGTCCGGCCAGCCGATTCCAGCATGGATCAATCTCCGGCCGACCTGCGCGCGATGCAACCAATGCCTGCCTCCGCGGGGCTGGTGCACCCGTCCCGACATGGTGTGTTGTCACATCCGGCCCGCACGGCCGACCTGCTGGGACCACGGTCATCCGCACCGCGGTCGACGAAGGAAGTGATCTGATGCGCACTCTGGAAACGCTCCTGGGCGGAGAGTGGGTGACGACCGGCGAATGGATCGACGTCCACGATCCGGCCGATGTCCGCACCCCCGTAGCCCGTATCCCGGCACTGTCCGCCAAGGACGTCACCCGGGCCTACGACCACGCCGAGCAGGGTTTCGCCGTCTGGAAGCGCACCAGCCCCTTCGAGCGGGCCCGGATTTTCACCGACGCCGCCCGGCTGATCCGCGATCGGCTCTACGAGATCGCCGCCGACGTGACCGCCGAGAACGGCAAAACGCTGGCCGAGGCCCGTGGCGAGGCGGGCAAGGCCGCCGACTTCCTCGACTACTACGCCGGCCTCGCCCGCCAGGGCTACGGCACCCTCCTGCACGACGCCCGCCCCGGCACCCGTACGCACACCCAGCGCGAGCCCATCGGCGTCATCCTGGTCATCAGCCCCTGGAACGACCCGCTGATCACCCCGGCCCGCAAGCTCGCCCCACTGCTCGCGACCGGCAACGCGGCCGTGTTCAAGCCCGCCACCGACACCCCGATGTCCGGGCTGCACTTCGCGCGCGCCCTGCACGACGCGGGCCTGCCCGCCGGCGTGCTGAACGTGGTGACCGGCCGCACCCGGGAGGTCGAGGGGGCACTGCTCGACGACCCGCGGATCACCGGCATCACCTTCACCGGATCCAACGAAGTCGGGAACTCCATCCGCCGCCGCCTCGGCGACCGCAACGTCCGCTTCCAGGGTGAGCTGGGCGGCAAGAACGCCTCCGTCGTGCTGCGCGACGCCGACCTCCCCGCCGCCGCGAAGGCCATCGTCGCCGCCTCCTTCGGCCAGGCCGGCCAGCGCTGCACCGCGACCAGCCGCGTCGTCGTCGAACGTCCGGTGTACGAGAAGTTCACCCGGCTGCTGGTCGCCGAGGTCGAGAAGCTCACCGTCGGCCCGGGCAGCGACCCGGCCACCACGATGTGCCCGCTGTCCAGCCCCAAGCAGCGCGACAGTGTCCTCGCCGACCTGGCCAAGGCGGTCGAGCAGGGGGCCGACGTCCTCACCGGCGGCGGCGCCGACACCGAGGGCGACCACGCGCACGGTTGCTACGTGCGGCCCACCGTGCTCGGCGACGTCACCCCCGAGATGGCCGTCTGGCGGGACGAGGTCTTCGGCCCGGTCCTCGCCGTCCGCGCCGTCGACGACTTCGCCGCGGCCGTCGCCGCGGTGAACGACTCCGTGTACGGCCTGGCCGCGGCCGTCTTCACCCGCAACATCGGCGCGGCCTACCGCTTCGTCGACGAGGCCGAGTGCGGCCAGATCGCGGTCAACCACCCCACGCCCGGCTGGGACGTGCACCTGCCCTTCGGCGGCTTCCACGACTCCGGCACCGGCTACAAGGAGCAGGGCGAAGACGTCCTGCGCTTCTCCACCCGCGTCAAGACGGTCGCCGTGCACTTCGGCGCCTGACGGTGGGGGAGCGGCACGAACAGAGAGGAGGACGCCGATGGCTGACGAGACGATCGGCATCGTCGGCGCCGGCATCGTGGGTCTGGCCACGGGCCGCGAGATCGCGCTCAGGCGCCCTGGTACCCGTGTCGTGGTGTTCGAGAAGGAGCAGCAGGTCTCGCTGCACCAGACCGGCCACAACTCGGGCGTCGTGCACGCGGGCATCTACTACACGCCGGGCAGCCTCAAGGCGAACCTGACCGTGCGCGGCGTGGCGTTGCTGCGCGAGTACTGCCAGGACCGCGAGCTGCCCTACCGGGAGATCGGCAAGCTCGTGATGGCGGTCCGCCAGGACGAGCTGGGCCGCATGGAGAACCTCTACGAGCGGGCCAAGAACAACCACGTGCCCGACCTGCGGCAGGTCTCCAAGGACGAGATCAAGGAGCTGGAGCCGAACGCCGGCGGCATCGCGGCTCTGCACTCCCCGCGAACCGCGATCACCGACTACCCGGCGGTCGCCCGGGAGTTCGCCAAGGATGTCGCCGACGCGGGCGGCGAGGTCAGATTGGGCTTCCCTGTCACCGGCATCACCACCGTGCCGGGCGGCATCGAGGTGGCGTCCGGGCAGGAGAGGGTCCGCGTGGACCGGCTGATCCTGTGCGCCGGTCTCCAGTCGGACTCCGTGGCGAAGCTCGCCCAGGACAAGCAGGAACCGAAGATCATCCCCTTCCGCGGCGAGTACATGCTGCTCAAGCCGGAGCGCACCCACTTGGTGCGCGGCCTTGTTTACCCGGTGCCGGACCCCCGCTACCCGTTCCTCGGAGTGCACTTCACGCCCCGGGTCGACGGAACGGTCGAGGTGGGCCCCAACGCCGTCCTGGCCCTGGCCAGGGAGGGCTACACGCTCGCCAAAATCTCCCCGCGGGATTTGCTGGGCCTCGCCGTCTACCCCGGATCCTGGAGGATGGCGGCTCAGCACTGGCGTACCGGCATCAAGGAGTACCGCGGTGCGCTGTCGGTGAGGGCGTTCATGAGGGACGCGGGGCTCTACGTCCCCGGCGTCGGCGCGGGGGACGTGGTGCGCGGCGGAGCGGGCGTCCGCGCCCAGGCCCTGGACCGCGACGGCACCCTCGTGGACGACTTCCGCATTCACCAGACCGACCGGATCACCGCCGTGCGCAACGCGCCCTCGCCGGCCGCCACGGCCTCCATGGCGATCGCCGAGCACATCGTCGACGCCGTCTTCGGCGGCGCGTGACACAGCCGCGCACGACGCCGGGCGCAACCTGAAAATGCCCTGCGTGCAGCGCACTTTCGCGCAACAACAGCTTGCACCCCGGGCTCTCGGCAAGGCCCCGGTACCCGCCTAGCGTTCCCACCGCACCCTGCACCAGCCCCTCCGAGGAAGAGAGTTCACGACATGTTCGTCGTCGACACCCAGATCCACATCTGGAAGGAAGAGACCCCGGACCGCCCCTGGGTCCCGGGCGCCCGCGAGCGCATCCGCCTCAACGGCCACCGGGAGGACCCCTTCTCCTACGAGGAGGCCCTGGAACTGATGGACGAAGCCGGCGTCAACCGGGCGCTGATCCTCCCGCCGTCGTGGGAGGGCAACCGCATCGACTACGCCCTGGAGGCGTGCGAGGCCCACCCGGACCGCTTCGGCATCATGGCCCGTGTCTCGCAGGACAACGAGGCCGAGGGCACGGCGATGCTGAAGGACTTCGCCCAGAACCCGCACATCAAGGGCACCCGGCTCACCTTCCACCGCCCGCAGGACCGCAACTGGATGATCGACGGCACCAACGACTGGTACTGGCCGATCGCTGAACAGCTCGGCATCCCCACCATGGTCCACGCGCCCATCTGGAAGCGCGAGCTGGGCGAGATCGCCGCCAAGCACCCCGAGCTGAAGATCATCATCGACCACATGGGCATCATGGCTCGCTGCGTCGACGACGCGATCGGCTACTGGGTCCAGGAGACCGCCGACCTCGCCGCCCACCCCAACATCTATGTGA
Organism: Streptomyces flaveolus; assembly: GCF_044765825.1. Lineage (NCBI taxonomy): Bacteria > Bacillati > Actinomycetota > Actinomycetes > Kitasatosporales > Streptomycetaceae > Streptomyces > Streptomyces flaveolus. The sequence continues at coordinate 92,286 of NZ_JBIWKU010000009.1, read as the reverse complement.
AGGTCTCGGCGCTGCCCGGCTACTCCACACAGCCCTTCCCGAACAACAACATCCAGAAGTACGTCCGCGAGATGGTCGACAAGATGGGCCCGCAGCGCTGCTTCTACGGCACCGACATCACCCGCCTGCTCGGCCACGGCATCACCTACACCGACACGATCGAGCAGTTCACCAAGCACTGGGACTTCACGCCCGAAGAGCTTGAATGGATCATGGGCCGCGGTATCTCCGAGGTCCTGAACTGGCCGTACGAGGGCTGAGGAACCACACGACATGACGGACAGCAACAACAAGCCGGGCGCCGACGGCGGTGACGCCGTCGTCTCCGCCTTCAACGCCGTCGGCGCCGACTACATCTTCTGCTCATCGGGGTCCGAGTGGGCCCCGGTGTGGGAGTCTCTGGCCCGGCGTCACCGCGACGGTGAACCGGCCCCGCGGTACCTCGACCTGACCCACGAGACGGTGGCGGTCGGCATGGCCACCGGGTACGGCCTGGTCAAGCGCCGCCCGCAGGGTGTGCTCCTGCACGCCGCCCCCGGCCTGCTCCAGGGCTCGATGGCGGTGCACGGCGCCCTCCTCGCCGGAGTCCCGATGCTGGTCACCTCCTCGGAGTCGACCACGTACGGCGACGGCCCCGGCCAGGACCCCGGCGGCCAGTGGTACCGCAACCTGTCCATCGTGGGCGGCCCGCACCACGTGGCGCAGCCGTTCACCAAGTGGGCCAACGAGGCCGCCGACATCTCCACCCTGCCCACCATGATCACGCGGGCGGCGGAACTGTCGTGGCGGGCTCCGGCGGGCCCCGCCTACCTCAACATCCCGCTGGAGATCCTGCTGGAGGACTGGGACGGCCGCGAGGCCAAGCCCATTGTGCCGCCGGGCTCCATGCACTCCTCGCCGGAAGAGGTCGACCCGGTCGCGGGGATGATCCGCGAGGCGAAGAATCCCGTGATCGTCACCGAGACGGCCGGCCGCGAGGCGGGGGGCTTCGAGGCACTGGTCGCCTTCGCCGAGGCGTGGGGCATCCCGGTCGTCGAGCCCGACTCGGCGGTGTGCGGCAACTTCCCGCGCACCCACGTGCTGCACGCCGGCAGCGACATCGGACCGTGGATGGACGAGGCCGACCTGATCCTCCTGGTCAACTGCCGCGCCCCCTTCTACCCGCCGAGCCGCAAACCGTCCAAGGCGAAGATCGTCGTCATCGACCAGGTGCCGCAGCGCCCGCACATCGTCTACCAGGTGCTCTTCGCGGACGTGTACCTGGAGGGCAACGTCGCCAACACCCTGCGCCAGCTGGCCAAGCGGGCGAAGGACCTGGACGGCACGGCGGTCGCCGCCCGACGGTCGGCACAGGAGGAGCGGCACGCCGCCGAGCGTGCCGCCATCGCCGCCGCCGAGACCAGGGCGGAGCAGTCCGAGGGCGTCGACCCGGTCCTGGTCGCCGCTACCCTGCGCCGTCTGCTGGACGGCAAGGACGGCGTCGTCGTCGACGAGACGATCACGCACAGCCGCGTCGTCAAACGACACCTGAAAACCGCCGATCCGGACTCGTACTTCTACGTGCAGGGCGGGCTCGGCCAGGGCATCGCGGTCGCGCTCGGCGTCAAACTCGCCGTCGAGGAGCGCCCGGTGGTCCTCACCATCGGCGACGGCGCGTTCACCTACAACCCGATGATCCAGTCGTACGACGCCGCCAAGGCCTACGAGTTGCCGGTGCTGATCGTGGTCTTCAACAACCGCGTCTACAAGTCGATGAATCTCAACCACCGCCGCTTCTACCCCAAGGGCGCGGCGGCCGACACCGGCGAGTGGCTCGGCACCGACCTGCACCGGCTGCCCCGGCTCGCCGCCTTTGCCGAACCGTTCGGCATGCACACCGAGACCGTCGACTCCACCGATGCCCTCGCGCCCGCCCTGGAGCGCGCGCTGAAGGCCGTGGCGGAGGGCACCAGCGCCGTCGTCGACGTCCTCGTCACCCGCTGACCCAGGAGACCCCGCACCATGACCGATACTCCCACCCCCAAGCCGGGGAAGGTCCGCGTCGCTGCTGACGACCTGCGCACCTTCGCTGCTGCCCTCCTGGAGAAAGGGGGACTGAGCCCCGAGCACGCTCGCACCACCGCCGACGTCTTCGTCTGGGCGGCCCAGCGCGGCGTCGAGTCCCACGGTATCGCCCGCGTTCCCGCTTACCTGGAGCTGCTCACCAAGGGCGTGGCCAACGCCCAGGCCGACCTCAAGGTCGAGTCGACCACCCCGGCCGCCGCCGTGATCGACGCCGACCGCGCCCCCGGCCCCGTGGCCCTGAGCGCCGCTGCCGACGAGGCGGTCGAGCGGGCCAGGGCGTTCGGCATCGCCTCCGTGGGCGTACGCCGCACCGTCCACACCGGCGCCATCGGCTACTACGTCTCGAAGATCGCCGAGCAGGGCCTGGTCGGTCTCGGTTTCGTCGCCGGCATGCCCAACATGGGCTACACGGGCGTCAAGGGCCCGGCCGTCGCCACCAGCCCCCTCGCCATCGCGGTCCCGGCCGCCGACCACACCCCGCTGCTGCTGGACATGGCCACCGCCACCATCGCCCTCGGTAAGATCCGCCAGGCCAGGGCGAACGGCACCCCGTTGCCGGAGAACGCCGCCGCCACTGAGGACGGCACCCCCACCACCGACCCCGAGAAGGCGGTCATGCCGCTGCCGCTGGGCGGTGCCAAGGGCTCCGGCATGTCTCTCGCCTTCGAGCTGCTGACCAGCGTCCTGGTCGGCGCGCCGATCTTCTCGTCCTTCCACTCCGACGACCCGGCCGGCCGCAAGCACCGCCAGAACGCCCTGCTCATCGCCCTCGACCCGGCCGCCTTCGGCGGTGGCGCGGCGGACTTCACCGCGGCTGTGGACGACACCCTCGGCACCCTGAAGGGCCTGCCGGCCGCGGACGGAGCCGACGGCGTGTACTACCCGGGCGAGCGCAGTGCCGCGGTGGCCGTGGAGCGCGGCGCGAACGGCCTGCCGGTGGCGCCGAAGGTGTGGCGCGAACTCACGGAACACGCGGCCAAGCACGGTATTGCTCCGCCGCTGCCCCTGTAGTGCACCCGTACGCCGCCGCCTGTCTCCAGCAGACGGGCGGCGGCTTCTCCCGTGTGTGAGCCGGTCCGGGGCGGAGGCGCCGCTGGAGCACCGGGACGGAGTCCCGACCGAGCACCACCAGACGTGGACCGTCTCCCGGCAGAAGGCCGTCGCCGCAGTGCTCGGCTGGGTGAAGGGCGAGTCCGTCTGGAAGGCCGCCTTCATGTGGAACAACATTGGATCCTGCTTCGAGGACAGCGGCGACAGCTGGGGCATCTCTGCCTGCCCCCGGCAACGAGCCCGGCGACCCGCCGGGCTCGTTGCCGGGCCCCGTGTCCGCCGACGTCTGCGAGGAAGCCGACGTAACGGGCCAGGGCGCCCTTGATCCTCTCGCATGCACGGTTGATGGCCCGCCCGCAGGCCTGAGTTGCACTGGCTGGCCCTCTTCCCTGATCAGGCGGAGGCGGTCGCCCTTCCACATCGCGGGCACCAGGTCGGAGTCGACCTCGCAGCGCCCGCACCACGGTCCCTGAGCCGGGCGCGAGCCCCCGCTCGGTCTGCTTGAGACCCTGCATTGCGCCGCTAACCGTACGCCTCACGGGCAAGATGGCAACGGATGGCGCGCGTCCGATGCCCGTAGTGAAAGAGGGCTCGGGTGAGCAGTGAACCAGCCCTCCACAGACATTGGCGATGAACGATCACCGATAGGCCGTGTTTGACGGAAACGCCGCGGTGGACGAGGGCCGCTTGTGAGCCAGTCGTGGGAAGAGTGTCTCTGCGTTGCCACGGTTGATGCCGTGGCGCTGGTCATCGGGGAGCGGGAAGTCGTCGAGCATGCGGGTGAAGTGAGCTGACTTGGTGCTGGGGGCGTAGGGCCAGGCGCTGCCGTAGGTGATGTGGCTGGGGTCGGCGAAGGCAAGGAGGCTGGGCAGAGCGTAGGGGGAGGAGGACAGGGCGGTGTCGTGATAGAAGCGGCGCAGGCGGTCCAGGCCGTCCTGAGGTGTGCCGTCGGGGGCGCAGTGGTGGGAGAGACGTTCGGCGGCGTACGGGACGAAGCCGCCGGCGTGGGAGAGGATGATCTTCAGGTCGGGACAGCGCTCCAGGCACCCGGAGCGCGCGAGGTTGACCGCGGCGCGTGTGGTGTCGAGCAGGAAGTCGGCTGCGTAAGCGGGCAGTCCGGGGCCGGGTCGGCGGGCAGGGCCGAGGGGTGGACGAAGACGACGGCCGAGCGGCGGTTCAGCGCGTCCATCAGGGGGTCGAAGGCGCTGTCGCCCAGGTAGACGCCTTTGCTGTTGGCGAGGAGGACGACTCCGTCGGCGCCCAGTTCGTCGAGGGCGTGGCCAGCCTCGGCGACGGCGCCCTCGACGTCGGGGAGGGTGAGGGTGGCGAAGAAGCCGAACCGGTCGGGCCTGATCATCGGGTCCGGGGGTCGGATGCCCTCTGCGGCCGGGCGCGGCCGGCGCTCGGCAGGTGGCCGCGCGCGACAGACGACGGGAGGGAGCGCAGCTGATGGCGGGGAAGCGTGAGGAGAACCCGACGAGGTCGTCGAACAACCTGCGCGGCGACGTGCTGCGCGTGCTCGGAGTGCTGAAGGTCGCCACGGTCGAACGGACCATGGAGGAGCTACCCCCGTAGGTGCGGGGACGACGAAGTGCCGTACAACGGAGCGGTCATGGCAGATGAACAGGTAGCCGAGGCCCAGTTCGTCCTGGAGGTCGGAGAGCAGGTTGAGCACACCGGCCCGCACGGAGGCGTCGAGCGCCGACACCGGTTCGTCGAGGACGAGCAGCCGCCCGAGCGAAGGCGCCCGTCGGGGACCCGGACGGCGAGGTCGCCCAGGCGGCGTTGCGGAAGAGACCGGACGCCTTCCCGCAGGTGCGCAGCACGGCGACCGCGCCCGCCTGCGCGTCGCCGGTTCTGGGCAGGCGGGGTGTGAGCGACTGCCGTGAACGGTCGAGTGGAAGACCGGGCGGGAGCGGGTGCCACGAGGAATCGCGGGGCCGGGCGCCGACCGGGAACGGTGCCGTCCCTATGCGTGGCGGCGCGCCGCCACACGTCGGGCGTCGCGCCGCCGCCGCACGCGGTCACCGGCTTCCCCGATCACGATCACCAGCACCGCGGAGGCGGCGCACGCCGCCAACCCCGCCTGCTCGCCCACGAGTTCACCGATTACCCAGAGGACAGCGGTGACAAATGCCCACCACGCCGCATAGGCGAGGACGACGTACGGACGGACTCTCTTCACGGTGACCACGATACGCCGACGCCGCGCCCGGACCGCACGGCCGGTGCACGACGAGCGGGGGCGGGCACCGCGCACTCGGCGCGGCACCCGCCCCCGGCGGTTCGACGACCGTCCGTCACCCGCTGGTGTAGACGATCCGGTAACTGGAGACGTACGTCCGGGACGTGCGCGTCCAGCTCCAGCAACCGGTCCGGGTCCACTTGATGCCGGTGAAGGCGATCCGGTACGTGGTGCGGTCCCGGTAGGAGTACTGGTAGCGGGTCTCGTGCGTCGCCAGGATCTTCTGCTTGCCCCAGCCGTACCAGGCCACGACCTTGCACTTGAAGACGTACTGCTTGCGGTAGCGGTACTGGCGCTTCCAGGCGGTGATCGGCACGGGGCCCTTGTCACCGCTCACGACGTCCCACACCCAGTGGTGGTTGTAGTTCTGCCAACTGCCGTAGGTCCACCGGGTGGTGCGCAGCACCGTGGTGAAACTGCGGCCCGTCCAGGCTTGCTTGGGCACCCGGCATGTGGCGCAGCCGGTTACGTCGTCGCTGTTGACCGGATCGGCGCAAGCGTAGTCGTAGGCGTTGCAGCTGCCGCCCGGAACCGGGTCGGCCGACAGGAACCGGCCGGTGGCGGGACTGTACAGCCGCACGCCCATGAGCAGCAGGTTGCTGCGCGTCTCGCCCGAGCGGTGCTGACTGCCGTGCCAGCCGTACCGGACCGGGGCAGAGCCCTCGGCGCGGTTGCCGTACTCGTCCGTGGCCAGCACCGTGGGGGCCTGCCCGGCGGTGGTGGGAAGCTCCAGCACCACGTCGCCGTGGAGGTTGACCAGGTGGTGCACCGTGCCGCCGGTCTTGGCGGTGGTGGCCACCAGGTTCCCGTCGAAGCCGTTGACGTTGCGGGTGACCTCTCCGGTCGCGGTGTCCTCGACGATCCAGCGCGGGCTGTCGGCGTCCGAGCTGTAGTGGTTCAGCTTGGACGCCCGGAAGACGTTTTCGGCCACGGGGCCGGCGTGGTTGGCACGGCCGTCGGCGACCAGGACCACCACGCCGTCCTTGCGTAGCAGCGCGTGCGCCAGAGGCGGAGGGAGGCCGGGGACGCCGTTCCAGGCGACCGTCGCCAGCGATTCGATCCCCGCCGTGTGGTGGTTCAAGACGCCGTGGACCGGGCCGAAGACCCGCCCGGTAGCCGCGTCACGGCCGCGGGTTGTCCAGCCGGGGAGCTCGATGAACGGGACACCCTCAGCTCGCAGGGCGCCCCGCCACTCTTCTGGGGTTGCCGGGTCCGACAAGGCGATCACTCCCCCCGCGGAGATCTCGCCCGGCCCAGAACCAGCGGCTACACTCGAATTGTAGTGCCGCGTCAGCAGATTCCCCGCTGCATCTCGAACGGATCAGCACCGCTCACCATCGGCCTGAACGTCGCTTCTGCGGTCGAGCAATACTGGCGCGAGAGCAGCTCGGATCGACCCACCATATCGACGGCCGGCCAGCGCCCTGCACCGATTCACCTGAACGGGTGCATCCAGATGTCTCTCACCCGAGACGGCTCCATAGTGCGAGTAATGAACCCTACGCGAGACCCCTAAACGCGCAGAGTTTTTTGCGGGGCACCACGGACATAGACGCAGACTTGTTCGGAACATCAAAGGTGTACTCATGTGGCGGAACTGCTCGGCCTGTCAAGGGCTCTTCTACGCCGGCTTCTACGGCGACGGTCCGGATTGGGACATGGGGAAGTGCCCGAAGGGCGGGATGCATCAACCCGCAGGGGCGCAGTTCACCCTGGGCGAGGCATCGCTGCCGTTTCTTTCCGACCAGTCGGATTGGCGGCGATGCACGTACTGTTACGTTCTCTACTTTGCTGGCCATCCGGATGTTCCACCGAACTACGGGGAGGATGGCGTCTGCCCGGCTCGCCCCGGCCACGGCCACGTGCACGGTGACCCCGCGTTCAACTACAGACTGGTTTACGGTCTAGGTGACGGCGATCACCTTCAGAGCAATTGGCGCAATTGCTGGAAATGTCAGGTGCTATTCTTTGGCGGTTTCATGTCCAACTCGTTCTGTCCGGCGGACGGAGGAAATCACTATAGCCCCATCGGCATCGAAAGCACACTCAATTTCTGCCTCCCCTATCCGATGAAGCCACGCATCACTGGAGAGAACATCGGCAGCTCTAACGTGCGAACCCATGGAATGGATTTCACCATGGGAGGTGGCGTGGCCATTTCCTGGGCAATCTTCAGAAACCCTAACGATCCAGTGGTGTACCGAAATGATAACTTTCGGCTTGAGCGTGCCATGTCCTACTTCGAATACACGTTTCACATACCGGAAGCGGGCTGGAATTTCGTCAATATCGGCGCCTGGGACTCGAACAGCGGTGACACGCCGGCCAACCCGCTGTCGATCAATCACTGAGCAGGTCATTCCGTGAGGACCTCCTTACTGATCGTTTGCAGAATGAGTTGAGCCGTGGGTCTTGCGCTCGACGATCTTGGTCGGCAGGGTGTCCGGCGTGCGTGCTGATCTTGTTCCTGACGACCTGTGGGAGCGGGTGGCCCCGCTGCTGCCGCCCCCCCCGAACGGCGCCATCGCCAAGCGGGGCGGCTGCGTGTTCCCGATCGAGTGGCGCTCGCCGGCGTCATGTACGTCGGTCCCTGCCAGGCGCAGCCACTGACCAGCACGTAGATGTTCGCTGCGAACAGCCTCTCATCAGGCGTGTCCTGCGTCCCGCCGCCCTGTGGCCGCACCTTCGACGGTGGGATCAACAGCTTGGCGGTCTCCCACAACCCGTCCGGAACAATCCAGCACCGCCCAGCCGTGGGCGCGGCGCAGGGTCGCGGTGTCCGCAGCCGTACGCCTGCCCACACCCCGATGGCAGGGTGCAGAGGACACCGCAAGAAATACGACAGAAGATGTCGGGTTTTATGGAGACAGTGGGGACGCCGGTCGGTGCCGTGGTGGCGCGGGCCGGGACGACGGACAGAAAAGGACCCTCATGCGTGAGACACCCGACGATCTCCACCGGCTCCAAGCCCTCCTCGACGCCTCGCTCGCCCGCTCCACGGCGCACCTGCGGTCGATCATCAGCAGCGAGCGCACGCTCACCGCCGAGCAGCTCACCGGTGTGCTCACTGGAATGTGCACGCTTGCGCTGTCCACCGTGACGGCGAAGGGCGAGCCGCGGGTCAGCGGCGTGGACGGGCACTTCTTGCACGGCAAATGGCACTTCGGCACCGCGCGCGGCGCCGCCAAGGCTCGGCACCTCGCCGCCCGGCCCGCCGTCAGCGCCGCGCACATGCGCGGGGAGGACTTGGGCGTGTTCACACACGGCACCGCGGAGGTCCTCAACCCCCGAGACGGCAAGCCGGCCGCCGACTGGCCGGACCTGCTCGCGTACTTCCGGGACTTCTATGGCGACGACGCCTTCGACTGGGACAACGACGTGGTCTTCTACCGACTGCACCCGCAGTGGATGGCCGTGTTCGCCCCCGACCTCGCAAAGCTCGGCGGGAAGGCGGACGAGGCGTGACCCCGCCCGTACCGGACACGCGCATGCCGGCCCCACCCGCTGCCGGGGTCGGCAAGACGCGTGACACCATCGACGTCGTGGGCGCCCGCACCAACAACCTGCGCGACGTGTCCGTCAGCATCCCCAAAGGCCGCCTCGTCGCCTTCACCGGCGTCAGCGGCAGCGGCAAGACCTCACTCGCCATCGACACCCTGCACAGCGAGGCCCAACTGCGGTACCTCGAGGGCCTTTCACCGTTCGTACGCCAGTACATCACCCAGCGTAACCGCCCCAAGGTCGACCGCATCCTCGGCCTCAGCGCCACACTCGCGGTCGACCAGCGCCGCCTGAACCGCAACCCCCGCTCCACCATCGCCACCATCACCGGGATCGATGGGCACCTCGGCCTGCTCTACTCGCGCCTCCCACGGATCGGCACGGACACGGACCCGGCCGCGGACGCCGCCCTGACCACTGCGCACTTCGACCGCCATACCCCCGAAGGCAGCTGCCCGGACTGCCACGGCGCCGGCGGACGCTGGCAGGCCCAGGAAGACCTCGTCATCACCCGCCCGGACCTCCCCCTCTTCGAAGGCGCCTCCCCCTGGTACGCCAAATGGCGTTCCGGAGAGCACATGTTCGTCCCCGCACTCGCCGCCAAACGCGGCGTGGACCTCGACCGCCCCTGGCAGTCGCTGCCCGCGGCTTTCCAACACGAGGTCCTGTACGGCACCGGCGAGGAGGCGGTCGAGGCCACCATCGACATCCCGAACAAGAACGAGACAGCTCGTATGACCTACACCTCCAGCCAACCGCTGCGCGGCGCGCTCGCCGAGGTGGAACGGGTGTTCGTCAACGCCCAGACGGCCGACGCCAAGCAGCGCTACCTCCCGTACATGCGTAAGCAGCCATGCGACACCTGCCACGGCAGCGGATTCGACCGGGTCGCCCGGTCCGTACGTCTCGGCGGCCTGACCTACCCCGAGCTGCTGGACGTGGATGTACGCGAGGTCCGCCGCTGGGCCGGGCACGTCGCCGACTCCCTCGACACCCGGCAGCGCACCGTCGGCGAGCCCCTGCTGCAAGACCTCGGACGCCGGATCCGCCTCCTGGACCGGCTTGGCCTGGCCCACCTGCAGCTGTCCCGCAGCGCCGCCACACTGTCCGGCGGCGAGTTGCAGCGCACCCGGCTCGTCGCTCAGCTCGGCACCGAGCTGAGCGACGTCATCTTCATCCTGGACGAACCCGGCGCCGGGCTGCACCCGGCGGACAAGAATCACCTCCTCGGCATCGCGCTGGAGTTGCGCGAAGCCGGCAACACCGTCCTCCTCGTCGAACACGACCCCGAACTGATCGCCCGCGCCGACTGGATCGTCGATATGGGCCCCGGCGCGGGCCGCCTCGGCGGCGAGGTCCTGGTCTCTGGCTCACCCGCCCTGGCCGCCGCCAACCCCACCTCGGCCACTGGCCGCTACCTGGCTGGCAACGGGCCGCGGCTGCGCCGTACCCCCCGCCCGGTCCGCGATGACGCTGACTGGGTGGAACTGCACGGCCTGCGCGCCCACAACACGGCCGCGGAGCTGCTGCGCCTCCCTTCCGGGCGGCTCACCTGCCTGACCGGGGTCAGCGGCAGCGGCAAGAGCAGCGTCCTGGGCGCACTCGCCGCGGGCGCGGCGGCCGCCCTCAAAGGCACGGCCGCCGACACCGTGCGCGAGGTGACCGGACTCGACGGATTCGGCTGGGTGGCCGTGGTCGACCAGGAACCCCTCGGGCGCACGCCGCGATCCAACCCGGCCACGTACAGCAAGGCGTTCGACATCGTCCGCAAACTGTTCGCCGCCACCGATACGGCACGCGCGCGCGGCATCGACGCCTCCTGGTTCAGCTTCAACACCACCGGCGGCCGCTGCGAGACCTGCACCGGCTACGGCCGCAGGCTCGTCGACATGCACTTCCTCCCCGACATGTGGGTGGTGTGCGACACGTGCAACGGCCGGCGCTACGGACCCGAGGCCCTGGAGGTCACCTACCGGGGGCTGTCCGTCGACCAGGTGCTGGACCTGACCGTCGCCGAGGCCGGGGAGGTCTTCACCGAACCCCGGCAGCTCGCGGAGACCCTCACTGCGCTCGACCGGGTCGGGCTCGGCTACCTCCGACTCGGCCAGAGCGCCACCGAGCTGTCCGGCGGCGAGGCCCAGCGCCTCAAACTCGCGTCCGCGATCCAGCGCGGCGCGGCGAGCCGCAAGGCCGGCCTCGTCATCCTCGATGAACCCGTCTCGGGCCTGCACCCGTCCGACATCCAGCGGGTCGTCGACGCGCTCGACATGCTGCTCGACTCCGGCAACACCGTCGTCGTGGCCGAACACGACATCCCCGTCGCCGCGTCCGCGGATTGGCTGATCGACCTCGGACCGGGAGCCGGCCCCAACGGAGGCGCAGTGGTCGCGCAGGGCACCCCCGACACCGTCGCCGGCGCGGACACTCCCACCGCGGGATACCTGCGCCGGTACGCGGCCGGCCTGCCACTCCTGGACGCCTCGGAGGATGCACGGCGCTGACGTGCGGCGTGCCGGCGCGACCAGCAGGGTCGCATGCGTGGTCCGCGGCGGCTGTCCGTTCGCCACGGGCCACGCATGGCTTGCCCCGGTCCCGGTGCAAGCCCGAGCCGCCGCGTATCTCCGTACACGACCACAACTCACAGTCGCCAGACCATGGCTCGCCAACTACCGATCAAATCCGCCAGCTACCGATCAACGTCACACTTCAGACGGTGCTTTTCTCCCTCCTCACTGTGGTGCTCGCCGGCGGCACAGTCCTGGTCCTCGTGTGGTCTCCGGCGGGCCGGATACCTCTGGCTGCAGGCGGGTTCGGCTTCACCCTCGCCGCACTGAACGGCCTGCTGCACGCGAACGTCCTCGGATTCACGTTCCGCATCATGCTGGGCCTCCCGGCGGTCGCGGCCGTTGTCACCCTGGTCCGCGCTGCCCTTCCGCCCGGCCACGCCCGCCGCCGGCCGTCCACCCAGGGACTTTCGTTTGGATCACCGAAGGGAACCGCCCGAGGGTCGGCTTCGCGTTCCCCAGTCCAAGGCCGTCAAGCGGTACGACAACCCGTCCTTCCTGCGAGGTGGTTGACCACCTCATTCGGGTACCGGGCCGCGACAACTTATCACCTAGCGTTAGCGATCGTGCTTCTCTGTGTCGGCTCCTTCTGCTGTCCGGCGTCGCCGGAGCGGTGGAGGAGCATCGAAAGGAGCAGAAGTGAATCGTGCGAAGGTAGGCCGTGCGAAGTCGGCAGTGCTGACTCTTGGCGGTGCGTGTGCCCTGTCGCTGTCGCTGATGGTGCCGACTCCCGCGATGGCCGCAGGATCGCGCGGCTACCTGAACCTGCACCAGTGCGTCTACCACAACGGCAGCATCCTCTACACGAACCTGCTGCCCAACACGGCGAACAGGCCGTTCAACACCGGCACCAACGTCTCCGCAGACGACGACTCGACGGTGGCATGCGGTTCAGGCGCCGGCGGATGGGCCCTCAGCTCCGTGAACTCCGCCGTCTACAACGGAGACCGGTTCGGCAACGGTCGCAAGTACCTCAACCTGCACCAGTGCGTCTACCACAACGGCTCGACCCACTACACGAACCTGCTGCCGAACACGAAGAACGAAACCTTCAACACCGGCACCAGCATCTCCACCACCAAGGACACTGCCCTGGAATGTGGCCGCCCCAGCGGCTGGCCCCTGAACTCCGTGAACTCCGCGCTGTACACGGCGGACGTGACCGGCGCCAGCGGCAGATACCTGAACCTGCACCAGTGCGTCTACAACAACGGCACCAGTCTCTACACGAACCTGCTGCCCAACACGGGAAATACGCCGTTTAACACCGGCACCAACGTATCCAATACCGCCGACAGCAGTGTGGTCTGCGCGCCGGGAGTCGGTGGCTGGCGACTCGACACTGCCAACTCCTCCGTATACGCCGTTGACCTGCTGGCCTAGCTGATCAACGCCCCTCCGTGACCGGACAGCGGTCCGGCCCGCATACCAGCGAGTCGGGCCGCTGTGCCCATGAGATCAGATGATCCGAACGAAACGGCCTAGTAGTCCAAGCGCTCCACCGTCGACACTTTCGCGTCGACGATGTCGCTGATCTCGCCCTTGTCGATCTCGACGTCCAGCGACGCCGAGTCGCCCCGCGCCGTCTTGCCCGGCCCGACCTTGTCCGCTGTGATCCCCGTGGACCCCAGCACGTCGCCGTCCTTGTCGAGGAAGTCCAAACCGGCGAAGAAGTTGCCCTGCTCCTTACCGGTGTTGGTCAGCTCCCAGTGCACGACGTACGAGTGGGGCCCCCACACGTCGTGGTCCTCCCAGCCCTTCTTGACCAGCTTTACGTCAGCCGGCGACGTCGACTTCTTCGGCGCCGGTGCGGACGCCGCGGCGCCGCCCCCGGCCTTGCCGTCGCCGGCCGTGTCCTCGGTGTCCCCGCACCCGACCGCCAGCGGCACCAGCAGCGCCACCGCCGCGAGTACCTGCCCGAACCTACGCACGTTCTTCACCCTCCGTTTACGAGCGGAAGCCGAACGTAGCGGTCAGACCTGACGGGACACCAAACGAGGCCACTCGCGCGGGGTACTCATCGACCACCAGACCGGAACCTGCGGACTCGCCACCCCGGCCGCGACTCCTCCACCCACCACACATCAGGGCCGCCACCCCGCCACTCGATCAGCTCCGATGTCTCCACGTCCACGTCGTCCAGGCCCGCCCGTCGCAGGAACTCGGCGACGTCCCGTAGCCCGTACGCCAGCCCCAGAATCTCGCCGTGCGCGCGGACCCGCCGACCGCCGCTCGGCGACGGCCGGCCGACGATTATCGGGCGGCCGGGCATGCCCCCGGCATCAGCCCGCACCCGGGCGACTGCATCCGGAGGGGCCTCACCGCAGCCGCGTCACCACCGCATGACGCGTCGTACCCGCCAGCACCTCCACGAGCAACCCCGTCCGCGCCGCGGTGAACGACTCGCCCCCGGCCGCCCGCCCCCGCCCGGACTGGGCGACGTCGACCAACGCCACCGCCGCCTGCGCAGCCACCTGCGCCTCCAGCCGCTGCGACAATGCGACGCGACCGTCCGGCAGCAGCACCGCGAGCGCCCGCGGTCGCACCGCCGAACCCGTCCACCCGACGACCTCGGCATCCACCGTCTCGGCATGCCGCACCTTCCGCCACGAAGACGACCGGCCAGCCCGGTACGGGGCGCTCCCCAGCATCGCCACGACACCCTCAACACCCGAGGCCGTCTGCGACGGGCGGCTTGGGGATGTCGGCGGTGGTGCTCATGTTTCCGAGCGTAGACGTGCGCGGGTCACAAGCTGCTCGCGTGGTCCACCCTCCCGCGGATTCGTTCCCGAGGAGGAAGGCCACCCCATGTCCGACCGTCCGTCCCGCCGTCGTCTCGGTGCTCTGCTCGCCGGTGTCGCCCTGATCGTCGTCGGTGCCGTCCTGGCCGCGTTCGCCGTGTTCGGTGGCGACCCGGACGCCCCGGCACCGGGCCCGGCGCCATCGCCGTCCGCGAGCTGCGCCGTGTTCGACTGGGACTGCCAGGAGCCCACGGCGGCCCCGGAGCCGTCCGACCCGCCCACGACCGCTGTGCCGACCGGCTCACCCGTGATCCCGACGTCGCCCACCCCGAGGGCCGAGCCGACGTCGCCCGGCGACGGCACCGGCGGCAGCACCGGCGGGATCGGCGCCGGCTGACCCGACCGCAGCAACACGGCGCCCCGTACGACGGACCTCCGCGTACGGGGCGCCGTGCGTTGTCAGTGCCGGGTGCGACCGTGGGCCTCATGACGCCCACCACCCTGGAAGCTTCCCCCGACAGCTTGGTCGCGGTGCTGCGCGTACCGGTGTGGAACACGCTCGCCAAGCGGGCCGACAGCATCCGCCGGGCGCTCCCCCCACGCCCTGGTGAGCTGCCCCATGAGCGGTACTGGTGGCTGCGGTCGCTGAACCCTGAGCAGGCGCGCGACGCGGCGCTCCTAGACCGCCTGGACGCCCTGTGCGGGCACCTCGTGGGCCGTCCCGCGCTCGGCTACCCGGACGACGAGCCGATCCCGGCCGCCGCGCTGGAGGAAGCCGAGGGGTTCAACCCACAGCTCACGGCACTCATCGCTGCCTACCGTGCCGCGCGGATCACGGCGGCCTGACGCCTCTGGCGGACGAGACCGGTGCGTCACTCGACCTTGTACTCAAGGTCGTAGTGCGAATCGTCGCCCGTCAGTGCCACTGTCTGCACGCCCGGCTCGTTGTCGGAAACCCAGAAGGAGCCGATGATCTCATCACTGTCAAATGAGTCGTGTTCCTTCACCCATACTTTTTCAGAGCCCGTGAATTCCCTCGTGTCATTTCGCTCCCATTCATCCCCCTCTTCCATTTCCCCATCGAAGAAAATCGTCTCGCCGCCGAACAGGATTGCTACCTGGTCGGCCCCTGCTCCGTCCGTCGTTTCCCAGCACTTCAGCCTCAAAAGTTGGAACGTAGCCATGCTTCAGCTCCTCTTCCGTGAGAGTTTTCAGATCGAAGACCCCTGACGGATTCGCCAGAGTCCACTGCCATCGGGGCGATCGGAGCGCTCGCGGAAAAGTCCTAATTTCATGGTTCTGCCGAGGCGCCTGTCATGCAACTCGGGGGAAAGAGGTGGAAGTCGAGATTGGACGGATCAGATCGACACCCCTGCCGCTGCGCGGGCACCTGTTCACTGACTGTCGCAGGGGCGTGGGATGATCCCCCGTCATGGGGAGACGCATGTGGGGGAAGACGGCCGGCGCGCTGGTTCTGGCCGCGGTCATGGTCGCGGCGAGCGGTTGCAGTAGCTCAAGCGGCGAGGACTCCGCGAAGGCGGAGACGACGGCAGCGGCGAAGGCGCAGACCGTGAGCCTGGCGGAGGCGTCCACCGCCTTTCAGAACGCGGTGATCGACTGGGACGCCGTCGTCGCGGCGTTCCTCGTCCTGCGCTGCGTCTGCGTCTACCGCCCGTAAGGGAGCGCGGTACGACGGCAGGCCCCGGGGCCAGGCCGGCCACCGCCCTCCTGAGGCGCCGGCACTGATCCCGCCAACCGCCCACGCGCCCCCACCGCCCGTGGCGGCCTTATCCCGCCGTCGGCAGATTCCCCCCGCACGTGGGGATGTCCCGGATGCTCACGACGACATGGGCACCCGTTCCCCGCTCACGCAGGGATGGCCCTGGCGCGGCACGAGGCATCCCGTTACGCCTTGACTGCTCCCCGGGCACCCGGGGGACGACACGACGGCACGGCATGTGCGAGGCCCCCGCACCAATCGATGCGGGGCCTCGCGCGTGCCCTGCCTAGTAC
This sequence comes from Streptomyces flaveolus, assembly GCF_044765825.1. Taxonomy (NCBI): domain Bacteria; kingdom Bacillati; phylum Actinomycetota; class Actinomycetes; order Kitasatosporales; family Streptomycetaceae; genus Streptomyces; species Streptomyces flaveolus. The sequence continues at coordinate 76,108 of NZ_JBIWKU010000009.1, read as the reverse complement.
TGCAGCCGCAGTTGCCGTGGTCCGCGACTACCCGGCCAATCGGGCAAGCCTGTTAACCCGCCGGAGCAGATTGTTGCTGCACACGCTCGAACCTGACCGGCGCCGCAGATGGTACGGAGATTGTGTCGCCTTCAGCGAGCCCTTGAGGGTCCTCGTAATCGGCGGGTAGCACGATCAGCATCGTGTGAGGAGGCGGCAGCCACCCAACCTCTTGAGGTGGATCGCAGTGCTCGATGTCGATTACCCGTACCAACTGCTCGGGAATACCCACGCCGCAGTCATCACCCGCAGATGGCGTCCAGGGGGAAGGATCAGTCTGGAAGAGGCTGAGCCGAGACTCGGAGGAGCCTTGCCTGCGCGGGATGGCGTACTGGCCGTTCCACCGGATTTCAGAGTCAGGATCGATCTGCTCCCATGGCCAGGCGACGGACACGTGCCAGTCTGACATCTCGACTACCCGTGTGGGGGTGAAGGCACAGCTGACACGCAGGATGTCGCCCACCTTGATCGTCTCGTCGTTCATGATCACCCTGTCGCTCCTTGCCACGCGTGAACTGCACGGTAGCGCGCGATTGGCGTGAAGCGGCTGCGGGCGGAGATCACGGGCCCCATCCTGTAGACGTAGTTATGGGGGTTGGTGGCCGCGGCGGCGGTAGTGGCTGAGGCGGGCTCGGTACTGGTGGCGGCGGCGCCAGCGGGACCAGTGCAGGATGTGTCCGGGCTCGTGCCGGACGGTGTGGACGACCTTGGCCAGCAGGCGGCGGATTTCGTTGGGGAGGCAACCGCGACTTCAACAGTCGCTGCATGCCGTCCGGGCACCGCTCACCGGCCTGCTCGGCCAGCGTCCAGCCGTTCTTCCGCTCCAGCGGCGCCAGCAGTCCCCGCAGATACTCGCCCGCCCGACGACGAGGCTCCGATCTACGGAAATGCTGACCTATCCGGCCTTGCAGTACCTCCAGCCCCGCCGCCCAGCCCCGCACATCGTCAACCGTGACGTCCCCACCCATGTCCGGCTCAACGAGTGCCCGGCCCAACGGTCACAACAACTGCGGCTGCAGTACTAGGCCGTTTCCTTCGGATCATCTGGCCAGCCGGCTGGTCAGAGAGTCGATCTATTCGCTGCGCCGAGAACTGTCACGGCTCTTTTCGGGCTTTTTTGCACCTCCGGTATCTTGAGGCCGCTTCACGACAAAGCAGGACGGAAATTAGTCATAGTCCCGCGATGTGAAGCCTTCATGTGAACAAACTGCGTAGGTTCTGGGCTCGGCTCGGGATGTCCTGTGACGCCCGGCTGCGACGTTCGTCCACTGCAACCGGAGGGGAAATCGCATGGCTGACATCGACCTCGGCGTGGCATCCGACTGGGACGAGGGGGACACCCACGGCCGCGTCAAGCTGCGGCAGAACCAGGTCTACCCGAACTCGCCGAAGAAGGATGTGCTCATCAGCTCCCTGCCTAGGTCACGCGGGCACGAGTACCTGGCGGAACGAACCGTTCCGGCTGGGGGAGTGGTCTTCAACCCAGGAACCACCCCGCCCATCCTTCAGGGCTGCGCGGCCTGACGGGGCGGATTCGAGGCGAATCCCACCCGAGCGTGTCCCAATGGTCCCCGGCCGTCGGCGCACGGGGGTCAGTGCGAGTCGCTGCCCGGGTGCCAGGGGCCGCACTTGGCGGCGTCCGCCCACAGCGGCAGGTCGACTTCCCAGCCGTCGGCGGCGATCAGGTCCGCCGTCCGCAGCACCGAGCCGTCGTCCTCCGACCTCGGGGGACGTGGTGGAGGAAGAGCCCGCTGTGGACACCGATGTCGACGAGCGCGCTCAGCGCGAGACCGAGGCGCTCGCCCCGGTGCCGCATGGCGGTCAGCAGGAGGCGTAGCCCTGGCCCAAAACCCGGGCCGCCATGATCGAGTCGTAGGGGTAGTCCAGCATGAGGAGCCCGACCTGCTTGTCACAGGGCGGCCAGCACCCCTTTGCAGCTGCTCGCCGGCGCAGCCGCGCACGGGCTGACGGCATAGCCAACGCGGTAGCGGAAAGACCGGCACCCCTCAGTCCGCCGAAGCGGGTGGCACGCGGATGTCGTCATCGGACGAGCCCTCGCCCACGGGCGCCGGACGGTACTGGGCAACGCACTTGGTGGATACGCATTGTCATCGCCGTCGCCCTGGGAATCGGCGCCTTGGTGAGTCCCCGGTCCTCGTCCTCAACACGATCAGGCTGGCCGGAGCCGCGAGAGGCAGTCTCCGGGGTCGCGGGGGAGTGGCGCTAACCGGTTGGCGGGCGGTGGCACTCTGGCCGGTTCACGCCTCTTGTGGTGAACAGTTGCCTTGGTGACGGTAGACGCGTTGTGTTCCGTAGGGGGCGCGGTCCGTGCCCCCTACGAGTCCTTCGGGAAAGGAAGGTGGACGCATGACCTATCTCGGTGCGGTTGTCTGGCGAGGAGTACGAGGTCGGACCGTCACAATGCTGGGTCTGCTGGCCTTGCTTGCGAGCGTGCTCGTCGTGTCGGCCGCCTCGCCCACGCCGGCCGCCCCGTACTGCGCCAACAGGCCAGAGGTCGGAGGGGCCATTGAGCAGCGGTACCTCAGCATGGGCGGCCCGGTCGGAGCGCTCGGCTGCCCCGTCACGGGTGAACTGGTCAACCCCGACGGGTTCGGTCGCCGTCAGCAGTTCGACCACGGGACGGTCTACTGGTCTCCGCGCAGTGGCGCGTGGCCGGTCTGGGGATACATCGGCGACTACTGGTGCATGAACGGCTGCGAGAGGGGCTTCGCGGGCTACCCCACGTCCTACGAGTACAAGGTCGGCGCCGAGATCCGACAGAACTTCCAGTGCACGGTGATCCACTTCCAGGACCTCGGTGGTGGAAGCACGCGCACCTGGTCAGAGGAAAACATCTGCGCCTGACCATCGGCCCTTGCCTGTGGACCACACGGGCAGCAGATGCCTTTGCCCGAAGGCAAAGTGTCTTCCACGAAGTCTCGAACGCCGGAGCACCGCCGGCCTGACTTGCGGTGACGTAGAGAGTCAGGGGTCGTGCACGACTGTCGCTGGCGAGATGGACTTTCGAGCTCCGCCGCCGCGGGAGCGTCCGAGCGCGTGATCGTCGGGTTCGGCCCGGCTCGGTACCCCTTCGACCCGTCGGACCAACCGCTCCCCGAGCAGTGCGCCCGCTGCCGCCAGGAGGCGGCGGCCGAGCAGCAGGAGGCTGAACACCACGAAGGGCCCGCCGGTCTCGAAGGCCGGCGGGCCCTTCCGCGTTCCCAGAGGCCCCTGGCACCGCAATGTCGGTGGCCGTGAGGAGCGTCGTCGTCACCGATCGAATCACCCACTGGCGGACACGGGCTCACTCCTCGTGAGTTCTCTTTCGCTACCCCGGACGATCTTGGCGGGAAGGTCCTGTACCGCTGGTTCTGCCGCGTCGCCGGGCTCAACCTTGTCCCGGACGGCTTCGGCCTGCTGCACTGCGTTGCATGGCTGCCCGATGGGTGCCGAACCGTGCCGAGGTGGCGCGCCCATGCCCGTTGCAGGTGCGCCACCCCGTCCACCATCAGGTTGCTACTTGGTGTCGATCCAGTAGTGCGTGAGGGTGCCGCCGGCGCACGTCAGGCGGGTGGTGGTGGAGTAGTTGTACCAGGTCGTCCACTGATAGTTGCCCGTGGAGCACCGGATGCCGAGGCGCCAGGTGGTGCCGCCGCCGCACCATCCCTGCGCCGTGTAGCTGCTGATCTTCGACGTGGAGCAGGCCGCGGCCACAGCGGGGGCCTGGCTGGCAGCCGAGGCCGTGCCACTTAAGCCGATCACCAACAGGCCCGTAGCGGCGGTTCCTGCCAGTGCCTTTGCAACCTTCATGGGCTACTTCCTTCCGCCGGGTGCTGAGGCCGCCGGGAGCCGAACCTGTAGGGCCAGTTCGCGACGGCCACCATGACGAACGGGAGGTTACGACGCGACGGTCCACAGCCGCGTCAATCCGCAGGTGTAGGTCCGCCGTAAACCTGCGCAGTACCAACCGCCGACTCACCCCTGCGTGGTAGCTCGATTCGGCCATGCGTCAGCGCGCCCTGAGGATCACGGGACTGCCTCCGGCCGCTGGGAGAGAGAGCAGCCAGTCCACACTGCGTACGCGCGGGTGGGTGTCCTGACGCAGCGAAGGTTGAGTGTCCTCATCGAAAAGTGAGTGGTGTCGCCATCAGGAGGCCACGGCCAAGGCCAGCGAGGCGACCGCGGTGGCGAGGTAGAAGCCGGGAAACGCGACGTTGTAGAGCACGCGAGCGTGCAGGTGGAAGGCGAGCGCGCCCAGGTAGAGCAGGACGAGGCCGCAGGCCGCGGCGACGCCGAGGGGGCGTAGTGCGGCGTCGAAGAGGCCGAGGAGGAGGCCCGTCGCACCAGCGAGCTTGAGGGTGGCCAGCCTGGGGAGCCAGCATCGGGGGACACCCACCTGCGCTGAGTTGGCGAGCACGAAGCGTGCCCCGGTGAGGTCAGCGGCGGCGATACCGACGTTGACAGCGGCGGTGAGCAGGGTGACGACGAGGAGCGCGAGCTGGGTACCGGTCATGCTTCCAGGGTTCGCAGGCACCTTGGCACCGTCCAATACCTGCTTTTATAACCTGGTGGCATGGACGTGGACACGCGCCTGCTTCGGTACTTCGCCGCAGTGGCGGAGGAGGGCAGCCTGACGGGGGCCGCGAAGAGGCTGTTCGTCTCGCAGCCTGCGCTGACCAAGCAGATCCGGCGCCTGGAGGACGATCTCGGGGTGCGGCTCTTCGCGCGTTCGCGGTCGGGGATGGCGCTGACCGAGGCCGGCCGTGAGTTTGCCTCGCGGGTGCCCGCACTGCTGGACGGATGGGACGAGGCGGTGCAGGCGACCGGCCGGGCGGCGCGGGTGCTGCGCCTGGGCTTCCTGGACGCGGGCGCGGTGGGGGCCGTCCCCGAGGTCATCGCCGAGTTCCGACGCGCATGGCCGGAGTGGCGGGTGGAACTGCGGCAGTTCGACTGGTCGGACCCGAGCGCCGGGCTGGCCCGCGGGGAGGTGGATGCCGCAGTGGTGCGTTTGCCGTTTCCTGGGCAGGAGAGCTTCGCGGTGCGGGAATTGTTCGCTGAGGACCGTGGAGTGCTGCTGCCGGCTCGGCATCCGCTGGCGAACTACGAGACGGTGGAGTTCTGCGAGCTGTGGGACGAGCCTTTCGTCGCGGCCGGAGCCGAGACCGGAGCCTGGAGGGAACACTGGCTGGCGGCGGAGGAGCGAGACGACGAGCACCCCATTCGGGTCGGCGCCGTGACCAGCCGTCCCGACGAGTGGCTGGGAGCGGTGGCCGGCGGGTGCGTGGCACTGGCCCCGGCGTCGGCGGCCCGTTTCTACTCCCACCCGGACGTGGTGTTCCGTCCGGTCCGCGGGCTCTCACCGACCCGGGTAGGGCTGGCCCGGCCTCGGCGGCGGATGCACGAGACGGTGCTGAATGAACTGCTCCAGGCCATCACGCGGCGGCTGAGTCGGAGATGAGGACGGGGCCGAGAGACCAACGGCATGCTGCCCGGCCGGATCGGCACTACTACCGGTGGCGGCCGCGTTGAACGCCCAGGACCGGATGGCACTCAATGTTCGATGAGAACGCTCAACCTTCGCTGCGACGGATCAGTGGGCGAACGGAGACGCCATGGAGCCCACCGACCTGGTCACCCAGCACGGCATCGACCCCACGCGCCCGGCCCCGGCCCCGCCCGCCCGAGCGCAGACCTCGCCCGCGTCCAGGCGGCGCCGCCCCCACCTCTCCACGGTGCGCGGCGAGCAGGCAGCTACCGCCCGTGCCGTCGTCTTCCCGGATGCCGGGCCGCGCTGGGTTGACCTGTGCTGGGACCACGGCATGGCGGCACGGCGGCGCTCCCGCCTCCCGGCGACGCTGGACGGCATCGGCGAGGACCTGCGGGCTGCGGCCCGCGAGGCCGGGCTCGCTCCGAGACCGTCGTTGGAACGGTGGTGCGACGTCTGGCCCAGTCGCTACGCCTGATCGGTGACTCCTCACTCCGAGCCGTAGTACAGCCGGAGGCACTCCTCCATCGCCGCGTCGACGCCGGCGCGGTCACCGGTGGCGAGCAGGTCCAGCAGCAGGCCGCGGACAGTGGCGAGTCCCAGCCTGGCCCGGTTCCGGGCCAGGGCAGGGTCCGCCCCCGCCCCGACCTCGGCGGCCGCGAGCGGCTCCAACCAGTCCGTCACCAGCCCTTCGAGGACCGGGGCGGCCTCGGGGCGGCCGCGCAGCGCGTGCCCGCAGATTTCGAAGAAGAGCCGCTCCTGACCCGCCAGCCGGGGGGCCGTGAGCTGCTGCCACAGCAGCCGCGCGACATCGGCGGGCGAGAGACCGGGCTCCAGGCGGAGCCGGGACAGCACGTCGCGCTGGCGTCGCTCCGACGTCCGGACGATCTCAACGAGCAGCTGTTCCTTGGAGCCGAAGTAGTGGATCAGCATGCGGTGGCTGACGCCGATCGCGGCGCCCAGCCTGCGCAGACTCAGGTCCGCGATGCCGTGTGCCGCGACGTGGTCGACAGCCGCGTCCACCAGTTGTGCGCGCCGATCCCCGTGCGCGCCTTGCTCGGCCTCGCCGTCGGGATGCGAGTCGTCCATGGTCACCATGTCACGACTGTACCAATCGGTACATGGCGCATGTACCGTGTGGTACATGAAGTCTGTCACCGTGTCGATCGACGTACCTCAGACTCCCGAGCAGGCCTACGGCTTCCTCGACGTCATGGCGAACCACGAGCGGTTCACCGACCACTACCTGACCAACTGGCGCTACACCGGCCCCGCCAGGGGCATCGGATCGTGCGCCACGGTCACCGCCGCGCTGGGCGGCACGAAGACCGACGTCACCATCGATGTCGTCGAGGCCGAGGCCCCTCGGTGCATCGTCGAACGCAACGTCAGCGCGGCCGGCCGGCGGCAGGGCCGCGGCACCTACACCATCGAACCGCTGCCCACCGGCGGGGCCCGCGTCTCGTTCACGTACACGTGGGTACGCGCCCCGCTCGCCGACCGGCTGCTGGCCCCCGTCGTACGGGCCACGATGCGGCACGCCAACCGCACGGTCATGCGACGCCTGGCCACCGAGTTGGCTTGCCACGTGTCCACCGCCGAATCCTGACGGCGGTAGGTGCCGCCCCTTCTCCCCGGCGCAGGCCCGACACCCACCGGGGCCCTGCCCTCGGGCACGAACTCCTCTAGCCGGCGCTGCGTCCCAACCAAGTGCACACGCCTGTTCTTGGCGCAGGCCGCGCACATACCTCCCCGCCCCGAGGAGACACCCCACCGGTACGCCGAAGGCCCGAGCCAAGGGCAGAACGAATTCGGCAGAAGCTGCGCGCAGATGCGCCGTTGCCCGGTGCCGAGCGGTCGGAAGACCGCCCGGCAGCAGCTCAGTACCAGGCGGTGCAGGTGATCGCCGTGTTGTAGCCGGAGTCGCCGCAGGCGCGCATCAGCTTGCCGTTGCTGTCGCGCCACGCCTCGGTCCAGACGCTGCCCCCGCTGCTGATCTCCCTCCAGCCGAGCTGCGGCTCCCAGGTCCGGCCGCCGTCACTGCTGCGGTCCACCCAGACGTGCATGCCCGGCGCTCCGCCGACGATGCGCCCCCAGGCGCAGGTGCTGTTCCCCGAGCCGTTCACCCGCAGCTCGATGCCCTGCCCCCGGCCGCCGAACGCGGTCCGGACGGTTCGGCCGTTGTCGTTGTTGCAGCCGTCGGCGGCACCGGCCGTCGTGGCGCCGGCCAGGGTCAGCAGGCCGGAGAGCAGTGCCGCGGCGGACAGCGCTGCCGCCGCCTTCTTCGTCGTACGCATCATTCGTTCCCCTCGTTCACGGCCGGGAGGCCGTCACAGTCGGTGCTCGTAGTCTGCGCACGCGGAGAAGCGGTTCCCACCTCGGACACCACAGGTTGACCACCCGGCCCGGCCTCCTGCCGCCACCGTCACCGTGTCCGCGCCGCGGGCGGGTCAGGGCCGCACCAGACGCCTGAGGGCCAGTCGCGCGAGCGGGGCGTAACCGGCCAGGACGGGCATCGGGCCGTGCAGGACGAGGCCGGTGGAGCTGCCCCGCGCATCGGGCCGCACGACGTGGTGGAGGCGCAGTCGAACCGGCCCCAGGCGGACCCTCCACGACCAGGTCCGGTGCTGGTGATCGACGCTTTCGATGACGAAGGGAATCCGCAGACCCCCGAACGATTCGACCGTCCCTGCGAGCGCTGGGACGATGCACGGGGAGTCGGTGTGGACGGCCCTGATCTGCGGTGACCAGGACGCCCACCGGTCCACGCGCACATAGCGCTCCCAGACGGTGGCGGGCGCTGCCGGGCCGGTGGCGTGGAGCGTCAGACGCGCCATGAACCGCTCGGGAGGAGTCCGCCCTGCGCGGTGACGCGCAGGGCGCTCACGCGACCTCGTCCCGCAGATACTGGCTCAGCGCCTTGCCCGGCCGGAAGGAGGCCGCGCCGTCCTCCTGCGCCAGGCTGCCGAAGCTGCCCAGGGTGACCGTCCCCTTGGACTTCAGCGCTTCGGCGATCGTTCCGGGATGCTCGACGGTGCCGAAGAGGGCGTCGAAGACGCGCCGGACGTCCTCGCTGCCCGGTCCTTCCGCGCCCGAGGCCCGGGCGACACGGCGTGCCGTCAACTCGAGGAGCTCGGTCTTGTCCATCGGCGCATCCGCCCATCGTGTCGTGTCGGTGTGGCCCAGCCGCAGCTTTTCCACCATCACCGCGTTCCGGCTCGGCCGCATCCCTAAGGGGCCTGCACGTCGCCGCTGCGACACCGGCGCACCCCGGACGTCGTGAGGCCGCCCACCGCACCACCGGCCCTGCTCCGGGCGGCGGTGCGGCGGGCGCGCCCCGGCTCGGCGCCGTGAGCGTGGTGCCGGCCGGCGGACGGCGCTCAGTCGCCCCGGGCGGGCGGCCGGTCGGGGCTCACCAGGGCAGGACGCGGCGCACGAACACGTCGTCGTGCCCGTTCGTGTCTCCCGGGTAACCGAAGACGCCGTCCGGGCCCGCTACGAGCACCGAGGTGCCGTGGGCGTCGGCAGCGATGAGGGTGCCGGACTGGTCCGTGGTGCTCTGCCCGAGGTCGAACAGCGTCTCGGTGCGTCCGGTCAGCAGATCGCGGCGGAAGAGGTCACGTCGGCCGTCGGTGTCGCCGGGGACGAGGCCGTCCGAGGTGGAGTCGAAGTAGACCCAGCGGCTGTCACCGCTGGTGACGATCTCTGTCTCGTCACCGTTGCCGTCCTCACCGGCGGTGGTCCGGGCCACCTGGACGGTCTTCCCGGTCTCCAGCTCGTGGACGTAGGCGATGTAGCGGTGCGGGAGCAGTCCGCCGGAGGGGGCCTCGGGGCGCCTGTCGATCTCCCAGCCGATGAAGGCGATGTGCCGTCCGTCCGGGGTGATCCGGCCGGAGGGGGTCCCCAGCAGCCGGTCCGGTCCCATGCTGCCGCCCTGGACACGGCCGGTGCGCAGGTCGTAGACGTACATCGGATAGAGCCTCGGCTTGCGGATCGAGGCACCGTCGTCCTGACCGGGCCCCTCGGCGCCGGAAACGGAGTCGTCGCCGGCGGGCCACTTCGCGTCCGCGGTGCCCGCAGCCCCCGTTTCCTCGGGCTCCTGGTCCCCGCCACCTGAGTCGCCGGAATCCTCCGCCAGGCTGAAGGTCCGGGAGATGAAGGCGACGCGCTGCCCGTCGGCGCTGATACTGGCCGAGCGGGAGGGCTGATCGGGAACGCCACCCTCACGGGTGACGCTGGCCAGCCGCGTGACGCCGGTCCTGCGGTCGAGGACGTAGATGTTCTGGCCGCCCCGCTCACCACCGGGAAGGTCCGGCGTGCGGGTGGAGGAGAAGGCCAGGTACCGCCCGTCCCGGCTGATCGACGGGTCGAAACCGCCCCCCTCGCCCTCCGCCGTCGCCCGCACCGTGCGGCCCGTGACCCGGTCGACGACGAACACGTCGCTCCGGTCGTCCGTGTCGTCCTCCACCAGCCCGGGCTCGTCCGACGCGAAGGCCACGTAGCGGCCGTTGCCGCTGAGCGACATCCCGCGGAACGGGACGGTGAGCTGCTTGCCGTGGTCCCCCAGGGAGACCCGCTCGACGCGTCCGGTCCAGGTGTCCCGGACGAAGGCGTCCTCGATGCCGTTGGTGTCTCCCGGCACGAGGTCGTCCGCCGCGGAGGAGAACAGCACGAACCGCCCGTTCTCACTCACGCCGCCGCCCTGCGACGGGGCCGTGAGCTGCCCGCCGCCCGGCCCGTAGCTCACCCGCTGGGTGAGCCCCGGCACCGCCGCCGGCCCGGCCCCCACCGGCGCGGCCGCCGCGGGCACGGCCATACCGGCGCCCAACAGCGCGACGGCGGCAAGGACTCCACCGCCCCGCACTGCCTGCCGGGCGGTCGGCCGCCCTCTTCCCCTGCCCCCGCCCGTCCCGCGTACCGCTCTTTCGGCCATGACCGTGCCCTCCGTCGTCTCCCCTGACGCATGCGGGCGCGGCCGGAGCCTCCGATGCCGGCGGCGGCCGCGCGCAGCAGAGCAAACCGCCCCCGCCCGCCCCGGTCAACGGCGTCCACCCGGCAGCGACGACAACGCGCCACCAGCAGCCCAAGAGCAAGGCGACCCTCCGCTTGCTCGCCCGCGCCCCGAGCCGCCGCCCCCGCCGCGCTCCGCAGACCGGTGAAGGACACCGACGATGCCGTGCGGAGTCGGCCTCCGGCAGAAGGCGAGGCCGCCCCGCCCGCCGCAGGACGCGAGGTGCGACCACGCGGCCAACTCACCTGTGGCAGGGGAGAGGATGCCCATATGACACTGCTGCCGATCACCGCACCCGCGTCCCTGCTGGACACCCACCGTCTCGATCCGGAAACCGGAGGATGGGGCCTCAGGACCGACCACGCCGTGGCGACGGCGGCCGGCGACACGTACGTGCTGACCGGCTTGCGCCGCTACCGCGGACATGCGGCCGGCTCGGCCGACCCCGCCGAGCAGAATTTCGGCTACCAGCTGATCACCCGCTACGGCACCGACGGAAAGCCCACCGCCACCGCCGTGTTCGGCCAGGCGGTGCCGGGCGGCTCCCCGTCGGCCGTGCCGGAGGGCGACGACGCGACCCTGGCCGTCATGCCGGACGGCGCGCTCGCCGTCAGCTCCGGGCCCGGCAGCACCCACCTGCTGTCCCCGGACCTCGACGAGGTCCTCGCCTCCTGGCCGATGTCATCGGGCTGGAAGAGGAAGGAGGGCCCCGGGGAGAAACCGTTCGCCGCGTCGGTCACCGTCACTCCCGCGGGCCGGCTGCTGTGCATGACCTCCGAGTACGGGATCAGCAACTGGGCCGGCGCCCTGCCCAACATCGTCGCCGTCTCCGAGCCCGGCGCCACCCTCGGCCCGGGCCGCACACCCGTGCTGCGCGCCGTCGCGACCCTGGACGCGCGCACCGACCGCCAGAGCGACGCCGACTCCTACCCGCACGTGCGGTACCGGGACGAGCCGGTGGGGCGCGGCAACCGGCCCTCGCCCTCGTTGACCGAGGCCCTGTCCGAGCTGACCGGGACGATCGGGAACCTCCACGGCTACCTCGACTCCACGATGACCCGCCCGGCAGCGCTCGGCGACGATCTGTTCGTCGTCCCGGTCTTCGGAAAGACCTACCGTTCGAGCAACCGGGGCCAGCAGTTCAGCTTCGCCCTCGTCGACGACCGCGGGGTGCTGCGGGGCCGCCTGCAAGGCCTGGACCTGCGCGAGGACAGCCCGTTCACCGGCTTCGACTTCACCGTCGTCGCCGACCCGCACCGCGCCCGCGCCTTCCACCTCAACCGCTACGGCCTGTACGCGTGGAGCGCCGACGGCGTGCTGCGCGCCCGGATACCGACCCTGGACAAGCCGTTCAAGCCCCTCGTCCACTTCGCCCTGCTGGAGTGCACCCCCGCAGGGGAGCTGCTCCTCGCCCACCGCAAGCAGCATCTGCTGCTGCGGGTGCCGGTGCCGCAGGGCCTGGACGGCCTGGCGGATGCGGTGCAGAGCGCGCTGCAGGGCTACGGCCGCGAACGCGCAGCGCTGAAGAAGCATTACGCGCCCGTCAATTGGCTCTGGCCGGACACCGCGGCCGCCGTGCACCCTCTCTGACGACCCATGCCGCAGGGCTTCTGTGAAGCGGAAAGCACTTGACCTTGTCGCAGCGACAACGTCTCTCCCCGCCCTCAAGACCACCATCGGCACCGCCCTCCACATCACGGACGGCGGACCGTTCTCCCACGGCTACAACCACTTCCTGTTCGCCACGCTCCCCGACGGAACCCCCATCGCCGCCGTCCACGTCGGCCCCCGCCCGCTGGATGCTCAACCCCCCGCCTCCCCGCCCGCGTCCGCCGCACCCTGATCGACCGGGCCAGCAACACCGACACCCTCGCAGCCCACTTCACCTGCCAGCGCGGCTACACCACCCTCACCGGCATCCTCGACTGCCCCGCCCCCAGCCGCGCACGGCCCGTGCCACGCCGCGCCTGCGCGCCCGAGCCCCGCCGCACCTGCCTGTCCGCCGCCCGGCACCGGCCGCGCCCGTCGCATCACCGCACCCTGACCGGCGGCCCATCAGATCCCAGCGCGGACCGCACCTCTCCGCCCGTCGGGGGCCCAAGATCACCAACGCTCTGACCGAGCTGTGACGGCCAGCCGGGACGGAAACGTGCCATAAAGTCTGGGAAGTCGTTCCGCAGGTACCGAGCATCCGACGGCTTCAGCCGGATCTGCTGACGGCTGTCGGCCCACCAGACCTCGAAACCGGCCACCGTGCCTTCCACCGGCCACTCATCGCCGCGTTCCGGAAGCAGCAGGACGTCGACGAAGCCCCCGACGCTCAAACCGATGTCCACGAAGATCCCGATCGCCCCGGGCCGGGGAACCTTCACGACGGTCCCTTCGAAGACCTGCCCGAAGCGCAGCCCTTGCCGGATCCGAGCCCACTCGGCATCTGTCACCACAGGCGCATCCTCGCACCCCTCACCGATCGGCTCAGCAGCAACACAGCCCACGGGCCCCGGCCTGGCCTGCCCCGGCGGCCCTCAGCTCCGAAAGGCCACCGCCGCGCGCCCCTCCAGCGTCCGACCCCCAGGGATCCCCGGGCCTGGCCCCGAACCTTCCGCCGCGCGCCTTCCACGCCGCACCCAGGCCGGGCCCCCGGCCGCACCGCGAGGCCGGACCCCTGCGGACCGCCACGCACCCGGCAGTCACACACCTCGAACCCGCCCCCTACGCCGTCCCGCCGACCCTCCTCTACCGGCACGCCGCCCTGGTCCTCATCGGCGACGCTCTCGGCGTCCTCAACGACGAGGTCCTGACCCGCCTGATCCTCACTCTGCGGCTGCCGCGCGTGCCGGACACGGCTCGAAGCACGCGCCACACACCCCGCCGACGCACCCGAGTAAACCCTGCCCTGGCTTTGTTCACCGGTCGCGGCAGCAGTGGTTCATCTCGTCGGGAGGCAGACCCGGCCGGCCGAGGCCGGTGTTCTTGAGGAGGCGAGGCACTCGCCGGGCCGGTGCTCCACGGCCCAGGCGACGCATCCTCGATGCTGGGGTCGCCGACGAAGACAGGGGCCTGATGGACTCACGGCATGACGACACTGCCGCGCCGCTTCCTGCATGCCCTCGACCGGTTCAACGCCGGCCACCCCTGGGACCACAATGCCCACTACCACCGGTGGATCATGCGGCAGCTCCCCAGAAGCTTTCCCAGGGCCCTGGACGTCGGCTCCGGCACCGGTGATCTGGCCAGGCTCCTGGCCACGCGCGCAGCGGCAGTGGACGCCATCGACTCCGATCCGGCCATCGTCGCCCGGGCACAGGAACTGACCCCTGTGCACGCTCCGGTGACCTTCACCACCGCGGACGCGCTCACTGGGGTCCCTGCTGCTTCCTACGACGTCATCACCTGCGTCGCCGTCCTTCACCACCTTTCGTTCACCGACGCCCTCGCTCATTTCCGCCGGCACCTGGCACCCGGAGGTACTTTGGTGGTCGTCGGACTCTGGCATGCACGAACTCCTGGCGACCATCTGCTCGGTGCCGCCGCCATGCCACTGAATGCCGCCCTGGGCTGGATCAAGAACAAGGGCGGCACGGCATGCCCACCGGCCTCGATGACGGCACCCGTCTGACCAGCGACCATGAGCTTTCCCGAGATCACCCGCGAAGCCCGACGCATACTGCCCGGTGCACGACTGCGCCGCCGACTGTTCTGGCGGTACACGCTGGTGTGGCGCCAGGACTGAGCCCAAAGGCCATCAGAGCCACCGCCCGCCCTTCATCCCCGGCCCCGCGCGCGGCCCGAGCACCCCGGCACCACCCGCCAGCCACGCGCCTCCACGCTCCGACCGTCCCGGCCGACGGGCCGCGCCTGGCTACACCCTGCCCTGCACACCTCCCGGCCCGGGGAGGCTGCCCGCACGCCCACAGGTCCGGCACCAGGTCCCCCTCCTCGCGCACAAAGGCGACCCTCGGCTCATACGACCTCGTCCGGGCTCTCCTGCACCGGCAGGCAACGACGCGCCACCTGCGCACGTGTGTCTGAGACTCGGCCCTGCGCCGACGCGCGCGCCCTCGAAGAGGAGCGGCGCGCCCTCGAACAGCGCCGGGACCGCTTGCGTACCCGACTCGACCTGCTCGGCGAACTCGCTGCGGATCTGCTGCGGGAGATCGGCGAGGGAGCCGGCGCCGGGGAGTTCGAGGGGCAGCGGTGGGACCGCGAACTGGACCGGGTGAACGGCGAGCGGGACGCCTACGGCGGGGAGCTGCGCGTCGTGAAGGCTCGGCGCCGTCGGCGTGAGCTCGGGCGGCCATGGAGCTGGCCGAGGAGGAGCCCTCCGAGCTGGTCGGCCACGTCGAGGTGACCGTGGAGGCGGCCGCGGGCCCGGCCACCCTGCGGCTGACCCATCTGATCCCGTGCGCGCTGTGGCGACCGACCTAGCGGGCCGTGCTGGACGGGGACGCCCTGACGCTGGAGACCGATGCCGTGGTCTGGCAGCACACCGGGGAGGACTGGTCGAACGTCCGGCTGACGCTGTCCACGGCCCGTTCCTCGCGGGCCGGCGAGCCGCCCCGGCTGGTCGAGGACCGGCTGACGCTCACGGACCGTTCGGCGGCCGAGCGCCGCACGGTCGACGTGGGGCTGCGCCAGGAGGAGATCGGCAGCCTCGGCCCGGCCTCCGTGCTCGCGTGCGAGCTGTCGGCGAAGGCGAGGTCACCGGCCTCTGAGCGGACCGTCGGCTGGGGACACCTCCGGTCGACCGGTCCGGAACTGAGCGAGGTGAGGGATAAGTCGGCTTTTTCTACCTAAATCGCCGAGTAGGGGCTCTGCGTGTTCTCACGGTGGCGCGGTCCTCCGTACGCGACCATACGGACGCCGAAACAGTCACGATCGAGCGGAAGAAGGAGCGACGTGCCCGGCAGCGAAAGTGAAAACCCGGCGATTCCCTCCCCGACCCCCACGGAGAAGCGGCCCCAGCGGAACCAGGACTGGTGGCCGAATCAGCTGGACCTGCAGGTTCTCCATCAGCATTCGCCCCTGTCCGATCCGATGGACGCGGACTTCGACTACGCGAAGGAGTTCGCGAGCCTCGACGTCGAAGCGATGAAGCGGGACGTCTTCGCGGTGATGACGGACTCCCAGGACTGGTGGCCGGCCGACTACGGCCACTACGGGCCGCTGTTCATCAGGATGAGCTGGCATGCCGCGGGGACGTACCGCGTCGCCGACGGCCGGGGCGGTGGCGGCCAGGGCGCCCAGCGGTTCGCCCCGCTCAACAGCTGGCCGGACAACGCCAGCCTCGACAAGGCGCGCCGGCTGCTCTGGCCGGTCAAGCAGAAGTACGGGCGGAAGATCTCCTGGGCCGATCTGCTGGTCTTCGCCGGCAACTGCGCCATGGAGTCCATGGGCTTCCGTACCTTCGGCTTCGGTTTCGGACGCGAGGACATCTGGGAGCCCGAGGAGATCTTCTGGGGCCCGGAGGACACCTGGCTCGGGGACGAGCGCTACAGCGGCGACCGGGAGCTCACCGGCCCCTTCGCCGCCGTACAGATGGGACTGATCTACGTCAACCCGGAGGGCCCCAACGGCAATCCGGATCCGCTGGCCGCCGCCCGGGACATCCGCGAGACATTCGGACGGATGGCGATGAACGACGAGGAGACGGTCGCGCTCATCGTCGGCGGGCACACGTTCGGCAAGTGTCACGGCGCGGTCGACCCGCAGTACATCGGGCCGGAGCCGGAGGCCGCGCCCATCGAGCAGCAGGGCATGGGCTGGCACAACACGTACGGCAGCGGCAAGGGCCCGGACACGCTCACGAGCGGACTCGAAGGCGCGTGGACCACCGCGCCGGCGAGGTGGGACAACGGCTTTCTGGAGAACCTCTTCCAATACGAGTGGGAGCTGACGACGAGCCCCGCCGGCGCGCACCAGTGGAAGCCCACCGAGCCGGGAGCCCAGGACACCGTGCCCGACGCGCACGACCCGTCGAAGCGGCACGCGCCGATGATGCTGACCACCGACCTGGCGCTGAAGGCGGACCCGGTCTACGCGCCGATCGCCAAACGCTTCCACGAGAACCCGGACGAGCTCGCGGACGCGTTCGCCAAGGCCTGGTACAAGCTGTTGCACCGTGACATGGGTCCGCTGGCGCGCTATCTCGGTCCGTGGGTGCCCGAACCGCAGCTGTGGCAGGACCCCGTTCCCGAGGTCGACCACCCGCTGGTCGGCGCCGACGACATCGCGACGCTGAAGGCCCGGATTCTGGACTCGGGTCTTTCCGTCCCGCAGCTGGTCACCACCGCCTGGGCGTCGGCGGCGAGCTTCCGCGGCACCGACAAGCGCGGCGGGGCCAACGGGGCGCGGATCCGGCTGGCGCCGCAGAAGGACTGGGAGGTCAACGACCTGCCCGAGGTGCGCCGGACGGTGGAGACCCTCGACCGGATCCGCGAGGACTTCAACGGCTCGGACGGCGGGACGAAGATCTCGCTCGCCGACCTGATCGTCCTGGGCGGCTGCGCGGCCGTCGAGCGGGCCGCGAGGAACGCCGGTCACGACATCACGGTGCCGTTCGCGCCGGGGCGTACGGACGCCTCGCAGGATCAGACGGACGTGGACACGTTCGCTGTGCTCGAACCCAGGGCGGACGGCTTCCGCAACTACCTGCGGGCGGGCGCGAAGCTGTCACCGGAGACACTGCTCCTGGACCGGGCCAACATGCTGACGCTGACCGCTCCGGAGCTGACGGTGCTGATCGGCGGCATGAGGGTGCTGAACACCGGTTTCAACGGTTCCCGGCACGGTCTGTTCACTGACCGGCCGGAGGCGCTGACCACCGACTTCTTCGTCCGGCTCCTGGACATGGGCACGGAGTGGAAGGCGTCGGAGTCGCAGGAGAACGTCTTCGAGGGCCGGGACCGGGCGACCGGCGAGGTGCGGTGGACGGCGACCGCCGTCGACCTCGTCTTCGGTTCGCACTCGCAGCTGCGGGCCCTCGCGGAGGTGTACGCGACGACGGACGCGGAGGAGAAGTTCGTCCGTGACTTTGTGGCCGCGTGGGACAAGGTGATGAACCTGGACCGCTTCGACCTGCGCCGGGCCGGCTGACACCCGGCCCTCATCCGTACCGACGGCGCGTGACGCACACGCCGTGGGTACGGGGGCAGAAGTACGTGGCCGAGCAGATCCCCTGCGGCGACGACGTCGACGAGAGCATCGGAGTTTCGGCCAACTCACCTCCGCACCCGTGCTCTTACACGGCAGGGATCGGCGCACTGCGCACCTTCGACCGGAAGACGCCTACCTCTTCGTCGTTCACCGCGATCACGCCCAGGTCCTCGAAGATGTCGAGGCCGGCGATGTAGGCGGTGGTGTGGACGCGGTGGGTTTCGGTGCCCTGGAGTCCTGAGGCGAGGAAGTCGGGGGCCGGGGTGGAGGCGGCGGCTGTCGCGTTGGTCCAGTAGTGTGCGCCGGGCTCGTACCGGTCGAGCAGCAACCGGGCGTCCGCCAGCAGGGCGTCCCGGTCCGGGCGGGAGCGGACGGGGGCCTGCTCCGACTGCCATTCCTCCGCCATGACGGCCAGCGCGGCCACTGCCGCCTGGGCGTCCAGGGGGTGCAGGTGGGCGGGCATGTCGGCCGGGGCCGGCGGGTCGAAGGGGTAGGCGGGCACGGTCTGGCGGGCGGGGTCGGGGCAGTCCATGTCCAGCCGGAGCCAGCCGCGGGGATCGGTGACCGTCCGGTGCAACACGGCATGGACATCGTGCGTCCAGTCCTCGTGCCGTCGCGGGCCGGTGGCGACGAAGATGCACTGGTCGTCCAGCAGCCGCAGCGCCGCCGCGTTCCAGGGGCTGCGGCGGGAGCGTAATTCCATGAGCAGGCCGCCGATCTCACGGGCGAAGGCGTCCTTGGGCTCGCGCGGGATGCTCCGGAGCCGGCCGAGGGCCCAGTGGACGAGCTCGCCTGCTCCTTCCGCCGCGAGTCCAGACGGCTCGCCCGGAAGCACGTCCGACGGCTCCCACGTCCCCCACAGCGCCTCGAGGTGGGCGTCCAGCAGGTCCAGGGCCCTCCGTTCGGCAGGCAGAAGCATTCCGCCACCCTAGGCCGCAGCCGTCACAGGTGCCGGTCCGACGTGAACGGCGGGGAGGACCAGCCGTGTCAGCAGCTCCACGACCCCCCGGCGCAGCGTCACTCGACCGAATCCAGGCGGTCGTATGGTGGCTCGCCGAGCGCGTGATGGAGACGGTTGACTACGTCACCGACAGTGATCACCATCACCTTTTCCGGGCGCATCATGGGCTTCACGGCCCGCCCTGTCCCAGACCCCGCTCTGCCTCGACAGGGATGACGTCGAAGACCTGGTGCTTCAGCGTACGAAAGAGACCCCCACAGCCGCGGTCCTCCTCGCGCAGCAGGTCAACGGCGAATGGCGTCCGGTGTGGATGCTCTGAATGCCCGAGGGATCCAGGGAGCCGGACCTGTTCCTGGACGCCGTAAGCGGGAAAACCGTGACACCAGACCCTCTGTAGCGAGGAAGACCAAGCAGACAGAGCTGATCAAGCAGATCGGCGCCGAGTCTCAGCACAGGCTCGCCAGCACACAACCCGGCAGCGGCGGTCGGTTGCAGCCGGGCTGCGTGCGGGGGCTACGAGAGTGTCGAGATCAGGCCCAGGCGCTGCACTTGACCACCTTGTTGCTGCTGTCCACGGTGCAGGCGCGGACCTTGAGGTCCTTGACGTTCACCCCGGTCTTGGAGTGGGCGCTGCTGGACTTGGAGTCGCCGTTTCCGCCCTCGGCCTTGCCGAAGATGCGGGTGGTCCACTCCCAGGTCGAGCCGTTCTGCCAGTTGTAGCCGACCTCCATGCGGACGGAGTAACCGTCGGCGGCACGGTCCCAGACGGTGCCGGAGAGGCTGACCTTGTAGCCCGTCCATTCGACTCCCACGGCGGCAAAGGCGCCAAGGGTCGAGTCGGTCTGGGCGTAGCGGGTGTTGGCGTAGGCGATGTAGCCGTTGTCCCAGTGGTCGGGGCGTACCTCTGCCGATGCGGAGGCAGGGGACAGTCCCAGGCAGAGTGCTGCGCCAGCGGCTGCGATCGTGGTGGTTCTGGCCAGGCGAGAGGTCACTTCGTTGCCTTCCGTTTGCTCGTGGGGATGTGGGCGGAAGCGGTCAGATGTCGAGGAGGCGGGCCTTGTAGAGAATGGGTTTGGTCGCGGTGCCTGACTTGGCCTCGACCTTCTGGTGGGTGGAGTCCCAGATGAAGCGGACGAACTCGTCGCCGTAGGAGTTGCCGAGGGAGTCAGAGGTCCAGATCCCGACGCCGGAACGGTCGCGGGAGAAGGACTTCGGGGACTTGGCCGGTATGTGCCACTGGATCGTGGGGATGCCGCCGGCCTTGTTGATTTGGATGATCTCGTCGGAGCTCGTCGCCCACAGGTACTGCGGCTCCAAGAGGTCGGGCTGCAGGTCGTGTCCGTTCTCGAAGACCGGATCGCGCACTTCCAGGGTCTGCTTCGGGTCGCTCGGGTGCGGGATCTTGTGCAGGCGGGTGGTTTCCCGGTAGCCGCTCACCGTGTACGGCCGCAGCTTGTCGCCGCCGTAGATCCAGACCCACTTCCTGGAGGCGTCCCAGACGACCCCGTGCGCCTGACGGAAAGCCCGGTCGGCATCGGGGATGCCGGTGACCTTCTGGAGGGTGCCGGACCCTACCTTGTTGGGTGCGAGGAACAACTCGTACTGCCCGCCTGCCCGCTTTCCTGCCGGCGGCTTGTCCAGGTCGTCCAGTCCCCTGGTGCCCACGACGATGACGACATCCTGGTTGGGGAGGTACTCCAGGGAGTGCGGAAAGAACGTCAGATCGTTCTTCCAGCCGAGCGCTGCGGCGTCGCTCTGCCGGTGAATCGTCACGGCCCCCTTATCCGGAGCGCCACCGCAGACCAGGAAGGCTGGTTCGCTGGAACCCTTGAACGTGCGGACCTTGATCTCCAGCGGATCCCAGCCACCCGTCTCGAACTTGGCCCAGGGCTTGGTGAAGACATTGTTCTGGATGTCTGCGGTGTGATAGTTCACAATGACCTGATTCGCCTTGTCGAGCAGAGCGACATTGAAGCCAGCACGGGACGCACGGGTTGCCTGCGGTCTGAGAATCGCTCCCCGCGCCGGTGCGGCCAACAAGCCCAGCGAGAGGGCCGACGCCCCGGCCGCCACGCTTCCACGCAGTAACTGCCGACGGTCCAAGCTCATACTTCCCCTTCCTCACAGCGCGCCGCGCTGGCGCACCTACGCCATCACACACGCAGGACCGTTGCCCTGAACCAGCCTCACGGCCACAGTTCATGAGCTGCCGTCCCCCGCTCGAGGGCCTGCGCGGTGGTTCTGATCAGTTGCCTTGCAGAGGCGGGTACGTCCAGGGGACGGCTGCCCTACATGCCCGCCCCGACATCACCCGGTACCGCACCACGCTACGAAGGGTGCGGGTGGCTGTCGTCCCACCAAGAGTTGATGCGTGTACCGCAGAAGGTTGACATCGCGGCTTCGTGTGCGGCCCGCGGCGCGCTTCCCACACAGCCCGCTGCGGAAAGGAAGGGAATCTCGCCTACAGGAAGCCGGCATGCGGGCCCCGACGGCCCCCGTCCCCACGTAGACAGGTACGGGTGGGTTGGCGCGGACGATCACCTCAGGCGCACGGCCTGGCGGTCCTCTACAGCGGCAACCCCGGCCTGGAGGCCACCCTGGGCACCGGCGGCATGAGCTTCCACCGGGCGACGCCGCCGCCCTCGCCTCGCTCATCGACACCTGGCCGCCACGGCACTTCCCCTCCTAGCTGCCCAACCCCGACCACCAGCGAGTGACCCCGGGAGAACTTGACCTCGGAGACGGGAGCCGCGCTCTTGACCGGGCCCGCTGTGCGCGGGACGGTCAGGTGCGCAACCAAGACGCCGTTTAATTTGGTGCAGCACGATGAGAGTGGCTGTCACAGTGATCGGTATGGATCTCCCTCCCGCCACAGTGCTCATCTTTGATCAGGACGAAGACCTGATCGTCTTCGAGTCCTTCGTGCACGCCACGAACTACCTTGAGGCGATTGACGTATCGGCGGGTGAATACACGGCGGCGTACTCACCGGAGGGTCGCCTGCTGGCACTGGCTGCTCCCGAAGGCCCGCAAGGCGCGGTCGTTCTGACCATGACCGACAGAAGTGACCTGGCCGATTTGGAGCGGAGAGTGGCCCGCTACTGGCAACGTCACCACATAGGCCAGCCCTCGCGTGACCCGCTGCAGACAGCCCGCTTCTTGATTGACAGGGACAACCAGCCCCGCAAGGGATGGCTGAGCCGGGTCACTGGCCGCCTGCTGAGACGCAACAGTCCTGGGGACGTGCCGACGGCACCGCCTCACGATCGTTCCACCGGGCAAGGCGGCGGTGAGCGATGAGGGCTGCGGCGATGCCGACGAAGGCAAGGAAGTGCTCGGCCTTGCGTTCGTAGCGGCGGTGCAGGCGTCGGCATCCGGCCAGCCAGGACACCGTCCTCTCGACCACCCACCGGTGGCGCCCCAGCCGCTGCGAGAACTCGATGCCTTTGCGGGCGATGCGATAGCGGATGCCGCGCTTGCTGAGCCATCGGCGCAGATGGTCGTAGTCGTAGCCCTTGTCGGCACGAAGCTTGGCCGGTCGCCGGCGGCGCGGGCCGCGCCGGGAGCGGATCGGCGGGATCCCGCGCACCAGTGGCTTCAGGTCGAGACTGTCGTGCACGTTGGCGCCGGAGATGCCCAGCGACAGGGGCAGACCGTTCCGGTCCGTGATCAAGTGGATTTTCGATCCGCTCTTGCCGCGGTCGGTCGGATTCGGTCCAGTCAGGGGCCCCCTTTTGTGGCCCTGAGGCTGACGGAGTCGATCGCGCAGCGCGACCAGTCCAGCTGACCGCGGGCGCCGAGTTCGTCCAGGAGGATGCGGTGGAGCCGGGCCCAGACCCGGTCCTGGCTCCACTGGGCGAAACGGCGGTAGACCGTCGGCCAGGCCGGGCCGAACACCGGGGGCAGCTGCCGCCAGGTACATCCTGAGGTGGCTACGAAGATGATCGCGGCCAGGCATTCGCGGTCACCGGCCCGCCGTCGGCCACCGCCCTGCGGACGAATCACCTCCCTCGGCAGAACCACCCGCCGGAACAGCGTCCATAACTCATACGGCACCAACCGCTCGATCAGATCCGTCATGCACGGTTCGACGAACGATCACACCAAAGGAAACGACGCCTAAGACGACCAACGCACGGCAGACGGCCGCCGCAGCGACCCGCCTTGCAAGATCAACTATACGTGTGCCCGCCGTTTCCCTGTACACCGGATCTGCCTGGCCGTCATCAGGCAGCAGCCTCCTGTGTCCGCCGCATGTTCACCGTTGGCGCCACTACGCGTGCGTCTGACGGACGTCCGCATCGATCACATAGCGCAGTACTTCGCGGTCGTCTGCGGGCAGCTGTCCGCCGAGGAGGTTGGCGGACAGCCGGTACGCCTTGGCCAGTTGCGGGTCTGCGGCGGTGAGGATGCTGGTGAGTAGCGGTTCATCCCGTTCCGCGCCTGCGTCCACCAGGGCGATCAGCCGCTTGCGTTCCTGGTCGGTCAGATGCGGCAGGGCGGAGGCGGCACCGTCCGATCCGCTCCCGAGTCACCGGCACTCGCATCCGACCGGAATAATCACGGACCGACGTCCTGGAGTGCGGCCGCTTGTCGGACGCGTGCCGTCTGGAGCTTGGCAAGATCGGCGTAGGGCACGGTCTGCGGAAGATCCTCGCTCGTGACCCGAACCAGCGTGCCGCCGAGGCGGGTGACGATCATTGTCTCCGGGCCGGTGAACGCATCGGTCTCGTCCGTGTCCAGCCGCACGTCCAAGGGACGGGCCCGGCTGCCGGCCTTGCTGCGCTCCCCGGCCGCCAAGCCCTTCATCGCCGCCTTGGCGTCACCCGGCGTGCCGAAGGCGTAGATGCGGAAGACGACCTGGCCGCCGGAAATCGATTGCCGGATGAAAGACGATCCTAGAGCGACGAATCCGTCGCACTGGGTGCCCGTGTCCTTCCGGCACGTCCTGAGGGACTCCTCCGGCACGGGGATCTCCGCGCCGAATCCTTCCCACCCGTCCGGGGCGCTCTCCGTGTCGACCAGCGCTTTGCGCACCTGGTCCTGGGTAAGTACGACCGGTGCCTTCGCTCCCCGGTCCCCGCCGGTGGCTCGCTCGTCCGCCTGGCCCGCGTGAGCGGACGCCGTGCTGTCACCGGGGGCTGGGGATTCCCCGCCGCCACCGCAAGCGGTGAGCCCCGTCAGCATCACCGCACCGACCGCGAACCCCCGAGCCGTCCGAAA
Organism: Streptomyces flaveolus; assembly: GCF_044765825.1. NCBI lineage: Bacteria > Bacillati > Actinomycetota > Actinomycetes > Kitasatosporales > Streptomycetaceae > Streptomyces > Streptomyces flaveolus. The sequence goes on along the minus strand of NZ_JBIWKU010000009.1, from coordinate 52,234 downwards.
CACCTGCATCTCCCCCTGTCGAGTCAACCCGCGCCCACCGGCCGTCCCGCGCCTTGGGTACCGGGTGCGGCTGCGAAAACCCTACCGAAGGGACGATTGGGCGGCTGACCGTCCCCAGTCCCGCCGGGCGGCCGCTCTCGTCCACAGAGAAAGCGCGAAAGCTGTTGCAGAGCAAGGAGTTCGGCGTGCTGATCGTGGGCGGGGGAGTGGAGCCGGATGCCCGCGCAGCGATCAAGGAGTTCGCAGCGGAGCACGGAGTGCGGCGAGTGATCGACGGCGCGCTCACGGCACCGTTCGACGCGTACGTGCGGCGGGAGTTCGAGCCGCAGATCAGCCAGGCCGCCTCCGAAGCCGGCTGACCACGCCCAACCGGCGGCTCCTGAACGCGCTGTCCCGTGCTCTCCCATCCCCGTCCTGGGGCCCGGGGCCTGCCGACCCGGACACACCAGGCCCGGACCGGCCACGGATGATCCCGGAGTCCGAATGGTCGCCGACGAAGCCGACGCCCACGACCCGCACACCCGCACCTGCACGTCGACAGCAGTGTGATCCGCGGCGGCGGCCTGCCGGCCGACGGTGCGGGTTCGTGGTGGTGTTTGGTGTGCGGGTTTTGGGCTGTGAGTTCTTCAGGGGTGTTCAAAATGGTGGGGCGGCGTCCTGTGGGGAGAGGCCGGGCGGTCATGGTAATGGCTTCCTGTCGCTGTCGCTGTCGCTGCCGGGTCGGCTGGCTGGCTTCGCCGGGGGCCGGGGGCCGGGGGCCGGAGGCCCGGTAGGTGCCCTCTACGGCGGGCTGGATGCAGGGGTTGTCCCAGGTCCAGCGTCGTTCGGTGTACCGGCTGAAGTGGAGTTCTCCCATTCCGGTCCGGGGGGACAGCTGCTGGCCTGCTTCAACGACCGCGTCGCACGTTGCGTCTGCGTGCACGTCACTCAGCGTGCATGGCGGACGCGGCATCACTGCACCCGGCACGGGGGCCGCCGCGCTGTGCGGGGTGCTGCCGGGAGGTCAGCCTGTCAGCTGGGCGCGGTCCAGCGCGTCGGTGGGAGCGCAGGGGACGTTGGGCTGTACACCGGTGCCTCCCCAGTTGGTGCCGGAGACGGGATTGACGGCACGGCCGATGGGGATCGAGGCTTCCAGGTGGGGGTGTACGGTCCAGCCATCCCGGGGGTGCGCGCCGCCGCGGGTGGGTTCGCCGACGATGACCGCGCGGGCGAGCTGCTGAAGGTCGTAGGCCAGTTCCTCGGCGGCGGAGAAAGTGTGGTTGCTGGTCAGCACGTACACCGGTTTGGTGCCGCCGAAGCGGGTGCCGGACACGTGCGGCTGGGTCCAGGACTGCTCGGTGCGTTCGCCGTCGCGCCAGTACATGGAGTCGAGGTGGGTGCGTTGGTCCAGCAGGTGGCGGCAGATGAAGGCGACCGTGTCCGGGTCGCCGCCCCGGTTGGCCCTGAGGTCCACGATCAGCGCTTGGGCGCGGGAGGTCAGGGAGGTGTCGAAGTCCTTGCGGATGGACTCCAGGACTGCCGCCCCTTGCTTCTCCGGTACCTGGTCGGCGTGGTACTGCAGGCTCAGGTGCCGGTCGCCGTTGACGGACTGCAGGTCCGCGTGCTGATGCTCGCAATCGGCCCTCGGCATTGCGGTGTCAGTGCTCCCCCATACTCCGGGCAGCGCCAGGCCCGCACCACGTCCAGCTCGCAGCATCGCGTTTCGGCCTCCGGCCGGTCCAGCCGGACGTCGTCGTGGAGTCCGCCGGGGACACAGCTGTCGACGACGGCCGCTACCGGCACCCGGTGCGGTATCTGCGTGCCCGCGACGACATGGGCCCCCGCTCAGCTCCCGCCCGCGGACCTGATCCCACGGCTTCACGTGCCGACGTCGTCCGATGTCGGGCGGCTGTTCAGGCTGTCGACCATAGATTCGAAGAGCGCGCCCGGAACCCGGCCAAGTGGGCGTGCCACGCCCGGGATTCACTGTTCTCGCGTTGGCTCACGTGTCACAGTGGGGAGCTCTGCATGGGTGATCTCTTTGCCGTGCGGGCGCCGCGACGGACGTCTGGGGGACGTATGGCTGCATTGACGAGTGACGTGTCCAGGCAGGAACGGCCGAACGGCCTGGTGCGTGATGTCGTGCGCGCGGTCGTCGCCGGTGTCGCACCGGACGAGTTGCCGGTGGTGGACGGGCTTCGTCGGTTCGACGACGCGACGGTAGTCCGCCGGCTCGGCGGATCCGGCGAGCGCCGTGTACCGCTGGGGTTCGGGGCCGGCGAGATCGTGCTGCTGGTCACTCCGGTCGTGTGGCCCGTGCTGAACGAGTTGGGTCAGCGGCTGGTGACTCGGACGGCCGACGCCGCCGAGCAGGGCGCGGGCACCGTGTTCCGGCGGCTCTTCCGCCGTCGGCAGGCTCCGGTCGAGGTTCCCCCACTGACGCGCGAGCAGATGGCCGAGGTGCGTCAACTCGTCCTCGTGGCGGCCGAGAAGCGCCGGCTCTCCCGGCGGCGGGCCGAGGAGATCGCGGACGCGGTGGTGGCCGAACTGGCCCTGGCCGCCCCGTCCGAACCCGAGGCCCCGTCCGAACCCGACCCCCCGCCTGCCGCCGACGGGTCCGGCGCAGGCCGGAGATAGGTGCGGGGCATGGGAGCCGCCAGGGAAGGGGCTCGCCCGCGGGCACCGGAGGCGTCCCGCCCGCGCATCGACGAGCGGGTGCTGGGCGCGGGCACCGGCGCCCGTTTCGCGATGCTGCTGCTTCTGCTGCTGGCGGCCAGTGGCTCCCTGATGCTGGCCGTCCTGAGCTCCCTGGCCGACGGGGACCGGGCCGGCTGCGAGCTGGCGGCCGGTGTCGACCCCGGCGATCCCGATCCGTGGACGCCGGTGATCAGGATCGTCGGTCAGCAGCCCGCCTTCGACTTCTGCATGTCCCGGTGGGCGCCCTCGCCGCCCTGGTGGCAGGTGGCCGTGTGGCCGGCGCTGCTGCTCGTCGGCGCGGCGGTGCTGTTCCGCGTGCTGCCGTTGTGGAAGGCCCGGCGGAGCCGGGTAGTGCCGCTGGAGGCGGTGGACCCGGATGGGCGGCTCCGCGCCCGGATCGACCTCCTTGTTTCGGAGACCGGCCTGAGGAAGACGCCCCGTGTCGTCGTCGACCCGGCCGCCGCCACGGCAGGCGCCGTGGTCTTCGGCAGCACCCGCCGCCCGGTTCTGTGCCTCCACGGCGGACTTCTGGCCGTCCACCGCGCCGATCCCGTGCGGTTCCGCGCCGTGCTGCTCCACGAACTGGCGCACATCGCCAACCGGGACATCACACTCACCTACGCCACGGTCGCCGTCTGGCGGGTGTTCTTCCTGCTGGTGCTCGTGCCCGCGCTCCTCTGGGAGGGCTACCAGGTCCACGAGGACATCACCGCCGGAAGCGGCCCCTACCTGGACCGGGACGTCCTCCTGGCCGTCCTTACCGCCGCCCCTGTGCACCTGGCCCGGTCGGAGATCCTTCGCGGCCGTGAAATCTGGGCCGACCTCACCGCGCTGCGCTGGGCCGCGGATCCGCGCGGGTGGCCCACCGCGGTGACGCGACCGGCAGGTGCCGTCCGCCGCACTCTGCGACGCCTCGCCGGGCTGTGGAACACCCATCCGCACATGAGTCTGCGGCGGGAGGCGCTGGCCGACCCCGAGCCGCTGTTCCGCGTCTCGGCACTCATGGTCTTCCTGACCGGCGCCACGGCCTGCACGGTGCATATCCATCTGCTCAACAACGTGGCGCCGTACGGCACGGCAACCACGTTCAGGTCCCTGGCCGCCGCACTTCTTCCCGCGGTGCTGATCGCTGCGGGCGTGGGGATCGCGCTCTGGCGGGCGGTCGCGTACGCCGTGCTCACCGGAGCGCCCGTAGTGTCCGGAGCGGCGCCCGGCGCCTGGCTCGGCGCCGGTATGTCTGCCGCCACGGTCGTGGCGGGCACGGGCATGGGCGCCCACTGGATACCAGCGCGTCCCTGGATGCTGCTGGTGCCCGTGGCGGTCGGGGCGGTCGTCGGCGCGTGGTCGACCCGGTGCGCCGATCTGTGGACCCGTACCTGGCGGGGGCGGACGCTGCGCCCCGCCCTGCTGACCGGCCAGACCTGCATCGTCGTCGTACTCGCCGCCTGGCTGGTGTGGTGGTACTCGTACGGCGACGCCTACCTCACCGGCTTCCCGGTGGTGCCCGCGGAGGGAGTCGCCCGGTGGGTGGCCGCCCGCTACCCCACGACCGCCCCGCCCGAGGACGTGCTCGACCTGCCGGGGCTGATGCTGGTACCTGTACTGGACGGCTTCGCGGCCGTCCCGCTCGTCGCGGTCGGGGCCGCCCTCTTGTGGGTGGTGCCGTTGGCAGCCTGGGCGGTCGGACCGCCCGGCGGACGGCCCCGGTGGATGTCCGCGGGACCGCCCCTCCCCGCCGCCGACGTGCCCCCGCTGCGGCAGGTACTGATGCCGGCCCTGGCCGGCGGGGCGCTGGCCTGCCTCGCGTTGCTGCTGCTGCGGGCGTACCTGCACGACGGACAGCCACCGCCGGACGCGCGCGGTGGCGTGTACGCCTTGCGACATGTGTTCTGGACGCTGACGGCCCTTGCCGTGCCGTCGCTCCTCGCCGCCGTGGCGGCCGCGATGGTGGCGGGACGCTTCCGGTTGCCGGCTGCGCTGGTCGCGGCGCAGACCACGACCCTCCTGGGGTACGCGGGGGTGACCGCGCTGGTCTCCGTGGACGGCTGCCTGGGGTTCCTGAACGTGCTCGGGGACGACTGCGGCGTACGGGCACCCTGGCGGGTGGCGCAGTTCCCGCATCTACTGCTGCTCAACGTCGCTTCGGTGCTCGGCGTCCTTGCCGCGGTCACCGCCACGGCCGTGGTGGCCGCCGTGCCCCGTATCCGGTCGCTGCCGGTCCTCGCTCAGTGGCGTGGGGCGCCGTCGGCGACACGGGTCGCCCGTAGGCGGATGGGCGTGGCCGCCCTGTGCACGATCGCGGTGGGTGCGTCGGCGACGGTCGGCGGCGTGCATCTCCGGGTGCTCTCCGCGGAGCCGAAGACGAGTACCGCAGCGGCTCAGGTGACGCAAGTGCTCGGTGTCCCCGACCGCCCTGTGCCTGCGGCGACCCGCGTGAGCCAGATCGACGCCTGGTACCACCTCGGCGGCGACGGCGGCCTTCACCTGGTGACCTTGTACGGCGGCCGACTGGCCACCGCCCTTCGGCAGGCGAAGAACACGGACTCCTGGGACTCCCTGGAGCGGCGCTTCCGGCCGCTGTGCGAGGACTGGGCACGGGTCGGTGTCTTCGAGGTGGTCTGGTTCCGGGTGCCCGACCCGGACATCGGGGCCGACTGGCACGCGACGGCCGCGCGCGCCGCGGACGGCAGTCGGCGGTGCGCACAGGCGCTGGACGCCCGCGACCGGCCTGCATTCCTGACCGCGCTCCGGCAGTTGGTCGGCGCCGGGAACTGCGCGGCGAAGGTCAACGCCCGCATCGACACCCTGTTGCGGGACAGCGGCCGTCGCGGCACCGCGCACCGCCCCGTGGAGAACCCGGCCTGTGCGCGTGTGACGCAGTGACCGTGCGCTCAGCATGCTGCCGCACCGTGCTCAACGGGCTCCTGGAAATCCGTCTACGAGAGGCATCGCCGCTGGGCGGCCAACGGCACCTGGGAGCGGATCCTGAAGGCGGTCCAGGCCCACGCCGACCTGGCCGGCCGGATCGACTGGGGCATGGTCGGTGTCGACTCGACCTCCTGCGGGGCCCACCAGCACGCGGCCGGAGCCCGCAAGGCCACACCGCGTCTTCCGAAAGGAGGACGACGCATCGGCACCACCGCCCCGATGAGGGGCTCGGAGTGATCCCCGGGGCTGGCCGGCCGGGATCCCGAGCAAGGGGACGCACTCCCGGCACACGTCACCGACCTGCTGTGGGACCTGAACGAGAGTGACGAGGCCCAGGTCTGCCCTCTGCAGGATCCGGACCCTGGTGTCGGCTGGCAATGGGACGTGAGCACCCGCCTGATCACTTCCTGCTTCGGGTGCCGCACAGACCTCGAGCCCCGGACCGCCCGGAGTCCGGGGCTCGCTCGCGTAAGCGGGGGGGGGCACGCACGCGATGGCGTGTTCAACGACGCCGCGCCGAGCCGGTCACCGCACGCAGCGGGCCGGCATGTGCAAGCGCGTGTAGTCGTCGGCTTCCTGCTCCAGGCGCTCGCCGTAGCGGTAGACGTTGCTGCCGCGCCCCCAGCTCCTTACCCGTACGAGGGGTGGCGTTCATGGGGCCGAAGGCAACAGCATCAAACCCTGCCCGCGCGGTGCCGATCGTGACGTACCGGGGCGGCTACCGGGTGCTGTGCCTGGTGGTCGTCGTGATGGGCGTGGCGGGGGCGGTGTTGGTGGGGCGGATCAGAGGCTGGGCTGACCTCGCGCGGTGACCGTCACAGGGCTCCGGCGTCCCGGGCCGTCCAGACGCTCGGATAGATCGGCCGGAAGCCGAGCTCCCGGCGGATGCGCTGGTTGGACATGATTCCGAACCACGGGTCGGGGTCCGTGAGCTCGTGGAGCCCGGCGGGCACCTCGACGCCGTTGAGCTGGTACAGCTCGACCGTCGTGACAGGGGCGTCATCGGCGATGTTGTAGATCCGGCCGGCGATGCTCGGCGCGTACAGCAGACGCATCAGGCCCTGGGCGACGTCCGCATGGTGGGCCATCTGCAGGCGCTGGTGGGGCGCCCAACCGGAGGCCCAGTGCAAGGAGTTGGCGACGACACCTTCAACATCGTCGCGACGGCCCGCTTCACCCCGGGCACCGCCCGGGCCCGCGCCGCGGAGACGGCCCGGACCCTGGCCGCCACCGGCCGCCCCTTCTCCTGGTGGGTGGGCCCCGCCTCCACGCCGGACAATCTCGCCGAGCATCTTCAGTCCGCCGGCCTGGAGGCGGCGGAAACGGAGGCGGGAATGTGGAAGGACCTGCGCGCCCCCCTCCCCGACGCGCACGTCGACGGCCTGGAGATCCGCCCGGCCACCACCCCGGAACAGCTCGCCGACTACGCCACGGTCCTCGCCGCGAACTGGAACCCGCCCGCCGCCACGGTGCGCCGGTTCTTCGCCGATGCCGCCGATTCAGCCCTCACCGGCGACTGCCCCGCCCGCTACCTGGTCGGCTACGTCGACGGCCGTCCCGTCTGCTCGGCCGAGGTCTTCCTGCACGGGGGCGTCGCGGGCATCTACAACATCGCCACACTCGCCACCGACCGCCGCCGCGGCTTTGGCGGCGCCATCACCGCGGCCACCCTGCACACCGCCCGGGACGCGGGTTACGAGACTGCGGTGCTGCAGGCATCCGCCGACGGCGAACCCGTTTACCGCCGCCTCGGCTTCACCGCCTGCGGCCACTTCACCGAGTACGCCCTCACCCCCTGACCCGTCACGGCATCCACTCCGCTCCTCACCAACGCCTGGTAGTCCATCGGCAACGCTTCACGCGCGGGGCATCGCCCCCGATGGGCCTCCAGCTTCGCCCCCATGCCCAACCAGCGAAAACCACACATGGCAATCAAAGAGAGAACGCCCTCTCAGCCCACAAGGGCCGGGTTGTGCAGGCGCGCGATGCCGAGCATCGCGTGGTGCCCGCCGTCGCCCTTGAGGTGGCAGTCGCGCAGGATCTTCCCCCCTTCATCCGGGCGAAGGTGTGCTCGACACGGGCTCTGACCTGTTTGTGGGAGCGGTTGTGCTCTTGCTTCCAGCCCCGCAGCTCAGCTTGGCCTTTCGCGCGGCGGTGGGGAATCACCAGGCCGGTACCCGGATAGCCTCCGTCTGCGATGAGACGAGGGCAGGACGGCTTGGACTCGACACGCACCCGTCTACCAGGAGCTTCTCCACGCCCGGACCCCGCCCTCACCCCAGTGGCCCCGCTCCGCAAGCAGGTTGAGGAAACCTCAGTGGGTGGTGGCGTGAGGGAGCGCGCGCGGAAGTGCTCGGCGCCGATCACGAGCGCGGGACGGTGGTCGAAGCGACACCGATCCCTTCGTGCCCGGCTACCTGCGAGCCGGGCACGAGCTGGATTCGGTCGAGCTCGCGGCTCAGGGCCGAATCGGACTCCCCTCCAGTGTGCTCAGCTGTGCTCAGCGAGGAGCGGTATCGGCCGGGGGCCCTGCTTCCAGGAGCGCGAGGAGCCCGGGGAATCTCTTCTCGATGTCCGCGCGTCGTGGTCGGATGCCCTTGCGGTTGCCGTAGTCGATCTCGTCAATGAGACCTGCCTCGCGCAGGACCCGGAAGTGGTGGGTCTGGGTCTGCTTCGAGATCGGAAGACCGAACGAGTTGCAGCCTCGCTCGCTGTCGCTGCGGTCGGTGGCCAACTCCGTCATCACCGAACGACGGTGCTCGTCGGCGAGGGCACGAAACACCGCACCCAGATCGAGCGCATCGGCCTCCGGACCGTCCAGGTTCCTCTCGGCCACGTGGCACCGCCTTCCAGTACGACTTGCATCGTACCTGAAGGGCATGCTTCCCTGAGGTACGAAATTGATCGTACCTGGTTCCGGTTGGACCGCCCCGTGCCGCCGCTCCCTCAGATCCGGCCCGGCACTCGCCAGGGACCTGGTCGTCGACACTCCGAGAGGTCATCGTCATGAAGAAGTCCGAGGTGCTGATAGTCGGTGCCGGAATCGCAGGGCCCGCACTCGCGTACTGGCTCTCCCGGAATGGATACCGGCCGACGGTCGTCGAACACGCCCGGCAGCTGCGCTCCGGTGGTAGCGCGATCGTCGTGAAGGGGCCCGCGATCCCGGTCGCCGAGCGCATGGGCATCCTCCCGCAGCTCCGCGAGCTCGCCACCCGCAATCGGTCGCTGACCCTGCTCGACCCCGGCGGCAGGCGAATCCTGCAACTCCCGCTCACGTCGGACAAGGCGCCGACGGTCGAGGTGACCCGAGCCGACCTGTCCGAGGTGCTCCACCGGTCGGCGCCCGCCCCCGGAGCATGCAGCGGGAGGACCCTGGCGGCCGAGGTGGAGGCGGTGAAGCCGTAGCGGCAGCTTGTTCGGCATCCCGTCCGCTGCGGACCGGCCCGTGGGGTTGCTCGCCGACGGCATCGGCGGAACGGCGTTCCTCGGCTATCCGGAGACGCCGGCGGCGAGTGTCGGGACGGCTGCACTTCGTGCCGGTAGCGGCCTTTACCTTGGTTGCGTGACACCGGGCGGCGGGGGCCCGCTGATGCCGAGCGCGAGACAGAAGTCGACTCGGTCGCGGAGCGTGGCAAGGCTGTGTCCGGTGAGCTGCTCGACGCGCTGGAGCCGGTATCGCAACGTATTGACGTGGACGTGGAGTTGCTCCGCGCAGCGCTGCCACGACCCCGACGCGTCGAGGAACGCGGCGAGCGTGCCCACGAGATTGCTACCGTGCTCGGCGTCGTACCGTTCGACAACCCCGATGAGCCGGTCGCGGTAGAGACGGCGGACGTCCTCGGGGACGGCGGCGAGCAGCAGTTGGTGCGTGGTGAGGGCGTCGCTGCCTGCGGTGCCCACGGTACCGGTGCCCAGCGCGGCGACGCGGTGCGCGTGCCGAGCCTCCTCGATCGAGCGGCGCAGGCCGGCCGCGCCGGTGGCCGGGCTGCCGGTGGCGAGTGCGGCCCGGCCACCGGCGAGGAGTGGTGCGAGACGTTCGGCGGCGTCGGCGGCCCCATGGTCGTCGTCCGGCTCCGATGCCGGTACGAGCATCAGGTACGCCCCGTCGTCGAGGGCGATCGGCACCGAGCAGCCCGGCACGCGCTCGGCGACGTCCTCGAGGACGACGGCGGCGAGTTCGGGCCCGTACAGGCTGCCGGTCGTACTCAAGTGCAGGGCGCTGAGCGGGGTGTCGGGGGCGAGGCCGAGGCTGCTCAGCCGGGCCTGGGCCGGCTCCTCCCTCCCCTCCCTCAGCAGGTCGACGGCCTCGCGCAGGAACCGAGCCTCGATGCGGCGGCGTTCCTGCGCGGCGGCCCGGTCGAGGGCGAGCAGGGCGCACACCTCCCACGCGGCGTCGGCGACGCCGGGCGCCCAGTCGCGGAAGTCGCCGGCCGCGGCGAGGTAGCCGGCGGGCGGGCGGTGCGCGACGGGTGACTGGACGGGGAAGAGGCTGAGCGCGCCGTCACCGGTGACCGGCCGCACGGCGGGGAAGCCGCCCGCGGCGAGCGCGTCCCGGTGGGCGCGGGTGAGCTGCTGCTCCGTCACGTCGGGGACGCCGCCCGCCCGCAGCCGCCCGGTGGCGGACAGCACGGCGCACCACACGCCGGAGGCTCGGGCAAACACGTCGAGGAGACCCTCCTCGCCCGCGCCGGCGGCGACGCTGGCGATGAGCCCGCGGTGGAGTCCGGCAGACGGCATGCGTTTGTGCCCGCCGTCGAGCGCGGCGAGCACCGTCTCGGTGAGGGCGGCGAACGACACCTCGTCGCCGACGGTGAGCAGCGGCAGACCGTGTCGGGAGCACGCGTCGCCGAGCGCGTCGGGCAGCATGCCCACTCCGGCGGTGCCCGCGACGAGCGCGGCGACGCCCGCGCCGGACAGCGCGGCGACGAACACATCAGCGTCGCGCGGCTCGTGGTACCAGGTGGTGCTGGTCAGGACGAGTTCGCCGCCGTCGAGATAGCGGCCGGGGTCGGGCAGGTCGGTGGTGCAGACGCCACGGATCGGCGGGGAGTCGGCAGGCGGAGGGACGACGGGGCTCAGCCCGAGCTGTGACATGGCGAGCAGTTCGGTGAGCTGCACTGGTCAGCCTCCTCGGGTGCCCCCGGCGCTCCGGAGTTCCGGCGGGTGGCGTGTGTTACGGACATGCACGCCGGTGTGCAGGGAGTTTGGAGAATAGTACAGGCCCCCTCGCCGCGGGCTCCCTCCCATCTGGAGAAACGTGCAGTCCCGCCAGGCCGGCGCCGCCGGTTCACTGGATCCCACGCACCCCCCATGGCCCGCCCTCCCCGGCCGGGGAGTGCGCTCCGAGCCGCATGCCCTGCACCGCCCCACGTCCGCCCGGTCGTACCTCTCCGAGGAGTCCGTCATGCGCGCCGATCCCGAACGCCCCTCTCCCATTGAGCAATTGGGTGCCGAGCCGGTGCCCACCGACCACAGGCACGGCCGGCCCTGGTCCCTGTTCACACTCTGGTTCGGCGCGAACGTGCAGTTCGCGACGCTTAGCGTGGGCGCCCTCGCGACATCGGTGTTCGGCCTGGACCTGCTGCCCGCGGTCCTTGCGATCGTCACCGGCACGCTGCTCAGCTCGGCACTCGTCGGCCTGTTCTCCACGCGCGGCCCGTTGACCGGGGTGCTGCAACTCATACAGTCCCGCGGCCCGTTCGGCCGTCTCGGCAATCTGCCGTCGGCGGCGTTCACGGTCGTCAACGGGGTCGGCTGGTGCGTCGTCGACTCGGTGCTCGGCATCTTCATCCTGCGCGACCTGACGGGCATGGGCTTCGGCGTCGCGCTCGCCGTCATGGCGGTCGCGCAAATGGGGGTGGCGGTGGTCGGCTACCGGCTGATCCACACGGTAGAGCGAGTCCTTGCTGTCCTCTTGGTGGTCGTGTTCGCGGTGATGTCGGTATACGGGTTCGGGGACGCTGAGGTGGCGGCGCCTGTCGCCCCGGCCGACGGATCAACTGCCTCTTTCCTGCTGGTCGTTGCCGTCACCGCGGCCCGTGTCCTCGGCTGGTCCGCGTACGCCTCCGACTACAGCCGCTATCTGCCCGCAACGAGCCGGCCCCGGCGGGTGTTCCTCGCGGCGGGCGGCGGCAGCGCGCTCGCCGGGGTGTGGATCGGCTCGCTGGGCGCGGCGCTGGGCACGGCGGGCGCGCTCGACGACCCGAGCGGCTTGGTGAGCGGCCTGCTCCCGCACACGGTCGGCACGGTCGTGCTCTTCTTCCTCCTGCTGTCCACGCTCGCGTCGACGGTCATCGACCTGTACTCCGGGGCGATGGCAGCACTCGTCGCCGGGTTCACGATCCCGCGCTGGGTCTCGGTGCTCGTGGTCGGCTCGCTCGGCACGGTACTCGCCTGGTACGCAGGGCACGGCGACTTCGCGACCCATCTCAACGACTTCCTGCTGATGACGGGGTACTGGCTGGCGCCGTGGGCCGCGGTGATGATCGCGGCGTACTGGGGCCGGGGCCGGCGAGCGGTCGCGGACCCGTACAACCCCGGGCACCGGTTCGGCTGGGGCCTGCCGTGCGTGGCGCTGGCGCTGGCCGTCGAGACCCCGTTCATGAACCAGTCCCTCTATACGGGGCCGCTGGCGTCGGCCCACCCCGGGCTCGGGGCGCTCGGCCTGTTCGTCGGCTTCGCGGTGGCGGGGACGGCGTACACGGTCCTGACGGCGCTCCGATCGACCGCACCTACGGAAGCTTCCCGTGAACTTCCCGTTGTTTCCGACAAGCTGAGGAGTACCCGATGACGACCACGACCGCCCCCACCGTCCCCACGGCCGAGGACGAGACCTTCCTGCGCGCGGCGATCGCTGTGGCCGCCTCAGCCCGCGCCTGCGGCAACCATCCCTTCGGCGCGCTGCTCGTCCTCGACGGGGAAGTGGTCCTCAAGGCGGGCAACACAGTCGTCACGGAGCGGGACGCGACCGGCCACGCCGAGACGAACCTGGTCCGCCTCGCCACCCGTGCGTACGGCCCCGCGGACCTCGCCCGCGCGACCCTCTACACATCGACGGAGCCGTGTGCGATGTGCACCGGCGCCGTGTACTGGAGCGGTATCGGGCGCGTCGCCTACGCACTCGGCGAGGACGAACTCCTCGCCCTGACCGGTTCGAACCCCGAGAACCCCACGATGGCCCTGCCCTGCCGCGAGGTCCTGGCGCGGGGGCAGCGCGCGGTGGAGGTCGTGGGGCCGTGCCTCCGCGAGGAGGCAGCGCGGGTACATGCCGGATTCTGGGGCTGAGCTCCGCACTCCGCACCCACCGCCGATTCCTCGGCCCCTAACGGAGCGAAGGCCTCGGGGCGCTGCCCCGGACCCTGCTGCTCAATCGCCGCAAGGGCTTGGACTGAAGGAGCTGCACCCATGTCCCACACCCGCACCCTGATCCACAACGGCATCGTCATTCCCTGCGACGGCACGCGAGCCGTCCTCGACCCCGGTTCCGTCCTCATCGAGGACGGCCGCATCATGGCGATCGGCCACCCGGACGCCTTCACCGGCACCGACGCCCACGTCGTCGATGCCACCGGCCACGCCGTGATCCCCGGCCTGCACAACACCCACCTGCACTCCGGCCTGCTGCGCGGCACCGCCGAGTCGAAGTCACTGTGGGACTGGCTGCGTGAGTACGTCGACCCGGCCCACAAGGCGCTCACCCCGGAAATCGCCCAGGCCGCCTCCCTCCTCTGCTACACGGAGTCCCTGCGCGCGGGCACGACGTCCGTAATGGACATGTGGCGTCACATGGAGGGCTCGGCGCACGCCGCCGAACAGGCCGGGATCCGCGCGACGCTCGTCCCCTACGTCGCCGATCTCCCCGGCTACCAGTACTTCGAGACTCTCGACACCAACCGCCGCCTGCTCACCGAGTACCGCACGTACGCCCACGACCGGGTCCGCTCGTGGGTAGGCCTGGAGCACCTCTTCTACTGCAGCGCTGAGGCGTTCAGGTCGGCGGCGAGGCTCGCCGACGAGTTCGACACGGGGCTGCACACGCACTCGTCCGAGACGATGTGGGAAGTTGAGGAGTCGGTACGGCAGTTCGGCCGCCGGCCTATCGAGGAGTTCCACCACCGCGGCATCCTCGGCCCTCGCACCGTGGTGGCCCACTGCGTCTGGCTCGACGACCAGGAGATCGATCTGCTCGCCACGACCGGCACGAGCGTCGCCCACTGCCCCTGCTCGAACATGAAGCTGTCGTCGGGCCCGGCCCCAGTCGCCGAGATGCGCCGCAAGGGCATCGCTGTCGGTCTCGGCAGCGACGGCGAAAAGGAGAACAACAACCTCGACCTGTTGGAAGAGATGAAGTTCGCCTCCCTCCTGCAGAAGGTGACGTCCCTTGACCCGACGACGGGCGACCCGTGGGACATCCTGACCATGGCGACGATCGACGGCGCCCGGGCCCTCGGACTGGACGATGTCACCGGCTCCCTGGAGGCGGGCAAGAAGGCCGATATCGTCTCCATCGATCTCCGCAAACTGCACACCACTCCGCTCCTCCACGGCGACGATTTCAACGCGGTCGCCCACCTGGTGTTCTCCGCGTCCTCGGCCGATGTCGCGCGCGTATGGGTGGACGGCGAACTCCTCGTGGACAACGGCAAGGTGCTCAGCGTCGACACGGAGAAGGTACGCCTGGAGGCGCAGAGCGCGGCGGAGGATCTGTTCCGGCGCCGGGCAGCCCTTACGAAGTGACCCATCCGGCGCCGCGCCTACTACCCTCCGACAGAGGTCAGTAGGCGACGGGCCAGCCTGATCTCCAGTTCAGAAGCAAGTCCCGCAACGTCCGGGCCGGTTCCGAGGGGGGCGGGGGCCGGGCCACCCCGCCGGACCGAGACGGCCTATGTGAGGTCAGTGCGGGTGCGGGTGATCTTGTCCATGGCGCGGCGGGCGTCGGGGCCCGGCGCGAGGAATGGCGCGCATGCCGTGAGCAGCCGCCTCAGCGCCGGAGGAGAACAACGGCACGGGAGAGACGTAGTTCCGAACTGCCTCAGCCGTTTCCGCGGTGAGATCGCCCACGATGGAGGCGACGCGCAGGGCCAGCAGTTCGTCGCCGTCGTGGCAGCCCGCCCAGCCACCGCATATACGTGCGCGGTCGTCGTTGCGGTCGTGCAGGGGCAGAGGAACAGCCTCAGGGGCTGGGTTGGGGTGGGACGGTCGTAGAGCGGGAGCTTCGCGTAGTCCTGCCAGATCATGAGGGCTGCGACGGTGACGGTGCCGCAATAGACGTAGGCCCGTTTCTCGTAGCGTGTGGCGACGGCACGGAAGCCTTTCAAGCGGTTGATGGCCAGACCCCGCAAGCACCAACATGATCCAAAACTGAAGCATCAAACGCGGCACGGGCGGCCTTCGAGAGTTCAGTCTTCGTGCAGTAGCGCAGCAGATGCCGGGTGGCCTCGGTGCGGGCCGCGGCGAGACCAGTGGTGCTCCGCTGCTTCAGCGGGCTTGCCTGAACGCGATCGCCGTGGCTTCAGGGTTCGTCCTCGCCGACAGCCGGCCGCAGCATTCTGAGGCGCGCGCGGTGTGCGGCCAGCGCCCGGACAAGTGGGTGCTGGAAGCCGAGTGCCTGGATGACGTCGGACAGACGCTCCTCCAGAAGTTCCGCGTGTTCTATGTCCTGGCCTCGTGCCAGCAAGCTGGTCAGGAGAACTACGGCTGCGATGGCGGTCTCCTTGTGCGTACGGCCGAGGCTTGCGTCCGCCCGCGCCAGAGCTTGGCGCATCGCCGTCATCGCTTCCTCATGCCGAGGCGGACGGCGCAAGGTGTGAAGGTAACCCAGCCGGATCAAAGCGCGTACGACCTGTGGGTGTCCGGTGCCGAGAGCACGGCCCCCTCCGTCGATCACCTCCCGGAACGTGTGTTCCGCTTCGTCCAGTCGGTCCAGATCGCGCAGTGCGGTTGCTTGATCAACCATGGCAGAGGCCCTCTCGGAGGTCAGGTCAGGGCTGCCGCCCTGGGTGAGCAGGGAGAGGTGGTCCTCGGCCTCGGCCAGCCGATGTCGGGCATCTGTCTCGTCAGCCGGGCTTGTGCTGGCGCCCCGGCGTGAGCGTCGTTGGAACAGGCGCACGGCTACGGCCGTCTCATCGTCCGGCGGCAGGGCGGCCGCGCACCGCCTCTCCAGTTCTCCCCACAACTCGCGTGCTTTCGCCTGCTGCCCGGTGTCGTTGAGGATGACGGCGAGGTTGTGGCGGGCCATCAGGGTCGCACTGTCGTCGGGCCCCAGGGTCTTGGAGCGGTGATCGATGATCCGTTCCGCGATCTCGATCGCCCTGGTGTGGTCGCCGGCCTTCCAGCATGAGTAACCGAGGTTGAGCAGTGTCCTCCAGGTTTCTTCATCGTCCGGGCCGAACTCTTCGGACTTGTGCGCGACGACCTGTTCGAGCAGCTTGACGCTGCGCGAGTACTCGCCGGCTTGGGCGTAGGCGGCGGCGAGATTGCTGCGGGCAGAGAGAGTGTTGGCGGAGCGAGGGCCGGTGTGCAGTGTCGCCGAGCGCACCAGCCGCTCGGCCAGAGGGATGACGGTTGCGCCCGTGGAGTTTTCCAGAGCGATCAACGTCACCGTATTGAGAAGTCGGCCCACGCCCGCTGTGTCTCCCTGGCTCGCCGTGATCTTTACCCACTCGGTCAGGTGCGGGATCAATGCCAGGCAGCGGCCAATCCGGCCGGGGGACTGCGGCTCCCCCAGAAACCGCGCCAGGGCATCCGCCGCCTCAAGACGCCCCTGCTGCCCGAACTCCTGCCGGGCTAGGTCGCGCGCGTGGGGCGTCAGGACGAAGCCTCCGTCGGGCAGGGGTACGAGAGCGCCCGCGGCGACGAGCGAGTCGCTCTGGCGCTGGTCCCCGGCAGCAGAGACCAGCCCTCTAGGTATCGGGCTTGAGGAGAACCAGCACAGGAGGCGCAGCAAGGCGCGCGCGTCCGGATCCTCGGGAGTCGCGGAAACCGTCATGCGGGATCATGCTCCGGTATGGATGTAGGAGGCCCACATGGTCGGGGCCGCGGGGAAGGAGGCGCGCAGGGCACGGACCGCCATGTGCAGTGCGCGGGCGGAGTCGGCGGTGCGGGGGGCGTGCTGCCCGTTACCGGTCAGTTCCTTGTAGACGGCGCGGCTGACGTCGCCGGCTGTCGCGTCGCTGACCGGCCACAGGGCGCCGATGACATGGCGGAATCCGGCCAGCTGGAAGGCACCGGTCAGGTGGAGCGACTCCTCGCTCAGGTCGGGGCTGATCTCGTGTGTACTGCACGCGGACAACATGGCGAGTTCGCTGTCGGGCAGATGCAGCCCGGCAATGTCCGCCACCGTCAGGGGCGCCGTCCGGTGGTCGGCGAGCAGGAGTCTGCTGGACCCTGGGGCATGGATATTGGTCATCGCGTGGCAGGCGAGGTGGACATGGCCGTGGTCGGCCAGGGCCGTCGTGACCCGCTCCCTCGTACTCTCCTCGGGGGTGAGCACCAGTGCGTCGGGGATGAGTTCGCGCACGGACCGCACCTCACCGTCCACCCCACGCAACGGCTCGGCGCCGCTCACCTTCGGCACAGGGACGACGAGGGTGCGGGACCGGTGGCGTACATGCAAAGGGCGCCGGGCGTATTCCAGGGCGCGCAGACTTGCGGTGTACGAGGAGACGACCCGGTCGAGGACTCCGTCCCCGCTGGCCGTCGTCGCACTTGTTCCGGCGGCGTGCCAGGGCAGGTAGCCGAGAAACCCGGTGGGGCACCACCAGAGGCGGGGCCAGTCGACGGCGGGTCCGGTGGCGGTGGGGGAGAGCCGGCGGTCGAGGTCCAGCGCTTGGAGGATGGGGTGGGCGGCGGTGGTCCACAGCCATTCCAGGGTGGCACGGACCTCGCCCTGCGCGAGCCGTCGGGCTCGCAGCGGGTAGCGGTCGTTGGTGGCGAACTCGCGGGCGGTGAGGAAGGTGAGGACGCGGTCGGTCACCGTCTGGGTGTCGAAGCCTGGCAGGTGGAGGAATCGGACGGGTTCCTCGGCGTCCGAGGTGATCAGTAGGGCCTGGCCTCCTGAGTCCAGCGTGGTGACGATGACCACCGGTCCTTGGGATGCTGTTTCACGCGGGTCCGGCGTGGACGGCGGAGCGGTCTCCCGCAGCTTCACCAAGCGCTGGTTCAAGACCGTCCGTTCGTCGGCGATCTCTCGGTCGAGACCAGTGGCCTCCGGTGCCTGGCTGGCCCCGCGGTCGCGAAGGTCGAGGGCGCGCATGCCCTGGGACAGATCGCGGAACTCCTCCTGCAGCTCCGGGCCTAGCCAAGCCGGGTCCCTGCGGAGATCCATGGCGTCCTCGGACAGCAATCCGCGGCTGAGCTCGAGGAGGCGTACACCGCCAACAGGATCACCGGCCGCCAGAGCGCTCATGACGATCCGTTCGGTCAGCAGAGAGTAGTTGCGCAAGGCGTGCTCACGGTCCGACCAGCGAGGCCCGCCGGCCACGTTCAGCCGCAGGAGGTCGACGGCCGCACCTAGTCGGGTCATCGCGTCCGGATCCGTGGGGTCGACCGCCGCGATGGCCCGAAGTGCCGCTGTCATCCTGACCGAGGGCCGGGCCTCCGCCTCGTCCGTGAGCCTGTCGAATCCGGCCAGAGCCTCTCCGCGCAGCATGTCATCGTTCTCCAGCGCGGCCAGGTGCGATGCGGCCAGAGACCGTTCCAAGTCGAGTGACAGGAGGGTGCCCCGCACCGCTGGACCTGGCCGAGTGAGAACCTTGTCCGCCGTGTCGACCGCTCGGCGAAGAAGTGCCGCGTCGCCGGTGGCTTTGCCCAATAGACGCTGAGCGCGTACCAGCGCGTCTACGAGGAAGGGTTCGGCGAAGCCGCCAGGGGCGACGATGCGCGACGCCTCCTCGCAGAGACGGACGGCCTCCTCGAGACCGGTGACAGGTCCGTCCTTGTCGAGTGCAAAGAGATCTGTGAGCACCTTGCTCGCTTGCATGCGTGCGGTGACGTGCTGTTCGACGGTGAGCGTGGGAAGCGTCAAGGCGCGGCGAGCTGTGGCGAGGGACTCGTCCAGGAGCGTCCGGTCGGTGGTGCGAGCGCCATGTGCGTGCAGAATTCTGGAGTGGTGGAGGAGGCGATCGGCGAATTGGGTGGTGAGCAGGTCCTCGACGGGTGAATCGCCGGGCCGTCCGCGGCCGGGGGCCGGCGGTTTCGCAGGCTCCTCGACCGAACGTCGGCTTGCCCGGACGGCGTCGCGCAGTGCCTGTGGGTTGTCCGTCAGTTCAAACACGATGAGGTGAGCCGCTGCCAAGGTGCCCTGAACGACGGGCTCTTCCAGCAGAGGGGCAGACCGTGCGTGGATTGCTGCCTGTTCGGCAAGGGTGACGGCTTCGCGGGCGGCCTGTGGATCGTGGGTGCGCTGGGCAAGATCGACGAGCAGGCTCGCGGTGTTGTGGGCGGCCTCTCCCAGCAACTCAGGACCCTCCACCACGCTCAGAAGCCGGCGCCCATGGGAGATCGCCTCGCGCAACAGGGGAAGGGTCCTGGTGGCGCGGTACTGCACGATGATAAGCAGGCACAGGACTCTCAGCACCACGACGTCGGCCGCGGCCATCGGCCGCCCGGGCTCCGGCAGCCACTGCCGGCACAGCCGTTCCAAGGCGGCCTGTGCAGCGGCGGGCCGGGTCAGCAGCGTCCGCAGGGTGACCTCGAAATTGTTCAGGGCCCGGGCATCGCCGTCGAGCGCCCGCCGTGTCATCGCCAGCGCTTCGAGCAGTGCCTCGTCGTCGCCGGTCAACTGTCCCCATTGAGCGAGGGCCGCGGCCAGGTTGTGACGGTAGGAGGCGGCGTCGTCCTCTGCCGGTCGGCCGGCCCGTGCCGGGCTCCGGCCGTCCTGCGCCTGCGCGGGCGCGGCCTCCGTCAACCGGACTGCTTCACGGAAGGCCTTGACCGCGGTCGCTGCGGCCTCTGGATCGCCCTCCTGCCGGGCCAACGTGAGAGCGGCCACCCCGAGATTGGCGCACATCAGGGCGCGGGGTGCCTGGATCGGGACGGTGCCGCTGAGAAGCCCGCTGCACAAGCCGATGATCTCGCGGCACACGCCGGGATCGTACGACCGGCCGCGCAGGTCGCTGAGCAGGAAGATGAGGGTGTGCACGATCGCCGGCCGATCCGGATCGTCGTCGGCTGCGGCGGTGTGGCCCAGCCGCAGCAGATCGATGGCCAGGCGCAGGTCACCAAGGTCCTGGGACTCCGTGTACCGTCCGGCGAACGGCTTGCACAGCTCCCACCAGATCCATGCGCGGGTGGTGAAGCCCGTCTCCTGGCTGAATGCCTCACGGACCTCGTCAGCGAGGGCGTGCTCGAGCTCGAGATAGTGGCGCAGCTGCGGAGGAACGGCCTCGGGCCACTGCGCGTGCAGGGGTCCGAGAAGGTGTACGGCGGCCACGAATTCCACCGTGCCCTTGGAGCCGCCGATGAGCTGCGAACGGTAGAGGAACAGCGTGCCGGCCGCGGCCAGCGCGGCGTGGTCTGTCCCTCCAGGGCGCCGTGCCAGCAGCAGGTGCACCGCGTCCTCCAGCGCATCCCGGGACAGCAGCACCCCCACCACGTTCCTCAGTGCATCCCGGGGCAGCTCTACCGGCGAGCCCGGCCCGGGACCAGCCAGGCGAAGCCGCCCCGTCACCCGGTCGAGATAGTGCTGCCGCTCCTGCGGTGACGGACCGTCGTGGCCGTCGGGTGACGTGCGCTGCCCTGTGCCTGCCCCAGGGAGCAGTCCCTTCCGGTGAACGGTCGGCCGTGCCTGCTCTCCGCCCTTCTCCGACTCTCCCACCCCTGCCTCCGCCCCGTCAGCAACACCATGCGGACAATGTGTACATGGGTATCAACTCCAGGAAAAGGTAGATAACTTAATTGCATGTCAGATACCTCCCGAGAGCGACAGGCCACGGCACCGACAGACGCCAACGGCCATCGCTCGGCGCACTCCTCCTCCGACGGACAGCTCATCGAACTCGCGGAGCGTCTGGAGCGGGTATGCCTCGTCCACGGCCGAGGCGGAGACCTCCGAGGCCTGCTCGAAGAGGCCGGTAAGGAGACCTTGCTGGAAGAGCTCAGTGCCGTACTGGCACAGAACGAATTTCACACCGACCGCCTCGCCGCCCTCCTCGACGCCGTCGATGAAGCTCTGTCCACACAGGGAGTGCACGGACTGACCAGGCCCAACCGCGAATGGCGGGAACTACCCGGAGTGAAGCCCGCCGTCCCTCAGATAGAGGCGTGGTTCTGCCCGGTCGCCCGCTGCACCCGGGCGGAGAAGACCCCCGCCGACTGCACGCTGACCGAGCGACGGCTCGACGCAGCTCCCTTCACACCATGACGACGTTGCTGCAAGAGCTGTCCAAGAAGCTGGCGGAACGGTGGGCCACGGTGCTGATCGGCCCCGGGCTGCTCTTCACCGCCTGCGCAGTCATCGCTCACCATCTGGGCAGTCAGCACGCTCTCGACGTGACCGAGCTGCGTCAGTACGCGACCGAACTCGCTCGCGGCCGGACCACCGGGGACCTGCTGGTCATCGGAGCGGCCACCACCCTCGGCGCTGTCACAGCGGGCCTGGCGGTGGCCGGGACTAGCCGCATCGTCCAGGCCCTGTGGATGCCCACCGCCCCCGGGTGGTACGTCGATGCGCTGACCCGCCTGCGGGCGGCACGATGGGACCGGGCAGACACCGCGCTCGCAAACGCAACCACTGCCGCCCGCCAGCAGCAGGCCCGCGACCGCGTCCTCGGCAGACCACCCGCTACCCGATTCCCCACGGTCCTGCGCTACAGCAGACGGCGCTCACGCATCGGTGAAACCCGGCCCGACCGGCCTACGTGGTCCGCTCAGCGCATGGCAGATGCAGCCGCCACCGTACGGGGCCGCTACGCACTGGACCTGAACCGCCTCTGGCCCCACCTCTGGGCGGTCTCGGACGGTGAGATACGCGCCGACATCGGCAACGTCCACGAGAACTACGCTGCTTCCTCCCGCCTCGCCGCCTGGGGCGCGGCATACCTCCTCCTGGCAGGCGTCACCGCGTGGTGGCCTGCCGCCCTCCTGGCCATGATCCTGATCCTGACCGCCCGCAACCGCGCCCGTACGGCCGTCGGAGCCCTGGCGGTTCTGGTAGTTGCCGCAACCGACCTCCACATCTGTGACATGGCCGCACGGCTCGGCGTGCCGTGCGACAACGCCTTCACAGCGCAGACAGCCGCGGACATCAACACAGTGCTGGACACGAACACAACACCGTGACCTGCCATAAGTCCCGCCCCCTGGCCGACGTGGCGGGCGTTGGTAGACGTCGTCGAGGGTGGTGATCGTTCGCGTGATGCAGACCCGCGACTCGGCGGGTGCCACGACCTCTGCCTCCGCGCCGAGCTGGAGCAGCATGCCAATGGCATGTTTCGCCCAAGGGCGCCTGAGAGAGGCGAGCCACACGGCACTGGCCTGGGCATCTTCCGCTACGTCGTCGAGGGCACGATCGCCTGGCTCCACGGCTTCCGCCGCCTGCGCATCCGCTGGGAACGTCGCGACGACTTCCACGAAGCCTTCCTCGGCCTCGCGGTCTGCCTGATCACCCACCGCCACGTCCAACGTCTTTGTTAGGACCTCTTAGCCGGCGATCCCCGATCGACCTGCCAACCGTACGTATCGCGTACAGAACGGGAACGGTGATCACGGCGTCGGTGCCGTCCATGCATACGGCTCGTCCCCTGCGAACGAACCGGTGTGCTGACGGCCGCTCGGCAGATCCGTACGGATCTCAGGATATGCTGCCCCGGCACACCGTCCCCACGGCCGGGGTGTGGCCCGTGCGGAGGTATGTGTCGACCGCCTCCGTGACGCAGCGGTTCTGCGGGTATGTGCCGTGGCCCTCCTCCTCGGCCGTTAGGAGCACGCCGACACCGTCGCCCAGGGCGCGGGCCATGCGGCGGGCGCCGGGGTACGGGGTGGTCGGGTCGCCGGTGCCGCCGACCACCAGGATGGGCGCCGCGCCGTCGGCGTTCACCTGGGGCGTGGCGCGCTCGCCGTCGACCGGCCAGTCGTAACAGAGGTAGACGCCGGTGGACCAGGCCTCGCCGAAAACGGGTGAGGCGGCTCTGACGCGGGCCTCGTCCCTGTCGAGGCGTTCGAAGCCAGGACGCAGGCTGGAGTCCGCGCAGGTGATCGCGGCCTGGGCGACGCGGCTGTTGTCGCGCGGGGTCGCTGCACGGTCGGCGGAGCCGGTGTCGTCCGCGCCCTTGCTCAGCGGACGGCCGTCGTTGTGGTCGATCAGCGCGGTGAGCGCCTCGGCGAGCGGCGACCAACCGTCCGTGCCGAGGTCGAGATGGTCGCTGACAGCGTACGCGAGGTCGTCAGCGTCGAGGTCGTTTCCTCCGCCGGCCGGGGCGGGCTTCTTCTCCAAGCGGTCGGCCAGGCGCGCCATGCGTCGCGCGGCCTCCTCGGGCCCATCACCGGTCGGGCAGTGGCGGATACGGGCCGCGCAGTGCGCAGCGAACCGGTCGAACGCCGCCTGGACCGCCTTGACCTGCGACACCTGCTCCTCGACGAGGTCCTCGGTCGGATCGACGGGCGCCTCGAGGACGAGCCGTCCGACGTGCGACGGGTACAGGTGGGCGTAGACCGCGCCGAGCTCCGTTCCGTACGAGACGCCGAAGTAGTGCAGCCGCTCGTCGCCGAGGAGGTAGCGCATCAGCTCGAGGTCGCGCGCGGTGTGCGAGGTGCCGATGTACGGGAGGATCGCTCCGGAATGCTCGGCGCAGGCGTCGGCACCGTCGTAGCCAGTCTCGTCCGCGGTCTTCCCGCAGCGCACCGGGATGGTCGCGCCAACGCCGCGCGGGTCGAAGGAGACCAGGTCGTAGCGGTCGAGGAGCGGCTTGTACTGGTCGAGGTGTTCGGGCAGTTCGCTCACGCCGGACACGCCGGGACCGCCGAAGTTGAGGACGAGTGAGCCGATGCGCTGGGAGTTCGGTCCGGTGGCTTTGCGGCGGATCAGGGCGACGTCGATCGTCCTGCCGTCTGGTTTCCGGTAGTCGAGGGGGGTCTTCATGACGGCGCAGTCGTAGCCCGTGCGCGCGGTGGGCGGCGAGGTGCAGCGGGACCAGTGGAGGTGCTGGCCGGTGGTGAGCGCGGTGGGCAGACCAGCGGGCGGATTGCTCGCGGTGAACTCCGTACGCGGCTGCGCACTCCGACCGGGAGTATCGTGCTGGAGCCAGGCGCCGACGGCCCCGATCGCGGCGAGGACGACCAAGGCGATGATCCGCGCACCGACCGAGAGGCCCGGTCTGCGGCGTCGTATCGGATGTGCGTCACTCATCGAATCCCCGCGCTCCCACTCCTGGACGCCCGACCCGTGCCCCCATGCCCGCGTTCATGATTGTCCGATCGTCGAATGACTGCAGAGTACAAGCCGCCTCCGACGGCAGCTCAGCTCCTGGCGTCACGGATCCCCAACCCGGTGAACGTATGCGGTCACAGCACCAGTAGTGCTTCGTTACGTTGAGTGATACCGGGTGGCTATGGGCAGTCTCCCAGGGTGAAGTTGGGGAAGTGGAACGGCTCCGGGGCGAGTTGGCGGAGTTCGTTGCTGATGTGTTCGGGTCGTTGTCGCGGCGGGATCAGCGGCGGTAGAGCGAGTGTTATCTGCCGGGCCTGATGCTGGAGTGCCGGCGCGCAAGTCGTTTTCAACCCGCTGGCTACTGGCAGACCCTGCTCGTGGAGGACGATCCAGAGCCGCGGAGTTCCGCACCCACTGTCACCTCTTCGCTGCCCGCCGGCCCTGGCGATGTGGCTGCATCGACGAGGTGCTCCGTGACATCGCCGACGACAAGGTGGCCGGAGTCCTCATCACCGACACTCAGATGCGACGCATCCACCACCCCTACGACGGCGGCGCCGACGTCTTCCTCACCACACCACACGAAAGAGACCGCACTCGCGATCGGCATACCGACTGGCTCTCCAGCCATCCGTCAGGTCTCCGACAATCCCGGACCGCCACGTCCGCCCTCACTCCGTGTCCAGGGCACGGCTCCAAGCCCATCATCGGCCCCTGTCCCGTGCCTGGACGCCACGTTCCGGGCCGGGGCCGCCAGCCGCGCCCGGGCCGCCCCTCGTGTCCGCCCGGCCCGTACCGGCCGGACTGGCTGCTCCCCACTCCCGCCTCCCGCCTCGGGTGAGCAGGCTCCCGCTCCAGGGGCGTGGGGGCCTGTCGCTAGGCTCCAGCGCCATGACCAGTGATCTCGGATTCACCTGCTCCTGCTGCGGGGCCCACCACCGTGAGCTGCCGATGAACTACACAGCCGACGCCCCCGCGGTGTGGGATCCGTCGTTCGCCGGCGCTGACGACTGTCTGCTCTCCGCGGACCAGTGCGTGATCCGGGCAGAGCACTACTTCGTCAAGGGCCTGATCGAGATACCGGTCATCGGCAGCGACGAGGTGTTCTCCTGGGGCGTCTGGGTCTCGCTCAGCCGCGACAACTTCTCCCGGGCCGCCGACCTGTGGGACACACCCGGCCGCGAGTCCGAGAAGCCCTACTTCGGCTGGCTCACCACCGACCTGCCGCTCTACTCGCCCACCACCCTCAACCTGAAGACACACGTCCACACCCGCCCGCTCGGTGAACGCCCCTACGTGGAACTCGAGCCCACCGACCACTCCCTCGCCGTCGAACAGCGCACCGGCATCACCCTGGACCGCGTGCGGGACATCGCCTCAGCCGTGCGCCACTTCGACGACAGCGAGCAACGGTGACGGCCGGCAGGTTCGCGCGCAACAGCGGCTGCGAGGGCGGGGAAGCCAGTGAGTCGACTCAAGCAGTGCTCGACGGTGCTGGGTCGGTGGCAGATCCTCCCGGAGCTTTGGGCGAAGGGGAAGCATCGCCGGAGTCCAGGCATATCAGCGAGACGACCACGAATGCCTCAGCGCCCTGGGGCGGCTGGACGGGCAGGGCGGCGAGGGCCGTCCAGTTGCCCTTCGTGAGGGACAGCACCTGGGCCCCCGCGTCGGGGCCCGGCTGCCAGCCGCGCTCGGCACGAGCCCGCGCGAAGGCCGACTTCAGCGAGGCTTTCACCGTCTCGGGCGCGTGCCGTCCCGAGAGACGTTCATGGCACCTGCCCAGGGAATTCGACGGTTCTCTCTCCACCTCGATGCCCTCCGCCGCCAGTACCGACCTGATCTCCGACACCGCCGTCTCCGCAGACAGAGCTGGGCCAGAAAAGCGCGGGGGAAGCGGGCCCAGATCAGCAGGGACACAGGCCGCGGCGGTCATCAGTGTCGCTATGACGAGGCACGCCAGGGTGGAGCGTCTCAGTCGCTGTCTACCGATGATGTTGTGTCCTCTCTCAGTCCTCTACGGCTGACCATTCTGCCGCCTTGCTGAGCCTGACGGACCACCAGCCATCGAGCGATGCCCCCGGCGGCGACCGCACCAACCACCCGGCGTTCCGCAGCCCTTCGACCGCCCGCCATTGTGTCCCCGGCCCATGCCAGCGCCCCACCCCTGGGGAGATGGAGGTCCCGGGCCGCACCGCGGCCGCCGTGTCTGCCCGTGCGGTACCTGCTGGACCCGTGTCGCGCTATGGCCGGCTTCTACGGCAACTGCCCGGTCCCTGGTGACACTGAGGTCTCCGCCTCAAAGGAGGTGAGAGTGAGCCCTCCGTCGTCTCCTGCCGCGATGACGTTGACGTGCACCGTGCTTTCACCCTCGAAGCGCAGGGTGAACAGCGGATCGACCGCCATCAGGAACTCGAAGCCCTCCCGGTCCTCCGCGCTCAGTGAAGGGTCGAGAACCGCGTCGCAGGACCAGCCGTCGCCCGTGACGCGCACCGTGACCCGCACACCCAGCTCGGCCAAACACGTCGACGGGTTGGCCCACCACTCCAGCGTCGCAAGGCCCTCGTAGCTGTCCATCACCCAAGTATCCCGGGCAGACACGGCGGGCATGCCTACTCACGCCACGCGGCCGGGCAGAACACGTGCCAAGCCGACCCGCGCCCAGTCACTGCCGGGCCGCCCTTGTCGCGCCCTGGTGGGCCAGGGGTTGCCGCCCTAACCCGTGCCGCCCCGACAGTGAACGCACACCCCCCCCGGCCCGCGGCCCGCCACCCTGAGCAGGCCGCCCGCCAACCACGTGAAGGGCGATAACCGCCGAGACCAGCCTCATCCTGCAGCCCGGCCCCGCCAGCTGCGCAACGCCCGCGGCCTGGACCGGCTCCGCATCCACCTCACGATCAGCTGACCACCCCCAGCACCTCCACGCCCCCGGACTCCCGCCCGCGCAGCACGAGTGCGGGGGCTGCTGCCGTTCCCACGTCCGGCCGGGGCTCGTCCACCGCCTCAGTCGTAGCCCGGCCCGTCAGGTGGCCCGCAGCGGGCGAGTGACGCTGGTCAGTGCCTCGGTGCCTTCACCGGCGCAACTCTAGGGTTTTCGCAGGGCGGATGGTGTGCTTCTGTCACGAGAGGTCGGATGCTCAACGAGGGTGGGCATGGTTTTCCACGGCGGCGAGCATAGGGGCCACACCATTCGGCGTAAGGTCCGGCGTGCGGTTTTGCCCAATAAGCCCCTCGGGTACACCATTGGGCGTCGAGGTCAACTGCTCATACGACAAAGCCCCTTGCTCCGCAGATGGCTGGACACCGAGCGGTGCAAGGGGCTTCTGACGGAAGGACGCAACATGTCGATCCAGATCCACGATCCCATAGGACTGGGTACAACACCACGCGGTGGCGGCTCGACTGCAGTCGCGGTCGTGGTGATCGTAGTAGTGGCCGCTCTCCTGAGTGCCGATCAGGTCGCGGCTTTTGCCGCCCTGATCACAGCTACAACCACTGCTGTGACGACATACAACTGGGGCGGACAACACCTTCGCCCGCCCGCCGTGAGGCTGCACCAGCACCACGGCTAGCGGACCGCTCCCTGAAACCCGGGGCCTGGCCGCCACAGCGGCCAGGCCCTTTGTCGTCTAGGCAGTTTGGAGAATGCGAAGATGTCGCAAACCTGACAACGGGGAGGCGTGTGGTGGCAGATCCGTCCGACTTCGAGCCCACCGGACCGAGGCGCGAATTCATCGGCTTTATCCGGATCGATGGCCAACGGGAGAAGGAGCAGCAGCTTCGGCTGATGGCTTCGTCGGCGCCAGAAGCCCGCGCCCTGGTCATCGAGCAGTATGGCGAGGGGCACGTCATCTCGGTGTGGAACGAGGAAGACGCCAGACGTCCCAGGTAGACGTCACCATCGCGCCTTCCGGTTCTCCCGACGGCGAGACTGAACCGCTACGGGTCACACAAAGGACGGTGCGGCGTACGGCCCGTGTGCCTGCGTCCGCGTCTCACGTCCCGGTACGGCGCCGTGGGGCGGGCGGCCAGGGGGCGCGCAGGGCCAGGGCTTGCGCGGGGATGGTCAGGACGGCGAGCAGTCCGGCCAGGGTCAGGTAGGAGTGTCGCCAGGAGAGGTGCGCGGCGAGCAGGGCGGTCAGGGGTGCGAAGACGGTGGAGGCGAGTCCGCCGGCGAGGGTGACGACGGCGAGCACGCGAATGTGGTCGGGGGCTCACCAGCGGGTGAGGGCGGCGAAGGCGGGCTGGTAGAAGGTGGTCGCCATCGCGACTCCGGCGAGGGCCCAACCGGCGAAGAAGACAGGGAGGCTGGGGGCGGCGGACACGAGCAGCAGGCTGACGGTGCCGAGGAGGGAACCGGTCGTCATGACGGCGCGCGGGCCGCGCCGGTCCAGGATCCGGCCGACGCGGATTCCGGCGAGGGCGGAGACGACGAGGGCGAGGGAGAAGGCCGCGGTGGTCGCGCCCGCCGGCCAGCCGGTCGCGTGCGTGATCTCGGGATTCAGGACGGGGAAGGCGTAGTAGACGATGCCCCAGCTGGTGATCTGCGTGAGTCAGAGTGCGGGCAGGGCGGCGGGCCGCGACCGATCCCCCGATCCGGTCGCGGCCCCGCGGGTTGGGGTGTTGAGGTCGGTCACGAGCCGCAGCAGCCGCCCGCCGGAGCCTCGTCAGCCGCCGTAGCGCCGACGGCCACTGCGGCGGGGGCGCCGAGCTGGACGAGCTGGGGCGCCGGGGCGCAGCAGCCGCCGCCACTCTGGTCGGATTCGGGGGCGTCGAAGAGGCCGGCGCCGCCGCACACTCCGGTCTCGGGGAGGGTGAGTTCGACGCGGTCGGCCGCTTCGAGGTCGCCGGCGATGGCGGCGGCGACGGAGCGGACCTGCTCGTAGCCGGTCATGGCCAGGAACGTCGGGGCGCGGCCGTAGGACTTCATGCCGACCAGGTACACGCCCTGTTCGGGGTGGGAGAGCTCGCGGTGGCCGTGCGGGTAGACGGTGCCGCAGGAGTGCTGGTTGGGGTCGATCAGCGGAGCCAGTTCGACGGGCGCCTGGAGGCGCTCGTCCAGGCCCAGGCGCAGCTCGTTGAGGAAGGAGAGGTCGGGGCGGAAGCCGGTCAGCACGATCACCTCGTCGACCGCGTCCAGTCGGCGCCCGTCCTCGCCGACCAGAATCAGGCGGCCGTCGTCCGCCCGCTCGATCGCTTCGGTGCGGAAGCCGGTGACCGCGTCCGCGTGGCCCTCGTCGACGGCGGCCTTCGCCGCCAGGCCCAGGGCGCCGCGGGCGGGGAGCTGGTCGGCTTCGCCGCCGCCGAAGGTGGAGCCGGAGATGCCCCGGCGCAGGATCCACACGCCCTTCGTTCCCGCGCCGTCGTCGGCCTTGGCGAGGTCGGCGAGGTAGTCGAGAGCGGTGAACGCGGAGGCGCCGGAGCCAATCACGGCGGTGCGCTTACCCGCGTACCGGGCGCGGACGGCGGGGTTCTCCAGGTCCGGGACGCGGTAGTTGATCCGGTCCGCGGCGGCCTTCTCACCGAGCGCGGGCAGCCCGCTGCCGCCGGCCGGGGACGGCGTGGCCCAGGTGCCGGAGGCATCGATGACGGCGCGTGCGAAGACGCGCTCCTCATGGCCGCCGGCGTGGGAGACGTGCACGACGAACGGCTGCTGCTCGCGGTCGGCGTCCACGATCCGGTCCCGGCCGGTGCGCGAGACACCGGTGACGGTGGCGCCGGTGCGGACACGGTCGCCGAGGACGTCGGCGAGCGGCTGCAGGTACTGCTCGGCCCAGTCGCCGCCGGAGGGGTAGGTCGCCGGGTCGGGCCGCGTCCAGCCGGTGGGGGCGAGGAGCTTCTCGGCGGCCGGGTCGACGACCTCGCCCCAGGTGGAGAACAGGCGCACGTGCGACCACTCGCGCACCGCGGCGCCGGCCCTCTGACCGGCTTCCAGGACCAGGGGCTCGATGCCCTGGTCGACCAGATGGGCGGCGGCGGCCAGACCGGCGGGTCCGGCCCCGATCACGACGACGGGCAGCTCGGTGGTGGCGGGCGCGTTCACGGCGACTCCTTGCGTATTTCGACATCTGTCGATAACTGGCGCGGCCCAGCATGGCACCTGTATTGATGAGCGTCAACATAGACATTCATCAAACCCAGGGGTATTCGCTGATGGAGCACATCGACGTCACCGTGATCGGCGGCGGCCAGTCGGGCCTCGCCACCGCCCACGCGCTGCTGCGCCGCGGGCTGCGGCCGGTGGTGCTGGATGCGTCCGACCGGGCGGCTGGGTCGTGGCCGCGCTGCTACGACAGCCTCATGCTGTTCTCGCCCGCCCGGTACAGCTCTCTGCCGGGGATGCCGTTCCCGGGCGCCGACCGTGACCGCTATCCGCATCGCGACGAGGTCGTCGCCTACCTCACCGCCTACGCTGGCCGCCTGGACGCTGAGATCCGCACGGGCTGCCGCGTCAGTGTGGTCAGCCGCACCGGCGATGTCTTCGGGGCGGCGGCCGGCTGTCCGCGCGCGCCGTCGTGGCGGACTCCGGAACGTTCGGGCGCCCGCACCGGCCCGCACTGCCGGGCCTTCAGGAGTTCACCGGGCAGGTACTGCACGCCGCAGACTACCGCAGCCCGACCCCCCTTCTCCGGCCGCCGGATGGTGGTCGGGGCCGGGAACTCTGCGGTGGCCCCGGGTTCGGGCTGTGCCGCCCGCGGGGGCTATATCTGGCCGCGCTCGACCCGGACTGGGACTGCCCCTGGCCACTGGACTGGCAACGCCACTACCACCACCTCGCGGAGGACGAGCCCAGCGGCCACCTGCCCGACATCGCCCCCGGCGTCCTCATGGACGGCGACGACATCGGACGCTGGTTCCAACGGCGCCGGGACTGGAGACTGCTGTCGAGCAAGCAGCAGAAGCGGCTGTCGAAGCTGGGCGTGCAGCCCGCCCACCGCGGCCTCCCACCCCGACGGTCAAGGGCGCGACGAAGGGGCCGTCCAAGGCGCAGCAGGCGTTCCAGTGTGCCTGGCCGCCCTGGCCCAGTGGATCGAACGAGAAGGCGCCCACCGGCCAGTGCCAAGGGGCAAGAGCGAACAGATCACGGTCGACGGCGAGGCCGAGCCAGCGGTCGTAAAGCTGGGCGTATGGGTATCAAACACCCGATGTAGGCGCGATAAGCTCACCAGCGAGCAGCTGCAGGCACTGCGAGAGCTGGGGAGTGGAGAGTGGGCGTAAGGCGCGCATGAAGGGGCGCACCGTCCGGAAGAGCGGTAGCGACGGCAGGCGGCGGGATACGGCAGCCCGCCCGGGGCGCCGCAGAACAACAGTTGGCCCTCCGGTCCCAGCGGGAGGGCCAGGTCTCCTCGGTGGCTCAGAGTCCGTGCGCCTGCCCGCTCAATGCGCTAGTCGTTCACGCTGTTGATTTGGTTGCTGTTGACGAGGTCCTGCACGTTGACGAGGCCGACCTGGATGTCCCCGACACTTGCGGCTTCGGCGGCGTCCTTGCCCACCGCGGGCGTGTCCTCGGTGACGTCGGTGACTTCGATGTCGGAGGATTGGGCGGCTGCAGTACCGACCGGAGTGAGCAGCAGGCCAGCGGCCAGCACAGTCGCGGCAAAGGCGAAACGGCTCGTACGCATGATTCTCCCTGGAGTGCGGGACTGTTCCGCTCCCATCCGACCCACTGCTGACTGATCAGGCACGTCCTACGCGTCCATCCGCGCGACCCCCACCACAAGCCGCTCCAGGTCACGCGAGTATTCTCGCTATTGCCGCTGCCAGCAAGGAACGGACCCTTCGCAGACAGGCACCTCTCCCACGAAACGACCGCCAGCCCAGACGCCTTCCGCCCGCGCACCCCCTTCGCTGCCCGTGGCCGTTGAACTGGCAACGGCACTACCGCCACCTCGCCCACCTCGCCGCCGACGAACCCGGCGGGCTCCTACCTAGCCCCCGGCTTCCTCATGGACGGCGACGACATCGGACGATGGCTCCAACGGCAACGCCGGGACTGGAGACTGCTGTCGAGCGAGCAGCAGAAGCGGCTGACCAAGCTGGGCGTGCAGCCCGCCCAGGCGCCGCCTCCCACCTCGACAACCAGAGGCGCGGCGAAGGGGCTGACCAAGGCGCAGCAAGCGTTCCAGCGCGGGCTTGCCGCCCTCGTCCAGTGGGTCGAGCGAGAAGGCGCCCAGCGGCCCATCCCGCGGAAAGCGATCGAGGTTCTGCCCGACGGGACCGAGACGAAGCTCGGCGTATGGATCTCGAACACTCGCGCCAGACGCGACAAACTCACCGCCGAGCAACTCGACGCGCTGCGGGAATTGGGCGTGGAGTGGGCGTAACTGTGGTCCTCGACCGTCTTGGAGGGCGCTGAGCAGCGGATAGGTGAATGGGCCGCCATATGCTCTCGATTCGTACGCTATGCGTACGGTTAACAGCCACAGGACCAGCGGCTCGGGGGGCCGGGGTGCAGAGCCCCGCCCGTCGTCCGCGTCCGGTAGCCGCACGGGGCCCTCATCACCGGCCAAGAGCTGTGCGGGGTCATCGTCCGGACGCGGGTGAGGGTTTCGCCGACCGGGCGGGCGGTGTATCCGGCAGGGGTCGGAGCCGACGTGACGGCGTCGCGTATCTCGCTCACGCCGTCGTCTCCGGCTTCGCCGGGGCGATCTCAGCGATCAGGCCCTCCACCAGGGTTTTGATCTCGTCGCGGATAGGACGGACCGCCTCTACCCCCTGCCCGGCCGGATCGTCCAGCTTCCAGTCCAGGTAGCGCTTACCGGGGAAGACGGGGCAGGTGTCGCCGCAGCCCATGGTGATGCACACGTCGGACTCCTTCACCCCGTCCACGGTGAGGATCTTCGGGACCTCGGCGGAGATGTCGATGCCGACCTCGGCCATCGCGGCGACGGCGGCCGGGTTGACCTCGGTGCCAGGGTTGGATCCGGCGGAGCGGACCTCGACGCGGTCCCCGGCCAGGTGGGTCAGCCAGGCGGCGGCCATCTGGGAACGGCCGGCGTTGTGGACGCAGACGAACAGGACGGACGGCTTCTTGCCGGGGCTCTCGGGCATAGGGGCTCTCTCGTCTCGCGGCAGCAGCACGCCACCCATGACATCAGCATCCGCTGGTATCAGCGAACGGTGATGTGACAGTATCAGCGCATGCTGACTTCAGTCGATCCTGATGTGATCCGGGCGCTGGGCGATCCGCTCCGGCTGCAGATCGTGACACTGCTGGCGCGCGAGACGCTGTGCACCACGCACCTGGTGGAGGAGACCGGGGCCAAGCAGACCAACCTGTCCAACCACATGAAGGTGCTGCGCGAGGCCGGGCTGGTGGAGACCGAGCCGTGCGGCCGCTTCACCTATTACAAGCTCAAGCCCGACGTCCTGGCCGGCCTGGCCGGCCAGTTTGCCGAGCTCGCCGAATCCGCCCGCACCGCCGCCGAGAACAAGAGGGCCTGCCCGTGACCTCCGCCGAGCCCACCACCGCCCGCGCTCAGAGCGCTGATGCGGCCGGGGACGACTCGATCGTCAAGAAGCTCTCCACCCTCGACCGCTACCTCGCGGTGTGGATCCTGCTCGCCATGGCCATCGGCCTCGGGCTCGGGCGGCTCATCCCCGGCCTGAACGACGCGCTCGCGAAGGTGGAGATCGGCGGAATCTCCCTGCCGATCGCGTTCGGCCTGCTGATCATGATGTATCCGGTGCTGGCGAAGGTCCGCTACGACCGGCTCGACGCCGTCACCGGCGACCGGAAGCTGATGGCCACCTCGCTGGTCATCAACTGGATCGTCGGCCCGGCGGTCATGTTCGCCCTCGCATGGATCTTCCTGCCGGACCTGCCCGAGTACCGCACCGGCCTGATCATCGTCGGGCTCGCCCGCTGCATCGCCATGGTCATCATCTGGAACGATCTGGCCTGCGGCGACCGCGAGGCCGCCGCCGTCCTCGTCGCCCTCAACTCCGTCTTCCAGGTCCTCGCGTTCGGCCTGCTGGGCTGGTTCTACCTCGACCTGCTGCCCGGCTGGCTCGGCCTCGGCGACGGCGAGCACCTCGACATCTCCATGTGGAAGATCGCACTGAACGTCGTCATCTTCCTCGGCATCCCGCTCCTGGCCGGCTTCCTCACCCGCCGCCTCGGTGAGAAGAAGCTCGGCCGCACCGACTACGAGCAGCGGTTCCTGCCCAGGATCGGCCCGTGGGCGCTGTACGGGCTGCTGTTCACGATCGTCATCCTCTTCGCCCTCCAGGGGAAGACCATCACCTCCCAGCCGCTGGACGTCGCCCGGATCGCGCTGCCGCTGCTGGTGTACTTCGCGGTCATGTTCTTCGGCACCTTCCTGCTCGGCAAGGGCCTGGGTCTGGCTTACGACCGCACCGCGACCCTCGCCTTCACGGCGGCGGGCAACAACTTCGAGCTGGCCATCGCGGTCGCCATCGCCAGCTTCGGCGTCACCTCCGGCCAGGCCCTGTCCGGCGTCGTCGGCCCCCTCATCGAAGTGCCGGTGCTGATCGGCCTGGTCTACGTCGCGCTTGCCTGGCGCAGGAAGTTCGCCGCCGACGCGGTGACGACGGCGCCGTGACGCAGCAGACGGATGTGGCGGTGGTCGGCGGCGGCCAGGCAGGGCTCGCCGTCGGCTACCACCTGCGCCGCCAAGGCCTGAGTTTCGTGATCCTGGACGCCGGCACGGCGCCAGGCGGGTCCTGGCAGCACATGTGGGACTCCCTGCACCTGTTCTCCCCGGCCCAGTACTCCTCGCTGCCCGGCCGCCTCATGCCCGCCCAGCCCGGTGAGACATACCCGGACTCCGGGCACGTAGTGGACTACCTCACCGACTACGAAAAGCGCTACGACCTGCCCCTCCAGCACGGCACCCACGTGCAGGCCGTACGCCGAGACGGCGAGAAGCTCATGGTCGAGACCGACTCCGCGACCTGGCGGGCCCGGGCGGTCATCAGTGCCACCGGCAGCTGGTCCCGCCCCTTCCTCCCCGCCGTCCCCGGCCAATCCGTCTTCTCCGGGCGACAGCTGCACACCGTGAACTACCGCCGGCCGGCCGACTTCGCCGGACAGCGCGTCATCGTGGTCGGCGGCGGCAACTCCGGCGCCCAGATCGCCGCCGACCTCGCCCTGGACGGACGGGTGGAGGTGACGTGAGCAACCCGGCGGCCGCCGCGGTTCCTGCCGGACGAGATCGACGGCCGCGCCCTGTACGACGTCGCCACCGCCCGCCGCCGCGCCCTGGACGCCGGTCGCAACGACACCGGCGGGGTGGCTTCGCTCGGCGACATCGTGGCCGTGCCACCCGTCCGCGCCGCCCGCGACGCCGGACTCCTTACCTCGAAGCCGATGTTCACCCAGCTCACCGCTACCGGTGTCCGGTGGGCCGACGGCAGCCAGAGCGACGCGGACGCGATCGCATCTCCCGTGTAGCCCTCGCGCAGCGCACACTGGGCCGCCTTGCGGATCAGCCACTTAGCGACAGCTCGATGCTGTGCCGGTAGCTGTACAGGATCGGCAGGGGCAGCCGATCGTCCGGGCCGTGGGCGATCCAGTGTCGGGCGGCGGTCTCAGGCACGCGCAGATAGACCCCCGCAAGGGCGAGATCGTCCTCGCCGGCGCCGCCCCAGGCGGCGATCTCGGCATGCGTCCAGCGGGACCGAGGCAGGCTCAACCGGTCTTCTGCTTCCTCCATCCCGTCAGGGTGGCAACCGCCTGCCTCGCCCACTACCGCTTTTGGCAACTGCCCACTGGCCCAGCGGCCCTGGGCGTTGCCGGCGGGCGTCGGCACGGGTCATGCCGCGGCCGCGGCACCTACCAGCAGTTGGCCCATCGCGGCGAGCACGGACGGCTCGACCCGGTAGTAGACCCAGGTACCGCGCCGCTCGGAGGTGAGCAGCCCGGCCTCCTTGAGCTTCTTCAGATGGTGGGACACCGTGGGCTGGGAGACGCCGACGTCGGAGATGTCGCACACGCACGCCTCACCGCCCTCGTGCGAAGCCACGGCGGAGAACAGCCGCAGGCGGACCGGGTCGCCCAGCGCCTTGAACATCCGCGCCGCGGTCTCGGCCTCCTCGGCGGTCATCGGACGCTCGGTCAGCGGCGGGCAGCACGGCGCCACGCCCTGACCGTCGGCGGGCTCGAGCAACGGCAGCACCTTCGCATTCGACATACGTCTATGTTGACACATGTCGAACCAGTACGGGCCGGAGGTCCGTCACCGGTGTGCGAGATCGGCGGCCAGGCGTCGGGCAATCCGTTCCGCGTCCCGGCCGACGCCGCGCAGCGAGTTCGACGGCAGGCTGCGCTGCCACTCCGCCACACCGTCGAGCGGTGCATCAACCGCCTCAAGCAGTGGCGCGGCATCGCCACCCGCTACGAGAAGACAGCCACGATCTACCTGGCCGGACTCCACATCGCAGGCAACTTTCTGTGGTCCGCACGCTGATCCAAACGAAAGTCCCTAGTGGCGGCCG
This sequence comes from Streptomyces flaveolus, assembly GCF_044765825.1. Classification (NCBI taxonomy): domain Bacteria; kingdom Bacillati; phylum Actinomycetota; class Actinomycetes; order Kitasatosporales; family Streptomycetaceae; genus Streptomyces; species Streptomyces flaveolus. The sequence goes on along the minus strand of NZ_JBIWKU010000009.1, from coordinate 15,810 downwards.
CCGTGGCGGTTGCGGCCCCAGGACTCGTCGTCGATGAAGCGGCCGTGATCGTTGCGGAGGGTGGCGGTGTCGGAGCGGTCGTCCCACACGTGGTTGCGGCGGTCCTTGTATGCGTCGGTGCGGGTGTCGCGGCCCTGGCCTGTGTGGAGACGCGCGGAGACTCTGGACGCCGCGGGGTGCTCCGTGCCGGTCATGCCCGGGCCGCGAGGCAGCGCCAGTCGTTCCACGTGTCGAGCCGCTTCCGATAGGCCGCCTCGACAACCGGATAGGGGTAGGCGCCGAGGAAGAGCCGCAGGGGTGGTTCGTTGGTGTCGACGAGTTCGAGGACAACGGCGGCGGTGCCTCGCGCGTCCTGGGGCGTGCGGGCGGACGCACCGGCCCGGCGCGCGGCGCGGACGGGTTCGTAGGCGGGGAGCGCCTTGGTGTGCACGGCGGAGACGCCCGACCAGTCGGTGCCGTAGGGGCCGGGTTCGAGCAAGGTCACGTGGATTCCGAACGGGGCGATCTCCTGGGCCAGGGCCTCGCTCATCCCCTCCAGGGCCCACTTGGAGGCGTTGTACAGTCCGAGCGTGGGGAAGGCGGCGAGGCCACCGAGGCTGGAGACCTGCAGGATGTGACCGCTGCCCTGGGCCCGCAGGTACGGCAGAGCCGCCTGCGTCACCCACAGCGGGCCGAACAGGTTGGTGTCGAGCTGGGCGCGAGCTTGCTCCTCGGTGGCCTCCTCGACCATACCGAACAGGCCGTAGCCCGCGTTGTTCACGACCACGTCGAGGCGGCCGAACATCTCGGCGGCCCGCTGCACCGCGGCAGTCGCGGCGGTGCGGTCGGTCACGTCAAGGCGGAGCGGGAGCACGTTGTCCCCGTGGGCGTCCACGAGGGGCCGCAGAGCCTCGGGATCGCGTGCGGTGACGGCAACGCGGTCGCCGCGCTCGAGAGCGGCCTCGGCCCAGATACGACCGAAGCCGCGGGACGCACCGGTGATGAACCAGATCTTCATGACATCGAGCCTGCGCCGTTCACACCTCGGCAGCCAGTACCCCCACAGGGTTACCCTCGCACCATGGCGGCCGACAATTTCCTGGGAGATTTCCTCAAGGCCCGGCGCGGACGGATCGCTCCGGCGGACGCGGCAGTGCCCGTCGGTGGACGCCGGCGGGTGGCAGGACTGCGCCGGGAGGAACTGGCCCAGCTCGCCGGAATCAGCGAGCCGTACCTGGTCCGGCTCGAACAGGGCATCGACCGGCACCCCTCGCCCCAGGTACTGCGCTCCCTCGCGCGGGCGCTGAAGCTCGACGCCGACGCCTCCGCCCACCTGCACGCCCTCGTCGGTCCTGCCCCCGTGCCGCCGTCACGGACCGAAGTCTCCGTGGACGTGCACCGGCTGCTCGACGCGTGGACGGACCACCCCGCGTACGTGCGCGACCGGTGCTTCGACGTACTGGCGGCGAACAAGCGGGCCCGTGCGCTCGCCCCGATGTACGAGCCCGGGAGCAACCTGGTCCGAGCGGTGTTCCTCGACCCGGCGTCCCGCCGACTCTTCCCCGACTGGGCGGAAGTAGCTGCGCAGACCGCAGCTGCCCTGCGCGCCGAAGCCGACCCACGCGACCCCAGGACCGTCCGCCTGGCCGCCGAGCTGGAGACGGACGAAGAGTTCCGTCGTCTGTGGATGCGGCACGAGACGCGGCCCGCCCGTGACGAACTCAAGCGCTTCGCGCACCCGGTCGTCGGCAGCCTCGCACTGCGAAGGCAGGCGCTCACCGTCGGGGGTGCCGAGCAACAGGTGATCATCGTGTACCAGGCGACGGCCGGGAGTCCGTCCGAAGCGGCCCTGGCGCGTCTTCTATAACGCGTCAGGCGTCTGCCGTTGGCCAGGCAGTCCCGATCGTCGTTCCGGTGACAGGAGGCCTGCTGAATGAGTTCTCGCGACAAGTCGAGTGGCTCGTTCGTGACAACCAGACTGCTTCGGTTGTTCCCATACGCCAGCTCACCCGGTTCTACCGATGGCAACTCCCGTGCTTCGGCTCAGCGATCCGGCGGGCCGAGTTGGTCGAGGCGCGGGCCGCCGACATTGCATGGTCGCTGTGAAGCCTGGCGAGCTCCACGACCCCGCGAGGCTGATCCCCGAGGCCGTCCAAGGCCAGGAGGACACCTCGGCCCGGCCAGGCCCACGCAGTGACGTTGTCCTGCGGCCTACGGATGCGCAGGTTGCGCAGGGTGCGCGCCGGACTGCACTGCGGACTGTGCCGTCCGGCGGACGGTCGGGTGTCAGAGCGTGATGCAACCGACGCTGATGTGTCAGTACGGGCCGCCGTAGGGTCCCAGGTGACGACCGAGGGCCTCTGTCGAGCCTACCCAAGCAGTTCTTGGCCCCGTCGAGTGAAGGGCCCGCCGTGTCTGTCGTTGCTGTTCAGGTGCCTAGGAAAGATTCTTCCCATTGTGGACAAGACGCACCGATAGTACTGAGGAAGCGTGGCATACGGGCAGCACGCGGACCCGCCGCCCCCACGGGCACAGAAACGCCCATACCGGCATCCTGCCCACCTCATCGGCTACGACTTTGACAGCGCGGGGCACGCATAGGGCAAGGAGTGCAGAAGGGGTCTGGGGCGCGGGCTACACCCCGCTGACACAGCCCACCATCCGACCACCGGCACCGGTGCCCAGGGTCAACTCCCGTTACCCACAGGCGCGCCGATCACCCTGCGCAAAGACCACCGCCCCGCTCAACCCACTGAGAAGCACAAACAACCCGCTCAGCCTACGTACCCACGAGTGGGCCTGCGAGGGCGTCGCAGGAGTCATCTATGGCACAGACACACCGCCCGCTACAACTGGGCAACAGCAGGCCACAACCAAGATCAATAAACAGGGCAACAGCTACGCCACAGCCGCGTCGCCGACCTCGAAGCCCGCCTCGCCGAACCGGCACCGAAGCCCCGCTCGCCACGGGTTCGACGACCTATGGTCCACGGGCCCGGTGGACGGGCCATCCCAGCACGCAGACAGGTGGGCAAGTCAGTCTTGTGCCGGCTGCAGGCGGACACGTCGCTTGTACCGGCGGTTTGTGCACCCAGGACGCAGGTGGCGAGGACGGCAAGGGTGGCGCGGGTCCACACGACAGCGACGGGCGCGGGCCTCGTGGGCTGCACTCGAAGCGTCGCCGGCAGCGCCATCGGGCAATCGCCATGAGCGACACCGGCGGCAGAACCGCAACCGCCGCCGGACGCGGCTGGCGCTGGGGTGGGCGGTCTCCTGGGTCGATGACGAGATCACGGAGGCGGATCCGGTGTGGACCGAGGCGCACCGCACCGGGCCCGCCCTCCTCCTTCGTGTGACTTCAACGGGGGCTGGCGGGCCGCGACTTCGACGTGCTGGGGACGTGACTCCGGCGGCTTACGGCCAGAGGCGACCTGCACGCGCGACCGGGCCGCTCCCTACTGCTGGTTCCTGAGGTGCTCGGCGATCAGGTCGTAGGCCGGGTCGTCGGGGTCGGCGGCCTCGGGTTCGTCTGAGTTCCGGGGCCGGGCGCTGCGGGGGAACAGGTCCTGTTCGTAGGCGGTGAGGGCGGTTTCGGGAGCGTCCGGGTGGGCGGCGAGAGCCAGGGCGAGTTCGGCGGCGTCGAGCATGGCGAGGTTGGCGCCTTCACCGTTCGGAGGTGAGAGATGGGCGGCGTCGCCGAGCAGCGTGACGCCCGGGATGCGGGGCCACCGGTGGGCGGCCGGCAGTGCGTAAAGAGGTCGGAGGGTCGGGGGGAGGTCGGCTTCGGTGAGCAGAGCGGTCAGTTCCGGGGCCCAGTGGGCGAACTCCCGCATCAGGTGTGCCGTCGCGTCGGCGCCGGAGAAGTCGACGGCGTCGAACCACTCGCGGGGCTTGTGCAGGCCCACGTAGGCATGCAGAGTGTCACCCTTCTCACGGTGGGCGAAGATCTCCCGGCCCGGCTCAACCGCCATCATGGACCCGCCGCCGACCGTTTTAGCGACGGCCGGATGCCGGGTGTCGGCGTCGTAGAGGTACGTCTCGACGACCGACCTGCCGGTGTACTCGGGTACGTCGGTGGAGAGCAGTGGTCGGACCTTCGACCACGCCCCGTCGGCGCCGACCAGGAGATCGGTGGTGATGCTGCTGCCGTTGGCGAAGGTGACTTCGTGGCGTCCGGGGCCGAGGCTTCGTACAGCGTTGACCTTGTGTCCCCATCGGACGGTCCCGTCCGGGAGCGAGGCGAGCAGCATCTGTCGCAGGTCGCCGCGTTGCACCTCGGGCCGACCGCCCGTGCCGTCGTCGGCCTTGTCGACCAGTAGTTCTCCGTTCGGAGCGAGGATACGCATGGCCTGTCGGCCCTCAAGGATCAGGCCGCGGAACTCGTCCATCAAGTCGGCTGCCTGCAGGGCGATTTGCCCGTTGTAATCGTGGATGTCGAGCATTCCGCCCTGGGACCGTGCGGTCGGGGAGGGTTCTGCTTCGTAGACCGTGGCGGGTATGGAGTGCAGCTGTAGGACGCGGGCGAGGGTGAGGCCGCCGAGGCCGGCGCCGATGACGGTGACATGAAGAGGCATGGAGTTCCCTTTCAAGGAAGAGGCAGAGGAAGTAGCTGCCGGGTCGGCTCCCGGCTGATTGCCTGCCACACCAATCTGCCGTCGTCCGCCGACAGTTCACCTACAGCCCGCCGACAGCCCACCGCGATCACCGACAACCGGCCGACAAGCGAAGACCGCGGCCCGATGTGAAGGCCAAGCCCGTCCGTTGCGTCGTTCCCATCAGGGCACCGCCTGCTCAGCTGCGCCTCCGACCGTGCCGCCGTGCCCCTGGCTGCACTCGAACCGGGATCAAGCTTCGGACTGGCAGCGCACAGACACCAGCAGGTCGGTGCGCACCCGCTGTTCCCGCAGCAGTCTGCGGGAGGCCAGCCAGCCCCCGGCCCGCCGACACACGGGGTAGAGCACGATGAACAGCAGCAGCACACCCTGACGGCGGGCGGGGACACCGAACCGACGTTCGTCGGCGGCATCCGGTGGTGCACGTCACGCCGGCCTTCAGCGCCGCGTCAAAGTCGGCCGCTCCAGCGTGAAGTACGCGCAAGAAACGGACGTCAGAGGTCTCAGCCGGACAGGCGCTGGGTCCACCCTGCACCGACATCCCGCCTGCGCGAGCCTCGATCAGTGAAGGAGTACCAACCTATGTCAGTCCCCACCCGCCCGGAACTCACGGTGCGAGCGTAAACATTGCGGTGACGAAACGTCAGGGACGGGTATGGCGGTATGCGCAGACGCAAGATCACTCCGCAGACTTGCCGGAGATCCGCCGCGCGGCAGGTGGCCCTCTGAGTGGGCATGCGAACACGGAGCGTGAAAGGATCGGGGTGCACTAGACGATACAACGCACCCGGGGATGACATGGCGGAACGGCAGAACGGCACCGTGAAGTGGTTCAACGATGAGAAGGGGTTCGGCTTCATCACGCCGGAATCCGGCGATCCCGATCTCTTCGTCCACTTCCGGGCCATCGAGGGGAACGGTTTCAAGTCGCTGAAGGAGGGCCAGAGGGTCACGTTCGAGGCCGTCCAGAGCCAGAAGGGGATGCAGGCCGACAAGGTCCAGGTAGAGGGATAGACCCTCGGGAACCCGTACGCGCAGCGAGGCCGGCGGTGGCTGCGGTTCATCTCGGTCGCCCTGATGAAGCCAGCGGGGTGGCTCGCCGCGTGCCACGGCGAAGGGTCTGGACGGGGCGTGCCGGCGGAGCCTGCCCGTCATTGCGTATCGGACGACCGCTTGCGGGTGACGGTGATGAGTGCTGCTCCAGCGATGGGCATCCCGCCGGCGGCGGCAGTGGCACCGACGATGCCGGAGGTGGTGAGGCCTGTTTCGGCGAGGGCCGGCCTGGTGGCGCGCGTGCGGGCTGCGTCGCGGATGAGGTCGGCGACGGGATCGGGGTGGGAGATCATCGCGACGTGGGAGGCGTCGATCTCGATCGTGTGGGAGCCGGCTCGCTTGGCCTGGAAGCGCTCCAGGTCGGCGCTATGGCCTTGTCGTTTGTGGCGACGGCGGTCCAGGACGGGATCGTCCTCCACGCGGCGGACGTTGCTCGGTCGGTGAAGGCCGAGGCTGAGAGGGGGCGTTGGGTTGCGGCCGCCACCGCGGCTGCCTCCGCCGGGAGGTCCGCAGCTGCGATGGCGTGGAACCTGTGGGTGTCGCAGTGAATATGCGGTTTCGGCGGTGGCAACCTGCTGCCGCGAGGTCTGCCGCAGAAGCCATCATTACCGACCCGGGTAGATTGCTCTCGCCTGCGTTCGCGGATGTTCACCGGCCGCCGGATAATCGATGCGGGCCGCGTTCCTCCGTGCCGCGACCCGGGTGAGAAAGGGCGTCACCCTTTCGGCCCTGACCGATTTGGAGATTGCGTCATGCGCTGCCGAAGAAGCTCGCTGACTCCCCTCGCGGCGGTGACGGCCGGCCTACTGGCCGGGACGGTGGGCACGGTGGGTCTGGATGCCGTCCATTACCTGAAGTACCGTCGCGCCGGCGGAACGGACAGCCCGCTCGCCTGGGAATTCGCGCCGGTCGAAAGCTGGGAGAAGGCCCCCGATCCGGGACAGGTGGCGAAGCGGGTCATCGAGGGTTTCACCCAGCGCCGACTGCCTGATGGTTCCGCCTGGCTCACGAGCACCATTACTCACTGGACCTACGGCTCAGCGGCTGGTGCCGCGTATGGCATTGTGGCCGGTTCGCTGCCCAGGCCGTCCCCGGTCTATGGCGTGCCATTGGGTATCGCGATGTTTGCCGGTGACTACGTCACCTTGCCGATCGCAGGGCTCTACAAGCCAATCTGGCAGTACGACACAAAGGTCCTGGCCTGGGATTTCGGCGCGCACGTCGTCTACGGCACCGGCACCGCAATCACCTTCTGGCTGCTTACCCGACTCGGCGCCGTCAGGGACAGACCGTAAGCCACCCCGCCCGCCACGGGTCTCGGCTGATGGGTACACCGGTTTCGGGTCCGCTGCCCTAAGCATCAACAGCTCACGGTCACGTCTGGCGGCGCGGAGGCAGCACCGGAGAAGCCGGACGTCCGAGCACAGGGCACAAATCGTAGCCCGAGCAATCCCCGCTGTGACCGGATCCGAACACGCCTCGGCATGCTTCTTGCCGCCGCCGACCGGACCCCCAGGCCTCGCCCGCGTCCGGCGGTGCGAGTCCCGTCGTGGCGGCATCCATTTTGTGCGAACTCAGGAGGTGCCAGTCATGGACCTGAAACTTGAAGTCGTGGTGATACCGGTGTCCGACGTCGACCGGGCCAAGAGCTTCTACACGCAATTGGGCTGGAGGCTGGACGCGGACATCGCCCCGGACGAGACCTTCCGGGTAGTGCAGGTGACGCCACCGGGCTCACCGGCATCGGTCATCTTCGGCACCTCGGTCACGTCCCAGACGCCGGGCTCGGCTCAGGGTCTGCACCTGATTGTGGACGACATCCATGCTGCCCATCATGAGCTGAATCGGCTCGGCGCCGAGCCGAGCGAGGTGTTCCACGACGCCGGCGGCGTCTTCCACCACGCCGGGACGGAGGCCCGGGTGCCAGGGCCGGATCCACAGTGCGCCAGCTACAGCTCGTTCCTGTCTTTCAGCGACCCGGACGGCAACGGATGGTTGCTGCAGGAAGTGACCACCCGGCTCCCGGGGCGCCTCGACCCCGCGAACACGATGTTCGCCTCGGTCGTGGACCTGGCGAGCGCGCTGCGCCGTGCCGCGGCCGCTCACGGGGAGCACGAGGCACGCATCGGTGCGGAGGACAGGAACTGGCCGGACTGGTATGCCCAGTACATGGTGCGTGAGCAGGCAGGGACCGAACTGCCGTCCTGACCGCATCGCCCCGAAGGAGACTGGAGCCGGCCGGGTATGCCTCGGGGAGCCGCTGGGCTCCTCGAACGCGTGATGCGCCTGCCCCGACGTGCGTCCTGTCCTGATTCGAGTAGGTGCTCGAGCGATGGACGGCAGGCCACAGACGGCAGATTGGCCCTCGTCCTGCGTGGGTGGCCCGGGGGAGACTGCAGAAGGCCGATGCCGTACGTGAGGGAGTTGCGATGCAGGTAGCAGTGGTCACCTTCGACGGGTTCAACGAACTCGACAGCTTTATCGCTTCCGCGCTGATCAACCGGTGCCGCAGGGACGGCTTGGAAGCTTTCATCACTACGCCGACACCGGTGGTCACGTCGATGAACGGCGTCGAGGTGACAGGGCAGCGCCCGATGGAGTTCGTCACCGAGGCCGACGTTGTGCTGATCGGCAGTGGCGTGAAGGCGCGAGAAGTGGTCGCCGACGACCAGCTGATCTCCGAGCTGCGGCTCGATTCTTCGCGCCAGCTCATCGGCGCCCAGTGCTCCGGCGCGCTGGTGCTCGCCCGACTGGGGTTGCTGGACGGCATGCCGGCGTGCACGGACATGAAGACACGGCCCTTTGTCGAAGCTCGCGACATCACTGTGCTCGACAAGCCGTTCCACGCCGAAGGAAACATCGCTACGGCGGGCGGTTGCCTGGCCTCCCAGTACCTCGCCACGTGGGTGATCACTCGCCTGCTCGGGGAAGGCGCTGCACGCACCGTCCTCGACTACGTGTCCCCAGTCGGCGAGAACCAGGAGACGATCGAGCGTGCCCTGCGCGCTGTCCGCTCCGCCGTGGGAGCACTGGCCTGACGGCCATGCGATGTCGCTACTGCCGTCGTCGCGCACGGTGATTCTCACAAATGATCGTTTGACGACATATAGCTTAGGTTGCTCCAGGTCGACCTTGGTAACGCGCATGCCTGCTACGCCCCGCCCCCGGGACTCGGCGCCCCGGGAAGCGTGGCCAGTCCAAGGCGGCCGATGGGTGCTCAGTGCTGAGGGCGCGGTTTGGCCTTTGTGGCGTGGCGGGCGGCCTTGTAGGTCTCGGGCAGGAAGCGGTGTTGAAGGGCGGTGCGCTTGGTGGCGGCATCGCCGCCGACGACTTCGGCGCGGCCTTCCATCATGGCTATGAAGCCCTGGCGGGCGACTTCCCTGCGGCTGTTCTTCATGGCGCCGATACCGAAGGCGGTGTTGTTCATGCCGGCGCGGGCGTGGAAGTCGCTGTCGGTGGCTCCGGGCATGAGCGTGGTGACGGTGATGCCGTGTTCTTGGAGTTCTTCGCGCAGGCCGAGGGCGAACATGCGGGTGAACGCGCGGGAGGGCCCGTACACGGTCTCGTAAGGGGTGGGTAGGGTCGCGGACAGCGACGAGGTGACGAGGATCTTGCCCGCGTGGTGGGCGGCCATGTGCCGGGCGACGTGCTTGGCGAGGTGGACGACCGAGGTGACGTTCAGGGAGATCAGGGAGAGTTCGTCGTCCAGGTCGGTGTCGAGGAAGGCTCCGCCGATGCTGCGTCCGGCGTTGAGCACCGCGGCGGCCAGGGGGCGGCCGGTTTCCTCCACGGCCTTCCACACCGTCTCGACTCCGTTCGCCTCGGCGAGGTCGGCGCGGACGGGGGTGACGTGGGCGCCGTCGCGGGTGAACTGCTCGGCTGCCTCGTCGATCTTTGCGCTGCGGCCGGTGGCGACGAGGTCGAAGCCGTTGGCGGCGCACAGGCGCGCGATCTCGTAGCCGATGCCGTTGGAAGCCCCGGTGACCAGGGCGAGGGGGCGGGTGGGAGGGGTACTCACTGGCTGCTCCTGTCTTCGGGTGCGGAGGGAGTGCGGTCGGTGTCGTCCGGCTGGGGACGGTCGGGGGCGGGGGTGTTCCAGTCGGCGAGCAGGCGCCAGGCTTCCTGGGAGGTGCGATCTGCCGCGGGCATGTAGAGAAAGAGGGTCTGGTCGTCCTCTCCGGGCGGGGTCAGGGCCTGGTAGTCGATGGTGAGCTCGCCGACCAAGGGGTGGTTGAAGCGCTTCTGGCCGTGGGTGCGGTTCAGGACCTTGTGGTCGTCCCACCAGCGGCTGAAGTGCTCGCTCTTCATCGTCAGCTCGCCGACCAATTCGGCGGTGCGGACGTCGTCCGGGTGCCGGCCCGCGTCAAGACGCAGGATCGCGGTCATCTCCGCCGCGAGCCGCTCCCAGTCCACGTACAGTTCGCGGGCCTCGGGCGACAGAACGATCCAGCGAGTGAGGTTGCGCTCCCGGTAGGGCATGGCATCGAAGTCGGCGATCAGGATCCGGCACAGGTGGTTGGTGGCCAGGACGTCGCCGCGCCTGCCCAGGATGAACGCGGCGTGATCGGTGAAGGACTCCAGGAACCGCAGCAGCCCGGGGCGGACGCGTTGCACGCTGGGCGCGGTACGCCGGGCGCGGCGGCCGGGCCTGGCCCTGATGAGGTCGTGCAGGTGCGCCCGCTCGGCGTCGTCCAGGCGCAGCGCGTCGGCGACGGCGTCCAGGACGCTGTCGGAGGGGGTGATGTTCCGGCCCTGCTCGAGGCGGGTGTAGTAGTCGGTGCTCACCCCGGCGAGCTGGGCGACTTCCTCGCGGCGCAGCCCGGGAACGCGGCGGTAGGCGCCGCGCTCGGGGAGTCCGACCGACTCGGAGTCGATGCGGTCCCGGCAGCGGCGCAGGAACTGAGAGAGGTCCACGTTGCCGGCCATGTCTCCATGCTCCTGCCCCGGTGGGGCTCGGCGATCGCGATGGGTGGGTCGCTGCGTCCTAGGAAGGCGCCTCCCTGGGTCGAAGCGACCTCGGAACCGCAGGCTGACAGCCGTCCCAGCGGTGATGTTCTGGAAGAGGCACCCGGTCGCGGGGGCCCCCGCCCCTGCATGATCCGGCTCGGTCCGGCCCCGGTGTCCTAGCTCGGACACCAGCCGCAAACTAGCCGGGTGATCAAGCGCCCGCCGCCGTGGCGGCCTGTTCGTCGTGTTCCCGCAGCATCCGCATGACGGTGGCGGCCGAGGGGTGCTGGCCCTTCTTCGCACCCGTGGTGATGACGAGCCGCTTGGCGATGTCGCGCAGGCTCATCTCCTGGTCGCGTAGGTGAAGGGCCATGGACAGCATGGACTCGTTGGTGACGCCTGCGCCGCCGATGGTCTTGCCACGCTTGCGGGCGGATTTGTGACCTTCGAGGGTGCGGTCGCGGATGTACTCGCGCTCCATGCCGGACATCGCGGCGAGCACCGTGAACACGATCCCGGAGGGGTCGCTCCCCGGTGAGGACCTCAGGGCGCATCGTGGCGCGAGTGGGGATCTTCTCCGAGAAGTACCGCGTCGCCCCGGCCTCGGCGAGGGAGTCGAGTTGTGCGTCGAGGGACTGCCGGGCGGTCGAGGCGCGGGCGTATCCGAGTCGGACGTGCCCGACCGGCTCGGCGCCGGCGCTCACCGGCCGGGCCAGCTCGGTCCAGACCGACCCCGGCTAGCGTACGGCGGGGATCGGCACGATCAGGGCCTTGGCGAGTTGGGGCACGAGGCGGAAGCGGGCGGTGTGGTACTGGAATTCCACCCTGCCCTTCCCGGTCCGGCATGGGGAACCCGCCCGGGGCGGCGCAGGTGGACATCGGGTAGTCGTGCGATTCCACACGCTTGAAGTCGTCGCTCACGACCCCGGACTGACCACCTATGAAACACACGGGGCGAAATCGACCGGGCACTATTGCCGACCTGTCTCCATGTTCTGTCGGCTGATCAGCGGTGGGGCCGAGGGGCGGGCCGGCGCCGGGTGGCGTGGATGGAACCGAGCAGATTGAGGGACTGGGCACTGGGGCTGCCGGGTTCGGCGTGGTAGATGACGAGCTGCTGGCCGGGGGCGTCGCGTACGTCGAAAGCCTGGTAGGTGAGGGTGAGGGGGCCGACGTCCGGGTGGAGGAAGTGTTTGGCGTCCTGGGTCTTGCCGCGCACGGTGTGGGCGTTCCAGAGGCGGGTGAAGTCCGCGCTGTGCTCAGTGAGGGTGCGGACGAGTTCGCGCAGCCGTGGGTTGTCCGGGTCGAATCCGGTTGCCTCGCGAAGGTTGGCGACGGTGGCCTGTGCTGCCCGGTCCCAGTCCGTGTAGAAGTTTCGGCCCGCAGTGTCGAGGAAGGTCATGCGGGCCAAGTTGTCCGCCGGCTCGAACGGGGCGTAGAGGGCGTCGGCCAGGGCGTTGACGGCGAGGAGGTCCAGGGTCCGGCTCATGACGAACGCTGGAGTGTTCGGGTAGCCGTCCATCAGCTGTCGCAGCGAAGGGCTGACCCGCTCGGCGGCGTGGACGGAGGGCTGGTCGTTCGGCGTGGCCCCGGCCAGCCGGTACAAGTGCGCGCGTGCGTCCGTGTCGAGGCGCAGCGCGCGGCTGAGCGTGTCGACCACCTGGGGTGAGGGGTTGCGCTCGCGGCCTTGTTCCAGGCGGGTGTAGTAGTCGGCGTTCACTCCGGCCAGGACGGCGACCTCCTCGCGTCGCAGTCCGGCGACTCTGCGGGCCCCGTAGCTCGCCATGCCGACGTCCTCCGGCCGCAGGCTGGCGCGGCGTGCGCGCAGGAATTCTCCCAGGTGGTTGTCGTCCATGTGTGCAGGCTAAGCGACGGCCCGGTGTGCTGCCTGGGTGTGCCGCACCCAGGCAGCACACGTCCTGGTTGATGGCCGCTGACCTGCCCAGACTCGGTGGAGCGGGAAGGACCACACCGTTCGAGGAGAGGAGTCCGCCATGGCCGGGACCGTTGAGGGCGACCACGTCGACGTGGTCGGGATGTGGGTGACCGCGGATGGTCACATCCGTCAGGAGCTGCTGCCGGACGGCCGCTACGACGAAGCCCGCGGCGAGCGGGGCAGCGCATACACCGGTCGGTACACGGTGACCGGCAGCCACCTGGACTACGTCGACGACACCGGGTTCACCGCCACGGGCGACATCCGGGACGGAGTGCTCTATCACGAGCACCTCGTGCTCTACCGGGAGCAGAGGTCGTCGTAGAGGAGGCCGGGCCACGGCCGCCCTGGCACCGGGGGCGAATCCGCCGTCGGTGGACCAAGAAGTCCCGACACAGCAGCCAGTCGGTCAGCCAGCAGCAACGAGAATCAAGGACCATATCCATGACAGGACAACGACTTGACGGCAAGGTCGCGCTGATCACGGGCGCGACCGGCGGCCTCGGCACAGCGACCGCCGAACTCTTCGCCCGCGAAGGCGCCCGGCTAGTGATCACCGATATCGCCGAAGGCCCCCTGCGGGACCTGTCCCACCGGATCGGGGCACGCGGCGCGGACGTCGTCGCTGCCCGCCTCGATGTCTCCTCCGCGCGGGAGTGGGATGAAGTGATCAACGTCGTACGCGACCGGTTCGGAACGCTGGACGTGCTCGTGAACCTCGCCGGCATCCTGGACTGGCCAGGTATCGAGGACACGCGGGAAGAGGCGTGGGACCGCGTCATCGACGTGAACCAGAAAGGCACATGGCTCGGCATGAAGGCAGCGATGCCGCTCCTGCGCGCGAGCGGCAACGCGTCGGTGATCAATACGTCGTCAGTACTCGGCCTGGTAGGAAGCGGTGCGGCTGCGGCCTACCAGGCGTCCAAGGGGGCCGTGCGCCTGTTGAGCAAGACCGCCGCAGTCGAGTACGCCCGGCAGGGAGTACGGATCAACTCGGTGCATCCCGGGGTGATCGCCACGCCGATGATCCAGGACCTCCTGGACGACCAAGGCGACCAGCAGCCGGACATCCAACGCACCCCCATGCGCCGAGCCGGCCGCGCCGACGAGATCGCACCCGCGATCCTCTTCCTGGCCTGCGACGACTCCTCGTTCGTCACCGGCGCGGAACTGGTGGTCGACGGCGGGCTCACCGCGCACTGAACAACCCAGCCGTACGACGTCCTCGCGGGCCTGCCGTGAATGCGTCACCGGGGCGGCCCACCCGGTCCGCGCACCGCACCACTGCACAGCACTTCAGATGCCCTGCACCGGCGCCTGCACTCACACTCACGTTCTCCAGGGACCGCACCATGACACCTGCAACCGCATCCGCCGCAACATCCGAATCCACCGAGTTCGCTGGGAAGATCGCCCTCGTCACTGGAGCCGCGCGAGGGGTGGGCCGGGAGACCGTGGCGCTCCTCCACGCCGGCGGCGCCCGGGTCGTCGCCCTCGACCTCCGCCCCGACGTCACGAACCTGGCGGAAGAGTTTCCCGGCGTCGTCGCGACAAACGGTGACGTCACCCATGAGGAGACCGCCCACCGCGCGGTGGCAACGGCCCTGGACGCCTTCGGCGGACTGGACATCCTCGTGAACAATGCCGGGCGCACCCAGAACAAACCCGTCACCGAAACCACGGCCGAGGACTGGGAGACCGTGATGGCGGTCAACGCCCGCGGCTCCTTCTTCTGCGCCCGCGAGGCGTTCCGGGTCATGAAGAGCCGCGGCGGCGGCGCCATCGTCAGCACCGGCTCGTACGCCTCCACCGTCGCCCTGCCTGAAGGCGTCGCCTACAGTGCGTCGAAGGGCGCTCTGGCCCAACTGACCAAGGTGCTCGCCGTCGAGGGCGGCCCGCTGGGCATCCGCGCCAACCTCGTGGCCGCGGGCGTCATCGAGACGGACTTCCTCGACACGATCCGCCCCGACAGCCGCGCCTACCTGGCGTCCTTCGCCGCCGCGCAGCCCCTGGGGCGTGTGGCGCAGCCCGAGGAGATCGCCGAGGTCCTGTGCTTCCTCGTCTCGCCCCGCTCCAGTTTCGTCACGGGAGCCGTGGTCGCTGCTGACGGCGGTTTCACCGCGATCTAGCGACGCATCAGACAGCACATATTTGGCGACCACGGCCCGCAGGCCCTGGTCGTCGGCACCTCTACCGGATGATGTAACCGGGAGGTGCCCGAGTCGCGCAGCGGGCATAGTCAGGCGCCCTAACCGTAGCCGCCGACTCCAGCCCTCCACGACAGGGACCGCCAGCGGACTGTTTTCCGCTGTCGCGTCTGCGCAGTGCCCGTGCTCACCGGAGCGAGGGTCGTGCGGGTACAAGGCCCGCTCGGTCTCCGGCGTCCGCAGCAGGTCGCCTTCGCCGGGCGGCGTCCACGGTTCCGGTGTGGCCGCGACGTTGAGGTCGCTCAGGGCCGCGGTGGCGCGGTCGAGGTGCTGATGGTGGGCGGCACCGGCCGGGGCGAGGTCGCGCAGCTCGGCCAGGGCCGTCAGCTTGGCCGCGGCTCGCACGGTGTGCGTCAGGCCGAGGTGGCGGGTGAGGGCATCCTCCAGGAACCGCACGGCGCGGCCGTCAGTACTCGGGGCGAGGTAGGTAGCGATCAGGGCTCCCTGTTCGTCGAGGCGGGAGCGCTTACAGGGTTCGGCCGCGGTGCCGATCTTGGTGGTGCCGTCGGCGAACGTCGCCAGGTACAGCCAGTGCGGCTGGGCCATGTACGCCGCCAGGGAGTCGGGAACGTGCCCGCCGGAGTGGAACCGGTGGGCGAAGCGGAAGTCGTCCCGCCCGGCGCAGGCCGCGCACTGTCCGCCGGCCTCGGCCGGGGCCCGGTCAGGGCAGGCGACCGCCTCGACGCGGACGCGGTCGGCGAACCGGTACCGGCCGGTCCACCACCGGCTGGCACCGCTCACCTGGTAACCCAGGCGCCTGCCCGGCGCGACGGCGGGCGTTCTGCGGGAACCACAGTGCGGTCTGTGTGACGGTCTGCCGGTGGTCGTTGTCCTGTTGGACCGTGGTCCGGTTGTGCGCGGGCCGTGGGGGTTGCCGGTCAGGTAGTTCGGGCCGGTCGGAGGCTGCCTGGGCTCTGTTCCGGGTGTCTGGCCGTGTTCATGCCGTCGGCCGGGGGGTGTTTGCGACCCCGGGGCAGTGCGGGCGGAGCCGTTGTTCGGGTGTTCGGCGGAGGCAGTCTGTCGTGCCGTCTCTTGAGGGTGTGGTTCTTGGGTGAGCGAGGTCCGTGCCGTGTAC
>NZ_JBIWKU010000008.1:384227-395320 GCF_044765825.1 Streptomyces flaveolus | reverse complement strand
CCGCGCCCGCTTGTCCCGGATGGTGTGCGTCGCATGCCGCAGATTGCCGCGCAGCGTCGTGTCGCGCACGGCGTCCCGCGCCGCCCTCGGGAAGGCCGGCATCCCCATGAAGGTCCCACTCATCGCAGCGGCTCCTCTTCCGTGCTCGCGAGGATCTCCGCGAGGTGCAGGGCCCGTTGGGGCGCGTCCCGGCGGCGCAGCATGCCGCCGATGTGCATCAGACAGGAGTTGTCGGCACCGCACAGCACCTCCGCGGAGGTGGACAGGGCGTTGCGGACCTTGTCGTCGCCCATGGCCTCGGAAACGTCGGCGTTCTTCACGGCGAAGGTGCCGCCGAAGCCGCAGCACTCCTCCGCGCCGGGCAGCTCGATCAGTTCCAGTCCCTTGACCGCCTGCAGCAGCCGGCGCGGACGGTCGCCGAGACCGAGCATGCGCAGTCCGTGGCACGACGGGTGGTACGTCACCGTGTGCGGGAAGTACGCGCCCACGTCCGTCACCCCGAGCACGTCGACGAGGAACTCGGTCAGCTCGAGGACGCGGGGCACGAGGGACGCGGCGGCGCCGGCGAGTTCCTGGCCGCGCCCTTCGGCCGCCGCCTTGGCGCCGATCCGCGGGTAGTTGTCGCGGACCATGGCGACGCAGGACCCGGAGGGGGTGACGACGTGGTCGTAGCCGTCGAAGGCGCGGGCCGTGCGGCGCACCAGGGGTTCGGTCGCGCGCCGGTAACCGGTGTTGTACTGGGGCTGGCCGCAGCAGGTCTGGGCGGCGGGGAAGTCCACCTCGACTCCAAGGCGTTCGAGCACCTTGACGGTGGCGATCGCCGTGGACGGGTAGAGGGCGTCGTTGACGCAGGTGGCGAAGAGGGCTACGCGCATCAGGGTTCCGTTCGGGCAGGGGTGAGCCTGGCGGCTGCCGCGTCCCAGGCGGCGCCGTCGCCGCGGGGGCTGTAGCGCCTGAGGTGCTGGGTGGAGGCGACGAGCCGGCGCATCGCGGCGAGGTCGGCCACCAGTCCGGCCGCTCTGGCCTGGACGAGGATATTGCCGAGGGCGGTGGCCTCGGTGGGCCCGGCGATGACGGGCAGGCCGGTGGCGTCGGCGGTGAGCTGGCAGAGCAGGTCGTTGCGGGAGCCGCCGCCGACGAGGTGGATGTGGGTGATGTCGCGGCCGGCGAGTTCGGCGGCCTGCCTCAGGGTGCGGCGGTGGGCCAGCGCGAGGCTCTCCAGGATGCAGCGGACGACGGCACCCTGGCTGTCGGGGAGCGGCTGGCCCGTGCGGCGGCAGTGGTCCCGGATGCGTTCCGGCATGTCGCCGGGGGCGAGGAACTCGGGGTCGTCCGGGTCGATGACCGCGGCGAACGCGCGGCAGCGGGCGGCCTCGGCGAGGAGCTCGGGGATGTGCGTGGGCAGTCCCTGTGCGTCCCAGGTCCGGCGGCACTCCTCCAGCAGCCACATGCCCATGATGTTGCGGAGATAGCGGACGGTGCCGTCCACGCCCAGCTCGTTGGTGAAGTTCGCGGCCCGGGAGGCCTCCGTCAGGACCGGGGCGTCCAGTTCGAGTCCGGCCAGGGACCAGGTGCCGCAGGAGATGTAGGCGAAGTGCGGCTCGGTGGCCGGGACGGCGGCGACGGCGGAGGCGGTGTCGTGCGAGGCGACGGTGACGACCGGGGTGCGGGCGTCGAGGCCGGTGTGGTCGGCGACGTGCGGCAGGAGGGTGCCGGCCGGGTCGCCGGGGCGGCGCAGCGGCGGCAGCAGACCGGGGTCGACGCAGAGCCGCTCGAGGAGCTCCGCGGACCAGGTGCCGGTGCGGGCGTCGAACAGCCCGGTGGTGGAGGCGTTGGTGACCTCCGCGCCGATGGATCCGGTCAGCCAGTGGACCAGCAGGTCCGGGACCAGCAGCAGGGTGCGCGCGGCACGCAGCTGGCTGCTGCCGGCGGCCGAGGCGAGCTGGAAGACGGTGTTGAACGGCAGGTGCTGCAGTCCGGTGATCCGGTACAGCTCCTCGGGGCCGACGTGGGACCGGACCCGTTCGGCGGCGTCGTCGGTGCGGTTGTCCCGGTAGTGGTACGGGGCGCCGAGGAGTACGCCGTCGGCGTCGAGGAGCCCGTAGTCCACCGCCCATGTGTCCACGCCGATGGAGACGACCGAGCCGGCCCGGGCGGCTTCCCGCAGTCCGTCGACGGTGCCCTGGAAGAGGGAGAGCAGGTTCCAGTGCAGTCCGTCGGGCAGGCGGACGGGGGTGTTGGGGAACCGGTGGGCCTCGGTCAGGTCGAGGTTGTCCGGTCCGACACGGCCGAGAATCACCCGTCCGCTGGTGGCCCCGAGGTCGACCGCGGCGAACGCCGAGGGGAAGGCCGAGGAGGCCGGGGTGGTGGTCACGTGGTGGTACCTCCGCTGTGCGCGGCGAGGAGTGGTCGGACGTGGAGGGAGGAGGGGAGGCGAAGAAGGGAGAGGGGGCGAAGAGACGGGGCCGGTCCGCCGGCCCGTGGTGCGCCCTGATGCCGCTGCGCGTGCCGCACCGGCATCAGGGCGTGCTGCTGGGTCAGCGCAGGAAGGCCGCGGCGACGCCCGCGTCCACCGGGATGTGCAGTCCGGTGGTGTGGGTCAGGTCGCCGCCGGTGAGGGCGAAGACCGCGTTCGCCACGTGCTCGGGCAGGACCTCGCGCTTGAGCAGCGTGCGCTGGGCGTAGAACTCGCCCAGCTTCTCCTCCTCGACGCCGTACACGGCGGCCCGCTTGGCGCCCCAGCCGCCGGCGAAGATGCCGGAGCCGCGGACCACCCCGTCGGGGTTGACGCCGTTGACGCGGATGCCGTGCTCGCCGAGCTCGGCGGCCAGCAGGCGCACCTGATGGGCCTGGTCGGCCTTGGTCGCGCCGTAGGCGATGTTGTTGGGGCCAGCGAAGACGCCGTTCTTGGAGGCGATGTAGATGATGTCGCCGCCGAGCTTCTGGGCGGTCATCACGCGGGCGGCCTCGCGGGAGACCAGGAAGGAGCCGCGGGCCATGATGTCGTGCTGGAGGTCCCAGTCCTTGGCCGTGGTCTCCAGCAGCGGCTTGGAGATGGAGATGCCGGCGTTGTTGACGACCAGGTCGACGCCTCCGAAGGCGAGGACCGCCTCGGCGAACGCGGCGGCGATCTGCTCCTCGCTGGTGACGTCCACGGTGACGGCCACGGCCTTGTCCGGGCCGCCGAGTTCCTCGGCGACGGCCGCCGCGCCCTTGGCGTCGAGATCGGCGACCACGACGCAGGCGCCCTCGGCGACGAGCCGGTGGGCGATGGCCCGGCCGATGCCCGAGCCGGCGCCGGTGACCAGGGCGACGCGGGTGGCCAGCGGCTTGGGCGCGGGCATCCGGCGCAGCTTGGCCTCCTCCAGCTCCCAGTACTCGATGCGGAACTTCTCCGACTCCTCGATGGGGCTGTAGGAGGAGACGGCCTCGGCGCCGCGCATCACGTTGATCGCGTTGACGTAGAACTCGCCGGCGACCCGGGCGGTCTGCTTGTCCTTGCCGAAGGAGAACATGCCCACGCCGGGCACGAGGACGATGGCGGGGTCGGCGCCGCGCATGGCGGGCGAGCCGG
This sequence comes from Streptomyces flaveolus, assembly GCF_044765825.1. Lineage (NCBI taxonomy): Bacteria > Bacillati > Actinomycetota > Actinomycetes > Kitasatosporales > Streptomycetaceae > Streptomyces > Streptomyces flaveolus. Next base: position 391,746 of record NZ_JBIWKU010000008.1, on the reverse strand, counting down.
GGACGGCGTGCCGCTCGTAGTAGGCCCGGTACTCGGCGCGGTACTCGGTGTGCAGCTCCTGCAGGCGGGCGACGGCCTGCTCCAGCGGGGCGTCGGCCGGCAGGTCCAGGACCAGCGGGCGGACCTTGGTGCGCAGGAAGTGGTCGGGGCAGGAGGTGCCGAGGGCCGCGAGGCGCGGGTGTTCGGCACGGGAGAGGAAGTCCAGCACGACCGCCTCGTCGGTGAAGTGGCCGACCTGGGGGTGGTCGGCGGACGCGAGGGCGCGGACGTGCGGGGCGAGCGCGGCGGCGCGGGCGCGGCGCTCCTCGTCGGGCAGGGGTGCGTACCCGTCGGTCACCGGTCCGAAGGGCTCGGGGCGGCCCTTCTCGGCGAGGAACACCTCGGCGGTGCGGATGATGTACAGCGAGTTCGCCTCGCACTCCTCGGAGGTGGCGCCCCACGCGGTGATGCCGTGGCCGCCGAGGACGCAGCCGACGGCCTGCGGGTTGGCCTCCTTGACGGCGGCGATGTCCAGGCCGAGCTGGAATCCGGGGCGCCGCCACGGCACCCAGACGACCTTGTCGCCGAAGCACTCGGCGGTCAGCTTCTCTCCGTCGGCCGCGCAGGCCAGCGCGATCCCGGAGTCGGGGTGCAGGTGGTCCACGTGCGCCGCGTCGACCAGGCCGTGCATGGCGGTGTCGATGGACGGCGCGGCGCCGCCCTTGCCGTGCAGGCAGTAGTCGAACGCGGCGACCATCTCGTCCTCGCGCTCGACGCCGGGGTAGACGTCCTTCAGCGCGTGCAGCCGGTCGAGCCGCAGTGCGGCCAGTCCCTCGGCCTTCAGGGTGCCCAGGTCCCCGCCGGAGCCCTTGACCCACAGCAGCTCCGTCTCGCCGCCGGTGACCGGGTCGGTGGCGGTGCCCTTGGCGGACGTGTTGCCGCCGGCGTAGTTGGTGTTGCGGGGGTCCGAGCCCAGCCGGTGCGAGCGCGCCAGGAGCCCGGCGACTTCGGGGTGGATGGCGGAGGCCATGGTGATCTTTCCTTCGGGAGGGGATGACGACGGGGGTGCGGGGGCGCGAGGGACTCCGGGGACGGGGTTACGCGCCCCAGCCGGCCTGCTCGCCGCCCACGCGCTCGGCAGCGATCCGCTCCTGCCAGCCGCTCGCGCGGTAGGCGGCGACCGGGTCGGGGTGCAGGCCCTGCTCCTCGCGGACCTCGGCCAGCAGCGGGCGCACGTCGGTGTTGTACGCGTCCATGAGCACGGCGTTGGCGGCCAGGACGTCGCCCTCGGCCTGCGCCGCGGTCAGCGCCTCGGCGTCGACGAGCAGGGCCTTGGCGGTGGCTTCCTGCACGTTCATCACGGAGCGGATGACGGCGGGGATCTTCGCCTCGATGTTGTGGCACTGGTCGAGCATGAAGGCGACGCCGGCGGCGGGGTCCAGACCGCCGTTCTTGACGACCTCGTGCATGATCCGGAAGAGCTGGAAGGGGTCGGCGGCGCCCACCATGAGGTCGTCGTCGGCGTAGAAGCGGGAGTTGAAGTCGAAGCCTCCCAGCTTCCCCTCGCGCAGCAGGAGGGCCACGATGAACTCGATGTTGGTGCCGGGCGCGTGGTGGCCGGTGTCGACGACGACCTGCGCGCGGTCGCCGAGCTTGAGGCAGTGCGCGTAGGCCGTGCCCCAGTCGGGGACGTCGGTCGTGTAGAAGGCGGGCTCGAAGAGCTTGTACTCCAGGAGGATCCGCTGGTCGTCGCCGAGGCGCTCGTAGACGGCCCGCAGGGCTTCGGCCAGGCGGTCCTGGCGGGCGGCGACGTCGTCCTGGCCGGGGTAGTTGGTGCCGTCGGCGAACCACAGCTTGAGATCGCGTGAGCCGGTGGCGTCCATGATGTCGACGCACTCCATGAGGTGCGCGAGCGCCTTGCGCCGCACCGTGGCGTCGGGGTGGCAGACACTGCCGAGCTTGTAGTCGTCCTCCTGGAACACGTTGGCGTTGATGGCGCCCAGTTCCAGGCCGCGGTCCTTCGCATGGGCGGCGAGCGCCGCGTAGTCGTCCACCTTGTCCCAGGGGATGTGCAGCGCCACCCGGGGGGTGATGCCGGTGAACTCGTGCACCTTGGCCGCGTCGTCGAGCTTCTCGCGAGGTGTGCGCGGCACGCCGGGCTGCGCGAACACCTTGAAACGCGTTCCGGAGTTGCCGTAGCCCCAGGAAGGCGTCTCGACCCGCTGGTGGGCGAGTGCGGTTTTCACGGCAGTGATGTCAGGCATGTCCACCTCTGAATACGCAAGTTGCCCCGTCGTGGGGCATGTGAAGGACCCGAAGTGTGAATCGATTCAGGACGCCGCTGAAACTAGCCCGTGCCCACAACCCCGTCAAGGGGTCGCGGAGAGCTTGGACGAGTCTGTCGCCGGAACGCGGGCGCGCAGCGCCACAACCGGCCTGACAGCGGGTGACTGCGCAGTTCACTGGGGCTTCCTGGCGTCCCCGCCCGCCCCGTCCGCAACTTCTCGCGACTGCGTGGCGCTCAGACCCTTGACGTTCCGGACAGGCTGAAGCTAGCTTCCGGGCAACCCCGTTGAAACATTTCACAGCGGGGTGTCCCCCGGCACACGTACTGGAGAGAACCCATGACTCATCCCGAACCGGAGACCACTCCGGTGCTCGCCCTGGAGGGAGTGAGTAAATCCTTCGGCGCCGTCCGGGCCCTGCGCGGCGTCTCGCTGCGACTCTACGCGGGCGAGGCCCATGCCCTGGCGGGCGAGAACGGCGCCGGCAAGTCCACCCTGATCAAGACTCTCGCAGGCGTGCACCGTCCGGACACCGGCACGGTCCTCCTCGACGGCAAGCCGGTGGACTTCCACAACCCGGCCGACGCCCGCGACGCGGGGATCGCCGTGATCTACCAGGAGCCGACGCTCTTCCCCGATCTGTCCGTCGCGGAGAACATCTTCATCGGGCGGCAGCCGCGCCGCGCCCTGGGCCGGGTGGACCACCGCGCGGTCAAGCAGGCCGCCTCCGACCTCTTCTCCCGCCTCGGTGTCGCACTCGACCCCGACCAGCCGGCGCGCGGCCTCTCCATCGCCGACCAGCAGCTCGTGGAGATCGCCAAGGCCCTGTCCTTCGACGCCCGTGTGCTGATCATGGACGAGCCGACGGCGGCACTCACCGGCAGCGAGGTGGCCCGGCTGTTCGGCGTGGTCAAGACGCTGCGCGAGCAGGGATCGGCGGTGCTCTTCATCTCGCACCGCCTGGAGGAGATCTTCGAGCTGTGCCAGCGGGTCACCACGCTGCGGGACGGTGCCTGGATCGCCAGTGAGCCCCTCTCCGACCTCGACGAGGACGGCCTGGTGCGGCGCATGGTCGGCCGCGATCTCGAGGAGCTCTACCCCAAGCAGGAGACCCGGATCGGCGAGGTCGCCCTGAGCGTGCGCCGGCTGACGCGCGAGGGGGTGTTCACCGACGTCTCCTTCGACGTCCGCCGCGGCGAGATCCTCGGCCTTGCCGGACTGGTCGGGGCGGGCCGCAGCGAGGTGGCCCGGGCCGTCTTCGGCATCGACCGCTTCGACGGCGGCGAGGTCGAGGTGCTCGGCCGGAAGCTTCCGCCGGGGGCGCCCAGCCTCGCCATGGCCGCGGGCATCGCCCTGGTGCCCGAGGACCGCCGCGCCCAGGGCCTGGTGATGGACATGTCCATCGAGCGAAACATCGGCCTCACCGGCTTCGCGGCCACCTCCCGTGCCGGGCTGATGAACCGCCGGGCCGAACGCAGCCGCGCCGTGGACTGGGCGACCAGGCTCCAGGTGAAGTACGCCCGGCTGGCCGACGTCGTCGGCACGCTCTCGGGCGGCAACCAGCAGAAGGTCGTCCTCGCCAAGTGGCTCGCCACGGCACCCCAGGTGCTGATCGTCGACGAGCCGACCCGCGGCATCGACGTGGGGACCAAGGCCGAGGTGCACCGCCTGCTGTCCTCGCTCGCCGCCGACGGCGTGGCCGTCCTGATGATCTCGTCCGACCTGCCGGAGATCCTCGGCATGGCCGACCGGGTCCTGGTGATGCACGACGGCCGGCTGACCGCCGAGATCCCCCGGGCCGAGGCCACCGAGGAAACCGTGATGGCCGCCGCGACCGGCCGCGCCGACCGAGGGAGGAAGGCGGCATGACCACGACCGTCGAGCCGGTGCGGCAGGACGTCGCACCCGAGTCCGTCGCCGCCCGGCGGCTCATGGACAAGATATTCAAGGCCCGTGAACTGGCCGTGATCGCCGTACTGGTGGTCATGCTCGGCGCCACCCAGCTGTCCAACGGCGAGTTCCTGTCGCAGCAGGGCATCAAGGACCTGCTGCTGAACGCGACCATCCTGGTGCTGGTCGCGATCGGCCAGGCGATGGTGGTGATCACCCGCAACGTCGACCTGTCGGTCGGTTCGGTGCTGGGCATCTCCGCCTTCGCCGCGGGGCTCTACCTCCAGGACGGCGGCAACGCGCTCGTCGCCGTGCTGCTCGCGGTGGCGATCGGCGCGCTGTTCGGCGTCGTCAACGGTGCGCTGGTGAGCCTCGGCAAGGTGCCGGCGCTGGTGGTGACCCTGGGCACCCTGTACATCGTCCGCGGCATCGACTCCATCTGGGTCGGCTCCCGCCAGATCACCGCGAGCGACCTGCCCGGCGGCTTCGTCGACTTCGGCCACGACGGCATCGCCGTGGTGCCCTACCTCGCCCTGCTCACCGTCGCCGTGCTGGTCGTCGTCGCCTACTACCTCCGCAGCTACCGCAGTGGCCGCGACATGTACGCCCTGGGGTCCAACCCGGAGGCCGCCCGACTCGCCGGTGTCCCCGTCCGGGCCCGCGTCATGACGGCCTACGTGGTGTGCGGCGCGCTCGCCGGACTGGCCGGCGCGCTCTACCTCGCCAGGTTCGGCAACGTCGACTCCAACACGGGCAGCGGCTACGAGCTCATGGTGGTCAGCGCCGTGGTCGTCGGCGGCGTCGCCTTCACCGGCGGCTCGGGCACCGTCTACGGTGCCGCGCTCGGCGCGGTGCTGCTGACCTCCATCAACGGTGTGCTCCCGGCCCTGGGCGTCAGCTCGGTCTGGGTCACCGCCATCAACGGCTTCCTGCTGCTGCTCGCCATCGCCGTCGACCGGGTCCTGGCGCTGCGAGTCGCCGGGGCGCTGCGCAAGAAGGCCGCACAGACGAGGAGTGCCCGTCATGCCTGACACCACCGTCAAGTCCCCCGCGCTCTCCCGCCTCGGCGGGGCGGTGCGCTGGGACACCTCGGTCGGCCTCCTGCTGGTCGTCCTGCTGATCTGCTCGTTCTCCTTCGTCGAGAACTTCGGCAACGCCCTCAACGTGTCCTTCCTCATCGGCAACACCCTGCCCATCGCGCTGATCGCGCTGCCGATGGCGATGCTCGTGGTGTCCGGCGAGGTGGACCTCTCGGTGGCCTCCACCGCCGGCCTCTCCAGCGCCGTGATGGGGGCACTGTGGAACGCGGGCATGGCGATCGAGACGATCATCCCGCTGTGCGTACTGCTCGGCGTGGTGTGCGGCCTGGTCAACGGGCTGCTCGTGACCCGGCTCGGACTGCCGTCGCTGGCCGTCACCATCGGCACGCTGGGCGCCTACCGGGGCATCGCGCAGATCGTGCTCGGCTCCGACTCGGTGACCGACTTCCCGGCCCAGTACCTGGACTTCGGGGCCGGCCGGTTCGGTGACACGTTCCTCCCGTACGCCGCCGTGCCGTTCGTCGTGCTGCTGGCCATCGCGGTGGTCCTGCTGCACGCCACGCGCTTCGGCCGCTCGCTGTTCGCCGTCGGCTCCTCGGAGGAGGCCGCCCGCTTCGCCGGTGTCCGGGTCAAGCGGCTGAAGCTGGCCATGTTCGTGTCCACGGGCGTGGTCTCCGCCCTCACCGGCGTGTTCTGGACGCTGCACTACGCCAGCGCCCGCTACGACAACGCGACGGGCCTGGAACTGTCCGTGATCGCCGCGGTGCTGCTCGGCGGCATCGACTTCGACGGCGGCAAGGGCACGCTCGGCGGCGCCGTCGCCGGCGTGTTCCTGCTCGGCACGATGCAGAACGTCATGAGCCTGCTCAACGTCACCGCCCAGTCCCAGACCGTCGCCACCGGCGTGCTGCTCGTCGTCTCCGTGCTGGCTCCGCGGATCGGCCGGCAGATCTCCCAGGCCCGCGCCAGGGGGCGAACCGCCGCCTCCCCACCGGTGACGGCCCCGTCCTCATAGCCCCGCTCTCCTCGCGTCCCGGAACCTCTCCGGCCCGCCGTCCACTCCCCCGCCCGCACAGGTAAAGGAACACCTCATGTTCGGCACCAGCGCCAGACCGCGTCGCCTCTCCCTCGCCCTCGCCACCGTCACCGCCCTCGCTCTCGGCGCCACCGCCTGCGGCGGCACCACCAAGGACGACGCGTCCAAGGACGGCGGCAACGCGGCGGTCGGCAAGGCCGACCCCGGCGCGGCGACCAAGAAGGGCCTCACCGTCGCGTTCCTGCCCAAGCAGGTCAACAACCCCTACTTCACCACCGCCGACGCCGGCGGCAAGAAGGCCCTGGACGAGCTGGGCTCCAGCTACAAGGAAGTCGGCACCAGCAGCGGCACCGACACCGCCGGCCAGGTCAGCTACGTCAACACGCTGACCCAGCAGCAGGTCGACGCCATGGCCGTCTCCGCGCAGGACCCCGGCGCCCTGTGCACCGCGCTCAAGCAGGCCATGCGGGGCGGCGTCAGCGTCGTCACCTACGACTCCGACACCAACAAGGACTGCCGCCAGGTGTTCGTCTCCCCGGCCTCCACCGAGGACCTCGGACGCACCCAGGTCGAGCTGCTGTCCAAGCAGATCGGCGGCAAGGGCGAGATCGCGATCCTGTCCGCCGCGCAGACCGCGACGAACCAGAACGCCTGGATCGACGTCATGAAGGAGGAGCTGAAGAAGCCCGCCTACAAGGACATCAAGCTGGTCAAGGTCGCCTACGGTGACGACGACGCCCAGAAGTCGTTCCAGCAGACCCAGGGCCTGCTCCAGGAGTACCCGAACCTGAAGGGGATCATCTCCCCGACCACCGTGGGCATCAAGGCCGCCGCCCAGTACCTGTCCGGCTCCAAGTACAAGGGCAAGGTCAAGCTCACCGGTCTCGGCACCCCGAACGACATGCGCGCCTACGTCAAGAACGGCACCGTCGAGGCGTTCGAGCTGTGGGAGCCGGCCAAGCTCGGCGCGCTCGCCGCGCACGCCGCCGTCGCCCTGGAGTCCGGACAGATCACCGGCCAGCAGGGCGAGACGTTCAAGGCCGGCGACCTGGGGAGCTTCACCCTGGGCGAGGACGGCGTCGTCTCGCCGGGCGAGCCGACCGTCTTCGACAAGGCCAACATCGACCAGTACGACTTCTGATCCGTAACGACTTCCGTGACGACCGCGGTGGGGGGGGGGGGGGGGGGGGGGGGGCCGGCCGGCCCCCGGGGGGGGGGGGGGGGGGGGGGGGGGGGGGGGGGGGGGGGTGTGGTGGGGCGGGGGGCCGCCCGGGGCCCCCGCGGCCCCC
>NZ_JBIWKU010000008.1:0-384217 GCF_044765825.1 Streptomyces flaveolus | reverse complement strand
GTGCCGCGGGGCTCCCCCACCTTGTTCCAAACCCCCACCACCCCCATGACCTAATGTTTAGCGTAACCTACTCCGGTGCCGCCCGGGGGGGGGCCCGGGGGGGGCGGGGGCCCCCACCGTCGGCAGCAAGGTGATCCGATGCAACGCGTCTGTTTTCTGTTGAAGGTCCGCTCCGAGAGGGCCGCCGAGTACCGTGAGCGCCACCGGGAGGTGTGGGCGGACATGCGTGCCGCCCTCACCGAGGCCGGGTGGCGCAACTACTCCCTCTTCCTGCGGGAGGACGGCCTGCTCGTCGGCTATCTGGAGACCGACGATTTCGAGGCGGCCCGCGCGGCCATGGACGCGACCGAGGTGAACGCCCGCTGGCAGGCGGAGATGGCGGAGTTCTTCGAGGAACTCGACGGGCAGGCGCCCGATGCCGCCATGCGCCCTCTCACCGAGGTCTTCCACCTGGCGTGAGCCGGCGTCCCGGCTTCGCAGGACGAACGCTTCCCCGCACCGGTTCGACGGCGGGGAGAGAACAGCAGGAGACAACACACATGACGCACTCCACGCCGGTGGTCGGCATCAAGGACGTGGCACGGGAGGCGGGTGTCTCCGTCGGCACGGTGTCCAATGTGCTCAACCAGCCCAGCCGCGTCTCGCAGCGGACGCGGCGTCATGTGGAGCAGGTGATCGCGCGTCTGGGTTATGTGCGCAGCGAGTCCGCCCGGCAGCTGCGGGCGGGCCGCAGCCGTGTCATGGCGGTGCTCGTCCTCGACATGGGCAACCCGTTCTTCGTCGACCTGGCGCAGGGAGCGGAGCGCACGGCCCGGGACGCGGGCCTCGCCGTCACGCTGTGCAACAGCGCGCAGAGCGCGCGGAAGGAGGCCGAGTATCTCGACCTCTTCGCCGAACAGCGGGTCCGCGGGGTGCTGGTCACGCCCGCCGACCCCAGTGGGCGGAGTCTGGGTGACTTCCGCCGGCACGGCATCCCCTACGTGCTCGTGGACCGGGTGGCGGGGGACGAGGAGGGCTGCTCCGTCTCGGTCGACGACATCGCCGGCGGCGCCATGGCGGTCCGGCATCTCACGGGTGCCGGGCACCGCTCCCTCGCCTTCGTCAGCGGGCCACCCCATCTGAAGCAGGTGCAGGACCGCAGGACGGGGGCCCTGAACGCCGTCGGCGAGGCCGGTCTGCCCCCCACCGCGTTGCAGGAACTCCCCACCGAGCGCCTCGACGTGGCCGCCGGCCGGGACGCGGGGGCCAGGCTGCTGGGTCTGGCGGCGCGGCCCACCGCGGTGTTCTGCGCCAACGACCTGCTGGCCCTCGGCGTACTCCAGTTCCTGTACACGGCCGGCGTGAAGGTCCCGGACGACATGGCCATCGTCGGGTACGACGACATCGAGTTCGCCGCCGCGGCGACCGTCCCGTTGACGTCCGTCCGGCAGCCCGCCCGAGCCATGGGCGCGATGGCGGCGGACCTGCTTCTCCAGGAGGCCGGTGACCGGGCGGACGAGCACCGGCACCAGCACGTGGTGCTCCAGCCCGAGCTCGTCGTCCGCGGTTCCAGCCTGCCCACCCGCTGACACCGTGGGCCGCACGCGCACAGCCCGACGGCGGTGGCGTCGCACGACGCCACCGCCGTCGGTGGTTCAGGAGCCGCCGGCCGCGTACACCGACGTGAACGTCCAGTCGCCCGAGCCGACCTCGTACACGGCCTCGCCCCGCTCGGTCCGCAGCGGCTTCGCTCCGTCCGGGGCGGCGACGCGTCCCCCGGTGAACGGCACATGGACCTCGGCGGTGCTGCCGGCGGGCACGCTCAGCCGCAGCCGGTAGCGGTCGCCGTCGCGCTTCCAGTCGGTGCTCACGGTGCCGTACGGCGTGCGGTAGGAGCCGGACGCGGAGGTGAGGTCGCCGACGACGGCCGGATCGATCAGCAGCTCGCGGTAGCCGATGGAACCGGGGACCTGTTCGATGCCGGCGACCCGGTCGGTGAACCAGGCGTCGATGGCGCCGAGCATGAAGTGGTTCTGGGACTGGCCGGGGCCGCCGTCCCAGGACTCGCCGAGCGTGGTGTTGCCGTGCAGGACCTGGTAGCCGTAGCTCGGGCTGGTGGTCTGCGTGGCGATCTTGTGGATGACGTCGTCACGGCCTGCCGCGGAGAGCACGCGGAAGGCGGCCGGCAGGGAGATCTCGCCCAGCACCAGGTGGTGGCCGGCCCGTTCCACGCCGGTGACGAAGTGGTCGAGCAGCCGCTCGCGTTCGCCGTCCGGGACGGCGCCCATGTCCAGCGCGAGCGCCTCGGCGCCGTGGCCGCCGCCGCCGAAGGTGCCGGTCGCCCGGTCGTAGTACTTGGCGGTCAGGGCCTCGGCGCCGGCGTCGGCCTTGGCACGGTAGGACGCCGCGCCGTCCTCGTCGCCGAGGACGGCGGCGATACGGCTCAGGGCGTCGACGACCCGCCAGTAGCCGTAGGTGCCGGCGACGGCGCGCGGGAACGTCCGGTCGGGGGTGAACCAGTCGCCGAGGCCGTAGTCGAGGATGCCGTCCTTCACCTGCTGCTCCAGGAACGCCGCGTACCGCTGCATCTGCGGGTAGTACGTGGTGAGCGTGTCCCGGTCGCCGTAGGTGGTGTAGAGCTGCCAGGGCACGAGGACGAAGGCGCCGCCCCAGTTGGCGTCGTTGCGGTAGCCGCCCGGCAGGTTCGTGTACTCGGGGACGGTGCTCGGGATCAGGCCGTCCTCGGTCTGCGCGTCGGACATGTCGCGCACGAGCTTGCGGAAGTACGCCTCCATGTCGTAGTTGCCGGTGAGGACGGGGAAGAGCAGCTGGTTCTGCTCGAGCCAGCCGAGCTTCTCGCGGCTCGGGCAGTCGGTGAGGACGCTCATCATGTTGCCCTCGATCGACCGGCGGATGATCGAGTGGATGCCGTTGACGAGCTGGTTCGAGCTGGTGAAGTCGCCCGAGGAGGCATTGTCGGTGTGCAGGACCTTGCCGCGCACGGTGACGGTCGCGTTCTCGGGCAGGCCCTTGAGTTCCAGGTAGCGGAAGCCGTGGTAGCTGAACCTGGGGTGCCAGGTCTCCGAGCCGTCGCCGCCGGTGGTGTAGGTGTCCCACAGCGGGCCGCCGACGTTGCTGATGGACTGGAAGGCATGGCCGTCCTTGAGGCTCTCCGCGGGCAGGATGCGGATGTCGGTGCCGGCCGGGGCGGTCACGGTGATCTCCGGCCAGCCGGCGATGTTGCGGCCAAGGTCGAAGATCCGGCTGCCCTCGGCCGCGCCCTCGACCTCCTTGCCCGTGAGCGTCTCGATCACGCGGACGGGTTCGGTCTCGCGGGCGCTCAGGACGGCGGGGCCGGTGGCCGTGCCGGGGCCGGACACGGTGGCCGCCGCCTTCCAGGCGCCGCGGTCCTGGCCGGGCTTGTTCCAGTCCGGGATCGCGCGGCGGGCGTCGTAGTCCTCGCCGCCGTACCAGTTGGAGGAGGTGGTGGCGCCGAGGGTGGTGCGCCAGTCGCTGCCGCTGGCGATGCGGCGCACGGTGCCGTCGGCGAGCGTGATCTCCAGCTGGGCGACGAGCTTCGGGTCGCTCAGGTTGCCGTACAGCTTGCGGTAGCGGTCGGCGGTGCTGACGACGTTGGCTATGCCGTTGCCCAGCTCGATGCCGATGGTGTTGCGGCCGGAGCGCAGCCGGTCGGTGACGTCGTAGGTGGCGTACTGGACGCGCTCGGCGTAGTCGGTGTTGGCGGGTTCGAGGACGGCGTCGCCGACCGGCTCGCCGTTGATGCTCGTGTCGTGGATGCCCAGGCCGGAGACGTACAGCCGTGCGCTGCGCACGCTCTTCGGCAGGGTGAAGTCCTTGGTGAACAGCGGCAGTCCGGCGGGCAGGTACGGCGTGGGCGGCCGCTGTCCGGTGACCCGCGCGGCCTCGGTGAACGGGCCGGTGGGCGCGTCGCCGGTGGAGACGGTGTAGTCGACGGGGAAGTTCGGCACCCGGCCGTCGTCGGTGAGGACGTCGGCGCGCGGGTACAGGGCGATCTGGTCGAAGGTCTTGGCCGACTTGAGGTCCAGGGTGAGCACGACCGGCGCGTCGGAGACGTCGGGGCCGGTGTGCGGCGGGCTGGAGTAGCCGGCGGCCGTCTGCAGGGCGCTGTTGGGCAGTCCGTCCACGGCGAGGGCGGGTTCCCAGGTTTTGCGGACGGTGTCGGTCTCCGACGCCGTCACGGCGGCGCCCTTGGCGAGGCCGGTGGTCGCGTTCCCGGAGTCGCGTACGTCGATCTCGCCGAGCTGGAGGCGCCAGGTCCGCGCGGGGAAGTCGTCGGCGAGCGGCAGTCCGAGCCGGGTGACGTCGAGGCGGACGTAACGGGCCGTGGTGCGCGGCAGGTCGACGACGACGGGCTCGACGGTGCGCTTGCTCAGCTGCCAGTCCGGGTGGGTGATCCAGTCCGCGTCCCAGTCCTGCTGCTGCGTCAGGCCCGTCTCGAACACGGAGGGTTCGCTCCACCCGGAGTCGCGGCCGGTGTCGGCGGACCAGAGCATGACCCGCCAGTAGACGCGGCTGCGGGAGCCGAGTTCCTTGCCGGCGTAGGTGGTCTGCGGGACGCCGGAGCGGACCTTGCCGGAGTCCCACAGGTCGGGTCTGCCCTGCTTCAGTCTGCTCAGTGAGCCGGCCGCCTGCACCCGGTACGCGGACTGCACGACGCCCGTGGCCCGGCTGGTGATGTTCCAGCTCAGGTAGGGCGTGGTGTCGTCGATGCCCAGGGCCTGCGCGAGGTGCTGGGTGCGCAGTCCGGCGGGCGCGATGCGGGCGGGGGGCCCGGCGTCGGCGTTGACGGCCGTGGGCAGCACGGTGACCAGTGCGGTGAGGCCGGAGGCGACGAGGAGGGCGGGGCGGCGGTGGGCGCGCCGGGTGAGCGCTCTGCTCATGGGGTGCTCCTTGCGGGTGCGGGGCGGGGCGGACGCTGCCGGGTCAGACACGGTTCAGGACGGCCGTGACGCGGCGGTACGGCCGCAGGGTCACGGGACCGAGCAGGCCCGACGGCAGTGGCTTCTTGCGTTCGTTGGAGAGGGTGTTGGACACGCGGACACTGAGGGTGTTGCGGCCGGTGCGCAGGACGTCGGTGACGTCGGCGGTGTAAGGACTCCACAGCAGCGGCGGCAGCTCGGTGCCGTTGACGGTCACCGCGGCGACTTCGCGGACCGTGCCCAGGTCGAGGCGGAAGCTGCGTCCGTCGAGGGTGTTCCGGTCCAGGTCGAGGGTGATGGTGTAGGTGCCGCTGCCGGAGAACAGCGGGTCGAGGTCGGTCCAGCTGCCCAGGGGGCGGGTGACGGGCGTGGCGCCGTCCTTCTCCAGGGTCAGCGTCCAGTCGCCGCCCAGGTCCACGGCGTGCAGCGGGTCGGTGACCTCGGCGGTGCCGCGGTAGGTGTGCCGGCCGTCGGTGCCCGCCAGGGGGTACCTGCCGGGCGCGTCGGCGACGGCGGTGACGTGCAGCGTGTCCTTCCGCGCGGTGACGCCCTCCACGGGCAGGGCCGTTTCGGTGAGGTGGGGGCCGGGGCGGGTGGCGGCGCGGACGACGATCGCGAGGGTCTCGTAGGGGCGCAGGCGCAGCGGTACCCGCAGGCCGTCCCTTCCCCGGTCGCGGCGGTACACGGGCGCGGGCCGGGCGATGCCGGTGGCGGGGTCCCACAGCTCCGGGACGCCGGTGGCCGGGAGTGCGGCGACCGTCTCGACGGCCTGTCCGCTCTCGTTGTTGACGAGGAACGCGATGTCCTTGCCGCGGGTGGTGCGCAGGACACGGACCGCTTCGGCGGCCGGTTCGAGCACGGCGGCGGCGACGCCGGCAGCGTGCGCGGCCTCCCGCAGGCCGGTCACGTCGGCGACGCGTACGGCCGTCCCGGCGCCGGTGCGGCGGCTGCCGGGCAGCTGCTCGCCGAACAGCGCGGACAGCGCGCGTTCCAGGCCGCGGTCGCCGCCGTGCGCCTCGTCCGCGGGCAGTTCGCCGACGGCGACGACGGTGCCGCCGCCGCGCACGAAGGCCGTGAGTGTCTTCACGGCGGCGGCGTCGAGCGTCGGGGTCAGCGGCAGGACGGCCAGGTCGTAGCGGGCCGCGCCGACGGTGAGCCGGCCGCCGCGGGTGGTGGCGTGGGCGAGGAGTCCCCGGTCGCCGCTCAGCGCTCCCTCGTGCACGAGGTCGAAGTCGACCTGGGCGGCCTCCAGGGCGTACGCGGCGTCGCCGAGGGCGCTGTCGACGGCGCCCTGCCGGTCGGTGCCGCGCCACTGCTCGGCCGCCCGCTGCGGCTGGATGAGCGCGGTCCGTGCGGCGGACGTGCCGCGGGCGACCTCCATCACGCGGCCGATCCAGTCGGCGAGCGGCTCCATGGCCCACCACCAGGGGGCGCGCGGGCCGAACGGCGGGGGGAAGTACACCCGGGTCTCGTCGGTCCACAGCGCGTGCAGCACGGTGAGGTTGATGCCGCGGGTGGCGTTCGCGCCCACGAGGGCGCGGGCGAAGTCGGGTGCGACCTGCCAGCCCATGTTGCCGAAGGCCTCCAGCAGGGCGCGTTCGCGGCCCATCTGGTGGGCGACGCTGACCGGGTTGCGCGGGATCGTCGTGGGCTCGCCGGCCACGTACTCGGCGGTGATGATGTCGCCGCCGGGGATCTGCGCCCACTGGTGGACCTTGTGCAGGTCGCCGGTGGACGCGATGCGCTTGGAAGGTGAGGTCTCGTCGTACAGCGGGTTGGTGATGAGGGCGACGTTCCGCTTCTCGTACCAGCGGGACTGCTTCTCGAAGTACACGGCGAAACGGTCGGAGACGGCCTGCCAGTAGCGTCCGCGGGCGATGCGGCCGTCGCGGCCGAGGTCGTCGAAGGCCGAGGCGTACGCGGTGCCCGGTTCGACGCCGACGGCGCGCAGCGCGTCCTGCAGCGTCGGCGACCAGGGCAGGCGCTTGAAGTGGGCCTCGGCGGAGGCGAAGTAGGGTTCGTCGTCCCAGAAGCCCGGCATGACGTTGCCGAAGTAGCGGCCGAAGCGGCGGTGGTACTCCCCCGGGACCATGTCGAGGAACAGGTCGACGGGTTCGTCGTCGAGCAGGTCGACGTAGCTGCGGCTGTAGCCCTGGCTGTCGTCGATGAGGGGGCTGCCGCCGAAGACGTCGATCTGCCAGCGTCCTGCGGGGACCTTCCAGGTGCGTCCGGCCGTCAGGTCCGCGGTCAGTTCCACGACGCGCTCCGTGCCGGTGGCACCGACGGGGCGGGCGACGGCGGCGACGGGCGCGGCGGTGCCCCCGGGCCGCGGGCGGGCCGGGAAGTCGCCGGCGGCGGCCGGGTCGTCGTAGGTCTGCTCGTACAGGGTGGTGCCGTCGGACGCGGTGACGGTCAGGCTCTCCCACAGGGCGCGCTGCCCGTCGACGGCCCGCACGCCCACGCTGCCGGTGGTGCGGGCGGTGTCGGTGACGGTGCCCTTGTCCTTGCCGTCGAGGGTGACGGCGACGGTGTCCCCGCGGACGGTGACCACGAGCGTGTGGAACTTGGTCTTGTTGAAGCCGTCGGTGCGGCTGCTGCGCGCGAGCTCCTTCGGCGCCGCACCCTCGGCCAGGCGCAGGACGGTGACGACGCCGCTCTGGTCGAACTCCACGGCGTAGCCGTCGGTTCCGCTCGCCGAGGCGCGGACGACGAGCCCGGCGGCGCCGTGCTCGGCCTTGGCGCTGCCGGTGACGGTGCAGTCGGTCCAGTCCGCGCCCGCGCTCAGCACGGCGGCTCCGCCGAGGACGTCGGCGTCGGCGACCAGGCGGCCGGTGTCGACGCCCACCCCGGTGGTGGCGGTGAGCTCGGCGGAGGCGGGCCCCTCGACGACGGTGGTGGACCGCCACAGTGCCTTGAGCCTCAGGTCCGGCCGGGGTGCGTAGGTGCGGGAGCCGACGGTGCCGCCCGTGACGATGTACTCGCCGGCCCGGCCGCTCGGGAAGTGGTCGTCGTTGAACAGCCAGACCCGCATGCCGGTGCGCTCGGCGACCCGCAGGACGTGGCCGACGATCGCGAACCAGTCCTCGGTGAAGAACACCGGCTGCATCTCGGCGTTGTCGAAGGGGAAGAGGATGACCTCGAACATGCCCTTGTCGCGGAGGTCGGCCATCTGGGTCTCGACCAGTTCGGGGGTGACGGGCCCGTTCCAGTACCAGTAGACCGTCGGCCGGCTGTCCCGGCGCGGGTCGGCGAAGTCCTCCGGGGCGTAACCGGATGTGCGGGCGGCTCCGGCGGTCGCCGGCTGCGCGGCGTGGGCGGTGGCGGCGGCACCGGGCAGGCCGGCGGCGAACGCGGCTCCTGCCGCTCCGGCGGCCACGACGAACCGGCGTCTGGTCAGGTCGGATTCGGACATCGGGAACTCCATCGTTCGGGGGGGGATGTCGGGGTGGGTGCGGCCGTGCCGTGCGGCACCGGGCACGTGGGTGCCCGGGCCGTCGGGCCCGGGCAGGCGTGGGTGTGCGGTGGTCCGCGCGGGCCCGGGCGCCGTCAGCCGGTGGCGAGTGCGGCCACTTCGGCGGCCGTCAGGGCACGGTTGCGCAGGCGGAAGTCGGCGATCGCGCCGTGCAGGTACGGATGCGTGGAGTTCTGCGAACGGCCCAGGTAGTTGCGGGTGCTCGCGCCGAGCAGCAGCGGGCTGGTGACCATGGCGGCGTTGCGGCCGGCCTCGGCTCCGTCGACGTACAGGATGCCGGTGCCGCCCGCCAGGGTGAGGGCCACGTGGATCCACCGGCCCTGCGGCAGGGGTCCGGCAGCGTCGATCACGTCCTCGCCCTCCATGCCGGAGATCTTCAGCGCGGCGCGGGCCCGGCCGGCGCCGGTGCGGGGCGTGAGGTACAGGTAGGTGCTCTTGTGGTAGCCGAGGTCGAAGACGCGTGCCGAGTTGGCGAGCGAGTCGATGCGGACGCGCACGGCGACCGTCAGTTCGGTCAGTCCGGCGGGGAGCCCCTCGGGGAGCGTGACGTGACCGTCCGTACCGTCCAGGAGCACCGCGGTGCGCGTGCCGTCCGTGGTCCATTCGGCGCCGCCGGTCAGTGCCGCGCGGGGGAAGGTGCCGGTGCTGTCGGCGGCCGTGGTGCCGCTGCCCTCGTCGAGCCGGTAGCGGGCGATGTCCCGTTCGCGGCCCTGGCGGGGGGTGACGGCCCAGTAGACGGTGTAGTTCTGGTGGTGCACCTTGTAGAAGGGCCGCAGCGGCACCTCACGGCCGTCGGCCACGGCGGTGAACTCCAGCGGGACGCCCGCCACCGGCCGCAGGGACTCGGTCCGGATGTCGGGGATGGTCGCGAGGGCGGTCGCTCCGTAGGCGCCGGCGAGCACGACGGGACCGTAGGACAGCGACCGCACCTGCTGGTTGTCGGGGGCCGGCCGCCAGACCGGCTCGCGCGGGAAGGTCAGTTCCACCGTGTCGCCGCGTCGCCAGTGGCGCTCGATCGTGACGTACCGGCCCGGGCGGATCGGTGCCCCGAGCGCGTGCCCGTTGAGCCGTACCGCGGCCCGGCCGCCGCTGTCGGCGAGCCAGGCGGGGACCCGGACCTTCAGGGTGAAGCGCGCGTCACCGCCGGTGACGGTGAGCCGGGTGCGGTCGGTCTCCGGATGACCGGTGTCCTGACGCAGCGTCAGGCCCGTGTCCCGCCAGGTCACCTCGGAGGGGATGAACAGGTTCACGTACAGCGTCCGGTCCGGTCCGGCGGAGCGGAAGTAGATGCTGTCGGCGAACTTGGTGTGGGTCTCCATGCCCGTGCCGTGGTCGCAGGAGAAGTTGTCGTAGTCGCTGCTGTAGCTGCCCGGCGCGGCACCGAGCCCGCCCTTGGGCTGCCGCCGCGAACCGGCCCACAGGCCCGTGTAGTAGGTGACGAAGCCGTGCTCGGAGTCGGGGTCCTGCTCGCCGAGCATCTGGTTGTAGAGGGTCCACTCGTAGTGGTCCATGTACGCGGTGGTCGTGGGGTCGTGCAGGAAGAGCTGCCTGCCGAGCTTGAGCATGTTGTAGCTGTTGCAGTTCTCGCAGGTGTCCTCGGACAGCCGGCTGACGATCTCGCCGGGCGGGCCGAAGAACTCCTGGTTCGAGTTGCCGCCGATGGCGTACGAGTGGTGCCGGACGACCGTCTCCCAGAAGTGGGTCGCGATGTCCAGGTAGCGCCGCTCCCCCGTCGCCCGGTAACTCCGCGCCGCCCCGACGATCTTGGGGATCTCGGTGTTGGCGTGCCGCCCCGCGAGTTCGTCACGGCCCGCGGCCAGCGGCTCGTACAGCTCCTCGTGGTCGAAGCGCCGCGCGGTCCGCAGGTGCGCGGGATCGCCGGTCTCCAGGTACAGGTTCGTCAGCACCTCGTTCATGCCGCCGAACTCGACCCGGAGCAGGGACTGCATGCGGTCGCGGGGCAGGGGCGCCGTGCGGGAGTCCACCCAGGCCGCCATGCCCGTCAGCACGGTCATGGCCTGCTCGTTGCCGCTGAGCCGGTACTGGTCGAGGAGCCCGGCCATGATCTTGTGCAGCGTGTAATAGGGGGCCCAGGGCTTGCCCCCGGCTTCGAGCTGGTCGAAGACGTCCTCCGGGAAGGCGGAGAGGTAGCCCGGGCGGTAGCCGGCGGCGGGCGCGTGCGCCTGGCACTCGGCGAGCGCCGCCACCAGGTGGCGGGCCTTCTCGGCGTAGGCGTCGTCGCCCGTGTTGGCGTGCGCCTGGGCGAGGGCGGACAGCAGGTGGCCGGTGCTGTGGCCGCGCAGCAGGACGCCCGGGGCCTCCCAGCCACCGCACGGCTCGGCGGTCGACGGCAGTCGCACGTTCAGCCGGAACGTGTGCAGCAGCCGGTCCGGGTCGACGTACAGCAAGTAGGCGCAGGTACGCCGCATGTTGGCGAGGAAGGGGCTCTCCAGGAGCCGGACCGCGGACAGCGGAAACGGGTCCAGCGCCGGCCGGACGGCCTCCGCGGCCGGTCCGGCGCCGGCGGCGGCCGGCGAACCGGTGCCCGGGACGACGGCGGATGCCTCGGCGGCCGTGGCGGGCAGCGCGGCCACCGCGGTGGCGGCGGCCGTGACGGTCAGGACACGGCGACGGGTGGGGCTGGGCACATCAGGGCTGGGCACATGGGGTCGCGCGGACAAGCCGGGCTCCTTCGGGGAGGGACGAACCACTCGGTGACGGGCCGATGCGTGCACGGGACGGCGGGAGGCGACGCCCCTGGGCAGTCGGCTCCGCACGTGCGTTGAAACGTTTTTGTCAGCCGAACGGCAAAGTAGGCGGAGCCTTGGGGGGAGTCAAGGGTTACGACAGTCCCGCCGGGGCCCGCACCTGCGCGCCACCGACCCCCACTCTCACGGTACTTGCTGGTAATAGGCCCTGTCGGCGGCACGGTCGGACCCTCGGACGATCCACCTCCACCGAACCCTTGCGGCCGCACATCGGGCTGCGTATGTTCCAGCCAGACAATTAAAACGTTCAAACGAGGCGCGATGAGACACACACCTGGGCAGGAAGACACCTTCGAGCACGACAGCCTTCGGCGGCGGGCTCTGCTCAAGATGACGGCGGCGGCCGGGGCCGCGGCGGCCCTGTCGGCGGGCACGGCCTCGGCCGCCGCCGCGGCGGGCGAACCGACGACAGGGGGCGAACCGACGACGGCGGGCGCCACGACGGCCAAGCCCGGCGGCGCGTTCGCCCGTTCGTTCTCCTCCCCCGCGGCTCCGGTGCGTCCCAAGTTCCGCTGGTGGTGGCCGGACGCGCTGGTCGACGCGGACGAGATCAGGCGGGAGATCGACCGGATCGCCGACGCCGGATTCGGCGGCGTGGAGATCGCGGCAGTCACCCACAGCGTTTCCCAGCCGATCGACCCGTCCCGCTACGGCTGGGGGACGCCCGCCTGGGCCGACGCGGTCGAGACGGCCCTGGGTCAGGCGAAGAAGCGCGGCATCCTCGTGGACCTCACCCTCGGCCCCGCCTGGCCGGCCGCCGTTCCCGGCATCACCCCCGACGGCAACTCCGCGATCAAGGAGCTGGCGCACGGCGTCGCCGTCGTCCCCGGGGGAACCGCCTTCGCGGGCCCGCTGCCCGAGCCGGTGACCGCCCCCGACCCCGCCGCGACGGCCCGGAAGGTGCGGTCCGTGCAGGCCGTCCGTGTCGTCCCGGGCACCTCGCCCACCGCCTTCCCCACCCGGCTGGAGAAGGGCTCGGTCACCGATCTCGCCTCCCGCGTCGAGGACGGGCGGCTGGAGTGGACCGCGCCCGGCGACGGGACCTGGCTCGTCATCGCCTGTTACGAACGCGGCTCCGGCCAGCGCCCCGAGGGCCCGGCGCACACCACCCCGCTCAGTTACGTCGTCGACCACTTCAGCGAGGCCGGGACGCGGGCCGTCATCGACTTCTGGGAGAGCCGCATCCTCACCCCGCGCATGCGCAGGCTGCTGCGGGAGACCGGGGGCGCGCTGTTCGAGGACTCCCTCGAGATCGAGACGCACGCGACGCTGTGGACGCCCGGCATCATGGCCGAGTTCGAACGCCGCATGGGCTACTCGCTCGCCCCGTATCTGCCCGCACTCCTGCAGACGAAGGAGAAGTACGCCTTCGCGTTCGACGACGCCACCAACAAGGCCGTCCGCCGCGACTACATGGAAGTGGTCACCGAGCTGTACGTCGAGAACCACCTGCTCCCGGTGCAGAAGTGGGCGCACGGCCTCGGCCTGCAACTGCGCGTCCAGCCGTACGGTCTGCAGACCGACGCGATGTACAAGGCCGCGCTGCTGGACGTGCCCGAGGGCGAGTCGCTCGGGTTCAAGAACCTCGACGACTTCCGCTGCCTGGCCGGCGGCCGGGACATGGGCGGCAGGCTGGTGCTGTCCAACGAGGCGGGCGGCACGGCGGGCGGCGCCTACGCGACCACCTGGGACGCCACCCTCCGCAAGCTCGTCACCCAGTACGCGGCCGGGGTGAACCAGGCCGTGTTCCACGGCTTCGCGTACGCCGACGCCCCCGGTGCGACGTGGCCCGGCTTCGCGGCCTTCTCGCCGTACAACGGCGGCTCCGGCTACGGCGAGGCCTGGGGCCCCCGCCAGCCCACGTGGCGTCATGTGCCCGATGTCGCCGGGTATCTGAGCCGGATCCAGCAGGTCCTGCAGACCGGCGTCAACAAGGCCGACATCGGCGTGCTGTGGCAGAAGGGCTACGCCGGTTCCGGGCTCGGCGCGTCCTGGTTCAGCGCCGACGGCGTCCCGGCCGGCTGGACGCACCTCTTCCTCAGCCCGCGTCTGCTCTCGCTGCCCGGCGCCGTGGTGCGCGACGGCCGGTTCGCCCCCGACGGCCCCGCCTTCAAGGCGCTGCTCGTCGACGGCGACGTCATGATCAATCGCGAGCACACGCTGCAACTGGACGTCGCCGAGAAGCTCGTCGGCTACGCCAGGAAGGGCCTTCCGGTCATCGTCATCGGGGACTGGAAGGACGGGCACGTGCCCGGGCTGCCGAAGACGGGGGACAACGAGCGCCTGCTGGAGCTGATCGCCGAACTGCTGGCGCAGCCGAGCGTCTCCAACGTGCCCGACCGCCCCGACGTGCCGCAGGGCATCGCCGCGCTCGGCCTGAAGCGCGACGTCGAGTACGCGCAGT
This sequence comes from Streptomyces flaveolus, assembly GCF_044765825.1. Classification (NCBI taxonomy): domain Bacteria; kingdom Bacillati; phylum Actinomycetota; class Actinomycetes; order Kitasatosporales; family Streptomycetaceae; genus Streptomyces; species Streptomyces flaveolus. Next base: position 370,633 of record NZ_JBIWKU010000008.1, on the reverse strand, counting down.
CCTCGATGCTGCTGCACGCCCACCGGGCCGACACGGAGGCCGACTACTACTTCTTCGCCAACGACTCGGTCAGCAAGAAGGGTTCGACCGGCACGCCCATCAGTCACGACGTCACGCTCACCCTGCGCAGGCCGGACGCCGTCCCCTACGTCCTGGACGCCTGGACCGGCACGATCGAACCGCTCGCCACCTACACCCGGCTCGGCGACGGGCGCCTCCGGCTGCGCATCACCCTGGAACCGGGGGCCACCACGATCATCGCGACGGCCCGTCCCGGCAAGTGGATCCCCGGCCCCGCGCCCCGCTGGAACGCGACGTCCAGCGAGGCGGCCGAGGTCCGTCGCGCCGAGGGCGGCCGGCTGGAGATCCGCGACACGCGTCCGGGCACCTACACCACCGTGCTGCAGAGCGGGGCCACCGTCAGCGCGACCATCGAGGAGGTCGCTGAGCCGATGGCGCTCACCCGCTGGACCCTGACGGCCGAGGACTGGACGCCGGGCGCCACCGCGTCGAGCACCACCAGGACCCTGCGCACCGTCGAGCTCGACGGACTCAGGCCCTGGCCCGAGATCCCGGAGCTGGCCGATGCGTCGGGCGTGGGCCGGTACCGCACCACGGTGAAGCTGGGGGCCGCCTGGACCGGTGGTCACGGTGCCCGGCTGGAACTGGGCGAGGTGTTCGACACCTACCGGGTCACGGTGAACGGACGCGCCCTGCCGCCCGCCGACCAGCTGACGCCGGTGGTGGACGTGGGCCCGTACCTGCGTCGCGGGACCAACACCATCGAGGTGGAGGTCGCCACCTCCCTGCTCAACCGCCTGCGGGTCGCCAACGCGCAGGTGTTCGGGGTCGCCAAGAGGCAGAACTACGGTCTCGTCGGCCCGGTGCGGCTCGTTCCGTACGGCAGGGCGGTCGTCGGGGCGTGACGCACACGCCGCGCGGGGCGAGGCGTCGCGCAGGCGGTGGCCGGTGGCTCAGGACGGGGGCGCCGGGCGGAGTTCCCTCGGTTCCGGGGCGGCGTGACCTGCCGGACGCCGCTCGGGTAGGGTCCGCGTGCGCCGGCACGGCCACGAGCACACGGTTGTCCGGCGGATGCGATGCCTGACAACGAGTACGGGGGTACCCACCGCCATGAACGCACTGTTCCACATGACCATGGTGGTTCTGCTGGCCGCCATGGTCTGGTCCGCCGTCGCGGTGGTCCGCCGGACGCGGCAGCGGCGCGAGGCCTGGGAGAGCGGACTGAGCGCGCCGGCGCGGGTGGTACGCGCCTGGGCCACGACCCAGATGGTCAACAACGTGGCCCGGCGCGTGCAGTGGCACGAGTACGACTACACCACCCGGGACGGCCGCGCGGTCCGCTTCCAGGAGAGCGGCGGCCCCCGCGACCGGTCCGAGGACGACACGGTCCCCGTCTACTACTCCGCGCAGGATCCGGAGCGGGCCACCGCGGCCGAACCGCAGCCCGGCAAGGACTCGGCGGCCATGGTGTTCTGGCTGCTGGTCCTGGCGGCGTGTGCGATCTTCCTGGTGTACGAGTGGGTGAGCCTGTCCACGGCGCTGAGCTGATGCCGTGCGGCTCACGCGGGCACGGGAAGTGTGCCGCGGGACTGCCCCCGAAGGGTCCTGCCGTGGCGCCCTAGCCCGCCCAACTCCGCAGCAGCCTCTCCCGCTCCGCGCCCCGCGGGGTCCCGCCCTCCGACGCGCGGCCCCACTCCGACATCGCCGCCAGGGTGGTCTCCATCGTGGCGGCGCCCTCGGTGAGGCGGGACAGCAAGACGCGGGAGAGTTCGACCTCGGCCGGCGAGTAGCCGGCGGCCGCGGCCGCGTAGACCGACAGCTCGTGGTCGGCGTCGGACGACGTGACGCGCAGCGTCATCAGCGCCGGGGCCTCGTCCGTCCGGTCCGGCCCCATCGGCATGGCCAGGCTCACCACCATCGTCACGGCGAGGTCCTTGAGTACGCCGGCCTGCCGCACGAGGGACTTCACGGGGACGTCCGTCACCGTCAGGTCGCGCACGTCCTCCCACAGGTGGACGCCGGACTGCCGCTCGCCGAGCGCCACCACGCCCTCGGGGGTCAGGCGTACCCCGGGCGCCAGGCCGGACGGCTTCGCGCCCACGTACACATCGCCCTCGGCGATCCAGAACAGGCCCACCATGGCCATGCGTTGCTCACTTCTCCCTGCGACGACGCCGCCGGGTCTCACATCAGAATGATCAGGACTCCTCCGCAACGCGCGAAGGAGCAGGGAAGTTCCTGCCCGCGCTCACCGTACCGAACTGTTCGCCGGCACCGGCAGCGAGCGCCGCTTCAGCGGCCCCGCGACCGGTCCCGAACGGAGGACAGTTGGCGCTGCCAGTGGCCGCTGTTGGTGTGCGGGCGCGGCAGATGCGAGGCCCGGCAGAAGTACGCCGACCGTAATTCCGCAGGGGGAACTGCCTGGGACCGCACCCGCCCACCGTGTTCGACTGTGCCTGCCGCAGGGGCGCTGCCCCGCACGGGCGGACGACCCCACCGCCGACGCACAGCGCCCCGGCCCGGCCCCCTCGGTGGTCCGGGAAGGAAGAGCGGGAAATGTCGAGCAGAGCGAGAGGTAAGAGCCACCATGAAGCAGAAGATCACTTCGCTTGCCGGTGCCCTGGCCATGGCCGGTGGCGTCGTCGTCGCGGTCGTGGCCGCGGCCACCGGCCAGGCGTCCGAGGTGGACCACGGACGGCCCGATTCCGCCCCCACCCCGCACGCGACTGTGGCCTTCGGTGACCAGCTGTCCGATTCCGACCTCGCCGCGCCGCTCAACGAGTTGGCCGTGGGCCGGCGGACACCGCGCGCCTAGGCGGTCTCGTCCGGAGCACCGGGCCGACCAGAGGAAGATCCCTACGTCGAGTCCGGCGAGGACCCCGTCGCTGCATGGCATCCGCGGCGGCGGTGGCCATCGGTTCGGGCCGCCGCGCAGCGCACTGTGCCCCGGAGTCAGAAGCGGGAGGGATGATCAGTTCTCCTGGCCGCGGGGATGTGCGGGTGCCGACGGCCCGGCTTCACGTCCGCGTGGTGAGCCGCTCAACTGCCGCGTCGTATCGTGCCTGGATTCCCGTGTCCGCCGAGACCGTCAGTAGGACGCCGAGCGCCCGTACTGCGCCGTCCTCGTAGCCGGAGGACTCCGCCTCCCGGGCTGCGAGATGGAGTTGCTCGATGCCCTCGGCTTCGTCCCCGAGGCCCAGCAGCGCCTCCCCTCTCACCATGAGTAGCAGGATCCGGGGGACATCGGCCGTGCCGGACCGATCGTCCGAGGCCAATGCCTCAGTCGCCGTGTCGAGGGCCTTGCGCCATTTCCCGGCGTCGGCCCAATGGCGGGCCAGGTGCTGCAGGGCCAGTCTTTCGATGGTCCGGTCGTCCGCCTTGCGGGCCAGTTCTACCGCCCGCTCACACCCCTGCGCGGCCTCGCCCAGGCCGCCGAGTGCTGCTTGCGCCATAGCCAGAACGATCAGAGCGTTCGCCTCGGCCACCGGGTCACCTGTCCGGGAGGCGAGCGCGGAGGCTGCCCTCAGGTGAGTCAGCGCCTCGTCGATGCGCCCTTCCTCGATCAGCACCCAGCCGAGCACGTTCAGCACTCGTGCCTCGCCGTGCTGATCGGCGTCGGCCCGTGCCGCCTCGAGCCCGGTCTCCAAGAGCGAGACCCAGCCGTCCCGTACACGCCACACCATCAGCGGCCACAGCGTCAGCACCATCCTCCAGGTCCTGCCGTGCAGTCCGGCAGCGCGCGCTGCGGCGACCGCCAGCATGAGGTCGTCCCTCTCTGCCGCGTACCAGGCCACGGCCGCGGACCGATCGCCGAACTCTCGGACGGCGGCGGGCGGCAGGTAGTCCGCCGGCAGTGGGAAGCACTCCTCGTTGCCGGGCTCGGCCGCCGCCACGGCCGCGAGGCCCGTGGTGATGTAGTGGTCGAGCACGCGTTTGAGCGCTTCGGGCGCGACGTCCAGGCTCCGTGCGAAGAGCCGCACGAGATCGTGCATGGTCCATCGGCCGGGCACCGTCTCCGTGACGAGGTGCGCCACGGCCAGCCTCTCCAAGGCGGCTTCGGCAGCAGGCGGATTCGTATCCGCCAAGGCTGCCGCCGTATACCGGTCGACGTACGTACCGGGGTGGCGGCCGAGATGGGCGAACTGGCGGGAGACGTCCTGCGGGAGCTGTTGCAGCGTCACGCGCAGCGCCGCTTGCACGCCGGTGTCTTCCACGTCCAACAAACTCAGCCTGCGCGTCTCGTCGGACAGCTCGGCAGCCATCGCATCCAGCGACAAGCCGGGGCGTTGCGTCAACCGGGCAGCTACGACCCGCAGGGCAAGGGGCAGTCCGTCGCACAGCTCGGCGAGCCGTCGCGCAGCCACCGGCTCCGCGCTGACGCGTTCCGTGCCGAGTACCGCGGCGAGGAGCATGGTGCCGTCCTGCGGGCCGAACACATCTACCGCAACGGGTCGAGCAGCGTCGGTGACGATCAGCCCCGGCAGCCGGTGCCTGCTGGTGACAACGGTTACGCAGCGGCGACCGCCTGGAAGAAGCGGCCTGACCTGCTCGGAGTTCCGCGCGTTGTCGAGCACTACGAGGAGTCGGCGGTCAGCGGCGAGCGACCGAAACAGCGCGGCTGCGCCATTCGCCGACTCCGGTATCCGGCCGAGCGGCACACCGAGCGCCGGCAGGAACTCGCGCAGCACCTCCATGAGCGCAGGCTCGCCCGTGCCGCCGAAGCCTCGCAGGTCGGCGTAGAGACGCCCGTCGGGAAATCCGGCACGGTTGTGGTGGGCCCAATGCAGCACAAGGGCTGTCTTCCCGACGCCGGCGGGCCCGACAACCAGGCAGAGGGGCGCCTCGCCTTCGGCGGCCCGGGCCAGGGCGCCGAGTTCTGCCGCCCGTCCGTAGAAGCCACGCGGTGCGCGCGGCAGCAGATCGGGCGCAGCGGTCTGCTCAACAGCATCCGGTACGACGGTAGGTGGTGGTAAGTCCGTAGTGCGAGTCCGCCGGGGACGGCCCAAGCTCGCGTTGTGTTCCAGCTCCCGGGCGCCGGCCTCGTCCAAGCCGAGGGCGGCAGCCAATGCCTGCACGGTGCGGCGCTGCGGCCCCCGGGTGTGTCCGCGCTCCATGTCCGACAGCGCCCGCACGCTCACCCTCGCAGCATGTGCCAACTCCTCCTGGCTCAGCCCGGCCTCCGTCCGTAGACGGTGCACAAGCGCGCCGAAGCCGCCGGTGACCGGTGTACCGGTGTACATATCTGCATGTCCCCTGGTCAGTGCGGCCCAGCCGGAACGCCGTACCCCGCCTGCAAAAGTATGCACGAACTACTTTGCGGGCGAAATGCACTGTTCCTTCCCTGTCCTCATCGCGGTCACGGCTGGTGGACTGAAGACGGCGGCGAGTAGGTGGCGGATTTCCGGTAGCCCAACTCCGCCTCCTGCGCCCGCTGCTCACCGTTCGCTACTTCTCGCCGGCCGATGGGCCCGCCGGGCAGAAGTTGATGCGTTCGCTGACGACGGGGAAGCCGGCCTTGGTGAAGTTCGCGGCCATGGGGAAGTTGCCCCGGTCCGTCCCTCCGCTGACGAACTCCGCGCCCTGTCCGACGAGGAAGTGGGTGCATTCCGCGAGGAGGTCGTAGGCGTAGCCGTGACCGCGCTGTTCCGGGACTACTCCGATGAAGCCGATGGTCGGTCCGGAGGGGTTGTGAGCCGGGATGTGGATGCCGGCCAGGTCGCCCTCCGGCGTGTGCGCGATCTGCCACCACTCCCGCGGGGAGGGGCACCAGTGGAAGAAGTCGAGTTCTTCCTGCGCGGCCTGGTCGAGGCCGCCCTCCTTGATGGCCTTGAGCGCGTGGGCGTCCAGGGTGACGGAATGGATGCGGCGCAATGCGTCGAAGAACACGGTGTCGTCGGGTTCGGCGCTGAAGCGCAGGCGTCCGGACCGCGCGGGCAGACCTCGCTCCGGGGTCCAGCGGTACAGGAAGCGTTCCACCAGGAGTTCGTACCCGGCGGCTCGTGCGGCGGCGAAGCGCGCCTCGGCGGCGGGGCGCAGGTCGGCCATGTCCCGCCAGCCGCCAGGCAGGTTGATCTCGAGTTCGACTTGCCAGGGAGCGGAGCGCAGGAGTTCGGCTCCCGCCTCCTCCTCGCCCGCGGCCACATCGAACCAGTTGATGTTGACGGGCTCCGAGTCGTCGGGGCCGCCCCACCACGCGCCGCGTGCGACGACCTCGCCGTCGCGCAGGGCGACGCGTTTCCAGTCCGGGCGGAACCGGGTACGCCGATGGTTTTCGCGGGTGCCCAGTGGGTCGGGGAGAGCGTCGAAGAGATGGGCGTCGCTCGCGGAGAGCGCGCGGATGACCGGATCGGTCATGAATTCCTCCGGGGAAACAGGCTGCTTGGAGCGCTCCCGGTCAGAAGGTACGAACCACGCCGGGACAGCGGAAAAGGGAGCGCTGGAAAGGTGTGAACCGCACGGCACTCGCCTCCTTCCGTCCATCTCAGGGCGTAGAGCCATACGGTACGTGAACTTCCGCGGCTCCGGCCACGGTTTCGTCATCTGTCCAGCGGGTTCGCCGGCGGTTCGTCGTCGGCAGTGGCCGCGTCGGGCTGTTGCCTGGTGGCGCCGGCGCCAGTTGGACCGGTGCAGCAGCCTGGCCGCGGTCACGGCCGGTGGGTCGAGGACGGCTACGAGCAGGTCGCGGATCTCCGGGACGGTCAGCGTGGTGTCCTGCCCCGGCCCGGGTGCTACGGCTCCCGTCGTGCCGTGACCAGGCCCGTCTCGTACGCGGCGATGACCGCTTGGGCGCGGTCGCGGACTCGCAGCTTGGCGAAGAGGCCGGTGATGTGGTTCTTCACGGTGGAGGCGCTCACCCCGAGCCGGTCGGCGATCTCGGTGTTGTCCAGACCGCCGGCGATCAGCCGCCACACCTCCCGCTCACGCGGGGTGATTCCCTCGGCGCCGAGGGGAACCGGGTGTGCGCTCCGGTGGGTCGGGGTTTTGACATGGGTGGAGATCAGCCGGGTCAGGAGCCGTGGGGCGAGGATGGCCTCGCCGTCGTGGACCACGCGCAGGGCCGCGACGAGGTCCTCGGGTGAGATGTCCTTGGGCAGGAAGCCGCACGCCCCTGCCCTCAGGGCATCCACCACGTACTCGTCCATGTCGAAGGTGCTCAGTGCCAGCACCCGGCAGCCGGGCAGTTCGGTGGTCAACCGTTCGGTGGCGGCGATTCCGTCCAGGACCGGCATGCGAATGTCCATGATGACCACGTCAGGTAGGCGTTCGTGGGCGAGGCGGACCGCCTCGGCGCCGTCCTCGGCCTCGGCCACGACCTGGAAGCCGGGTTCGGGGGCCAGCATCAGGGCGAGGCCGCGTCGGACGAGGGGCTGGTCGTCGGCGATGAGAACCTTCACGATCGCGCTCACGCGTATGCCTCCTGACGGTCGGCGGGCAGGGGAAGGCTGGCGCGGACGGCGAAGCCTCCGCTCTCCGGTCCGGCCCGCAGGGTGCCACCGTGCAGGGCGACGCGCTCCCGCATCCCCACCAGCCCGTAGCCCGTTCCTCGTGCGGCGGAACGGGCGGGACGCGGACCGTCGTCGGTGACGGCGACCCGCACTTCGCGGGCCGAGCAGGTGAGCCGTACATCGACGTGCGCGCCGTCGCCCGCGTGCTTGCGTGCGTTGGTGAGGGCTTCCTGCACGATGCGGAAAACGGTGAGCGCGACTCCGGGCGGGAGCGAGCGGGAGTCGCCCTCGGTGGTGAGCGTGGTGGGAAGGCCGGCGCGGCGGCTGTCCCCGACGATGCGGTCCAGGTCGCCGATGCCGGGCTGCGGTGCGGTCGCCCCTCCCTCGTCGCCGTCCTCGCTCTCGTCGCCGGCCCGCAGCACGTCGAGCAGGTGACGCATCTCGCGCAGGGCGGAGCGGCCGGAGCCCTCCAGGGCGACGAGTGCCTCGCGGGCGGCCTGCGGGGACCGGTCCAGGTTGGCCCGAGCGCCTCCGGCGAGCAGCTGCATGGTGGTCAGATGGTGGGCGACGATGTCGTGCAGCTCCCGGGCGATACGGCGCCGTTCGTCGGAGACGGCCCGCTCGGCGAGCCGCCGCCGCTCGGTCTCGGCGTTGCGCTGCCAGCGGCCGACGGCGACAGCGGCGCCGGCCACGAACAGCGCGGACACGGCGTTGGGGGCGAGCTCGATCAGGGACGGCGCCGGCATCCCGGGGTGGACGAGCTGGAGCACCGCGACGCAGCCGGCAACGGCCGCCGCGCCGACCGCGGCCCTGTGGTGACGTACGACGGTGTAGAGGGCGACGATCATGGCCGCCCCGTAGTGCTGGCCCACGGCACTGAACCAGTTGACCGACAGGTTCGCCGCGAGGATGCACGCGAGAACCGTCAGAGGTGTACGGCGGCGCGCCAGCAGGAACAGCGAGGCGACGACCACGACCAGGCACCCGGCCACCGGGACATGACCCTGGTCCATCTGGCTGGTGACGGTGAAGCCCACGAGATCGATGGCCGCGGCGCCGACAGCGACGAGTCCGTCGTGCTGGGTCCACAGTCCCGGCCCTCCGATTCGGTTTCCCGTCGCCCCATCGGGACGCGTCCCGGTCGCGCGGCCCGGCAGCCCGGCGCGGGGCGCGTCGGCCCCACCCGGTGCCCGGCCATGGCGCCCTTCGTCCACGTCTCGTCCCATCTCCGCCCCCTGTGCACATCCATGCTTCCCCGCGGCGGCCGAAGTGGCCGATGACCTGCGGTTCGTCCGTCGATTCTCCCATGGTGCCGGTGCGCCGGGCCCATGGCGTCCGGAGCGGGAGGGAACGGGGACCGGGAGCAGGCTCCCAGCGGCGGGAGGGTTCGGGGCCGTGCTCCCAGAGGGCTTCTCATCCCTGGCTCCGAGGTTCGGGCCGCACGTCACTGATGTGCTGGACGAGTGCCAGAACGACCTGGCAGGGGGGTGCCGCCTCGGACATCCACGGTCCCGTGGCACCCGTCCCCCCGTACTCCCGTGACCTTCCCGGAGGCTTTCCGTGATCCGTTCCCTGACCGGATTCTCGACCCGCAGACCTTGGCGGGTCATCGTCGTATGGGCGGTGGTCGGCGTCTTCGTGGCGCTCATGGGTCAGACACTCGTCTTCCGCGTGACGAACACCGACAGCGCCGGCTTCCTGCCGCCGGAGTACGACGCGGCCGCGGCGCTGCGGATCGCCCGGGAGGAGTTCGGCGCGGAACCGGACGCCAATGCCGTGACGGTGCTGGTGGCGCGGCGCGACGGCAAGCCGCTGCGGGAAGCGGACGAGCAGCGCGTACAGGACGTGGCGCGTGAACTGAGCTCCACACGCCTGCAGATGCCGTGGACGGACGAACAGATACGGGGGCTCTCCGAGGATTACTCCCAGGTTCCCCGCGTGGCACGCATGACGACCGCCCCGGACAAGTCGTTCGCGCTGCTCGGCGCACGGCTGCGGGGCAACTCCACCGACCCCGGCATGCACTCCCTGTACCGGGTCTTCCACGACCGGGCACAGCAGGAGTTCGGCGAGGCCGGGCTGCGCACGGGGTTCACCGGCGGGCTGGCGGACGTGGTGGACCGCGCCGACGCGGAGGAGACCACGCAGACGATAGTCGGTCTGGCGGTGGTCGGACTGATCATTCTGATCAACGTGCTCGTGTTCCGCAGCGTCCTGGCCGCGTTCGTCCCGCTGATCGCGGTGACCCTGGTGGGGGGCGCCGCCGCCGGCACGGTCGTGGGTGCGGCCCTCCTGACCGGTTTCGAACTGGACCCGGGCACCCCTAGCATGATCGGCACCGTGCTGATCGGCATAGGCGTCGACTACTTCCTCTTCCTGTTGTTCCGCTTCCGCGAGGAGCTGCGACGACGCCCGGAGGAGCACCACCGCCTGGTGGCCGCGGACGTGGCCGGGCGGGTGGGCACAGCAGTGACCTCGGCGGCGCTGACGATCGTGGCGGCCTTCGCGACGCTCGGTGTGGCGACGTTCGGTCAGTTCCGGGTGCTCGGTCCGTCGGTGGCGGTGTCGGTGCTGGTGATGCTGGTGGCGAGTCTGACCCTGATGCCGGCTCTGCTGGCGGTGACCGGACGGAAGATGTTCTGGCCGTCGCGGATCCTCTCGGAGAAGGCCGTGCGGCCCGGCGCGGCGGGCCGCACCGGCGAGTTGGTGGCGCGCCGCCCGGTGCTGGTGCTCGTGGCGTCGGTGGCCCTCCTCGGCGCGCTGGCGGTCGGTGTGGCGGGCGTCCGCATGGACTTCGGCACCGGCGGCACCCCGCGCGACACGGCGGCCGCCGCGACGGCGCGGGAAATCGCCGGTGCCCTGCCGCCGGGAGTGTCCGACCCGACGACGGTGTACGTCACCGCCGACGACGGCCGGGTCCTGGACCCCGCAGAGCTGGGCGTCGTGCACCGGGCGCTGTCGGAGGTGGCCGGAGTGGGCAAGGTGGCCGCCCCCGTGTTCGACGCCGACCGGACCGCCGCCCGGCTGGACGCCTACTTGACGGTGGACGCCCAGTCGCAGCGCGCGCGGGATCTCGTGGCGGGACCGGTGCGCCAGGCCGTGCGGGAAGCGACGCCTGCCGGACTCACCGCGCACGTGGGTGGCACGGCGGCCGTGTTCGCCGATGTGGCGACGGCCGTCGACGGAGACCTGCGGACGGTGTTCCCGGTAGCGGCGGCACTGATCGCGCTGATCCTGGTGGTGCTGTTGCGCAGCCTGGCAGCGCCGGTGGTGCTGATGCTCGTGATCGGGCTGTGTTTCGCGGCGACGTTCGGCGCCTCCGCGCTGGTCTTCCAGCACATCGGCGGCGAGGCCGGCGTGACCTTCGTCCTGCCGCTGGTGCTGTTCCTGTTCGTGGTCGCGCTGGGCACCGACTACAACATCCTGATCAGCGACCGTCTCCGTGAGGAGATGGCTCACGGAGGCCCGGTCCGCGTCGCCGTGGCCCGCGCGGTACGGCACACTGCGCCGGCTGTCGCCACGGCCGGCGTGGTCCTCGCGGCTTCCTTCGGCAGCCTCGCGGTGAACGGGGACCCCTCCACCCGTCAGCTGGGCTTCGCCACGGCCCTGGGCATCCTCCTGTCCGCCTTCGTCGTGTCGCTCCTGCTGGTCCCGGCGGTCGCGGCACTCCTGGGCCGGGGAATGTGGTGGCCGGTGCGTGGAGCAGGAGGCCGACGGGACAGGATCGGCCGCGACACCTCAGAACCGCAGTCACACCGGACGGAGGCCCAGCCGGTGTCCGGACGGTCCTGACGGCGTCCACCTCGCCGGCCTTGATCAGCACCTCGGGTGACGGATCCGGTGGAACTCTTGGAGCCGGATCACTCCCCCGTGCCTGCAACACGTCCCGTCGTGCCTGCGACACATCCCGACGGCGGCCGGGGTGCGCAGCAGCCTTGGCTGCCCGCACCACGGCTCGGTCTCGGCCCCACGCGGTGCGACGGGGGGCTCGACTTCTCGACCGCTGCTCGGAAGCCGTCTGATCTTCGTCGGAGACCAGGACCGCTCCGGGCCGATCTCCGCACGGGCAGTCGAGAAGGACAAGGGCCGCGCGAGGTCGCGGTAGCGGCCGGAGGAGGCGGGCTCCATCCGTCAGGCACGCCGCTTCGGCCCGGAAAGCAGCCCACTCGCTCGAAGTCCGCGCGTCACCGTGACTCGATGCCGGCCGGCCTGGCGACCCTCCGGGACCTCGCCGGCCGCTCGGCCCCCGCCGATCGCTCCGACGCGGCCCACGAACACGGCGACCGCCCGCGCCACCACGACAGTCTGCTGTTCCCGGGCGGCGCGTACTAGGAACTGCTCGGCGTGCCCTGGTGGAAATACATCCGCCAGCCCGACTCCGTCAGACGCCAGAGCGAGCTGCGCCACACCCGGCGGCCCTGGTGGTCGGCGAAGTACGTCAGATGGACGACGCCCGGAGCGAGCACCACCCCGGACATCTCGCTGACCTCGACCGGAGACTCCGGGGACACCGAGCCACCGCTCGTCACCGTGAGGACCGACTCCGCGTCCCACCGGCGCCCCGAAGCGCCGATCTCGGTGAACTCCGGATCCAGCAGCTCCAGGACACGGGCCGGGGAGGCACGCACCTCGGGATCGAGCAGCCGCAGCTCCCCCTCGACCGCCGCCCGCACCGCACCCGCACTCTCCTCCGCCATGCGGGAACCCTACGGCCGCGGCCGCCCGAGGCACAGCGCTTTCCGTACCCTGGCGGCATGCGTATGCGCCCCACCTTGAGCTGGACCGCTGCCGAGGACCTGCCGCCGGGCACCGTGGACCCGGAGCCGGTCGTCGACGCACTGAGCGCCGGCGGCGTGCTGGTGCTCAGCGGGGCGGGCATCTCCACGGAGTCGGGCATCCCGGACTACCGGGGCGAGGGCGGGAGCCTGAGCCGGCACACGCCGATGACCTATCAGGACTTCACCGGCTCCGCCCGGGCCCGGCGCCGGTACTGGGCGCGCAGCCACCTCGGCTGGCGCACCTTCGGCCGCGCGCTCCCGAACGCCGGGCACCGGGCCGTGGCCGCGTTCGGGCGGCACGGGCTGCTGTCCGGGGTGATCACGCAGAACGTCGACGGCCTGCACCAGGCCGCCGGCAGCGAGGGCGTCGTGGAACTCCACGGAAGCCTGGGCCGGGTCGTCTGCCTCTCCTGCGGTGCCCTCACCCCGCGCCGCGAGCTCGCCCGGCGGCTGGAGGAGGCCAACGCGGGCTTCGAGCCGGTGGCCGCCGGTGTCAACCCGGACGGTGACGCGGACCTCACCGACGAGCAGGTCGGGGACTTCCGCGTGGTGCCCTGCACGGCCTGCGGCGGCGTCCTCAAACCGGACGTGGTCTTCTTCGGCGAAGCGGTTCCGCCGCAGCGGGTCGAGCACTGCCGCCGGCTGGTCCGCGAGGCGACCTCGCTGCTGGTCCTGGGCTCCTCACTGACGGTGATGTCCGGGCTCCGCTTCGTCCGCCAGGCGGCCCAGGACGGGAAGCCGGTGCTGATCGTCAACCGGGACCCGACCCGGGGCGACCGCCACGCCCTCACCCGGGTAGCGCTCCCGCTGGGTCCGGCCCTCACCACTGTGGCCGGCCGTCTGGACGTCCCCGTCGAGGGCCCGGCGGCGGACGACGAGAAGTAGCGCCCGCGGGCTCCGGTGCCGTCCGGGCCGGCCACCCCGGCGTGTGCCCCCGGGCCCGTTACGCCGGGGTTCCGGTCGCCCGGTCGCCGGGCGGTGGGGCCGTGCTGGCCCGTACGATCAGCGCCGGTTCGACGGACGCCGGTTCGGGTGCGGCGTCCGGGTCCGTGATGTGCCGCAGCAGGTGGGCGACCGCCAGCGCGCCCATCTCCGTGAACGGCTGGGCGACCGTGGTCAGCGAGGGTGAGCAGTACTCGGCCAGCGCGATGTCGTCCACGCCGACGACGGAGATGTCCTCGGGGACCCTCCTGCCGAGCTCGTGCAGGGCCCGGATCACGCCGAAGGCCATCTCGTCGCTCGCCACGAACACGGCGGTGGCGTCGGGGATCTTGCCCAGGATCAGCCCGTTGCGGTAACCGGACTCGGGAGTCCAGTCGCCCTCCAGCACCGGTGGCGGGATCAGGCCCGCGGCCTCCAGGGTGTCGCGCCAGCCGGCGCAGCGGCTGGCGGCGTCGAGCCACTCCTTCGGCCCGGCCACGTGCCACACGCTGCGGTGCCCGAGCTCGATCAGGTGCCGGGTGGCCAGCCGGGCCGCGAGGGTCTGGTCGACGGCGACGACCTCGGTCGCCGGGGTCCGTGAGCCGTCGACGGTGACGGTCGGCACCGCACCGGTGAGCTGCTCGATCCGCGGACTGACGTGGACCAGCGGCACGGAGAGGATGACCCCCTCCACGCCCTGTTCCGCCAGACGGGACAGGGCTTCCTCGATCGCGGCCGTGTCCAGGGACGCGGTGGTCGCGGTGCTGACCGCGTAGCCGGCCTCCCGCGCCGCCGTCTCGATGCCGAACGTCAGGTTCGTGCGCGAGTAGAAGTTGGTCTGCAGGGTCACGACGCCGATCGTCCGGCTGCGCCCCGAGGACAGCATCCGGGCCGCGTTGTTCTTGCGGTAGCCGAGCTGCTCGACGGCGGCGAGCACCTTGGCGCGGGTCTTCGCCTTGACGTTGGGATGCCCGGCAAGGGTCCGGGACACCGTCTGCGCCGACACGCCGGCGAGCCGGGCCACATCGGTCATGCCGGGCTGCCGTGCGGCGCCGTCGCCCGCCGCACGTCTGGGCGTGAGTGCCTCACCGGCTTCCGGTGTTTCCGATGCCATCGTCCGCTTCTCCAGAAAGGCCGCGGCGTCGGCCGCGTCGTCGCAGGTACCGCTGTCCGGGCGCAGTCTATCCACACCAGCCCTATTGGCATCGATAACAACCTCTGCCATAGTTCCCGCCAGCGTGCCTGCCGAGGCCGAGAGGGAGAGCAGCGTGTCATCGATAACATCGGGTCCTGCCGAGGGCCGGACGACGGGCGGCCGGGCGAGCGGTACGCCGTCCGGGGATTCCTCGTCCGCGCCGGGGCCCGTCCTGACCCATCCGCGGGGAACGCTCCTGCGGGCCGGGCACCCGCACCGCGTGCTCGCCGGGTCGCTGCACTACTTCCGCGTCCACCCCGACCAGTGGGCGGACCGGCTGGAGCGGGTCGCGGCCATGGGACTCAACACCGTGGACACCTATGTCCCGTGGAACTTCCACGAGCCACGCCCGGGGCAGTACCGCTTCACCGGCGGACACGACGTCGAGCGCTTCGTGCGGACCGCCCAGGAGACCGGCCTGGACGTGATCGTGCGGCCGGGCCCGTACATCTGCGCCGAGTGGGACAACGGCGGGCTGCCCGTCTGGCTTACCGGGCGGCCGGGCATGCGGCTGCGCTCCTCCCACCCGCCGTACCTGGCGGAGGTCGGCCGCTGGTTCGACGAGCTGATCCCGCGCCTCGCCGCCTTGCAGGCCGGGCGGGGCGGGCCGGTGGTCGCCGTCCAGATCGAGAACGAGTACGGCAGTTACGGCGACGACCGGGGCTACGTCCGCTGGGTGCGGGACGCCCTCGTGGAGCGCGGCGTCACGGAACTGCTCTACACGGCGGACGGTCCCACCGAGCTGATGCAGGACGGCGGCGGCCTGCCGGGACATCTGGCGGCCGCGACGTTCGGCTCCCACGCCCGCGAGGCGGCCGCGCTGTTGCGTGCGCGCCGCCACGACGAGCCGTTCGTGTGCGCCGAGTTCTGGAACGGCTGGTTCGACCACTGGGGCGAGAAGCACCACGTCCGGTCCGTGACGAGCGCGACACGGACGCTCGACGACATCCTGGACGCCGACGGCTCGGTCAGCCTGTACATGGCACACGGCGGCACCAACTTCGGTCTGTGGGCCGGTGCCAATCACGACGGCGGCGCGATCCAGCCGACGGTCACCAGCTACGACTCCGACGCGCCGATCGCCGAACACGGCGCGACGACACCGAAGTTCCACGCGTTCCGCGAGCGGCTGCTCGCCGTCAGCGGGGCTCCGGCACGCCCGCTGCCGCCCGAGCCGACGCTGCTGGCCGCCCGTACGGTCCCCGTGCGCGCCGAGGCCTCGCTGCTGGGGGCGTTGCGCGCCGCGTCCGAGCCGGTGGCCTCCCCGCATCCGCTGAGCTTCGAGGAGCTGGAGCAGGCGTCCGGTCTCGTCCTCTACCGCGCCGAACCGCTTCTGCCCCGCGGGCGCCACGCCCTCACGGTCTCCGGCCTCCACGACCGCGCCCAGGTCTTCCTGGACGGCGCGCCGCTCGGCGTCCTCGACGGCGGGACCGCCTCCGTCGAGGTCCTCGGCCAGGGCGAACGGGTGCTTCTGGAGCTGCTCGTGGAGAACCAGGGGCGCGTGAACTACGGTCCGCTGCTCGGCGGGCACAAGGGCATCCTCGGCGGGGTCTCGGTCGGCCGGCGGCTCGTGCACGGCTGGACCATGCACCGGCTGCCGCTCGACACGTGGACGCGGGAGGACCTCGCGCGCGCCGTGTCGGCCGCCGGACCGGACGGCTCCGCGGGGTTCGCCACGGCACGGTTCACGATCCCCGAGCCCGCCGACGCCTTCCTGGCGTTCCCCGGCTTCGCCAAGGGCTTCGTGTGGGTCAACGGCACCCTGCTCGGCCGCTACTGGGAGATCGGCCCCCAGCGGACGCTCTACGTGCCCGCGCCGCTGCTCGTGCCGGGCGAGAACACCGTCACCCTCCTGGAGCTAGAGCGGCTGGGTGACCGGTTGGAGCTGTGCGAGGGGCCCGAGCTGGGGCCCGCCGAGGAGTACGTCGAGACCTTCTGACCGACCCCCCGCCCGTTTCCCGCGCCCGGCGACTCACCGACTGTCCCCCTCCCGCGGCCGCCGCTCCTTCGCGGCCGCCGCCACCGACTCGCCGCCGTCTCCCGTCCCTCACCCGATCCGAGGAGGAAGTACCAGGTGGAAACCAAGACGTCCCCGTCGCCCCGCCCGCCCGGGCACAGACGCGGCCCGCGTCCCGCCGCCGTGGCCGCGGCCCTGGGCCTGTGTCTGGGCATGCTGTCGACCGCGGCCGTGCCCGCCGGCGCGGCGCCGCCCCGAGCCCTGTCCGCCCCCGCGCCGGCGGCGGCCACGCCGGTACAGCTGAGCCGGGGCGGGCTGACCGTCACGGTGGCCGAGGAGTTTCCGCAGGTCATCTCCTACCGGCTGGGCACACGCACCCTCGGCGGACAGGCGGCCGTCCTCGACACCTTCACCGTCAACGGCACCCCGCACCGGGCCACGACCACCATGAAGGCGGAGGCGAGCAGGGCCACCTACACCTCCACCTTCGCGGACCTGCCCGGTCTCACCATCACCTCGACCCTCACTGTGACCGAGGACACCACGGTCGTCTTCGCCGTGGAGAGGATCTCCGGCGAGGCCGCCTCCACCGTGCGGACCCTCGCGATCCCCGGCCAGTCCCTCGTCTCCGTCGACTCCTCCGCACCGGGCGCCAACCTCGCCCGGACGAAGATCTCCACGGACTCGACGACTACCGCCGACCGGTTCGTCCCGATCACCGACGGCACCGCCCCGGACAAGGAGTCCGTCGGCACCCCGTACGCGTTCGTCGGCAACGCGCAACTGTCCGCGGGCATCGTCACCAACGCCACCGAGGACTCGCCGCAGAACGACAACACCAACGGGAACACCCGCCTGCAGTCCCGCATCGTCGACGCCGGCGACGGCAGGCGCCGGGCGGAGCTGTCCGTCGGCACCTACACCCACCACCCGCAGGGCGCGACCGATCCGCGGGTCGACACCTACGAGCTGCCCCGGGCGACCGTGGTCCTCGCCGCCGACGCCAACGGCGACGGCACGGTCGACTGGCAGGACGGCGCGATCGCGCTCCGGGAGCACACGCGGCGCCCGCTGGGCGCGGACCGGGTGCCCGAGCGCGTGGTACAGCGCATCCCGTTCAACTTCGCGAGCCAGGCCACCAATCCGTTCCTGAAGACGCTGGACAACACCAAGCGCATCTCGATGGCCACCGACAACCTCGGGCAGTGGGTGCTGGAGAAGGGCTACGCGAGCGAGGGCCACGACTCGGCGCACCCCGACTACGGCGGCAACGAGAACGTGCGCGCGGGCGGGCTGAAGGACCTCAACCGGCTCACCGGGACCGGCGCCGGCTACAACGCGGACTTCGCCGTGCACGTCAACGCCACCGAGGCGTACGCGCAGGCGAAGACCTTCAGCGAGGAGCTGGTCGCGGGGCAGCCGAACGGGTGGGACTGGCTCAACCAGGCCTACCACATCGACCAGCGCAAGGACCTCGGCACCGGCGCCGTCCTGGACCGGTTCGCACAGCTGCGCAAGGAGGCCCCGCAGATCAGGACGGTCTACATCGACGCCTACTACTCCAGCGGCTGGCTGGCCGACGGACTGGCCGCCGGACTGCGCAAGATGGGCTTCGAAGTGGCCACCGAGTGGTCGTACAAGTTCGAGGGCTCGTCGGTGTGGTCGCACTGGGCCGCCGACAAGAACTACGGCGGCGCCACCAACAAGGGCATCAACTCCGACATCGTCCGGTTCATCGCCAACTCCGACCGCGACGTGTGGAACGTCGACCCGCTGCTCGGCGGCGCCAGCGTCGTCGAGTTCGAGGGCTGGACCGGCCACGACGACTGGAACGCCTTCTACCGCAACATCTGGACCGACAACCTGCCCACCAAGTTCCTCCAGCACTTCCAGGTGATGGACTGGGACCGCGGCAGGTCGGCGACGCTCACCGACGGCGTGCGCGTCCAGTCCGTCGACGGGCGGCGCCGGATCTCCATGGGTGACGCCGTCGTGCTCGACGGCGACACCTACCTGCTCCCGTGGGGCGACTCCCGGGCGGGCAACGGCACGTCCTCACCGGGCGACGCCGACAAGATGTACTTCTTCAGCGCGTCCGGCGGCACCCACACCTTCGACCTGACCAGCCAGTTCGCGAGGAACAAGAACTTCACCCTGTACGCGCTCACCGACCAGGGCCGGGTGAAGAAGGCCCGGGTGAAGGCCGAGGACGGGAGGGTGACGCTGACGGCGGAGCAGGGGCAGCCCTACGTCCTGGTCCCGAACGGCGGCAAGGCACCGCACAAGGACGCGGCGTACGGCGAGTTCTCCGGGCTGACCGACCCCGGGTTCAACGGCGGGAACCTGGACGCCTGGAACCCGCGGGGCGACGCCGCGATCACGCGGGCCGGCAACGGCGACAACGTGGTCCGCCTCGGCGGCGGGGCCTCCGGCATCTCCCAGCCGGTCTCCGGTCTGGTGCCGGGCAGGCGGTACACGCTCAGCGCCGACGTCGAGATCGGCCCCGGTGAACGCCGGGACACCACGCTCCGGGTACGCGGCGCCGCCGGCCCGGCCGTGAACTCCTTCGACATCACCCCGGCGCGCAACTGGACGGCGGCCGACGAGAAACGCGACACCTACTCCCAGCGGGCCGCCGTCGCGTTCACGGCACCGCGTGGCGGCAAGGTCACCGTGGAGCTCGGCGCCGGTGGCGGCGGGGCGGCGGTCGTGCTGGACGACGTGCGCGTCATGGCGGACACCACCTCGCCGCTCCCCGGCGCCGGGGACGGGACCGTCGTCGCCCACGACGACTTCGAGGGCAACCAGCCGGGCTGGGGCCCGTTCGTGAAGGGCGACGCCGGCGGCGTCACCGACCCCCGCACGAGCGTCAGCGACCTGCACGAGCCCTACAGCCAGAAGGCGTGGAAGAACACCTACTCCCCCTACGACACCGGCACGTTGAAGGGCAAGGCCGTCGACGACGTGCTCGCCGGGCGGCACTCGCTCAAGTCCCATGCGGAGAACACGGGGCTGGTGTACCGCACGACGCCCGCGACGGTGCCGTTCGAGGAGGGCCACAGGTACCGGGTGTCGTTCTCGTACCAGACCAACATCGAGGGGCAGTGGGCCTGGGTGACCGGCGCGGACCGGGTCGCGGACGGGAGGACGACCTCCCGGGACATCACCCGTGACGTCCTGGAGCCCGCCCTGGACACGGCGGCGTACTCCCGCGAGATCGTCGCGGGCTGCGGGGACACCTGGGTCGGGCTGCGCAAGCTCGGCGGCGCCCGGGGCACGGACCTGGTCGTCGACGACGTCACCGTGACCGACCTGGGCGAGGCCGAGGCCGGGGCCGCCTGCGCGAACGTGAGCGTGCCGGCCGGTGCCGAGCTGAGCCCCGGAGTGCCGGGCGAGTTCGTCACCACCTTCACCAACAACGAGTCCACCGACGCCGTGAACGTCGGGACGGCGCTGCGCGGGCTGCCGGAGGGCTGGAAGGCCGAGGTCGAGAAGAAGGACGGCAACCTCGGCGGGACCGTGAAGCCGGGCGCGAGCGTGAGCACCACCTGGCTGCTGACGCCGCCCGCCGGCGCGGCCGGCACCACCGCCACCTGGCAGGCGACCGCCACCTACGCCCACGCCGGGGCCACCAAGACCGTCACGGCGGACGCCCGGGCCACGGTGACCACCGAGCCCCTGCTCTCCCCCGGCTCGATGACCGCCACCGCCGACTCCGAGAACGGCTCCTCCGGCGACGGGGAGGGACCCGTGTCCAACGTCCTCGACGGTGACCCGGGCACGATCTGGCACACCGACTACACCGGCACGCCCGCGCCCTATCCGCACTGGGTGACGCTGAAGCTCGGCGGCGCGGCGGACGTGGACGGCTTCGGCTATCTGAACCGGCAGAGCGGCGGTCAGAACGGCCGCGTCGGCGGCTACGAGGTCGCCGTGTCGCAGGACGGCACGACCTGGAAGACGGTGGCGAAGGGCACGCTGAAGGACGTGCCGCAGATGCAGCGTGTCTCGTTCGACCGGGTCCGGGCCTCGCACGTACGGTTCACGGCCCTGAACGCGCTCAACGGGCAGCCGTTCGCGGCAGCCGCGGAGATGCGGGTGTACGGCACGCCGGTGGACCTGCCGACGGGCTACCCGCCCGGTGAGCGGCCCGCCGACCGGGGCTGAACCGCCCCGCCCCCGGCGTGCTCCGCCGGGGGTCGCGGGGCCGGCCCCGGGTGGGGGCCGGCCCCGGCCGTCCTGCTGCCGGGGCCGGCCGGAGGGTCAGAGGCGGCCGCCCGGAACCACCGTGAACGTCGCCGGACCGGCCGGCAGGTTCACCGTGTACTGGCGCAGATACGTGTCCAGGAACGGCGAGCGGGCTCCGGCGGTGGCGACGTCGTCGGCCGGGTCGTCCAGGGCCAGCCTGAGCTTCGCGCCCTTGACCTGGATGGTCTCGCCCGACGGGGTGTCACGCCACGAGCCGGTTCGGATGGAACCGATCTCCACGGCCAGGACGTGTCCCGCGGCGAGGGTCCAGTCGGTCGCCTTCAGATCGACGGCCAGCCGGCCCGAGTCGACCAGGGAGACCTGTTCGTCGAACATGACGGCGGTGCCGTCCGGGGCGACGTCGTACAGCTTGAGCATCACGTTGCCCTCGCCCTTCGCGGTGAGCGAGATCTGCGGGGTGCCGGTGACGCGCACGTCCTTCTTCAGCGGCTTCGACCAGACGAAGAAACTGGAGGTGACCGCACCGGCCTGCTGACGCTTCGCCAGTTCCTTCGCCAGTCCTCGCGGCGGGGCCTGCTCGGTCGCGGGCGCGTTCTCCATGTCCCACGTGCCGGTCGGCTGCGCGGACGGCTGCGGTGCCGGTTCGCCCGAGGCGGTCAGTGCCGCACGGGCGGACGCGCCGCCGTCGTCCACGTACGAGCCGCCGCCGAGCGGAAGGGTGACGGACCGGTCCGTGACGGGCCAGGTGCGCTGGGCGCGCCAGGCACCGGTGGAGTCCTCGACGGCGTAGTCCGGGTAGCGGACGGTCGGCCTGATGCCCTTGAGGTACTGGTCGTAGAAGGACAGGGTCTCGTCGTACCAGCCCTCACGGCCCATGGCCAGGCGTCCGTCACCGACGCGGTCGCCGCCGCGCACGTGGTCCCACTGGCCGAGCCAGCCGCGCTCGGGGCCCCGGTGGTTGTCCAGGTACTCCTCCATCTCCTCGGGCTTGGTGTTGTTCTCGATGAAGCCCTGGGTGACGAAGAGCGGGGTGTCACTGCCCCTGGCCATCTTCGCCAGGTCGCGGGAGGTCCAGTACGGGTCCTCCTGGTCGGATATGCGGTATCCGGCCGAGTTCTCCGTCAGGCACTCCGGGTGGGTCTCCTCGTACCGGGCGTTGGCCTGGTAGCGCGGGTCGTCGTCCGCCATCGGGGGCATGGTGGCGATGGAGTTGTACGCGCCGGCGGTGCCGGTCACGTTCGGGCGGGGGACGCCGTTGGAGTAGATGTACTGGTACATGTCCCACAGGGGTTCCTGGGCGACGACGGCCTTGAGGGCGCGCTGGTCCAGGTTGTTGCCGATGAGGCCGGTGACGGCGTCGTACGACTTGCCGTACATGCCCACGGCGCCGGTGGACCACGGCTGCTTCGCGGCCCAGTCGACCGCGGCCTTCACGTCGGCCTGTTCGCCGGGGCCGCCCCAGTCGAGGCAGCCGGTGGAGCCGCCGAAGCCGCGCAGGTCCACCATGACGAAGGCGTAGCCCTGGTCGAACAGGTCGGTGCCCTCGATGAAGTCCTGGAAGCGGGACGAGGGGCCGGTGTGGGTCCAGCCCTCCGGGCCGGTCTGCCCGGAGTGGGCGAAGTACGGGCCGATCGACAGGATGACCGGCACCTTCGCGTTCTTCTTTCCGGCCAGTTTCTCCGGCAGCAGGACATCGGCGTGGAGTTGGGTGCCGGAGCCGTCCGAGGACGGGAAGTAGTGCTGGGTCCAGACCGAGCCCTCCGGGACGCGGTCGTTCTGCTCATGGGTGACGGGGTCGGTCGCGGTGGCCGCCGCCCCCGTCACGGACCGGGGTGCGGCGGCCGGTTCGGCCTCCACCCCGGGCGCCGCGACGGCGGGGCCGGCCAGGCCGGCGCTCAGCGCGAGGGCGGCGACAAGTGCCGAGGCGGTCCGGGTGGCCGCGCTACGGGCTCTCACATGCTCCTCCTTGAACGGTGGGTGCAGGTGGTGCAGGTGGTGCAGGTTTAGCAGCGATACCCGTCGCGCGTCGATGGTGCGTCCAACTTCCCTGGGCGGCAGTGAAACTGAGTGGTCGCTCGGATCCGGTGCCGCATACTGTCGGCCCCATGGCTGACGAGTGCTTCGGGCATCCACGGCTCGCCGCGATCCATGACCCGCTCGACCCCGATCGCGGTGATCTCGACGCGTACGTGCGCATGGCCGAGGAGCTCGGTGCACGCCGGGTGCTGGACATCGGCTGCGGGACAGGGGTGTTCGCCCTCCTGCTCGCCGACCGGGGGATCGAGGTCGTCGGGGTGGACCCCGCCGAGGCGTCCCTCGACGTGGCCCGGGGCAAGCCCGGCAGTGAACGGGTGCGGTGGATCAGCGGGGACGCCTCGGCGCTCCCGCCCCTGCGGGTCGATCTGGCGACCATGACGGCGAACGTGGCTCAGGCCGTCGTGACCCCGCGGACGTGGCAGGAGACTCTGCGCAGGACGTACCGATCCCTGCGGCCGGGCGGGCACCTGATGTTCGAGACGCGGGTTCCGGCCCGCCGCGCCTGGGAGGAGTGGAACCGTGAGCGGTCCCGACGCGTGATTGACGTTCCGGGCGTCGGCTCGGTCGAGAGCTGGGTCGAGGTGACCGACGTGAGCCTGCCGTTGGTGACGTTCCGCTGGACGTACGTCTTCGCGGTGGACGGGCAGGTACTGACGTCGGAGTCGACGTTGCGTTTCCGGGAGCGCGAGGAGGTCGAGGCGGACCTGATCGCACAGGGGTACGTGGTCGACGACGTGCGGGAGGCTCCTGACCGTCCGGGCCGGGAGTTCGTCTTTCTCGCACGGCGTCCCCAGGCGGTCTGAGCGTGCCGGGGACCGCCGTGGGCGACGCGATCGCGCGCCCCCGACCCGGCAGACGGGTCGTCAGTGTGCGCCCCGTGCACGCCGGTTGACCCCTTTCGCTCGCGACAGCGGCACAACCATTCCGGTACGTGACGGGTCACACCAGGCAGGAGCACCAACCGGCTCCAAGACCACACAAGGGGGAAAAATGATCTCGACTCGTGCCAAGCTGGCCGCGGCCGCACTGGTGGCGGTGTCCGTCGGGGGCACCACCGCCCTGGCCGCGCCCGCCTCCGCCGCGGCGAGCGTCACTCCGGGGACCGTCTGCGGCAGCGGCTACAAGACCGTCAACTCCGCGCCCATCGGCTCCCGGGGGACCGTCTACCTGACCTACAACTCCGCCAACGGCAAGAACTGCGTCGTGACCATCCGCAACACCGTCGGCACGGCCGTGGACATGTCCGCGTACCTGTACGTCCCCGACACCGACCAGGGTGACGGCGACTACGGGACGTACACGTCGTACGCGGGCCCGGTGTACGCCTACGGCAAGGGCCACTGCGTCGACTGGGGCGGCAGCATCGGCAGCGTGTCCGTGCAGGTGACCGGCTCCAACTGTGCGGCCCTGAAGGAGCACCGGGTCACCACGACCCGCTGATCCGGTTCCGACTCGCCCCGGCCGAGCGCGCGGCACCTCCGCCGGGGCGGTGTCGCTCCGGGACCCGCGGGCCCCGGAGCCGTCCGGACGACGATCAGGCCATGCCGGCGAGTTCGACGAGGTGCCGGGCGGTGCCGGCGGGGTCGACGATCTGGTGGAGGTGCTCGCCGGGCAGGTGTGCCACCCGCCAGCCGCGTTCGCGCGCCTCGACGGCGGCCTCCTCGTACGGAGGCCCGAACAGCAGGTAGGAACAGGGATGGTCGTCCCACCCCCCGGGGACCGGGACCCGCTGCTCGTAGTAGGACAGCGGCAGGGTGGGCTGCTCCTCGACGACCGTGCGCCGCATCCCCGGGTCGGCGAACATGGGGGCGACGTCCGCCTCGTCCCACCAGTCGGTCCAGCGCGGCAGTGTCCCGTTCACCGCCATCGGGCGGAGGAACTCCAGGAACTCGGGTGCGGCGACCGGGGTCGGTCCGGTGCGCGCGGGCAGTGCGGCGTCGACGAAGACCGAGCCGGCCACCGGGTGGTCGAGGCCCGAGCGGATCACGGGGAGGAACAGCCCCGCGTTGCTGTGGGCGACCAGCGTGACCGGGCTGCCGGCCGGGACCTGACGGAGTGGTCCGCGGACGGCACGGACGACGTGGGGCCAGAAGGGAGGGCCACTGGCGCCCACGTGCAGCAGGGACGGCACCACTACCCGGTGTCCGGCCGCCGTGAGCTGTTCGGCCACGGGCTGCCAGGTCGAGGGGCCCACGGACGGGCTGTGCACGAGAACGAAGGTCGGTCGCATGTGCCGATCCTGGCGCCCGCCCCCGAGGAACGCGACCGTATCGGCCGACAGCAGAGCGCCACCCCGACAGCGATCCGCAACGACCTGGAGACCTTCGACCGGGCCCGGCACGCCCCGGTGGAGGTACCGGCCGGAGGGTTCTCGTGGAGGGGCCGGAGTCGCCGGCGGGCGACCCGGCCCCCACGGCGGGGCCTACACGCGGTCGGCCGCGATCAGAACGTACTGGAAGGAGCCGTCGCGGTAGGACTCGATGAACGCCTCCTCGATCCCGGTGACGAGCGAGGACGTCGCCCGCAGCTCCCAGTAGGGCAGTGTGTCGGGCGTGAGGTCGACGATGGTGTGCGGCACGAGCCGGTTGTCGGCCATGGCGCGCAGATACTCGCGGCGGGAATGGATGTTGCACTCGAAGTGGGCGTTGATCTGCGAGACCCACTTCGACGGCTGGCCGTAACGCGGGTTCCAGCAGCCGGTGATGGTCACGTACCGGCCGCCGGCCTTCAGGAAGCGGGAGTGCTCGGCGAACAGATCGTGGAGGTCGACGTACATGGTCGACTCATTGTTCCACGAGGCCGTGACGCTGCCCTTGTCGAAGGGCGTGTCGAGCATGTTGCACACGCGGGAGCGGACGTGGTCGTCGATACGCAGTTCTCGCGCGCGCCGGTTGCCGAAGTCGGCCTGGGCGGCGGAGAGGGTGACGCCCTCGACCCGGCAGCCGAAGCGGCGGTGGGCCATGACCATGGAGCCGCCGCGTCCGCAACCGGCGTCGACGAGTGTGTCGCCGGGACCGACCGGGCCGAGGTGGTCCATGAGGAACTCCGCCTGTGCCGACTCCAGCCGGTGCAGCTCCGCGACGACCTTCTTCTCGTACTCGCTGTGTGCCGGGTCGCCGAGCGCGGCATGGTCCACGGCGCCGATGCCGTAGTGGTGGTGATAGAGCCCGTCCACGTCACCGAGGCGGAGGTTGACCGGCCGCGCCTCGTTGTTCCAGTAGCGGGCGATGTCCTCCTGGTACGGCGTCGCCGGGGCCGGGATCTTCGCGGTGGCGGTGGAGGTGGTCTCAGTGGTCACAGATATGTCCGTTCTTTACCAGAAGTCGGGCAGGCTGTAGCGGTAGGTGTTGGTGCGGTGCCAGTCGTGATTGCCGTCGACCCAGGCGGCCACGCCCCTCAGGAAGCGCAGCACGGTGGGCAGGGGGCAGGCCTCGGCGAGGTCGGCCGCGGCGGCCTCGAAGGCGTGCTGGAGTTCGTTGTGGACCTCGACGGCCTTGAGATAGGCGTCGCGCTCGGAGAGTTGCTCTCGTTCCGCGATCACCACCGGCAGATTCAGGTGGCGACCCGGACTGTTGAGTTCCTTGGTGTACGAATAGAGGTCGTTGACGATGGTGGTCGCGTTGCCGGCGAGGGCGATGACCCGTTGCATGTCCGGCCGGGCGTGGAGGTCCGCGGGCAGTTCGTAGCCGCCGACGGTGTCGGTGATCGTGGGGCAGGGGCGGAAGTTGTTGAACTGGCGCATCGCCAGGTACTCCCACACCTCCGGGACGTGTCCGGTCTGCGCCCAGGCGGCTTCGGCGAGGTAGCCCATGTGCAGCCGGGCCATGTCGTGCCGGTAGCGGTCGGCCTGGGAGGGTGAGGCGGCGCGGACGAAGTAGTCCATGGCGCTGTGGTACGCCCGGCGCGGGGCGTCCACTGTGAGGGATTCCCGCCACGCCGGCGTGTACTCCGCGGTGGTGTGGAAGTGGTCGATCGCGGTGTGCGCGAGGAGGAGGCGCCCGCCGAGACCGACCGGTGAGCCGCCGTGGTCCTCGCAGTAGCAGTCGTCCACCGCGTTCTCCGCGACCATCAGCCGCGTGGCGAGCATCAGGTGGTCGACGGTCGGGGCGTCGGGGTGGCAGACGACCATGTAACGGCCGACGGAAAAGCCGTCGAACTGCCCCTCCCACTCCTCGGGATAGAGCTGGACCTCGTCCTCGGCCCAGCGCTTGATCCGGCGGCTCACCTCCTCGACCCGAACGGGGTCGGGCTCCGGGACGGGGTGATGGTAGAGGCCGGGAACGGCTCGTCCGGCGGCGGGCGGAGCGGATGCCGGGGACACCGGATCCGGTTGCTTCCTGTATCTTCCGGCCAGGGCGAGGGAGGCCGTGCCCGGTCCGGTCGGTCCGCGCAGGATCCGCCGGAGCGCGGAGTCGGCCGCGGTCGTGACGGGCGTGTCCGTCACGGCGGGGGCGGGCGCCGGGGGTGGCGCCGGGTCGGGGATCGAGAGCGGTGGATGCAGTGCGGCCAGGAAGTCGGACGCGGTCGGCCTGACCGAGAGGCCCGGGATCACCGGGGCGGGGATGTCCGGCACGGCTGTGGGCGGCGTCGGCCCCTGTCCAGGGGGTGATGTTCCGAGGGACCCGGAGTCGGGCATCGGCGGCTCCTTGCTGCTGTGGGGTGGACGCTCCGTGGTGCGTGGGACGTGCCGGGCGTGGCCCTGCGGGCGCTTCAGGGCTTCAGCGCGGCACGGGGGCGATCTGTACGTTCTCCATCACGCCGAGGGCGTCGGGCAGGAGCACCGCGGCGGAGTAGTAGGTGCTGACGAGGTAGGAGATGACCGCCTGCTCGTTGATGCCCATGAACCTCACCGAGAGGCCCGGTTCGTACTCGTCCGCCAGTCCTGTCTGCCGCAGGCCGATGACGCCCTGGTTCTTCTCGCCGGTGCGCATCGCGATGATGGAGCTGGTCTGCTCCTTGCTGATCGGGATCTTGTTGCAGGGCAGGATGGGGACGCCCCGCCAGGCGGGGACGGATTGCCCGCCGAGGTCGACGTGGTCGGGGTAGAGACCACAGGCGTTGAAGCCGTGTCCGATGGCGGCGATGGTCCTGGGGTGGGCGAGGAACATCTTGGTGCCGCGCCGACGGCAGAGCAGATCGTCCATGTCGTCCGGGGTCGGCCGGCCGGTGCGGGACTGGATGCGCTGCTTGAAGTCGGCATTGTGCAGCAGCCCGAACTCGCGGTTGTTGATCAGCTCGTGTTCCTGCCGCTCACGCAAGGCCTCGACGGTGAGCCGGAGTTGCTCCTCGGTCTGATGCATCGGACCGTTGTAGAGGTCGGCGACCCGCGTGTGGATCCGCAGAACGGTCTGGGCGACGGAGAGCTCGTACTCGCGCGGCTGCAGTTCGTAGTCGACGAAGGTCCCGGGCAGTTCGGTCTCGCCGACGTGGCCGGCCGACAGGGCGATCTCGGCCTCGCCGTGTTTGTTCTGCCGCTGCCGCGTCCGGGAGGTGAACTCGTCGACGTGGGCCCGCAGATGCGGCGCGGAGGCCTGGACCGAGGTGAAGTCGGCTCGGGACAGGGTGAGGAGGGTGCCGGAGGTCTCGGCGGTGACCGTGCAGTCGTGCCGGGCGTCGGAGTCCGACAGTGCCTTCTCGCCGAAGTGGTCGCCGTCCGCGAGCACCGCGATGGCGATCTCTCCACCGTACTTGCCCTCAGAGGTCTGGCTGACCCGGCCGTGGGCGATGAGGTGGATGCGGTCTGCGGGACTGCCGCGCTCGACGAGGACTTCGCCCGCCGCGAAGTCGCGCTGCGTGCAGCGGTCGGCGAGGGCGGTGAGGACGTCCGTGTCCGTGAATCCGCGCAGCAGGGCCAGCTCGGTGAGCTCCCGCGGGACCACCCGGACCGTGGCGCCCTCCTGGACGAACTCGATGCGCCCGTCGCCGAGGGTGTGCCGCAACCGTCGGTTGACCCGGTAGGCGCCGCCGTCGGCCTCGACCCAGGGCAGCATGCGCAGCAGCCAGCGGGAGGTGATCTCCTGCATCTGCGGGGCGGACTTGGTGGTGGTGGTGAGGTTGCGGGCAGCGGCGGTACTCAGGGACTGCTGTGGCGTGTCGGGTGGGGTCTGAGCTTCCGGAAGGCTGTCGACGGACATCGGGAGGCTTTCTCCTTGCACGGCGGGTCGACCGACGCACACGGGTGCGCCGACCGGGAGACAGGGAGGAGTGGGCATCGAGAAGGAGGGATCACGGGAATCCATCTGCCTGCAGAAAGCTAGCCGCTGGAATGGCCGCATCGACCAGGGAGACGGGATGCTTACCTCGAAGCAGTGACAATCCGTTGAATGCGGTTTATCGGTCCACCGCATGGCATCACGCCATTCCCGCCCGGCCGCCACGGCCGGCATCCGGCCGGCCGGCGGCGGCTGGGTCCCGCCGTGGGGCCCTGGCGGCGATGTCGAGCGGGAGCAGCGGCCGTTGTCCGGCGCGTGAGCGGTCGATCGCCTTGTTCGACGGCCGCCGGTGGCCGGCGACCGCGCGGCAGTCGACGGCCCTGAGCCCCGGGGGTGTTCGCGCGCCGGGCCGGTTCACGGGCCCGCAGCCGTGCTTCCCGGCCGGTCCGTGCGGCAGGTGTGTCCGAGCCCGACCGGGAGCGACACCGTGTGAGACCGAGGTCGGGCGGGGGGCGCAGGCGGCGGGCCCGCCGCGCGCCCCAGCCGCCGTCAGGATGTGTCGCGGACACCCGGGGTCCTCCGGCGCGTCGGCGGTCATCACGATCGAGGGCTGCGCTCGATCACACCTGGCGGCCGGCCAGACGGTCAGGGCCGCGGTGGCGGTGAGCCCGGCGTTGCGTGCGATCCGGCGGGTCTTCGCCCGGTGGGTGCGCCGCCGCGTCGCACCTCAACCGCACCGGGATCGGCCGGTGGTCGCGGAGCCCGCGCACCCCGGTGCGGCGGCGGACCCCGGCGCTCGTCACCT
Organism: Streptomyces flaveolus; assembly: GCF_044765825.1. Classification (NCBI taxonomy): domain Bacteria; kingdom Bacillati; phylum Actinomycetota; class Actinomycetes; order Kitasatosporales; family Streptomycetaceae; genus Streptomyces; species Streptomyces flaveolus. The sequence goes on along the minus strand of NZ_JBIWKU010000008.1, from coordinate 341,113 downwards.
ACGGCGTCGTCCGGCCCGGGCCGTGAACGGCGCGGGGGCCGCTGAGCGGACGGACCGCACTCGCGCGGCCGCTCACCGTAGGAGTGCGGTGTCCGCACCGATCGCGCTCGGCGCGGTCAGAACTCGTCCTCCGGGAAGTCCGGGTCGGTGAGGCCGCTCTCGGCGAACTCCCCCTCGTCCGTCCCCGGGCCGGCGAAGAGGCCCCCCATGAGTGCGGCCGGATCCAGCTCGGTGGCACCGGCCGGGGCGGTGGGGCGGGTGCCGTCGGTGATCCGCAGGGTCACGCCCAGCTTCTTGACGTCGGCGTCCTCCGCGAGCTTGGCGAGGTCGATGTCCACCTCGGTCAGCTCGCCGTTCTTGAGCGTGAAGTCCGCCGTCGCATCGGTGTCGGGGGCGTCCTTGAGGTCCTTGTCCGTCGGCAGCTCCATGCCCGGGGGCAGGTCCTTCGCCAGCGGGCGGATCTCGCCCAGCAGCTCGGTGATCAGCGTGCGGAAGGGAGCGGTGGCGGTGACGTGCTCGACGCCGTCCTTGCCGTCGGACGTCTTCAGCTCCACCTCGCGGGCGACGACCTCGCGCAGCGCCTTCATGAGCTTCTTCTGCGTCTTGGCGTCGAGGGTCGGCCCGGGCCCGGGAGCGTCCCCGCCCTCCTCCCCCTCGGCGGCGACGTCCTCCATCTCCTTGGTGCTGATCTTCACCCACTTGCCCTCGAGGGCGTCCTTGAGCCCCCCGGCCTCCGGGGGCAGATCCTCGATGGACGGCATGGGACTGCCCATCGCCTTGCCGAGGGTCTCGACGTCGGAACGGACGTAGACGTAGTCGCCGATCATCCGGTACTCGACGAGGTCGCCGTCCGAGCTGCTGACCTTCATGGCCATGCCGACGACGTCCTTCTCGCCGGACTCGTCGAGCGGCTTCTTCGACTCCACGGTGACCGTGATCTTCGCGTCGCTGATCAGCTCGGCGGCCTCGTCCGGGATCTCCTCGCCGGGCGCGGGCTCGGATGCGGCGTCGAGCGCCTTCAGCGACGCGACGTCGGTGTCCATGTCGAGCTCGAAGGAGAGCGTCTTCTTCTTGCCGAGCTCCTCGAAGGCCTGGTCGAGCTTCTTGCCGGCGGAGAGCTGCTCCACCGTGCCGCAGGCGGCGGAGCCCGCGAGGACGGCACCGACGACGGCGGTGGCGGTCAGGGTCTTGCGTATGGCGCTGATGATGGTCTCCTCGTGGGTCCGATCACGGTGTGATCGATCAGAAGACTCACAACCCGCTCACAAGGTTGCCCTCGAACACCGGTCCATGCCGAAACCCGTACGGCGCAGCGTGCGCGAGCCTTTTGTCACCCCGCCCGGCCGGCGGCTCCCGCTCCGAAACGCGGTGCTGAGGCGCGGAGTTCGCGGTCGACGGCCCGTGGTGCCGCCGTTGCGTCCGGCATGCGCCCGTCCTCGATCGGCCCTAGCGTGACAGAGGTCGCTCGAGTGATCGACGGCCGGCCCAGCCGGCGGAAGGCGAGCTGTCATGGCTGAGCGGAACAAGCGGTCTCCGTTGATCGGAGAAATGTCGGCTGAATTCGCCGGCACGATGATCCTCATTCTCTTCGGCTGCGGCGTGGTCGCCCAGGTGGTCGCGGGCGGAGCCCTCACGGACCCGCCAGGCGGCCTCGGGAACCACGACAGCATCTCCTGGGCGTGGGGGCTTGGCGTCACCCTGGGCGTCTACGTGGCGGCGCGGCTCAGCGGTGCTCACCTCAACCCCGCGGTGACCGTCGCCCTCGCCGTGTTCAAGGGGTTCTCGTGGCGCAAGGTGGCGCCCTACGTGCTGGCCCAGACGGCCGGGGCCTTCGTGGCCGCTCTGCTGGTCCGCTGGAACTACACCGAAGCGCTGGCGAAGGCCGACCCCGGCCACACCCTCAAGACGCAGTTCGTGTTCTCCACGCTCCCCGCCAACGGGAACACCGCTCTCCCGGTCCACGAGTGGGGCGCCTTTCGCGACCAGGTCATCGGCACCGCCATCCTGCTGCTGCTGATCATGGCCCTCACGGACCTGCTGAACTCGCCGCCGGGGGCGAACCTGGCCCCCTTCATCATCGGCCTGGTCGTGGTGGCGATCGGCATGGCCTTCGGTACGAACGCGGGCTACGCCATCAACCCGGCCCGCGACTTCGGTCCCCGGCTGGCCAGTTTCATCACCGGGTACGGCGGAGCGTGGCGGGATCAGTACGGGAACTTCTACTTCTGGGTGCCGATCGTCGCGCCGCTGATCGGTGGCGTGCTCGGCGCGGGTCTGTACAAGGCGTTCATCGGCCGCTTCCTGCCCACCGCCGAACCCGAGCCTCCGGGACGGGTCCCGGCACCCGCGGACTGACCACACCGGCTGGAGAGGCAGACATCATGGCGGACTTCGTCGGCGCGGTGGACCAGGGGACCACCAGCACCCGATTCATGATCTTCGACCACGGCGGCAACGAGGTGGCGAAGCACCAGCTGGAGCACGCCCAGATCCTCCCGCGTTCCGGGTGGGTGGAGCACGACCCGGTGGAGATCTGGGAGCGCACCAACTCGGTGATGCAGAACGCCCTCCGCTACGGCGGCCTCTCGGCGACCGACCTGCAGGCGATCGGCATCACCAACCAGCGTGAGACCACGGTGGTCTGGGATCCCCGCAACGGCCGCCCCTACTACAACGCCATCGTGTGGCAGGACACGCGCACCGACGCGATCGCGGCGAACCTCGAACGCTCGGGCAAGGGCGACGTCATCCGGCGCAAGGCGGGCCTGCCCCCGGCGACGTACTTCTCCGGCGGCAAGATCCAGTGGATCCTGGAGAACGTCGACGGCGTACGCGAAGCGGCGGAACGGGGCCACGCGCTCTTCGGCAACACCGACGCGTGGGTCCTGTGGAACCTGACGGGCGGGCCCGACGGCGGCATCCACGCCACCGACGTGACGAACGCCAGCCGCACCATGCTGATGAACCTGGAGACGCTCGACTGGGACGACGAGCTGCTGGGCTTCTTCGGCATCCCCCGGGCGATGCTGCCGGCCATCAACGCCTCCTCGCACCCCGAGGCGTACGGGGTGACCCGGACGACCCGGCCGCTGCGCGCTCCCCTCCCGATCGGCGGGGTCCTCGGCGACCAGCAGGCGGCCACGGTCGGGCAGGTGTGCTTCCGCCCCGGCGAGGCCAAGAACACCTATGGCACCGGCAACTTCCTGGTGCTCAACACCGGGACGGAACTGGTCCGTTCCCAGCACGGTCTGCTCACCACGGTGGCCTACCGATTCGGCGACGACCCCGTCGTGTACGCGCTCGAGGGCTCCATCGCGGTGACCGGCTCCGCCGTGCAGTGGCTGCGCGACCAGATGAAGATCATCAAGACCGCCGCCGAGAGCGAGGACCTCGCCCGCACCGTCGACGACAACGGCGGCATGTACTTCGTCCCCGCCTTCTCCGGCCTCTTCGCGCCGTACTGGCGCTCCGACGCCCGCGGGGCGATCGTCGGCCTCGCCCGCTACAACGACAACGCGCACCTGGCCCGGGCCACCCTGGAGGCCATCTGCTACCAGAGCCGCGACGTCGTGGAGGCCATGGAGCAGGACTCCGGGGTCCATCTCGACGTGCTCAAGGTCGACGGCGGTGTGACCGCCAACGACCTCTGCATGCAGATCCAGTCCGACGTCCTCGGCGTCCCGGTCAGCCGTCCCGTCGTCGCGGAGACCACCGCGCTGGGCGCCGCCTATGCGGCGGGGCTGGCCACGGGGTTCTGGCGGGACACCGACGAACTGCGCACGCACTGGCACGAGTCCAGGCGCTGGGAGCCCCGGTGGACCGACGAGCAGCGCGCGGAGGGCTACGCCGGCTGGAAGCAGGCGGTGGAACGCACACTCGACTGGGTGAAGATCCCCTGAGGACCCGGTGGCCCGGACAACCCGGTCAGCGGCGGGCGAAGGACAGCACGGCGAGGAGGGTGGTCGGCTGCCGCGTGGAGAGGTACACGTAGGGGGCGGGGCAGTCCGGGTCGTCGATCTCGATGCGCAGGGCCGTCGGGATGTGGCTGCGCAGCAGCATCTTCGCGCGGACGTCGGCCCGCCGGGTGCGCCACAGGAACGCCTCTTCGGCGTCGAGGATCTCCGCCAGTCCGAGGGCGGTGAGCGGGAACCGGAGCTGCCCGGCCGTCAGGTGCCGGTCCGTCACCACGATGGCGGCGGCGCCGTAGGCGTGCAGCCCCAGTGCGGTGAGGGCCGCCACGACCGCCAGCCCGGTGACGGCGGCGACGGGCCCGAAGGGCAGCAGGACGACGGCGGCCATCACGCTCAGCAGAGCGGCGACCCAGAACGCGGATCTCGGGACGCCGAGACGTTCTTCGTACAGACGCATGCCCTCACCCTCTCAGCTCCGGGCGGCGGTGCGCGGCCCGGGCCCTCCCTGTCAGGTCACAGGTTCACGCCGGCGCGCCCAGGGCCTTCACTGGACGCAACGTCGGTGAACGGAAGGGCATGACATGAAGGTTCTCTGGAAGCGCGCACTCGTCACCGGAGCGGCCGCGGTCGCTCTGACGGGGACGGTCGGTCTCGTGACCGCCTCACCCGCGGCCGCCGAGGGCAATGTGCTGCAGTGCCACACCTGGATCGCCCATGACACGGCCTACGGCGAGTGCCACAACCCCGGGACGCAGCCGCACGCGTTCTCGGTGCGCGCGATCTGCGGGTGGTCCGTCGACAGCTACTCGAACTGGATCTACGTGTCGCCCGGCGGGACCAGTTCGGCCGGCGTGGGCTGCAGCGGACCGCTCACGACCGGCGTCGGCGGGGTGGCCATCGAGTACGGCGGCTGAGGGCGGCCGGGGGGCGCCCTCAGCCTGCCGTCCCGCGTGCCTACAGGGTGCGCTCCAGGCGGTCCGCCACGAGCTTGACGAACCGGGCCGGCTCCTGGGGCCGGCCGCCCTCGGCGAGCACCGCGAGGGCGTGGAGGAGTTCGGCGGTCTCGGTGACCTCCGTGCGGTCCTCGCGCTCGGTGTAGGCCCGGTTCAGGGCCTTCACCAGCTGGTGCTCCGGGTTGAGTTCGAGGATGCGCTTGGCGTGGGGGACCTCCTGGCCCATCGCCCGGTACATGTTCTCCAGCGCGGGCGTGAGGTCGTCGGCGTCGGAGACGACACAGGCCGGGGAGACCGTGAGGCGGGAGGAGAGGCGGACCTCCTTGACGTCCTCGCCCAGGTGCTCGGTCATCCAGCCGAGCAGCCCTGCGTACTCCTCGCTCCGCCGGTCCTTCTCGGCGTCGGTCTTCTCGTCCTCGCCGCCGTCGAGGTCGATCTCGCCCTTGGTCACCGACCGCAGCCGCTTGCCCTCGTACTCGCCCACCGCGTCGGTCCACACCTCGTCCACCGGGTCGGTGAGCAGCAGGACCTCGACGCCCTTGGCCCGGAAGGCCTCCATGTGCGGGGACGCCTCCATGGCCTGCCGGGACTCGCCCGTCATGAACCAGACGGTGTCCTGTCCCTCCTTCATCCGCTCCACGTACTGCTTCAGCGTGACCGGCGCCTCGGCGTCGTGCGTGGTGGCGAACGAGGAGACGGCGAGGATCGCCTCGCGGTTCTCGGAGTCCGTGATCAGGCCCTCCTTGAGGACGGCACCGAACTCCCGCCACAGCGTGGCGTAGCGGTCCGGCGCGGACGCCCTCATGTCCTTGAGCGTCGACAGGACCTTCTTGGTCAGGCGGCGCTGGATCATGCGGATGTGGCGGTCCTGCTGGAGGATCTCGCGGGAGACGTTGAGCGAGAGGTCCTGCGCGTCGACGACGCCCTTGACGAAGCGCAGGTAGGGCGGGAGGAGTTCCTCGCAGTCGTCCATGATGAAGACGCGCTTCACGTAGAGCTGCACGCCGCGCCGGTGCCCCTGGGTGAACAGGTCGTGCGGGGCGTGGGAGGGGACGAAGAGCAGGGCCTGGTACTCGAAGGTGCCCTCCGCCTGGAACCGGATCGTCTCCAGCGGCTCGCGCCAGTCGTGGCTGAGGTGCTTGTACAGCTCGTGGTACTCGTCGTCGGACACCTCGTCGCGCGGGCGCGCCCACAGGGCCTTCATCGAGTTGAGGGTCTCCGCCTCACCGGGCTCGCCGCCGTCTCCGGTTTCCCCGACGAGGCGGATGGGCCAGGTGATGAAGTCCGAGTACCGCTTGACGATCTCCTTCACCTTCCAGGGGGAGGTGTAGTCGTGGAGCTGGTTCTCGGTGTCCGCCGGCTTGAGGTGGAGGGTGACGGCGGTTCCCTGCGGCGCCTCGTCGACCGTTTCCAGGGTGTACGTGCCCTCGCCGCGCGAGGTCCAGCGCGTGCCCTGGGTCTCGCCGGCGCGGCAGGTCACGAGGGTGACCTCGTCGGCCACCATGAAGCCCGAGTAGAAGCCGACGCCGAACTGCCCGATGAGCCCGTCGGTCCCGTCGCCGTCCTGAGCCTCTCGCAGCTCCTTGAGGAACGCGGCCGTGCCCGAGTTGGCGATGGTGCCGATGAGCCGCGTCACCTCGTCGTACGACATCCCGATGCCGTTGTCCCGCACGGTGAGGGTACGGGCCTGGCTGTCGATGTCGAGCTCGATGTGCAGGTCGCTCACGTCGACGTCGAGCGAGTCGTCCCGCAGGGCGGCCAGGCGCAGCTTGTCCAGCGCGTCGGAGGCGTTGGAGACGAGCTCGCGCAGGAAGACGTCCTTGTTCGAGTAGACCGAGTGGATCATCAGCTGCAGGAGCTGACGCGCCTCTACCTGGAACTCAAACGTTTCGGTCGGCATGGTTGGTGACTACCTCACTGATCCGCAGTCGTCTGCACTGGTGAAGGCCACTTTAGAACAGCCCGGGCTCTCCACGGGTGCCGTCAGGCGTCGTAGGGCACGGGCGGGTCCGCTGCAAGAAGTTCAGTCGACAACGTTGACGCGGTGATGAGACCGCGGGCACATTACTTAACGGTAGAACCGATTGGTAACTCGCGTTCGGTACTCCACGTTCCCTCGCTCGAGCCGCCGCATTCTCACCGATCAGCACGCCTGCGCGGGCACCGCCGTGCCCGCTTTCGCGTGTCCGCTTCTTGAGAAGAGAGAGCACATGCCGAAGCATGCCGTGCGCCGTGTCATGACCGCGACAGCCGCCGCGGTCGGCACGCTGGCCCTCAGTGTCACCGCTGCCGCCGCCGACACCACACCGTCCCTCGACTACGTCGCCCTCGGCGACAGCTACAGCGCCGGCTCCGGCGTCCTGCCCGTGGACCCGACGAACCTGCTGTGTCTGCGATCCACCGCGAACTACCCGCACGTCATCGCCTCCCGGACGGGCGCCCGCCTCGACGACGTCACCTGCGGCGCCGCCGAGACGAAGCACTTCACGCAGGCCCAGTACCCGGGCGTCGCCCCCCAGGTGGACGCGCTCGGCGCGGGAACGGACCTGGTGACGCTGACCATCGGCGGCAACGACAACGGCACGTTCATCAACGCGGTGACGGCCTGCGGCACCGCGGGCCTGCTCAGCGGCGGCAAGGGGAGCCCCTGCAAGGACAAGCACGGCACGTCCTTCGACGACCAGATCGAGGCGAACACCTACCCCGCCCTCAAGGAAGCTCTGCGCAGCGTCCGCGCGAAGGCACCCAACGCCCGTGTGGCGGCCCTGGGTTACCCGTGGATCGTGCCGGCCACCGCCGATCCGGCCTGCTTCCTGAAGCTGCCGATCGCCTCCGGTGACGTGCCCTATCTGCGGGGCATCCAGGCGCACCTCAACGCGGTCGTCCAGCGCGCCGCCGCGGAGACCGGCGTCACCTACGTGGACTTCGCCGGGGCTTCCGAGGGGCACGACGCCTGCAAGGCCGCCGGCACCCGGTGGATCGAACCGCTGCTGTTCGGCCAGAACCTGGTCCCCGTCCACCCCAACGCCCTGGGAGAGCGCCGCATGGCCGAGCACACCATGGACGTCCTCGGTCTGGACTGATCCGGCGGCCGGGCCGGTCCCGCCACGGCCTCAGCCGGCCTTCCGGAAGAGCTCCGACATCCGGTCGCCCGTGGCGGCGGCCAGCGGCCCGGCCGAGTCCGGGGCCACCAGGCCGACCCGGGCGGCCAGTTCCCTGCCGTGGACGTCGACGGCGGCCTCGACGAGTTCCGCCAGCGCCTCCAGCGCCGCCCGGGCCCGTGCCCGGGACACGGCGGCGCAGGCGACGGCGGGCAGCGCGGCCGGCCACCACCAGCAGGCGACCAGGGCGTAGCCGGCCGACCAGGCCGCGAGCCGTCCCGCGGCGCCGAAGGAGTCGCGGGACGACTGGATCTGCCGTACGGCGGGTTCGGGGAGGATCAGCCACAGCCGGGGCCACAGCGCCGCGAGGTCGGCACCGTAGGCGTCCTCGACGCGGTCCGCCACCGCCTGCATGCGGTCCCCGTACCAGCAGGGCCGCACCGGCGCGCGCAGCGAGATGCGGTCGCGGGCCTCGGTGAGGTCCTGGATCCGCGCCCACACGTCCGCGGGGACCGTCAGCGCACCGTCCGCTCCCCTGCCGGCCGGAGCGGTGCGGGCCACCGCCCCTTCGAGCTCGGCGTCCCTCCGGGTCCACCGGCGCCGCCGTCGCGCGGTGAGGGCGCGCGAGAGCGGGTCGCGGCCCGAACGCAGCCAGTACCGCTCGATCGCGCCGCCGAGGAACTGCGCGGCGAGCGCCGCCGCCGCGGCGGTCAGCAGGACGAACGCCACCAGGAGTGCGGCGGTGCCGGTCCGGTCCAGCGCGGGCCGGGCGGCGAGGTCGTCCAGCGTGTCGCGCAGCCGGTCGACGTCGTGCCAGTGACGGTGCCCGAGGCGGGTGCCGACGGCCGCGACGGCGAGGAAGAGCGCTCCGGGCAGCACCAGCAGGTTCAGCCAGCGCTCGGTGAGTTTGCCGCCCAGAGTGGCGAGGAGGGGGTTCACGGTGTCGGCGGCCCTGGCGCGGTCACCGGTCGGGGCGCAGGCGCGCCTTGTGCATGCGTGCGTCGTGGACGGCGCAGTGCGGGGCGGGCAGCAGGTCGCGGACGCGTTCGGTGCGGCTGCAGCGTGCCGGTCCGGGGCACACGGCCACCTTGAGGTGCGTGGTCACGCCGGGCACCCCGACGCCCCGGGACGCGACGAGCAGCCCGCCCGCGTACCCGGCCCGGCGCAGGGCGTGGTCGAGGGCGTCGAAGCAGGCGGCGAGTTCGTCGGCTCCCGCGCCCGCGCGCAGCAGATCCCGCGCACGCTCGGCCGCCTCCCCGACGCCGGGCCGCTGCATCTCCTCCCGGGAGCCGAGCAGGGCGCACAACGCCGCCTGACGGTGCACGAGTTCGGGAACGCCGGGCGATACGGTCATGGTCCCAGTGTGCCTCAGGAAGGGCACAGTGGAGAGTGAGTCGCCAAGCCGCCGGAGTCGACTGCAGGGGGACGACAGGGTGAGGGACGACCGGGACCGGTTCGTACAGGCCGTCAGCGCACGCCTCGCGCGGGCCGGCACCGCGGCCACGGGGGCGGACCCGGACGTGGTGTTCGGCCCGGCCGCGGACGCCGAGTTGCGGGCGCTGCTGCGGGCCACGGACCCGAGGACCGATCTGGAGGCCCGGCACGTGGCCGGATGGCTGTGCGTCGCCCGCGCGTCGGCCACCTCCGGCGTCGAGGGCAGCATCCACGGAGCGATGGCCGGCACGCTGCTCTTCCCCGTGTGGGTGGCCGATCCCCGGCTCGTGCCACCGCAGTTGGCGGCCGGCTTCGCCGCCGCCGACCCCGCCGACCTCCCCGACCCGGCGGACGCCGACGGTGTCGCCGAGTGGTCGGCACAGTGCGCCGCGTCCCTGATCGCGGCCGAGGGCCGGCAGCACCGGCCGCCGCGCGACGCCACCGAGGACGACCTGCGTCTGTACGCACTGGCCGAGCGGGTGAGCGCCTCGGCACCGAGCCGCGAGGTGCTGCTCGCCACGGCCGTCGCCGCGGGCAGCCTCGCCGTCCTCGCGACCCCGGAGGACGACCCCGCGTACGGCGCCCGGATCGCCGATCTGACCCACGCGCTGTCCCTCCGCGAGCGGGACGGCGCGGAGGCCGGCCCGGACACCGAGCTCCTGCTCACCCACCGCACCCTCAAGGCCCTCCCCGGCCACTCCCCCGACCGGCTCCCGGCGCTCAGCAATCTGGGCATCCAGCTCCTGGACCGCTATCAGCGCGCGCACGACCCGGAGGACCTGTACGAAGCGGCCGGCATCGCCCGCGACGTGCTGGCCCAACTCCCCGCCGGCAGCCCGCACCTGGCCCACTGCCTGAGCACCCTGGGCGCCACGCTGCTCGCGCTGCGCAACCGGGAGGGCGGCACCGTCGAGGAGTGCGACGAGGTGGTGGACCTGTTCCGCCGGGCCGCTCCCGGCGACCCTAAGGGCCCGGCCGCGGCAGGCGTCAACCTGGGCCTCGCACTTGTCCTTCGCTACCAGCGGGCCGGCCGACCGCACGATCTGCACGAGGCGGTCGCGGTGTTCACCGAGGCCCTGAACGCGACGCAGGACCCCGAGCAGGGCGTCGGCGTACGCGCCGCGCTGGGCAACGCGCTGCGGGCCCGCTACGCGCTGAGCGGCGATCCCGCCGATCTGGACGCGGCGATCTCGCATCTGTCCGCCGTGGCGGCCGTGTCCACGCAGGCGACGCCCCGCACGGCGACGCGGCTGCTCGCACCCGCGATGGCCCTGCACGCCCGCTACCGGCTGGACCCCGAGGGCAACCGCGCGGACCTGGCCGAGGCCCTCGCGTTCCTGCGGCGGGCCGAGTCGCTGCTGCCGCCGGGTCACCCGGAGCGGCCCGTGACGCTGTGCGATCTCGGCCTGGTGCTGAGCGACAGTTACCAGCACAGCGGCCGTCCGGCGGAGCTGAACGAGGCGATCGAAGCGCTGCGGGAGGGCGTGGCGCTCACCCCTGACGGGCACGAGGTGCTCGGCGTGCGGCTGCTGAACCTCGGGATGGCCCTGGGACTGCGCCACGGACTGTCGGGCGACGACGAGGACCTGCGCGAGGCACAGGAGTGCCGGCACCGTGCCGGACGGCTGCCCGGGATGGGCCGCGCGCACCGCGCGACGCTGCTCGGCTCCACGGGGATCAGCGTGATGACCGGTTTCGAGCGTGCCCCCGACCCGGCCGCCCGGCTCGACGAAGCCGTCGCGCTGTTCCGGCAGGCACTCGCGCTGACCCCGGCGGACGACCCGCTCCTGCCGCGCCGACGCCACAACCTGGCCATGGCCCTGATGGCCCGCTGCGAGCGGGCGTGGCGGCCCGCTGACGTCCGGGAGGCGCGCCGGCTGGCCGACGCGGTCGTCGCGGCGCTGCCCGGTGACTCGCCCGAGCTGCCCGCCGCGCTGACGGTGGCCGCCGACTCCCGTCTGTCGGGCCTCGGCTCCCTGGTGTCGCCCGGCGCCCGGGCCGAGGCGGTCGCCCTGCTGCGCCGGGCGGTCGAGGTCACCCCGCCCGGTCACCCGCGGCGCGCGCTGCGGCTGACGAACCTGGGGGCCGTCCTGCGGGACCGGAGCACCGGCCGGAGCCGCGACGCCGACCTGGCGGAGGCGGCCGAGGTGTTCCGGACGGCCGCCCTGGAGCGGCAGTGCCCGCCCTCGGAACGGCTGAACGCCGCGCGGGCCTGCGGCGACCTGTGGGCGGAGCTCGGCGTGTGGGACCGCGCCCTGGACGGCTATGTGCGGGCGGTCGACCTGCTGCACTCCGTCGCGCCGCGCCATCTGCTGCGCGACGACCAGGAGTTGCTGCTCGGCCGGACCGTCGGCCTCGGCGCCGCCGCGGCCGCCTGTGCGGTGCGCTGCGGCCGGCCCGGGCTCGCGGTGGGTCTCCTCGAGCAGGCCAGGGGCGTCCTGCTGTCCCATGCCTTCGACGCGGACAGCGACCTCACCCGGCTCCGGGAGAAGGCGCCCGGACTCGCCGACCGGTTCGAGGAGCTCCGGGCGGCGCTCGACACGGCGACCGAGGGCCGGGAGCGGCTGAGCGAGGAGTTCACGGACCGACTCCCGGGCGGCCCGGCGCGTCCGTCCCGCGCCGCGGACGCGCGGGCCGACCGGCGCCAGCGGCTGGCCGCCGAATGGCAGGAACTCACGCGCCGCATCCGTGCCGAGCATCCCGGCCTCGGTCTGCTGCGCCCGGTGCGGGAGTGGGACGAGAGCGAGCTGCGGGCGACGGCCGCGGCCGGCCCGGTGGTCCTGGTCAACGTCTCCCCCTACGGCAGCGACGCCCTCGTCGTCACCGGGCGTTCCGTCGACGCCGTGCCGCTGCCCGGTCTCGATGCGCGGACGACGGCGGCACACCGGGAGGCGTTCGAGGAGGCGCTCGTGCGCATCGAGACGCCCGGAACCTCACGCAAGCACGCGCGGCGCGCCCAGCAGGTCGTCCGGGACACCCTCGACTGGCTGTGGCGGACGGTCACCGGCCCGGTCCTGGACCACCTGGGCCTCCCGGCCCGGCCCGCCGGGCCGTGGCCCCGCGTGTGGTGGTCGCCCGGCGGCGCCCTGGGCACGCTGCCGCTGCACGCGGCGGCCCCCACAGGCGGCGTGTCCGGAGCACTCGACCGGGTGACGTCCTCGTACACGCCGACGCTGCGGGCCCTGCACCACGCCCGGCAGCGTGTCGCGCGGCCCGCGGGCACCACGACCCTCGTGGTCGGCGTCGCGGAGGCCGCCGGCGCCGCTCCCCTGCCCGGCGCGCGCCGCGAGACGGAGCACCTGGCCGGACTGCTGCCCGGTGCCGCGGTGCTGGCGGACACCGCGGCCACGCGCTCCGCGGTCGTCTCCGCCCTGCCCCGCCACGCCCACGCGCATTTCGCCTGCCATGCCCTCAGTGATCTGGAGCGCCCGTCCGAGAGCCGGCTGGTGCTGCACGACGCCACCGAGCCTCCGCTGACCGTCCGCGACCTCGCGCGGCTCCGGCTGCCGTCCGCGCGGCTGGCGTACCTCTCCGCCTGCGACACCCTGCGCAGCAGCCCGGAGCTCGCCGACGAGGCCGTCCACATCGTCAGCGCCCTGCAGATGGCGGGCTTCCCGCACGTCGTCGGCTCCCTGTGGCACGTCGTGGACGCCATCGGCGCCGAGGTCGCGCGGGGCGTGTACGAGGCACTGCACACCGGCGGCGGCTCGCTGGACGTGGCCCGTACGGCCGGGGCCCTGCACGCGACGGTACGCGCACTGCGCGACCTGTACCCCGAGACGCCCAGCCTGTGGGCCTGCCAGGTCCATGCCGGTCCCTAGGGCCGTGCGGACACGGCCCAGGGCGTGTCCGCATACCCTGTCACCGTGCCAGCCCCCCGCCTGCGTCGCGTCGCCGTCCTTGTGCTCGAGGGTGCCAAGCCGCTCGACGTCGGCATTCCCGCGCAGGTGTTCACGACCCGCGCCAGCATGCCGTACGAGGTGCGGGTGTGCGGCGCGACGCCCGGCCTCGTGACCGGCGGCGACGGCCTGTCGTACCACGTCGCCCACGGCCTCGACGCGCTCACGTGGGCCGACCTCGTGTTCCTGCCCGGCTACCGGTTCCCGGACCGCGAGGACCCGCCGCCGGCCGTCGTCGACGCGCTGGTCGCCGCCCACGACCGGGGCGCGCGGCTCGCGGCCATCTCGACGGGCGCCTTCGCGCTCGCCGCCACGGGCCTGCTCGACGGCCGGCGGGCCACGACGCACTGGCACTACACACGGGCGCTGGCGGCGAGGCATCCGCTGGTCCGGGTCGACGAGAACGTGCTGTTCGTCGACGAGGGCCGGGTGCTCACGTCGGCGGGCGCCGCCTCCGGCATCGACCTGTGCCTGCACATCCTGCGCGGCGACCTCGGGGTGGCCGCGTCGAACCACGCGGCCCGGCGCCTGGTGGCGGCGCCCTACCGCAGCGGGGGCCAGGCGCAGTACGTGCCGCGCAGCGTGCCCGAGCCGCTCGGCGAGCGGTTCGCCGCCACCCGCGAGTGGGCGCTGCACCGGCTGGGCGAGCCCCTCACCCTGGAGACGCTGGCCCGGCACGCGGCGGTGTCGCCGCGCACCCTGTCCCGGCGCTTCGTCGAGGACACGGGGTACACGCCGATGCAGTGGATCATGCGCGCCCGCATCGACATGGCGCGTGAGCTGCTGGAACGATCGCAGCGCAGCGTGGAGCAGATCGCCGACGACGTCGGTCTCGGCACCGCCACGAATCTGCGGCTGCACTTCCAGCGCATCCTCGGCACCACGCCGACCCAGTACCGGCGGACCTTCGCCCAGGGCGAGTGACCCTCGCCCACCGGCCTGGCGGGATCCTTGCGAACCGTGGCGATCGCGCCGCTGTCCCGGGTGTGCGCCCCGCGCCAGTCTGGGTGGCGAGACGAAGGGACACACTCATGACTCGCATCGCCATCAACGGATTCGGCCGCATCGGACGCAATGTGCTGCGCGCCCTGCTCGAACGCGGCAGTGACCTGGAGGTCGTCGCCGTCAACGACCTCACGGAGCCCGCCACGCTGGCGCGCCTGCTCGCGTACGACACCACGGCCGGCCGGCTCGGCCGCCCGGTGACCGCCGACGGGGACTCCCTGGTCGTCGACGGCCGCCGGATCAAGGTGCTCGCCGAGCGCGAACCGGCACAGCTGCCCTGGGCCGAGCTGGGCGTCGACATCGTGCTGGAGGCGACCGGCCGCTTCACGTCGGCCAAGGCCGCGCGCGCCCACCTCGACGCGGGCGCCCGGAAGGTGCTCGTCAGCGCGCCGTCGGACGGCGCCGACGTGACGCTCGCGTACGGGGTCAACACCGATGCCTACGACCCGGACGTGCACACCGTCGTCTCCAACGCCTCGTGCACGACCAACGCGCTCGCGCCGCTGGCCGCGGTGCTGGACGAGCTCGCCGGCATCGAGCACGGCTTCATGACGACGGTGCACGCCTACACGCAGGAGCAGAACCTCCAGGACGGTCCGCACCGCGACGCCCGCCGCGCCCGGGCCGCCGCCGTGAACATCGTGCCCACCACCACGGGCGCCGCCAAGGCGATCGGTCTGGTGCTGCCGAACCTCGACGGCAAGCTGTCGGGCGACTCGATCCGTGTGCCGGTCCCGGTCGGGTCGATCGTCGAGCTCAACACCACAGTCTCCCGCGAGGTGACGCGCGAGGACGTGCTGGCGGCCTACCGTGCCGCGGCCGAGGGCCCGCTCGCCGGTGTCCTCGAGTACTCGGACGACCCGCTGGTGTCGTCGGACATCACCGGCAACCCGGCCTCGTCGATCTTCGACGCGGAACTCACCCGGGTCGACGGCCACCACGTCAAGGTGGTCGCCTGGTACGACAACGAGTGGGGCTTCTCCAACCGCGTGATCGACACGTTGCTGCTGCTCGCCACCCGTTGACGGGCCGCCCGGTTACCGGTTCGCGGACCACACCCGTCACAATGGTGGGATGAGCAATTCCAAGGTTTTCTTCGACATCGACATCGACGGCAAGGACGCGGGCCGCATCGTCTTCGAGCTCTTCGAGGACGTCACCCCCAAGACCGCCAAGAACTTCATCGAGCTGGCGACCGGCGAGCACGGCTTCGGCTACAAGGGCTCCCCGTTCCACCGTGTCATTCCGCAGTTCATGCTGCAGGGCGGTGACTTCACCGAGGGCAACGGCACCGGTGGCAAGAGCATCTACGGCGAGAAGTTCGCGGACGAGAACTTCCAGCTGAAGCACACCGGCCCGTACCTGCTCTCGATGGCGAACGCGGGTCCGAACTCCAACGGCTCGCAGTTCTTCATCACCACCGTTCCCACCCCGTGGCTGGACGGCAAGCACGTCGTCTTCGGCAAGGTCGTCGAGGGTACGGACGTGGTGGACACCATCGAGGGCTACGGTTCCTCCCCGTCGGGCCGCACCTCCGCGACCATCACGGTGCGGGAGTCGGGCAAGCTCTGAGCCCGCACCGGCCGGGCGAAGGCCCGCCGGACACGGCGCCCGCCGCACCGAGTGCGGCGGGCGCCGTCCCGTTCCCGCCGTCTCCTCGACGCCCTCGGCCCGCCGCCCCGCACGGTGCCCCGCGTGGTGCCGGGCGCCCGGCGGTGCGACGCTGGGGTGGAGAGGCGTCCGAGGAAGGGAACCACGGGAGGGCCGATGGGACGGGACGTCCCGGCGCTGGTCTTCACCCGCGAGGACCGCCGCCGGTACCGGATCAAGATGCAGGAGTGTCTGGAGGCCTTCGCGCAGATGCTGCGCGAGTCACGGTTCGAGACCGAGCGGCCCCAGGTGGGACTGGAGATCGAGCTCAACCTGGTGGACGACGAGGCCGAACCCGCGATGCGCAACAGCGACGCGCTGGAGGCCATCGCGGACCCCGCCTGGTCCACCGAGCTGGGCCGGTTCAACCTGGAGATCAACGTCCCGCCCCGCCGGCTGACGGCGGGCGGCCCCGACTCCTGGGAGACCGAGATCCGCGGCGCCCTGAATCACGCGGAGGACCGGGCGAAGTCCGTCGGCGCGCACCTGATCATGATCGGCATCCTGCCCACGCTGCGGCAGTCGGACGTCGGCGAGGCCGCGCTGTCGGAGAATCCGCGCTACCGGATGCTCAACGACCAGGTGTTCGCGGCCCGGGGCGAGGACCTGCACATCGAGGTGGACGGCGTCGACCGGCTGCGGACCTACGCGGACACGATCACTCCGGAGGCCGCGTGCACCAGCACCCAGTTCCACCTCCAGGTGTCCCCCGAGGAGTTCGCCGACTACTGGAACGCCGCGCAGGCGATCGCCGGGATACAGGTCGCGCTCGCGGCGAACTCGCCGTTCCTGCTCGGCAAGGAACTGTGGCACGAGAGCCGTGTCCCGCTGTTCGAGCAGGCGACCGACACCCGGCCGCAGGAGATCAAGGCGCAGGGAGTGCGGCCGCGGGTGTGGTTCGGCGAACGGTGGATCAACAGCGTCTTCGACCTGTTCGAGGAGAACCTGCGCTACTTCCCCGCGCTGCTGCCCCTGTGCGAGGACCAGAATCCGACGGAGACGCTGGACCGCGGTGACATTCCCGAACTGGGCGAACTCACCCTCCACAACGGCACCATCTACCGCTGGAACCGCCCGGTCTACGCCGTCGCCCACGACAAGCCGCACGTACGGGTGGAGAACCGGGTGCTGCCCGCCGGGCCCACGGTGGCCGACACCCTCGCCAACGGCGCCTTCTACTACGGGCTCACCCGCGCCCTGGTGGAGGAGGACCGGCCGGTGTGGTCACGGATGTCGTTCTCCGTCGCCGAGGACAATCTGCACACCGCGGCCCGGCACGGCATCGAGTCCCTGCTGTACTGGCCCGGCATGGGCGAGGTGCCCGTGCCCGAACTCGTACTGCGGCGTCTGCTGCCGCTGGCGCACCGGGGACTGGAGCTGTCCGGCATGGACGCGGCCTGGCGGGAGCCGCTGCTCGGCATCATCGAGCAGCGGTGCGTCACGGGACGCAACGGCGCGGTCTGGCAGAAGGAGATGTTCCATCACATCGACGACTCCACCCACGTCGGCCGCCACGAGGCCCTGCGGCGGATGACCCAGCAGTACATGGACTACATGCATCTCAACGCCCCGGTCCACACCTGGCCGGTCGACTGACGTGCGGCGCTCCGTGCGGCACGTGCCCCAAGACCAGGGAGGCGGCAGACGATGTGCCGATGGCTCGCCTACTCGGGTACGCCGGTGCTGCTCGAGACCATCCTCTACAAGCCCGAGCACTCCCTGATCGACCAGAGCCTGCACTCCCGGATGGGTGTGGAGACCACGAACGGGGACGGGTTCGGCGTCGGCTGGTTCGGCCCGGAGATGAGGACGCCCGCGATCGTTCGGGAGATCGGCCCGGCGTGGAGCAACCGCAATCTGCGGGAGATCGCCGGCCACGTCCGGTCGTCGCTGTTCTTCGCGCACATCCGGGCCTCCACCGGGAGCCCGGTGCAGCAGACCAACTGCCATCCCTTCCGCCACGGCCGCTGGATGTGGATGCACAACGGCGCGATCGCCGAGTTCCACCGCCTGCGCCGGGACCTCGCCCTGGCCGTGGACCCGCGGCTCTTTCCCGACATGGAGGGGTCCACCGACTCGGAGATGATGTTCTACCTGGCTCTCACGCTGGGGCTGGAGGACGATCCGCCGGCGGCCGTGGCGCGGATGGCCGGGCTGGTGGAGGAGATCGGGCACGAGCACCACGTGGAGTACCCGCTGCAGATGACGGTCGCCGTGACCGACGGACGGCGGCTGTGGGCCTTCCGCTACTCCAGCCAGCAGGAGTCACGGTCGCTCTTCTACAGCTCGGCCGTGGAGAGCCTGCGGGCGCTCCACCCCGACCTGCCGTTCCTGCGGGAGGCGTCCGACGACACCCGCCTGATCGTGTCGGAGCCCCTCGGCGATCTGCCGGGAGTCTGGAACAAGGTTCCCGAGAGCAGTTACGGCGTCGTCCAGCCGGACGGTGACGCCATGTACCCCTTCACCCCGCAGCCCGTCTGACGCCCGCGCCGGGAACGGGTGTCGTCACGGACTCCAGTCGTGCGGCCCGCCACCGCGCCATTCGATCCACTGCGCGGCCTCGACGTCCGACGCCTCCACGTCCTCCATGCCGGCGCGGCGCAGGAACTCCGCGATGTCGATGAGCGTGTAGGCCATGCCTAGGAAGGCGCCGTCGAAGCGGACGCGCCGGCCGCCGTCCTCGACGGGCGGATAGACGACGATGGCAGGGTCACCGGACATGCTCCCAGGGTGTGCCGGATGCCGGCCGCGCGCACCCGGACACCGCCGGTGAGCGCAGTGCGGGAGTGCCGGGGGGGGCCGGCCGTTCAGCGGTCCTCCTCCCTGAGCGGCCGCTTGCGCCCCGACTCCCCCGCGGACAGGTGCTGCAACGCCTCGACCAGCTCCTGACAGGCCCGTTCCACCGAGCGCCGGGTGTTGCGCTGTTCGGTGATCACCGCGGACAGCAGGAGCGCGGTCAGGCCCATGGCCCCGTTGAACGCCTGGAGCTTCACCACCACCTCGACGTCGGTCAGCCCTGTGAAGGAGCCGGACCGGTCCGTGGCGGTGATGCTGGACATGACCGAGGCGTAGAGTGCGCACGGCAGGCTGCCCGCCAGCTGGAAGCGCAGTGCCGACCAGATCAGCAGGGGGAACACCAGGAACTGCACGCTGACCGGGCTGTGGGTGATCGGCGGTACCAGGACGCCGACGACCAGGGCCATGGTCGCGGCCTCTCCCCATCGGGTGCGCGGGGGCGGCCGGCGGAGCCGGTACAGCAGCAGGAGCAGCGGGGTGACGAGGATGACGCCCATCGCGTCGCCCGCCCACCAGGCCAGCCAGACGAGCCAGAAGCGGTCGGTGGCGAGTTCGCCGGTCAGGACGGCCATGCCGGCGCCGGCGCCGGCGCTGACCAGCATGGCGGTGAGCGCGCCGAGGAACACCAGCGCCAGGCCGTCGCGGACGCGGCTCAGGTCCGTACGGAAGCCCACCGCGCGCAGCATCAGGTAGGCGCAGACGGGTGCGGCGGTGTTGCCGGCGACGATCCCGAGCGCCGAGGGCCGCAGCGGGGAGAGGGACATGACGACCAGGAGGGCACCCAGGGCGATGCCGGGCACGCAGCGCGGCCCGAGGATCAGCAGGCAGGCCACCGCGACGCCGGTGGGCGGCCACATGGGGGCGACCACCACGC
Source organism: Streptomyces flaveolus (assembly GCF_044765825.1). NCBI lineage: Bacteria > Bacillati > Actinomycetota > Actinomycetes > Kitasatosporales > Streptomycetaceae > Streptomyces > Streptomyces flaveolus. The sequence goes on along the minus strand of NZ_JBIWKU010000008.1, from coordinate 321,490 downwards.
CTTCCACGACCAAGTTCCGCAGCAGCCCGAGCCGGCCCCCCGCGTAGTAGCAGCCCGCGACGAGAAGTGTCTCCAGGACCCGGACGAGCGGGCGCGGCCAACCAGCGATACCCACCACAGCAGCCATCAGACACCGGCGCCGCCCCGTCGGCGAGACGAGGGGCGCACGGCTCCCGCCCTACGGCTCGACGGCCCGCCGGTCGTGGCCGACGACGAGCACGGCCGCGTCGTCCTCGTGCCCGACCAGCGCCGCGTTCTTGATCACGGCGGCTGCCAGCGAGGTGGCCTCCATGCCCGCGACGGCCGCGATGCCGGCGAGCCGCACGACCCGGTCGAGGCCCTCGTCGACGGGCAGCGAGGGGCCCTCCACGACACCGTCGGTGAGCAGGAGGAAGACACCGCCCGTGGTGAGCCGGTACCGGGTCACCGGGTACTCCATGCCCTCCTGGACACCGAGCGGCGGGCCGCCTTCGTCCTCGGAGACTCCGGATTTCCCGTCCGCCGTGGCCCACACGCAGGGGATGTGCCCGGCCCGCGCGCTCTCCACGGTGCCGGTGCCGGGGTCGAACCGCATGAACGTGCAGGTGGCGAAGAGGTCGGTGCCCAGGGTCAGGAGCAGGTCGTTGGTCCGGGCGAGCAGATCGCCGGGCTCGCTGGTGACGGACGCGAGCGCCCGCAGGCCGACGCGGATCTGCCCCATGAAGGCCGCCGCGTCGATGGTGTGACCCTGCACGTCCCCGACGGACAGGCCTATGCGGCCGTCGGGCAGCGTGAAGGCGTCGTACCAGTCGCCGCCGACGTTGAGCCCGGCGTAGGCGGGCGAGTACCGGGCGGCCAGGTGGAACCCGGGGACGTCGGGCATGTCGCCCGGGAGCATGCCGCGCTGCAGGGCGATGGCCAGCTCCACCCGGGAGCGCTGCTGCTCCGCGAGCTCGCGCGCCTGTGCGGTCAGCGATCCGAGCCTGGCCAGCAGCTCGTCGTCGTCGTGTACAGGGCGCTTGCGGAACATCCAACGCTCCAGCTCCGGCTCCACAGGATGAGTCCGCGGGGGACACGTATCACTATGGCACCGTTCGTCCCCTCGGCGCGCCGGGCCGGGCGTCAGGGGGCGGTCCGTCCGCCGTCGCAGGACGACGGCCTGGGCGACATCCTCCGGACATCCCGTCTGCCCCGGTCACGTACGGGACGAGCATCTCCCGGCCACCGTCGACCGCGCCCGGGGACCCTTCGACGCGGGGTAGGCCGTCCGGGTGGCGACTGCCGCGACGGAGTGGACGGTGGAGGCCGGTTCCCGCTCCGCCCGGGCGGAGCGGGAACCGGCTACTGAGGCAGCGGCCGGGGCTCGTGGCCGCTGAGGTCGGCGTCCGGCTGCACCTCGTGGAAGTCCAGTCCCAGGTAGATGCTGCCCGCCCATTCCCCCGGCGTCTGGTGGCCGATGTAGAGGAGGTCTCCGGTGTCCGAGTCGTCGGTGAGGTCCCAGTCCTTGAAGTAGTGCGTGACCCGCAGCACCGCTTCCTCGTCGCTGATCCCGAAGCGGCTGGCCATCGCCGCGACGATCTCCCGCACCAGGTCGAGCCCCTCCTCGCAGGCCGGGACCGGCAGCCCGGTCAGCACGGTGCCGATGCGGTGGCCACGGGCCCGCAGCCCCTCCCTGACCCGCTCCGCGAACCGCTGTGCGTATTCCTCGTCGCGCTCCGCCATGGCCCGGGTGTCGGGTGTCCGGCCCGCCTCGCGGGCAGCGGCCAGCTCCGCCAGATCCCTGGACCGCAGCGTGCGCTCCTGCTCCCCGCCGAGCCGGTCGGCGAGGGCGCAGGCGGCGTCGAAAAGCTGAGTGTCACCGGGCTCGGCCACGAAGTCGTACACCGCCCGGGCGAGGTCGAGGAGCAGTCCGACGGTCTCGTCGCGGGGGACGGAACCTCCAGCGAAATCCTCGACGGCAAGCGCGAGATCGTCCCGCGCGAACCCGACCTGGTACGGCTCCACCTGGTCCTCGCCCTCCCCGTAACCGAAACGCAGCATGGCGCCGGCCGTGTCGTGGGCCCGGCACAGGCCGTCCCGCACCGACCCGTACCAGGGGGAGGCGGCGGGCGGTTCCAGAGCCGCGCAGCAGCGTCCCACCGTCAGCAGTGCCGCGGTCACCAGGTCGGCCTGGGTGCCCTGGGGCAGTACCCGCGGCTCCAGCGGCCCCGGCGCGTCCCATGGGTCGACGGCGTCCGTGTCGTCCCCGGTGTGCGCGTCGTTCTCGGCGTCCGGCATCGGTTCCCCTTCTCTCGCGCCGCGAACGTACGAAACCGCCCCGGCATGCTCGCCATGAGCGTACCGGGGCGGTGATCAGGTGTTTCGGCCTGTGGGGGCCGAGGGCGCTACAGCCATATCAGTCCCGAGAAGAACATGGCGAAGAAGCTCGCCGCCCAGCTCATGTGGAAGGAGATCTGATGGCCGAAGGACGTCGGTTTGACGCCTTGGCTCTTCTTCGCGGGCCACACCTTGCTGTTGCCCAGCATCGGCCCCTCGACGTAGTCGTACTTGTGATGGTTCTTCGCGTAGTCCTTCCGGCGGTGGGTCTCGACGAACTTCTCCCACGACTTGTCGGCCGACTTGAAGACCCTGCCGTTGAGCCGGGCGAACTCCGACTTCGGGACCCGGTAGTGCAGGACCACCGGCGCCGCCTCCGCGTCGGTCGCGCCGTCCCTCTTGGCCCGGCCGGAGAGGTTCTTCGCCCATTTCTTGGCCTGGTCGAGGTCGTTGGTGGTGTAGAAACCGACGCCGAAGTCCATGGCGCGCGGACTGACCTTCGGATTGACCCCGTTCTCCAGAATGCTCATGGCGTTCTTGGCGGTCGTTCCGTGGTAGAGGTCGACGTACTCCTCGTCGTCGTCCTTGTCCTTCTTCCGCTGGTTCTTCTCTTCCTTCTTCTTCGGTGCCTCCTTGGTCGGAGGCGCCTTCTTGGAGAGGTCGACCGCGTCGTCGGACTTCTTCGCCACCGCGGTGCCGGCGTCCATCGCCTTGGAGGCGTTCTTGGCCATCTTGGCGCCGGTGGCCACATTGCCCGCGACCGGGATGGCCGAGGCCGCCGACAGGGCGGCGTTGGTCCAGTCGCCCTCGTACGCGTAGATGCCCGCGTTTACCAGGTCCGCGCCCTCACCGACGACCGGCACCATGCCCACGACGTCGAGGGTGGCGTGGGTGACGTCCGACCAGCCCCAGCGTCCGTCCGCGTCCATGAACGCGAGCGGGTTGTTGTAGCCGTAGTTGTACCCCTGCATCTGCAGGGGGTCCATCATGTCGATCACCGGGTCGACGCTCAGGAAGCGTCCGAGTGCCGGGTCGTACTCCCGGGCCCCGAGGTGGGTCAGTCCGGTGGCGTCCAGGGTGCCGCCCACGAAGCCGCGGGTCCCGGGCCAGTTCTCCGGTGCGGCACCGCGCGGAACGCCGTACGGCGTCAGGCGGCGCTGCGTCGCCGTCATGCCGGGGGCGAGCGACACCGCGAAGCTCGCGGTGTTGTGCGTGTCGGTGATCAGCACGGAGAGCTTGTCGGTGCTGCCGGACGCGGTGCTCGCGGTGCGGATGACGGTCGGCGCCCCGGGTGGGTGTAGTACCGGTTGCCGGTGACGGTGCCGTCGGGGCGTGCGGTCAGCTCGGTCTCGCCGAGGTACAGCGTGGTCCCGGTGGCGGTCTTGCCGATCAGGCGGTTGCCGTCCGCGTCGTAGACGTACGAGGCGAGTTCGGCGTTCTTCTCCTTGTCGGTGACGGACTTGAGGTGCCCGTCGGCGTCCCAGTCCAGCTTCTGCCGGACACCGCCCTGCGTGCGCTCCTGCGTATTGCCCGCCGCGTCGTACACGAAGGGCGAGGACGTGGTGGCGCCCGCCGGGCCCTCGGTGGTCACCGAGGTCAGGGTGTGCGGCTGCTTCGCCGTCGGGGCCGGGTAGGCGTAGGTGCTCTTGACGTCCTTGGCGGTGTCACCGGAGGGGTCGTGCCGCGTCTCGGAGGTGCGGTTGCCCGTCACCCCGAAGGTGTACGAGTGCCAGTACGGTGCCGGGCCGCCGACCGCGCCCGCCGTCGGCGCGGACGCGCAGACGTCCGTCGTCGCGGCGGTCCACGCCTCGGTGAGCTGGCGCAGCCCGTCGTAGGCGAAGCACTGGGTGTCGGAGACCTTGTTGGTCCCGCTGCCCGTGTGCTCCGTGATCTTCTTGACGTTCCCGGTGGTGTCGTACGCGTAGCGGACGTCGTTGACGCGGTGGTCGGCGACCTCGCGGTCGTTGACGGTCTGCGCGAGCTTGCCGGTGTGCGGGTCGTAGAAGTTGGTCGTCCACAGCCGGTACGGGGCGCTGCCCGAGCTGGTCTGGAGGACGCGTCCCTCCGGGTCGTACTGGGTGTCGTTGACGTACCAGTCGAGGCCGGAGGTGGAGAGGGCGAGGCCCTCGTCGTCGTAGCGGGTGATCAGCTTCTCGGCCGTCAGACCGCCGCCGGCCGGCAGTGTCGTGGTGGCAGGGTTTCCGGTGGCCGTGTAGGTGAAGGAGTAGGTGTACTCGCCCTGCAGGGCGCCCGCCGCGGCGGGGATGATCACCTTCCGGCCAGTCGGCTGATAGTCCGCGTCGTAGCCGGTGACCAGCGTGGTGTAGGCGGCGTCCCCCTCGTAGCGGGTGGACGAGGTGAGCAGGCCGAGGGCGAGCGTGTCGTACTGCCAGGCCGCCCGCTTGGTCCGGTTCACCCCGGAGACCTGGTACTCGGCTGTCTTGCGGCCCAGTTCGTCGTACTCCGACTCCAGCGTGACGCCGCGGGAGTCGGTGACGGCGGTCTGCCGGTCGGAGTTGTCGTACGCGAAGACCGACGTGCCCCGGTCCGGGTCGGTGGTGCTGGTCTCGCGTCCGCGTGCATCGTAGACGGACGTCCAGGTCACACCGGAGTCGTCGGTGACCTTGGTGCGGTGGCCACGGACGTCGTACTCGTAGGTGGTGCTGACGGCCTTCGTGCGCTGGGCGTCGGTGAAGTGATCGATCTTCACCACGCGGCCGAGCGCGTCGCTCCAGGTGCGGGTGGCGGTGCCGCCGGGCGGCGGGATGGCGGTCGTGTAGTCGCCGCCGTACTCGGTTCCGGCCTCGAACGCCTTGGCCTCGCCGTGGTACGTGACCTCCTTGACCGAGCGGTTCATTCCGTCGTAGACGGAGGTGGTCCAGGCCGGGATCTCCGTGTCGCTGGAGGGGATGTAGAGCTGGTCGGTGAGGTCGCCCTTCACGAAGTACTTCGCGTTGTGACGGCGGATGCCGCCGCCCGCGTTGTAGAGCGTGTCGGTGACGATGCGGCCCGTGCCGACGGCCTCGGTCTGGGTCTGCCGCTCGCGCAGCCGGCCGTCGTAAAGGGTCTTGGCGACCTGGTAGGAGCCGTTGTCGCGGAGCGTACGGCCCGTGACCACGGTCGGCTGGCGGCCGTCGACCTGGTAGGAGTACTCGATGTTCGGCGTCCGGTCGCCGTCCGAGCGGCCGGGCATCCAGACCTTCACCAGCCGGCCCAGTGGGTCGTGCTCGAGACGGGTGAGCCGGCCGTTGGCGTCGGTCTTGCTGAGCGCCAGGCCGCGGCCCGTCTCGAAGACGGTGGTGGTCTGGTGCCCCTTGGGGTTGGTGGTGACCGCCTTGGTGGGCACCGAGTCCGACGGGGTGAACTCCGTGCGTGTGGTCTTCCCGTCGGCGTCGACGATGGCCGTGGCGCGGCCGTATCCGTCGTACGTGGTCTGCTCGGTCACGGCGTAGCCGGAACCGTCGCCCTGGATCTCCTCGACCTTGGTGGTGTCGCCCTTGGTGGGGGCGGTGCCGTAGCCGAGGTCGTCGTAGTACGTGCGCGTGTCGCCCATGACGCGGTCGGCGCCCGCCGTGGCCGCGGTCGCGCAGGTGCCGGCGGTGAGCCGGAGCCGCACCGGGTAGCCGAGCAGGCCGACCGCGGTGTTGTGCCGGTAGGTGATCACCGAGCAGGTCTCGTCACCAGGCTTCGACGTGTCGCCCGTGGTCTCGACCTGGGTCGGCAGCGGGTAGTCCGGGTCGAACTCCAGCGTCTTGCTGACGGTCCGGCGCGTGCGGTCGGCGTCGAGGAAGTGGCTGGAGACGGTCTCCAGCTGCGCGCCCTGGCGAGCGTAGAGGTAACTGCCGTCGGTCCGCTTGTGCTTGCCGGTCTCGCGCGTCCACGGCTTGGTGACCTCGGCCGCGTCGATCACTGGCGTCGCCGCGTCGCCGCGGTACGTGATGGTCTCGGCGACCTGCCCCTGGTAGGCGGGAAGGTCGTCGGCGATCTTCTCGTCGTCGTGGTCGAGGACGGCCTCGCTGCGGGTGGTGCCGCCGGGCAGCGGGTCTCCGTGCAGGCCGCGGAAGTAGCGGGTCTCGGTCAGCGTCCGGGACGTGCCCTCGTCGGCGCTGGTCTCGCCGGTGCGTACGCGGACCCGCTCGTAGCCGCGCCACTCGTTCCAGGTGCGCTGCTTGACCTTGGTGAACTCGCTGTCGTCCTTGGCCCAGCCGGCACCGCCCAGGTACTCGTAGCGGGTGACGACCGGCGGCGCGCCGCCGACGTGGTCCTCTTCCTGGATCTGGGTGACGACGTACTTGTTGAACCACTCGGGCTTGGTGGTGTCCTCGCCGGAGGGCGTCCAGTTGACCGGGTAGCAGCGGCTGGTGTTCGACTCGGGCTTGGGCTTCGCGGCGTCCGGGTCGCACGGCGCGGAGTAGCCGATCTTCACCCCGCCGCCGGTCTCGGTGTAGATCGAGGCGATGCGCAGCCGCTCGAAAGGCGGTCGGTCGTCGGTCGGCTTGGAGACCCGGTTGGGCATCGGGTCGCCGTTGGCGTGGAAGACGACGGGGGGCAGCGAATCGGCCTCACCGGCCGCGTTGTAGCCGGTACGGACGATCCGGTCCAGCCAGAGCGGCGGGTTGGTGTCGTACCTCGTGGTGAGGAAGTTCTGCTTCAGCTCCCAGCTGTCGACCTTGCGGTAGTCGGCGCTTCCGGGAGACTTGGCGACCTCGGTGGTGATCTCGCTGAGCCGGATGCGGCTCCAGAAGGTCGGCGAGGTGACGAAGCACTTCTTGCCGGAGGCGCAGTACGTGTCGGACGGTGCGTCGGGCCACCGCTGGGCGTCCTGGCCCTTTTTGGTGAACCTCTCCGGGGCGCAGTCGAAGGTCTCGGTCTCCATGCACCGCTCGGGGGTCGTGAAGACCACCCGGGCGGGGGCCGCGGTGGCGAACACGTTGCCGCCGGCCGCGCTCAGGCCGTACTCGATGCGGGTGGGGTACCCGCCGCGCACGTAGGAGACCGGCGTGGCGGTCTTCTGGTTGCGCGCGTAGTGGTTGACCTCCTGCTTGTGGAAGACCGCCATCGCGTTCTTGTGCGCGTCCTCGACATAGTCGAGGTTCCAGCGCCAGGCCTGCGTGCAGGAGGATCCGGCGAAGTCGCCCGCCTTGTAGCAGGGTTCGTCGGGGTGGTTGCCGAACACCGGGGCCGTGAAGACGGAGTCGGTCTCCGCCTTGCCCTCGGTCCAGCCGGGCAGGTGATTCAGGCCGAAGTGGTACCGGATGCCGTCGGGCGTGGTGATGATCCAGTGCTCGCCGGTGTCCTTGCCGTCCCCGTCGCCCTTGTCACCGTTCTCGGCACCGGTCTTGTACTCGACCCGGGTGCCGTCGTCGGCGGCGAGCTTCCACTTGCCGGACGCGTCGTCCTTGACCAGCGGCATGGTGGAGCCGTTGAGGCTGAGGACCGCGTTCTCGGTCTTGCCCCACCAGCACAGGTCGCCGGTCTTGTGGCTCGCGTTGTTCGGAGCCCGGCCCTGCGTGTCGTCACCGCGGTCGTCGGTGCAGGCGCGGAACTGCCGCTCGATGAAGCCGGGGTGGTAGTCCCAGCCGTCACCGATCCAGGATGCCTGGTTGTTGGTGGTGGAGGTGCGGCCGTCGACCGTCTGGGACGAGTAGTTCAGGGAGATCTCGGGTGTGGGTCCGGCCACGACGGGCGGCACCTGAAGGGGGTACGCCCAGTTGAAGCCACCGGAGGCGCCGCCGTGGCTCCACTTGCCGGACGGCTGGAGCGGGGTGGCCGAGTAGTCGCCGGCCGATCCGGCGCCGCCGCCCGTCGCGGCGAGCACGAAGCCGCCGCCGGCCGCGGTCTGCAGGGCGCGGTGCGAGGTCCGGCGGAAGGCCGAGGGCGTCGCCTCGGGCTCGGGCGCCGCCGTCGGCTCCAGGGTGGTGGAGACGGTGTCCGAGGCCGCGTCGTTGACCGACTCGGTCTCGACCGGGTCCGAGCAGCCCTCTTCGTCAGGAGTGGTCAGGAAGCACTCGGGCAGGCGGATCAGGCGGAGCCGTGAGCCCCAGTCGGCGCCGTAGAGCTGCTCGAACGCCTTGTAGTTGACACCGACCTGGACGGGTCCGGTCGTGCCGTCCCCGGGCTCGAGCTTCATCAGGACGCCGTCGATGCCCGCGGTCTCGGTGGCCTCCCGGGAGGCGACGGTGACCTGCCAGGTGTCGGCGGGGGCGGGGTCCTCGGCCGGGGTGGCGAACGAGGCCTTCTCCGCGGACGAGGCCTTCCCGGCTGACGGCTGGGCCTCTGCGGCGGACGTCGCGTCCGGCTCCTTGGCGGCGGTGTCCGCGTCGGGGCTTTCCGGTGCGGCGCCGAGCAGGACGGGCAGCCGGCCGACGCGCACCATCTCGCCGGGTTTCCCGGTGACGGCCGCGGGCTCGGTGCCCGAGCTGCTCCAGAGGGCGTGTCGGACCGAGGAGGGCTGGACGGCCGACTCCTGCGTGGCCGTCGCGGTGGCGCCGTTGATGACGACGGTACCGGTGCCGCTCTCCGGCGCCGCGGTGCGTGCGACCTCGTACTCGCCCTGGGTGGCCGGCGCGGGCGGGATCTGGTACTCCGCCTCGCTGTCGGCACCGGGTACGGGCGTGGTGGTCTGGAGGTCGGGCAGGGTGACGCCCCCGCGGGGCGGCGTGGCGGCCCACGCGTCCATGGGCAGGAGCGTCGCGGATATCGCGAGCGCCAGCACGGCCCCCACCGCGCCGCGTGGTCTCCCGCCCCCTCCCCTCGGCGGGCCGGACCGGAACACAGACACGTTGATTCCCCCAAAGTGTCGATCAGAGAAAAGTCGCCGAAGTATGCCCGGAATGACGTGCGACAGGGAAATCAGGCACCTAAAGGAGACATAAATACCCCTGATGATCATGAATCGGGCATAAGACGCTTCATCAGAAACCTGCTGGCCGACAGGGATTCGCCGGGAACCGTCACCTCGTGCAAAGATGCGGGCCGCCATGCCGGGGGACGCTGCGAAACGCCGCGTGCCGGAAAAGAGAAAAGAATTGGGGGGAGCGCCGTGACGACCACACGGCCGAAAAGGCCGCGCCGACGCATCCGTATGTGGGTCGCGGCGTCGGTGGCCGCCGTCGTGACCGCGACCGGCCTAGCCGTACTGCCGCAGCTCGGTGAAGACGACCGTGAGCCCGTGGAGTCCGCGCCCGCCGCAGTGCCCGGGGCACCGCTCGACGAGACCGCCGCGATGCGCGAGGCCCGCGGGACGGGCAAGCGGGTCGAGGCGACCGCGATGCGCACCACGCACGACACCACCTACGCCAACCCCGACGGAACGTTCACCCTGGACCAGGCCACGGCGCCGGTCCGGGTCAGGACCGCGAGCGGCTCGTGGACGGCGATCGACGCGTCCCTGAAGTCCGACGGCAAGGGCGGCCTCAGCACCAAGGCGACCACGGGAGCGCTGACCTTCTCCGCGGGGACCGGCCCGGTCGCCGACGACGGAGACCACCGGGACACGGACCGGGCGGCCCGCGCCGCAGGCCGTGCCGCGCTGGACGCCACGCCACCGGCCGCCGGCTCCCTCGTCCGGTTCACCACCGCCGGCCACACCGTCGTCCTCGACTGGCCCCAGCAGCTGCCCGCACCCCGAGTCGCAGGCGTCCGGGCGCTCTACCCGGAGGTCCTCCCGGGCGTCGACCTGCTGCTGACCGCGAAGAACGACGGGTTCGCCCAGTCGTGGATCGTCAAGTCCCGTGAGGCCGCGGCCAATCCGGCCGTGCGCACCCTCGCCCTCTCCGTCTCCTCCCCCACCCTGACGCTGAAGCGGAACGCGGCCGGGGGCCTGACCGGGACGGACGCCTCGGGCACGGAGGTCGTCACCGCGCCGACCCCCGTGATGTGGGACTCCTCCGGCCGCAAGGACGGCACCGGCGACGAGGGCGCGGCACCCGACCGTGAGAACCTCCCCGGTGGCCTCGCCGCGCTGCACGCCCTCGAGGGGCCCGAGCCCGGCACGCACAGTGCGCTCGTCGACGCGGAGCTCGAGGGAAGCACCCTCACCCTGCGCCCGGACACCCGGCTCCTCGACGACCCGAAGACCACCTACCCGGTGTTCATCGACCCGTCGATCAACGGCCACACCCAGGCGTGGACCCTCGCCTACAAGCGGTACGCGACCTCCAACTTCTGGAACGGCGCCGGCTTCAACGGCGGCACCGACGAGGCGCGTGCGGGATACGAGAACCAGAGCGGCGGCACCGGCCGGTCCTTCTTCCGGGTCGGCTGGACGCTCAAGGGCGCCATCATCAAGTCCTCCACCTTCCGGCTCTACGAGACCCACTCCTGGTCCTGCTCCAAGCGCTCCGTCGAACTGTGGCTGACCGGCGGCATCTCGTCGTCCACCACCTGGAACAACCAGCCCTCGTGGTCCGACCAGCTGGACGCCCGGTCCGAGGCGCACGGCTACAGTTCCAGCTGCCCGGACGACTACATCGGCTTCGACGCCAAGGCCGCCGCCGTCAAGGCGAACACCTCCGGCTGGTCCAACATCACCCTCGGGGTCCGGGCCGCCAGCGAGACCGACGTCTACGCGTGGAAGAAGTTCAAGGACACCCCGGTCCTGTCCACGACCTACAACCGGCCGCCGAGCACCCCCGGTTCGCTGACCACCAGCCCCGGCGGCAGCTGCAGCACGAAGTCCCCCGGACCCGTGCTCGGCATCGGTGACGTCACCGTCTCGGCCAAGGCCACCGACCCCGACGGCAACCTCGACGGCGTCCGTCTGAAGATCTGGCAGACCAGCCCGTCCGGCGGCCCCGTCCTGTACGACGCCGAACCCACGCTCAGCAGCACCGGCGCGGTCAGCCGGCGGATCACGGCTGCCACCTTCCCGGCGAACAGCGTGCGCACGTACGCCTACCAGGCCCGTGCCCGGGACAGTGAGAACGCCTACTCCGCATACTCCGCCACCTGCTACTTCACGGTGGACTCCGGCAAGCCCAACCCGCCCACGCTCAGCTCCGCGGTCTGGCCGGAGTGGGAGGACCAGGAGCAGTGGGGCCCGGCGACGGGCACCGCCGGACGGATCACCTTCAGCGGCGGCGGCAACGACGTGGCCGACTACTGGTACAGCGTCGACACGACGTCGTACGACAAGAAGGCGACGCTCGCGGGCGGCGTCTGGTACGTCGACTTCAAGCCGGTGCACGCGGGACCGAACGTCATCTACGCCAAGACCAAGGACAAGGCCGGCAACTGGTCGGACCGGACGGTCTTCCTGACCTACGCCAAGCCACGGGACGGCATCGACGGCCCCGGTGACACCACGGGCGATCAGCTGCCCGACCTGTTCGTCGTCGACGGCAACGGCGATCTGCGGCTGTACGCGAACCTCGCCAAGGGCGACGTCAACTACTCGCTGGACGCCGCCGGCCAGGCGGAGGGCAAGGTCGAGCCCGGCTACTGGACCGGGGCCCTGATCACCCACAACGGCGATTACTGGGGCGCCGACGGTCTCCAGGACCTCATCGCCCGGATGCCGGACGGCAAGCTCTGGATCTATCCGGGCAACGGGCTGGGCGGTGTCGACGTGGCGCGCCGCACGGAGATGCTGCTGCCCGCCGGGTCACCGGATCCCGCGGACCTGAGCCAGATCGTCTCCGTCGGGGACATCGACGGCGACCGCAAGCCGGACATGCTCGGCACCGTCGGCGACGCGATCTGGGCCTTCCTCGGCTACACCGGGGGCAGCGTCTCGAAGTCGGTACGGATGTCCAGCAGCCCCTGGCTGGAGCGCGACATCGTCTCCGCCGGGGACCACAACAAGGACGGCGCCGTCGACCTGGTCTACCGCACCTACGCCTCCAACCGCCTGCTGATCCGTTTCGGCAAGAAGGAGGGGAACGGGACGAGCCTGACCTCACTCGCCGCCGCGGTGAACTCCCTCACCGGGAAGGACGAGGTGTACGGCACCGGCGGCTGGGACGCGACCAACGTCCGTCTGCTGACCGGCACACCGGACGCCGACGGCGACGGCATCCCCGACATGTGGGCCGTCATGGGCAGCGACGTGGCCCGCTTCTACCCGGGCGGCGCACAGGTCCACGGCACTCCGGTCGAGATCGTCTCCGCCTCCGACGGGGTCGGCTGGCACAACAAGAAGGCCATCGGCTGAGTCCGGGCCCGCCCGCGCGGCGAGGGGCCGTCACCGTCCGAGGACGGTGGCGGCCCCTCGCCGTCGGCCGGCCCCCGGCCAAGACGGATTCCCAACCCGCCGGACGAGGCGCACCGGCCCGACAGCGGGGGTGCGGACCGCCAAGACGGTGCGGTCGTGGCCTGCTTCGAGCCGGGTCGGAGCGGCCCGATCGCTTCGGTTCGGTGAAGTTCCTGGTCAGGTGAGACGGTGCGCGTTGCCCATGGGGAACTCGAGTCCCCCGAACCATCCGTGTCCTGAAGCCGCAGGTTGACCGTGGTGAACGGGCCAAGAGGGCTACTTCTGCCGGTAGTTCTGCATGGTCCACCCCTGCGCGACCGTGATCCACTCTCCGGTGGCGGGGACACCGGTTCTTCTCCTCCCCTTCACAGGATCACGCCACTCGGCGAAGGAGCATGCGCGTGCAGAGATCCAGGAGTGCGCTCACGGCGGTCGCGGCCTCAACAGCTCTCGCGGGCGCGGGGACCGTGGCAGAGCCGGCGCGGGCGGCGGCGATCCGTCCAGGACGGGCCGCGGGTACCCGTGACCGCCTCGGGTGAGTGACACCGGCCGCGTTCCCTCCTCGTACCGCTGTCCGGTGCGCTCCTGCGAGGTAGCTCCTCACCCGATCTTCCCTGCCTTCCAAGCAAACCCCCCACCCCGCTCAGGCCCCGACGCATCGGCCGGTGGCCCAAGGAACAGGAGTCCGTTTCCGTGACCTCCCATCGTCGACCCAAACAGCCCAGCCGCACGCGCGTGAGCGTGCTGACCACGGCGGCCGCCGCCGCCGTCGCCCTGAGCGCGAACGCCGCCGACGCCACGCCCGGTCAGAAGCTCGGCAAGGACGAGGTCAAGGCGAAGGTCGACAAGCTCTACGTGCAGGCGGAGCAGGCCACCGAGAAGTACAACGCGGCCGACGAGAAGCAGCGGAAGCTGCAGAAGGAGGTCTCCGCCGTCCAGGACAGCGTCGCCCGCGGCCAGCAGGAGCTGAACGCGCTGCGGGACGGGCTGGGTTCACTGGCCGCCGCCCAGTACCGCACCGGAGGCATCGACCCCTCGGTGCAGCTCCTCCTCTCGTCGGACCCGGACGACTTCCTCGCCAAGGCGGGCACGCTCGACCAGTTGAGCGGCCGGCAGGTCGAGTCCCTGAAGAAGATCCAGGCCAAACAGCAGAAACTCGCCCAGGAGCGCGCCGAGGCCACCGAGAAGATCGAGGACCTGGCCACCACCCGCACGGAGCTGGGCAACAGGAAGAAGGAAGTCCAGAGCAAGCTCGCCGAGGCACAGAAGCTGCTCAACACCCTGACCGCACAGGAGAAGGCGGCCCTCGCCGCCGAGCAGCAGCGCGCGAGCCGCTCCTCCGCCGAGCAGGTGGACACCGGCCACCACACCCCCGCGTCCGGCCGGGCCGGCGCCGCGTTCACCGCCGCGCAGAGCCAGCTCGGCAAGCCCTACATCCGCGGCGCCACCGGGCCCTCCTCGTACGACTGCTCGGGCCTGACCTCCTGGGCGTACGCCCAGGCCGACGTCCACATACCGCGCACCTCCGAGGCCCAGTCGGGCATCGGGACCCGCCTCACACGGAGCCAGCTCCAGGTCGGTGACCTGGTCTTCTTCTTCAACGACCTGCATCACGTGGGCCTGTACGCGGGCAACGGTCAGATCCTGCACGCCCCGCGCACCGGCACGGTCGTACGGTACGAGTCGATGGACACCATCGGCGGACCGTTCATGTTCGGTGTCCGCGTCTGAGCCCGGAGTTCGACGCCGACACCCACTGAGCCGCGAGCACGCGGAGCCCCCCGTCGGACGGTGCCGGCGGGGGGCTTCGCGCTGTCCGCTCCGCGGCCGCGGTGACCTGTCCGCGCCCTGAAGGCGGGGACATGGGTGCAGCCTCGGAGGCACCGGCCGCCGGCCGCGAGGGGCTTTTCGGTGGCCCGACGGTCAGAAAATGGTATTCCATTTACCGCCGACCCCTTGACGGTGCTGTTTGGCGAAAACTACGTTCTGGGACACGGAATCCCGCTTCCACTCCGTGGAAACCGCCAACTCCCCGCACCCCGACCCAGGAGTCCGCGCATGACTGCCCTGGAAGACCGCCGCTCGTCCGCGCCGACCGGCGACACCGCCACCAGCTCCGCCCTCTACACCTACGACCTGGCCCCGACGAAGAAGGAGGGGCGCCGCTGGGGCGCCTACAACGTCTTCACACTCTGGGCCAACGACGTGCACAGCCTGGGCAATTACGCGTTCGCCATCGGACTGTTCGCCCTGGGGCTGAACGTGTGGGGCATCCTGGCCGCCTTCGCGCTCGCGTCCGTCCTGCTCTTCCTCCTGCTCACCCTGTCCGGGTTCATGGGTCACAAAACGGGGGTGCCGTTCCCCGTCATGAGCCGCATCGCGTTCGGCATCAAGGGAGCGAAGATCCCGGCTGCCGTGCGCGGTGCCGTCGCCATCGCCTGGTTTGGTATCCAGACCTATCTGGCCTCCGCCGTACTCAGCGCGCTCCTGGTGGCGCTGTTCCCCGAGCTGAGCCGCCTGGACACCGACTCCCTGCTCGGCCAGTCGACGCTCGGCTGGATCACGTTCCTGGCCCTGTGGGCGCTCCAGGTGCTCATCGTCAGCTACGGGATGCAGATGATCCGGCGGTACATGGCCTTCGCGGCACCCGTCACGCTGCTCACCATGTGCGCGCTCGCGGTGTGGATGTTCGTCCGCGCGGACGGCTCGATCTCCCTGTCCGACGGCGACCCGCTCACCGGCGGCGCGATGTGGCTCCAGGTCCTCCAGGCCGCCGCGCTCTGGGTGGTGATCTACGGGACGTTCGTCCTCAACTTCTGCGACTTCACGCGGTCCGCGAGGAACCGCGGCTCCATCGTCCGGGGCAACGTCATCGGCATCCCGGTGAACATGCTCTTCTTCGCCTGCATCGTGGCGGTCCTCAGCGGGGCCCAGTTCAGCCTCGACGGACGGGTCATCACCAGTCCGACCGACATCGTCAGGTCCGTCCCCAACATGTTCCTGCTGGCCGTCGCCTCGCTCGCCCTCATCGCCCTGACGGTCGCCGTGAACCTGCTGGCCAACTTCGTGGCGCCCATCTACGCCCTGGTCAACCTCTTCCCCCGCCGGCTCGACTTCCGCCGGGCCGGTCTGGTGAGCGCCGTGCTGGGCCTGGTGATCACGCCCTGGAACCTCTACAACAGCCCGGTCGTCGTGAACTACTTCCTCGGCGGGCTCGGCGCCCTGCTCGGACCCCTCTTCGGCGTGATCATGGCCGACTACTGGCTGCTGCGGAAGGCCCGGGTCAACGTGCCCGCCCTCTACACCGAGGACGCGGACGCCGAGTACCACTACCGGCGCGGCTACAACCCGCGGGCCG
Organism: Streptomyces flaveolus; assembly: GCF_044765825.1. Taxonomy (NCBI): domain Bacteria; kingdom Bacillati; phylum Actinomycetota; class Actinomycetes; order Kitasatosporales; family Streptomycetaceae; genus Streptomyces; species Streptomyces flaveolus. The sequence goes on along the minus strand of NZ_JBIWKU010000008.1, from coordinate 305,645 downwards.
TCGCCGCCTTCCTCCCGAGTGCCGCGATCGCCGTGGTGGTCGCCCTCGTGCCCTTCTTCCACGCCGCGGCCGGGTTCTCCTGGTTCATCGGCGCCGTCGTCGCCGCCGCCCTGTACGCGGTCGTCGCCGACCGTGCCGGCCCGATCCGCGACGTGGACGGCGAGGCCATCGCCGTCGCCGCCGAATGACCAGCCCGAGCAGAAAGCCCCACCCCATGCGCATCCTCGTGGTCAACGTCAACACCACGCAGTCCATCACCGACGCGATCGGCAAACAGGCGGCCGGCGCCGCCTCGCCCGGGACCGAGATCGTCCCCCTCACCCCCTCCTTCGGCGCGGAGTCCGTCGAGGGGAACTACGAGAGCTACCTCGCCGCGGTGGCCGTCATGGAGACCGTCCGCGCCCATCCCGAGCCGTTCGACGCGGTCATCCAGGCCGGGTACGGCGAACACGGGCGGGAGGGACTGCAGGAACTGCTCGACGTCCCCGTCGTCGACATCACGGAGGCGGCGGCGAGCACCGCGCAGTTCCTCGGCCGCCGCTACTCCGTCGTCACCACCCTCGACCGTACGGTGCCGCTCATCGAGGAGCGGCTGGAGGCGGCCGGGCTGAGTGCCCGGTGCGCGTCCGTGCGGGCCAGCGGACTCGCCGTCCTGGAACTCGAACGCGACGAGCAGGCCGCCGTGGACGCCATCGCCGAGCAGGCCGCCCGCGCGGTGGAGGACGACCGGGCCGAGGTCATCTGCCTGGGCTGCGGAGGCATGGCCGGCCTCGCCGAACGCGTCGTGGACCGTACCGGCGTACCCGTCGTGGACGGCGTGACCGCCGCCGTGACGATCGCCGAATCGCTGGTCCGTCTCGGCCTGTCCACGTCGAAGGTCCGCACGTACGCGGCGCCGCGCCCCAAACAGATCGTCAACTGGCCCCCGGCGGCCCGCTGACGTCCCGCGTCGTCCCTGCTCCCGCCCTCCACGCCGGCACCGGACCGGGCCGCCGGTCACACCGGCCGCACGGTATTCTGACGGGCCGCCCGGCTGCCGCGCCGCACCGCCGCAGCCGGTGCGACGTGGAACGGGACGAACGACGAAGGACGGCGATGGCTGCGTCAGGGGATTTCATGCCCGAGTCCGAGCGGGTGACCCGGCAGTTGCGCGACGAGATCCTCGACGGTGTGCGACGGCCGGGCAGCAGGCTCGTCGAGCGGGAGCTGGCCGAGGCACTCGGGGTGAGCCGGCTGCCCGTCCGCGAGGCCCTGCGGACACTGGTGTCCGAAGGGCTCGTGACGCCCAGGCCGCGCACGTGGGCGGTGGTACGCGAATTCACCACGAGCGACATCGCCGACCTCGACGAAGTCCGCTCGGGCCTGGAGACCCTCGCCTTCCGGCTCGCCGCGCAACGGCACACCCGCGCCGGACTGGAGAGGCTGCGCGCGACCGTGGACGCCGAGCTGGCGGCCGCCCGGGCCGGCGACGCGGTGCGGGCCCACCGGGCGGCGGCCGACTTCCACCAGACCGTCATCTCCCTTGCCGCCAACGAGCTGCTCAACGAGCTCGAAGGCGTCCTGCGCAGCCGGCTGCGGTGGCTCATGGGCCAGCACGACGACCTGGAGGGCGTCGCGCTGGAACACGAGGCGCTCTGCCAGGCGATCGCGGAGCGCGACGTCGAGCGGGTACAGGCACTCGTCCTGGAGCACCTCGCCACCAGTCGCAGCGCCGCCCTGGGCCGCCACATCCGGCAGGAGAAGGAGCCGGAGACGGAGCGGGAACAGGGCTAGCCGGTGCGCCGCCCGGCCCGCCGGCGGGTGAAGAGGGTGGCGAAGCAGCGGTCCAGCGCCGCGTCGCGGGTGGCGTCGTCGGGGAAGGACCAGCGCATCATCGGGTCGTCGTCGAAGGCGCGGGCCACGATGCGGCTGATCGCGGAAGCGTCCTCGACCGTCGCCGCCCTCGGCGTGTTCGTCATCGGCATACGGGGCATCCTGCCGTTGACGATCTTGGGCGGGGCACGGGGTCCGGGTCCCGGCCCCGCGCCTGACCGCGGGACGTCACAAGGTCACGTCGGACCACTGGTCGAGCGGGTCGGCGTCGTCCGAGAACCCGCCGAGGCCGGTGGCCCGGCCGTTCAGCGACTGCTCGGTCCAGATGACCTTGCCCGTGGTGGTGTACCGGGTTCCCCAGCGTTCGGCGTACCGGGCGACGAGGAACAGGCCGCGTCCGCCCTCGTCCGTGGCCGCCGCGTGGCGCAGGTGGGGCGAGGTACTGCTGCCGTCGGACACCTCGCAGATCAGACCGCGGTCGCGCAGCAGGCGGACGTGGATGGGGGCGCTGCCGTAGCGGATGGCGTTGGTGACCAGTTCGCTGAGGATGAGCTCGGTGGTGAAACCCACCTCCGCCAGATCCCATGTCTCGAGTTTCCGGCCGACGTCGGCGCGGACGGCGGAGACGGCCGCGGCGTCGCGGGGTACGTCCCAGTCGGCTACCCGGCCGGGGTCGAGCACCCGGGTGCGGGCTACCAGCAGGGCGATGTCGTCGCGCGCGTGGTCCGGCGGGAGGGCGTCGAGCACGGCCCGGCAGGTCTGCTCCGGGGGCCGGTCGGGGTGGGACAGCGCGGTGCGCAGGAGGTCGAGGCCGACGTCGATGTCCCGGTCGCGGTCCTCGACGAGTCCGTCGGTGTAGAGGACGAGCTGGCTTCCCTCGGGCACCCGGAACTCGGTGCTGTCGAACGGCAGGCCGCCCAGGCCCAGAGGCGGGCCGGCGGGCAGGTCCGGGAAGGACACGGTGCCGTCCGGGAGGACGAGGGCGAGGGGCGGGTGTCCGGCCCTGGCCGTACAGCAGGTGCCGGTGACCGGGTCGTAGACGACGTAGAGGCAGGTGGCCCCGATGAGTCCCTCCTCCTCCCCCTGGGCCGCCCGCTCCCGGTCGAGGCGGGCGACCAGGTCGTCCAGGCGGGCCAGCAGTTCGTCGGGGGCCAGGTCGAGGGTGGCGAAGTTGTGCACCGCGGTGCGCAGGCGTCCCATGGTGGCCGCCGCGTGCAGCCCGTGTCCCACCACGTCCCCGACCACGAGCGCCACCCGGGCACCGGACAGCTCGATCACGTCGAACCAGTCGCCGCCCACCCCCGCCTGGGCCGGCAGGTAGCGGTGGGCCAGCTCCAGGGCGCTCGGCTCCGGCAGGTCGCGGGGCAGCAGGCTGCGTTGCAGGGTGACCGCCATGGCGTGCTCACGGGTGTAGCGGCGGGCGTTGTCGAGTGCGACGGCGGCACGGGTGGCCAGTTCCTCGGCGAACGGCACGTCCTCCTCGTCGAACGGCTCCGCTCCGCCGGCGCGCCAGAAGCTCACCACTCCGAGCACCGCGCCGCGAGCGCGCAGCGGCACCGCGATCAGGGCGTCGGCGTCGTGGTCCGGCGGGCGCGCCGCGTGCTCGGTGTCCCGCGCCGGTCCCGCCCCGGCCGCGCTCAGGCCCGTCTCCAGCACCGCCCGGCCGCTCGCCACGCACCGCGCCTGAGGCGTGGCGTCGGCGAGGGGAACCGCCCTGCCCACCGGCAGCGGTGACGGACCGGCGCCGCTGCCGCGCACGGCGGCACGGCGCATGACGGTGCTCGCGCCCGCCGGTTCCTCTCCGCGCAGCACCTCCTCGGCCAGGTCCACGGTGACGAGGTCGGCGAAGCGCGGCACGGCCACCTCGGCCAACTCTCGTGCGGTGCGCTCCACGTCCAGGGTGGAGCCGATGCGCATCCCGGCGTCGTAGAGCAGTGTCAGGCGCTCGCGTGCCACCTCGGCCCGTCCGGACAGGGCGCGCAGCTCCGTGGTGTCCCTGAGCGTCACGACGCTCCCGGCGTACGCGCCGTCGGGGGCCGTGGGCCGCTTGTTGACCGCGAGCAGCCGGTCGGCGGTCAGGTGCACCTCGTCGGTGGCCGTCCGGTCCGACGTCAGCAGCTCGGCGATGCCCGGGTCCAGGCTCAGGTCGGTGATCCGCGGCCGCTCCAGGTCCGGCGGCAGGTCGAGCAGGCGCCGTGCCTCGTCGTTGGCCAGCAGCAGCCGCCCGTCGCCTCCGGTGATCAGCACGCCCTCCCGCACCGCGTGCAGCACCGCGTCGTGGTGGTCGTACATGCGGGTCATCTCCACCGGACCGAGGCCGTGGGTCTGGCGCAGCAGCCGGCGGCTCACCAGCACGGTGCCGCCCGCGCACACGGCCAGCGCCCCGGCCGCGGCGCCCAGGAGGATCGGCATCTGCTCGGCCGCCATGCCCGCCACCTTGCGGACCGTGATGCCGACGGCCACCGAACCGACCGCGGTGCCGTCGGCATCGGTGGCGCGGACGGTCGAGACGACCGACAGCCCTTGGGTGGTGTCGATGGTCCGTGTCACGGGTTCGCGCGGCGGTTCGGGCGGACCGGGAATGGTCTGACCGATCTGGGCGGGGTCGGGGTGGGTGTACCGGACCCCTTCCGGCGAGTACACGACGATGAGGTCGACGCCGGTGTCGCGTCTGATCCGCTCGGTGAGGGGCTGCAGTACGGCGGAGGGGTCGGGACCGGTCATCGCGCTCACCGTGCCCGGTGCCTGCGCGAGCGTCGTGGCGATGTCCAGGGACCGGAGCCGGGCCGCACGGGTGCTGTCGTTCCGGGCCTGGAGCACCAGGGCCACGAGTGCGGCGGCGACGCTGAGGACGACGACGATCACCTGGAAGAGGAGCACCTGGCCGGCGACGCTGCGCATTCGGAACAGGGACCGCAGCCGTCCCGCGGGGCGCGCCGGCCGGGAGTCGGGGCCGCGCCGGTCGTCCCGGTGCCGGCCGGAGGCGCTGCGCGGGCGCCGCCCGTCGGGGGGGCGGGGGGACGTGGCCCGGGGACGACGTGGGTGTGCGCTCACGCTCCGTGTTCCTCCCTCCCAAGTGTCCGGGCCCTGGGTGGGGTGCCGCCGTTCGCCGGCCGAGAAATCCGACGGGGAGCGGAGCGCGCCGCGGATCGAGTGACGCCGCCGACGCCTGCCGGGCCGCTTTCCGGGATGCTCGTCGCATTCCTCACGAATGAGTCAACCGTACTCGCTGCGGCCTCACGGCGCCGTGCATCGTACGCCGCCCGGAAAAGCACACGGCCCCCGGAAGCGAACCGCTTCCGGGGGCCGTGCCGGGTTCAACGCGTCCCGGTCAGGCGGGGGTGATGTTCTCCGCCTGCGGGCCCTTCTGGCCCTGGGTGATGTCGAAGGTGACAGCCTGGCCTTCCTGGAGCTCGCGGTACCCGCTGGCGTTGATGTTGGAGTAGTGCGCGAAGACGTCGGGGCCGCCGCCGTCCTGCGCGATGAAGCCGAAGCCCTTTTCCGAGTTGAACCACTTGACGGTACCGCTGGCCATGCCTTTGCCTTTCAGCCGATATCGGATCCGCACCGCGCGGACCCGGAGGTGGTCGTCGGGTCCAAGGCACTGCACAGCAGACCGCCCGCACCACGGTGCGGGCGGTCGGGTCGAACCACGACATCTGACGCTGACGCTACACGGCATGTCCGCGCCTCACCAGTGAGTAAGGGGTCCGAGCACGAACGGTGTTGCGCCCGCGGGCCCCTCCGATCCCGGACGTCCCGACCTGACCGGCGCCGCCGGCGGCCCCTTCCGTCACTCCCCGCACACGACGTCGTCCGTGCGCCATACGGGCGAGAGGCGGGGTATCGGCACGGCCCGGTCGCGCCGGTGGTCAACCCATGAGTTGCCCACCTACCGAACCGGAGGTTGAGATGAACGTCAGCAAAGCCCTGGCCCTGGTGATCGGCGCGGTGATGTGCACCGGCCTGCTGGGCACGGGCTGCGCCTCGCGGACGCCCGGCACACCCCATGCACCGCCGGCGTCCCCCCGCCCCGCTCCGACGGGCCCCACCGCCCGGCCGCTTCCCGGGCTCGGACCCACCGTGCGGGCGCGGATGCCCGCTGCCACCGGGCAGGCCCTGGTCGTCCGGGCCGCGACGGCGGAGGCCAACCGGGCCCAGGTGGTGCTCTACGAACGGCACCCCGTGCGGGGCTGGCAGGCCGTGGCCGGCCCCTGGTCCGCGCACACCGGGCTGCGCGGCTGGACGAGGGACCACAGCGCGGGCGATCTGCGCACGCCCATCGGCGTCTTCGGGATCAGCGACGCGGGAGGCCGGCTGCCCGACCCGGGGACCCGGCTGCCGTACGACCAGGACCCGGAGTTCTCGCTCTCGGGGACCGGCCACCTGGGTGAGGACCTGGAGGGCTCGTTCGACTACGTGATCGCCGTCGACTACAACCGCGTGCCCGGCACCACCCCGCTGGACAAGACACGGCCGCTGGGCGAGGACAAGGGCGGCGGCGTGTGGATCCACGTGGACCACGGCGGGCCGACCAACGCCTGCGTGTCCCTGGACGAGGAGCACATGCGCGCACTGCTGCGCGCCCTGGACCCGGACCGGCAGCCGGTCGTCGTCATGGGGCCCGCCTCGGCACTGGCGCAGTAGCCGGCACGACGGCACCGGTCCCGCGACGGCCCGGCGTGAGCCGTGGGCCGTGGCGGGGCCGGTGCGGTGCGCGCGGGGGTCAGTTCTGCGTGGCCCGCCAGCGCTGCCGGGCTCCCCCTTCGTCGGCGGACTGGACCACGAGGCCGTCGGCGGTGGCGGTCAGGGTCAGCCCGCTGTGCCGTGCCCTCAGGGTGAGCGTCCCGTCCTGCGCGGTGACGGCCCACTGCTGGTTGGCGGTGCCGGTGCAGGTGTACTGGACCACCGTGGCTCCCGCCGCCTGCGAGCTGCCGGCCACGTCGGCGCAGAGGCCGCTGCCGGCGTTCTTCAGCTGGTAGGTGCCTTCGTCGTTCCGGGTGACGTTCCACTTCTGCGCCGGCGACGTGGAGGCCGCGCCGACCCGCAGCGGGCCGGCCTCGCTGTCGCCGGGCGCCTCGAGCCGTTCGTCGCCTCCGGTGTGTGCCAGGGCGTACTGGCCGTCCGGGATCGCCGGGGGCACGACGGCCTCGTCGCCCACGTCCAGTGCGAAGACGTGCACGGCGCTGTTCGCCGGCAGGGTGACGGCGGCGACGTCCTTGTCCGGGTCGATGCGCAGCGTCTTGGTGTAGAGGCGGTACTCGACGGTGTCGTAGGCGGGGCCGGACGGCGTGTTCTTGCCCTTCGTGGTGATCGCGGTCTTCGCCCCGTACCGGTCGGTGGGCAGACAGCACCAGTTGGGGAAGCCCAGCTTGGCCTCGGCGGTCGTGCCGTCGGTGTAGTGGACGGTCGCCGTGCCCTCGGCGCTGCCGCTGGTTCCGGTGCCGAGGAAGGCCAGCGCGTTGCCCTTCTCGTCGCCGGGGACCTGGATGGTCTGGCCCTTGCCCGTCACGTTGTCGGGGGTGCCCGGTGCCGCGTCGGGCCAGGTGAAGGAGAAGCCGTTCGCCTTCACGGCGGCGCCCGGGGTGACGCCCTTCTGGGCCAGCCGTTCGGCGATGAAGCTGGAGCCGCCGCCGTCGATGTCGCCGGGCCCCGGGTCGTCCTGCTCGGTCACGCCGACGTTGTCGGCGGCCGAGGCGAGCGAGGGGTGCGCCAGTGTGGTGGAGGTCCGGGTGTTCACGGAGTACGTGCTGTGCTGCCGGGTCGTGTACGACGCCCGGGCGGAGAGGTCGTACCTGCCGGGAGCGGCGCCCTTCGGGGGCGTCACGGTGAAGCGCGCGGTGAAGGTGTCGCCGTCCGGCAGGGCGCGGGTGCCCGTCGGCCCGGTCGCGGCGACCTGCCAGCCCTCGGGGGCGTCGAGGGCCGATCCGGTCACCGTGACCGGCTTGCCGGTGCTGTTGGTGACCACCACGTCGACCTGCTGGGACTCTCCGATGGTGCCGATGGCGGCGGTGCGGGCGTCGAGGCCGACGGCGCGGTCCTGGGGGTGCGTGCCGCCGACGGAGCCGGCTCCGTCGATGCGCACCGTCACCTGCTCGCCGGAGGACACCTCGGCGGTCTTGACGTGGACGACACCCGTCCCGGCGTCGTAGTACCAGCCGGAGGGCGCCGCCTGCAGTTCGCGCTCGGACGCCACCTCCCGCAGCCGCTGTCCGGCGGCCCGGACGCCGGACGGGTCGGTGTCGGTGTGCACGGTCAGGCCGTAGCTCCGCCGGGCGGGCTTGCCGTCGTAGGCGCCCCGGAGTGCGCCGATCCGGATGTCCACGGGGCCGCGGCGGCGGGCCTCCGGCGCGGTCACGTCGATGCGCTGCGTGGCCGACTCGCCCTGGGTGTGGGCCCGGGTGCGGCCGTCGTCCTCGTAGAGGGTGAAGGCGGAGTCGCCCTCGGGGTAGATGTCGAGGTCGAGACGGCCCGACGTCTTGCCCTGCGCCCAGTCGGTCGTGCCCTCGGGGAACATGGGCACGATCGCGCCGGCGCGCACGAACAGCGGAAGCGTGTCCAGGGGGGCCTGATAGCCGTCCAGGGTCTGCCCGCCCTCGTACACGCGGCCGGTCCAGTAGTCGGCCCAGCGGCCCTCGGGCAGGTGGATGCCGTTGCGGACATCGCTGTCCTCGTAGACGGGGGCGACCAGGAGGTCGTCGCCGGCGAGGAACTCGTACTTCGCCCGGTCGCCCCAGGTGGCCGGGTCGTCGGGGTAGTTCAGGTACAGGGGGCGGGTGGGGCCGACGCCGGTCTTCGAGGCGTTCGCCAGGTGCGTGTACAGGTAGGGCAGCAGCCGCTCGTGCAGCAGCAGGTACTTCTTGTTGATCGCCGTGTAGGGCGCGCCGTACCGCCAGGGCTGCTTGTCGCTCGCCGCCCAGCCGCTCATGGCGTACGTCATCGGCAGCAGCATCTTCCACTGGAGGTCGCGCACATAGGTCTCGGCGCTGCCGCCGAAGATGCCGTCGACGTCGCCGGTGGTGACGGGCTGGCCGGACATGGTGGAACCGGCGTAGGTGGGGATCTGCCAGCGGATGTAGTCCCACGAGCCCGACTGGTCGCCGCTCCACATGGCGCCGCAGCGCTGGGTGCCGGCCCAGCCCTCGACGGTGAGCACGGTCGCGCGGTCGGCGCTGTGCTCCTCGATGCCGTTCTGCGCCTTCTCGCAGGCGTCGAGGGCGAAGCGGTAGCCGGGGCCGACCCAGGCGACGTCGGTCTTGCGCACCCGGACCCCGGCGGCGACCTCGGACTCCTGCTCGGTCAGGTCGGCCTCGGTCCACAGGCCGAGTTCGGCGCCGTTTCCGTGCAGCATGTCGCCGGTTGCGGGGAGGTCCTCGTAGCCGCAGCCGTAGCCGTCGTTGACCAGCATCCAGCCGAGCGGCATGCCCTCCCGGGCGTAGCCGTCGGCGATCGCGCGGGAGTCGCGCAGCGTCTCGCGTTCACCGCGGTTGGCGTTGTGCAGGTAGCAGTCGGCGTCGCCGAGTTCCATGGCGTACATCGGCAGCATGGCGGGGCGGCCGGTGAGTTCGGTGTATCCGTCGATGACCTGCTTGGCGTCGCCGACGAAGTAGTAGGCGTCGAAGCGCTGTTCCTGGTGGGTGGTGCGTACCGGTGCGCCGAAGTCGTAGCGTCCGGGGGCGAAGGTGTTGCGCAGGACGCCGTAGCCGTTGCTGGAGAGGTAGAACGGCGCCGCGTTCGGGTTGCCGCCGTCGTTCCAGTCGTAGTCGCGGCTGATGTCGATGCTCTGGCCGCGGTGGCTGAAGCGGCCGTTCTGCATGCCGCCGCCGAAGAACTGCTCCTGTGCGCCCTGGCCCAGGGTCTGCGCGGTTCCGCCGGCCGACCAGGACAGCGGTGCGGTCTCCCGCCACAGCTGTCTGCCGTCCTCGTCGGCGAGGGCCAGGGTGACGGGCGACTTGGTGACCGTCAGGGTCGCCTCGTCGGTGCGGATGACGTAGGCGTCGTCGGTCTCGGTGTGGGTCGAGTGGGCGCCCTTGTAGTCGGTCTTGACGACGATGTCGGCGTCCGGGGCGGTGGGATCCGCGGGGTCGTCGTTCGCCGGGTCGGTGAAGTGCCCGTCGGGGGCGAGGCGGACGCGGAAGAGGTCGTCGTCGGGGAAGCTGATGCGGAGCTTCGCGTCGCCCGAGGCGACGGTGTAGGTGTCGCCGTCCGCGGTGAAGCCGGTGGCGTCGCCGAGCCGGCCGTCGGCGGCGGACGCGTCACGGGCGCCCGCGTACGACGGCACCGCGGCCGTGAGCAGCGCGGCGGCCAGGGCGGCGGCGAGCAGACGCGCTCGGGACTGACCGTTCATGGTGCCCTCCGGGGTCGGTCGGCGCTGCGGCCGCGTGCGCGTCGGTGGCGACGGTTGCGTCCCGAGGCGGCAGGCGTGACACAGCGGGCATTCCGGGCATGACGGCAACACTCCCCCAGTGAGCTGTCCGCGTCACTGCCGGAGCACTGTCGGTGCACGACTCTGGCGGGCTCGGCCCGGGCATGTCAATACGTGCTCGATGCAAAGCCGTTTCGAGCAGTTACGAGCATGGCCGGCGCTATTCGTGGCCTGGACCGCGCGGGGTGTGGCCGACGCTCCGCCGACACCCGACAAAGGCGGTGCGGTTGCTGTCGGGTGATCGGGGGCGGAGCCGCCGCACGATGGGGGCATGGACGACACGATCTTGGTATCCCGCTTCCTCCGCGACGGCTTCGTGAAGCTGGAGGGCGCCGTCGCGCCGCGCGTGGCCGCGGACTGCGCGCGGCTGCTGTGGCGGGAGACGGGCTGCGACCCGGACGATCCGGCGACGTGGACGCAGCCGGTGCACCGGGTGCCCGGCATGGGGCAGGGGCCGTTCGCCGCCGCGCCCAACTCCCCGTCCCTGCACCGCGCGTACGACCTGCTCGTCGGCGAGGGACGCTGGGAGCCGCGCTACTCGCTGGGCACGTTCCCGCTGCGTTTCCCGCACGAGGAGGAGCCGGAGGACGCGGGCTGGCACATCGAGGGCAGCTATCTGCCGAAGGGCGAGAGCTGGTACTTCACGAATCTGCGCTCCCGGGGCCGGGCGCTGTTGATGCTGTTCCTGTTCAGCGAGGTGGGTGAGGAGGACGCCCCGACCCGGATCCGGGTCGGTTCGCACCTCGACGTGCCGAAGGTGCTGGAGAAGTACGGGGAGGACGGGGCGAGCGGACTGACTCTCGCGCCCGATCTGGTGGCGGTGTCCGACCACCGGCCCCTCGCTCTCGCGACCGGGTCCCCGGGCGACGTCTTCCTGTGCCACCCGTTCCTGGTGCACGCGGCGCAGCCGCACCACGGGGTGCGGCCGCGCTTCATGGCCCAGCCGCCGCTGTTGCCGGCCGCGCCGTACGAACTGGAGCGTGCCGACGGCGCCTACTCACCGGTGGAGATCGCGATCCGCCGGGGACTCGGACAGGACACCCCCGGCCCGGACGGGGAGGGCACCGACCGGTGAGGGTCAGGACCGCGACCACCGGGCAACTGCGGGACATGCTCCGACGGATCTACGCGACCGACGGCGTCAGCGGGACGCAGGCCACCGTCGTCCTGGAGACCTTCTTCGAGCGGCCTGTCTCCCCGAACGCCACCGAGCGGCTCTGATCCTCGGGCCGTGGCGTCCCGGCACTCCCGGAAGGCGGCCCTCTGATGCGGGCCGGGGCCGCCTTCGCGAGCCGAGGGTCAGTCGGCGGGCCTGCCGAACCAGCGGGAGAGGTGGTCGTCCAGGTCCTGCTGAGCGTCGCCGATCCAGGCGACGTGGCCGTCGGGGCGCAGCAGGACGCCGGGAACATCCAGGGCCGCAGTGGGGTCCGCGAGGTGGTCGACCCGGTCCGACCAGCCGCCGACGGTCAGCCGTTCGGTGCGGTCCAGCAGCAGGCCGCGGCCGCGATGCAGCAGATCGTAGAGGCGGCCGTGTGCCACGTCGATGTCGGGCAGGCGGCGGCCGAGCAGGTCGGGGCCTTCGCCGAAGTCGTAGCGGATGTCGATCGCGGTGATCTTCTCGATGAGGTGGCGGTTCACCTCGTCGAAGTCCATCAGTTCGGTGAGCAGCCTGCGCACGGCCTGCGGGCCCGGTTCGGTGGAGTGCAGTTCCATCTGGGCGCGGGTGTTGTCCAGCACGTCCTCGGCGACCGGACGACGTTCGGCCTGGTAAGTGTCCAGCAGAGTTTCCGGCGCCCAGCCGCGGATGTGTGCGGCCAGTTTCCAGCCGAGGTTGAACGCGTCCTGGACGCCCAGGTTGAGGCCCTGTCCGCCGGCGGGCGGATGGATGTGCGCCGCGTCGCCGGCCAGCAGCACCCGCCCGACCCGATAGCGCTCGGCCAGCCGGGTGGCATCCCCGAAGCGGGACAACCAGCGCGGTGAGTGCACGCCGAAATCGGTTCCGGCGATGGCGCGCAGTCGTTGCTTGAAGTCGTCGAGGGTGGGTGGTTCCGTGCGATCGCCGACTCCCGCGGCGGGGACCACGACGCTGTAGGCGCTTCCGACGGGCCTGAGCCAGAAGCGCTTGTCGGTCGCGCGGATCTCGGCCACCTTGGCGGCGATCTCCTCCTGCGGCACACCCACGTGCATCTCGCCCATCAGCGTCTCGGTCCGCGAGGGCTCGCCGGGAAAGCCGACGCCGAGCAGTCTGCGCACCGTACTGCGCCCGCCGTCACAGCCGACGAGACAGCGCGAGCGCAGCTTCTCGCCGTCCACCAGCTCGACGGTCACACCCGCCTCGTCCTGCTCGAAACCGGCCACCGTGCAACCCCGCCGGATCTGCGCGCCCAGTCGGGTCGCGTGTTCTTCGAGCAGGCGCACGACGACCGGCTGCGGGATGCCCAGCAGATAGGCGTGCGCGGAATCCAGGCCCTTGGGCGCGGGTTTGTCGATGGCGGCGAAGAATCCGCCGGCCGGACGCTGCCTTCCGTGTTCGCGCATGCGATCCAGGAGTCCGCGCATCGCCATCAGCTCGAGACTGCGCATGTGCAGACCGACGATGCGGACGAACGAAGCGGGCTCGGTCTCCTTCTCCAGAACGAGGACCCGCACGCCGTGCAGCCGCAGTTCGGCGGCCAGCATCGCGCCGGTCGGCCCGCACCCGGCAATGATCACGTCGTACATGAGGGGCGCGCGCTCGGCGCCGGGGGCCGACGGCTCGGTGGTGAACTGCGAAGAGTCCATAGGTGTTGCCCTTTCGGGAGTGCCTTGGTGGGGAGGCGCTCCCGGCGACACCTACGTCAATCGCCGGCCGTGACGGAAAGGGGGAGCACCCACGTCGATACTGCGTTCATGGGTCTCACCTCCTCGGGCGGTGTCACGGTCCCCCGCAAGCTACAAGCGCGAGCATCGCGCCGTCCAATCATTTGGCGGCCCGTTCACCAGCCGCGTGATCACGGCTCCCGGTCAGAACAGGCGTTCCTGCGCGCCGGTCGGTCTGGCGCGCGGCCGGTCCCGGCGTGGGGTGGTCCGCTCGGGTGCCGTGTCCCCGAACAGGGGAGCCGTGCCGTACTCGTCGGGCTCGGCCGGAACGGCGGTGGGACCGGTGCCCACGTTCAGCCGCAGCGGGGCTTCCCGGTCGAAGTCCCCCGGGGTCATCGCCGTCCACTCCCGGTCCTGCCGCTCACCCACGCACCGACACCTCTCTCGCACCGCGAGCCGCGTTGCCGCCGCTCGGCCTGTTGTGAGGGATTCTGCCCGGTCGGCGGCTCACATCACCGGGCGCGTCGACCATCACGAGGTTCCGTTCGGTGGTGTGGCCCCGCGCACGGGGGAGAACGCGGGGCCACACGAGAAAACTATCGGAGTCGTCCGCCACCTACCAGACCCGCCCCCTGTGGCCCCTCCCCCTGACTCCTCCCGGTGCCCCCTCTGTGCGAGCCGTCCGGGCCGTCACCCGGACGGCGGACGGCCGCGGCGGCCCGGCCGGCGCCCGCCGCACGGCGTCCCGCGATCCCGGCCGTGCCGGGCACACACTGGTGTCATGGACCATCCCGATCCGCCGGAGGCGGTGTCACGGCGCTTTCCCGGGGAGCCGCGGAGCGCGGCGTCGGCTCGACGGTTCGTGCGCGCGGCTCTCCGCGGCGTCGCCCCGGACCTCGCCGACACCGCCCAGCTCCTCGCGGGCGAGCTGGTCACCAACGCGGTGCTGCACGCGGGCACGGAGATCGAGGTCGGGGTCCGCGTGCACGACGGCCGGGCGCGCGTGGAGGTCGGCGATAGCCGGCCCCGCCGTGGCCCCGTGCCGCGCCACTCCCCGCCGTACGCCGGTACGGGGCAAGGGCTGGCGCTGGTCGAGCAGTTGGCGTCGCGGCACGGCCGACGCCGGCGACCCGCACAAGACCGTGTGGTCCGAGCTGTGGCCCGACGGTCCGCCACCGCCGTCGCCCCGTCAGGCCGCGCGCATACGGCCTCGCACCGCGCGGAGGGGTGCGGCGGGGGTGTGGGCGGCCCTGACCCGGTAGGTCGTCCTGGCCGGGTCGGTCAGGGGGTCGCCGAGCGTGATCCGGCCGGCGGCGTGCAGCGCGTCGCACTCGGCGGTCGGCAGCGCGACGTAGCAACCCCCCTTGCCCGTGGCGGAGTCCAGCGGTCGCCAATAGCTGTATCTGCGCCGTCCGCCGCCCCGCACGGTGACGAACACGGGGGTACGCGTATCGGAGACGATCCGCAGGATGTCGGACTCCACGGGGCTGAGGGGACCGCACGGGCGGGACCGTGGGCGCCCCGGGGCGGGAACGGCGCCGACGGGAGGGACGGCACCGAGCCGGGCGGGGCGGCCGGTCGCGCGGGGGGCGACGGTCTGCGGGAGCAGGGCGGTGGGCGGCATCGGCTGTGGCCTTTCCAGGTCAGTGACTCGAGACCGCCTACCCGGTCCGGCCGGTGTTGATCTCGCTTGCGCCGCATTCTTCAGTACGGCACTGACAATCCCGCGCCGCCCGCGCCGGAAGCGGTGCCTCAGCCGCGCAACGGGGCCGCGTCCGCGCCCGCCCTCCCGAGGGGGTGGGGGTTGAGGCGGGCGAAGCCCTCCTGTCGCTCGTAGGGGAAGTAGGGGTAAGGGGCGGCCTTGGCACTCGCGGCGTCGAGGCGGGTCACCTGATCCTCGGTCAGGGACCAGCCGACGGCGCCCAGGTTCTGCCGGAGCTGCTCCTCGTTGCGGGCGCCGATGAGGACCGAGGAGACGGTCGGGCGCCGCAGCAGCCAGTTGATGGCGATCTGGGGGACGGTCCTGCCCGTCTCCTCGGCGACGGCGTCGAGGGCGTCCACCACCCGGTAGAGGTGGTCGTCCTCCACGGGAGGGCCGTAGTCGGCCGTGGCGTGCAGCCGGCTCCCGGCGGGCAGCGGCCGGCCACGGCGGATGCGGCCCGTCAGCCGCCCCCACCCCAGCGGGCTCCAGACGACGGCTCCGACCCCCTGGTCGAGCCCCAGCGGCATGAGTTCCCACTCGTAGTCCCGGCCGACGAGGGAGTAGTAGACCTGGTGCGCCGCGTACCGCTGGTACCCGTGCCGGTCCGCGTCGGCCAGCGACTTCATCAGCTGCCACCCGCTGAAGTTCGAGACGCCGGTGTAGCGGAGCTTTCCGGCGCGTACGAGGTCGTCGAGGGTGGACAGCACCTCGTGGACCGGGGTCCGCGCGTCGTAGGCGTGCAACTGGAAGAGATCGATGTAGTCGGTGCCCAGCCGGCGCAGGGCACCGTCGACCGCCTTGATCAGCCGCGCCCGTGAGGTTCCCGCGTCCGCCGGTCCGTCGCCGGTCGGCAGGCCGGCCTTCGTGGAGAGGATCACCTGGTCACGGCGCCCCTTGACGGCCGCGCCGAGCACTTCCTCCGACGCGCCGCCGGAGTAGACGTCGGCGGTGTCGAACATGGTCACGCCCGCCTCCAGGCAGATGTCGACCAGCCGGCGTGCCTGCGCCTCGTCCGTGTCGCCCCACGCCCCGAAGAGCTCTCCGCGCCCGCCGAAGGTACCCGCGCCGAAGCTCAGTGCCGGGACCATGAGCCCGGACTCGCCCAGTCTCCTGTATTCCACAACCGCATCCCCTCGTCCGGTCGCCCCGTCGGTCGAACGACGCGACGACACCTCTTTAACGGGACGTTCGTTCCGTTAAGATGTCCACAGACTAACAGGAACCGAGCGCCTAATGGAACCGGAGTACCGTTATGACGTCCGACAGCGTGGAGCCGGGCACCGTCCGCCCGGGAGGCCGCACGGCGCGGGTGCGGTCCGCCGTACTGCGAGCCGCCGGCGACGCACTGGCCGAGCACGGCCTGGCCGGCCTGGACCTCGCCGACGTGGCCCGTCGCGCCGAGGTCGGCAGGACCACGGTCTACCGCCGCTGGGGAACCCCGGCCAACCTGGTCGCCGACCTGCTGTCGGACATGGCCGAGCAGTCGCTCCCCCGCACGGACACGGGCAGCCTGACCGACGACCTGCGCGCGAACGCCCGGCTCGTCCAGCGCACCCTGGCCGACGCACGGCAGGGCGCGCTGTTCAAGGCGGTGATCGCCGCCGCGACCTGTGACGGACAGGCGGCAGCCGCCCTCCGCCGGTTCTACGACACCCGCGTCTCGGAATGGGAGCCCTGCGTCCGGCAGGCCGTCGAGCGCGGTGAACTGCCCGAGGGCACCGACACCCACGAGGTGATCCGCGCGGTCTCCGCCCCCCTGTACTACCGCCTGCTGACCACCGGCGAGCCGCTCGACGAGGCGGCGGCGGACCGCGCCGCGGACGCCGCGGTCGCGGCGGCACGGGCGGGCGTCTTCGCGACGACCGGACGCTGAGGAGGGACCCGCCCCCGGGAGGCCGAGGCGGCCGCCGGACTTTTTTCTCTCGTCCAAACCCTTGCCCCATCGATGCCTCACCACTTAAATCACAGCTTGAACTAAGCGACCTCATAAAGCCGTTCGCCCCGTCAGCCGCTCCCGGCATCCGGCCGGGAAGGCCGCCCCCCTCCCTGTCCGCACCCGCAGAAAGCTCACGCATGAGACTCAGATCCCTGGGTGTCGCGCTCGTCGCCACGGCGGCGCTCGTCACCCTCCCCACACAGGTGACGGCCTCCGCGGCCGACACCCCCCTGTCCCAGGGCCGCACGGTCACGGCCTCGTCCACCGAGAACGCCGGGACAGCCCCGGGCAACGCCGTCGACGGCGACTCGGGCACGAGGTGGTCATCGGCCGCGAGCGACGCCCAGTGGCTCCAGGTCGACCTCGGCGCCACGGCCTCCGTCACCCGGGTCGTCCTCCAATGGGAGGCCGCGTACGGCAAGGACTACCGGATCCAGCTCTCCCCGGACGGGAACACCTGGACCGACGCGAAGACGGTGACCGGCGGCGACGGCGGCACCGACACCCTGGACGTCTCGGGGCAGGGCCGCTACGTCCGGATGCAGGGCGTCCACCGGGCCACCCCCTGGGGCTACTCCCTGTGGGAGTTCCAGGTCTTCGGCACCACCGGGGGCACCGCCCCCGGCTCGTGCGGCACGGACAACGCCGCCCGCGGCAAGCCCGCCTCGGCCTCCTCCGTGGAGAACGCCGGGACCCCCGCCTCCGCCGCCTTCGACGGCGACGCCGGCACCCGCTGGTCCAGCCAGGCCTCCGACCCGCAGTGGGTCCAGGTCGACCTGGGCTCGGTGCGGGACCTGTGCAAGGTGGACCTGAACTGGGAGGCGGCCTACGCCAAGGAGTTCCGGATCGAGGCCTCCTCGGACGGGCAGAGCTGGCAGACACTGAAGAGCGTCACGGGCGCCACCGGCGGCAAGGCCTCCTACGACGTCAGCGGTTCGGGCCGTTACGTCCGCGTCCGGGGCACGGTCCGCGCGACCGGCTACGGCTACTCCCTGTGGGAGGTCGCCGTCCACACCGGCACGACCGGCACTCCCCCGGTCGAGGGCGGCGGTGACCTGGGACCGAACGTCATCGTCGTGGACCCCTCCACGCCGGGCCTCCAGCAGAAGTTCGACCAGGTCTTCGCCCAGCAGGAGTCGAACCAGTTCGGCAGCGGGCGCTACCAGTTCCTGCTGAAGCCGGGCACCTACAACGGCATCAACGCCCAACTCGGCTTCTACACCTCCATCTCCGGGCTCGGTCTCAACCCGGACGACACGCAGATCAACGGTGACATCACCGTGGACGCGGGCTGGTTCAACGGCAACGCCACGCAGAACTTCTGGCGTTCGGCCGAGAACCTGGCCATCACGCCGTCCAACGGCACCGACCGCTGGGCCGTCGCCCAGGCCGCCCCGTTCCGGCGCATCCACGTCAAGGGCGGCCTCAACCTCGCCCCCAACGGCTACGGCTGGGCCTCCGGCGGTTACATCGCCGACTCGAAGATCGACGGCACGGTCGGTCCCTACTCGCAGCAGCAGTGGTACACCCGGGACAGCTCGGTCGGCGGCTGGACCAACGGCGTCTGGAACATGACCTTCACCGGTGTCGAGGGCGCGCCGGCGAGCAACTTCGAGACCGGCCCGTACACCACGCTCGACACCACACCGCTCTCGCGCGAGAAGCCGTTCCTCTACCTGGACGGCAACGAGTACAAGGTGTTCGTGCCCGGCAAACGCACCAACGCCCGCGGCGTGTCCTGGCCCGCCAACGCCGGCGGCACCTCCCTGCCGCTCAGCCAGTTCTACGTCGTCAAGCCCGGCGCGACGGCCGCGACCATCAACGCCGCCCTCGCCCAGGGGCTCAACCTGCTGTTCACGCCCGGTGTCTACCACCTCGACCGGACCATCGAGGTGAACCGGGCGAACACGGTCGTGCTGGGTCTGGGACTCGCCACCATCGTCCCCGACGGCGGCGTCGACGCCCTGCACGTGGCCGACGTCGACGGTGTGCGGCTCGCCGGCTTCCTGATCGACGCCGGCCCGGTGCGGTCCGACACGCTGCTGCGGATCGGGACTCCGGGCGCGAGCGCCGACCACTCCGCCAACCCCACCACCATGCAGGACGTGTTCATCCGCGTCGGCGGCGCGGGCCCGGGGCTGGCCACCGACTCCGTCGTGGTCGACAGCGACGACGTGATCATCGACCACACCTGGATCTGGCGCGCCGACCACGGTGCCGGTGTCGGCTGGGAGACCAACCGGGCCGACTACGGGCTGCGCGTCAACGGCGACGACGTCCTCGCGACGGGATTGTTCGTGGAGCACTTCAACAAGTACGACGTGTTCTGGAGCGGGGAGCGCGGCCGGACGATCTTCTTCCAGAACGAGAAGGCGTACGACGCCCCGAACGAGGCCGCCATCACCCACGACGGCATCGTCGGCTACGCCGCCTACAAGGTCGCCGACTCGGTGAACGAGCACGAGGCCGTGGCACTGGGCAGTTACTGCAACTACACGTCCGACGACACGATCGTCCAGCACCACGGGTTCCAGGTGCCGGTCAAGCCGGGCGTCAGGATGCGCCACCTGATGGTGATCTCGCTGGGCGGAAAGGGCCAGTACGCGCACGTGATCAACGACACCGGCGCGCCCACGTCGGGGACGGACACCGTGCCGTCCAAGGTCACCCAGTTCCCGTGACGGACGGGTGAACCAGGTGTCCGTGCGCCCGGGGACCCATGCCCCGGGCGCACGGGCCGCTTTCGGCAGGCGCGCGGAATCCGCCATTGCCGCCGGTGGGCCGGGGCGGCGGAGCGGCCCGGCAAGGTTACCGGCGGGACCGGTGCGCGCACGGCGCTGTGGTGCGCGAACACCGGCCGGCACCCGTTGTGACGGTGCCGTCACAGGTCCTTCACCGAACGCACACTTCCAGCCGAGCCGTGTTCCCGCTGTTCCTGGCGGTACAGACGGTGGGCGGGGGCCGTGCCTAGTCTCCCGGGCCATGCGATCCACACGAACGAGACGCTTCGGTCTCGCCACGATCATCGCCCTCGCCCTCGCCCTGTTCGGCCTGGCGCCCTCGGCGAGCGCCGCCGAACCGGCCCCGGCCGAGCTGTCGTTCAGCTCCGACGCGGCGACCACGCAGCCGGGCGGCACGGTGAACCTGTCGATGACGATCAAGAACAACAAGACGTACGACATCTGGTTCGTCTACCAGACGATCGACCCGACCTGGCTGACCACCCAGCGCCCCGACCTCAAGTACAGCTTCACCGGCTGCAGTCTGGCGGCGGAGAACGGAGCCGTGCCGTGCAGCGGGACCGGGCCCGCCAACCTGGGCGCCAACTACGGCGCCACCATCCCGCCCGGTCAGAGCCGTACCGTCACGCTGACGCTGCAGATCGCCGCCGACTCCGGCTGCAACGGCAACATCGGCTTCTACTCGTACTACTACGCCGAGTTCAGCGACACCACGAGCGTCAACGGCGGCCCGGTCTACACGCCGGAGACCCGCGTCCTGTGTGCCTGACCGCGCCACCCCCCGCGTACTGAGCACCGGCGGCGGCCGGCCCCACGACGGGCCGGCCGCCGCCGGCCTGCGGATCACGCGTGACCTGATCTCGCGCCAGGGCCGGTCGGCGCGCTGGTGCAGACCTCTGGCACGGAAGCCCGGCGGAACATGACGTTCCGTGTCCGCCCGATTCCGTTCCGCAGCAGTACACAGGCCCTGCGGCGCCTTCGACCTGCCGGGATGCGGCACTCACCGACGACCGGGGAGCATGCCCGTGGGAGCCGAAAGAACACACGTACTTTTCCGTCAAGTTCCGCAGCAGGCACACAAAAGCTCCACACAGACCTCACTATGTGACGCGACGGATGCGTTGACGACCGGCGTCTCAGGGGAGCGGCGGCGTTGTCATGGGGTGGGGGGCTCCGAAAGGGGCGGCCGACCCCTGCCCGGGGAGGGGAATCTCACCGCATGAAGCGGACCATTCGCACGACGGCGCTCACAGTGGGCGCGCTGATCGCGTCGCTCGCCCTACCGGCCGGCACGGCCCGGGCGGACACCCCGGCACCACGCATCGACCTGCGCGTGCTGGTAGTGAGCGACGGAGGACCGGCCACCGACGCCATCGCCGCCGAGCTCAGGACCGCCGGAACGCCGTACACGAAGGTCGATCTCGGGGACACGAACCGGCCCGTGATCGACGCCGGCTTCCTCGCCGACACCGTGGACGGCCGGCCCCGCGCCAGGTTCCAGGCCGTGGTCATGCCCAATGACAATCCCTTCCCGGCGGCCTCGGGCGAGATGGCGGCCCTGGCCGCCTACGAGAAGGCGTACGGGATCCCGCAGGTCGACGCGTACACCTACGCGCGTCCCGAGGTCGGGCTCCAGTACGCGGTCGGCACCGGGTACGCCGGCAGTCTGGACGGCGTACGGGCCGAGGTGACGCAGGCCGGTCAGGCGGGCCCCTTCGGCTATCTGGACGGAGCCGTACCGTTCGAGGACAACTCCCCCACCGTGGGCGAGTCCTACGCCTACCTGTCGACGCCCGCGCCGGGCGCCGACTTCGTCCCGTACGTCCAGGCGGCGATACCCGGGCGGGCGACGAAGGGCTCGCTGGTGGGCGAGTACCGGCACGACGGGCGGCGCGAACTGGTCGTCACCTTCGTCTACAACCAGTACCAGCAGCAGTTCCGGCTGCTGGCCCGGGGCATCGTGGAGTGGATGACCGGCGGGGTCCACCTGGGCGCCGACCGCAACTACTTCGCGGTCCACGTCGACGACGTGTTCGCCGCCGACGACCGCTGGGACACCCAGCTCAACTGCACACCCGGCGACGTGGACTGCGCGCCGGGCGAGGGCACCCCGAACCCGATCCGCATGGTCCCCGCCGACGTCGACCACGCCACCGCCTGGCAGGACAGCAGAAACTTCACCCTCGACCTGGCCTACAACGGTTCCGGCAGCGTCGACCACCGCCAGGACAACGACGGCGCCGACCCGCTCGCCGACAAGCTGATCGCCGACCGCGGTGAATTCCGCTGGATCAACCACACGTACACGCACGCCTTCCTCGGCTGCGTCCAGGACGTCAGCGTCGTGCCGTGGAAGTGCGCCACGAACGCCGACGGCAGCACCCGGTGGGTCTCCCGCAACGAGATCGCGGACGAGATCGCCACCAACCGGGTCTGGGGCCAGACGGCCGGACTGCCGCTGGACAACGACGAGTTGGTGACCGGCGAGCACTCCGGCCTGAAGGTGACCCCGCAGCAGCCCGTGGACAACCCGAACCTGGGCCCCGCCCTCACGGACAACGGCGTCGCCTGGCTCGGCTCGGACAACTCCCGCGACCCCGTGCAGCGCCGGGTGGGCAGCGCCACGACGGTCTCCCGCTACCCGATGAACGTCTTCTACAACGCCGGGCGGGCGGCCGAGCAGGTCGACGAGTACAACTGGATCTACACCAGCCGCGCCCAGGGCGGCAGCGGCATCTGCGAGGACAACCCGGCCACCTCCACGTGCCTGACCGCACCGCTGGACACCGCCACCGGCTACACCGGCCACATCGTGCCGCTGGAGACGCGCATCGCACTCGGGCACGTCCTCGCCAACGACCCGAAGCCGCACTTCATCCACCAGTCGAACCTGGCCGAGGACCGCATCGCCTACCCGGTCCTCGACGGTGTCCTCGACGGCTACGCCGGGCTGTTCGCCGACAACACCCCCGTGGTGAACCTGCGCATGGAGGCCATCGGCGTCGAACTCCAGCGCCGCGCGGCCTGGCAGGCGGCCGTCGACGCCGGCCACGTCACCGCCTACCGCGTCGGCGCCGCCGTGACCGTCGAGGCACCCGACGGCGTCGCGGTGCCGGCGACCATGCCCACCGGCACCCTGCGCGCGGGCACGGGCTTCGGCGACGCCTACGCCGGTGCGGTGTCCGGCTGGACCACGCCCGCGGCCGGACACGCCCTCGCCCTCACCCTGCCGTCGTCGGCGACCGCTTCCCCGGCGGCCACCGGCCCCGGCGACACGGCCGCCGCGACGCCGGCCGCTCCCCGCACCCGGGTACCGGCCGGCGTGAGCGAGCCGGTGCCCTACGGCACGGAGCGCTGAGCGCCCACCGCAGGACCTGCCACCCCACACCCCGGCCGTGGAGCACATGAATGCACGTTCCCCACGGCGCGCGGCGCCCCGGCGCGCCGCGCGTCACCCTGCTCACCGAAGGCACCTACCCGCACAGTCACGGCGGAGTGAGTGTCTGGTGCGACCAACTCGTCACCGGCATGCCCGACCTGGACTTCGACGTCGTCGCCGTCACCGGCACCGGGCGCGAACCGGTCGTCTGGGACATCCCCCGGCATGTCACCCGGGTCGTCTCCGTCCCCATGTGGGGGCCCGCCCCGCAGGGGCGCCTCCCGCGCGGGCGTGAGCGCAACCGGCTCGAGGCCGCCTACGAGCGGTTCGTGACCGCGCTGCTCGACCCGCGGGCCGAGGACGGGTTCGGCCCCGCCCTGTACCGGCTGGCGCGGGCCGCGGCGGACGGCCGGCTGAGCCCGTTCCTGCGCGGGGACCGGGCGATCGGCATCCTGACCGCCGTCTGGAACCGGCCGGGGCTCGCCGTCCGCGAGGCCCGGCCCACCCTGCACGACGCGGTGACGGCGACCGCCCTGCTGGAGCACGCCCTGCGTCCGCTGGCCGCCCCGTGTCCGGAACAGGGCGTGGCGCACGCGGTCAGCGGCGGCGTCGCGGTGCTGCCCGGGCTGGCCGCGCTGGAACGGCACGGGGTGCCCCTGCTGCTGACGGAGCACGGCGTCTATCTGCGCGAGCGGTACCTCGGTTACCGCACCGCCCCCTACCGGTGGCCGGTCAAGGCACTCGTCCTGGGCTTCTTCCGGCTGCTGGCCGAGGAGACGTACCGCAGGGCCGCGCTGATCACCCCGGGCAACCGCTACAACCGGCTGTGGGAGGAACAGGGCGGCGCCGCCCCGGAGTCCATACGCACGGTCTACAACGGTGTCGATCCGGCCGCGTTCCCGCCCGCCGGACCGGAGCCCGCGGAGCCCGTGCTCAGCTGGGCCGGCCGGGTCGACCCGATCAAGGACCTGGAGACCCTGATCCGCGCCTTCGCGGTGGTGCGGGCCGAACTGCCCGCGGCACGCCTGCGGTTGTTCGGCGGCACACCGCGCGGCGGCGAGGCCTACCGGGAGCGCTGCGAGGCGCTGGCGGCGCAGCTCGGCCATGGGGACGCCGTCACCTTCGAGGGCCGGGTCGAGGACATCAAGGACGCCTACGCCGCCGGGAACGTGGTGATGCTGTCCAGCATCAGCGAGGGCTTCCCCTTCACCCTGATCGAGGCCATGTCCTGCGGCCGGGCGACCGTCTCCACGGACGTGGGCGGCGTCCGCGAGGCCGTCGGCGACGCCGGTCTCGTCGTACCGCCGCGTGACCCGTCCGCCATGGCCGCCGCCGCCCTGGAACTGCTGGGTGACGCGGGGCGGCGCCGGGCGATGGGCGAGGCGGCGCGGCTGCGGGTGATCGAGCAGTTCACGCTCCGGCAGACCATCGACACCTTCCGGTCCATCTATCTGGAGCTGTCGGCGTTCGGCTCCGCGGTCACGCCCACGGCGTCCGACGACGGTCCCTTCGCGGCGGTCGGCGCGGCACCGGTGAGGAGTGCGACCGGATGAGCGGACCCATGGCGCTGGAGCCCGGCGGCGCGGAGCAGGACACGCTGGCGCTGCGCCTCGCCGACGCCCGCACGCCCGCCCCGCGCGCGGCCGACCACCACACGCTCGCCCTGGTCCGGCCCGGGCACGGCGCGCGGCACGCGGCGGTCGACCGGCTGGCCGCCGAACTCGCCGACCGCATCGCCCCGGCCGTCCATCCCTACGAGGTGGCCGCGCTGCTGGAGTCGGAGGGGCTGACCGGCGAGGTGATCGCGGACCAGTACGGGCACCGCGACCTCTTCTCGCTGGCCACGGCGTTGTACGAGCGTGTCCCGCGTGCCTTTCCGCAGCCGCCGCGGCCCGCCGATCCCTGGCGGCCCGACCATGTGCGCTGCGCGCTGCGCGGCGCCCTGTTCGCACTGCCCGGCCTCGGCTACGCGCTCGCCGGGCGGCTGCTGCCGCACGGCGGCACGGTGACGGCGCTGGTGGTGGCGGGGCTGGTGTCCTGGGCGTGGAACCAGGCGCTGGGCCACCGGGCGTACCTGCGCTTGGCGACCGGGCGCCAGGAGGCCGGCCGCACGCTGCTGAAGGGGGCGCCGCTGGGTGCCGTCGCCGCGACCGCCGCGGGGGCCCCGCTCGCCGGGTCCGGTGCGGCGGTGGCGGCCGTGGCGGTCCAATCGGGGTACCTCGCCGCGGCCGGCGTGCTGCTGGTGCTGGGCCGGGAGCGGCTGCTGCTGGCCGCGCTCGTGCCGGTGGTCGCCGGTGCGGCGGTGCTGCCCTGGTGGGAGCCCGGGGACCTGTTGCGGGCCGGCCTGCCGTCGCTCTCCCTGTGCGGTGCGGTGGCCGTGGCCGGCTGGACGCTGCGCGGCACCCTGGCGGCCGCGCCGGTCGCGGGAGCCGTGCGTCCGCGGGCGTCACGGTCCCTGCCGTACGGTCTGTTCGGGCTGGCCGCCGGGGTGCTGGTGTTCCTGGCGGGCCGCGAGCAGCCGTGGGCGGTGGTGGTGCTGACCGTGAGCATGGGCCCGGCGGAGTGGCTGCTGTACCGCTACCGCGGTCTGTCGGTGGCGGCGCTGCGGGCCACCGCCACCCCAGCCGGGTTCCGGCTGCGTTCGGCCGCCGTGCTCGCCGGCTGCCTGCTGGCCTACGCCGGGCCGCTGGTGCCGGCGGCCCTGCTGGTGGACGCCGACCCGGTGGCGACCGCGCTGCTCGCGGTGGTCCTGTATACCGCGCTGCTCCTCCAGGCCTTCGGCGTGGCCTGGCCCCCTGCCGCCCTGTGTCTCGCGGCGGCCGCGGGCGCCGGCGCGGCCGTGGTGTACGGCCTCCCACCCGGCACGGCGGCCCTGCCGTTGTGCTGCGGGATCGCCGCCCTCTGTCTCACCGGGTGCGTGCTGCGGCTGCTGGGCCGGCCGGCCGCCCATGCCTGACGCCCCTCTCTGTCCCACGCCGCACCACCGCCGTGCCCCCAGGGGCTTGCCGTCCCGCCTCGCCACCGACCCACCCACCGACCGGAAGGACCCCGCGTGACCTCCACACCACTCGCCGCCGTCACCGGAGCCGAGGGATTCATCGGCTCCCACCTCACCGAGGCGCTCGTGGCCTCCGGACACCGGGTGAGGGCCATGGCGCAGTACAACTCCTTCTCCTCCTACGGCTGGCTGGAGACCCTCTCCCCCGACGTCCTCGACCAGGTCGAGATCGTCCTCGGCGACGTCCGGGACCCCGGCTCGGTCCGGCACCTGGTGGAGGGCGCCGACTGCGTGTACCACCTGGCCGCCCTCATCGCGATCCCGTACTCCTACCGGGCGCCGCACAGTTACGTGGACACCAATGTCACCGGCACCCTGAACGTGCTGGAGGCGGTCCGCGCCCAGGGCACGCCCCGGCTGGTGCACACCTCCACCAGCGAGACGTACGGCACCGCGCAGACCGTGCCGATCACGGAGGACCACCCGATCAACACCCAGTCGCCGTACGCCGCTTCGAAGGCGGGCGGGGACCGGCTGGCCGACAGCTACCACGCCAGCTTCGACACCCCGGTGGTGACGCTGCGACCCTTCAACACCTACGGTCCCCGGCAGTCCATGCGGGCGGTGATCCCCACCGTCATCGGTCAGGTGGCGGCCGGGGAGCGGACCATCACCCTCGGGGATCTGCGTCCCACCCGGGACTTCACCTTCGTCAAGGACACCGCGCAGGCGTTCCTCGCGGTGGGCACCGCGCCCGCCGAGCGGGTCGTGGGCCGGACCTTCAACGCCGGTACCGGCGGGGAGATCTCGGTCGGCGACCTGGTGGCGCTGATCGGCAAGGTGATGGACAGCGCGCTCGACGTACGGGAGGACGCCCAGCGGCTGCGGCCCGCGAACTCCGAGGTGATGCGACTGGTCGCGGACGCTCGCAGGCTGCGGGAGGCGACCGGCTGGGAACCGGCGCACGACCTGGAGCGGGGCCTCGCGCACACGGTGGAGTTCTTCCGCGACCCGGCGAACCTGGCCCGCTACAAGACCGGCATCTACAACATCTGACCACCACCGGCACGTTGACCGAGGGGGAACCTCATGCACGCAGTGATCCTGGCCGGAGGCAAGGGCGTCCGGCTGCGGCCCTACACCACCGCGCTGCCCAAGCCGCTCGTGCCCATCGGCGACCAGCACGCGATCCTCGAGATCGTCCTGCGCCAGCTCGCGTCGGCCGGGTTCACCGGCTGCACGATCGCCATAGGCCACCTCGGTGAGATCATCCGCGCCTACGTCGGCGACGGCTCCCAGTGGGGTCTGACCGTGGACTACTCCACGGAGGAGAGCCCGCTGGGCACGATGGGGCCGCTGCTGACGATGCGCGAGCGGCTGCCGGAGCACTTCCTGGTGATGAACGGCGACATCCTCACCGACCTGGACTACGCCGACGTCCTGCGCCGGCACCGCGGCTCCGGTGCCCCGCTGACGATCGCCACGTACGCCCGCAAGGTGAACATCGACTTCGGGGTGCTGACCACCGACGCCAGCAAGGTCGTCGCGTTCACCGAGAAGCCCAGCATGGACTACCGCGTCTCCATGGGCGTGTACGGGCTGTCCCGGGCGACCCTCGACGGCTACACCGCCGGACTGCCGCTCGGGTTCGACGAGTTGGTGCTGGACCTGCTGCGGGCCGACGACCCGCCGCACGCCTACGAGTTCGACGGCTACTGGCTCGACATCGGCCGTCCGGACGACTACGACCGGGCGAACGCGGAGTTCACCAGCCGCAAGTCCCTGCTTCTCAAGGGAGCCTGAGCACCGCATGCGCATCCTCGTTGTGGGCTTCACCGGCTATCTGGGCGCCCATGTCGCCGAGCGGCTCCGTGCCCTGCCGGGCACGCGGGTCCTCGGCGCCGGCCGCTCACCGGGCGCCGACGTGCCGGTCGACCTCGCCGCGGACCCGGTCGACCGGCTCGCCGAGAAGCTGGCGTCCGCGGCTCCCGACGCCGTCGTGAACTGCGCGGGCGCCACGGGCGGCGACGCGGTGACGCTCGCCGAGCTCAACGCCCGCGGCCCCGCCGTCCTGTGCGCGGCGCTGCACCGGGCGTGTCCCACGGCCCGCCTGGTCCACCTCGGTTCGGCCGCCGAGTACGGGCCGGGCGCGCCGCTCGGCAAGGTGGCGGAGTCGGCGCCCACCCGTCCCCTCACCGCCTACGGCGCCACCAAGCTGGCCGGGACGGTCACGGTCGGCACGTCCGGTCTGGACGCGGTGGTCCTGCGGGTCGGCAACCCGGTGGGGCCCGGCGCCCCGGCCACCGGCCTGCCCGGCCGGGTCACCGCCCTGCTGCGCGAGGCGGGCACGGACCCGGAAGCGGTGCTCCGGCTCGGCGACCTGTCGGCGTACCGGGACTTCGTCGACGTCCGCGATGTCGCGGGGGCGGTCGAACGGGCGGTGACCGTGCCCGGCCCGTTGCCCGGGGTACTCAACGTCGGCGGCGGGGACGCGGTGCCGGTGCGCGACCTGGTACGGACGCTGGCGGAGACCGCCGGTTTCCGGGGACGGATCGAGGAGCGGGACGCCGGGTCGGTCCGTTCCGGGCAGGTGTCCTGGCAGTGTTCCGACATCTCCGCCGCGCGGGCCGCGCTCGGCTGGGGGCCGTCGTACACGCTCGGCGAGTCCCTGTCCGCGCTGTGGTCGGCCGGCGCGCCGTCACCGTCCCTCCGCGCCGAAAGTGACGTCCCGTCGTGAGCCTGCTGATCCCGCTGTACGTCCACCCCGCCGAGGACCCGGGCGCCTGGCACCGGCTGATCACGTCGGCCGACCGCACGTACGGCGTCGTCCTCAACCCCGCGAACGGGCCGGGCGAGGCACCCGATCCGGCGTTCACCGCGGCGGCCGGGGCGCTGCGCGCGGCGGGCGCGCGTCTGCTCGGGTACGTCGACACGGACTACGGCACCCGGCCCGCGGCCGACGTCGTCGAGGACGCCCGGCGGCACCGGGAGTGGTACGCGGCCGACGGGTGCTTCCTGGACCGGGTGAGCGCGGCAAGGGGGGAACTGTCCGCCCACAAGGCGCTGGTGCGCGTCCTGCGGCGGCAGGGCGCCACGTGCGTCGTGCTGAACCCGGGGGTCCACCCGGCGCCCGGTTACGCCCGGCTCGCCGACCTGGTCGTCACCTTCGAGGGGCACTGGTCCACCTATGTGTCGGCGTTCAGCCGGCCCGACTGGACACGCCGGCACCCGCCCGAACGGTTCTGCCACCTGGTGTACGGCGTGCCCGAGGCCCTCGCCCCGCTCGCCGTGCGCACCGCCCGCGAGCGGGGCGCGGCGGTCAGCGGGCCCGTGACGGGAGAGCCGCCCAACCCGTGGGCCCGTCTGACGCCCGTCCTCACGGGGGCACGGCGATGAGGAGGGGGCCGGCCGCCCTGCTGGCCGCGCTGCTCCTCGCGGTGGTGACCGGCTGTTCGGGAGGCGGGGGCGGAGAGGACCGCGGGCCGGAGCCCACGCCCCGCCGTGAGCTGTGGCAGCCGCGCCCCGGGCTGGCCTGGCAGTGGCAGCTCGACGGCAGGGTGGATCCGTCGGCCGACGTCCCGGTCTACGACATCGACGGCTTCGAGAACAGCGCGGCGGACGTGGCCCGGCTCCACCGCGCCGGCCGCAAGGTGATCTGCTACGTCAACGTGGGCGCCTGGGAGAGCTTCCGCCCGGACAAGGAGGACTTCCCCCGGGCGGTGCTGGGCGCGCCCAACGGCTGGCAGGGCGAGCGGTGGCTCGACATCCGGCGCGTCTCCGTGCTGCGTCCGATCATGGAGCGGCGGTTCGACATGTGCCGGGACAAGGGGTTCGACGCGGTGGAGCCCGACCTGGTGGAGGGCTTCGGCAACGAGACCGGCTTCCCGCTCACCGCGCGGGACCAGCTGGCGTACAACCGCATGATCGCCAAGATCGCCCACGAGCGCGGCCTGTCCGTGGGACTCAAGAACGACCTGCCGCAGATCCCGCAACTGGTGGACGACTTCGACTTCGCGGTCAACGAGGAGTGCGCGCAGTACGGCGAGTGCGAGCGGCTCACGCCGTTCGTCGAGGCCGGCAAGGCGGTCTTCCACGTCGAGTACGCCGAGCCGACCGGCCGATTCTGCCCGCAGTCGCGCCGGCTGGGGCTGTCCTCGATGCTGAAGAAACCGGAGCTCGGGGTCTGGCGCCGGGCCTGTTGACCGCCGGGTGCGGCAGGATGGAGCCATGAGCGTAGTCAAGATCAACGTACTGACCGTGCCGGCCGATCAGCGCGAGACGCTGGAGAAGCGCTTCGCCTCGCGGGCCCACGCGGTGGAGAACTCCGACGGCTTCGAGTGGTTCGAGCTCCTGCGCCCCGTCGAGGGCACCGACACCTACCTCGTCTACACGCGGTGGCGCGACGAGGAGTCCTTCCAGGCATGGATGGAGGGCCCCATGAAGGCGGCGCACCAGGGCGGCGGCGCGCAGGGCGGCGAGCGTCCCAAGCCGGCGGCGAGCGGATCCACGCTGTGGTCGTTCGAGGTGGTGCAGCAGGCGGCTCCCAAGGGCGAGTAGCCCTCGGAAGGGGCGGGCCCAGCGCTCGACGACGTCGGCCGCCGGCCCGCCCCGCACCCGTCTCCTTCGTCAACCTCCGGGTGATGTCTGGGTGTTGGCGTCGGCGTCGGTCGGTGGACTATGTTGCAGACATGACTACCGGGACGGCATTGCGCCACACACGGATCGGTGACCCGGTGCTCCACTGAGCGCCGTACGGGCCGGCATGGGCCCGCTGTTCGATCGTGGATCCTGCGCTGCCGCGCGGGCTCCGCCTCCGTCGTGTTGATCCGAGGCTCGGCACATCAACCACGACAGGAGACTCATGCCCGTCAAGACGCTGCAGATCCCCACCGCGGACGGCCAGGCCGATGCCGTCGCCGCGTTTCCCGACGGTGGCGAGCGGCACCCAGGGGTGCTGATGTACCCGGACGGCTTCGGCATCCGGCCCGTGCTGCGGGAGATGGCCCGCGAACTGGCCGGGCACGGGTACTACGTACTCGTCCCCAACGTCTTCTACCGGCACGGCCCGGCGCCGGTGGTCGAGCTTCCCCAGTACATCGACGAGGAAGCCCGGCCCGCGGTCTTCGCCCGGCTGATGCCCCTGATCGAGGCACACACCGCCGACCGTGTCCTGCGGGACGCCGACGCCTACCTCAGGTTTCTCACCGCCCAGCCCGAGGCCGGCGCCGGACCGGTCGCGGTGACCGGCTACTGCATCGGCGGTCTCCTGGCGACGCGCACCGCCGCCGCCCACCCCGACCGGGTGGCCGCCCTCGCCGCGTTCCACGCTCCCGTGGGCGCGGACGGGCCCGACGCTCTCGCCGCCATCACCGCCCGGGTCCACTTCGGCCACGCGTCGTCCGACCTGACGCCCGAGGCACTGCGCGAGCTCAACCAGGCCCTGGACGACGCGAAGGTCGACCACACCTCCGAGATCTACCCCGGCACCGTCCACGGCTTCACCATGGCCGATACCGACGCCTTCGACCCCGCCGCCCTGCGGCTGCACTGGGACCGCCTGCTCCCCCTCCTCGCCCGCGCCCTGGCCGACGACTGAGACTCCGGCCCGGAAACCACGAGGAAACCGCGGCGGTGGCGCCCGGACCGGACCGGTCCCGGGCGCCACCGCCGTCGCCTCGGCTCAGCTCAGTTCGACGAGGAGGTCGCCGCCCTCCACCTGCTGGATGCGGTTGATGGCGAGCCTGCCGACGGTGCCGGACTTGGGTGCGGTGATGGTGGCCTCCATCTTCATCGCCTCGATGGTGGCCACGGTGGCCCCGGCCTCCACCGCGTCGCCCTCGGCGACGGCGAGGGTCACCACGCCGGCGAACGGCGCCGCGACATGGCCGGGGTCGGACCGGTCGGCCTTCTCGGTGACGGGGACGTCGGAGGCCGCCGCGCGGTCGCGGACCTGGATGGGCCGCAGCTGGCCGTTGAGCGTGGACATCACGGTGCGCATGCCGCGTTCGTCGGCGTCACCGATCGCCTGGAGCTCGATGAGCAGGCGCACTCCGGGGTCGAGGTCGACCGTGTACTCCTTGCCCGGGCGCAGCCCGTAGAAGAAGTCCTTGCTGTCCAGGACGCTGGTGTCGCCGAAGGTGCCGCGGTGGGTGTCGAACTCGCGCGCCGGGCCGGGGAACAGCAGCCGGTTGAGCGTCGCCCTGCGGTCCTTGGCCAGCCCGGTACGGTCGTCGGCGCTCAGCTCCGCCACCGGCTTGGCCTCGGCGCGGCCCCGCAGCGCCTTGCTGCGGAACGGCTCGGGCCAGCCGCCGGGCGGGGTGCCCAGCTCGCCGCGCAGGAAGCCGACGACGGAGTCGGGGATGTCGAACCGGTCGGGATCCGCCTCGAAGTCCGCCGGGGAGACACCGGCGCCCACCAGGTGCAGGGCCAGGTCGCCGACCACCTTGGAGGAGGGCGTGACCTTCACCAGGCGGCCCAGCATGCGGTCGGCGGCGGCGTACATCGCCTCGATGTCCTCGAAGCGGTCGCCGAGGCCCAGCGCGATGGCCTGGGTGCGCAGGTTGGAGAGCTGGCCGCCGGGGATCTCGTGGTGGTAGACGCGGCCGGTCGGGGAGGCGAGGCCCGCCTCGAAGGGTGCGTAGACCTTGCGGACGCTCTCCCAGTACGGCTCCAGGTCGCCGACGGCCTGGAGGTCGAGGCCGGTGGGCCGCTCGGTGTGGTCGGTGGCGGCGACGATCGCCGACAGCGACGGCTGCGAGGTGGTGCCCGCCATGGACGCCACCGCCCCGTCGACCGCGTCCGCGCCGGCCTGGATCGCGGCGAGATAGGTGGCGAGCTGGCCGCCGGTGGTGTCGTGGGTGTGCAGGTGCACCGGCAGGTCGAACTCGCGGCGCAGCGCGGAGACGAGGGTCGCGGCGGCCGGGGCGCGCAGCAGACCGGCCATGTCCTTGACGGCCAGCACGTGGGCGCCCGCGTTCACGATCTTCTCGGCGAGCCGCAGGTAGTAGTCGAGGGTGTAGAGCCGCTCGGACGGGTCGGACAGGTCGGCGGTGTAGCACAGGGCCACCTCCGCGATCGACGTGCCGGTCTCGCGTACGGCCTCGATGGCCGGGCGCATCTGGTCGACGTCGTTGAGGGCGTCGAAGATGCGGAAGACGTCGATGCCGGTGGCCGCGGCCTCCTGCACGAAGGCGTCGGTGACCTCGGTCGGGTACGGGGTGTAGCCCACGGTGTTGCGGCCGCGCAGCAGCATCTGGAGGCAGATGTTGGGCACGGCCTCGCGCAGGGCGGCCAGCCGCTCCCACGGGTCCTCGGCGAGGAAGCGCAGCGCGACGTCGTAGGTGGCGCCGCCCCAGCACTCCAGGGACAGCAGCCCGGGCAGGGTGCGGGCGACCACGGGGGCGACGGCGAGCATGTCCTTCGTGCGGACCCGGGTGGCGAGCAGCGACTGGTGGGCGTCGCGGAACGTGGTGTCGGTGACGCCGATGGTGGGTGACTCGCGCAGCCAGCGGGCGAAACCCTCGGGGCCGAGCTCGGCGAGCCGCTGCCGGGAACCTGCCGGGGGTTCACCGGCGGGCAGCGGCGGCAGCTTGGTCAGCGGGTCGGCCAGTTCGGGGCGTTCGCCGTGCGGCTTGTTGACCGTGACGTCGGCGAGGTAGGTCAGCAGCTTCGTGCCGCGGTCGGCGGAGTGCCGGGCGGTGAGCAGGTGCGGGCGCTGCTCGATGAACGACGTGGTGACCTGCCCGGCCTGGAAGTCCGGGTCGTCGAGCACCGCCTGGAGGAACGGGATGTTGGTGGCGACGCCGCGGATGCGGAACTCGGCCACGGCACGCCGGGCGCGGTTCACGGCGGTGGCGAAGTCCCGGCCCCGGCAGGAGAGCTTGACCAGCATCGAGTCGAAGTGCGCGCTGATCTCCGTACCGGCGTGGGTGGTGCCGCCGTCGAGGCGGATGCCCGAGCCGCCGGGCGAACGGTAGGCGCTGATGGTGCCGGTGTCCGGGCGGAAGCCGTTGGCCGGGTCCTCGGTGGTGATGCGGCACTGGAGGGCGGCGCCGCGCAGGGTGATGTTCTCCTGGGCGAGTCCGAGGTCGGCCAGGGTCTCACCGGCGGCGATGCGCAGCTGGGACTGCACGAGGTCGACGTCGGTGACCTCCTCGGTGACCGTGTGCTCGACCTGGATGCGCGGGTTCATCTCGATGAAGACGTGGTTGCCGTCACGGTCGACGAGGAACTCCACGGTGCCGGCGTTGCGGTAGCCGATCTGCCGGGCGAAGTTCACGGCGTCGGCGCAGATCCGCTCGCGCAGCTCCGGGTCGAGGTTGGGGGCGGGCGCCAGCTCGATCACCTTCTGGTGGCGGCGCTGCACCGAGCAGTCCCGCTCGAAGAGGTGGATGACGCCGCCCTGTCCGTCGGCGAGGATCTGCACCTCGATGTGGCGGGGTTCGACGACCGCCTTCTCCAGGAAGACCGTGGAGTCGCCGAAGGCGGACGCGGCCTCGCGGGACGCCGCCTCGATGGCCTCGCGCAGCTGGGCGGGTTCCTCGACCCGGCGCATGCCGCGTCCGCCGCCGCCCGCGACGGCCTTGACGAACACGGGGAAGCCGACGTCGTCGGCGGCGCGGACGAGTTCGTCGACGTCGGTGGAGGGGGCGGAGGATCCCAGGACGGGCACGCCGGCCTCGCGGGCGGCGGCCACGGCGCGGGCCTTGTTGCCGGTCAGTTCGAGGATCTGCGCGCTCGGTCCGACGAACGTGATGCCGGCCTCTTCGCAGGCGCGGGCCAGTTCCGGGTTCTCGGAGAGGAATCCGTAGCCCGGATAGACGGCGTCGGCTCCCGCACGGCGGGCCGCGCGGACGATCTCCTCCACGGAGAGGTACGCGCGCACCGGGTGCCCCGGCTCCCCGATCTCGTAGGCCTCGTCGGCCTTCAGCCGGTGCAGCGAGTTGCGGTCCTCGTGCGGGAAGACGGCGACCGTGCGCGCGCCGAGCTCGTAGCCCGCACGGAACGCGCGGATCGCGATCTCACCGCGGTTGGCGACCAGCACCTTGCGGAACATTCTTGATCCCTTCAGCCTGCCGGGTGACGAGACCATGGTGTCGGCGCCGCCTCCGGTACGCCATGTGAGCCGGGCCACTCAACGGCCCGGCCACGGCCGTGTGCCGTCGCGGTCGTGTCAGACGTCGGAGTCGATGCCGGTCACCGCCGAGGGCCCGAGCGGCGCGCTGCTCCCGTCCAGGCCGGCCGCGCGCAGGGCGGAGTCCGCGACCTCCCTGGCGCGGCCCTCCGCGTGGGCGGCGGTGTCCGCCTCGACGGTGAGGCGGATGGTGAAGGTGCCGTCGTCGTTGACCGAGAGGGCGTCGAGGTCCTCCTCGTCCCCCAGGTTGGTGCGGTGCGGATCGGCGGGGCGCAGTGCGCGGGCCAGCTCGTCCTTGGTGGCGTCCGGGACCGCGCCGGTGAACGTTCCCGGCACCGAGATGACGTACGTCGTCATGGCACTCCTCCTCAGGATCCCCTCCGCCTACCCCGAAACCGCCCACGGGATCCGGCCGAAGAACGACGCCGTCACGGCAGCACGGCGGCGAGACGGTGGCGCAGACGCTCGACGCCGGCCGGGGTGCGGGAGGGGGCGGCGGTGACGCAGCCCGGCAGAACCGACCGGGCCAGGGTGCTCAGCAGGGCCCGGGGGCCGCTGTCGAGGTAGGTGGTGAAGCCCGCCCGGGACAGCGTGCGCAGGGTGCGGTGGAAGGCCATGGGTTCAGTGAGGTGGGCGGCCGCCGCGGTGCGAAGGCCGGCGGGAGTGCGGACGGGGCGGTCCGTGGTGGCCGTGTACACGGCGAGCGCGGGCGGTGCGACGGGCTGTGTCCGCAGGAGACGGAGGAAGGCCCGGTGGACTTCGGTGAGCAGGGGGTGGTGATAGGCGGTCCGGCTGGTCAGCGGGGTGGCGCGGTGGCCGAGTGCCCGGGCCGTGTGCCGTACGGCGGCCAACTGGTCGTCGGGCCCGGCCAGGACCGTCTGGGCGGGCGCGTTGCGGGCGGCGATCCGTAGCTGCGCCAGGCCCTCGGTGCGCAGCAGTTGCGCCGCCCGGTCGGCGGTCATGTCGGTGGCCAGCAGGCCCGCCGCCGGCAGCGCGGCCTCCCGCAGCAGCCGGTCGCGGAGGTGCAGCAGCCGGACGCCGTGTTCCGGGGTGATCACCCCGGAAACGGTGAGTGCCGCGAGGTCGCCCACGCTGTGGCCGAGCACCGCGTGGACGGGCGGGGTCGCGAGGTCGAGCAGGACGGTCGCGGAGGCGACCACCGCGGCGTACGTGGCCAGGTCGAAGGCCAGGGGATCGGCGAGCAGGAGCTGCTCGGGGTCGGGCGCCCCGGCGTCCGTGAGGAGACGGCCGACGGGTGGCCCGGTGCCGCCGAGCGCCCTGCTGTGTGCGTCCACCCTCCGGAGGACCCCTGCGACGGACGGGACGTCGCGCAGGTGGCGCAGCGCGCCCGGGAGATAGGCACCCTGGCCGGGACACATCAGCACGGTGCGCGGTGTGCCGCCGGTGGAGGCCGCGGCGCCGTGCTTCATGAGGCGTCGGCGAAGGCGAGCGCGACGTTGTGCCCGCCGAAGCCCATGCTCGTGGTGACGGCCGCGAGAGGCCCCGAGGGCAGAGGCGCGGGGCTGCGGCCCACCACGTTGAGGCCGATCTCGGGGTCCACGCGTTCGAGACTGCACGCCGGCGGTGCGGTCCGGTCGCGCAGGGCGAGCACGGTGAGGACGGCCTCGATGGCGCCGGCCGCGCCCAGTGTGTGCCCCAGGGCGGCCTTGGTGGCGCTGACCGCCACGTCGTCCAGGCCGTTGGTGAAGACCTGGTGCAGGGCCTGGGCCTCGCCGAGGTCGCCGAGCGGTGTCGAGGTGGCGTGGGCGTTGATGTGCCGGACCTGTTCCGGACGGAGACCGGCGTCGCGCAGGGCCGCGTCGACGGCGGCCGCGCAGCCCGTCCCGCCGGGCGCGGGCTGGGCGACGTGATGGCTGTCGTTGGTGATGCCCGCGCCGGTCAGCCGGCCATGGACGCGGGCGCCGCGGGCGGCGGCGTGCGCGGCGCTCTCGACGACGAGCATGCCGGCGCCCTCGCCCATCACGAAGCCGTCCCGGTCGGCGTCGAAGGGCCTGGACGCGCTCTTGGGGTCGTCCAGGCGCCGGGAGAGGGCTCGCAGCCGCGCGAAGCCGGCCAGGGCGAGCGGATGCAGCGCGGCCTCGGCACCGCCCGCGACCACGATGTCGGCGCGGCCGTCCCGGATGATGCCGAGGGCCTGGGACAGTGCCTCGGCGCCGGAGGCACAGGCACTGACGGGGGTGTGCACCCCGGCCTTGGCGCCCACCATCAGCCCCACCTCGGCGGCCGGGTGGTTGGGCAGCATGACCGGAATGGCGCGCGGGCTCACCCGCCCGGCGCCCCGGGTCCGCAGGCGGTGGTCCTGCTCCAGGATGCTGGTGAGCCCGCCCAGCCCGACCCCGACGACCACGGCGACCCGCGAGCCGCTCGCGGCGAGGGCCGACGCGTCCGCGAACCCGGCGTCGCGCACGGCCTCCTGGGCGGCGACGAGGGCGAACTGCGCCGAGCGGTCGCAGTGCGCCGCCTTGGCGGACGGCAGGACCGTGCCGGGCTCGACCGCCGCCCGGGCCGCGAGGTAGGTCTGCGCGGGGCCGTCCGGCGCCTCGAAGTCGAGGCGCTCGATGCCGCACACGCAGTCCAGCAGGGCCCGCCAGGTGGAGGGGACGTCACCGCCCAGCGCGGTCGTCAGGCCCAGCCCGGTGACGACGGCGGCCCGCTCCTCGGCAGGCGGGCCGGCCGCGTGTCGTGGGCTCACGCGGTCCCGCCCGCGGGAGCGGCGACGGCTTCGGCGAGGTGGGCGGCGATCTGCCGGACCGTCGTGAGCTGTTCCGCCCGCTCCTGGGGTACCTCGATCTGCCAGCGGTCCTCGATCGCGGCGACCAGCTCCAGCATGGCCAGCGAGTCGACGCCCAGGTCGTCCTTGAGGCAGGAGTCCGGTCCGACTTCCTCCACGGACAGGTCATCGACGGTCGCGGCCAGCAGTTCCCGCAGTTCGTCGAGCAGCTTTCGTTCGTCAGCGGTGGACGGCATGTCCCTTCCTCCTTCTGGTCCGTGCGCGGCGCCCCCGGAGGCGGTGGGCGGGAGGTCCCTGCCTGCCCGGGGTGCGCCGGCGGTGTACCGGCGACCTGCCGGCTGCACGCCGACAGGCTGTCCGGCGGCCCGGCACACCAAGCGCCCCGTACGGGTGGGCGGCGGGGCATCAGGAGCACGCGAGGGGCTTCCGCGGGCCCCCGCGTCCTCTCTTCACGTTGAAGCGCCCCGCGGCGGACCGAGGGTGACGGGCGGCGAGCGCGTAACGCGCCGGAGGCGGCGCCGCCGCTTTCCTCAGCGCACTTTGGCGGCTGTCTTAAGGCTTCTTGAAGATGGCCTTCGAACAGCCGTTTCCGCGCCGACCGGGTCCTAGGCTCTCGGACACCCCCCACAGTCCCGGTGGGCGCGATCGCGTCCACCGGGTACGGGGCCGAGCCAGCCGACCGACAGACCGAGGTGTCCTGCATGGGTTCCCGCCGAGCCGCTCGACCGTCCCGTTCCCACGCCCGCCCCCGCCGCGGACTGAGGACGCGCGGCACCGTGCTGGTGCTCGGCGTCGCCGTCACGGCGGGCGTCGGGATCACGC
Organism: Streptomyces flaveolus; assembly: GCF_044765825.1. Taxonomy (NCBI): domain Bacteria; kingdom Bacillati; phylum Actinomycetota; class Actinomycetes; order Kitasatosporales; family Streptomycetaceae; genus Streptomyces; species Streptomyces flaveolus. The sequence continues at coordinate 267,146 of NZ_JBIWKU010000008.1, read as the reverse complement.
TGGCCGTCTCCGGCGGCGAGGACGGCGCTCCCGCGGACCGGGTCACGACGAGTGCCGCCGGTGAGCACCCCAACGCCGAGGTGGTGGCGGGAGGTGCGGCGGCGCCGGTCTCCCCGTCGGCGAGCCCGAGTGTCCCGGCGAGCGCCTCGCCCCGGGTGAGCGCGAAGCCAAGCGCCTCGCCGTCGAGGACGGCGAGCCCGTCCGCCCGGCAGGCCGAGAAGACCCGGCCCGCGTCCACGGCTCCCGCGAGGACGACGGTGAAGAGCGGCTCGGACCGGTCCCCGGCGGGTGGCGGCGGCACGGGTTCCGGCAGCGGATCGGACTCCGGCTCGGGTTCGGGTTCGGGTTCGGCAGCGGGTTCGGGTTCCGGCGGGGCGAGCGGGGCCGAGGCGCAGGTCCTCGCGCTCGTCAACAAGGAGCGGGCCTCGGCCGGCTGCTCGCCGGTCGCGGCGAACGACCGGCTGACCCGGGCCGCCGACGACTACAGCGACGTCATGGCCGCGAGCGGTGTCATGTCCCACACGGGTCCGGACGGCTCCACGATGACGAGCCGCGTCGAAGCCGCCGGCTACGAGTGGTCGACGCTGGGCGAGAACATAGCCCGCGGGCAGTCCGACGCCGCCTCGGTGATGGAGTCCTGGATGAACAGCCCCGGGCACCGGGCGAACATACTCAACTGCTCCTTCGAGGAGCTGGGCGTCGGCGTGCACTTCGGCGACGGCGGCCCCTGGTGGACGCAGGACTTCGGCGCGAGCCGCTGACGCCGGTCAGCGTCCCCCGTCGGCGAGGACGAAGGACACCCGCACCCTGGCGCCGCCCAGCGGTGCGCGGGTGATCGTCAGCTCGCCGTCCGCCGCGCGGGCCGCCCGGGCCACGATGTCCAGGCCCAGTCCGGTGGAACCGCCCACGCTGACGCCCCGGGTGAGCGCGGCCTCGGGATCCGCGACGCCCGGACCCGCGTCGTCCACGGTGAGGACCACGTACGGGTCGGCACGTTCCACACGGACGGCGAAGCCGGTGCCCTCGGGGGTGTGCCGGAAGACGTTGCCGATCAGGGCGTCGACGACGGCCGCCAGGTCGTCCTCGGGGAAGGCGACCGGCGTGGGGCGAGGAGTGAGGGAACGCTCGTAGGGGCGGCCCTGCTGGGTGGCGAGGACCGACCAGAAGTCCAGGCGCATGGCGACCACCTCGGCCGCGTCGCACGGTTTCGCCGTGCCGGTGCCGCCGCCGGGCTGCGCGGCGGCCAGGGGCGTACGGGCGGCGGCGATGATCGAGTCGAGTTCGGTCTCCAGCTGGCCGGCCGCCTCGGTGACCCGGCGGGCGCTCGGCGTCGCGCCCATCCGGTCGGCCTCCAGATAGAGGGCGGTCAGCGGGGTGCGCAGCCGGTGGGAGAGGTCGGCGACCAGTTCGCGTTCGACCGCGAGCAGGTCGACGACCCGGTCGGCCATGGTGTTGAACGCCACACCGGCCTCCTGCAGCTCGGGCGGGCCGTCCGGTTCCACGCGTACGTCGAGGTCGCCGGAGCCGAGAGCCAGCGAGGCCCGCTTCAGGCTCCGGGAGGACCGGACGACGCGGGCGCCGAGACGGTCGGCGACCACCACCGAACCGCCGACCAGACCGAGCGCGAGCAGGGCCATCACGCCCCACGAGGCGGCCACCCCGCGGGTGAGGTCCGCCGCCGGGACGTAGGCCTCGACGACGGCGACCCGGTCACCGCGCAGAACGACGGGCTGGAGGTAGACCCAGCCGTCGGCGGTGTCCACGGCGAGCGTCTCGCGGCCGCGCACGGCCCGGTCGAGCGCGGCCTCGGGCGCGTGCGGGGTGCCGACGAAACCGCCGTCGGGCAGCCGCACCACCAGCTGGTCGGAGGAGTCCAGCTCGGTGACGGCCTGCTGCACGTCGGCGCGCCGGGTGGTGAGGGCGAGCACCGGTGAGAGGGCGGCGGCCCGCTGCTCGGCCGCCGTGGTGACGCGGTCGCGGGCCTGCTCGCGGACGAGGAGGGCGAGCGGGACGAGGAACGACAGGGCCACCATCGAGGTGACGGCGAGGGCGATCCCGGCGAGGGCACGTCTCATGGCGAGCTGACCAGCTTGATGCCGATGCCGCGGACGGTCTGCAGGTAGCGGGGCTTGCGCGCCTTCTCGCCCATCTTGCGGCGGAGCGCGGAGAGGTGGACGTCGACCGTCTGGTCCTCCAGATACGGCTGCTGCCACACCTCGGTGAGGATCCGCTGCCTCGATATGACCTGGTCGGCGTGGGCGGCCAGATAGGCGAGCAGGTCGAACTCGCGGCGGGTCAGGGCCAGTTCGCGATCGGCGAGATGAGCGGTGCGGGCGGTGGGGTCGATGCGCAGGTCGGCGACCCGCAGGACCGGCGGCTGCGCGGCGCGGGTGTCGGCGGGCGCGGACCGGCGCAGCACGGCGGCGAGGCGGGCCGCGAGCTGGCCGCCCGAGAACGGCTTGACCATGTAATCGTCGGCACCGGCGTTGAGCAGCCGGATGATCTCCGTCTCGTCGTCCCGCGCGGTCGCGACCAGCACCGGAAGACGGGAGATGCCCCGGATCATGCGGAGCACGTCGAGCCCGTCGAGATCGGGCAGCCCCAGGTCGAGCACCACGATGTCCGGCGGGCTCCGGGTGATCTCACGCAGCGCCTCGAAACCCTGGTGAGCGGTCTTGACCGCGTAGCCGTGTCCGGTCAGGACCTCGATCAGCGCGGCCCGGATCACGGGGTCGTCCTCGACGACAAGTACACAGGCCATGGGCAGGCACGTTAGCCGGTCCGTCACTATGGTGTCGTGTCCCGCCTCCTGCGCTACCTGATCATCTGGCTGTCGTGCACGGCCGCCAGCATCACGGCCGTCATCCTCACGATCCACTTCGTGGTGGGCTCGACCCGGCCCACCGCGCCGGTCGCGCAGTCGGCGCCGCAGGAGCTCCCGGTGTCGCCGCGGCCCGCGCCGTCGCCCAGCGTGAAGCCTTCCTCCCCCAGTCCTTCGCCCACCAGCGAGAAGCCCCGTCCCACGCCGTCCCGTACCCGTGAGACGCCGCGCGAGCCGAGCCCGGCACCAGCGACGCCGACCGTCCGCGCCACCACCCGGCAGCCTCCTGCGGGCGGGGGTGAGCGGGGGTGCGAGGAGGGCGGTTCGGGTGTCTACACGGTGCCGTCGGAGGGCGGCAGGGCGACCGTGCGGTTCGGCGGCGGCGGGGTGTGCCTGGTGTCGGCGGTGCCGGAGCAGGGCTTCACGGTGAGTACGAGCCAGAGCGCGGCCCAGACGCTGACGGTGACCTTCTCGGCGAGCCGCCACCGGTCGGAGATCACCGCGACGACCGAGCCGCGCAGCCAGGCCAGTGTGCGCGAGGTCTCGTTCTGACGCCCCGCGCGCGTTGGTGCCGGCCGCCCGGAGGGTGGCCTCCGGACGGCCGGCGGGCGGGTCCGGTCAGGTGGTGGCGCAGGCCGCGCCGTTCAGGCTGAACGCGGTCGGGGAGGTGTTCGTGGCGCCCTTCCCGGCGGTGAACCCGAGGGTGACCGAGCCGCCGGCGGGGACGGTGGAGGTGTAGGAGGCGGGGGCGACGCTCACCGCGCCGGCGTGCTGGGTGGGGGTGCCTCCCCACATGTTCGTGATGGTCTGGCCGTCGGCGAAGGCGAAGGCGAGCGTCCAGGTGCCGAGGGCTGTGGCACCGGTGTTGCGGACGGTGATCTCGCCCTGGAAGCCGCCCGGCCACTCACCCACGACGCGGTAGCCGACCGAGCAGGCGGCGGCGCCCTTGCCGGTCGTGACACTCACCGCCGCCGAGCGGGCCGAGCGGTTGCCCGCCGCGTCACGGGCGCGGACGACGAAGGAGTAGGCGGTGCCCGGCGTGAGGCCGGTCACGGTGGCGCGGGGCGTGGTGCTCGTGGCGACCGTCGTCTCGGTGCCGCCGTCGACGCGGACGACGTCGTAGCCGGTGACGCCCACGTCGTCGGTGGCCGCGCTCCAGGCGAGGGTGACCGACGTGTCCGTGACCGCGGACGGGACCGGGGTGCCGGGGGCGGTGGGGGCCTGGGTGTCCTCCGGGGCGCCGTCGCTGTAGACGGTGGCTTCCTTCGCGGTTTCCGCGATGCCGTCGGCGCCGTGGAAGACGCGCTCGCCCCAGGCGCTGAGACGGCCGGGGTCGAAGTCGATCGCGAGGTCGAGGACCGGGTCGGTGTTGCCGCTCCAGGACCAGGCGAGGTATCCGAGGTCCAGCCGCTCGGCGGTGGCCATCATGGTGTCCTCGTCGGGGTCGCCGTACTGGTCGGCGGGGCCCCCGAACTCGCCGATGAGGAGGGGCAGTCCGGCGTCGGCGAAGGCGTGCAGGTAGTCGGTGATCTCCTGGGCGGTGTCGAAGACGCTGTACATGTGGATGGAGAAGATCAGGTTGCCGGTGGGGTCGGCGTCCAGGACCGTCCGGGCGTTGTCCCGCATGACGCCTTGCCAGTCCTGCCCCCAGTTGGGGGCGTCCACCATGATCGTGTGCTGGAGACCGGCGGCGCGCAGCTTCTTGACGGCGGCGATCGTGGGCGCGGTCCAGCCGGCCGGATCGGTGTTGCCCCAGGGCTCGTTGCCGATGTTGACGATGACGTGGCCCTCCTCGCCGGCGAGCACGTCCTTCAGGCCGATCCAGTAGTCGGCTGCGTGGTCGAGCGTGCCGGCCGCCGCGTCCTCGCCGTAGCCGGTGGTGTCGTGCACCTCCAGGACGCAGATCAGCCGGTTGGCCTTGCACTGGCCGATGACGGCCGCCACGTCCGCGGGGCCGTTCTCGCTCCAGCGGTGGCCGTCGGACAGGACGACCCGGACGGTGTTGGCGCCGAGCGCCTTGATGTCGGCCGGCGACCGGGTCTCGCCCGGGTACCAGGTGTGGGCGTGGTTGACCCCGCGCATGACGAAGTCGTTGCCGTTGGCCTCGAGCAGCCGGCCGTTGCTGATGTGCAGTCCGGCGGCCACGGCGGGGGCGGGCGGCTGGGCGGCCTGCGCGGCGGCGGGGCACAGAGCACCGACGACGGCGATGCCGACCAGTGCCGCCAGGGCCGCCCAGAGGCGGGGCATGGGATTACTTCGGATGGCGGCTCTGGTTCTTCGCACGGCGACTCCAAGGCGTGAGGGATGGGCGAGCGGCGAATGGGAGCGCTCCCATGAACGCATCGCGTCGCGTACACGTCAAGATGGTCGACGTGCCGCGCTCCGTCGGTTCCTCCGTCCGCGGGACGGGCCACGGACTCGCGGACCGGAGTAGTTGCCGGTCCGCGGGGCCGTGGCACGGCGCTTCACCGCCGCAGGTGCTTCAGCACCGCGCGCATCGCCCGGCGCACCGCGTCGCGCGACTCGTCGGTCACGTCGCGGGTCTCGAAGCCGTGGTGGCCGTGCGGTACGTCGACCACCTCGACGCCGGTCCCGCACTCCTCGGCCGCGGCCAGGAACTCCTCGACACCGGCGGCGATCTCGGGCATCTCCAGGCCCACCCGGGTGAGGACCACGGGCAGGTCGCCGGCCTTCGCCACCGCGCGCACCGGGTGGAACCGGGTGCCGGACATCCCCCAGTTCGGCAGGGGCGCCAGGACCGGATAGGTGGCCGCCAGGCAGCGCAGCCACGGCGGAGGCGCGCCCAGCCAGTCGGCGGTGATCGGCCCGCCGCCCGAGAAGAACCACAGCGCGAGGCGGTCCGCGTCCACCCGGGGGTCGGTCCGGATCCGCTCCACCGCGTCGGCCACGTCCGCGGCGGCCCGCCCGTAGTCGGCGAGGTCGTGCAGCCGGTGGGCGACGACCGCGCCCACCACGCCGTTTCCGGCCGCGTACCGGGCGTATCCGGTCAGCGTCGGCCAGTCCCTCGGCTCCGGCCGGGCGTCGGCCGGTACCGGGCCGCCGTGCACGAACACCACCGCCGGTCGCGGGCCGTCGGCGGCGTCGTCGGCGTCGTCGGCGTCGGGCAGATAGAGGTCGACGTTCTCCGTCCGCTCTCGCGGGAGTCCGGGCACGTCCAGCAGGAACGGCATCATCTGGGCGGGCGGTTCTGCCGGATCGGCCGGCTCCAGCCGGTGTCCCTCGCCGGCGGCGGCCCGCAGCAGGACATCCGCCAGATCGGCGGGGCAGGACAGCATCGGCCAGTGTCCGGTGGGGAGTTCGAAGAAGGACACCCGAGGGTCGACGAGGGCGCGCAGAGCGGGGTCGCCGAATCCGACCAGCATCTGGACCATCTCGATGCTCGATCCGTTGGCGGTGCACAGCACGCCGGTGGTGGGCACCCCGGCCACCGCGCCGGTCAGCCGGAGCGGCTGGAGCAGGGTGCCGAGCGGCTGCGGGGCGGCGAGGGCGGTGAGCCGGTCCAGCGCGGCGTCGGCGAGGCCCGCCGTGCTGCCCCAGCGCTGCCATTCGTCGTGGGCCGGGGGCGGCAGCTCACCTTCGGTGCCCGCTCCCCCGCCGGCCCCGGCACGCTCGGCCAGCCGCTCGCGCACCGACTGGTCGGGGACGGCGGCCAGGGCCGGGACGCCGTCGCGCGGCATCGCCGAGTCGAGGTACACGATGCGGCCGATCCGCTCCGCCCGCCGGTCGGCGGCGCCGAGTGCGGGGTGGATGCCGTAGTCGTGGCCGACCAGCACGATCTGCCCGCCGTCCTCCGGGCCGGCCTGCGCGCCGACCGCGTCGATCGCCGCGAGCACGTCCGCGATGTGTGTCTCCAGGTCGGTGCCGGCCGGCGCGGTGCCGCGCGGCCCGTCGAGCCCGGTGAGGGCCACCGGGTACGCCTCGGCGCCCGCGGCGGCCAGGCGCGCCGCGGTGTTCTCCCACACGTGTGTGCCGGTGAACATGCCCGGCACCAGGATGAACGCGGTCATGGTCTCTCCTCCGTACGCGAGGGCGCGGACCGGTCCGGTCGCCCGTCCGCGCTCGCCGGTACGGTAGGAACTCCCCCTGAGGGAGGTTCAAGTGTTCCTGTCGCGCGACGGGTTGTGCGGGATCGGCGAACTCGCCGAGCGGGCGGGCGTCACCGTCAAGACCGTGCGCTTCTATTCCGACCGCGGTCTGCTGCCGGAGGCCTCCCGCAGCGCCGGCGGGCACCGTCGGTACGGCCCGGAGGCGCTCGGCCGGCTGCGTCTGATCCGTTCCCTGCGTGCCCTCGGGCTGGCGGTGTCCGAGGTGCGCCGCGTGCTCGACGAGGAGGACGGGGTGAGCGGCGTGCTGGAGGACGCCGTCGCCGGGCGGCTGCGGGAAGTCGGCTCCGAGCTCAAGGCGTTGCGCTGGCGGGAGGCGGCGCTGCGGCTGGTGCAGGAGTGTCCGCCCGGGGAGCGGGCGGACCGGCTGCGGCTGGTCGGCACGGTGGCCACCCCGCCGAGCACGGCGCCGCTGGTCCGGTTCTGGCGCGGCTGGCTGCCGCCGCGGATGCCGGCGCGCTCGACCGCCGCTTTCCTGGAGGTGGCGGTGCCCCGGCCGCCCGACGACCCGGCCCCCGCCCAGGTCCTCGCCTTCGCCCGGCTCAACGCCCTCACGCTCGCCCCGTGCCCGGGCACCGGGCGGCCGCAGCCCGAGGCGCACCGGGCCGCCGGGGCGCGCGGTGCCGCGGTGCTGTACGCGGGGCTGGCCGAGGCGTACGAGCTGGCGGGTGGGCGGTTGCGCCGGGGCGTGGACCCGCATGCGGGTGACGCCCTGGACTGCTTCGTGAGCGCCTACACGAGCGCCTACGGCGTCCGCGACACTCCGGATTTCCGCCGGCTGCTGGTCCGGCAGCTCGCGGCCGATCCGCGGATCGACCGCTACTGGGAGCTGGTGGCCGAGGTGAGCACCCCGCCGGGCGCCCGGCCGGAGCCGACGCCCGGTGCGGCGCACGACTGGCTGTTCGCCGCGCTGGAGGCGCAGGCGGCGACCACGGCGGCCTGAGCCGGCTGCCCGGGCGGGTCCGGTCAGGGCACGTCGCCCCGCCAGTCGAAGCGACGGGTGTCGCCGGGCCTCGGCCCGTAGACGGACCGGCCGCCCGGGCCGTAGCGGCCTATCTCCGTCGCCAGTGTCACGCCCCGGCCGCGTTCGTCCTCGGCGAGGTCCGTGACGTCCAGCAACAGGCCGTCCAGCGGGCCGCCGACCAGGTGCGCGTACGCGCGTCCCGCCCGCGGCCCGGGGTTGTCGTGGTCGGCGCCGTAGACCCGGCCTCGCATGAACTCCACCTCATCCATGCCAGGCAGCCTCGCATCCGCCACTGACAACGCGGACGGGTGAGGCCCGGGCCGGTACCTGTACCGGCCCGGGCCTCACGGTGTCAGACCAGGTCGAAGCGGTCGAGGTTCATGACCTTGACCCAGGCGGCGACGAAGTCGTGCACGAACTTCTCCTTCGCGTCGTCGGAGGCGTAGACCTCCGCGAGGGCGCGCAGCTCGGAGTTCGAGCCGAAGACCAGGTCGGCGCGGGAGCCGGCCCACTTGACCTCGCCGGTGGCGGCGTCGCGGCCCTCGAACGTGGTCTGGTCCTCGGACGTCGACTTCCACGTGATGCCCAGGTCGAGCAGGTTGACGAAGAAGTCGTTGGTGAGCGAGCCGGGCGTCTTGGTGAAGGCGCCGAGCTGGGACTGCTGGTAGTTGGCGCCCAGCACCCGCAGTCCGCCGACCAGGACGGTCATCTCGGGGGCGCTCAGGGTGAGCAGGTTCGCCCGGTCGAGCAGCAGGAACTCGGCCGGCAGGCGGTTGCCCTTGCCGAGGTAGTTGCGGAATCCGTCGGCCGTCGGCTCGAGGGCCTCGAACGACTCGGCGTCGGTGTGCTCCTCCGTCGCGTCCACCCGGCCCGCGGCGAACGGCACCTCCACCTGGAAGCCGGCTTCCTCGGCGGCCTTCTCGACGGCGGCGGAGCCACCGAGGACGATCAGGTCGGCCAGGGAGACCTTCTTCGCGCCGGAGTTGAACTCCCGCTGGACTCCCTCCAGGACCCGGAGGACCTGCGCCAGCTCGTCGGGCTCGTTGACCTCCCAGGCGCGCTGCGGCTCCAGGCGGATGCGGGCACCGTTGGCACCGCCGCGCTTGTCGCTGCCGCGGAAGGTGGACGCCGAGGCCCACGCGGTGGACACCAGCTGCGAGACGGACAGACCGGACTCGAGGAGCTTGGTCTTGAGGGCGGCGACGTCCTCGGCGTCGATGGCCTCGCCCTCGGCCTCGGGCAGCGGGTCCTGCCACAGCAGGGTCTCCTCCGGGACCTCCGGGCCGAGGTAGAGGGACTTCGGCCCCATGTCGCGGTGGGTCAGCTTGTACCAGGCGCGGGCGAAGGCGTCCGCGAACTCCTCGGGGTTCTCGTAGAACCGGCGGGAGATCGGCTCGTAGATCGGGTCGAAGCGCAGCGACAGGTCGGTGGTGAGCATCTTCGGGCGGTGCTTCTTCGACGGGTCGTGCGCGTCCGGGACGATCTCCGGGGCGTCCTTCGCCACCCACTGGTTGGCGCCGGCCGGGCTCTGCTCGAGCTCGTACTCGAACTCGAAGAGGTTCTTGAAGAACCCGTTGCTCCACTGCGTCGGGGTCGTGGTCCAGGTGACCTCCAGGCCGGAGGTGATGGCGTCCGCGCCCTTGCCGGTGCCGTAGGTGCTCCTCCAGCCCAGGCCCTGCTCCTCCATGGAGGCGGCTTCGGGGTCGTCGCCGACGTGGTCGGCCGGGCCGGCACCGTGGGTCTTGCCGAAGGTGTGGCCGCCGGCGATCAGCGCGACGGTCTCCTCGTCGTTCATCGCCATGCGGCGGAACGTCTCCCGGATGTCGCGGGCGGCGGCGATCGGGTCCGGGTTGCCGTTCGGGCCCTCCGGGTTGACGTAGATCAGGCCCATCTGGACCGCGCCGAGCGGGTTCTCCAGCTCGCGGTCGCCGGTGTAGCGGCGGTCGTCGAGCCAGGTGGTCTCGGGGCCCCAGTAGACGTCCTCCTCGGCCTCCCAGACGTCGGCGCGGCCGCCGGCGAATCCGAAGGTCTCGAAGCCCATCTGCTCCAGGGCGACGTTGCCGGTGAGGACCAGCAGGTCGGCCCAGGAGATGTTCTGGCCGTACTTCTTCTTGACCGGCCACAGCAGGCGGCGGGCCTTGTCCAGGTTGCCGTTGTCGGGCCAGCTGTTGAGCGGGGCGAAGCGCTGCTGGCCGGCCCCGGCGCCACCGCGTCCGTCGCTGATGCGGTACGTGCCCGCGCTGTGCCAGGCCATCCGGATCATCAGCGGGCCGTAGTTGCCGAAGTCGGCGGGCCACCAGTCCTGCGAGGTGGTCAGCACCTCGGCGATGTCGCGTTTGACGGCGGCCAGGTCGAGGGACGCGAACGCCTCGGCGTAGTCGAACTCCTCGCCCAGCGGGTTGGCCACGGCGGGGTTCTTCGCGAGGATCTTCAGGTTGAGCCGCTCCGGCCACCACTGACGGTTTCCACCGCCCTGGGTCGGGTGGAGGGCGCGAGTGTGGGCGACCGGGCAGCCGCCCGCCTCCTCGGTCTTCGCGTCGGTCACGATGGCGTCGTGGTTCTCGGACATGGGATCCTTCCGAACGGGGCGGTTCACGGTGCGGGGGACGTACTGGGGCTGGAGCAGTCGGGGCACAGGCCCCGGTAGATGACCTCGGCCTCGTCGATCGCGAAGCCGTGGTCGTCGGACGCGGTCAGACAGGGCGCCTGACCGACGGCGCAGTCGACGTCGGCGAGGGCACCGCACGACCGGCACAGGACGTGGTGGTGGTTGTCCCCGACGCGCCCTTCGAACCGGGCCGGACCGCCGGGCGGCTGGATGCGGCGTACGAGACCTGCCGCGGTGAGCGCGTGCAGGGACTCGTACACGGCCTGGAGGGACACGTGGCCCACCCGGTCGCGCACTCCGGAGGCTATCGCCTCCACGCCGAGGTGATCGCCGGCCCGGACGGTGTCGAGCAGCGCGACACGGGCGGCGGTCACGCGCAGTCCTGCCCCGCGCAGTTCCTCTGCTGTGGCCGTGCTCCGGGAGGCGGTCATGGCGGCGAACCTACTCCGGTGAACCGGAGGAGCTCAAGGAAACGAACGATTCCATTCTGCGGACGGCCGCGCGGGCCGGGGGCGGGGAGCCGGAAAAAGGAGAAGGGGACCGCGGGTGGCGGCGCGGCCGTCCCTTGCCGCGCCGCCATGCACCGCACCGTCCCGTGGGCTCGGGTACCCCCGGGCCGCCCGTCCACGCATCCGCCGGGGCGGCTGACGATCGTGGTAGACAACGTGGGTGGTGGGCACTGGCAAGGACATGCCGCGACCGGCACAGCGCGACGACAGGAATGAGTAGCCCGTGCTTTTGAAGACGTTCCGCTGGGCGTTCGCCGTCACTGCCCTCGGCCTCGCCGCGGGAGTGCTCTACGACGGCTGGACCGCTCTCGGCCTGGTGGCCATCCTGGCCGTCCTGGAGATCTCGTTGTCCTTCGACAACGCGGTGATCAACGCCGGGATCCTGAAGAAGATGAGCGCCTTCTGGCAGAAGATCTTCCTCACCGTGGGCATCCTGATCGCCGTCTTCGGCATGCGCCTGGTCTTCCCGGTCGTGATCGTGGCGATCAGCGCCCAGCTCGGGCCGATCGAGGCCGTCGACCTCGCGCTGACCGACAAGGACCGCTACCAGGAGCTGGTCACCGACGCCCACCCGTCGATCGCCGCCTTCGGTGGCATGTTCCTGCTGATGATCTTCCTCGACTTCCTCCTGGAGGACCGGGACATTAAGTGGCTGGGCGCGGTCGAACGGCCGCTGGCGAAGCTCGGCAGGGTCGACATGCTCTCGGTCTGCGTCGCCCTGATCGTGCTGCTCGTCTCCTCGATGACCTTCGCCGCGCACGCCCACCAGCACGGCGGCCACCATGCCGACAAGGCGCAGACGGTGCTGGTCGCCGGGATCGCCGGTCTGATCACCTACATGGTCGTCCACGGTCTCTCCGCGTACTTCGAGAACCGGCTCGAAGCGGAGGAGGAGCGCGAGCACGAGGCCCAGGAGGAGGCCGAACGCTCCGGCGGGCCCCGCTCGGCGGCCGCCCTGACCGGCAAGGCCGCCTTCTTCATGTTCCTCTATCTGGAGGTCCTGGACGCGTCGTTCTCCTTCGACGGCGTCATCGGCGCCTTCGCCATCACCAACGACATCGTCCTGATGGCCCTCGGCCTCGGCATCGGCGCCATGTACGTCCGGTCCCTGACCGTCTACCTGGTCCGCCAGGGCACCCTCGACGACTACGTCTACCTGGAGCACGGCGCCCACTACGCCATCGGCGCCCTCGCGATCATCCTCCTCGTCACCATCCAGTACCAGATCAGCGAGATCGTCACCGGTCTCATCGGCGTGGTCCTGATCGCCTGGTCCTTCTGGTCGTCGGTGCGCCGCAACAGGGCCCTCGCGGACGCCGGCTGACGCTCCGTCCGGACCGGATCGCCGCCCCGCAGCGCTCGTGGCACCGAACAGGTGCGCTACATTTTGCATCGCCTTGACCGCGATCCCTCACGATCACTCACGCTACGGAGCCGGCAATCCCATGAGCGACATCGTCAACGGACTCGGCCGTGCCACCGCCTATGGGGCCCTGGGCCTGGTCCTGTTGGTCCTCGGCATCATCCTGGTGGACGTGCTGACGCCCGGGAAGCTCGGCCGGCAGATCTGGGAGCAGCGCAACCGCAACGCCGCGCTGGTGCTCAGCTCGGCGCTGCTCGGTGTCGGCGGCATCGTGTTCACGTCGATCTGGACGACGTACGAGGACTTCGGCAAGGGCCTGGTGTCGACCGCTGCGTTCGGTCTGCTGGGGCTGGTGATGATGGCCCTGGCGTTCCTGGTGGTGGACGTGATCACCCCGGGGCGTCTGGGCGCGACGCTGGTCGAGCCGGAGCCGCACCCGGCGGTCTGGGTGACGGCCTGCTGCAACCTGGCGGTGTCGGCCATCGTCTCGGCCTCCATCGCCTGACGCCCGTCCCGCTCAGGAGACGGTGGCGGGCGGCGGGGTCCAGCGGTGGGTGCGGGGCGCGGCGGGGACGCCGTACTCCTTCTTGAGCTGCTCGGGGATCGCGTAGTGCATGACGCGTCCGCGGGTGAGGGAGGACAGTTCGAGGGCCGTGGTGAGGTGGCCGAGCCGGTCCAGGGCCCAGGCGCCGAGCGGTGAGCGGTCCTCGATCGTCTCCAGGACACCCAGGAGGTGCGGGGCGGCCTTGACGAGGGTGTCCCAGGGGGTGCGGGGCACGTCGAGCCAGTCGGCGCAGGTGTCACCGACGAGGTAGCGGATCAGGGCGGAGACGACCGGGTCGAAGAGGGTGCCGGGGACGACTTCCTCGTAGAGGTCGATGAGTTGCCGGGTCAGGTGCGCGCCCTCCTCGGAGGGGCCCATGTGGCGCAGCATGTACAGGTCGAGGAACTGCCGTGCCTCTTCGAGGGTGCGCGGCACGGCGTCCTGGTCGACGCCGAGGATGGCACCGACCACCCGCCAGGCGTAGAAGTAGGCGTCGGCTCCTTCCTCGGACATGTGGATGCCGAGCCGGTGGAGGCTGTCGAGGACGGTCAGCGAGAAGAACATCTGCCCGCCGATCATGTCCTCCTGGCAGATCGGCACACCGAGGGTGTCGGTGTCCCAGCGGTTCTCCCGCTTCAGGTGGTGGCGGATCGCGGCGTGCAGCAGCCGGACCTTCTGCGCGGCCGGGAGGAAGCGGCCGCCCGCCTCGAACGCGTCGGGCCGCATCAGGTAGACGGTGAACTGGCCGGTCTCCGCCATCCGTTTGGAGGGGTAGCTCAGTCCATGGGTGGCCGACAGCAGCCGGGCCACGTGCGGGACGACGTAGCAGGCGGGCATGGAGGCGAAGGACAGGGCGGTGGAGATGTGCACGCTGTTGTCGATGAAGAACAGCCGGGCCTTCTCCATCTCGGCCCAGTCCACCCAGTCCGGCGGGGTGGCGGTGGCCCGCAGGTACTCCCGGGCCACTCCGGGGAGTCCGGCCGGGAGTACCTGGCCGGCGGTGGAGACGTAGCGCATCAGGGAGTTGAACTTGCCGACCTCGCCGCGCTCGAACAGCGTGGCGACGACGGCGTCGGCCAGTTCGTCGCCGTGGCGGCGCAGGGCGTCCATCGACGTCTCGGTGTAGGTCATCACGGTCTCCTCGGCTTGGCTCGGCTCGCTCGGCGGTGGCAGGGGGTGACGGGCAGCGGAGCCGGTGGACGGGCGGTTCAGTGGACGCGGTCGGTCGCCTGGCGTGCGAGCGCGTGCAGGGCCCGGCGCGCCCCGGGTGGCACGTCGACGTCGTCCAGGGCGCGGGTCGCCAGCTCCACCCGGGTGAGGATCATCCGCTCGACCCGCTGCGGCGCCTCCAGTTCCCGCATGAGGTCGCGTACGTCCTCCAGGTGGGTCCCGTCCAGGTCGCGCCGGCCCAGCACCCTGAGCAGCCGTTCGCGCTGGGCGGTGTCGGCGGTCCGCCAGGTCTCGGCGAGCAGCGCGGTGGGCCGGTGGGTGCGCAGGTCGTCCAGGGCGGCCTTGCCGGTGCGCTCCGGGTCGCCGAACAGGCCCAGCAGGTCGTCGCGGAGCTGGAAGGCCTCGCCGAGCGGCAGACCGTAGGCGGAGTAGCCGTCGCGCAGTTCCGGGGCGGCGCCGGCGAGCAGTCCGCCGAGCAGCAGCGGGTGTTCGACGGTGTACTTGGCGGTCTTGTAGCGGACGACCTTCAGGGACGTGCCGGTGTCCGGCCGGCCGCCGGTGTGCAGGATCTCCAGACATTCGCCGGCGATGAGTTCGCGGGCGAGTTCGGCCCACAGCCCCCGGGCACGGGCGAGGTAGGCGGCGGGCAGGCCGCTGTCGGTGAACAGCCGGCCCGCGAGCGCCATCAGGTGGTCACCGACGAGCAGGGCCAGGGAGCGGGCGGCCGCGCGGACTCGGGGGCGGCTGTCCCCCGCTCCCCGCGGGGTGACGTCCAGGGCCGTCTCCAGCGCGATGTGGACCGTGGGCCGGCCGTGGCGCAGGGCGCTGTCGTCGATGAGGTCGTCGTGGACGATCGCCGCGGCGTGCACCAGTTCCATGGAGGCCGCCGCCCGCACCAGGGCGTCGCTGTCGGGCTGGCCGGCCGCCCGCCAGCCCCAGTAGCAGAAGGCCGCGCGCAGCCGTTTGCCGTGTCCGGCCGCGACGCGGAGCTGCTCGGCCACGGGAGTGAGGGTGTCGTCGATGGCCACGAGTTCGTCGGCCTCCGCGGCGAGGTAGCTCCGCAGGACGCCGTCGACGCGTGCCCTGAAGGCGGCCGGGTCCCAGCGGTCAGACATCGTGGCCGTCGGCCGCCCGTCGCGCCAGCACATGCTGGGCGAGCACCTCGAGGTGGGCCGGCGGCACACCGGTGCACCGGTCCAGGGCCAGCCTGCCCCGCGCCCGCAGGTCCTGGTCCGCCTCGCGCACCAGGTCGGCGGTGTCCGAACGGCGCAGCAGCCCCCGCAGGGTGCCCACCGCCGAACCCACCGTGCTCACCGCCAGGTCCGCGATTCCGGCGACCAGCAGCACCGCCTGGTCGTCCCGGCCAGGGCCGCGCGGCGTCGTGTGCGTCATGCTTCTCCCCCAGGGGTGGCGTCGTCGCGGACACGCCCGGTCCGCGGCGCATCCGGTTCGATCATGACGGTGGCCCCCGGGCCTGAGATCCCCTAATCACCCTTTGAGGGACACGGGGAACACCTGTCAGAGGTGGGAGGGGTGCGAGCCGGGTGGGCCGGTGACCGGGCCGGTCAGCCGTCCCGCTCGACGCTCCACAGCGGCAGTCGTTCGAAGAAGGTGACCGCCTCGTCGCGCCACCGCGGACGCCAGCCCGCCGCCACCCGCCCGGCCCGCTCGGCGTACCGCCGCATGTCCGTCCGCATGAGGTCGGCCACGCCGCGACGCTCGCCGATGTCGCGGATCGCGGCGACGGTGTCCGGCGTGCAGGCGGGGTCCCCGAGGGCCTTTTCGACCAGCGCGCGCTCGGAGCCGCTCACGGCGGACAGCAGGCGGGCGACGGTGTAACTGCGTTTCCCCTCGCGGATGTCGGTGCCGGTCGGCTTGCCCATCGCGGCCGCGTCGCCGAACAGGTCGAGGTAGTCGTCGCGCATCTGGCCGCAGATGCCCACCAGCCGCGCGTAGCGACGCAGCTCCTGCTCGTGGAGAGCCGGTTGCTCACCCGCGGCCAGGAGTCCGAGAGACAGGGGGGCGAGGACCGAGTAGCGGGCCGACTTGTGGTCGGCGACGTCGTGCAGGATGTCGTCGTCGGTGACCGCGGGGCCGAAGTCGCGCTCCAGGTCGGCGATCTGGCCCACGAAGGTGTCGGTCGCGGCCCGCGTCTGGACCTCGGTCATGGCCTGCCGCAGCTCGACCGGAAGCCCGGCGTCGAGGAGCACCCGCAGGGAGAGGGCGAGCGCGAGGTCGCCGGCGAGGACGGTGAGCCCTAGGGCGGCCCGCGGGTGGCGGGGGAACCTCTCGCGGTAGGCGTAGTAGGTGGTGGGCCCGCCCCGGCGGGTGGCGCTGTCGTCGATGAGGTCGTCGTGCACCAGGCCGTGGGTCTGGAGCAGTTCGATGCTCAGCGACGCGGCGTCCAGCGCCTCGGCGGGCGCGTCGTCACGCACCAGACGCGCGGCCTCGTGCAGCAGGACGACCCGCATCCGCTTGCCGCCGCGCAGGGACAGGTCGCGCAGCAACTCCAGGCAGTCCGGCGTGAAACGGCTGAACGACGGCGCCTCCAGCGTCGCGCGCACCGTGTCGAAGTACTCCGCGAAGAGCCTGTTGAACCGGCGCTCGTACCGGGCGACACGGTCCAGCAACTGCTCGGTCATGGCGAAGTCCTCCTGGCGGCGCGGCGGGTGACACGCCGCCAAGTCTGTCAGGAGGCTCCGCTTCACCCACCCGGCGCCCGCGTCGGGGTAACTGGCCCGGATCACGTGGCTGCGACTGCCCGCCCACGACGCCGCGTGGCTGGTGGCACCGGCCGTCACGGCGACGCCGCAGACGGACGACCGGCGTACGGCGCCCGGAGCTACGGCGTCGACGTCGCGGGCTGATCACCGCCGACGCGCCGGCGGGCCGGGACGCGGAACGGCCCGGCCCCGCTGGTCGCGGGGCCGGGCCGGGTGCCGAGGGGGGCGGCGCTCAGCAGTCCTGCCACAGGCGGGTCATCACCCGCACGCCGAAGCGCAGACCCTCCAGCGGCACCCGCTCGTCGACGCCGTGGAAGAGGCGGCCGTAGTCGAGGTCGGCCGGCAGCTTGAGGCCCTTGAAACCGAAGCAGCGGATGCCGAGCTTGGTGAAGGCCTTGGCGTCGGTGCCGCCCGGATTGCAGTACGGGACCGGGTGGCCGTCGGGGTCCTCGGCGCGTACCGCGGCGCACATGGCGTCGACGAGGGGGCCGTCGAAGCCGGTCTCCATAGCGATGTCGTGGTTGACCCACTCCCGGGACACCGAGGGCAGCAGCAGCGCGTCGATCGTGTCGATCAGCTCCTGTTCGTGTCCCGGCAGGAAGCGGCCGTCGACGCGGGCCGTCGCCCTGCCCGGGATGACGTTGGTCTGGTAGCCGGCCGTGAACATGGTCGGGTTGGCCGAGTTGCGGAGCACGACCTGCATGAAGTCGGCCACGTGGCCCAGCTTGGCCAGCTCCGCGTCCAGGTCCTCCGCGTCGAAGTCGATGTCGACGCCCTGGAGGCGGGCGGCCTCGGCGAGCAGCGCCCGCACCGGCTCGATCAGGCGGACCGGGAAGGTGTGGCGGCCGATGCGGGTGAGGGACTCGGCGAGATCGGTGACGGCGTTCTCGTCGTTCGGGGAGGAACCGTGCCCCGCGCGGCCGGTGGCCGTCAGCTCCATCCAGGCCATGCCGCGCTGGGCGTTCTCGATCGGGTACAGGCGCCGGGTGTCGTCCAGCGCGTAGCTGAAGCCGCCGCCCTCGCCGATCGCCTCGGTGACCCCGGCGAACAGCTCGGGCCGGTGCTCGACCAGCCAGTGGGCGCCGAACCGGCCGCCGGCCTCCTCGTCGGCGAGGAAGGCGAGGACGATCTCGCGGGCGGGCCGGGTGCCGGTGCGGGCGAAATGGCGGGCGGTGGCCAGCATGACGGCCACCGTGTCCTTCATGTCGATGGCACCGCGCCCCCACAGGTAGCCGTCGCGGATCTCGCCGGAGAACGGGGGCACCTGCCACTCGGCCGCGTCGGCGGGGACGACGTCGAGGTGGCCGTGGACCAGCAGGGCACCGCGCTCCGGGTCGGTGCCGGGGATGCGGGCGACGACGTTGGCGCGGCCGGGGGCGCTCTCCACCAGCTGGGAGTCGATGCCCGCCTCGGCGAGCCGGGCCACGACCCACTCGGCGCAGGCGCGCTCGTCGCTGGTCGGGTTGGAGGTGTCGAACCGGATCAGCTCCGCGCACAGGTCGACGACTTCGCGCTGTGCTTCACCGGAAGCCGGGACGGGGGTGCTCATGGTGCTCCTACGGGGGCCGTGCCGGAGGTGGCCGGGGACGGCTCGGTGGGGTCTGCGGGGTGGTCGTCCAGGGTGGTGGTGCCGTACGTCCTGATCCAGCCGGCGAGGCCGAGGACGCAGTAGAGGACGAACGCGGTGAGCAGGGAGTTCAGGGCGGGGATGCCGCCGTCGTAGAACTTGCCGACGCAGAACGCGGCCGCCCAGATGACCAGGGACATGGGTACCCAGGTCGGCGAGGTGGCGGGCAGGGTCTCGGCCTCGCGGGTGGCGTCCAGGGGCGCGCGCATGCGGCGCACCACCCAGTACTCGGCGACGATGATGCCGCCCACCGGCGGGATGGCGACGCCCAGCACGGACAGGAAGTCGGTGAAGTGGGTCATGATGCCGACGGCGGACAGGACGGTGCCGGCGATGCCGAGGGCGATGGTGACCGCGCCGCGGTGCAGGCGCTTGCCGAAGACGACCTGGAAGAAGTTGACGACGCCGAGCGAGGAGCCGTACAGGTTCCAGTCGTTGATCTTCGCGGTGGACATCAGGACGACGAGCACGCCGAAGACGCCGGAGGTGGAGAGCACGATCTGGGAGACCTGGCCGCTGCCGACCATGTGGCCGAGCAGGACGCCGGTCAGGCCGACGATGTACTCGGAGAGGACCATCGACGCGGCGCTCTGCAGGAAGACGTGGCCGCCCTTGCGGTTGTAGCGGGTCATCTCCGGGGAGACGATCGCGCCGGTCATGAAACCGCCCGCGATGGCGGTCGCGGCGACGGCCAGCGGGATGGACTGGCCGGGCGCCGGGGAGTGGATCAGCTCGGACAGCGAGTGCTCGCTCAGCGCGTCGGTGACCGACCAGGCGACCATGGCGAAGAACAGCGGGGTGACGATCTTCGCGAAGACGGCCATGTACCGGAAGCCGAAGATCACCAGGACGGTGATGCCGGCGCCCGCGACCAGGCACCACAGCCAGGACGGGCCGCCGACGAGCGAGGAGACGCTGTCGCCGAAGATGGTGTTCTGGACGCCGAACCAGCCGACGAGACTGACCGAGATGACCAGGCTGACCAGCGCGGAGCCGTTGCGGCCGAAGCCCGCCCAGCGGGTCAGCAGGGGCGTCGCCAGCCCCTCGCGCATGCCGGCCAGGCCGATCGCGAAGATCACCACTTCGAGGATGACCGCGCCGAGCGTGAAGGCCCAGAACGCGTCGCCGAAGGACATGCCGACGCCGATGGTGGCGCCGAGGGTGAACTGCGAGATGGAGCCCGACTGGGCGAGCCACTGGAGCAGCATGGTCCAGAAGCCGAGGCGCTTGTCGCGCGGGACGCGGGACAGGGCGTAGTCGTCGCTGCCGACGGTTCTGGCGCCGCCCGTCTCCGGGGCCGCGGCGGTGTTCTTGTGCGCGGCCATGGTCAGGACTCCTTGGGGACGCGGCCGAAGGTCTGCAGGTGCGCCAGTGACCCGTAGCGGGACACCAGCGAGGCGAACTCCACGTCGTCGTGGAAGTCCAGGCGTCCGCCGCCGTAGGCCTTCGCGGTCTCGACGGCGAACCGGGCCGCCGCCGCGATGTCGGTCTCGTGGCTGGCGCCCGTCTGGCAGCCGGGCACCGCGGCCGCGGAGGTGATGGCGAGGCCGACGACCGGAGCGGGCGTCGCCGTGGCCGGCTGCAGGATCGAATTGATGTGATGTACACCGTTACCGTACGGGGTGATGTCCTGGGTGGTCACCGGGTACGTGACCAACGGCTCACCGCTCACCACCGCCAGCAGCTCGCCGAGCTGCTCGCTCACCTTGAGCACCCAGCCCTCCTTGACGGTGGGCGACAGGGCGAGGCCCCGGTGGTTGATGATCCGGTTGCCCTTGGTGGTGTCGATGGAGAGCACCGCCTCCATCTCGCCGGTGACCTCGTGCCGGTTCATGGTCGCGATGTCGACCGGCGAGTCCATGAAGGGCACCGGGTCGTGCGGCGCGGTCGGGGCGTTCGGGCAGATGTGCGTGGCGACGATCACGTCGCCGTCGAGCACGTCGCCGCGGCGGCGCATGTCGAGCAGCTTGGCGGCGGTGGCCAGGGCCGCGACGGCGCCGTCGGCGTCGGAGACCAGGCCGGTCATCTCGGGCCGCGCCCCGACGCCGCCGAGCCTGCCCACCACCCCGAGGGTGCGGGCCGGGCCGCCGTGGGTGCGGCCGTCGCGGCCCGGGATCCGGACGAGCACGAAGTCCGTCGAGCCGCGCTCGCCGGTGACGGTGGTGACCTCGGCGCCGGAACCCTCGGGACCCGCGACGGAGTCGAGGTGGGCGGCGACGCGCTTGCCGTCGACGGCGGGATCGTCCAGCAGGTCCACGAGGTCGAGGACGTACTTCAACATGGGCAGTTCTCCTGATCCGCACCCGGGGGCGGTGCTGACAGCAGGTTCCGGATCCACTAACGTTCTCCGCAACTGTTTCCCGCTATCTGCAATTGCTGTCTGAATGGCGAGATGCGGCGGGCCGGACGAAGCAGCCGGGACGCTACGGAGACCGGCGAGCGAGTGAGAGGAGCTGCCGTGACGGGACAGTCCGACGACCGGAAGACACCGGCCGGGGCCCTGCAGACCGTCGACCGCGCCCTGCTGGTGCTGCTGGCGTTCGAGCGCTCGCGGCCCGACTGGGGAGTCACCGAGATCGCCACCGAGTTCGGCTGGGACACCTCGGTGGCCCAGCGGCTGCTCTCCACGCTCGCGGGACGCGGCTTCCTGGTCTCCGACCCGGCGACCCGTCGGTACCGGATCGGCCCGGCCGCGCTGCGCCTGGGCCGGCTCTGGGAGCGCTCGGGATCCCTGGAACTGCTCGCGGAACCGGTGCTCCAGGAGCTGCGGACCGCGACGGGCGACACGGTGCTGTTCTGCCTGCCCGACAGCTTCCACATGCGCTGTGTGGCGGCCGTCGAGGGCGAGGAGGGACCGCTGCGCTACTACCCGCTGGTCGGCGAGCTGTATCCGGCGCACGCCGGCGCCACCAGCAAGTCGTTCTACGCCTTCCTGGCCGACGACCAGCGCCACCGGCTGTTCCGCGGGCGCCCCATGGCACGCTTCACCGAGCGCACGGTCACCGATCCCGACCAGCTGGAGCGCGAGTTCCGCCAGGTGCGCGCACAGGGCTACGCCTGGACGGTCGGGGAGTACGACGCGGGCATCGGCACCGTCGCCGTGCCGGTCTTCCTCGGCTCCGAGCCGTACGGCAGCCTGAGCCTCGGCGCCGCGAAGGAGCGCTTCCCCGAGGGGCCCGAGGACCGGCTCGACGCGCTGCGCCGGGCCGCCCGGCTGCTGGAGCGGCGTCTGACGCACCCGCCGCAGCCGCACCGCCGCCCGCGGTCCCGCACCACCTGACCCACCGTCCACCGATCCACCCCCTGAAGAGGTCGACCCCGTGAATCTGCTGCTCCTGTCCAACTCCACCCAGTACGGCCGCGGCTACCTGGAACACGCCCTCGACACCGTCACCGGCTTCCTGCCCACTGGGGCCCGGCTGGCGTTCGTGCCCTACGCCCTCGCCGACCACGACGCCTACACCGCCAAGGTGCGAGGGGCGCTGGCCGGTGCGGGCATCGACGTGCGGGGCGTGCACGAGGGCGGCGACCCGGTCGCGCGGCTGGGCGAGGCGGACGCGGTGTTCGTCGGCGGCGGCAACTCCTTCCGGCTGCTGAGCGCGCTGTACCGCACGGGTCTGCGGAAGGCGCTGATCGGGGCGGTGACCGGCGGACTGCCGTACATGGGGGCCAGCGCGGGCACCAACATGGCGGCGCCGTCGTTGCGGACCACCAACGACATGCCGATCGTCGAGCCCCCGTCCTTCGAGGCGCTCGGCCTGGTCCCGTTCCAGATCAACCCGCACTACCTCGACCCGGACCCGGCCTCGACGCACAAGGGCGAGACCCGTGAGGAGCGGCTGACGGAGTTCCTGGAGGAGAACGACGTGCCGGTACTGGGCCTGCGGGAGGGATCCTGGCTGCGGGTCGAGGGCGACCGGGCCGTGCTCGGCGGCGAACGCGACGCCCGGCTGTTCCGGCGCGGCACGGCGCCGCGCGAGCTCGCGACCGGCTCGGACGTGTCCGAACTGCTGCGCGTCCGGGCCGAGTACGACACCCGCGCCTGACCACGACGACGCCGGAGGCCCGCGGCGGGCACTCCGGCGTCACCCGGACAGGCCCGGTACGGGACCTGTCCCGGATCTGTACGGGCAGGTCAGCGCTTGATCTCCTTGATCTTCAGCATGCGCGTGATGACCTTGTCCAGCTCCTCGTCGTCGAAGACCTTCTTCCAGTCGTCGCGGACGATGGACTCGCGGCCGTAGTCCATGGCGATCAGGCAGGCGTCCGAGAAGGGGTTGGATCCCTTGAGCGTGTTGGCCAGGGCGACCTGGGTGTGGCCGAGCAGCATCGCGCGGGCGGCCTTCTCCGGCACGCCGACGGTGTGGACCGTCTCGTGCAGCGCCTCGGTGAGCAGGGCGCCGACCATGCAGGCGATGGTCTCGACGAGGGTCGGCTCGAGCACGGCGAGCTGCTTGACGGTGACCCAGTGGACGTCGACCACGGGCGCGTACATCACGCGGATGACGGCGTCGGCCAGTTCCTGCTTGGCGGCGTCGCCGCCCTCGTACGCGGCGACGACCTCCTGCGGGGCGGCGATCCCGCCGAAGGTGTCCTGCCACTCCTCCTGGGTGGTGCGCTCCAGGAACACCGACGGGTGGCAGGGGTGGGCGCAGGCGTAGTGGATGTCGTCGCGGGCGAGGAGCAGGCCGGCGTAGGCGGCGGCCGGGTCGAGGGTGAGGACGACCGTGCCCGGCTTCATCAGCGGCACGAGCTGCTCGGAGACCTTGCCGAGGACGACGTCCGGCACGGCGAGGATGACGACGTCGGCCTCGGCTGCGGCGGCCTCGGAGTCGGTCAGTTCACGGCCCAGGCCGCGGACGCGCTCCTGGCCCTCGGGCGACGCCTCGCTGAACAGGACCCGGAAGTCGCTCTTCACCAGGTTGTTGGAGACGCGCTGGCCCATCTTGCCGGCGGCCCCGATGACGGCGACGGTCTTCGCGTCGGCCCGGGTCTGGATCTCGGTGGCCATTACTTGCTCCTCAGGAGGGTGTTGATGCTGTGCTGCGTCCACTGGTGTTCGAGCCGGGCGGTGGCGTCGTAGCCCTCGTCCTGCCACGGGAGCCAGTGCTCCACGATCTGGTTGATGCCGTGGTCCCCCGGCCGGGCCGCGCGGACGGCGGCGATCATGCCGTCGTGGTCGAGGAGGCCCTCGCCGAGCGGGCAGCCGGCGTAGGTGAAGCCGACCCAGCCGTCACGGCGGGTGAAGGCGAAGTCCTTGACGTGGATGTTGACCACGTGCGGGGCGGTGGCGGCGACGACGTCGGCGGGGCGCTCCAGCCGGGCGACGCTGTTGCCCGGGTCCAGGACGACGCCCAGGTGCGGGCTGTCGACGGCGCGTACGACGGTCATCAGGTCGTCGGTGGCGACCTGCTCGTAGGTCTCCAGGCCGAGGGTCACGCCCGCGTCGGCGTAGCGGGGCACGGCCTCCTCGAGCAGGGCCACCGCCTCGGTGGTGTCCGGCCGGTGGCCGGCCGTGTTGAGCATGGAACGCACCAGGGTGACGTCCAGCTCGCCCGCCATGCGGAGGTACTTCAGCAGGTGTTCGGGGCGGATGCCCCGGGTGCCGAGTTCGAGGGTCAGGCCGAGGCCGGCCGCGGTGGCGCGGACGTCGGCGAGCTGCGCGGCGTCGTAGGACTCGATGGGCGCGTAGTCGCAGATCTGGAAGACCCGGCCGCCGAGTTCCGCCGTGTCGTGGAGCATCGCGGTGAGGCTCATCGGCTCGGGGGCGCGGCCGGAGATGCGCCAGAAGTAGGCGTAGGTGCTGATGCCGTACGCCATCACGCCACCGCCGTGGGCGCCGGGGTGCGGATCTCGTCGAGGATCGCCTCCACGTTCGCCGGGTCGTGGGCGAAGCGGCCGAGGAACAGCCCCTCGGCGGCGCCGGCCAGGCGGGTGAGCAGGCCGGGGCCCGCGCTGCCGCCGTAGATGACGGTGGACCCGGCGTGCTGCGGCTCGGTGGCGAGCCAGGCCCGCAGGGCGGCGCAGACGGCGCCGATGTGGCCGGCCGAGGCGGGCTCGGGGGCGCCGATGGCCCACTGGGGTTCGTAGGCGAGGACGACCGCGCCGTCCAGGCCGTGCAGCAGGCGCTGCGCCTCGGCGACGGTGCGGGCCGCGGCGTCGGCCGGGTCGGCGTGGTCGCGTTCGCCGACGCACAGCACCGGGGTGAGGCCGTTGCGCAGGGCGGCCGCGGTCTTGGCGGCGACGACGGTGTCGCCCTCGCCGTAGAGGCGGCGGCGTTCGGCGTGGCCGACCTCGGCGTAGCGGCAGCCGATCTCCTTCAGGGCGGGGCCGCCGACCTCTCCGGTGTAGGGACCGGTGTCCTCGGTGGCGAGGTCCTGGGCGCCGACGGCGACGCCGTACGGGGTGAGGATGCCGGCGGCGGGGACGAGGGCCGGGAAGGCCGGGAGGACGAACAGGCGGGCGGCGCCGGAGGTGACCGCGGGGTGGCGGTCGGCCAGGGCGGCGATCCTGCGGGCCCAGTTCAGGGTCTGGTGGTGGCCGAAGTACATCTTCAGGCTCACCCCCAGCAGGACGGGGGCGGGGGCGGGGGCGGACATCACGCGGCTGCCCCGTCGCCCGCGGCGGTCTCGTAGTCGCACATCAGCTGGACCTTGGCGGCGGACGCGGAGGTCTCGTCGAAGCGGTAGGTGAGCCACTCGGCGGCCAGGCGGCGGGCGAGTTCGAGGCCGATGACGCGCTGGCCGAAGGTGAGGATCTGCGCGTTGTTGGAGAGGACGGCCCGCTCGACGGAGAAGGAGTCGTGGGCGGTGACGGCGCGGATGCCCTTGACCTTGTTGGCGGCGATGGCGACGCCGAGGCCGGTGCCGCAGACCAGCAGGGCGCGGTCGGCGTCGCCGCGCGCGACCATCTCGGCGGCGGCGATGGCCACCTTCGGGTAGGCGGTGTGGCCGTCGGCGTCGACACCGACGTCGGTGACCTCGGCGACCAGGGCGCTGCTCTGCAGGTCCTGCTTGAGGGCTTCCTTGTACTGGTAACCGGCGTCGTCGGACCCGACGACGATGCGGAGCTTGTCGGTCATCTCGGCTTTCCTCAGTGGTGGTCGAGCAGTACGCCGTGGACGGCGCGGGTGATCAGGGCGAGCGAGTGCGCGCCCGCGTCGGGGGTGCCGAGGGACTTCTCGGCGTGGGGGCGGGCCCGGCCCTTGCGGGGCAGCAGGCCGGCGGTGGCGGCGGCCGCCTCGGCGGCTCGGTCCGCGGCGCGGTCCCAGGCCTCGGTGAGGGCCAGGCCCTCGGACACGGCCCGGGCGAGGGTGTCGGCGAAGGGCACGAGGACGTCGACCATGGTCTTGTCGCCGACCTCGGCCCCGCCCAGCCGGCGCACGGCGGCGGAGGCCTCCGTGACCCCGGCGGCGACTCGGGCGGCGTCGGGGGCGTCCTGGTCGCCGAGGGCGGTGCCGATCGAGCGCAGGATGGTGCCCCACAGGGCGCCGGAGGTGCCGCCCGCCTTGTCGGCCCAGGCGTCGGCGGCACGGTTCAGGACGGTGCCCGCGCCCGCGCCGAGTCCGGTGGCGTCGGTGGCGGCCCGGCGGGCGGCGGTGGAGCCGCGCTGCATGCCGATGCCGTGGTCGCCGTCGCCGGCCACGGCGTCGATGCGGCCGAGTTCGTCCACGTGCGCGTCGACGGTGCCGGCGACCGCGTCCAGCGCGGCCAGGACGGTGCCGGCGGCGTTCCGGGAGGCGTCGGACGCGGGGGCCACGGCGGTGTCCGGGAGGTCCTCCGCCACGAGGTCCCGGTCGTCCGGCACGGCCTCGCCGAGGGCGCCCTTGCGGTAGGCGGGGGTGTCGGCCGGGGCCCGCCACAGCTCTTCCAGCCGGTCGTCCAGCCAGGTCAGGGTGAGGGAGACACCCGCCATGTCGAAGCTGGTGACGAGTTCGCCGACCTCGGGGTCGACGATCTCCACGCCGGCCTCCTCGAGGAGGGCCGCGACCTTGCGGTAGACGACGAACAGCTCCTCATACTTGACCGAGCCGAGGCCGTTGAGGATCACGGCGGCGCGCTGCCCGGCGGGGGTGCCGACGTCTGCGGGGAGTTCCTTCAGCAGGGTGGCGACCAGGAGGCGGGCCGCCTCGTCGGCGGTGGGCAGGGCCTCCTCGCCGATGCCGGGCTCCCCGTGGATGCCGAGGCCGACGGCCATGCGGGCCTCGGGCACGGTGAACAGGGGGTGGTCGGCGCCGGGCAGGGTGCAGCCGGAGAAGGCGATGCCGAAGGAGCGGGTGCGGGCGCCGGCCCGTTCGGCGACGCGCAGCACCTCGTCCAGTGGCAGGCCCTGCTCGGCCGCGACCGCCGCGGCCTTGAAGACGGGGAGGTCACCGGCGATGCCGCGGCGCTCCGCGGCCTCGTCGGGGCCCGCGCTGGAGATGTCGTCGGCGACGGCGAACGTCCGGGCGTCGATGCCGTCGGCGGCGAGGCGTTCGGCGGCCTGCCCGAAGTGCAGCACGTCACCGGCGTAGTTGCCGTACATCAGGAGCACCCCGGCGCCGCCGTGCGCGGCCCTGGCCACCGAGCGGATCTGCTGGGCGGAGGGCGAGGCGAAGACGTTGCCGACGGCCGCGCCGTGCGCCATCCCCCGGCCGACCAGGCCGGAGAAGGCGGGGTAGTGGCCCGAGCCGCCGCCGATCACCACGGCGACCTGTCCGGCCGGGGTGGCCGTGGCCCTCACGACGCCGCCGGTGACGGGCCGGACCCAGCGCCGGTGGGCTGCGGCGAAGCCCTCCAGTGCCTCGTCGGCGAAGGCGGCGGGGTCGTTGAACAGGCGGGTCATCGAAGGGCCTCCAGGGACTGGTGCTCGGGCTCGGCGGCCGGTTCGTCGGTGCGGTGGCGGGCGGAGAGCCAGATCATCAGGGCCGCGGAGAGCAGCATGAAGAAGCCGACGAGATAGAGCGGTACGTAGTAGGCGCCGGTCCAGTCCTTGAGCCAGCCGGTGATGTAGCTGGAGGCGAACCCGGCGATGTTGCCGGCCGTGTTGATCAGGGCGATGCCGGCCGCGGCGGCGGCTCCGGTCAGGAAGCGGGAGGGCACCGACCAGAAGACGGGCAGGGCGGCGAAGATGGCGCAGGCGGTCACGGTGATCACGGCGACCGTGGCGGTCGGGGAGCCCATGTAGAGGGCGAGGGGGATGGAGACGCCGCCGACGACGGCCGGGCCGGCCACGTGCCAGGTGCGGGTGCCGTGGCGGGTGGCGTGCCGGGTCCAGAAGAACAGCACGATCGCGGCGGGCAGGTACGGGATGGCGGTGATCCACGCCTTGTCCATCACGCTGAACGTGGTGTCGTACTGCTCCTGGAAGCCGTTGATGATCGTCGGCAGGAAGAAGGCGAGGGCGTACAGGCCGTAGACGAAGCCGAAGTAGACGACGGCGAGGATCCAGACGCGTGCGCTGCCGAAGGCCGTCCTGAGGTCGCCCTTGGCGTGCTTGCCCTCGTGGCCGGCCTTCTGGGCGTTCTCCGCGGCCAGCTCGGTGGTCAGCCAGTCACGCTCGGCCGGGGTGAGCCACTTGGCGTCGGCGGGCTTGTCGATCAGGTAGAACCAGGCGACGACGCCGAGGACGATCGCGGGCACCGAGACGAACAGGAACATCACGCGCCAGCCCTCGAGGCCGAACAGTCCGTGGCGGCCGATGAGCCAGCCCGCCAGCGGGGCGCCGAACACGGTGGTCAGCGGCTGGGCGAGATAGAACAGGCCGAGGATCTTGGTGCGGTGCCGGGAAGGCACCCACTGGCTCAGGAAGAGGATCGCGCCCGGGAAGAAGCCCGCCTCGGCGACGCCGAGCAGGAACCGCAGGGTGTAGAGCTGGCCGCTGCTGCTGACCCAGGTGAACAGGAGGGACACGATGCCCCAGGTCACCATGATCCGGGCCAGCCAGCGGCGGGCTCCGAAGCGGTGCAGGGCCATGTTGCTGGGGACCTCGAGCACGATGTAGCCGAGGAAGAAGATCCCGGACGCGAAGCCGAACTGGGCGGCGGTCAGGGCCAGGTCCTGTCCCATGCCGTTGGGTTCGGCGAACGAGACGGCCGTGCGGTCCAGGTAGTTCACGAAGAACATCAGCGCCACGAACGGCACGAGACGGGCTGAGACCTTCTTGATGGCAGTTCTCTCGACTGCCGCGGATGGCGCGTGGGCACCCATTGGCGACTCCTCGGCTCGCCCGGACAGCTCTGTCCGGGGTGGGTCACGCCGGGCGGTCCGCCACGGGGGCGGCCGGCCGGTTCGTTGTCACGCTATGCCTCCGATCCAAATTGGTCACCAATTTACCAGTGTGGTGACCGTCATAGATTCACCGTCGGACGAACTCTTGACAAACCGCGCCTCGGGATCGATGAACTGGCTGGTCAGTCGCCTGCCGACGGTGTCTGGTTGACTGGTGACCGTGACCAGTCAGCCTGATCAGCACAGCTCCGCCGCCGCGCCCGACCTCGCGCAGCTGCTGCGGCCCGTGGTGCGTGAGTCCTCCGTCAGCGAGGTCGCCAAGCGGCTTCTCGACCACCTCTCGGCCGGCGACATCCGGCCCGGCACGCGGCTGCCCGCGGAACGCCAGCTGGCCGAGGCCCTCGGCGTCGCCCGCTCCAGCGTGCGCGGCGCGCTGTCCGCCCTGGACGTCCTCGGCATCATCGAGATCCGCCCGGGGTCCGGCTCCTACGTGCGCGAGGGCACCTCGGAGTTCCTGCCCCGGGCGATCAACTGGGGTCTGATGCTGGGGCAGCGGCGCACCCGGGACCTCGTCGAGGTGCGCACGTACATGGAGGGCGTCTCGGCGCGGCTGGCGGCGGAGCGTGCGACCGACGCGGACGTGGTGCTGCTGGAGGAGCACCTCCAGCACATGCGCGACGCGGGCGGTGACGTCACCGCCTTCATCGACGCCGACATCGCCTTCCACCTGGAGACGGCCAGGATCGCGCGCAACACCGTCCTCAGCGACATCCTGCACAGCATCCGGGCGCTGTTGCAGGTGTGGATGGAGCGGGTGAGCGACATCGAGGGCACGGTCAGCGGCACCCTGTGCGAGCACGACGCCGTGCTCCGGGCCATCCGCGCCCGCGACCCGGAGGCGGCGGACCGGGCGATGGCCGAGCACATGCGGATGGCCAGCGCACGACTGCGCGCCTCCGTGGACGGCGACGGCTGAGCCCGCCCGCTCACGGGCCCGGACGGGGCGGGGACGGCCGGGGCGGCGGCCGTGCGGACCGTCGGGGACAGCGGGGGTCAACGGCTCGGTGCGGTACGGCCGTTGCCGGCCGAGGAACCCTCCGCCCACCGGCCCGCCGCCGGGCCGGGACACCACGCCTGCACGCCGTCCGGGTGAGTGTGAGATGCGGTCCCGCCTGACAGCGGATCGGATGGGACGCATGCGCAGACCCATAGCCGTGGCTTCCCGCCACTCACGCCTGCTCACGTCAGGCGTCGCCCTCGCCACCCCGTCCCTCCTCCTCGCCCTGTGCGCCGTGCCCGCCTCGGCCGACGCGTCCGGCGACACACCCGTCCGCGGTACGGCCTACATGGGCCTTGGCGTGCTGGCCCACGAGGGCGAGCAGGGACGGCCCGCCGACACCCGGGCCACGCAGACCGAGGGCGTGGACGTCTCCAGCCATCAGGGCAACGTCGCCTGGTCGACCCTGTGGAGCAGCGGGGTGAGGTGGGCCTATGTGAAGGCCACCGAGGGCACGTCCTACCGCAATCCCTACTACGCACAGCAGTACGACGGTTCGTACGACGTCGGCATGATCCGCGGCGCGTACCACTTCGCGACGCCGGACACCGCCGGCGGCGCCGCCCAGGCCGACTACTTCGTCGACCACGGCGGCGCCTGGTCCAAGGACGGCAAGACACTGCCGGGTGTCCTGGACATCGAGTACAACCCGTACGGCGCCACCTGCTACGGCAGGACGGCGAGTCAGATGGTCGGCTGGATCAAGGGCTTCCTCGACCGGTACAAGGCGCGCACGGGCCGGTACGCCGCCATCTACACCTCCACCAACTGGTGGCAGCAGTGCACCGGGAACTACAGCGGCTTCGGCTCCACGACACCGCTCTGGATCGCCCGGTACGCCTCGTCGGTGGGCGAACTCCCGGCCGGCTGGAACACCTACACCATGTGGCAGTACACCTCGACCGGGCCGACCGTCGGGGACCACGACAGGTTCAACGGGGCACTGGACCGCGTCAAGGCGCTCGCCAACGGCTGAGCCGGGCGCGAGGTCAACGGCCGGCCGGATCCGCGAGCACGCCGGCGACCTGCCGGCGCACCACCTCCCGCGCCTGCGGGGGAAGCGCGCCGACGTCCGTCCGCTCCAGGGCGCCGAGGGCCTGGTCGGTTCCGTCGTCGCACGCGGTGCTGCCGCTGAGCACCTCGTAGCCGTCGCGGACGGCCACCCGCAGGTGGTGCCGCCCCTCGGCGTCGGCGTGCACGGCGGTGGCGACGACCAGGGGCGGCGGGCCGCCGGCTTCGGCGGGCTGCTTGTGGTAACCGCTGGCCACGGGGGTGCGCCAGTGCAGGGCGAGCAGCAGATGACGCTTGGCCACGACCTCGTACAGGTCGGTCTCGTAGGCACCGTCGGAGCCCAGCACGGTGGCGCGTGCGTCCAGGACGAGGGCCGCGGGGAGCAGACAACGCAGGCTGCTGCCGACGAGGTTGCCGCCGACCGTGGCCGTCCGGCGCACGGCCCCGGTGCCCACGGAACCGGCCGCCCGGCGCAGCACCTGCGGCACGCGGTCGTCGACCTGGTGCAGCACCACGGCTCCGCCCAGCGTCTTCGGCCCGACCACGGTCGCCTCCGGGAGGTTGCGCAGCGACACGGCCTGGTCCGGGAAGCCGTCCCGTTGCCAGGTGGCCCACACGAGCGTGGCCCCGCCGACGGGCACCGCCCCGTCGGCCATGCACTCCTGTGCCTCGGTCACGGACGTGGGCAGACGCAACAGCACGGCGATCGACCTGCTTTCCCGGGACGTCGGCGGTCCTGTCGTATTGTCCGCACGGCCGCAGGGGCGCGTACAGGGCTCATGCCTGGCCGGTGTGCGCCTTTCGCGCGCCGGAACGCCTCCTGCTCGTGAACGCGGCCCGGCCGGTCAGACCACCCTCTCGGCGAGGAAGTCCAGCAGGACGGCGTTGAAGCGGTCGGGCTGCTCGGCGCCGGGGAGATGGCCTGCCTTCTCGACGACGGCCAGGGTGGCGTGCGGGACGAGGCGCCGGATGGCCTCGGCCTCCGCGACCGGGGTGTAGACGTCGTCCGCGCCGACGACGATCAGCACCGGTGCCTTCACACCGGCCAGGACGTCCCGGTAGTCGGGGCGCTCGGCCCGCCCGCGCAGGGCCGCCGCGGCACCACGCGGATCGGTGGCGCACATCATCTCCAGGACGTGTGCGGCCACGTCCGGCATCGCGGTGACGTTGTAGTCGGCGAGCATCTTGCCGATGACCTCGTGCGCGTAGCCGTCCATGCCCTCGGCGAGCAGCCTGTCGGCCAGCCGGTTGCGGAACAGCCTGCCCTCGGCGGTCTCCGCCGGCGCGGAGGTGTCGGAGAGGACGAGGGCCCGCAGGCGCCGCGGGTGGCGCAGCTGGAACTCCATGGTGATCTGCCCGCCCATGGAGACGCCGCCGACCACCGCCCGCTCGATGCCGAGGTGGTCCAGCAGAGCGGCGAGGTCGTCGGCGAAGTCGGCGAGGAGGACCTTGCCGGGGGTCACTTCGCTGCGGCCGTAGCCGCGCAGGTCGGGCGTGACGACGCGGTGGCCCGCCTCCGTCAGCGCCGTGACCTGGGGTGCCCACAGGGTGCGGTCGAAGGGGTGCCCGTGGATCAGGAGGACGGGAAGTCCGGTGGAGGGACCGACGTCGTCGTAGCCGATCGTGGCGCCGCGCACGGTTGCGGAGTTCATGCCGGGACCCTAACTCCCGTGCCGCGGAAGGACGACGCGATGACGGCACCCCGGTGACGGCCCCGCTCACAGGTCGTTGCCGCGCCCTCTCGCGCACCGCCGGGTATCCCCCCGGCCATGTACGTGGCCCTGGCAAGTACCGTCGTGGCCCGGTGGGAGGCACGGTGGCCCACGCCGCCCGTCCCGTCCGCACCGCCCCGTCAGCCCGCCAGCCCGCCAGCCCGGAAGGTGACCCCCCTTGAGCACCGGCAGCTATTTCGAGCCCATAGACGAGCACCGTTACAAGCCGACCTGTCACGCGGGCGGCGCGTGGGACCCCGACGAACAGCACTTCAGCCCGCTCGGCGGTCTCGTCGTCCACGCCGTCGAGCGCCATCTGGCCGCGCGGCCCCGCCCCGGTCTGCTCCTGTCCCGGATCAGCTTCGACATCCTGGGCCGGCTCGCCCTCGACGAGTGCGAGATCAAGGTGGAGACCCTGCGCCCCGGCCGCACCATCCAACTCGTCGAAGCCGTCGTCCGCATCGCCGGCCGCCCCGTCGTGCGGGCCCGCGCCTGGCTGCTGGGCGACGGGGACACCACCGCGGTCGCCGGAGGCGGCGCCGCGCCGCTCGCCCCGCCGCAGACGCTCGAGTCCTGGCCGATGAGCTCCCTGTGGCCCGGCGGATACATCGCCTCCCTGGACGTCCGCCCACTGGCTCCCCCGCGGCCGGGCCGCACGACGGCCTGGGTCTCCACCGGCCTCGACCTGGTCGCCGGGCAGACCGTGAGCCCGCTCGCGTCCTACGTCGCGCTCGTCGACACCGCCAACGGCATCGCCGTACGGGAATCACCGACCCACTGGATGTTCCCCAACGTCGACCTCACGCTCCACCTCCACCGCCGGCCCGAGGGCCGCTGGACCGGGCTGGACACCACCGTCGTCTTCGGCCCGACGGGCCAGGGCATCACCAGCACCGTGCTGCACGACCTCACGGGCCCGGTCGGACACGCCCAGCAGATCCTGACCGTCCGCCCCCTGCCGTCCGCCGACGGCGGCACCTGAGCGGCACGACGCGGCGGTACCTCGGGGCTGGGGCAGGCGGGTGAAGGCCGGGCCGGTGCGTCGGCCGGCCCCGCCGCCCGGGGAAGGGAGGGACTCATGCGCGCACTCGTCATCAACTGCACCCTCAAGCCGTCGCCCCGGCCGTCGAACACCGAGGCCCTGGCCGCCACGGTCATCGCGTCCCTGAAGGGGCACGGGGTGGAGGTGGACGTCGTGCGGGCCGTCGACCTGCGTCTGAAGCCGGGCGTGGCGACCGACATGGGCGAGGGCGACGACTGGCCGGGGGTGCACGAGAAACTGCTGGCGTCGCAGATCCTGATCATGGCGTCGCCGACGTGGCTCGGCCGCCCGTCCTCGGTCGCCCAGCGTGTCCTCGAACGCATGGACGCGATGCTCGGCGAGACCGACGACGAAGGGCGTCCCGTCGCCTACAACCGTGTCGCGGGTGTCCTGGTCACCGGCAACGAGGACGGCGCCCACCACGTCATCAGCGAGATCAACGGCGCGCTCGGCGACATCGGCTTCACCGTCCCCGGTCAGGCCTGGACGTACTGGCACCTCGGCCCCGGACCCGGGCCCGACTACCTGGACGACGAACGCGGCCACGACTGGTCGACCTCCACGGGCCGGGCCATGGCGTCCAACCTCGTCCACGCGGCCCGCGCGCTCGCCGCGACACCCCTGCCGGCCCCACCGTCCTGACCGGCCGCCGCGCGGGCCCGTGAAGGGAGACGTCCGGTTATGTCTGCCGTCGCCGAAGCGGGGCATTCGTGCAGGTGCAATGCCGTACACGACAGATCAGGAGCTGAAGCCCGTCATGACGCACGACCTGACCCCGAAGTACACGGTCCCCGGCATCGAGCGTGAGGCCGCCGGGCGGCTGATCGGCGTGCTGCGCCTGCGCCTGCACGCGCTCAACGACCTGCACCTCACGCTCAAGCACGTCCACTGGAACGTCGTGGGTCCGCACTTCATCGCCGTGCACGAGATGATCGACCCGCAGGTCGACCAGGTGCGCGAGATGGCGGACGACGTCGCGGAGCGCATCGCCGCGCTCGGCGGGGTGGCGCAGGGGACGCCCGGGGCCCTGGTGGCCGAGCGGAACTGGGACGACTACTCCATCGGCCGGGCGGACGCCATCGCCCACCTGGGCGCGCTCGACGTGGTGTACACCGGCGTGATCGAGGGTGTGCGCGCCGCGGTCAAGGAGGCCGGTGAGATCGACCCCGCCACGGAGGACCTGCTGATCGGGCAGCTGCGCGACCTGGAGCAGTTCCAGTGGTTCGTGCGGGCCCACCTGGAGACGGCCGGGGGCACCCTGGCGACGGGCGGCGCGGAGTCCGAGGCGGAGGGCGCCGAGCGGGGCTCGGAGCTCGCCCGGGGCAAGAACGGGCGGTGACGCGTCGAGGGGCCCGGCCGCCTCGGGGCGATGCGGCCGGGCCCTGGGCGCTCAGCGTGCGGGCCCGCCCCGGCGTCCGAGGCGCACCCCGACCAGGACCAGGTCGACGATCAGGACGGCGACCCCGATGACGAACAAGTAGAACAGTCCCTCGGCGGCCACTCCGATCACTCCCAGAACGAACGCCATCAGCAACAGCAGCAGGAACAGGCTCACGGTCGTCTCCCCTCGGACGGATTCCCGCGACGGCTCAGCGCCTGGCCAGCCGGCGTTCGCCACGGCTGCCCTGCTCGTAGGGCAGGTCGTAGTGGGCGAAGACCCCGCTTTCCGCATCGGCCGCCAGTTCGCCGTCCGGATCGATCCCCGGCGCCGACTTGACCAGCCCCTTGTCGTAGGTCACCTTCAGGTAGTCCGGACCGACGGTGGCCTTGTCCAGCGGGACGAACACCAGCCGGCGGCGGGTCGGCAGACCGATGGTGACCGCGGCGAACGCGGGCCGGTCGGTGGCGGTGTCGACGTAGATGGACTCCAGACTTCCGATCCTGTGGCCGCCACTGTCGACGACGTCTTGGCCACGCCAGTCACGAATGTTGTCTGCCTCGAACATGGCTTGCCTTCCCTTCCCAGGACACCCTTCCCTGTCTTGTTCCCCGCTTCGTGCATGAGTCGCATGGTTTGTCCCCACTCCGGCGTAGCGACCGGCGCGCCGGTGACCCGGGCGTGGACCCCCACCCGGCCGGACGAGGGTCACCGTCGCGCTAGGCTGCCTGGTCTGAGCCTTCCTCCCGGCCCCTGCCGAGCGGGGGCGGCGTTTGGGCCCGGCGGTTTTCCGAAGGAGATCGAGTGTGGATGGCACACGCGACAGGGGCCGTCCCGTCCGGTCGCGGGACGGGGCCGTGCTGGAGGTGGGACCGTTGTCCGGACGCCCCGGGATCCGCGCCCGCGGAGAGATCAACGTGATCACCCGCCGGTCCTGGGAAGAGGCCCTCGCCGAGCTGTCCCGGCGGCACGCGGACGTCTCCTACGTGGAGCTGTCGGGGGTGCGCTTCGTCGACGTGGCCGGGGTGGCGGCGCTCGCCGTCACGGCCATGAACCTGCCCGGCGGCCGGGTCGTGGTGGAACAGCCCCCGCCGCAACTGCCGCGCGTGCTGGAGATGTTCTGGCCGTCGCTGCGCGGGATCGAGGTGGCCGCCCGATGAGCACGGTGACCACGGACGAGGTGTTCGCGCATCCGGCACTCTTCTACCGCTCGGAGCGGGAGTACACCGACCACACGGTGTCGTTCGTCCACGAGGGGCTGGAAGCCGGCGAACCGGTGGCGGTGGCCGTTCCCGGACCCAACCTGGAGCTGATCAGGTCAGGCCTCGGCACGCGGGCCCGGAACATCCTGTTCCTGGACATGACGGACGCCGGGCGCAATCCGGGGCGGATCATCCCCAAGGTCCTCCGGGCGTTCGCCGACGAGCACGCGGGGACACGGGTACGCATCATCGGCGAGCCGATCTGGGCCGGGCGCAGCAGCGCGGAGTACCCGGCGTGCGCCCAGCACGAGGCGCTGATCAACGCGGCCTTCACCGGCCGCTCCGCGACGATCCTGTGCCCCTACGACGAGTCCCGGCTGGACCCGGACGTCCTGGCCGACGCGTGGCGCACGCATCCGACGGTCATCGCCGACGGCCGTGAGGCGGCCAGCGAGGCCTACGACTGGCCCTCGGTCGTCGCCCGCTACAACGAGCCGCTGACGGCCCCGCCGGACGCCGCCGTGTTCCCGTTCGGCGTCGGGGAGCTCCCCGACGCGCGCGGCTTCGCCGTGGGGCGGGCCACGTCGCTGGGGCTGGCCGAGCGGCGGCTGCCGGACCTGGAACTGGCCGTGGCGGAGCTGACCACCAACAGCGTGGTGCACGGCGGCGGCCGCGGGACACTCGCCGTCTGGGCCGAGGCGGGGCAGGTGGTGTGCGAGGTCCGCGACAAGGGACGCCTCAGCGATCCGCTCGCCGGCCGCCGGCCGCCGGAGCGGGGGCAGATCGGCGGACGCGGACTGCTGCTCGTCCACTACGTCGCCGATCTGGTGCGGACGCACACGACGGACGACGGCACGGCGGTCCGCTTCCACCTCGGGCTGCCGCACGCGTAAGGCGCAGGTGTGCGAGCCGGGGACCGGGGTAGGCGCCCTGTCGTCGGCCGATGAGGGACAGTGACAGGGCCGACCGACAGGGAGGGCACATCATGGCGACGACGACCGCGCAGGCTACCGAGCAGCACCTCACCGGCGTGCCGGAGATTGCGGACCCGTCCAAGGTGGCGCCCAAGGACGCGCGGGAGTTGTCGAAGCTCTTCTTCGACCAGCTGACGGTCCTCGAAGAGGGCACCGCCGAGTACCAGTACGCGCGCAACACGCTGATCGAGATGAACATGTCCCTGGTCCGCTTCGCGGCCGGCCGGTTCCGCAGCCGGGGCCCGGAGGAGATGGAGGACATCGTCCAGGTCGGCATGATCGGTCTGATCAAGGCCATCGACCGGTTCGAGCTGACGCGCGAGGTGGAGTTCACCTCGTTCGCCGTGCCGTACATCGTGGGGGAGATCAAGCGGTTCTTCCGCGACACGTCCTGGGCCGTGCACGTGCCCCGGCGCTTGCAGGAGGCGCGTGTGCAGCTGGCCCGCGCCACCGAGGAGCTGCGCAGCCGGCTGGGCCGCAATCCCACCACCAGGGAGCTGTCCGAGCTGATGAGCCTGCCGGCGGACGAGGTCGTCGAGGCCCGTCTGGCGGCCAACGGCTACAACTCGTCGTCCCTGGACGCGGCCATCGGCGGCAGCGAGGACGGCGAGTCGGTCCTGGCGGACTTCATCGGCGCCGACGACGCCGCGCTCGCGCTCGTCGACGACTTCCACGCCCTGGCCCCGATGATCGCCGAGCTCGACGACCGCGACCGGCAGATCATCCACTGGCGGTTCGTGGAGGAGCTCACCCAGAAGGAGATCGGCGAACGCCTCGGCGTCTCCCAGATGCACGTGTCCCGGCTGATCTCCCGCCTGCTCGCCCGGCTGCGGGAAGGCATGCTCAGCACCCAGTGAGCGGTGGCCGTCAGGCCTCCAGCCGCTCCCACAGCGTGGCCGCGAACTCCTCGGCACGCACCGGCTTCGTCCGCAGGTCCGCCGCTCGCCGGCGGCCGGCCTCCTCGAAGCGGCGCACCCGGCCGAGGAGTTCGTCGCGTCCGGCGGCCGGCACGCCCCCGGCGTCGAGCCGGTCGGTGGCCTCATGCGGCGGGACCACCATCACAGTCCCCCGCGCCCCTTCTAGCGCGTCAGCGCCACGTCCCTCCAGGTCCGCGGGGAACCCCGCGACCGGCCACGACGCGCCCGCGCCGGACAACGCACCGCGGCCACCCCGGTCCGCGCGGCGCGCTCAGGCCGCAGTGGGCTTCTTCCGGCCTCGTCCGGTGGCGGCGAGGGCGTCGATGAGTTCGCTGCGGGTCATCTTCGAGCGTCCGGGGACGTCCTGTTCGGTGGCCCGGCGGTAGAGCTCCGCCTTGCTCAGCTCGCGCAGCTCCGCCCGCTTCGACGCCGCCTTGCCGGAGGGGGCAGCGGCCTTCTTCCGCTTGGCCGGTGCCGGTGCCGGTGCGGGTGCCTGCCCGCCGCCGCTCTTCGCGCGTTCCAGGCTGCCCTGGAGGACGTCCATGAGGTCGACGACGTCGGTGGCCGTGGGCGGCTCCTCGGCGAGGGCGACCTCCTTGCCCTCGGCCTTCGCCCGCACCAGGTCACGGACCTTCTCCTGGTACGTGTCGTGGTAGCGGCCGGGCTCCCAGGGGCCGCTGAGCGCGTCGACCAGTTGCAGCGCCATGTCGAGTTCCTTGCCCCGGTCGGCCCGGCCCGACGGCAGCTCGGGGAGCTCCTTGACCGGGTCGCGGACCTCGTCGGCCCAGTGCAGGGTCTGGAGCACCAGGATGTCCTTCTCCGCCCGCAGCGCGGTCAGGTACTGCTTGTTGCGCATGACGAAGGTGGCGACGCCCGCCTTGTTCGCCTCGGCCAGGGCGGTACGGAGCAGCTGGTAGACCTTGAGGTACTCCTTGCCGCGCGGGGCCACGTAGTAGGTGCGGTCGAAGTAGACCGGCTCGATCTCGTCGAGGTCGACGAAGTCGGTGATGTCGACGGTCTGGGAACGGCCCGGCGCGATCTCGTCCAGCTCGTCCGGCTCCACGACCACGTACTCGCCCTCGGCGAGCTCGTAGCCCTTGACGATGTCGCCGGTGCCGACTTCCTCGCCCGTGCGCTGGTTGACCCGCCGGTTGCGGATCCGGTCGGAGGTGCCGCGCTGCAGCTGGTGGAAGTGGACCGTGTGGTCCTGCGTCGCCGAGAACAGCCCGACGGGCACGGTGACCAGCCCGAATGTGATCACGCCTGTCCAGATCGCCCGTGCCATGGCCGTCCGCTCCGTCCGTCCTGCCGCGCTGCCGGTGCCTTCACGCCCTTCCACGCTGGCACTCCTCGCGCGGCGCCGCGCGCCGGGCGGGGCACCCAGGGCAATGGCGGGACCGGCGGCCACAGGACGGCTCGCGCGAAGTGCCCGAATAGCCGGTAGCCCGCGCGGTTTCACCGCCGCCGGTATTCCCTGGGGGTGGGGGACGGCACCGTCCGCGCGCCGCGCCGTTGCGGACCGTCGACACCATCGAACGAGCCGAACGAAGGGTCACCGCCCATGAGCCATCACCTGAAGGCGATCACGCGCGAAGAGCATCTGCGCTTCGTCGCGGCCCGGCCTTCCGTGAGCCATCTCCAGCTCCCGTCGTGGGGCGAGGTGAAGCCGGACTGGCGGGCGGAGAGCCTGGGCTGGTTCGACGACGGCGGGGACCTGGTGGGGGTCGCACTGGTGCTGCTGCGCCCGCTGCCGAAGCTGCGGCGCTACCTGGCCTACCTTCCCGAGGGCCCGGTCATCGACTGGAACGCGGCGGAGCTGGACCGGTGGCTGGAGCCGATGCTCGCCCATCTGAAGGGGCGGGGCGCCTTCTCCGTGAAGATGGGCCCGCCCGTGGTGGCCCGGCGCTGGAGCGCCGAGACCGTCAAGGCGGCGATCGCCGACCCCGGCGTCCGGCGGCTGGGGGACGTGAAGGCCACCGTGGAGGATCCCGGCGCCCGCGAGATCGCCGAACGGCTGCGCCGGGCGGGCTGGCGGCGGGCCGAGCCCGGCGGCGAGGACGGCTTCGCCGCCGGGCAGCCGCGTCACGTGTGTCAGGTGCCGCTCGCCGGGCGGTCGCTGGAGCAGATCCGGAACGGCCTCAACCAGCAGTGGCGCCGCAACATCAAGAAGGCGGAGAAGGCCGGCGTCAAGGTCGTCCAGGGCGACCACGAGGATCTGCGCGCCTTCTACGAGCTCTACGTCGAGACCGCCGAGCGGGACAGGTTCGTCCCGCGCCCGCTCGCCTACTTCCAGCGCATGTGGACCGCGCTGACGGCCGAGGACCCGGACCGGATGCGTCTCTACCTCGCCCATCACGACGGTGAGGTGCTCGCCGCGGCCACCATGCTGACGGTCGGCGACCACGTCTGGTACTCCTACGGCGCCTCCACCGCCCGCCGGCGCGAGGTCCAGCCCAGCACCGCCCTCCAGTGGCGCATGATGTGCGACGCCCACGAACGCGGTGCGCGGGTGTACGACTTCCGCGGCATCACCGACACCCTGGAGGAGGACGACCACCTGCTGGGTCTGCTGCGGTTCAAGGTCGGTGCCGGCGGTGAGGCCGTCGAGTACCTCGGGGAGTGGGACTACCCGCTCAACAAGGTGCTGCACAAGGCACTTCAGCTGTACATGTCCCGGCGCTGACCGGCCGGGCCCGGGTCAGGCGGCCGGCTTCTCCCAGACCGAGACGTGCCGGCGGCTCTCGTGGGTGAAGGGCGACCTGTCCCAGTCCTCCCACCGGTCCCGCAGCCGCAGTCCGGCGAGTCTCGCCATCAGGTCGAGCTCGGAGGGCCACACATAGCGGAACGGGATGGAGGCGTGTTCGGCACGGCCGTCGACGACGGTGACGTAGTTCGAACTCATCGCCTGGGTCACGGTGTCGTACGTGTCGAACGCCCATTGCGTGGCGTCGATGCGGAACGGCACCGCGGTCTGCCCCGGCGGCAGCCGGCGCAGCTCCGGCACGCCCACCTCGACGACGAAGCTGCCGCCGGGTTCGAGGTGGTCGGCGGCGTTGCGGAAGCAGTCGACCTGGGCGTCCTGTGTGGTCAGGTTGTTGATGGTGTTGAAGACGAGGTAGACCAGCGTGAACGTGCCCGGCACCCGGGTCGTCGCGAAGTCGCCGATGGTCGCCCCGACGGTGTCGCCGCCCGGCTTGGCGTGCAGCCGGGCCGTCATGGCGCGGGACATGTCGATGCCCTGGACCGGAACACCCCGGCGGGCCAGCGGCAGGGCGATCCTGCCGGTGCCGATGCCCAGTTCGAGCGCCCGTCCCTTCCCCGCCAGCCCGGCCAGCAGGTCGACCGTGCGGTCCACCGCCTCCGGCCCGAACATGTCCGCCTCCGACTCGTCGTATCGCGCGGCGACGCTTTCCCCGAAGTACCCGTCCTCGTCCGGCATGCCGGGACCGTACCTCCGGTCAGGCCGCGGACGCCTGTGATTTTCCGCCGCGCGCCAGGGCGGCGTACAGCAGTGCGGCGACGACCATGCCGGCGGGGAGGGCGAGGTCGATGCCGCCGAGGGCCCGGGCGATCGGGCCGGTGTAGAGGGTGTTGACGCACAGGGCGGCGACGGCGACGCCTCCCGCGAGCGCCAGGGCGCCGGCCGGGTTGACGCCGGCGGTGTACCAGAAGCGGCCGCCGGGGGTCTCGTCCATCAGGGCGGGGCCGTCGTAGCGG
Source organism: Streptomyces flaveolus (assembly GCF_044765825.1). Lineage (NCBI taxonomy): Bacteria > Bacillati > Actinomycetota > Actinomycetes > Kitasatosporales > Streptomycetaceae > Streptomyces > Streptomyces flaveolus. Next base: position 225,475 of record NZ_JBIWKU010000008.1, on the reverse strand, counting down.
TTGCGGCGCAGCAGGACGTCCGTGGCGTAGATGGCCATGGCGGGGCCGAGGAGGACGACGGTGAGCTGGAGGACGTTGCTGACCGTGTCGAGGAAGTCGGAGAACAGCAGCCCGTACAGGGTGAGGGCGACGGCGGCGGTGCCGTCGACGAGGACGCTGCGGGCGCGGGGGATGCGGATGCCGACGGCCTGGAGGGCGAGGCCCGCGCTGTACGCGGTCATGGCGTTGATGGCGATCGTGCCGAGGACCAGGGCGAGCAGGAAGACCGGTTCGAACCAGCCGGGCAGGATGGTGGCGAGCCCGGTCTGCGGGTCGGTCATGTCGACGGCGGTCGCGGCGAGGGCGCCGAGGGAGCTGACGACGACGCCGGGCACGAAGCCGCCGAGCGCGGTCCAGCCGATGATCGACCTGGCGGACGTCTCGCGGGGCAGATAGCGGGAGAAGTCGGCGCTGGTGGTGTACGACAGCGGACCCGAGCCGATGAGGGTGAGTCCGGCCAGGAGGACCGCCCACAGGTCGGTGCCGGTGAGCGACTCGGGCGGCGCGTAGGAGAAGTCGGTGTGCCGCAGCACGCTGACCGCGACGACGGCGAAGGCGGCGGTGAGCGTCAGGCTGATCGGAAGGTACAGCTTCATGATCGTGGCGTGGCCGTAGACGCCGATGGCCAGGGTGAGGGCGGCGATCACCACCACCACGACGACCTTGACGGCGGTGTCGGCCGTGATGCCGGCCTTCTCGACGAGGGCGAACGCGGAGGCCGCGGCGGCGGCCAGGTTGAGGGCGAAGTAGCACACGGAGATCAGCCAGCCGACGATCGCGTTGTTCACGCGGTTGCCGCGTACCCCGTACATGGCCCGTGTGATCACTTCGCTCGGCACCCCGGCGGCCGGGCCGGATATGGACAACAGGCCCGTGAGGAACCAGAAGAGGTTGCCGGCCACGATGACCGCGAGGGCCTGCCACAGGGTCAGGCCCATCAGGACGAGGGCGCCGCCGACCACGAGGCTCAGATAGTTCACTCCCCCCGCGGCCCAGACGGAGAACAACTGCCGCGGGTGACCGTGGCGTTCCCCCTCGGGGATGTGGTCGATGCCGTGGGCCTCCACACGGCCGGCCCGATCCGACTCGGGCGCCCCCTCCTTCTGGGGTGGGGCGGGGGTGCCGGACTGCGAGTCGGGAATCGTGGACGCCATAGGGCTCCTCCGGGTGCTGGTAACCCACCTGCTTGCTTGTTGGTCGCACACTCAATAGCATCGATTCCATGCCGTCAAGCGTTCCGAACAAGCGAATCCGCAAAACTCCTGCCGCCAGACGTGCGGAAATCGTTGCGGCAGCCGCCGGCGTCGCTCTTACCGAAGGACTGGAGTGCATCACCCTGCGACGGATCGCCGAGGAGCTCGACGTCCGCCCGGGACTGATCAGCCACTACTTCCCGGCGGTGGAGGATCTGGTGGCCGAGGCCTACGGCGACGCCGTCGGCGCCGAGCTCGACGAACTCCTTCCTGCCGACCGGGCCGGCGCCACGCCGACACGGCATCTGGCGCGCTTCTTCGCCCGGACGAGCGGAGAGGCGTTCGACGACATCAGCCGGCTCTGGCTCAACGCCCGCCACCTCAGCCGCTACCGGCCCACGCTGCGCGCGCGGGTCGCCGCCCAGGAGGCGGCCTGGCGGCACCGGCTCGAGGCGCTCATCCGCGAGGGCGTCGAGCGGGGCGAATTCCGCACCGCCGATCCGATGGCGGCCGCCATCCAGATCCTGGTCGTCCTCGACGGCCTCGGCATGCTCGTCAACAGCGACGACACCGGCGACGACCCGCCCGTGGTGCTGCGCATGCCCGCCACCACCGCGGAACGCGAACTCGGCCTGCCCGTCGGCACACTGGCACCCGCCGACGCCGACTGACCCGCCCTCAAGGAGCCTTTGTGCGTACCTCTCTCATCCTGCTCTCGGCCCGTCTGCTGGACCCGGTCACCGGCGGGTTCCTGCCGCAGACCGCGCTGGCCGCCTCCGACGGGCGCATCACCGCGCTCGGCGACGACCGGGAGATCCGCGCCCTCGCGGACGCCTCGACCACGGTGATCGACCTCAAGGGCGCCGTGGTGACACCCGGTCTGGTCGACGGGCACATCCACCCCGTCGGCGGCGCCGACATGACCCACGGCCTCGACCTGTCGGGCTGTACCGACCTGGAGCAGGTGCGTGAGGCGCTGGCCGGCGCGGTGCGCGACCTCGCCCCCGGCGCGTGGCTCCAGGGCTGGGGCCTCGACCCCAACGTCTTCGCGGGGCGCCCGGTCGGGACGGCTCCCTTCGACGCCGTACTCGACGGCGTGCCGGCGTTCCTGATGCTGTTCGACGCGCACTCCGCGCTGGCCAGCCGGCGCGCGCTGGAACTCGCCGGGGTGGCCGGGCCGCGCACCTTCGCGCAGGCCACCGCCGAGGTGGTGTGCGACGCGGACGGCAGGCCCACCGGGCTGCTGCTGGAGGACGCCGCCTGTGAGCTCGTGGAACGCCTGCTGCCCCAGCCCACGCGCGAGGAGCGCCGCGACCGGCTCGCCGCAGCCCTGCGCGCCATGGCCGCCACCGGTCTGACCGGCGGCCATGTCATGGACGCCAACGGCGACAGCCTCGCGCTCTTCTCCGAGCTGGACGCGGCCGGGCGGCTGCCGGTGCGGCTGCGGGTGGCGCCCTGGTGCCAGCCCGGCACGGACGCCGAGGGCGTGCGAGCGCTGATCGAGGGGCAGGGCGCGGGCGGCAGGCTCTGGCGGACCGCGGGCGTCAAGATCTTCATGGACGGGACCGTGGACAACGGCACGGCCTGGCTGGAGCAGCCGGACTGTCACGGCGAGTCCCGGGACGCGTTCTGGCCGGACCCGCAGGAGTACACCCGTATCGTCGGCGAGCTGCACCGGGCCGGTGTGCCCACGGCCACCCATGCCATCGGTGACGCGGCGGTACGTCATGTCCTCGACGCCGTCGAGAAGGCCCGGGCGGGCGGCGGGCACGGGGTACGGCACCGGGTCGAGCACATCGAGACCGTCCCGGACGACACCGTGCGCCGGTTCGCCGGGCTCGGGGTGGTCGCCTCGATGCAGCCCACCCACTGCTGCGACTTCACCCGGGCCGACCACACCGACAACTGGTCACGCCGCCTGGGCGAGGAGCGGGCCTCGCGTGCGTGGCGCTGCCGCGATCTGCACGACGCCGGTGCCGTGGTCGTCCTCGGCTCCGACTGGCCCATCGCCCCCTACCCGCCGCTGGGCGTGATGGCGGGCGCCCGCCACCGCCGGCCCACCCGCGACCTCGGGCGGGCCCCGCACGGCCCGGAGCAGGCGCTCACGGCGCTGGAGGCGCTGCGGGGCATGACCGTCAACGCGGCCTACGCGGCGGGTGAGGAACACCAGGCCGGCCGGCTCGCCGTCGGTCACCGCGCCGACCTGACCGTCCTGGCCGCCGATCCGCTGACCGTCGCGGCCACCGAACTGGCCGCAGTGCCGGTACTGCTGACCGTCCTGGACGGCGACCCGACGCATCGCGCCGCCAGTCTGTGACGTCCCCCGAGGGTTGGCTCCCGGCGCGGTGCGGGCAAGGGGCTGGTGTCCGGGTGCGGTGAGCGGGAGGTGGGCGGTTGTCACGGCTGCTGGTGGTGCAGAACGGCCGGAGCGGCGGGCCGGGCCGGTTCGGTGACTGGCTGGCCGCGGAGGGGACGGCACTGGACGTGGTGCACGCGTACGCCGGAGCGCCGCTCCCCCGGCGTCTGGACCACTCGGGCGTCATGGTTCTGGGCGGCGGCTACCTGCCCGACGACTACCTGGGCGCCCCCTGGCTGGCGTCCACGCGCGCGTTGGTCGCCGAGGCACTGGAGCGGGGTGCCCCCGTGTTCGGCATCTGTCTCGGCGGCCAGCTGCTCGCGCATGTCGCGGGCGGCACCGTCCGGGGGCGGCACGGCGAGCCGGAGATCGGCAGCACACCGCTGAGCCTGCGCCCGGAGGCCGGGGCCGATCCGCTGTTCCGGGGGCTGCCGGACCGGGTGAGCGCGATCGAACACCATGTCGACGCCGTCACCACCCTGCCGCCGGGGGCGTCCTGGCTGATGGAGAGCGAGCGGTGCCCGTACCAGGCGTTCCGGGTCGGTGACCGGGCGTGGGGCGTGCAGTTCCACCCGGAGGCGGACGCGGACCGGGTGCGGTCGTGGGATCCGGAACGGATCCGGGCCCTGGGCATGGACCCGGCGGAGCTGTCCCGCCGGGCGGAACACGACGGTCCGGCGGCCACCGAGGTCTGGCACGAGGTCGCCCGGCGTTTCGCCGCGGTCCTCGGGGAGTGAGTCGCGAGCCTCGGGCACGGGGCAGGGCGGGCGTGAGGACCGGGCTGTGCCCCGGGGCCGGCTCCGGTCACACACGCGCCGGGGTGGGGCGCAGAGTCCCGTGCCGGCGACGACCGTGTCCGGGTGCGAGCGGGCGGGACGAGGCGTCCGGGTGGGCACCGTCCGGGTCGCGGGGCGGCCGGGGCGGCCGTAGACAGGAGGGAGGAGCGCGGGCAGACCGCACATGGCGTCGCGGAGCGGGCGCAGCCGGCCGTGGCGGTCGTGGACGTCCGAGTGGAGGCCGAGGAGCATGCAGCGTAAGGGCGGGCGCCGGCGGAGCGCGGGCGAGCAGGACGTGGAGGCGGTCCTCGACGAGCTGTACACCACGCCGCCGTCCGACTTCGTCCCCCGGCGTGAGGAGCGGGCCGCCGCCGCGAGAACGGCCGGTCACGCGCAGGACGCCCGCCGCATCCGTGCCGCACGCCGGCCCACCCGCGCCGCCTGGGCGGCGAACCTGTTGCTGCGCTCCCGGCCCGAGGAGAGCCGGCGGTTCCTGGAACTGGGCCAGGAACTGCGCGAGGCACACCGCACCCTGGACGCCGCCGGTCTCAAGGAGCTCTCCGCGCAGCGCCGGAAGGTCGTCTCCGCCCTGTCCCGGCAGGCGGTCCAACTCGCCGACGAGGCGGGTCACCAACTGTCGGAGACGGCGCGGCGGGAGGTCGAGTCGACCCTGCGCGCGGTCCTCGCCGATCCGGACGCGGCCGGCCGATGGGCGGAGGGACGCCTGGAGAACTCACTCACCCCGCCGTCGGAGTTTCCCGCCGCCATCGCACCACCGGATTCCGCACCGGTACGAAAGCCGTCCCGGCCGGCGGCGAAACATGCCCCGGCCGGAACGCGGGCCGAGGACGAGCTCGCCGAGCGGCGGCGCAAACGGCAGGAGGAACTCACCCGGGCCCAGGAGGTCGCCGAGGCCGCCGAGCGCCGTGCCGATGAGCGGCGTGCGGCACGGACGGACGCCGAGGAGGCACTGCGGCAAGCCCGTGACGACCATGACCGGGCGCGACAGCAGGTGTCCGCCGCCGAGCGTCAACTGCGCGACGCGCGCGAGGAGTTGAAGCGCACCGAGCGCGAACGGCGAGAGGCCCGGGAGAGGAACAGGGCGGCCGGCGACGCGCTGGCGGGGGCCGAGCGGGAGGCACGGGAGGCGGCGCGGCACATGGAGCGGCTGGCCGCCCGCGTCCGGTAGTCCGGCCGGACCGTTTGCTGTCCGGGCGTCGGGTGTCTGCGTTCCGAACACCCGGGCGACAACCGGCACCGGGCAGCGCCCCCGAGAGCCACTGAAGGCGTCGATGTGCCGGTGACGCGTACCACGGTGCAGACCTGACGTGGTATACCGGCCCGAAAGCAAACAGACGAACAACAGGCGCCGTCGTCCGTACCATTTGGGAGTCGACGCGGTCGGCAGCAGTACCGAACACTCCGCTGCCCGGCGCCGACCGGACATGACCTCCATGTCCCACGACTTATGTCCTGCCGTCCTCCCGTGCCTTCACGGCCGCGAATCGAGGAGAGTCAACACCATGTCCGAGAGCACCACGCAGACCGCCACCGAACTCGCGTCGCAGTACAGCGTTCAGGTGGCGAGCGACCTGGAGCGCAACGTCAAGGAACAGGAGCGCATCAGCGGGGAGATCACCGACCTGCAGCAGCAACTCGCCGCGCTGCAGCACGACCACGCCCTGCTGGTGAACATGCAGCAGGCGCTCGGTGTCACCACGCCACCCGCCCCGTCGGTGACCGACAAGGCGCCGGTGCCCGCACCCCGTGACAGTGCCGCCGCCGAGACGGCCGCCGGGAGCAAGCGCACGCGGGGCGGGAAGGCCGGTGCCGCGCCCAAGCGCGCCGCGGCCGCGAAGCCGGCGACGAAGCCCGCTGCCAAGTCCACCGCCAAGTCCGCGTCGAAGTCGCCCGCGAAGCCGGCCACCAAGTCGGTCACGAAGGCGGCCACGAAGGCGGTCGGGAAGCCGGCGGCGAAGAAGTCGACGGACCGGTCCTCCTCCCCCGCGGCCGCCGTCTCCTCCGCGTCGTCCTCCTCCGCCGCGAAGCCGGCCCAGCCCACGCTGGTCGAACTGGTCCGCAAGCACCTGAGCGAGCAGAAGGAGCCCCGCTCCGCCGCCGAGGTCACCACGGCACTGGGCCAGGCCCACTCCGACCGCACCATCAAGACCACGGTCGTGCGCACCACGCTCGAGGGGCTCGTCGCCAAGAACCAGGCCCAGCGCACCAAGCAGGGAACGTCCGTCTACTACACCGCCTCCGACACGCCGGAGCCGAAGCAGGACGACGCCGGGGCACAGTCGGGTTCCGACGGCGCCGACGACTGACCCGGCTCCCCGGAAACACGGCCGCGCCGGAGCACCACACCGCCGGGCGGGCCGGACGGCCCTTCGCGCCCGCTCCGGTGGTGCTGCGGCGCGCGGCCGGGGCGAAACGGGGTGAGGATCGGTGGATGGGTGTTGTCCTGCCGGTGCTCTTCGCTCTCGTCGCCGCGTTCAGCAACGCGCTGGCCACCGTGCTGCAGCGGCGGGCCGCGCTGAGCGTGCCGCAGTCCCAGGGGTTCCGTCCGGGCCTCGTCGTCGACCTGTTGCGGCGGCCGGTCTGGCTCGGCGGCATGCTGGCCGTCGTCGTCGCCGGGGTGGGGCAGGCGGCGGCCCTGGCGACCGGGCCCATGTCACTCGTCCAGCCGTTGTTCGTGCTGGAACTTCCGCTGGCGTTGCTGCTGGCCTCGCTGCTGACCCGCCACCGCCTCGCCGACGTCCTGTGGCTCGCCGTGGGCGGTGTGGTCGTCGGCCTGGGGCTGGCGCTGGCGGCGGCCGCGCCGGGCGGCGGCAGCAACGACGTCTCCATGGACCGCTGGGTGCCCGCGCTCGGGGCCTGTGCCGGGGCGGCCGTCCTGCTGGCCGCGGCCGGGCTGAAGCGGCCCGTCGGCAAGGCACGCGCCGGCTGCCTCGGCGCGGCCACCGCGGTCTGCTACGCCCTGACCGCCGGGCTGATGAAGGACTCCATGCGGGTCCTCGACACGGACGGCGTGATCGGCTTCCTGACCGTCTGGCAGACGTACGCGTTCGCCGCGGCCGGTGTGTGCGCCGTGCTCCTGCTGGAGCACGCCATGCAGGGCGGCCCTCTGGTCGCCTCCCAGCCGGCCCTCACCCTCGGCGACGCGACGGTGAGCCTGCTGCTCGGCGTGGTCCTGTACCGCGAGGACGTACGCACCGGCTGGTGGGTGCTGCCGCAGCTGGCCGGCGTCGCCCTCATCGTCGTCGGCGTCCTCACTCTGGCCCGGCGGGGGGTGGATCTGCGGACCGGCAGTGAGTCACGGCCCGGGACGGGTGGCGAAGCACCAAGCACCTGAGAGGAAGCCGCCGACTGGTCCTGCGCGGCAGTCTCTTCCAGGAGTCCGGCACGTTCGAGACCGCCGCCGGCCACGGGTCGGCGGCCCACGTCCTGCACCAGCTCGCGAACGCGCGAGCGATCGCACCTCCGTTGGCATACGCGGCCGGACCGGGCCACCAGGAAACAGAAGAGGGTACGGGGGCTTTGCGTCAGGGGTGCTGAGAGGGAGCATCCGTCCGCGGATCACCGGCAGAACCCGTACGCCTGTTCCAGCCATCGGTGCAGTGCGAGGTGCACGCTGCCGGGGAGTTCGCTGAGCTGTTCGATGGCCGCACGGTCCCCGGCGGAAGGCGCGATGCCCGCCGCGGTCAGGAGGGCGAGCAGGTCCAGGCGGCGCAGGTCGACGGGGTCGATGAGGCAGGGGACGCGTTCGGCGGGGTTGGGCGGCTGGAGCAGGAAGTCGCCCTCGGTCTCCCGGGTGCGGGAGCGCGTCGGGTCGGCGGCAGTCGGGGCAGTCATCGTGTGCATACCGCGGTCCTCCACTTGGTGGTCGCCGTTCTCGACGGCATGAGACACCCGGGCGGCGGCGTCGGTTGCGCACCGCCGCGACGACCACACGGTGGATGCAATCGGCGCCTTATCGCACGAACCGGCCCGGCACGGGCGCCAGCCGGTAGGCGTCCCCGTGGGAGACGACACGGCCCGCGGTGGGCGGCGGGAAGTGGGTGCCCAGCACCAGCGTGTCCGTGCCGGCCAGCGAGGCGAGCAGGGCACGCCGGGTCGACTCGGCCCCCGCCGGGTCGATGTCGACGCAACTGCCCATCGCGGGGTGGGCGAACTGCACGGGATGGTGGACACAGTCCCCGGTGATCAGCGCCCCCGCCCCCACCCCGCCCACGTGTACGGCCACGTGGCCCGGGGTGTGTCCCGGCGTCGGCAGGAGGCGAAGGCCGGGGGCGATGTCGGCGCCGTCAGCGGGGACGTGGACGGCGTCGAGCAGTCCGGCGTCCTCGACCGGACGGACCGAGTCGCGGAACATCTGGCGCCTCGGCTCGTCCATGGCGTACCCGGCCCAGAAGTCGCGCTCGGCGCGGGAGACGACGTAGCGGGCGTGAGGGAAGGTGGGGACCCAGGCGCCGTCGACGTGCCTCGTGTTCCAGCCGACGTGGTCGGTGTGCAGGTGGGTGAGGATCACCAGGTCCACCTCGTCCGGGGGGAAGCCCGCCGCGGTCAGCCGCTCCAGGTAGTCGGTGCGCAGGTCGTGCCAGGCCGGGTTCGCCCGCGTCTTGCCGTTGCCGATGCCGGTGTCGACGAGGACGCGCAGCCCTCCCGTGGTCAGGGCGAAGCTGTGGCTGCCCAGGCGCAGGACCCCGTCGCGGTCCGCGAAATCGGGGTACAGCCAGTCCTCGCGCGTCACCACGTCGGGGGTGGCCCGGGGCAGCAGCCAGGGTCCGGTCGCGGGCGGCAGGAGGGTCTCGTCGATGCGGTGGACGGTGGTGTCACCCACGGTCCAGAAGGGGCTGCTCATGTCGGTGCCGTCTTTCCCTGGGACGCTAAAAGCTATGGGTTTGCGTTTAGCCACCGTAGAACCTAGAGTCCCCTAACGCAAACCGTTAGCTTTTAGCGAGGAGGGCCCATGCCCACCCCTGAAGAGGAACACCGAGCCGTGGTGGCGGCCACCGCCGAACACATCCGCACCGTGGTCTCGGTGCTGCGGGAGCTGGACTTCGGTGACACCCCGCCCGCCGCCGCCTTCCACCCGGGGCACCGGGGCGGCCGTCCGGGAGAGGAGGCGCGGGATGCCGCCGTATGAGCTGACCCTCACCGCCGCCGCGGAGGCGATCCGCGCCCGACGGCTCTCCCCGGTCGAACTGGTGGACTCGGTACTGGACCGCGCCCGGGAGGTGCAGCCGCTGTTCGGCGCCTATGTGACGCTGACGGCGGAGCGGGCGCGCCGGTCGGCCCGCGAGGCGGAAAGAGAGGCGGCGGCCGGCCGCCTCCGCGGTCCACTGCACGGCGTTCCCATGGGCCTCAAGGACCTGATCGACGTCGCCGGCACGGCGACCACGGCGAGTTCCCGGGTCCGCGCCGGGCACCGCGCCCGGCAGGACAGCACGGTCGCCGCGCGCCTGGCGGCGGCCGGCGCGGTACTGGCCGGCAAGACCCACACCCACGAGTTCGCCTACGGACTGACCACGCCGCAGACGCGCAACGCCCGGAACCGGAGCCGGGTCGCGGGCGGTTCCAGCGGTGGCTCCGCCGTCGCCGTCGCGGCGGGGGCGGCGACCTTCGCCCTCGGCACCGACACCGGCGGCTCGATCCGGGTGCCCGCCGCGCTCAACGGCGTCGTCGGCCTCAAGCCGACGTACGGCCTGGTGCCCCGGCACGGGGTGACGTCGCTGTCCTGGTCGCTGGACCACGTGGGCCCGCTCACGCGCACCGTCGAGGACGCGGCCCTGGTCCTGGCCGTCCTGGCCGGGCACGATCCGCGCGACCCCGCCTCCCTGCCCGTCCCGGTGGCGGACCACCGGCCCGGCACCGGGGCGAGGGACCTGACCGGGCTGCGCGTCGGTGTGCCGCGCACCTACTACTTCGACCGTGTCGACCCGGAGGTCGAGGCAGCCGTCCGGCAAGCGGTGCGACGGCTGGAGGAACTCGGCGCACGGCTCGTCGACGTGGACATCCCGATGGCCCGCTACGTCCAGGCGACGCAGTGGGGCCTGATGGTGCCCGAGGCCACCGCCTACCACGAGCAGACCCTGCGCTCCTCGCCCGACCTGTACCAGGACGACGTCCGCGTCCTGCTGGAGGCCGGGGAGCTGATGCCGGCCGGGGACCACCTGCGGGCCCAGCGGGCACGGACCCTGATGCGGCAGGAGTGGGCCGGCCTGCTCCGGCAGGTCGACGTCGTCGCCGCCCCGACCGTCCCGGTCACGGCCGTACCGGCCGGTCAGGACCATGTGACCTGGCCCGACGGCACGGTGGAGAGCGTCTCCGACGCCTACGTCCGGCTCTCCGCGCCGGCCAACATCACCGGCGTCCCCGCGCTGACCCTCCCGGTGGGCCTCGACCGGGAGGGGCTGCCGATCGGGATGCAGCTGCTCGGGCGCCCGCTCGACGAGGCCACCGTGCTGCGCGTCGGCCACGCGTACGAACGGAGCCATGCTTGACGCAAGAACGTTGCTTTAAGGTGTGGGCATGAGCCCCAGACCGATGGCCCGCCCGGGCGGGCGCAGCGCCCGGGTCCAGGAGTCGGTGCACGCCGCCGTGCGCGAACTGACCGCCGAAGTGGGCCGCGACGCACTGACGGTGCCGATGGTCGCCGCACGCGCCAAAGTCACCCCGTCGACGGTCTACCGGCGCTGGGGTGACCTCCAGGAGCTGCTGTCGGACGTGGCCGTCGAGCGTCTGCGTCCCGACACCGCGCCCGAGGACCACGGCGGGCTGCGGGCCGACCTGACGGCCTGGGCCGAGCAGTTCCTCGACGAGATGGCCTCTCCCCCGGGCCGGGCCTACATCCGCGACGCCCTGCTGGGCGATCCGGACGGCACCAACGCGGGCCAGTGCTCCGCCTACGCCGCCGAGCAGATCGACGCCGTCCTCGCCCGCGCGGCCGACCGCGGCGAGACGGCGCCCGACACCGAGACGGTCGTCGACCGCGTCGTCGCACCCATCATGTACCGCATCCTGTTCCGCCCCGGCAGGCTCGACGCCGCCTACGCGCGCCACCTGGTGGCCGGGCTGCTCGACAGGCCCGCGTAGCGGCCGCCGAGGCCCGGCCCGGGGCGTTGCTCCGTACGAGTGGTGCGTTCGTGGGCACGGTCGTACGGTCGGTACGGGGAAAAGCGGAGACAGCGACCCCGAGACGGCCGGGAGCAGACATGGGCAGGAACCCGATGAGGGCAGCGGTCACGCTCTGTGCCGCCGCCGCGCTGGCAGTACCCCTGGGCGCCGCTTCGGCCGCCCCGCAGGCACAGCAGACCGTGAAGCAGCAGGGCCAGGACCCGGTACTCGTCGACTGCTCGATGCAGGGCGAGGTACGGCCGGCGGCGTTCGTGCTGGCCTGCGGGGACGGCAACAGCCGCCTGGCCTCGATGCACTGGGTGCGCTGGGACGCGGCCAGGGCGGCCGGGCGGGGGTACAACGCGGTCAACGACTGCAAGCCCTACTGCGCGGCCGGCACGTTCCGCTCGTACCCGGTGACCGTGCGGCTCGACCGGCCGCAGGCTCGGGAGCAGGATCCGGGAGAGCAGCACTTCACCCGGATGACACTGACCTACACCGACGGCAGGCCGGACGGGTTCCCGCGCGTGGTCACCTACCCCTTGACGGGCTGACGGAAGGCTGGGCGCAGGCGTCGCGGGTCAGCCGGCCCAGGACCAGTCGGCGACCTCGGGCAGGTCGACGCCGTGTTCCCGGATCCAGTCGTGGTGGCGCAGCCGGGTGTCCTCCATGCGCTGCCGCACGGCCGCCGCGCGCACGGCGAGGCCCGGTACCCGGTCGATGACGTCCATGACCAGGCGGTAGCGGTCCAGGTCGTTGCCGAGGACCATGTCGAACGGCGTGGTGGTGGTGCCGATCTCCTTGTAGCCGCGCACGTGCAGGTGCGCGTGGCCGGAGCGGCGGTAGGCGAGGCGGTGGATGAGCCAGGGATAGCCGTGGTACGCGAAGATCACGGGTTTGTCGGCGGTGAACAGGCCGTCGTACTCGAAGTCGCTCATTCCGTGCGGGTGTTCCTCGCTCGGCAGCAGCCGGGCGATGTCGACGACGTTGACCACGCGCACCGCCAGGTCGGGCAGATGGCGGCGGATGAGCTGGGCGGCGGCCAGCACCTCCTGGGTGGGCACGTCGCCCGCGCAGGCGAGCACCACGTCGGGTTCACGGGTGCCGTCCTCGGTGCCGGCCCACTCCCAGATGCCGGCGCCGCGGGCGCAGTGGGCGCGGGCCTGTTCCATGGTCAGCCAGTCGAAGCAGGGCTGTTTGCCGGCGACGATCACATTGACGTAGTCGCGGCTGCGCAGGGCGTGGTCGGCGACGGAGAGCAGGGTGTTGGCGTCCGGCGGCAGGTAGACCCGCACGGCTTCGGGGCTCTTGTTGAGGATGTGGTCGACGAAGCCGGGGTCCTGGTGGGAGAAGCCGTTGTGGTCCTGGCGCCACACGTGGGAGGTGAGCAGGTAGTTGAGGGAGGCGATGGGGGCGCGCCAGGGCAGGCGGCGGGTGACGCGCAGCCATTTGACGTGCTGGTTGACCATCGAGTCGACGATGTGGACGAAGGCCTCGTAGCAGGAGAACAGTCCGTGCCGGCCGGTGAGGAGGTAGCCCTCCAGCCAGCCCTGGCAGGTGTGTTCGGACAGGATCTCCATCACCCGGCCGTGCCGGTCGAGGTCCTCGTCGACGGGCAGGGTCTGTTCCTGCCAGGCCTTTCCGCTGGCGGTGTAGACGGCCTGGAGCCGGTTGGAGGCGGTCTCGTCGGGGCCGACGATGCGGAAGTCGCGGCGGTCGGCGGTGGCGGCCATGACGTCCGCCAGCAGGTCGCCGAGGACCCGGGTCGGCTCGTGCATGCTCGCGCCGGGTTTGTCGACGGCGACGGCGTACGTCTCCAGGGGCGGCAGGGGCAGTTCGCGCAGCAGCAGGCCGCCGTTGGCGAAGGGGGTGGCGCCCAGCCGGCGCGGGCCCTCGGGGACCGCGGCCAGGACGGCGGGGCGCGGGGCTCCGGCGTCGTCGAACAGCTCCTCGGGCCGGTAGGAACGCAGCCACTGCTCCAGTTGGCGCAGGTGCTCCGGGTTCGTGCGTACGGCGGCGAGCGGGACCTGGTGGGCGCGCCAGGTGTTCTCCACGGGCAGGCCGTCGACCTCGGCGGGGCCGGTCCAGCCCTTCGGGGTGCGCAGGACGATCATCGGCCAGCGGGGGCGGTCGCCGCCGCCGTTCTCGCGGGCGGCGCGCTGGATCGCGGCGATGCGGTCGAGGCAGGTGTCCATGGCGTGGGCCATCGCCCTGTGGACGGCGGCGGGGTCGTCGCCGGTGACGTGGACGGGGTCGTGGCCGTAGCCGCGCAGTAGGTCGTCGAGTTCGGCCTCGGGCAGGCGGGCCAGGACCGTCGGGTTGGCGATCTTGTAGCCGTTGAGGTGGAGGATCGGCAGGACGGCGCCGTCGTTCACCGGGTCGAGGAACTTGTTGGAGTGCCAGGACGTCGCCAGCGGGCCCGTCTCCGCCTCGCCGTCGCCGATCACGCAGGCGACCACCAGGCCGGGATGGTCGAAGGCGGCGCCGTAGGCGTGCGAGAGGGAGTAGCCGAGCTCGCCGCCCTCGTGGATGGAGCCCGGGGTCTCGGGGGCGACGTGGCTCGGCACGCCGCCGGGGAACGAGAACTGCCTGAAGAGCCGGGCCATGCCGTCCGCGTCCCGGGTGACGTCCGGATAGGTCTCGGTGTACGAGCCCTCCAGCCAGGAGTTGGCGAGGACGGCGGGTCCGCCGTGGCCGGGCCCCCAGATGCACAGGGCGTCCAGGTCGCGGGCCTTGATCACCCGGTTGAGGTGGGTGTGGACGAGGTTGAGGCCCGGTGAGGTGCCCCAGTGGCCGAGGAGGCGCGGCTTGACGTGTTCCGGGCGCAGCGGCTCGGTCAGCAACGGGTTCGCCATCAGGTAGATCTGGCCGACGGAGAGGTAGTTCGCGGCGCGCCAGTGGGCGTCCAGGGTGGCGAGCTCCTCGTCCGGGAGCCCGGGGGGCGCCTGCTGCGTGTCGACGGACATCGGGGGTCCTTTCCGTGTCGGGACAGCGGTCGGGCCGGGGCGGGTGCGGTTGCTGGGGCGCGCGTGGTGCCCTGCACATCCCAACCCCGTGCGGACCGGGCGGGTACCCGACAGGACCGTTCGGGTCACGTCCGTTCCCGAACGGGGTCGGCGGCATCAGGGGGCGGGGGCGCGGTGACGGCGCAGGCTCTGCCGGCGGGTACGCCGTTCGCGCGGTTCCCCGCGCCCCCGAGGGGCGCGTTCACCGGACGTACCGTCCGGGTGCGGGGAACTGCGCGACCGGCCGACGACGGCCCGCAGCCGCCCGCGATACGGGAAGGGGCCCAGGGGGACGCGTCGGGGCCCGCCGCCGGGGGCGTCGACCGACAGCGGTGGGGACCGCGGGTCCGGTGGCGGGTCCAGGTGGTGCGCGAAGGGCGCGGCGCGTGGCGCACGCAGCACGGCCGGCACCGGTGCCGACCCCGGTGCCGGCCGTGGCTCCGCGGCTCGTCCCCGACTTCACGGCCGTACGCCGGAGTTGTGCGACGCGGCCGGGGGGCCGGTGGCGGGGGGTCAGGCCAGGGACAGGAAGAGCTTCTCCAGACGGGCCCGCATCTGGGCGGAGTTCCGCACCTCGGGATCGTCACTGGTCATGCACTGCTGCAGCCCCGTGGCGATGATCGAGAACCCGGCCCGGTCCAGGGCCCGGGAGACGGCGGCGAGCTGGGTGACCACGTCCTCGCAGTCGCGGCCCTCCTCGATCATCCTGATGACTCCGGCCAGCTGCCCCTGGGCACGCCGCAGCCGGTTGAGCGCCGACTTCAGCTCCTCGGCCGACATGTCGAGTTCCACGCGTCCTCCTCCGCATACCCCTGCGGGTATGGTACCGCGTGGGGGAATTTTGCATGGCGTGCATCTTTGCATACCATGCAACTTATGTCGGAGAAGGGTGCCGCCGGTGGCGGTCTGCGGGAGCGGAAGAAGCGGGCCACGCGTGCCGCTCTCGCCGAGGCCGCGGTACGGCTCGCCGCCGAGCACGGGGCGGACAAGGTCACCGTCGAGGCGATCAGCGCCGCGGCCGGGGTGTCCGTGCGGACCTTCTTCAACTACTTCGACACGCGCGAGGACGCCTTCGTCGTCATCGACGCGGACGCCGGCGCGCGGATGCGGCGCGCGGTGCTCGACGCACCGGCCGGGCTGTCCCCGCTGGAGGCCCTGCGCGAGGCCATGGCCGCGGAACTCGCCGAGGCGGAGCAGCAGCACGAGCTGTGGCGGCTGCACGCCGAAGTGCTGCACGCCTCGCCGCACCTCCTGGCGCGCGGCGTCGGGGCGCACATGGCGGCGGAGGCCGACCTGGCCGATGCCATCGCCACCCGTCTGCGCGGCGCCCCCGGCGACGGGGAACGGCCCGCGGACCCCGGCCTCTACCCGCGGCTGCTGGCCGCGGTGGCGACCGCCGCGGTGCGGACCAGTGTGGACCACTGGTCGGCCCACCAGCAGGAGGCCGCCTTCCTGGACGTGTTCCACGAGGTGTTCACCCTCCTCGCCGCCGGCCTTCCGGCACCTGGCGCGTAACCGCGGCGCAGCACGATCGCGACACCCACCCCACCATCACCCGAAAGAGATGCCGTGACCGCACCTCAGGCGCCCGACGACGCGCCTCCCACCTCCATGACCCACCGGCAGATACTCCAGGCCATGTCCGGGCTGATGGCCGGCATGTTCGTCGCGATCCTGGCCGGCACCGTCGTCTCGAACGCGCTGCCCACGATCATCGCCGACCTGGGCGCCAGCCAGTCCTCCTACACCTGGGTCGTCACGGCGGAACTGCTGGCCATGACGGCGACGGTGCCGCTGTGGGGCAAGCTGTCCGACCTCTTCAACAAGAAGCTGCTGCTCCAGCTCTCGCTGTGCATGTTCGTCGTCGGCTCGCTGCTGGCCGGCTTCTCCCACGGCGTCGGCCTGCTGATCTTCAGCCGGGTCGTGCAGGGCATCGGCGCCGGCGGCCTGACGGCCCTCGCGCAGGTCGTGATGGCCTCCGTCATCCCGCCGCGCCAGCTGGGCAAGTACGCCGGCATCTTCGGTGCCGTCTTCGCCGTGGGCACCGTGGCCGGGCCGCTGGTCGGCGGTGTGCTGGTCGACACCTCGTGGCTTGGCTGGCGCTGGTGCTTCTTCATCGGCGTGCCGTTCGCGCTGCTCGCCATCGCGCTGCTGCAGCGCACGCTGCGGCTGCCGACCACGCGCCGCCAGGTGCGGATCGACTGGCTCGGCGCCTTCCTGATCGTCGCCGGTGTCTGCGCGCTGCTCATCTGGGTGTCGCTGGCCGGCAACGAGTTCGACTGGGCCTCCTGGCAGACCGGCGCCCTCGCGGGCGGTGGCGTGCTGCTGCTGGTCGCCGCGGTCTTCGTCGAGGCCCGCACCGCCGAGCCGGTCATCCCGCTCGACATCTTCCGCAACCGCACGGTGACGCTGACGACCGTCGCCAGCCTCCTGGTCGGTGTCGCCATGTTCGGCGGGACCGTCTTCCTCTCCCAGTACTTCCAGGTCTCCCTGGGCAAGTCGCCGACCGTCGCCGGTCTGATGAGCCTGCCCATGATCCTCGGCCTGCTGGTGTCGTCCACCGTCGCCGGCCAGGTGATCAGCCGGACGGGCAAGTGGAAGCGGTACCTGGTGGCGGGCGCGGTCATCATGGCCGTCGGCCTCGCGCTGCTGTCCACGATCGACGCCAAGACGCACTTCGGTCTGCTGAGCCTCTACATGGCGGTGCTGGGCATCGGCGTCGGCATGCTGATGCAGAACCTGGTCCTGGCCGCGCAGAACGACGTGCCCGCCGCCGACCTGGGTGCCGCGACGTCCGTGCTGTCGTTCTTCCGCAGCATGGGTGGCACCATCGGCGTCAGCGTCCTCGGCGCGATCCTCGCCAACCGGGTCACCAGCGAGATGACCAAGGGGCTCAGGGAGGCCGGCATCACCGCGTCGACCAGTGAGGGTTCGGGCGAGAGCAGTGTGCCGGACATGTCCACGCTGCCCGCCCCGATGCGGTCGATCGTCGAGCACGCCTACGGGGTCGCCACGGCGGACCTCTTCCTCATCGCCACACCGTTCGCCCTGCTCGCGCTGGTCGCCGTCGTGTTCCTGAAGGAGAAGCCGCTGAAGACCACCAGCGGCATGGAGCGTCTCGCCGAGGAGTCCGGCGAGGCCGCCGCGGCCCCGGCCGACAAGGGACCGGCGGCCCCGGTCGGCTGAGCCGCCGCCGGCGCCACGTGACGGAGCCGCCCGCCCCCCCTGGGGCGGGCGGCTCCGCCGTGCGGCGGCGCCGGGCGGCGCATGCTGGTCGGGCCGACCGGCCCTGGTGCTGGTCGAGGCCGGTGATCACGCGATGCTGCGGTCACGACCGCCGGCCCCGCACGGCGTCCTCGGTCGAGGCACGTCCGCCGCCGAGCCCCCTGTCCTGCGCTCGGCCACGCCTCGCGGGAGGCGGCTGTTAGTCTGGGGGAGACGTTGATCGCGTATCGAGAGGTCCCGGACATGGTGGGTGACGACGACATCTGCGGGTGATACCCCGCACTGACGGCCACGGGCAGGCACACAGGAGCGCCGCCGCAGTGGCCGATTTCGTCGTTCCCTTTTCCCTGTTTGTCCCGGGCGGGTGTGTCTCTTCCCCCGCCCCTCCCCTCAGCGAGGTCACCCATGTCCGACGCCGCCGTCATCTGCTCGAACCTCTCCTTCTCGTGGCCCGACGACACCCCCGTCTTCGAGGACCTGTCGTTCACCGTGGGCGCGGGCCGCACCGGCCTGGTGGCCCCCAACGGCTCCGGCAAGAGCACCCTGCTCAGGCTGATCGCCGGGGAACTGCGACCCGGCACCGGGTCCGTGTCCACCACCGGCACCGTCGGCTACCTGCCGCAGACCCTCCCCCTGTCCGGTGATCTCACGGTGGCGGAGGTGCTGGGGGTCGCCGCCGTGATCCGCGCCATCGACGCCGTCGAGTCAGGGGACGTGGCCGAGGAGCACTTCACGACCATCGGCGACGACTGGGACATCGAGGAACGCACCCGTGCCCAGCTCGACCGCCTCGGTCTCGGCGGCCTCGCCCTGGACCGGAGCCTCGACACGCTCAGCGGCGGCCAGATCGTCTCCCTCGGGCTCGCCGCACAACTGCTGAAGCGGCCCGAGGTGCTGCTGCTCGACGAGCCCACCAACAACCTCGACCTGGACGCCCGGCACAAGCTCTACGACGTGCTGTCGGACTACAAGGGCTGTCTGCTCCTGGTCAGCCACGACCGCGCCCTGCTCGACCGCATGGAGCGCATCGCCGAACTCGACTCCGGTGAACTGCGCTTCTACGGAGGCGACTTCACCGCGTACGAGGAGGCGGTGCGGGCGGAGCAGGAGGTCGCCGAGAAGAACGTCCGCAACGCCGAGCAGGAACTGAAGCGGGAGAAGCGGGAGATGCAGCAGGCCCGGGAACGGGCCGAGCGCCGGGCGAGCAACGCCGCCCGCAACCTCAAGAACGCCGGTCTGCCGCGGATCTTCGCGGGCACCATGAAGCGGGGCGCGCAGGAGTCCGCGGGCCGGGCGGGCCAGACCCACGCGAGCCGGGTCGGCGAGGCGAAGGCCCGGCTGGACGAGGCGGGGCGTTCGCTCCGCGACGACCAGCGCATCGTCCTCGACCTGCCGGACACCGACGTGCCCGCCGGACGCACCCTCTTCCTCGGGGAGGGGCTGCGGATCCGGCTCGGCGACCGGGACGTGTTCCCCGGCCAGGGCGTCGGCCTGACCGTCCGGGGCCCCGAGCGCATCGCGCTGACCGGCCCCAACGGCGCCGGCAAGAGCACGCTGCTGCGCCTGCTGAACGGCGACCTGGAGCCCGGGGAGGGCACGGTCAAGCGGGCCGACGGGCGCGTCGCGTACCTCTCGCAGCGGCTCGACCTGCTGGACGGGGACCGCACGGTCGCCGAGAACTTCGCCGCGTACGCCCCCGGCCGGCCCGAGGCCGAGCGGATGAACCTGCTCGCCCGCTTCCTCTTCCGCGGCGCCCGCGCCCATCTGCCCGTCGGTGTGCTGTCCGGCGGCGAGCGGCTGCGGGCCACCCTCGCCTGCGTCCTGTGCGCGGAACCCGCCCCGCACCTGCTGCTCCTGGACGAGCCGACCAACAACCTCGACCTGGTCAGCGCGGAGCAGTTGCAGGGCGCCCTGAACTCCTACCGGGGAGCCTTCGTGGTGGTCAGCCACGACGAGCGGTTCCTGAGCGAGATCGGGGTCGACCGGTGGCTGCGGCTGGCCGACGGCACCCTGACGGAGACGGCGGCTCCCGAAGTGTGAGCCGCCACCCGGCGTCTGTTGCGGCCGGAGGGTGCCGGGCGGCAGGCTTCGGGGTGTGACCACTTTGCTGATCGTGCATCACACCCCGTCGCCGAACTGCCAGGCGATGCTCGAAGCCGTCGTGTCCGGAGCGACCGCACCGGAGATCGAGGGTGTCCGGGTCGTCCGGCGGGCGGCACTGGCGGCCACGGCCGTCGACGTGCTGGAGGCGGACGGCTACCTGCTGGGCACCCCTGCCAACCTGGGCTACATGTCCGGCGCCCTGAAGCATTTCTTCGACCAGGTCTACTACCCCTGCCTGGACGAGACACGGGGCCGGCCCTTCGGCTACTACGTGCACGGCGGCAGTGACACCACCGGTGCGGTGCGCGGCATCGAGTCGGTGACGACCGGCCTCGGCTGGCAGCGCGCCGCCCCGGCCGTGACGGTGGCGGGTGAGCCCGCCAAGGCCGACCTGGAGGCCTGCTGGGAGCTGGGGGCCACGCTCGCCGCCGGACTGACGGACTGACGGCCCCGCCGGCGGCGCGGGGCCCCGCCCGTGCGCTCCTGGGCTTCGAGGGCGGTACGGGCCAGGGTTCCGGCCCACACCTCAGAGGGGCGTCGCCGCGCGGAGGACGAGAAACATCGTGACGGCGGCGTTCGCGGACGACATCGCCGACACGGCCGTTCCGGCCGC
Source organism: Streptomyces flaveolus (assembly GCF_044765825.1). Classification (NCBI taxonomy): domain Bacteria; kingdom Bacillati; phylum Actinomycetota; class Actinomycetes; order Kitasatosporales; family Streptomycetaceae; genus Streptomyces; species Streptomyces flaveolus. The sequence goes on along the minus strand of NZ_JBIWKU010000008.1, from coordinate 205,046 downwards.
CGCGGCCCAGGCCGCCAGGCCCACCGACGTGAACACCGGGGGCCAGGTGCGCGTGGCGGGGGCCGGACCGAGCAGGGCGGCCACCCGGCGGGGCACCGGGCCCGGCGCCGCGAGGCCGGCGAGCGTGGCCACCGGGGTGCCCCGGGAGACCAGGGCCGCCTTGCCGATCGCGGTCGCCACCGCGCGGCGGTCACCGACCGTCCGCGCGGCCTCCTCGTCGGCCCAGCGCTCCGCCGTGTAGGCCACGGCCGTACGCAGCGGCCGCAGGAAGGGGTTGGCCAGCGCGGCCAGCCTGACGGTGAGCAGGAACCGGTGGTGCCGGGCGGCCAGATGGGCCCGCTCATGGGCGAACAACGCCCGCCGCTCGGCCGGTCCGAGGCAGTCCAGCAGGGCCGTGGTCACCACCACCCGGTCCCTTCGCCCGCCGGGCAGCGCGTACGCGTAGGGCACCTCGTCCGGCAGCACGGCCACGGACGTGCCCGGCAGTCCGGCCAGTGCGTGGTGGGCGCGGCGGCGCACTCGGCCGTGACGCCACAGGGCCCGGGCCGAGGCGACGACCACCGCGCACAGCGCCGGGATCGCCGCCTTGCCGGCGACCTCGTCGTAGGGCACCGCCGCCCGTACCTCCGGATCCGACCAGCCGTCGGGCAGCGGATTGCCCGGCAGTTGGGCGGTGCCGACCACCACCAGCAGGGCGAGGCACACCGTGCTGCACAGTGCCATCACGGCGGCCACCGCGGTGAGCAGCCTGGTCGCGGTCCGCGGGTGCAGGTGCTGTTCGGCCAGGCGCGCGATCGGCCACGCGGTCAGCGGCAGGACCAGCGGAAGGAAGACGAAGACCCCCATGAGGCGTCAGTCTTCTCCCTCGGCCCCGGCCGCGCCGCCGAGCAGGTCGCGCAGCAGCCGTTCGTCGGCCGGGTCGAGGCCGGTCACGAAGCTCGCCAGCACCGCCTCGCGGTCGCTCTCCGCGTCCAGCACCCCGCGCATCCGTCGCGCGGCCAGACCCGCGGGGTCCGCCGGCGTCCAGGCGAAGGAGCGGCCCGCCCGTTCCCGGCTCACCGCACCCTTGTCCAGCAGCCGGGTCAGGATCGTCACCACCGTCGTATAGGCCAGGTCCCCGCCCAGGCGCTCCTGCACCCAGCCGGCCGTCGCCGGCCCCTCCGCCTCACGCAGCACCGCGAGCACCAGCGCCTCCAGCTCGCCCTGCCCCCGCCGCCGGGGACGCCGGTGATCCGTCACGCCCGCACTCCCTTCCGCCGCCACCCGTCTCCTGGGCGGACATCGTATAGACGCGCCGGTCACCGCGGTGCCACCGGACCGGCCGCCCCGCGCACACGGGGGCCACGCGCGCCGTTCCCCCGCCGGACGTCTTCCCGTCACCGGCAGGGCCCCCGGGTGACCGAAACCACGTTCAAGATCATCGAATGAACTTGGTTGTCATGTCTTCGACTTGAGGAGTACCGGCATGTCCAGGCATCCCCTCGGCCGACCGGCCGCCTGCGCCCTCGCCGCGGCCGTCACCTTCCTGTCGGCGGTACCGGCCGCGGCGCACGGTGACGACGCGCTGCCGACCGTACGGCCGCGGGTCGAGACGGCTCCGCTGTACGACGACGAGGCCGGCGGGAACGCCGACGCGGACGACCCGGCCATCTGGCGCGACCCCGCCGACCCCGACCGCAGCCTCGTCGTCGCGACGGCGAAGGAGGGCGGGCTGCGTGTCTACGACCTGGACGCCCGGCTGGTGCAGTCGGTGGCCGCTCCCCCGGCCCCGGGTCCCGACGACGCGCCCGGCCGTTTCAACAACGTCGACCTGGTGGAGGGCATGCGGCTTTCCACCGGCCGGGCGGACCTGGCGGTCACGACCGACCGCGGCAGCGACCGCCTGCGCGTCTACCGCATCGACCCGGCCGGCCCCGGCCGTCCCCTGACGGACGTCACCGACCCGGCTGCCGCGCCGGTGTTCTCCGCCGGCCAGGCCGAGATCAACGACCAGCGCACCGTGTACGGCCTGGCCACCTGGACCGACAAGGCCACTCAGCGTTCCTATGCGCTGGTCAGCCGGCGGGAACGCACCCGGCTCGCCCTGCTGGAGCTCACGCCGACGGCGTCCGGACACGTCGGCTACCGCACGGTCCGCACCCTGGACCTGCCCGCGTCCTTCCGCCTGCCGAACGGCACGGACTGGTCGCCGTGCGCCGAGCCCGGCGAACTGCCCCAGGTGGAGGGGATGGTCGTCGACCCGGCCGACGGCACCCTGTACGCCGGGCAGGAAGACGTCGGCATCTGGCGTCTGCGCGCCGACCTCACCGGCACGCCCCGGCTGGTGGACAAGGTGAGGGAGTACGGGGTCCCGGCCACGTACGACGAGGCGGCCGACGAGTGCGTCGCCGGCTCCGACCCCGGGTACGGCGGCACCCGGCTGGCCGCGGACGTGGAGGGGCTGACGCTCCTCCAGGAGTCCGACGGCGACGGGTATCTGCTGGCCTCCAGCCAGGGCGACGACACCTTCGCCGCGTACGACCGCGAGCAGGACGACCACAACGAGTACGAGGGCGGGTTCCGCGTCGGTGCCGCCTCGGCCCGGCTGGACGGCTCCGAGGAGTGCGACGGAGCGGCGGTGCTGAACCGGCCGCTGGGCAGCCGCTACCCCGACGGCCTGCTCGTCGTGCAGGACGGTCACGACACTCCGGGCGACGGCGAACGTGCCGCCACCGACTTCAAGTTCGTCGACCTGGGCGACGTCAAGGAAGCGCTCGACGACTGACGTCCGTTCGGTCCCGGCCGGCGTCGGGACCGAACGGCGCCGTCACGGGGGTGTCACCGGGTACGCCGCCTGGTGCGGAGCAGCAGCAGGCATCCGGCGGCGAAGAGGACGCCTCCGGCCGCCGCGGGCCACAGGCCCAGGCTGGAGCCCGTCTCCGCGAGCCCGCCCTGGGTGCCCTGCGGCTCGCTCGCGGAGCCCGCGGCCGCCGCGGCGCCGCTCCCGTCCGTCCCCCGAGTCCTGTCGGGCGCGGCCACGGGGCTGCTCACGTCGCCCGGAGTCCCGGCGGGCGTGGTGGCGGCCCTGGGCTCTGCGGTGCGGGAGGCCTCGGGCCGGTCCGGGTTCGCAGGCGGGTTCGCGGGTTCGGGCTTCTTCCCGTCCTGGCCGGCGTCCGTGGGTGCCGGCGCGGTGCCGGCCTGCCCGGCCGGGGGTCCGGCGGTCTGCCCGCCGTCGTCGCCCGGCTGTTCCGGGGTCTCCTGGCCGTTCCCGCCGTCCGGCGTCGCGGAGGCCCCGGGGTTCTGAGGGGTCCCTGGGGTCTCCGGGGTTCCGGTCGGCTGCTGCGGGGCCTCGCTCTGGCCGGGGTCCGGGGCGGGGGGTGTGTCCGGGCCGCAGGACCGGCCGCTGTTGATGCAGTCGACCATCTCCCGCATCAGGTCCTCGTCGAAGACGTTGATGAAGTCGCTGTGGTCCGTGACCGGCTTGTGCAGTTGCTCGGGGAAGGAGTCCACGGCGAACAGGGGCGTCGTCCTGCCTCCGTCGTCGAGGCTCGGCGCGTCCACGTCGTACACGATGCGCTGCACCAGTCGCGGGACGGGCCGGAAGCCGTCCGGGCAGCTGCCGTCGGCGGCGGCGAACGCCACGTGGGTGCGGTGGTTGGCGCTGTCGGTGTTGCGGCCGTCCCAGCAGCTCTGGAAGGTGAAGGTGCGCACCACGTCGCTGCCGGCCGGGCAGATCGGGTACTTGTCCTTCAGCTGCCGGTCCTCGTGACCGGTGCAGCTCCAGGAGGCGTTGGCGTTGGTGTTGCCGTTGACGAACGCCTTCGCGTCGCCGGTGATGATGCGCAGCAGCCGCGGCATGTCCGTGACCTTGCCGCGCTCGTTGCCGCCGAACGTCAGCGTCACCTCGGCCGGCGTGACGATCTCGCCGGCGTTGCCCTCGATGCCGCCGCCGGGTGACCGGTCGTCCTGTTCCGCTGTGCCGTTCTGCAGGCGCAGCACCGGCCAGTAGTAGGAGGACTTGTCGCCCTGGTCCGCGCAACTGGTGCCGGCGTTCGCCAGGTCGTCGTCGGAGGCGAAGGCGTTGTTGCCCTGGTTGCCGACGTAGTCGTGGAAGTGGTGGGCGCCGTTGCCCACGCCGGGGGCGGCGATCACGTTGTCGGAGTTGAACAGGCCCTCGGCGTTGACGCCGCAGCTGGTGACGAAGGTGCCGCGTGAGGCGTCCTCGTCCTGGCGCGGCTTCACGGCGTTGGGCCGGACCGTCGTGATGTCGACGTAGTCCGCCGCGACGGGGCCGTTGCCGGCCTGACCGCCGTTGCCCTGCCCCTGTCCCTGACCGGGCTGCTCCCCGTTGCCGGCGTCGTCGCCGGCTCCGGTGCCTTCGCCGTCGCCGGCCTCGTCGCCCGTACCGGTCTGCTGCCCGTCCGGGCTGCCGCTCGTCTGCTGTGTCGCGACCGCGGTGCGTCGCAGGGTGCACGCCGCGAGGGCCTCCAGTCCTTCGGGCCGGTCCCCGGCGCCGTCGACGGCGGTGACGATGCGTGCGATCGTCTCCGTCCGCTGCTTCTCCAACGGGTCGAGGATCGCGCCTTCGTCGACCTCGCCGTCATCGGCGGTGCGTGCCGCTTCCTGGAGTTGGCGGTAGGCCGTGGCGATCTGCTCGTCCAGCCGTGCGAGTTCGCCGTCGACGTCCGGCCTGGCCGGTTCGGGGACCGTCGTCAGCCGCTCGCTCAGGTCGGGGCAGTCGACCGTGGCCGCGACGCCGGAATTGCCCAGAGCAACGGCGGGGCTGGTCCCCGACTCGGTCGCGGAGGCGAACACGTTGGCGGCGATCAGACCACCGCCGCCCAGTATCAGCGCGACCGCGGAGAAGGTCGCGCGCCGCGCCCCGGTCGGGCGTCTGCGCCTGTTGTGTCCCAAGGCGTGCTCCTACGTCGTGCGTCGTGGCGGTCCCGGGCATGAAATGCCCCCGGCTCCATACGGAGTCGGGGGCGCCGGCGTTCAACCGCCTCGAGGATTCTCAGGAATCCCTCACCTCACGGGCGCAGGATCAGCCGGATCGGGTTGCCCTCCTTCTTCTCCAGCCGGGCGACCGCCTCGGCGGCCTCGGCCAGCGGCAGCACCCCGCTGATGGACCCGGAGAAGTCCAGCCGTCCACCCTGGATCAGCCGGAGCAGCTGGGGCAGGGCCACCGGCATGTCGGAGCCGTAGTGGCCGAGGATCCGCTGCTGGAGGTAGCTGAAGCGGGTGCCGTCCGCGACGCCGAGCGGCTTGTCGGTCAGGCCCACCAGCACCAGACGGCCCTTGGGCGCGAGGACGGAGAGCGCCTGTTCGCGCACGGCGGGCACGCCCGCGAAGTCGAAAGCGGCGGCGAGCCCCGCCCCGCCGGTCGCCGCCCCGACGGCCTCGCGCAGGCCCGGGTCGGCGGAGTCCAGGGCGAGGTCGGCCCCGGCGGCCAGGGCACGCTCGCGCGCCACCGGGTTGGGGTCGACGGCGACGACCGGGCAGGCGCCCACGGCGCGCAGCAGTTGCACGGCGTGCACGCCGAGCCCGCCGACGCCCCACACGCCGACCGCCTCGGCGGGGCGGACGCCGCCGGTCTCGGTGATCGCGCCCCACGGGGTGGACACGGCGTCGGGGGTGATCGCGCCCTGGTCGAAGGGGATGGCGTCGGGCAGCGGGGTCAGGGCGGTCGCGGCGGACAGCGCGTACTCGGCCCAGCCGCCGTCGTAGTCGACGCCCCGGGTGTAGGTGACGCCGTCGCGGACCTCACCGGCGTACAGCACGGCCCGCTGCCCGGGTGCCCAGGCGGTGACGCCTTCGCCGACCTCGGCGATCGTGCCGGAGACCTCGTGGCCGAGGGTGACGGTGTCGCCCCGCAGGAGCAGCGGGGTGAGCGTGCCGTCGATGAGGTGGACGTCGGACAGGCACACCCCGGCCGCCTCGACCTTGACAAGGACCTCGCCCGGCCCGGGCTGCGGGCGGGGCACCTCCTCCAGCCGCAGGGTGCGGCTCGGGACGTGCAGGCGGGCGGCGAGCATCTGCGCCATGACAGGACCTCCTCGGTGCGGCGTCGACCCCGGACGGGCCCCACCGGTCCATCGCAGGTCGACTTGCGTTAAACGTACACCCAACGCAAGTCGACCTGCTTTAGGCTGGTGCGATGACCTCTCCGGAATCCGCCGCCCCGCCCCTGCGCCGCCGTGGGGAGCGGATGCGGCAGGCCGTGCTCGCCGCCGCGGTGGAACTGCTCTCCAGCCAGGGCCTGGCAGGGGCGACCGTGGGGGCCGTCGCCCGCGCGGCCGGAGTGCACGAGACGTCGGTCTACCGCCGCTGGGGCACCCGCGAGAACCTGATCCTGGACGCGTTGAACACGCAACTGGACTCCGCGCTGCCGGTTCCGGACACCGGGCACGTCCGGGACGACCTGCTCGGCTTCTTCTCCTCGCTGGCCGGGCTGCTCGGCACCGCCCAGGGACACGCCCTGCTCCGGATCGGCGTCGAGCACGACGACACCCTCGACGACAGGCGCGGGCCCTACTGGAGCGACCGCCTCGACCGCGCCGTCGTGATGGTCCGCCGCGGCATCGAGCGTGGCGAGCTGGCGGCGGACACCGACCCGGGTCTGCTGATCGAGGCCGTGAGCGGCCCGCTGTTCGTCCGGGTCCTGCTCAGCGGGGCACCGCTGGACGAGGCGCTCGTGCGGGGGCTGGTGGACCTGGCGCTGGACGGGGCGCGGCCCCGTTCCGCCTGAGGGCGGGCCGCGGGGTGCGCGACACCGGGCTCTGTTAGGCGGCCACGAGAGGGGAACCCGGGGCCCGTCGTGACCGTCGTGCGCCACCGCGCCCGTCCGAGGGAGTTCCGGGATGCAGTCACTGATCAAGGGCCTGGTCGCCGGCGCGGCGGGGACCGTCGCGCTGAACCTCACCACGTACGGCGACATGCTGCTGCGCGGCCGGGGGGCCAGCGACATGCCGGCCGAGGTCGCGGACCGGGTCGCCGACCGGGTCGGGCTGGTGCTCGGCGACGAGGAGACGAAGCCCCACCGCGAACAGGCCGTCGGCGCCCTGCTCGGCTACGCCACCGGCCTCGGCGTCGGCGCGGCCTACGGCGTGCTGCGCCGCCGGCGCGGACCGCTGCCGGACTGGGTGGCCGGGCCGGTGCTCGGTGCCGCGGCCATGGTGAGCAGCGACGTGCCGGCCGCCGCGCTCGGAGTGACCGACCCGAAGCAGTGGGACCGGACGTCCTGGGTGTCGGACCTCGTGCCGCACGTCGTGTACGGCTTCACCACAGCATCGGTGTACCAGGCGCTGCACTGAAGGGACGACCAGTGGACCCAGTGGAAGCGGTGGGAGACGGCGGCAGGCCGCTCGCCCTCGTCACCGGGGCGTCCGGCGGCATCGGCTACGAACTCGCCCGGCTGTTCGCGGAACACGGCCACGACCTGGTGGTCAACGCCGAGGACGACCGGCTCGAACACGCCGCCCAGCGGCTGCGGGAGACCGGCGTGGCGGTGCGGGCCGTCCGCGCGGACCTGCGGGAGTCCGGCGGCGTCGACCGGCTGGTCGCGGCCACCACCGGCCTCGTGGTGGACGTGGCGGCCCTCAACGCCGGTGTGGGGCGGGGTGGCGCGTTCGTGGACACCGACCCGGCCGACGACCAGTCCGTGATCGACCTCAATGTGACCTCGACGGTGCGGCTGGCCAAGCCCCTGCTGCGCGACATGGTGGCGCGCGGTGTGGGCCGGCTGATGTTCACGTCGTCCGTCGCCTCGACGATGCCGGGGTCCTTCCAGTCCGTCTACAACGCGTCCAAGTCCTTCGTGCAGTCCTTCGCCCAGGCGCTGCAGGAGGAGGTCAAGGACACCGGCGTCACGGTCACCTCCTTCATGCCCGGACCGACGGACACCGACTTCTTCCGGCGGGCCGGCATGGAGGACACCAAGGTCGGCACCATGGACAAGGACGATCCCGCACAGGTCGCCGAGCAGGCGTTCGACGCCGTCATGAAGGGCCGCGGGAAGCTGGTCACCGGCTCGGCGAGGACCAGGGCGCAGGGGGTGGCCGACAAGGTCCTGCCGGACCGCGTCAAGGCCGCCGTGCACCGCAGGATGGCGGAGCCGGGGACGGCGCCGGACGACGCCGCCCGGTAGGACGCCCGGCGGAGCCCTTGTCGGCGGCTCTCCCGCGGTGGAACGATGATCCCGGCACCGGCTCACCCACCGAAGGGACCCACGTGACCGACGGACAGCAACGGCCGCCCGCCGCCGCCGTGTTCGACGCGCTGGGCGCCGACTACGAGAAGGCGTTCGCCGGTTCACCGGCGCACCGTCGCTCGCTGGAGTGGCTGCTCGGGCGGCTCGCGCCGGGCAGCCGGGTGCTGGACGTGGGCAGCGGCACCGGACGGCCCACGGCCGAGACCCTCGCGGGCGCCGGCCACCGGGTCGTGGGCGTCGACGTCTCCCCCGTCATGGTCGAGCTGGCCGCCCGGCAGGTGCCGGACGCCTCCTTCCGGTGCGCCGACATCCGTGACGTACCGCTCGCGGACGGCTCGTTCGACGCGGTCTGCGTGTACTTCGCGCTGCTCCAGCTGGACCGGCGGGAGCAGACGGACGTCGTCCGGCGCCTCGCACGGGCGCTGACCCCGTCGGGGCACCTGGTCCTCGCCACCGTTCCGCTGGACGTGGAGGGCGTCGACGCCACCTTCATGGGGCAGCCCGTGCGCGTGACCAGCTTCACCGCGCCGGGCCTCGTCGCCGTGGCCGAGGACGCCGGCCTGGAGGTCCTGGAGCGGGAGGAACTGCTGTTCACCCCGGCCCACCCGGACGCCGGGCCCGAACCACACGTCTTCCTGCACTGCCGGCGCCGGACCACCGCGACGCCCGACGCCTGAATCCCTGTCGCCCGAGCCCCGCCGACGGCACCTCCGCGCGTCACCTCGCCGTGGGCGGGGACCCACTTGTGCCCGGATGGGGTAACTGCGGACGCGTGGACCGGGACGTGCGGCCAGAGTGGGCTGCATGACAGAACCTGGCGGGCGACGCCGCGGCACGACGTCCACGACCACGCGCGAGCGTGCCGTGCGGGGCGCCCGGGACGCCGCCCAGCGCGCCGCGGACGCCCTGTCCGAGCTGATCCGGCACCGCCTGGAGGGCGTCTCCGCGGTGTGCCGGAGCGAGGACGACGGCTGGGTCGTCAACGTGGACGTGCTGGAGGTGGCGCGCATCCCGGACACCACCAGCCTGCTCGCCACCTACGAGGTCGAGCTGGACGCGGCGGGCGACCTGCTGCGGTACCGCCGGGTCGCCCGCTACCGGCGCGGTGCCCAGGACCAGTGACCGGGCCCCTGGGCCCGCCCCCGGAAGGACCACCGCATGATCACCTATGACGACGAGGTCGTCTGCGCGCCCCGCGCCGGAACGCTCTACGACGTCCTGGAACTCATCCTCGACCGCGGCATGGTGATCGACGTCTTCGTGCGCGTCTCCCTGGTCGGCATCGAGATCCTCAAGGTGGACGCCCGCATCGTGGTCGCGAGCGTCGACACGTACCTGCGCTTCGCGGAGGCCTGCAACCGCCTGGACCTGGAGCACGACGTGCGCTCCAAGACCGTCCCCGAGCTGTTCGGCGGGCCGGTCGCCAAGACCGTGGGCAGGGCGGCGGCCAAACGGGGGACGCGCTCCCTGACCGACCGCGTGCGGGGCATCCTCACGCCCGAGGAACCGGAGCCGGCGGCGGACGAGGAGGAGCTGGAGGAGCCCCTGCCCCGCCGCACCGGCTCGGCCGCCCGCGAACGCGAGGAGCGGGCTCAGCGCCCCCGGAGCCGTCCGGCGGGGCGCCCCCGCGGTGACGACGACCGCCCGCGCAGCCGCCCGCGCCGGCGCACCGGAACGGAGGAGGAATGACCGTGCACGCCACAGCCCCCGTCACCACCACCGCTGCCGTCCCGGAGACCGGGGCCGCCCTGTACGTCTACGGCATCACCCCCGCCGGGGTCAGCGCTCCCCGGTCCCCGGGGGTCGGCGGTGCCCCGGTACGGCTGCTCACCGAGTCCGGCCTGTGCGCGGCGGTCTCGGCCACGCCCCCACGACTCAGGCCCCGCCGCCGTGACCTGATGGCCCATCAGGCGGTGCTGGACGAACTGGCCGCGCAGGGGCCCCTGCTGCCCATGCGGTTCGCGGTCCTCAGTCCCCGTCCGGACGTCCTGCTCTCCCAGCTTCGCTGCGACGCCGCCCACCTGGCACGGCAGCTCGACGGCGTCCGGGGGTGCGTCGAGCTCAACGTCAAGGGGACGGTCGTGCCCGGCAGCTTCGCCGATCTGGTGCGCCGGGACGAGAAGCTGCGGGCCCTGGCCCTGCGCACACGGCGCCGGCCGGACTACGAGGCCAACGTCCGGCTCGGCGAGGCGCTCGCCCGGGCCGTCCGCCGCGAGGCACGGCGCGCGGCCCAGGAGGTCCTCGACCACCTGACCCCGCTCGCCGTGCGCACCGTGGGGGGACCGACCGACGACGAGCAGGTGCTGAGCGCGTCGTTCCTGCTGCGCTCCGCCGACGAACCCCGGTTCCGGCAGGCGGTGGACGCGTGCGCCCGTGACCGCGGGGACCGCCTGGCGCTCAGTGTGACCGGGCCCCTGCCCTGCTACAGCTTCGTCGACCCGTCCCCCGCGCCGGCCGGGCGGTGACGCGGTGGGCATCGTGAGCGGTCTCCTCCTGCTGCCCCTGGCCCCGGTGCGGGGCACGGCGTGGATCGCCGACCACCTGCTCCAGGAAGCCCGGCGCCAGGTCCACGACCCGCGCGCCGTCCAGGCCCGTCTGGCCGCGCTCAACCGGGCCCTGGACGCCGGCGCCATCGACGAGGCGGCCTTCGAACGGGAGGAGGAGCGCCTGCTCACCCTCCTCGACCGCCCGGTCCGGCCCACCGGCCGTACCACCACCACGGATCCAGCGCACGGAAGGCACCTATGAACGACAGCAAGGCGGCCCTCGCGGCGGCCATGGCGGGCGGATATCTCCTCGGCCGCACGAAGAAGGCCAGACTGGCCTTCGCGGTCGGTTCCTACCTGGCGGGGCGGCGCCTGGGGCTCTCCCCGGGCCAGGTGCTCTCCCAGGGGCTGGGCAGGCTGCAGCTGGCACCGCAGTTCCAGGAGCTGTCGGACCAGGTGCGCGGCGAGCTGCTGACCGCCGGACGCACGGCCGTCACCGCCGCGGCGAACCGCCGGCTCACCGGCCTCGCGGACACCCTCCGCGACCGCACCGACGCACTCAACGGCGGAGGCCGACGGGGCGACGGGGCCCAGGAACCGGAGGACGAGTACGACGACCACGACGAGTACGACGACGCCACGGACGAGGCCGAGTACTTCGACGACGAGGAACGGGAAGAGGACCGCGAGCCCGCCCCCGCGCCGCCGCGGAAGGCTCCCCCGCGCAAGGCCGTGTCCGGCGGGAAGCCACCGGCGAAGAAGGCCACTGCCAAGAAGGCCGCCGCCAAGAAGGCCGTACCTTCGGGGAGCCCCCGGGGAGGTGGCCGCGGATGAGCCCCGGCGGACAGGGGAACGGCGCGTCGTCCCCCCTGGGCGACGTGAAGGACGCTCTCGGCGGCTACGTCTCCGCCGCCGGGCACAGGCTCGTGGGCAAGGCCGGTGAGCGGGTCGGCGGTCTGACCGACCGGCTGACCGCCTCGGCCGGCGGGGGCGGGGGTTCCGGCGGGCGGGGCAAGGGCCGGCGCGGAGCCCAGGGCGGCAGCATCAAGGCGACGCACATCATGGAGACCGTCGACATCGGCGTTCCCCTGCGCACCGTCTACGACCAGTGGACCCAGCTCCAGGACTTCAGCTCCTTCACCAAGGGCGTCCGCAGCGTCACCCCCTCGGACGAGGTCACCTCCGACTGGATCGTCAAGGTGGGCCCGTCGAGCCGCAGTTGGAAGGCGACCGTGCAGGAGCAGGTCCCCGACGAACGGATCGTCTGGACCTCCGAGGGGGCCAAGGGCAGCACACGCGGCGCGGTCAGCTTCCACGAGCTGGCGCCCCGGCTGACCCGCGTCGTCGTGGTCGTCGAGTACTACCCGGCGGGCTTCTTCGAGAAAACCGGCAACCTCTGGCGTGCCCAGGGACGCCGGCTGCGGCTGGACCTGAAGCACTTCGCCCGGCACGTGACCCTCATGGACGACGAGGAGCTGGAGGGCTGGCGCGGCGAGATCCGTGACGGCGAGGTCGTCAAGAGCCACGAGGAGGCGCTGGAGGAGGAGAACGCCGACGGCGCCGAGGACGAGGACACGGACGAGGAGGGCACGGACGACGGGGGCACGGACGAGGAGGAAGGCGAGTACGAGCAGGACGAGGACGAGGACGAGTACGAGGGCGAGGGCGACGACGAGGAAGGCGAGTACGACGAGGACGAGGACGAACCCGACGATGACGACGAACGGGCCCGCCCACGTCGCTGACCGCCCGGGGAGTACGCAGTGACAGAGCTCGACCACGGATACCCGGGGCTGGACGCCCAGCCCGGCGCCCTCGTCACCGGCAACCTCGCCGACCTGCTGGAACGGGTCCTCGACAAGGGCATCGTGATCGCCGGCGACATCAAGATCGACCTGCTCGACATCGAGCTGCTCACCATCCGGCTGCGGCTGTTCATCGCCTCCGTGGACACCGCGAAGAAGGCCGGCATCGACTGGTGGGAGACCGACCCGGCGCTGTCGTCGCGGGCCGCGCGGGACGAGCTCGCCGAGGAGAACGCGCGGTTGCGGGCCCAGCTCGACGCACTGGCGGAGGCGGCCGAGGAGCCGACGGGAGCCGTCCGGTGAACGGGCGCCCGGCCGGTCCCGCGGCCCCCGGCCTCGTCTGCGCGTTCGCCGTCACCCGCACCCCGCCGGACCCCGCCGTACTGGCCGCGACGACCGGTCACGAGGAGGGCGGCCCGCTGCGCGTGCTGCACACGGACGGCCTGTGTCTGCTCGTCCAGGACGTCCCCACGGCCCTGTTCGACGACGAGGCACTGGCGGAGCGCCTCGGCCGGCCCGACGACCTGGAACGGTGCGCCCGCGCCCACCACCGGGGCGTCGAGGCCGCGGGCGGGCAGGGCCGCTCCGTCGTCCCGCTGCCGCTGGCGACCCTCTACCACGGCGACCGGAGCGCGCGGCAGGCGGTCGCCTCCCGTGCGGCGGAGCTGGGCGCACTGCTCGACCGTCTGCACGGCCGCACGGAATGGGCGGTGAAGGTGCACGCCGCCGAACCCGCGTCCAGGGCGGCGGTCACCCCTGCCGGCGCCGGCCCGGGTGGTCGTGCCTACCTGAGCCGGGCCAGCGCGCGGAGCCGCGACCGGCAGGACTCGCACGCGAAGGCCCTGGCCGAGGCGGAGGCCGTGGACGCGGAACTGCGGAGATACGCCGTCGCGGCGACCCGGCACCGTCCGCAGAGCGAGCGGCTGACGGGCCGGCGCTCCCCGCAACTGCTGAACTGCGCCTACCTCGTGGAGGACGCGGAGGGCGCCGCCTTCGCCCGCGCGCTGACCGGGCTCACCACGGACCTCCCGTACCCCGCCGTCGAGATCAGCGCCTCGGGCCCGTGGATCCCGTACTCCTTCGCCCGCTGGGACGAGGAATCGTGGGCCCGGCGGGAGCACACCCGGCAGGAGTTCCGCTCGTGACCGCCGCGGACACCCGTACGCCGGGCCCGGCGCCCGTGCCCTGGAACGGGCCCGAGCCGTACGCGCCGGTCGGGGTGCCCCTGGTCGACCTCCTGGACCGCGTGCTGGCGACCGGCGTCGTCGTCAGCGGGGACCTGGTCCTGGCCATCGCCGACGTCCCGCTGGTCAGAATCTCCCTGCACGCCCTGCTGTCGTCGGTGAACGAACGTGTGCCCGCCCCGTGGCCGGACAGCGGGCCGCTGTGACCGCGCCCCGCGCACACGCCCTCGACCTGGACCCCGAGCGCGTCACGAACGACCTGGCCGCGCTGGTGCTCACCGTCGTCGAGCTGCTGCGGCAGCTCATGGAACGCCAGGCCGTGCGCCGTTTCGACGAGGGCACGCTGAGCGCCGAGCAGGAGGACCGGCTGGGCACGGCGCTCATGCTGCTCGACCGGCGCATGGACGACCTGTGCGCGCAGCACGGCCTGAGCCGCGGCGACCTCAACCTCGACCTCGGCCCGCTGGGCCCTCTGCTCGCGGACCCCGAGCCGTAGTCCCGTATCCCGAGGCGCGTACACCCGGCACGAGCGATCGTTATGATGACGCCGAATCGCTCAAACGAACATCTGCGGGTGGGGAGTCCTGATGCGGGAGCCGGTCGATGTCAGGCGGCAGCGGATCCTGGCGGCGGTCCAGGCGCGCGGTACCGCGCGGGTGCGCGACCTCGCCGACGAGTTGCAGGTCTCGGTGGTGACGGTCCGCCGGGACGTGGAGGAGCTGACGCGGGAGGGCAGGCTGCGGCGCGGACACGGTGTCGTCCGCTCGACGCTGCCCGCCGCCGAGGTGCCGGCCCGCGACCTCGCCGACGGCGACCGGGTGGCCGTGGTGGTGCCGGAGCGGCACTCGTACCTGAACGAGACGCTGCACGGTGCCCGCACGGTGCTGGAGGAGGCGGGTGTGCGCCTCGCGCTGCACATCGCGCCCCAGGCGGCCGGCGCCGAACGCCCGCTGGTCGAGCGGGCCCTGGAGGACGGCGCCCGGGGGCTGCTGCTCGCGCCCCGGTGGAGCAGCCTGGCCGCCGAGGAGGCCGACTACGGGTGGCTGGCGGGGCTGGACGTGCCGACGGTGCTGATGGAGCGGCGGCCGCGGCGCGGCAGCGCACCGCACGTGCTGGACTCGGTGTGCTCGGACCACTGGTACGGGGCGCACCTGGCCGTGGAGCACCTGGTGGGGCTCGGTCACCGGCGCATGGTGTTCGCGACCCGGGACGACAGTCCGACGGCGCGCACCCTGCGGGCCGCGTTCGCCGAGATCGCCGGGGCGCATCCGCTGGTGGAGCACTGGGCGTGGGCGCTGAGCGCACCGGGGTCGGGGCCCGAGGGGCCGTACTCCGCTCAGGAGACGGCCGAGCTGCCGGTGCTGCTGCGCGGGACGGGGGCGACGGCGGTCGTGCTGCACGGCGACGTGGACGCGTTGATGATCGTGCAGCGGCTGGCGGACGAGGCGGTGCGGGTGCCGGAGGACTGCTCGGTCGTGGCGTACGACGACGTGGTGGCCGGGCTCGCCACGCCTCCGCTGACGGCCGTGTCCCCGCCCCGTGCGGAGGTCGGCCGGGTGGCCGCCGAGCTGCTGCTCCAGCGGCTGCGGGAGGCCGGCGGGCGCCCCGCGCGGCGCGTCGAGCTGTTGCCGCGGCTGATGGTGCGGGGGTCGACCCGGCGGGCGGTCGACGGTGGCCGGCCGACACATTGAGCGTTTGAACGCTTTATTTTCCTCTGATCGATCTATTGACCGTTTGTGTCGGGCCGGTCCAGGATTCCCGTGTCCCCAACAGCCGTGCCCCGCAGCCGCGGGCACGCAGGAGCCGTGGGAGCCGCCATGCCCGGACGACCCAGCCGTCGCTCCGTGCTCGCCGCGATGGCCGCCGTACCCCTGACAGGAGCCGCAAGCGCCTGCCACGGGGGGAACGGCGCCTCGTCGGCCCGCACGGGCACCACCACCCGCATCACCTTCTGGTCCGCCCTGCGCGGCAGCCAGGAGGTGGTCGACGCCTTCAACCGCACGCACCGGAACATCCAGGTGGAGTTCCAGCAGATCCCCTCCGGCGGGCAGGGCGGATACGCCAAGCTCAGCAACGCCGCCCGGGCCGGCAACGCGCCCGACGTCGCCACCATCGAGTATCCGCAGGTGCCGGGATACGCCATCGACGGCGTCGCCCGCGACATCACCGACCTGGTCGGCGACGGCCTGCGCCGCAAGCTGCTGCCGCAGGCGCTCGGCCAGACCACCTTCGAGGGCCGGGTGTTCAGCGTGCCGCTGGACGTCGAGCCCATGGTGATGCACTACCGCGCCGATCTGTTCGACCACTACGGACTCCGGCCGGCGCGCACCTGGGACGAGTTCGCCGAGCAGGCCGCCACCGTGCGCCGCACGGCACCCGGACGGCGGCTGGTGCTGTTCCCCACCGACGGGATGACCCAGTTCGCGGCGTACGCCTGGCAGGCGGGCGCCCAGTGGTTCGACACCTCGCGCGGTGCCTGGAACGTCTCCCTCGCCGACGCGCCCTCCCGGCGGATCGCGGACTACTGGCAGCGGCTCATCGACCGGGACGACGTCTTCGTGAACGCCGTGGAGAGCAGGCAGTCCGACGCGCAGCTCGGCAACGGACTGGTCCTCACCCGGCTCAGCGGCGCCTGGGACGCGGGCGCCCAGATGAACGCGCGGCCCGGGCAGAAGGGCCAGTGGCGGATCGCCCCGCTGCCGCAGTGGGACACCGCCGGCCCCTCCGTCGGCATGCACGGCGGCTCCACCTTCGCCGTCACCAAGGACAGCCGCCACCCCGAGGCCGCCATGGAGTTCATCGAGTGGCAGGTCTCCCACCCCGACGCCCTGCGCGCCCGTCTGTCCAGCGGCACCAGCAGCCAGTACCCGGCCGCCCCCGCTCTGGTGCCGGTGGGACGCGAGGCCTTCGACCGGTCCTACTACGGCGGACAGGACATCTACGGCCTGTTCGAGCAGGAGGCCCCGAAGATCGGCGAGGGCTGGCTGTGGGGCCCGCGGATGAGCGCCACGCAGAAGGTCATGCAGGACTCCTTCGCCCGGGTCGGCGCCGGCCAGGGCTCCCTGGTCCAGTCCCTGCGCACGGCGCAGGAGGGCACCATGCCCGACCTCAAGGCCCTCGGCCTGTCCACCTCCCAGCGCAGCACCTGAGCCGACGAAAGGCAGGTGACACCCCCATGACCACGACCACTCAGCCCCGGGTGCCGGCCGGCACCGCGCGCGCCACCGGCCCGGAGTCCTCCGCCGCGGGCCTGCGCGCCCGCAGGGCGGCCGGACGCCGCCGCCTGACCGCGTGCGGCGTCCTCATGACGCCCTTCTTCGCCCTGCTGGTCACCGTCTTCCTGATCCCCGTCGGCACGGCGGTCTACCTCAGCTTCTTCAGCGACGACCAGCCCGGCCTCGGCTTCGGCCCCGAACGCACCGTCTTCGTCGGCCTGCGCAGCTACGCGGCCGTCCTCACCGACCCCACCTTCCTCGGCGGGCTCGGCACGGTCGCGCTGTACTGCCTGATCTACATCCCCCTCATGGTCGTCGGCGCGCTCGCCCTCGCCCTGCTGCTCGACTCGGGCGTGGTGCGGCTGCGCGCCTTCGCCCAGCTGGGCCTGTTCCTGCCGCACGCCGTACCGGGCATCATCGCGGCCCTGATCTGGCTGTACCTGTACACGCCGGGCATCAGCCCGGTGATCGACCTGTTCGCCCGCGCCGACATCACGATCGACTTCCTCGGCATCCACACGGTGATCCCGTCCATCGTCAACATCGCCCTGTGGAGCAACCTCGGCTACAACATGGTGGTCTTCTACGCCGCCCTGCAGGCCCTGCCCCGCGAGGTGATCGAGGCATCGGTGGTCGACGGCGCCGGGCCGGTGCGCACGGCGCTCCAGGTGAAGACCCCGCTGGTGCGCGCCTCGATCGTCATGGTCGCCATCTTCACCCTGATCTGGGCGCTCCAGCTCTTCACCGAACCCATGCTGCTCAGCCAGTCCTCCCCCATGATCAACTCCCGGTTCTCGCCGAGCATGTACATCTACGACGCGGCGTTCACCCGCAACAACTACAGCCTGGCGGCGGCCGCCTCGGTCGTCCTGCTCGTCTGCACCATCGCCCTGTCCTACGGCGTCACCCGCTTCACCAGCCGCGCCGACTCCGCCGAGGAGGCCCGATGAGCGCCACCGACAGCTCCCTGCTCCGCCCGGGACTGCTGGGCCGTACGACGGTCAACGTGGTCGTCGCGATCTCCGTCCTCTACACGCTGCTGCCCGTGCTGTGGCTGGTGCTCGCCGCCTCCAAGAGCCGGGACGCGCTGTTCAGCAGCGACCTGCTGTCCCTGGGCGACTTCTCCTTCGTGCGCAACTTCCAGGACCTGTTCGCCATGGACGGCGGGCTGTACAGCCGCTGGTACCTCAACAGCCTGCTGTACGCGGTCCTCGGCGCCGCGGTGGGCTCGCTGCTGAGCGTCGCCTGCGGCTACGCCTTCGACAAGTACCGCTTCCGGCACAAGGAGAAGCTGTTCGGCCTGGTGCTGGCGGCGGTCATGGTGCCGCAGACCGTCCTCGCGCTGCCGCTGTACCTGATGGCGTCCGCGGCCGGTCTGGTCAACACCTTCTGGGCGGTGTTCATCCCGGTGCTGTTCAACCCGTTCGGCGTGTACCTCGGCCGCATCTTCAGCCGGGGCTACGTACCCGACGAGGTGCTGGAGGCGGCGCGGGTGGACGGGGCGGGCGAGCTGACCACGTATGTGCGCGTGGCGCTGCGGATGCTCGGCCCCGGGCTGATCACCGTCTTCCTCTTCCAGCTCACCGCGATCTGGAACAACTTCTTCCTGCCCATGGTGATGCTGTCCGACCAGGACCTGTATCCCGTCAGCCTCGGCCTGTACCAGTGGAACAGCTCGGCGTCCGTCTCGCCGGAGTACTACCCGGTGGTCATCATGGGGTCGCTGCTGGCCGTACTGCCGCTCATCCTCGCCTTCGTCCTGCTCCAGCGCTTCTGGCGGAGCGGGCTGACCGCCGGAGCCGTCAAGTGACCGTGCACGCCCCCGACACCCCCGGCAGCGGATCCCGCCCCCGGGCCGTCGTGGCCATGTCCCGGGACGCCGCCGAGGCCGTCCTCGATCCCGAGTCGCTCGGCGCCTTCCGCCGGGTCTGCGACCTCGCCCCGCTGCCCGCGCTGGACGACCTGTCGACCCCGCGCGCCAGGTCGCTCCTGGCCGACGCCGACCTGCTGATCACCGGCTGGGGCTGCCCGCCGCTGGACGCGCCGGTGCTGCGGACGGCGCCGCGGCTGCGGGCCGTGGTGCACACCGCGGGCAGCGTCCGCGGCCATGTCACCGACGCGTGCTGGGAACGCGGGATCGAGGTCTCCTCGGCCGCCGCGGCCAACGCCGTACCGGTGGCCGAGTACACCCTCGGCATGATCCTGCTGACGGGCAAGCGGGTGCTGGAACGGGCTCGCGACTTCCGGCTGTCCCGCACCCGCGGCAACTGGCTGCGCACCCCGCGCGGCGTCGGCAACTACCGCCGCACGGTCGGCATCCTGTCGGCGTCGCTGATCGGCCGCCGGGTCATCGAGCTGCTGCGCCCGCACGACGTCGAGGTCCTGCTGCACGACCCGTACGTCAGCGACGCGGACGCCGCCGCGCTCGGTGTCCGACGCGTCGGGCTGCCGGAGCTGTTCGCGCGCTGCGACACCGTCAGCGTGCACACGCCGCTGCTGCCCGAGACGCGTGGCCTGGTCGGCCGTGCGCTCATCGACGCGATGCCGGCCGGGGGCGTGCTGATCAACACCTCCCGCGGGGCGGTCCTCGACCAGGAGGCGCTCACCGACGCCGTCCTCGCGGGCCGGATCCGGGCCGTGCTGGACGTCACCGATCCCGAGGTGCTGCCGCCGGACCATCCGCTGTGGGACTGCGACAACGCGCTGATCACCCCGCACCTCGCCGGTTCCGAGGGCAACGAGTGGCGCCGCCTGGCCGACCTCGCCCTCGCCGAGACCGCCCGCTGGGC
Source organism: Streptomyces flaveolus (assembly GCF_044765825.1). Taxonomy (NCBI): domain Bacteria; kingdom Bacillati; phylum Actinomycetota; class Actinomycetes; order Kitasatosporales; family Streptomycetaceae; genus Streptomyces; species Streptomyces flaveolus. The sequence goes on along the minus strand of NZ_JBIWKU010000008.1, from coordinate 185,379 downwards.
GTCCGGTGCCGGTTTCCTCCATCCCGTACGACGCGAAAGGCTGGCGTTCCTGGCATGAGCATCCCGTTCGAACTGCCCACCGAGGACCGTGCGCTGAGCCCCATAACGGGGTACACCCGTGCCCACTGGGAGGCCGTCGCGGACGGTCTGCTGTGGGCGGCGTGGCGCTGGAGCACGCCGGGCTGTGCCCTGCTCGACCTGCCGGGGCGCCCCTCGCACTCGGGCGTGCGCTCCGACGGGCTGGAGGGGTTCGCCCGGACGTTCCTCGCGGCGGCCTTCCGGGTCGCGGGCGCCGGCGGCGACGATCCGCACGGCTGGCTGGACCGATACGCGCGCGGCCTGGCCTCGGGCACCCGCACGCCCGGCCGCGACGACACCGAGTCCTGGCCGCTGATCCTCGACCACGAGGTGCAGGGCCAGCCGATGGTCGAGTCGGCGTCGGTCGCGCTCGGCCTGAGGCTGACCGCGCCCTGGCTGTGGAAGAACCTCGACGCCGGGGTGCAGGACCGGGTGGAGGAGTGGCTGCGCGGGGCGCTGCGCCACGTTCCGGCGCCGAACAACTGGTACCTGTTCCCGTACACGGTCGCCGGGTTCCTGGAGTCGGTCGGCCGCGGCGACGCCGAGACGGCCGCGGCCCGGCAGCGGGCGCTGGAGCTGATGGAGGGCTGGTACCGGGGCGAGGGCTGGTACGCCGACGGCGACGGACGCGCCTTCGACCACTACAACGGCTGGGCGCTGCACCTGTACCCGGTGCTCGACGCCCACCTGGGCGGCGACAGCGGCCTCGCCGCGCGGTACGGCGACCGGTTGCGCGCGCACCTCGACGGGTTCGCGTCGATGTTCGGCGCGGACGGGGCGCCGCTGCACTTCGGCCGGTCGCTGTCGTACCGCTTCGCCGCCTCCTCGGCGGTGGGCCTCGGCGCGCTGACCGGGCACACGCCGCTGACGCCGGGCGCCTCGCGGCGGCTGGCCAGCGGCAGCCTGCGGTACTTCCTGGAGCGTGGGGCGCTCACCGACGACGGGCTGCTCAGCCTGGGGTGGCACGGGCCGCACGAGGCGACGCTCCAGACGTACTCCGGTCCGGCGTCCCCCTATTGGGCGTCCAAGGCGTTCGTGTCGCTCCTCGCGCCCGCCGGTCACCCGCTGTGGACCGCCGTCGAGGAGCCCGCGCCGGCCGAGGTGGCCGACCGGGTGCTGGCCCTGCCCGCGCCCGGGCTGCTGGTGCAGTCGACCCGTGACGACGGGATCGTACGGCTGCACAACCACGGCAGCGACCATGTCCGGCCGCACGAGGGCGAGTCGGCCGCCGAGGACGACCCGCACTACGGCCGCCAGGCGTACTCGACCCGCACCGGCCCGACGGCCCTCGGCAACGTCGCGGACAACCACCTGTCGGTGGAGGTGAACGGACGGCGCAGTGTGCGCCGGCGGATCCATCCCCTGGGCGCGGGGCACGGCGACGGCTGGGGCTGGGCGGCATCGTGGCACCGGCCCGTCTTCGCCGGCGGGCCCCCGATGGTGCCGGGGCTGCGGGTGGAGAGCGTGACCGTGGCGCGGGGGCCCTACGAGCTGCGGGTGCACCGGGTGACCGGTGCCCCGGCCGGGGCCCGCCTCACCCACACCGGGTGGGCCACCGGACCCGACGAGCCGCTGGTCTCGGCGCTGCACGGCCTGCACGGCTGGAGTCCCGAGCCGGAGACCGTCCGCGCCCCGCAGGGCACCGCCTACGCGCCGTGGGCGGAGGTGCCCCGGCTGTCCGGCGACGCGGGCGGGACCTCGCTGCACGTCTGCCTGGCCGCGCTCACCGGTGAACCGGGCCCCGGGCCACTGGCGGACGCCGTCACGGAGGTCGTGACCGACGGCACCGGAGTCGAGGTGGCCTGGGCGGACGGCGGTGGGCGCACGCGGGTCTCGTTCGAGCCGGTGCGGGTCACGCACGGCTAACGGGAGGTACCCGAGGCCCCCGACCGGCACCGCGCCGGTCGGGGGCCTCCCTCGTGCGCCCGCCTCCGGTGGCGCGCCGTACCGGGGCCGGTGACGCTGGTACGGCCACCGGCGAGAAGGAGTCCCCCATGCACAACGCGTGGCGCGCTGCGCCCGGACCCGCCGGCCGGGTCCGTGCTGTGCGCCGCCTCGGTGGAGTCCGCCGGAGCTCGCGCCGCGCACCGTCCGGGCGGGGTGGCGGCGACCGTGTGCGTCGAGGGCGGTGGAGCGGTCGTCGTCCGTGCGCACGGAGTTCCCGCGTCCGGCCGCCATCGCGCATGCCTTGAGTCCCGGTGGCGGGGTACGCGGTCACGGCCCACCACGGCAGTCGGTACTCGAAGACGACCGGCCGCGTGAAGCGGCCCGCCCAGAACGGAGAAATGGCTGATGAGCGAGGCCAACCCCCTCAAGCGGGTAGCCCACAAGGTCACCGAGAGCCTGCAGGGAGAGAGCGGCGGGCCGGCGGACGGGGTGCCCGGCAAGCCCGGCCCCGAGTCGCCGCCGGTCGCCGAACCCACCACGCCCCGCGAGCCGCTGCCCCCGAAGCCGGACCAGAGCGGCCCGGACACGGTGTCGCCGACCGGGCAGCCCACCGGTGCCGACCAGGCCCGGGTCGCCCAGTCCGGGTCCTATCTGACGAACGCGCAGGGCACGCGGCTGTACGACACGGACCACTCGCTGAAGGCCGGGCCGCGGGGTCCGGTACTGCTGCAGGACCATCATCTGCGCGAGAAGATCATGCACTTCGACCACGAGCGCATCCCGGAGCGCGTGGTCCACGCCCGGGGCGCGGGCGCGCACGGGGTGTTCCAGAGCTACGGCACGGCGGCCTCGGTGACCAAGGCGGGCTTCCTCGCCGCGGACGTGGAGACGCCGGTGTTCACGCGGTTCTCCACGGTGGTCGGCTCCCGCGGGTCGGCGGACACCGTGCGGGACACCCGGGGCTTCGCGACGAAGTTCTACACCAGTGAGGGTGTCTTCGACCTGGTCGGCAACAACATCCCGGTCTTCTTCATCCAGGACGGCATCAAGTTCCCGGACGTCGTGCACGCGGTGAAGCCGCACCCCGACCGGGAGATCCCGCAGGCGCAGAGCGCGCACGACACCTTCTGGGACTTCGTCTCGCTGCACACCGAGGCGACGCACCACACCATCTTCTTCATGGGCGACCGGGGCATCCCGCGCTCCTACCGGATGATGGAGGGCTTCGGCGTCCACACCTTCCGGCTGGTCAACGCCGAGGGCGCCACGACGCTGGTGAAGTTCCACTGGAAGCCCAAGCTGGGTGTGCACTCCCTGGTGTGGGACGAGGCGCAGATCATCAACGGCGTCGACCCGGACTTCCACCGCCGCGACCTCGCCGACGCCATCGAGGCGGGCGCGTACCCGCAGTGGGAGCTGGGCATCCAGACCTTCCCCGACACCCCGGAGCAGACCTTCGAGGGCATCGACCTGCTGGACCCGACGAACCTCGTGCCCGAGGAGCTCGCCCCGGTGCAGCCGGTCGGGCTGCTGACCCTCAACCGCAATCCGTCCAACTTCTTCGCCGAGACGGAGCAGGTCGCCTTCCACGTCGGTCACCTGGTGCCGGGCATCGACATCACCGACGACCCGCTGCTGGCCGGACGGCTGTTCTCCTACCTGGACACGCAGATCACGCGGCTGGGCGGCCCCAACTTCCCGCAGCTTCCGATCAACCGGCCGCAGGCGCCGGTCAACGACATGCTGCGCGACGGCATGCACCAGACGGCGGTGCACCGGGGCGTGGCGCCCTACCGCCCCAACTCCCTGGACGGCGGCTGCCCGTTCACCGCCGGCGCGGACATGGGCGCGTACGTCGAGGCGCCGGTCAGGATCCCGGAGGCGTCGAAGGTGCGGGAGGCGCCGGAGTCGTTCGCGGACCACTTCAGCCAGCCGCGCCGGTTCTGGCTGAGCATGAGCCCGGTGGAGCGCGAGCACATCATCGGCGCCTACACCTTCGAGCTCGGCAAGTGCTACGAGCAGTCCATCAGGGAGCGCACGCTCCAGGTCCTGGCCAACATCGACCCCGAGCTGTGCGCGGGGGTCGCCGAGGGCCTCGGCCTGCCCGCCCCGAAGCCGACCGTGCCCCTGGCCGACGTCGAGCCCAGCCCGGCGCTGTCCCAGGTCGGCGGGACCTGGCCGACCGAGGGCCGCGTCGTCGGCATCGTGACCAGCGGGGCCGACCTGGAGGGTGTGACGGCCGTGCGGGAGGCGGTGCTGAGCGCCGGGATGGTGCCGCTCGTCGTGGCGCCGACGGGCGGCGTCCTCGGCTCGGGCGACGCGGCGGTGACCGTCCAGCGCAGTTATGTCACCGCTCGGTCGGTGGAGTTCGACGCCGTTCTGGTGGCGGGGACGCCCGCGATGGGCGGCGACGCGTACACGCCGCGGGACTACAAGGCGGCGCCGGCGCCCACGGGGCCGGGGTCGATCGACCCGCGGGTGAGTCTGCTGCTGTCGGAAGCGTTCCGGCACGGCAAGGCGATCGGTGTCTGGGCGGGCGGCGAGACCGCACTCGACGCGTCGGGCGTGCCCGCCGACGCCGCCGGCGTGGTCGTCGCCGAGTCCGGCACCGCCGCGCTGGAGCAGGTCACGCGGCTGCTGGGCTCCCACCGGGTGTGGGAACGCTTCACCACTCCCCGGGGCTGATCCGCACGCCCACAGGGCCGGTCGCCGCTGTCGGCGGCCGGCCCTTCGGCATGATCAGCGCAGGACGCGCAGCGCCGCGGGAAGCACCCTGGCCGTGACGGGGACGACGGCCTCCACCTCGCCGTCGGCGCCGTAGGGCACGGCCCGGTCGGCCTCGATGCGGACCTCCTTGCCGCGCAGCACGTGCACCTGGGGGCGGTGGACGTGGGCACCGGAGGCGAGTTCGTTCATCAGGGCGAAGAACAGCCGCCGCGGCGCGTGGTGGATCATCACGACCTCCAGCAGGCCGTCGTCCACCTCGGCGACGGGGGCTATGAGGCGGTCGGAGCCGTAGTAACCGGAGTTGGCGGCCACCACGGTGTAGCCCGTGAAGGCGTGCTCCTGTCCGTCGACGGTGACCCGGTAGCGCGTCGGGCGCCAGGTGGTGATCGCGCGTAGGGCGCCCGCGTAGTAGGAGGCGGTGCCGCGCAGCAGGCGCGCGTGGTTGGCGTGGCGGTTGGCGAGCGCGTCGACGCCCGCGTAGACGCTGCCGAGCACGACGGTGCGGTCGTGGACGGCGGAGGTCACCTCGATGGTGTCGACGGGGCGCGGCTCGCCGCGCAGCAGCAGCTCGGCGAGGGCTTCGGGCTCGGTGGGCAGGCGCAGCGCGCGGGCGAAGTCGTTGCCGCGGCCCGCCGGGACGAGGCCCAGCACGGCGCCGGTGCCGCTGAGGGCGCCGCCGATCCCGCCGGCCATCCCGTCCCCGCCGACGGCGAGCACCACCCGGCCCCGCTCCCCGGCCTGCCGGGCGACGTCCCGGGCGTGCGCGAGGCTGCGGCTGTACTCGGTCTCCAGTTCGGCGCCCGCCTCCCGCAGCAGCCGGGCCACCCCGAGCAGCGCGGCGGCCGAGGTGGCGCCGCCCGCGGTGGGGTTGACGACGGCGGTGAACTGTCGCATCGATGTGCCTCCGGGCTGACGGGTGGTGCCGGACTGTTGTCTCACGGGACGGCCGGGGACCGGCCGGCGGGGGCCTGGCGTTCGGGCCGCGGGAACTCGGCGCCCTCGACCGGCCCTAGTCGCCCGGCAGGAGCACGCCCGGGTTGAGCAGCCCCGCCGGGTCCAGGCGCCGCTTGACGGCGCGCAGGGCCTCGATGCCGAGGGGGCCCGCCTCCCGCAGGTACCAGTCCCGGTGGTCGGTGCCGACCGCGTGGTGGTGGGTGATGGTCCCGCCGGCGGCGAGGATCGCCTCGTTGGCGGCGTGCTTGGCCCGCGTCCAGTGCGCCACCGCGTCGTCGCCCTGGGCGGAGACGACGGTGAAGTACAGGGAGGCGCCGTTCTCGTAGACGTGCGAGATGTGGCACATGACCAGCGGCGGGGTGCCGGCCTCGGTGAGCGTCGTCGTGAGCGCGTCGCGGACGGCCGTGTACAGCCCGGGGATCCGGGACCAGTAGGCCGCGGTCTCCAGGGTCTCGGCGAGCGCCCCGGCGTCCAGCAGGGAGTCGCGCAGATAGGGCGCGGAGTACCGGCCGTGCGCCCACCGCTCCCCCGGTTCCCCGCCGGCGAACGTGCCGCCGCACTCGGTGAGTACGGCCGCTGCCGCCTCGCGGCGGTGGGCGGTGTCCTGTCCGGTGCCCTCGAAGCCGACGATCGCGAGGCATCCGGCGTCCTGTTCGGCGAGGGAGGCGCCGATGGCGTCGGGCTGGGCCAGGCCGATCAGGGTCTCGGTCTCGTCGGACAGCCGCAGCACCGTCGGGCGCGGGCCGTCCTGGGCGAGCCGGCGCAGGGCGGCGGCGCCCTCGTCGAAGGAGGCGAAGCGCCAGCCCTCGTAGCGGCGGACGTCCGGCACCGGCCGGATCCGCACGGTCACGGAGGTGATGACGCCGAACGCGCCTTCCGAGCCCAGCACGAGCTGGCGCAGGTCGGGGCCGGCCGCGGAGCGGGGGGCGCGGCCCGTGTCGAGGGTGCCCTCGGGGGTGGCGAGGGTCAGGCCCAGCACCATGTCGTCGAAGCGTCCGTACCCGGCGGAGGCCTGGCCGCTGGAACGGGTCGCGGCGAACCCGCCGATGGTGGCCCACTCGTAGGACTGCGGGAAGTGGCCGAGGGTGTAGCCGTGTTCCGCGAGCAGGGCCTCGGCCTCGGGGGCGCGCAGCCCCGGTTGCAGCGTGGCGGTGCGGGAGACCGGGTCGAGGTCGAGCAGGCGGTTCATGTGCCGCAGGTCGAGGGCGACGAAGGGGCCCGGCCGGCCGGGGGCGAGGCCGCCGACGACGGAGGTGCCGCCGCCGAACGGGACGAGCGCCAGGCCGTGGTCGGCGCAGGCCCGCATGACCGCCAGCACCTCGTCGTGGCTGCCGGGCAGGACGACGGCGGCCGGGGTGTCGCGGACGTCGCCCCGGCGCATGCGCAGCAGGTCGGGCGTGGACTTGCCGCGGGTGTGCCGGACGCGGGTCCCGGCGTCCGTGCGCACCCGGTCGGCGCGGTCGCCGACGGCGGCGGACAGCGCCTGGCGGGCCGGGCCGTCCAGGGCGGCAGGGACGTCGATGTCCTCCAGGCGGACGGGCGCGGTGCCGTTCTCCTTGACGCCGAGCAGATCGCGCAGCAGCCCGGTCACGGTGTCGGGCAGCGGCGTCGCGCGGGCCGGGTCGCCCCAGCCGTTCCACAGCATGTCCATTGCCTGTCGTCCTCACCGGTCGATGCGGGGGATGCCGCCCGTGCGGCCTCACTGGCGTTACACTGTTACACATGGCGCCCAATCGTCACAACCACTCGACCCGGCCGAACTCCTCGGACAACGACCCGGTGCTCGACGCCGTACGCGACTGCGTCCTGGCCGTCGGCGTCCGCCGTACGACCATGACCGACGTGGCCCGCCGCGCCGGCGTCTCCCGGATGACGCTCTACCGGCGCTGGCCCGACGTGCGGTCCCTGGTCGGCGACCTGATGACCCGGGAGTGGATCGCCGTCGCCACGGGGGCCATCCCCGCGCCCCGGCCCGGGCTGGACACCCGCCCGCGCATCGTCGAGGGGCTGGTGACGGGGGTGGAGGCGTTCCGCGCCCACCCGCTCTTCCGCAAGATCGTCGACGTCGATCCCGAGCTGCTGCTGCCCTACGTGCTGGACCGGCGCGGGGCGAGCCAGGAGGCGCTGCTGGAGCTGCTGGCCGCCGCGCTGCGGGAGGGGCACGCCGACGGGTCGGTGCGCGCGACGCCCCCCGAGCGGCAGGCGCGGTCCGTGCTGCTGGTCGTGCAGTCCTTCGCCCTGTCCCTGCGGACCATGACCGACGAGGACGACCCCGGCCTGACCTCCGCCGCCTTCCTCGCGGAGCTGCGGACCATCCTCGAGAGGACCCTCACGCCATGAGCCCCACCAGCCGTCCCGCCGCCGGGGCCGCCCTGTCCGCCGCGCGGCGCTCGCGGGAACTGACCGACACCGTGGGCGGCCCGGTCGTCGACGTCCTGGTCGTCGGCCTCGGCGCGACCGGCGCCGGCGCCGCCCTGGACGCCGCCGCCCGGGGCCTGAGCGTCGTCGCCGTGGACGCCCACGACCTGGCCTTCGGCACGTCCCGGTGGAGCTCGAAGCTCATCCACGGGGGCCTGCGCTACCTTGCCTCCGCCCAGCTCGACGTGGCCCACGAGAGCGCGGTGGAGCGCGGCGTGCTGATGGAGCGCACCGCCCCGCACCTGGTGCGCGCGCAGCCGTTCGTGCTGCCGCTGACGCCGCTGGTCTCCCGCGCCCAGGCCACGCTGGCCTGGGCGGGCTTCCGGGCCGGCGACACGCTGCGGCTGGCGGCGCGTACGGCCCGGGCGACGCTGCCCGCTCCGCGCCGGCTGTCCGCCGTGGAGACCCGCCATCTGGCCCCGGCGCTGCGCTCCGCCGGGCTGCGCGGCGGCCTGCTGTCCTGGGACGGCCGGCTCACCGACGACGCCCGGCTGGTGACCGCCCTGGCCCGCACCGCCGCCGCGCACGGCGCCCGGATCCTGACCCGGGTGCGGGCGCTGGAGCTCACCTCGTCCGGCGCCCGCACACGGGACGAGGTCACCGGCGAGGAGGGCGAGATCCGCGCCCGGGCGGTGATCAACGCCTCCGGGGTGTGGGCCGGCGACCTCGTGGACGGCATCCGGATCCGGCCCTCCCGCGGCACCCACCTGGTGCTGCGCTCGGACCACCTCGGCCCGCTGCCCGCGGGACTGCACGTCCCGATCCCCGGGGAGACCAACCGCTTCGTCCTCGTCCTGCCCCAGGGAGACGGCCGGGTCTACGTGGGGCTGACCGACGAGCCCGTGGACGGCCCGGTCCCGGACGTTCCGGAGGTGCCGGAGACCGACATCGGCTTCCTGCTCGACGTGCTCGGCTCGGTCCTGGACGTGCCCGTCCACCGCGAGGACGTGGTCGGCGCCTTCGCGGGCCTGCGTCCGCTGCTGGACACCACGTCGCAGGACCGGCCCGGCGCCGGGGCGCGGACCGCGGACATCTCCCGCCGGCACGCCGTGCTCACCTCGGCGGAGGGTGTGACCACCGTGGTCGGCGGCAAGCTGACCACCTACCGGCGCATGGCCGAGGACGCCGTGGACGCCGCCGTCGCCGCCCGCGGCCTCGCCGCCGGGCCCTCCACCACCGCCGCGCTGCCGCTGGTCGGTGCCGCCGCGCCGCACGTCCTCGCCGCGCTGCGGGCACCGCGCCGCCTGGTGCAGCGCTACGGCACGGAGGCACCGGCCGTGCAGGCCCTGGCCGACCTGGACCCGCGGCTCGGGGAGCGCGTGCTGCCCGGCCACCCCGTCACCGGGGCGGAGCTGGTGTGGGCCCTGCGTCACGAGGGAGCGCTCGACGAGGCGGACCTGCTCGACCGGCGCACCCGCATCGGGCTGGTGCCCGCGGACCGGGCCGCGGCACTGGGCGCGGTGCGCGGCCTCGTCGGCGAGGCCGCGGCCCGGCAGGGCTGACCCGGGCCCCACGGGCGCCTGGCCTCACCACGGCCCGATCGGCAAGTCCGACAGGAGATCGAAGCGACGGACCCGGGCCTGGGCAAGGGCCCAGATCCAGGATCAGGCCAAGAGCCCGAGCCAAGGGTCCGGGCCCCAGCCACAGGCCGGGGCCCGGACCCACGGGCGTGGGCCCCGGCCGCGGATCGCGGGCGGGCACGGAACACATGACCGCCCGGCCCGGGCCGGGGCCGGTGACAAGCCGCTCAGGTCCCCGGTCGCCCGTCCTGGACGGCCTTGCGGACCTTCGCCTCGAGCTTGTGCCGGGACTGGCCCTCCTCCTTGCCGTACTCCGTCATCGCGGTCTGCGCGTCCCGGTCCAGGTCGCGCCATGCCCGTACGGCGGTCTCGTACGTCTGCGACTGCCGTCGGGTCCACTCTTGCTGCGTAGGAGGCCCGTACGAGTCGCGCAGCTCCTCGACCCGGTGGTGTGCCTGGTCCGCCGCGCGGCGCTTGTGCACGAGCTCTTCGAATGTGTGAGCCACCACACCTCGACGGTAGTCAGAGGACGGCCATCGCGCGCGTCGAGACACCGCGGCCCGCCCGGGGACCCCTTCCGGTCCGCACAAGTGGCACACACGACCCCCGAAGAGCCTTAACATCATCCCACCAACGACGGCCGGGCATATGCGAGAAGTGAGGAAAGCGTGGCGGACATCGAGGGAGCGGCAGTACCCGAGCGGCTGCTGATCACCCGTACCACCACGGGCGGGGACATCAGCGTCGTCACCCTCGCCGGAGAAGTCGATCTCGACGGCAGCAGTCAGCTCCGCGACGTCCTGCTGTCCTGTGTGGAGACGGCGCCGGTCACGGTGGTCGACTTCTCGGAGGTCGCCTTCCTGGACTCCAGCGGCATCAACGTGCTGATCTCCACGCACCAGGCAGCCGACTCCCGCGGCGTCTCCTTCCGGCTGGCCGCGCCGCAGCAGGCCGTCCTGCGGGTCCTGCAACTCGTCGGGGTGGACACGCTCATCCCCTGCTATCCCACCGTCGACCAGGCCCTGGCCGCCTGAGAGCGGCGCGCCCGGGCCGCCGGTGCCGGCGGATCACCGCAGCGGCAGACGCGCGGAGACGGTCTTGCCGGTCGCGTGCGGCTTGGTGATGACCTCGTCGCACAGGCGCGTCACGATCTCCAGGCCGTGCCGGCCGACGCGCAGGGGATCGCTCGGCAGGAACGTGGGGAATGCCTCCCCCGTGTCGGACACCGCTATCTCCACGGCGTCCTCCACCAGCGTCAGCACCAGCCGGCACGGGCCGGGCGCGTGCCGGAGCGCGTTGGTCACCAGTTCGCTGGCGACCAGGCGGGCGGCGTCCAGGAAGGTGTCGGCCGTTTTCACACCGGCCTCGACGAGTCGCGCGACGAAGCCCTGGACGATGTCCCGGGAAGCCGGGATCATCGCCGATCCGCCCCTGAACTCCACCGTGGTGGACACGGCAGGGGCGTCCGCGGCATCGGGTCTGTGCGCCGGAGTCATACAGAGCCTCACCGTCCGGTCCGGGGCCCAGGAGTGGAAGCGAAGGCCCGCGCTGAATCACGATACGCACCGAACCGGCCCCGCCCCTTGCTTTGCCCCAACTTCCGCCGCACACACCCCGTTCCGGACAGGTGACGACCACCGCGGGGCGACGGAAACGGCGTTGACCCGGTCCACGGCGGTCAGTAACGTCGGCCGGGTGACTGCCGGGTCGGCCATGGGCCATACACGAGTGAGGGTCCCGGCCCCGGCATGACCTCGCGGCGGGCCCGAGGCCCGCCCCCCGTCTCCGCGACCTCGTTCCGGACGCCCGTACAGCGGGCGCCGCGCCACCCAACCCGAGACCCGGAGACCTCCGAGACATGCCTGACGATCAGCAGTACCCGTACTCCCCCGAGCCGTCGACCACGACCGTGCAGCTGAACCACACCGCCGTCCTCGCCCGGGACCGGCGGCTGTCCGCCGAGTTCCTCGCCGCGATCCTCGGGCTGGAGGTCGGCGCTCCGTTCGGCCCGTTCCTGCCCGTCGACCTCGGCAACGGCGTGACCCTCGACTACTACGAGAAGCGGGACGAGCCGATCCAGTCGCAGCACTACGCGTTCCTCGTGCCCGAGGAACGGTTCGACGGCATGATCGCCCGCCTGGACGCGGTCGGCGTCACGTACTACGCCGACCCCCGGCACACCGAACCCGGCCGGATCAACCGGCTGTTCGGCGGCCGGGGCGCGTACTTCGACGATCCGGACGGCCACAACCTGGAGATCATGACCCGGCCCTACGTCCGGCCCTGACGGCCCCGGGGGGCGATTCGGGCGGCGGTGCGGGTGCCGACGGCCGGTGCGGTGGTGCTGCCGTTCTTCGCCACGGTGAACCCGAAGCTGGTCGACGTCCCTGCCGCGAGGGAGCCGTTCCCACTCGGCCGTACCGTCATGCCGGTGCCACTGGCGTCCCAGGACGGCGAGCCGTTCCAGGTGGCGGATACCTGCTGCGGCGGCGTCAGGGCGACCGGCGTCGACCATGAGGTGACCGGCTTGCTCCCGGCGGTGATGGTGACCTGGCCGTTGCAGCCGGTGCTCCGGTCCGCGGCCCGCGTGCAGGTGGCCGTGCGGCTCACCGTGCCGTCGCCTGCGCCGCCTCCCCCGTCACCGCCGCCCGAGCGGCCGAGCGCGGCCAGGACCGCGTCGTACGCGGGCTTCTTGCCGTGGTCGCCGTCGAACAGCAGCGGGGTGCCGCCGCTGCACCACGAGTACGTGTCGGTGATGCCCCGGACGGTGACGCGGGCGCAGCGGCTGACGCGAGACACGCCTCGGTGACCGTCCGGTGGCTGTCCACCCGGGGGGCCTCGCCGAGGTGGCCGGCGGCGAGGGGGGCCGGACAGCCCCTTCCCCGTCGCCGACGCCCGACGCGGACGTACGGCGTCCTGACCGTCCTGCGTCACGCCGGTCCCGGTTCGCGAGCCGCTGCCGCATCCGGCTGGACCCGGCCACGGGACGGGCCCGCGCCGGGCATCCGCCGCCGATCCTGCGCCACCCGGACGGGCGCACCGGGGTACCGGACCTTCCCGGCGGGGTGGCGCTGGGCGTGGACCCGCAGGCCCACTGCCCACTGACCGCTTCCGGCTCGATCCCGGTGCCGTCCTCGGGCGAGAGCGACCGCACCGACGGAACGGCCCGGCACCGACATCGACCACGGCATCACCGCGCTGCGGGCCACCGACCGCCCAGACGACATCGCTCCGCGGCTCGCCACCCGCCCGCCCGGCCTCGGGAGCCCCGGGCGAAGGCGGGTCCCCAGTCCGGTCCCCGGGACACAGCCGTCCCCGCGGATGCCCCTCGCCTCACGCGGCCCGGCAGTGTAGACATGGGCACATGGTCCGACTGATGGGTCGATCGGGACAGCGGTCGCCCCGTCGTCCCATCGGTTCGCTCGCCCGGCAGCGCGACGCGGACCGGTCACGACGGGCAGCGGCCGCGGGGCGGCGGGGTCGAGTCGCGGCTCTGCGGTCGGCGCTGTCCGGACGCAGTGTCGCCGGCCAGGTCTTCGTGCTGAACGTGGTCATCGTGCTGCTGCTCGTGGTGGTGGCGGCGGTCTCGCTCGTGCTCCAGGTGCAGCGCGACAGCACGGTGGAGGCCCGCAACCGGTCGGTCGCCGTGGCCTCGACGTTCGCGAACTCCCCCGGCATCGTCGAAGCCCTGCGCAGCCCCGATCCCACGGCGGTGCTCCAGCCGCGGGCCGAGGCGGCGCGCAAGGCGACGGGCGTGGACTTCATCGTCGTCCTGAACACCGACGGGGTCCGCTACACGCATCCGATCCCCGAGCGCATCGGCAAGAAGTTCGTGGGGAACATCGCCCCCGCGCTGGCCGGGCAGACCGTCGTCGAGGAGATCAACGGCACCATAGGCCGGCTGGTCCAGGCCGTGGTACCGGTCGAGGCGCCGGGCGGGAAGGTCGTCGGCGTGGTCTCGGCCGGCATCACGACGGAGAACGTGGGCGGCGCCGTCGACCGGCAGCTGCCGCTGGTACTGATCGCCGCGGGCGTCGGACTCGCCCTGGCGACCGCGGGCACCGCGCTGGTCAGCCGACGGCTGCTGCGGCAGACGCACGGCCTGGGCCCGCACGAGATGACCCGGATGTACGAACACCACGACGCGGTCCTGCACTCCGTCCGGGAGGGCGTGCTCATCATCGGCGGGGAGGGCAGGCTGCTGCTCGCCAACGACGAGGCGCACCGCCTGCTCGACCTGCCCCCCGACGCCGAGGGCCGGCACGTCCTTGACCTCGGCCTGCCCGACGACACGGCGCGGCTGCTGGAGTCCGGGCGGGTCGCCACGGACGAGGTGCACCTGGTCAAGGACCGGCTGCTGGCGATCAACCTGCGGCCCACGGACGAGCGGGGCGGCCCGCCCGGCAGCGTCGCCACCCTGCGCGACTCCACGGAGCTGCGGGCCCTGTCCGGCCGTGCCGAGACCGCCCGGGAGCGGCTGGACATGCTGTACGACGCCGGGGTGGGCATCGGCACCAGCCTGGACGTCACCCGGACCGCCGAGGAGCTGGCGGAGCTGGCCGCGCCCCGGTTCGCGGACTACGTCACCGTGGACCTGTTCGACTCGGTGCTGAGCGGCGGCCAGCCGGAGGCGGTGACCCCGCTGCGCCGCACCGCGATCAGCGGCGTCGACGAGGACGCGCCGCTCTACCCGGTGGGCCGGCAGATCCGCTTCGTGGCGTCCTCCCCGCAGGGCCAGGCCCTGGCCACCGGCCGCCCGGTCCTGGAGCCGGACCTCGGACAGGCCCCGGGCTGGCAGGCGCAGGACCCCGAACGTTCCGCGCAGATCGTGGACTACGGCATCCACTCGCTGATCGCCGTGCCGCTGCGCGCGGGCGCCCTGGTGCTCGGGGTGGTCGGCTTCTGGCGTTCCCGGCGGCCCGAGCCGTTCGACGAGGACGAGCTGACGCTCGCCGAGGAGCTGGTCGCGCGTGCCGCGGTGGCCATCGACAACGCGCGCCGTTACACGCGCGAGCACGGCATGGCGGTGACGCTGCAGCGGAGTCTGCTGCCCCGGAGGATGCCCGAGCAGAACGCCCTGGACGTCGCCCACCGCTATCTGCCCGCGCAGGCGGGGGTCGGCGGGGACTGGTTCGACGTGCTGCCGCTCTCCGGGGCCCGGGTCGCGCTCGTGGTGGGCGACGTCGTCGGCCACGGGCTGCACGCCGCGGCCACCATGGGCCGGCTGCGGACCGCGGTGCACAACTTCTCCGCGCTGGACCTGCCGCCCGAGGAGCTGCTCACCCTGCTGGACGAGCTGGTCGCCCGGATCGACCAGGACGAGACCGCCGAGGACGGCAGCGCCCCGGTCACCGGCGCGACCTGCCTCTACGCGATCTACGACCCGGTCGCCGGCACCTGTGTGGTCGCCCGGGCCGGTCATCCGCCGCCCGCCCTGATCCGCCCGGACGGCAGCGTGGAGTTCCCCGAGGTGCCCGCCGGCCCCCCGCTGGGCCTGGGCGGTCTGCCGTTCGAGACGGCCGAGCTGCACCTGGCGGAGGGCAGCCGGCTCGTGCTGTACACCGACGGGCTCGTGGAGGACCGGGAGCACGACATCGACGTCGGTCTCGAACAGCTGCGCAGGGCGCTGGAGAACTCGGGCGAGTCGCCGGAGGACACCTGCCGGACCGTCCTCGACGCCCGGCTCCCGGACCGGCCGGGCGACGACATCGCCCTGCTCGTCGCCCGGACCCGCGTGCTGGGTCCGGACCGGGTCGCCGAGTGGCGGGTGCCGTCCGACCCGGCCGCCGTGGGCGAGGTGCGGGCGCAGGTCACCCGGCGGCTGGCGGAGTGGGGGCTGGACGAGCTGGCGTTCACGACGGAGCTGATCCTCAGCGAGCTGGTCACCAACGCGATCCGGTACGGCGGCGAGACCGTCCACGTGCGGGTGCTGCGCGACCGCAGCCTGATATGCGAGGTCTTCGACAGCAGCAGCACCTCACCGCACCTGCGCTACGCGGCCATGACCGACGAGGGCGGGCGCGGACTGTTCCTCGTGGCACAGCTCGCCGAACGGTGGGGCACCCGCTACACGCCGGCCGGCAAGGTCATCTGGGCGGAGCAGCCGGTGCCCTGACGGGGCCGGGCGTCGTCCGTCGGTCCGAACACCAGGAGAATCCGTGAACCACCCCTCCCCCGATCCGGCGCGCCCCCGGGGTGTCCTGCGCGGCGCCCTGCTCGCCCTGACCTCCGCGTCGCCGGCGGCGCTCCCTCTCCTGCGCCCGTCACGCGCGGCGCCCGGGCGCCGGGCAGGGCTCGGCGACCCGGCGAAGAAGGAGATCGCCATGCGTCTGGTGTCGAGCGCCGAGAACTCCTCGCTCGACTGGAAGGCGCAGTACGCCTACATCGAGGACATCGGGGACGGCCGCGGTTACACCGCGGGCATCATCGGCTTCTGCTCGGGCACCGGCGACATGCTCGACCTGGTGGAGCTCTACACCGACCGCAGGCCGGGCAACGTGCTCGCGCGCCATCTGCCGGCGCTGCGCGCGGTGAACGGCTCCGACTCGCACGCGGGTCTCGACCCGGACTTCCCCGGGGACTGGCGCCGGGCCGCCCGCGACCGGGAGTTCTGCCGGGCCCAGGACGACGAACGCGACCGCGTGTACTTCGGCCCGGCCGTCCGGCAGGCCACCGAGGACGGTCTGAGGACCCTCGGCCAGTTCGCGTACTACGACGCGATCGTGATGCACGGCGGCGGCGACGACCGCGCCGGCTTCCCCGCGATCCGCGAGCGGGCCCTGCGCCACGCCCGGCCCCCGGCCCTCGGCGGCGACGAGGTGACCTACCTGCACGCCTTCCTCGACGCGCGGGTGTGGGCGATGAGGCAGGAGGCGGCGCACAGCGACACCAGCCGGGTCGACACGGCCCAGCGCGTCTTCCTGCGCGCGGGCAACCTCGACCTCGATCCGCCGCTGCACTGGCGGGTGTACGGCGACAGCTACCACATCGACTGATCCCGCCGGGCAAGGCGACGGGCCGCGGAAGGGGCCGTACGCCCTCTCCCGCGGCCCGCGTGGTGCCGCTTCGCCGCCGCCGGCGTCAGTGCCGGAACGCGTCCTTGCCCTTCTCCTTGGCCTGGCGTGCGTCGCCCTTCGACTGCTCGGCGCGGCCCTCGGCCGTCATCCTCTCGTTGCCGACGGCACGCCCCGCCGCCTCCTTCGCCTTCCCCTTGGCCTGTTCCATCTTGGCCTTGGACTTCTGGTTGCCGGCCACGTGTGCTCACCTCACGGCGTTGGGTTGCGATGTCCTGTCCTGCGGGTCGCCCGTCCCGGCGGCGTCAAACCCGGGATCTTCCCGCGGGCTGATCCGGGGCCCGCCGGGTACAAGGACGACGTACATGAGGACAGGCCCGTCGACCCGGAGGACGTCATGCCCGGAATGCTGGACCGGATCAAGGAGTTCGCGCGCAGCCCGCAGGGCCGCCGGACGGCGGAGCAGGTGCGCCGCGCCGCCGCGGACCCCCGCCGCCGTGCGCAGGCGCAGGAGATGCTGCGGAAGTTCGGCAAGCGCCGCTGAGCGGGCCGGGGCGGTTCTCCGGAGGACGGTCTCTCAGCCGTGCCCCGCGTGGGTGTGGCTGTGGGACGTCTCCGGCGGGCAGCCGGCCTTGCCGTGGCGGTCCCGGCGCCAGTCGAGGACGGCGACGGTCAGGGCGCACAGCATGGCGGCGACACCGGAGCCGACCGACAGGGCCATGGCCTCGTGGTAGTCGTCGTGGGTGGCGTTCAGCGTCAGGTAGAACAGTCCCGGCAGCGCGGCGGTGCCCACGGCGCCGCCGAGGCGCTGACCCGTCTGGAGGGCCCCGCCGGCGGCGCCCGCCATCCGCACGGGGACGTCCCGCAGCGTCATGGTGATGTTGGGGGAGATCACACAGCCGCTGCCGAGCCCGCCCACCAGCAGCGCCGGGGCCGCGAACCAGGCGGCGCGGTCGGAGGGGGCGAGCCACAGCACCAGCGCGGTCGTTCCGAGTCCCGCCATGGCGGCGACGAGTCCCCAGACGGTCAGCAGCCGTCCGAGCCGCTCCACCAGCCGCCCGGCCACGGCCGCCGCGGTGGCGGAGCCCACGGCGAACGGGGTCACCGCCAGTCCGGACATCAGGGGCGAGAAGCCCAGCCCGTTCTGGAAGAAGAGCGCGAAGACGAGCCACACGCCGCTGAACCCGACGAAGTACAGGGCGCCCAGGCCCGCGCCGGTGGCGTAGCCGCGGGTCTCGGTGAGCAGTCCCGGGTCCAGCAGCGGCTCCCCGCCGCGGTGGGCGACACGGCGCTCCCACCCCGCGAAGCCGAGCAGGACCAGCAGCCCCGCCGGAAACAGCCACCACGAGCGGCGCACCCCGCCCGCCTCGGCGAGCACCAGCGGCAGCATCACGGCGAGGATCCCGGCCCCCAGGAGCGCGACGCCCACCGGGTCCAGGCGTCCCCGGCCGCCGGGCGCGACCCGCGGCAGCAGGCGGAGGCCGAGCAGGAACGCGACCACCCCCACGGGCACGTTGACGTAGAAGATCCACCGCCATCCCTCGGGCCCGGCCAGGGCCAGGATCACACCGCCGACGACCGGGCCCACGGCGCTGGAGACACCCACGGTGGCGCCGAAGAGGCCGAAGGCGCGTCCGCGTTCGGCGCCCCGGAAGAGCTGCTGGATCAGCGCCGAGTTCTGCGGCGCGAGGCTGCCCGCGGCGATTCCCTGGGCGAGCCGGGCGGCCACCAGCAGCTCGATGCCGGGTGCCGCCCCCGCCGCGGCGCTGAACACCACGAAGGCGGCGAGGGCGACGAGGAACACGCGGCGCCTGCCGAACGCGTCGCCGATCCGGCCGGCCGTGACCAGGGTCAGGGCGAACGCGAGGGCGTAGCCGGACACGACCCACTGCACGGACGCCGCGGAGGCGTGCAGTTCCCGCTGCATGGACGGCAGGGCGACGGCGACGATCGTCACGTCCAGCAGGCTCATGAAGCCGGCGACCAGCGTCACCCACAGGGCCCGCCACCGGTTCGGTTCCGGGCGGTCGTCCGGACGCTGCACAGGGGCTCCCCTCACCAGGTGGACGTGGGGCGCGTTCGCCGCGCCCCACGCCTGCGTCACCCGTGACCGGAGGTTCAAACCCGGACCGCAAAGCCGAGCCATGAGCTCCCATAAGCTGACCTTATGGCCCCATAGACCGGACCCGCGTACCGACTTAGGCTTGCCTCAGCTTAGGCTTCCCGGAGAGTCGATCTGTTACCGCTCGAAGGGAACCTGAACATGCCCCGCCCTCTGCGGGTAGCCATCGTCGGATCCGGCCCGGCCGGGATCTACGCCGCCGACGCCCTGCTCAAGTCCGAGGTGGCCGCCGACCCCGGCGTGTCCATCGACATCTTCGAGCGCATGCCCGCCCCGTTCGGGCTCATCCGCTACGGCGTCGCCCCCGACCATCCGCGGATCAAGGGCATCATCACCGCCCTGCACCAGGTGCTCGACAAGCCGCAGATCCGTCTCTTCGGCAACGTGGACTACCCCACCGACATCAGCCTGGACGACCTGCGCACGTTCTACGACGGCGTGATCTTCGCCACGGGCGCCACGGCCGACCGGGCGCTGTCCATACCCGGCATCGACCTCGACGGCTCCTACGGCGCCGCCGACTTCGTGTCCTGGTACGACGGCCACCCGGACGTGCCGCGCACCTGGCCGCTCGAGGCGGAGAAGGTCGCCGTCCTCGGCGTCGGCAACGTCGCCCTCGACGTGGCCCGCGTCCTCGCCAAGACGGCCGACGAGCTGCTGCCGACCGAGATCCCGCCGAACGTCTACGAGGGTCTCAAGGCCAACAAGGCCCTGGAGATCCACGTCTTCGGCCGCCGTGGCCCGGCGCAGGCGAAGTTCAGCCCGATGGAGCTGCGGGAGCTGGACCACTCCCCCACCATCGAGGTCATCGTCGACCCCGAGGACATCGACTACGACGACGGCTCGATCGCGACCCGGCGGGGCAACAAGCAGGCCGACATGGTCGCCAAGACCCTGGAGAACTGGGCGATCCGCGACGTCGGCGACCGTCCGCACAAGCTGTTCCTGCACTTCTTCGAGTCGCCCACCGAGATCCTCGGCGAGGACGGCAAGGTCGTCGGGCTGCGCACCGAGCGCACCGCGCTGGACGGCACCGGCAACGTCAAGGGCACCGGCGAGTTCAAGGACTGGGACGTCCAGGCGGTCTACCGGGCCGTCGGCTACCTGTCCGACCAGCTCCCCAAGCTGCCCTGGGACCTCGACTCCGGCACGGTCCCGGACGAGGGCGGGCGCGTCGTCCAGGAGTCCGGCGAGCACCTGCAGTCGACGTACGTCACCGGCTGGATCCGGCGCGGCCCGGTCGGCCTGATCGGCCACACCAAGGGCGACGCCAACGAGACGGTGTCCAACCTGCTGGACGACTACGCCCATGGCCGCCTGCACACGCCCGCCTCTCCCGGCCCGGAGGCCGTGGACGCGTACCTGGCCGAGCGGAACGTCCGCTTCACCACGTGGGACGGCTGGTACCGCCTGGACGCCGCGGAGAAGGCGCTGGGCGAGCCGCAGGGACGCGAGCGCGTGAAGCTCGTCGAGCGCGAGGACATGCTCAGGGAGAGCGGCGCCTGAGCCGCGGATGCCCGGGTGCGGCCCGGCGGGGCGTCCCGCCGGGCCGCACCCGTGTGCCGTGCCGTCGTGCCGAAGGGTGTCAGACCTCCAGCTCGCCCTCGATGCGGCGCAGCTGGTGCCGGGCCATCGCCAGGTTGGCGCGGCTGCCGTCGAGCACGAGGTAGAGGAACAGCCCGTTGCCGCCGCGGCCCTTGAGCAGGCGGATCAGGTGGTACTGACTGTTCAGGGTGATCAGGATGTCCTCGATCTCCTCCTTCAGACCGAGCAGTTCCATCGTGCGCAGCTTGGCCCGCACGACGTCGGTGTTGCCGGCGGCGGCGACCTCCAGGTTGAAGTCCTTGGTGCCGCCCAGCGTGCCGAGGGCCATGCCGCTGGTGTAGTCGACCAGCGCCGCGGCGGTCGCTCCGTCGATCGAGCTCAGGCATTCCTTGAGCGAGGTCTCCAGGTTGGCCATGCGCGGGTTTCCTTCCGTACGTGATCGGTGGACACCTGACCGGAGTCAGATGGGCCGGCGGTGGCCGCCGGCCTGGGGGCGTGGTTCGTGTGCGGGCCGTTGCGGGGTGCGCACCGGCAGCGTGCCGATCGGCCGCGCCAGGTCGGCGGGCGTCGTCGTGGCGTGCTCGCCCGGTGCCGGCCGGTCGCCGGGGCGGGTGCGGTCGTGACCGATGTGGGCGGCGACGAGTTCGCCGATGCGGGCGCCGCTGCGCCGGCCCTCCAGGTGCAGCCGTCCCACGTTGACGCGGCCGTCGGCGAGCAGGGTGAGCACGGCGGCCGGCCCGGCCGCGTAGGTGGCGACGTAGCCGTCGGCCCCGCGCAGCAGCAGTTCGCGGAAGCCGCCGCGTGCGGTGGCCTCGGCCATGCGGTGGGCGACGCCGAGGGCGGCGGCGGTGAGCGCGGCGAGGCCCTCGGGTTCGGTGCCCGGCGCGTCGTGGGCCAGTACGAGCCCGTCGACGGTGGCAGCGAGCGATCCGGTCAGCTGGGGCACGCGGTTGCGCAGGCGGTGCAGTTCGTCCAGGACGTCGCTCTCGACGGCCATGATGAGCAGTCTCCTTTCGGCACGCTGGCGACGCGCGCGGATCACAGGGCCTCCAGGGCGTCTCGGAGCCGTCGCAGCAGTGCCGTGTCCGGGTCGTCCCAGGCGGCCGGGTACGCCTCCTGGCCCGCCGGGGCCGGCGGGGGTGTGCTCGGGGCGGCGGTGACGAGTCCGTCGGCGGCCAGGCGGCGCAGTTCGACGAGGGTGTGGTAGGTGCGGCAGGCGAGGGACGCGGCGATGTCCGCGGCGGTGCGCACGCCGTCGACCTGGGTCAGGGTCCGGCCGCGCCGGGCCGGGAGGTCGCCGGTGCCGGCGCCGGGGACACGGGCGAGTGGCACGACGTCGATGTCGGGGTCCGGCCAGATGCGCTCCAGCAGGTCGCGGCGGCGGCGCGACTCCCGCACGACGGTGTCCACGGGCACGGACCGCACCGCGCCGAGCCAGTGCAGGGCACCCGGCCGGAAGCGGTGCGCGCGCGTGTCGTGGGCGAGGACGAAGTACGCGGCGTCGAAGAGCGCGCCCAGGTGGCAGACCTCCAGGGCACCGGCGGCGAGCCGGCCGCTGTCCACCAGCCGGTGTCCGACCCGGTGGTGGATGCCGCCCCGGTCGACCGCCTCCCACCAGCCGTCCGGCGGGACGGCGCCGCTGCGGGTGAGCAGCGCGCCGAGGTCCGGGGTGAGCGCCGACTCCACGTGCACGACGCGGCCCGCGGAGAGGTAGACGATGCCGCGCTCGCCCGACAGGGCGCCGGTCGCGCCTTCGGCCGCCAGGGTGCCGAGCGCCTCGGACGTCGTCCCGTGCTCGGTCCACGCCGTCGCCGCCGCGGTCATCCGAGCACCAGCCGGTCCGCCATCTCGGCCAGCCGGATGCGCGCCAGGGCGAGGTTTCCGTCGTTGCGGTCCAGCCAGAGGTGGAGGAAGACGGTGCTGTCGAAGGGGGTGCTGACGAACCTGAGCAGGTGGTAGGAGTCTCCCGTCGTGACGATCATGTCCTCGACCGGCGGTTCCTTCTCCGGCACGGCGGACTCGCCGGCCGGTGCCAGGGAGCCGCTCTCGGCGACGTGCCGGGCGAGTTCGGCCGTCTCCGCGGCCGTCGCCTCCGGGTCGCCGCCCGGCGCTTCACCCACCGCGCCGAGGGCGAGTCCGC
The DNA here is from genome assembly GCF_044765825.1 of Streptomyces flaveolus. Lineage (NCBI taxonomy): Bacteria > Bacillati > Actinomycetota > Actinomycetes > Kitasatosporales > Streptomycetaceae > Streptomyces > Streptomyces flaveolus. The sequence goes on along the minus strand of NZ_JBIWKU010000008.1, from coordinate 162,975 downwards.
TGATCCAGTCGACCAGCGAAGCGCCCCGGGCGCCGGGCAGCCGCATGGCTTCCAGCAGACTCTCGTCGATTCCGGGCACGCCGGATCCCCTCCCCCTGCACGGCTGTACCGCGAACGTGACGCCGAGACTACGGAAGGTGCACGCATCCGGTGAGGGCTTTGGCATTTTCCAGAGGAACGTGCCCCCGGTGCGGCATACTGCGACGATTCGGCCCGGGAAGAAGGGGGCGCGGGCAGGCCCGCGCCCCGGTGCGGATGGTGGGCGGGACCTGTCCGCGCGAACCATGGTGCGGGCGGCCCGGGGCCCTCCGCCACGAGTGAGCGGCACCACCTCGGGTGCGCGCCGCACACCCGGTGCGGACACCGGCGCACCGGCGCGAGCACGGGCGCACAGGCGTGGACACGCCGCGACGGGCAACCCGCCGGACATGGCAGAACAGCCCCCTCCCCACGACGGGAAGCACGCACCGGACCAGGACCGTACGGCGGACGGCAAGACGCCCGAGGACTACGGTCCGGGCGCCTCCACCGAGCGGGCCGCTCCCGACTCCCCCACCCAGCTGCCGAAGCGCTCGTGGTCCGCGCTGCTGCGGCGCGTCCTGTCCGAGTTCAAGGACGACGAGCTCACCGACCGCGCCGCCGCCCTGACCTACTACGGGATCCTGTCGCTGTTCCCCGCTCTGCTGGTGCTGGTCTCGCTGCTGGGGATCGCCGGGCAGTCCGCCACCCAGGAGGTCCTGGACAACATCCAGAAGCTCGCCCCCGGGTCCGCGCGGGACGTCATCACCGACGCCGTGAAGCAGCTGCAGTCCAAGGCCGGCCTGGGCTCCGTACTGGCGGTGGTCGGTCTGCTCGGTGCCGTCTGGTCGGCGTCCGGCTACGTGGCCGCGTTCATCCGCGCGGCCAACGCGGTCTACGACGTGCCGGAGGGACGGCCGGTGTGGAAGGTGCTGCCGCTGCGGGTGGCCCTGACCGTGGTGCTGCTCGTGCTCGCCGTGGTCAGCGCGCTCATCGTGGTGTTCACCGGCACTCTGGCCCGGCAGGCGGGCAGCGCGCTCGGCGTCGGCGACACCGCGTTGACCGTGTGGTCCATCGCCAAGTGGCCCGTCCTGGTGCTGCTCGTCACGAGCATGATCGCGATCCTGTACTGGGCCACGCCGAACGCCCGCCCGCGGGGCTTCAGGTGGATCACGCCGGGCAGCGTCATCGCCCTGCTGGTCTGGCTGGTGGCCTCCGCCGGGTTCGCCTTCTACGTGGCGAACTTCGGCTCGTACAACAAGACGTACGGCACGCTGGCGGGCGTCATCGTCTTCCTGGTCTGGCTGTGGGTGACGAACCTGGCGATCCTCCTCGGTCTGGAGTTCGACGCCGAACTGGCCCGGCAGCGCGTCATCGACGGCGGCCATCCGCCCGAGGACGAGCCGTACGTCGAGCCCCGCGACACGCGGGCCTGGGACGCCGCGGACCGGCGGCGCGCGGCATCACCGGACCAGTGACGCCACATGGCCCCGCGCCTCATGGGTACGCGGACGCCATGACTGACAGCAGGACTCCAGAACCCCCCGAACGCCCGGAACCGCAGGACACGGCCCGGGCCGAGCGGACCGAGGAGGAGCGCGCCGCGGCCCGGCCCTTCGAGTATCCCTATCCGGAGCGGCACGCCAATGTGCGGGCCACCCGGCACATCAGCCGTGAGCAGGCCGACGCCGACAGCGTGCCCGGCGTGCCGGGCGGCTACGGCACCACGGGCGGCGGGCAGCCCGGCGGCCGGAGCACACCGCGCCCCGGCGACGACACGGCGGACGAGTCCGGCGTCACGGACGTGGTCGGCGGACGCGAGACCCGGGCGCCCCGGAAGAACGAGAAGCGGTAGCCGCGACGGCCCCCCTGAGCGCCGCCTACGGGAGGATCGAGTCGACGTAGCCCCCGTCGGCGCGCACCGCCGCGCCGGTCGTCGCGGACGCCTGCTCCGAGCTGAGGTAGACCACGAGGTTGGCGATCTCCTCGGGCTCGATCAGCCGCTGGAGCAGCGACTGCGGGCGGTGTTCGCGCATGAAGACCCGCTGCGCCTCCTCCCAGGGCAGGTCGCGGTCGACCAGCTGGTACACGAAGTCCTCGACGCCCTCGGTACGGGTCGGTCCGGCGATGACGGAGTTCACCGTGACGCCGCTGCCGGCCGCCTCCTTGGCGAAGCCGCGGCTCACCGCCAGCAGGGCCGTCTTGGAGACCCCGTAGTGGATCATCTCGGCCGGGATGACCACGGCCGAGTCACTCGCGATGTACAGCACCCGGCCCCAGCCCCGTTCCCTCATTCGGGGGAGATGGGCGCGCGTCAGCCTGACGCCCGCGAGGACGTTGATCTCGAAGTAGCGGCGCCACTCGTCGTCGCTGATCTCCAGCGCGGGGACGGCGCCGAAGATGCCGAGGTTGTTGACCAGGATGTCCACGTCGGGCAGCGTACGGACGGCCCGGTCCGCGCCCTCCTCGGTGCCGAGGTCGGCGGCGACGGGGACGAACTCGCCGTCGGGCACCGCGGCCCTCAGCTCGACGACGCTCTCCGCCAGTCGGGCAGCGTCGCGTCCGTTGACGCCCACCGTGGCACCGGCCCGGGCCAGCTGGGCGGCGATCGCCGCTCCGATGCCCTGCGAAGAGCCGGTCACCAGCGCGGTCCGCCCGCCGAGGTCGAGGTTCATCGGGTCGCTCCCTGTCGTGTCGTGAGGTCTTCCGCCGTCCCCCCTGCCCAGCCTCGCCCACGACCCGCCTTCCGCCCCGGCGAACCGCGCCGGGCACGACGCGCGGCACGCCCGGTCGGCGGACCCCGGGTGATCTCCGGCGGCCCGCGGCGACGATACTGGCCTTTCGCCCGTATCCCCGCCTCACAGATGGACTCATGCCGACCTCTCCCACCGCCGCCCGCCCCACGACTCCCCCCACGGTGTGGCCGGCTCGCGGCCGCCACGTCGGATCCGCCGCGGAGGACACCGTCCGGCGCACCCTGCGACGGCTCAAGGACCGTCACGTCCTCGACGACTTCCAGGAGCTGCCCGACGGCCCGGCCGAGGACGGCGCACACGGCGTACGCGTCTTCGAAGCGCGCTGGAAGGCCGGCGGCACCGTCACCGTGCGCGCCCGGCTGACGCTGTCGCCCGGCTCGGCGGGCGGACAGGAGTGGACCCTGCTCGCGGAGGCCGAGGAGGCCTGGGACCCCGCGTGGCCGTCGCCCGCCACCATGTTCTGGCCCGATGACCCCGACGTCACCTGGGACCGCGACATCGCCACCGGTCTGCGGCTGCGGGGGATCAACACCCTGCCGGACGACGACAAGGCCGTACGGCGGCTGATCAAGGAGGCCGGGCGCGGAGCGTGGAACATCCACGTCGTCGTGCACGAGGCGATGACCCCCGACCACCGCGGCCGGGTGCCGCTGGCGGAGCGGCTGCCCGCGAGCCTGCGCCACCGCGTGGTCGAGCACCGCGCGGCTCCGCAGCAGCTGCGGGTCGTCAACTGGGCGCTGGAGGACTTCGGCGTCCAGGTGCCGCGCGGCGGCGCGGTGATCCTGCCCGGCACCCCGGCCCCGGCCGACTACGACGCCCAGGACTTCTCCGTCCGCAGCGTCTTCCTGGACGGCACCGAGCCCGTCGACCTCATCGCGGCGGTCACGGCCTTCGCGGCGCTGCCCCGGCCGCTCGTGGACGGCGCCGAGGAGGCGCTCAGGGCGCTGCGGGAGGACTGGCGGCTGCTGACCCTGGAGGAGGAACTGGCCCGCGAGCGCAAGCTGGTGGCCATGTACGCCGAGGCGCTGGAGGCCATGACGCAGTCCCGCGACCTGTACCGGGAGGCGGCCGAACGCGCGGCCGAGGCGCTGGCCGCGTACCGGGAGTCCGCCGGTCCGGCGCCGGCCGCGGCTCCGCCGTCAGCGGCGCCGTCGCCTTCCCCGCTGCGCGGGCTGACCCGCACGCTGGAACGGTTCAGGAGCGCCGGCCGGGCACCGCGGCCCGAGGCCGGTGGCCGTCGGACCCCGCCGTCGGCCGGGAGCGGCGCCTGACGACCGCCGGTGGCCGGCGCGGCTCAGCTGAAGAGCGGGAAGCGGTTCGCGTCGGCTCCCAGGACCCGCCGTTCGTCGTCGGTGAGCCCGGCGCGTCCGGTGGCGGCGCGGGCGTAGTGCTCGTCGCTCCAGTCCAGCGGGACCGGGCGGCCCAGGAGGCCGTCGAGGGTGGCGCGGACCGCGGTCAGCCCCGCCGGTGACGGCCCGGGCGCGGCGGCCGGTGCGACGGTCAGGTCGAGGTGGTGGACGGTCGCCTCGACGCCGAGGGTCGTCAGCAGGTCTCCGGCGGTCAGCACATGCCCCTGGGTGCGCACCCGGCGGCGGGGCTCGGCCGTCGCCGCGGCCGTCACGGTGGCCGCCGCCGTCTCCAGGTACGACTCCTTCAACTGACCGAAGTCGAGGAACATGCTCGCCGCGACCCGGTTCCAGCGCCGCCCGTGGGCCGCGCCGACGGGGTCGGGTGTCCAGTCCCGCCAATAGGTGACGGCGTCCCGGTCGGGCTGTTCCGCGGCCGGGGTGTGCAGCGCCACCAGGGCCCGCTGGGCGTCCCCGAGCAGGTGGAACACCAGATCGCGCACCGCCCATCCGGCGCAGTCGGTCGGCAGCCACGACTCCTCGTCCCCGAGGGGGCGGACGACCTCCGCCAACGCCCCGTACGCCTCGCGCACGACGCCGGCCGGGTCCGGGTCCGTACGGACCTCGTGTTCCGTGGTCATGGCGCCACCCTAGGTCGTGTCCGACTGAGGGCACCCTCACGTGTCAGTCGGCGTGACGTGGATACGCGGTCTGCACAGCAGCACGGCCCGTCCCGGAAGGTCAGCGACGCCATGGACAGCCAGCACCGGAGCGCCACCCCCGCTTCCCGCACGTCCGGGTCATCCCGCTCGGACACCACCCTGCGGGTCAACGGCAAACCCCACACCCTCACCGTCGACCACCGTCGCGTCCTGCTGGACCTCCTGCGGGAGGATCTCGGGCTCACGGGCGCCAAGAAGGGCTGCGACCACGGGCAGTGCGGCGCCTGCACGGTCCTGGTGGACGGCCGGCGCGTCAACAGCTGCCTGCAGCTGGCCGTCGCCCTGGACGGCTGTGAGGTCACCACCGTCGAGGGCCTCGCCGGGGACGGCGAGGAACTGCATCCGCTCCAGCGCGCGTTCCTGGAGCGCGACGCCTTCCAGTGCGGTTACTGCACCCCCGGCCAGATCTGCTCCGCGATCGGCGCGCTCGCCGAGGCCGAGGCCGGTCATCCCTCCCACGTCACGGACCCGGCGACGCCCTCCGGCGAGCCCGTGCCGCTGGACCGGGAGGAGATCCGGGAGCGGCTCAGCGGCAACCTGTGCCGGTGCGGGGCGTATCCGCGCATCGCCGACGCGGTCGAGGACGTGATCCCGTGAAGCCCTTCGCCTACGTACGGGCGGGCAGCGTCGAGGAGGCCACCGACGCGTTCGCCACCCACCCCGGCGCCCGCTACCTCGGCGGGGGCACCAACCTGGTCGACCTGATGAAGCTCGGCGTCGAGACGCCCGCCGCGCTCGTCGACGTCACCCGGCTGCCGCTGGACGCGGTGGAGGAGCTGCCCGACGGTTCGCTGCGCGTCGGCGCGATGGTGCGCAACAGCGACCTCGCCGCCCATCCGGCCGTCCGCGACCGCTACCCCGCGCTGTCCCAGGCCCTGCTGGCGGGTGCCTCGGGGCAGCTGCGCAACGCCGCGACCACCGGCGGCAACCTGCTGCAACGCACCCGCTGCCCCTACTTCCAGGACCTGTCCAAGCCCTGCAACAAGCGCGAGCCCGGCACCGGCTGCGGCGCGCTGGAGGGGGTGCACCGCGACCACGCGGTGCTCGGGCAGTCCGCGCTGTGCATCGCCACCCATCCCTCGGACATGGCGGTGGCGCTGGCCGCCCTCGACGCGCGCGTGGAGCTGTACGGCACGGAGGGCGCCCGGAGCGTGCCCGCCGCCGAGTTCCACCGGCTGCCCGGCGAGCACCCCGAGCGGGACACCGAGATCCGCCCCGGCGAGCTGATCACCGGCGTGGTCCTGCCGGCCGCCACGGCCGGGCTGCCGTCGGCCTACCGCAAGGCCCGGGACCGGGCGTCGTACGCCTTCGCGCTGGCCTCCGTCGCCGTCGTGCTGCACCTGGCGGACGGCGTGGTGGACCGGGCCGGCATCGCGTTCGGCGCGCTCGCGCACCGGCCCTGGCGGGCCCGGCGGGCCGAGGAGGCGCTGCTCGGCGCGGCGCCCACGACGGCCGCGTTCGAGCACGCCGTCGACCTGGAGCTGGAGGCGGCCGAGCCGCTGCGGGACAACACCTACAAGGTGCCGCTGGCCCGCCGGCTCGCCCTGGACGTACTGGGCCGGCTGGCGCCGCCCGCGACCACCTGACACCGGCGTCCACGAGGAGGACTCCATGACCGGCACCGAGACCGTCCTGGGCGCTCCCGCCGAGCGCCGGGAGGGGCGGGAGAAGGTCACCGGCATCGCCCGGTACGCCGCCGAGTACGACTTCCCCGACCGTGCCCAGGCCCGGCCCGTGCCGGCGGCGATCGCGCGCGGCCGGGTGACCGGCGTGGACGTCGCGCCCGCGCTCGCGCTGCCGGGCGTGCTCGCGGTGCTCACCCACGAGAACGCGCCCCGGCTGGGCGAGCCCGACGACCCGACGCTCGCCCTGCTGCAGAGCCCGCACGTGCCGCACCGGGGCTGGTTCGTGGGCCTGGTGGTGGGCGAGACACTGGAGGCGGCCCGGGCGGGTGCCGCCGCCGTCCGCGTCACCTACGAGGCGGAGAGCCACGACGTGACGCTCACCGCCGGCCACCCCGGGGCCTACGTCCCCGAGACGGCCAACGGAGGTTTCCCGGCCGCCACCGAGCACGGCGATGCCGAGGGCGCCTTCGCGTCCTCACCGGTCCGGGTCGACGTCGCGTACGAGGTGCCGCCGCTGCACAACCACCCCATGGAGCCGCACAGCAGCACCGCGGTGTGGGACGGCGAGCGGCTGACCGTGCACTCCTCCAGCCAGGGCAGCACCGCCGTGCAGAAGGAACTCGCCCGGCTGTTCGGGCTGACCGAGGACCGGATCACGGTCCTCTCCGAGCACGTGGGCGGCGGTTTCGGGTCCAAGGGCACTCCGCGCCCCGACGTGGTCCTGGCCGTGATGGCGGCGATGCACACCGGCCGGCCGGTCACCGTCGCGCTGCCGCGCCGCTACCTGCCCACCGTCGTCGGCCACCGCGCGCCGACCCTGCACCGGCTGCGCCTCGGCGCCGAAGCCGACGGGCGGCTCACGTCGCTCTCCCACGAGGTGACCACGCACACCTCGCGGGTGAAGGAGTTCGTGGAACAGGCGGCGGTCCCCGCGCGCGTCATGTACGGCACTCCCGCCCTGCGCACGCTCCACCGCGTGGTGCCCCTGGACGTTCCCACGCCGTCCTGGATGCGCGCGCCGGGCGAGTGCCCCGGCATGTACGCGCTGGAGTCCGCGATGGACGAGCTCGCCGTCCGGCTCGGCGTCGACCCGGTGGAGCTGCGGATCCGCAACGAGCCGGAGACCGAACCCGACAGCGGCAGGCCCTTCAGCAGCCGGCACCTCGTGGAGTGTCTGCGCGAGGGCGCGCGCCGGTTCGGCTGGGCGGAGCGCGATCCGCGCCCCGGGTCGCGTGCCGAGGGTCCCCTGCTGGTGGGCAGCGGGGTGGCCGCCGCCACGTATCCGGTGATGGCCGCGCCCTGCCGCGCCTCGGCCAGGGCGCTGCCCGACGGCGGGTTCCTGGTGCGGGTCAACGCCACGGACATCGGCACCGGAGCCCGGACGGTGTGCGCGCAGATAGCGGCCGACGCCCTCGGCGTGCCCCTGGAGCGGATCCGCATCGAGGTCGCGAACAGCGACCTCGGGTTCGCTCCGGTGGCGGGCGGCTCGTCCGGCACCGCCTCCTGGGGCTGGGCCGTGCACGAGGCGTGCGCGCGGCTGGCCGACCGTCTGGCCGGTCCCGTCGGCCCGCCGCCCGACGAGGGCATCGTGGCCGAGGCCGACACCTCCGGCACCGCCGACGCCGAAACCCCGTACGCGCGGCACGCGTTCGGGGCGCACTTCGCCGAGGTCACCGTCGACACGGTCACCGGGGAGGTGCGGGTGCGGCGGATGCTGGGCGTCTTCGCCGCCGGGCACATCCTGAACGCCCGTACGGCGCGCTCGCAGTTCGTCGGCGGGATGACGATGGGCCTGGGCATGGCGCTGACCGAGGACAGCACGGTGGACCCGGCGTTCGGCGACTTCACCGAGTCCGACCTCGCGTCGTACCACGTGCCCGCGCACGCCGACGTCCCGTCCGTGGAGGCGTACTGGGTGGACGAGGACGACGCCCACCTCAACCCGATGGGCAGCAAGGGGATCGGCGAGATCGGCATCGTCGGTTCGGCGGCGGCGATCGGCAACGCGGTGCGCCACGCCACCGGCATCCGCTTCCGCGAACTCCCGCTCACCCCCGACCGGGTGCTCTCCGGACTGCTCGAGCACGAGCACCCCGCGGGCATGCTGGGGGCTTGACGGCGGCCCACCGTGGTCCGGCCGGCGTCCGGCGGGACCACGGTGGGCCGAGTCGGCGGTCGGTCCGCGACGCGGCGTGCCCGGGCGACCGGGCGGGCCGGCCGGCTCCTGGCGGGCGCCTGCGAGGCGACCCGTGCGCACGGTGCCGTCAGCGTGACCGGTGACGCCGGTACGGCGACCCCCACGGCGGCCCGGACGCGCGCGAGGGTGAGGTCGACGGTGCGGGACGTCTCCACCGAGGGAGCGGTGGTGCCGTGGAGCTTGGCCGCCGCCAGTGCCGCGGACAGCACGACCGCGACGGCGAGCACCGGCACGGCGGCGCGCACGGTCAGGACCGGCGCGACGACCAGGCGGAGCGCGGAGAGGCCGAGCGCGAACGCGTAGCCGCGGACGGTCGCGTCGTTCTGTTGCGGCGGAAAGCAGGCCACGCCGCAGCCGGCGAGTGCGAGGACGGTGAGCCACGTCGGCCACCGTGCCCGCCGGGCGGCCGGCCGTGCCGCAGGACCGCGGTCGCGGTCACCCGGCGCGTGGTCCCGGGTCCGGGTCCGGTCCCGCCGGGCCGGGCGCAGGCGGCGGCGTTCGCGGCCACGGGGACCGGCTCCCGCGGGCGCGGGTGATTCGGCGGGCGCCGCCGCCTCGTACGCGTACGGGTCCTCCTGGACGGGCTGCGCGAGCCATGGGCGGCGCGCTCCGCGCGGTCGGCGTCGACCGGTCCGTGGAGGACGTTACCCGGCCGGCGGGCCTGCTGACCCGGCCTCCCCGCCGTCCGGACGGCGGGGACGAGGCGATCCGGGCCGCGGCGGCGCACCTTGCCCCTCGGGTGGTCCACGGGGGTGAGAGACCCGGCGCGCAGCCTTATCGCCGCCCCGAGCGGGAATCCGACTGGCAAGGCATGTGCCGCGCACCAGGAGGAGGGGCGGGGTGGATACGACCACAGTGGTGATCGCCGCGGCGGTGTCGCTCGCGGCGGTCGCCCTCTGCGTGGCCGTCGGGGTCCTGGTACGGCTGGTCCGTACCCGACGGGACCTCAGAAGGGCCGGGCTGCCCAGCGGGCCCCGATGGGTCTTCTGGGGCGCCGTCCTCTATTTCGTGCTGCCGGCGGATCTCGTGCCGGATCCGGTGTACCTGGACGACATCGGCGTACTGCTCCTCGCCCTGCGCTCCGTGCGCGGCTCCCTCGGCGGGCGGGGACGGGGCACGCGTCCGCCCCGCGACTACGCTGCGTAAGGAAACCATTCACCCGTTCGATTCGTATAAGTCTCTGGAAGCCGAAGGAAGTCGGCGGACCAGGCGACGGCGCACAGGGACCATCGCTTGATCGGCGCAGCACCGACTAGGGAGAGACGATGCAACCGTTCGCGCTCAACTACGCACGGCCCGCAGTGGAGTTGGAAGCGACGACTCCGTACGTCTACGACTCCGGGCTGCAGTTGAACGTGCTCCTCGACGGGCGTGTGGCCGCCTGCGACCACGCGCTGCTGAGAGAACTGGGGACCACGACCTCCACGGCGGGGTCGAAGACTCACTTCGACGACTGAACACGGGCCGTCGAGAATGACCGTGCTGATCCTGACCTGTGAAGAGGACGTCACCGCGGACATGGTGGTCGTGCACCTGAACGCGTCGGGAGTGCCGGTGGTCCGTCTGGACCCCGCCGATCTGACCCATTCCGTCGCGCTCTCCGGCGAGTTCGTGCACGGCTCCTTCCGCGGCCATCTGTCCTCGGGGGGACGCCTGGTGAGCATCGGAGGGCTCCGGTCCGTCTGGGTGCGCAGGCCGGGCGGTGCGGCCGCACGGGCCACCGAGCCCTCGGCGTGGCTGACCGAGGAGTCCTCGCAGGCGCTCTACGGCATGCTCCGCGGCTGCGGGGCGCGGTGGATGAACCAGCCCGACGCGGCCCACCGGGCCCGGTACAAGCCCTGGCAACTGCGTCACGCCCAGGAGTGCGGGCTGCCCGTGCCGGCCACGCTGATCACGACGTTCCCGCGGGCGGCACGCGAGTTCGCCGAGCGGTACCCGGATCTCGTCGTCAAGCCCGTCTCCGGCGCGCACCCGCAGGATCCGCCGCTGGCGGTGCCGACCAGCCGGGTCCCGCCCGAGGCGGACTTCTCCGCCGTCGCGCACGGCCCGACGCTGCTGCAACGCCGGGTCGCCAAGCGTGCCGACGTCCGTCTCACCGTCGTCGGCGACCGGCTGCTCGCCGCCCGCAGGACGGCCCTCGCCGGCCGGGACCCGGAGGTGGACGTCCGCTTCTCCTCGTCCGGTGAGCCGTGGCGGCCGGCCGAGGTGCCGCAGCGCGTCGCCGAGGCCGTCCTGGCCTACATGCGCGGGGCGCACCTGGCGTACGGGGCCTTCGACTTCGCGGAGGACGGGGACGGCACCTGGTGGTTCCTGGAGTGCAACCAGTCGGGTCAGTTCGGCTTCGTCGAGGTGGACACGGGTCAGCCGATCGCCCGCACCATCGCCGAGTGGCTGGCCCGTCCGGGCGGCGCGGAGCCGGCGGCGGCGGACGGCGCGGACCCGGCGGTCGTCGGGTGAGCCTCGTCAGTGCGGGCGCGGGCCGGGCAGCAGCGCGGTGCGCTGCCATCCGGCGCCGGGGGACGGGGAGCGCTCGGCGCCGGGCAGGTGGCCGGGCGAGTGCAGGGGACGCATGACGACCTCCAGTTCCCTGCTCACTCGCTCGGCCTCCCGGCGCACCTGCGTGGGGACGTCACCGCATTCGGCGACGAGTCGGTCGTAGATGGGGGAATCCTGGAACACCCGTCAACGTGCCTTTCGTGTCGTCCGCCCCCGTACGGAGGCGCGACTGAGCAGTCTAGGCGTCCGGCCGTCCGGTGGTGCGTTTTCCCCCGAGTGGGTGACGGGAACTCAGCACGTCCGGTCGTGCGCGGGGCCCGCTCCGCGGGCCGGGCCGGACGGTCCCGGCCGGATCCGCGGGACGGGCCCCGGGTACGGCGGTGTCACACGGCCAGGGACAGGCCGCTCTCCCCGTCCGGGTCCGCCGCCCTGGCGGCGGCCGGTGTCCGCCCCTTGGCCAGCAGCAGCGCGTCGGCCTTGGCCACCGCGTCATGGATGCTGGTCGTCGCCATCATCACGCACAGCGTGTAGCTGACGTCCGCCAGCTCGCGCGCCGCCGCCGGCCGCTCCCTCTCCGCCTGAGCGATCCGCAGTGACGCGTACCGTGTCAGCAATTCCCTGACGACCTTCGGGTCCGGTTCGAGCACGAAGCGCCCCTCTCTCGATTTTCGCTGCGTATGCCCGAACCCTGACGAAACATTCACTCCACGAGCGCACTCGATCGTAATTGACGGAATTCCTTCGTTTTGTGTCCGACCGGCGCCTTGGTAGTCGACAACAAGGGGGAAAAGGGACGGAACGCCGTGGTGGCGGTCAGGCGACCTGACCGCTGTGCAGGGCCGTGTACGCCCCTTGTCTGCGCAGCAGTTCCTCGTGCGTGCCGGTCTCCAGGACGCGGCCCTCCCCCATCACCACGATCCGGTCCGCGCCGCGCACGGTGGACAGCCGGTGCGCCACCACGAAGGTGGTGCGTCCGCTCAGCAGCCGGGCGAGGGCCTGCTGGACGAGCGCTTCCGACCGGGTGTCCAGGGCCGAGGTGGCCTCGTCCAGGATGAGCACCTTGGGGTCCCGGATCAGGGCCCGGGCAATGGCCAGCCGCTGTCGCTGCCCGCCGGACAGCCGGGCGCCGTGCTCCCCGACCAGGGTGTCCAGGCCCTGCGGCAACCGCTCCACGAACTCCAGCGCGTTGGCGTCGCGCAGCGCCGCACGCACCGCCTCCTCGTCGGCGTCGTCCATGCCGTAGGCGACGTTCTCCCGGATCGTGCCGTCGAAGAGGATCGACTCCTGCGGCACCACGGAGACGAAGCGCCGGTAGGTGCGCAGGTCGAGGGTGTTCATGTCGATGCCGTCGAGCAGGAGCCGGCCGCTGGTGGGACGCAGGAAGCCGATCACCAGGTTGAGCACGGTGGACTTGCCCGCGCCGGAGGCGCCGACCAGCGCGATGGTCTCGCCGGGGTCGACCGCGAGGGTGAAGTCGCTCACGGCGGGCCGCCCGTCGCTCTCGTAGACGTGGCCGACGTTCTCGAAGGTGACGGCCCCGCGCAGGGAGCCGAGCTCGGCCTTGCCCTCGTTGTCCTCCAGTTCGGGCGCCTGGAGCACCTCGCCGACCGAACGGACGGACTCCAGGCCCTTGGTGATGACCGGGGCCAGGCCCGCCAGCGTCGTCGTGGAGTTGGTCAGCGTGGTCAGGAAGGCGCTGAGCATGACGACGTCGCCGGCGCTGACGCCCCACACGTCGTAGTACGAGACCAGTGCCGCGCCCGCGAGGACCGCGACGCCGACGACGTTGAGGACGACCCAGGACAGCGAGCCGAAGCGGCCGTTGACCAGGTCGAGGCGCATCCCGGAGGTGAGCAGCCGGTCCAGGGTGCCGTCCATGCGGCGCAGCGCCTTGCCCTCCAGCCCGTGGGCGCGGGTGACCGGGATGAGCCGGGTCATCTCCGTGACGCGGGAGGAGAGGGTCTCCACCTCGTGCCGGAAGTGCTCGTTGTGGGCGCGCAGCCGGGCGCGCAGCCGGGCGACGAGGAGGGAGGCGGCGGGCACGACGACGAGGAAGACGGGCAGGAACTCCGGCGTGCGGACGGCGATGATGACGAGGCCGCCGGTGAGGACGGTGAGCGCGCCGAGGCCGGTCTCGGCGGTCTGCTGCACCATCTGTTCCACGGTTTCCACGTCCCGCACGACCTTGGCCTGCAGGACGCCGGCGCTGACCCGCGAGTGGTAGCCGATGGACAGCTGCTGCATGCGCGTGCACAGGGCGGACCGCAGGGCGGTGCCCATGCGGCGGACGCTGCCGTACAGGAGGCGGACGTACAGCAGGTGCAACGGATAGTTGACCACCAGGATGAACATGATGATCCCGGTGCTGGTCCACAGGGTGCCGATCGGCCGGTGCTGGACGACGGTGTCGATGATGGACGCGGTGATGAGGGGCAGCAGCCAGACCGGGCTGTGCTTGACGGTGAACACCGCGACCGCACCGGCCAGTTGGCGGCGGTCGGCGCGGAGCAGATAGACGAGCGTGCGTATCGGGTGCTCGCCCCGGTAGCGGTGGTCGAGCGGCTTTTCCAACGACGACGCCATCGGCGTGGTCCTCCTGGTGACCGAGGGGCAGGGCAAGCGCTTTCTCGCCTCGCGCTTTCTTACCTCTTCGGCCAGGACCGCGCCACACCGTCCCGCGGGCCGGGAACGCGCACGTCGGGGAAACGCGCGCCTCGGGGACGGCGTGCGTCGCCGATCGCGTACGGGGCAATCGCGTACGCCGGGAGGGAGACCCGCGCCTTCTCCCCCGTGGAGGGCGCGGGCCTCAGTCTCCGAGCGTGCGGGCCAGTTCGGTGGTGGCCCGCGTGATCTCGCTGTCGCCCTCGGCCAGCAGCCGCTGCAACTCGCCGCGCCGAGCGCGGACGGCCTGTCGGGCGGCGCGCTCCCACGCCACCGGGTTCTCCCGGTGGTTGAGGAGCTTGGGATAGGCGGTGGCGGTGGTCTCCCACTGCCGGGCGTCGGCGATGCTCTTGAGCAACTGGATGATCTGCGCGCGGCAGTTCACCTGGGGCCGCTGGGCCAGCTCCCACAGGAAGGGGACGGTCGCGGCGGTGGCCTGTTCCACGACGAAACCGAACTGGCAGATCCGTTTCCGCAGGTCGCCGAGGGCGGCCCGGGCCGTCTCGGCGTCACCCCGGGCGACCTTGTCGAGCAGCCGGGGGATGGCCGCGGCGGAACCACTGGAGTCCTGGATCTCGGCCCAGGGCACCCGGTCGAGACCGGCGAGGGGCTCGGTACGGAGCGAACCGGCCGGCGACGTGTGACGGTCGGTGCGCCCGGTGCTCGGCTGTGGTGTCGGAGCGCTGCGCATGGTGTGGGGCCCTTCCGCGGCAGTCGGGTCAGGTGAGGGAGCGGGTCGACAACGTGGCCCAGACGGTCTTGCCCGCCGGCGGTCTCGGGGTCCAGCCCCACTCCTCCGCCAGGGCGTCGACGATGGACAGACCGCGCCCGTGCTCACGCAGGTCGCAGTCGTCGGACGAGGTGCGCACGGGCGCGTTGTCCCCGGGGTCGGAGACGCTCAGCGTCAGACGGCCCGGCTGCAGGCTGAGTGCCAGCCGGACCTCCGGCCGGTCCGTCGCGGCCGAGGGCACCGCGTGCGCCACGGCGTTGGCGGCGAGTTCAGTGATGACGAGGACCGCGTCGTCACCGCAGTGGTCGAGGGACCACCGGCGCAATGTGTCCCGAGTGAACACCCGGGCGAGGGCGAAGCCCTCCCCGCTGCAGGCGATGCGCAGCACCGCGGGCGCGGGAGGGGCGGGTGGTGCACATGGTGTCGCGCGGGAGCCGGGGAGCGGCCGCTCTGCGGGGCGGGCGGCCGCTCGTGCCGTGCGCGGAAGCTCCTCGAACCGGCTCGCCGCGTCCGTCTCCGGCACGGGCTCACCGGGCGACCGGAGCGTTGGATGCGCAGGTGACGGCACGGCATCTCCCTGATGCGACGTCAATACGGGGCGCGAACCCAGGGGTTGACGCCACGGCTATTATCCACGCAGACAGCGCCCGCGTGCAATTGCACGAGAAATTGCGCAGAAAAAATCGGGCGGGAGCGCGCGAGGGCCGACGTGACGCGGTCCGCTCCCCCGGACAGCAAGGAGACTGCGGTGCCACCAGTGCGGAACGGAGTGCAGGCCAGTTCCCTGGACGCCTGCTGGAAGAAGAGCCGGCACAGCAACGCCGAGGGCAACTGCGTCGAGGTCGCCCTCGTGGACGGGGGCATCGCGATGCGCAACTCCCGCGATCCGGACGGGCCCGCACTCGTCTACACCTCCTCGGAGGTCGCCGCCTTCCTGGCCGGCGCGAAGGACGGCGAGTTCGACCACTTGCTGTGACGGGGGCGGGAGAGGCCGCCGCAGCGCACGCCGACAGCGAAGCGGAGGCCAACTACCCGATTTCTACGGGCTTATGCCGCGGAGACCGGCAGGGTGAGATAGTGTGTTCATCAAGTCTGCCGGTCTGCTGGGAGTCAGGATGTCCGCCGCGTCGCCCCGCATCTCCCGTCTCGAACCCTATCTGGACCGGACCGAGCCGGCTCCCACCCTGCTGAAGATGCTCGTCGGCGTGCAGCTGGCGGGTTTCCGCGAGGACGCCGGCCTGTCCCAGGACCAGGCGGCGCGGGAGCTGGGGTTCAGCCCGGCGAAGCTGTCGCGCATAGAGTCGGGCAAGGGCCGCAGGCCCCCCACGGAGAACGACGTCCGTGCGCTGCTGGACCGCTACGGCACCGACGACTACGAGGCATCGGTGCTGCTGAAGCTGTTGCAGCGCGCCGGCGAGCCGGGCTGGTGGCAGCGGTACGACAAGCGCCTGATGCCCGAGTGGTTCGACCGCCTGGTCGGCCTCCAGGAGGCCGCGTCGACCATCCGGACGTTCGAGATCCAGTACGTTCCCGGCCTGCTCCAGACCGCGGCCTACACCCGTGCCGTGGTCGAGCGCGGCCTGCCGAACGCGCCGGCCTCGGAGGTCGAGCGACGGGTCGAGCTGCGCATGCGCCGGGCCGAGCTGCTGCGCCGCGCGGACGCGCCGCAGCTGTGGGCGATCATCGACGAGTCCGTGCTGCTGCGTGTGCTGGGCAGCCGAGAGGTCATGCGGGAACAGCTCGAGCATCTCGTGGAGATGGCACGGCTGGCCCACGTGACGCTGCAGATCGTGCCGCTCGACGTGACCAACGCGTCGGCGCCCGCGATCCCGGTGACCTATCTGCGCTTCGGTGGCAGCCACCTGCCCGACGTGGTCTACCTGGAGCACATCAAGAGCGCCAACTTCCTCGAGGACCTCGACGAGACCGAGGAGTACCGGGTCGCCCTGGACCGGCTGGCCGACGAGGCGCTGACGCCGCGCGAGTCGCTGAAGATGCTGACCGAGACGGTGTCGGGGCGTTACGCCGCGAAGTGAGCGGGCGAGAACGAGTGGAGTGACGGAGCACGGAGTTGCCCGGCAGCGAGCAGGCCGTGCGCCGCGTCTCCGCCGTCGCGCACGGCCCTCGTTCCGTGCCGGCTAGCGAATGCGGCCCAGGCCGCCGAACTCGATCCACTCGTCGGTGAGCTGACGGGGAGCCACCTCGGTGTCCGGCCGCCAGGTGGAGACCTCCACCAGGCCCGGCTCCAGGATGTCCATGCCCTCGAAGAACGACTCGACGTCCTCGGGCTCGCGGACCCGGCCCCAGTGTCCCTGCGTCGCCTGGTTCATGAAATCGGTGACGAACTTCCGTACCTCGGCGTCCTCGCTGACCAGCTGGCAGATCACGGCGTAGCTGCCGGGCACGAGCCGCTCGGTCACGCGCCGTATCACGGCCTTCGGCCCGTCGGTCTCGCTGTCCGGGATGCAGTGGAACACCGAGTTGAACAGCACCGCCACCGGCTGCGAGAAGTCGATCAGGCGCTGCGTCTCCGGGTGGGAGAAGATCTCCTCGGTCGAGCGCATGTCGGCGTGTATGACGGCGGTCTGGTCGTTCTGGTCGAGCAGGGCACGGCCGTGGACCAGCACCATGGGGTCGTTGTCGACGTACACGACGCGGGACTTCGGGTCGACGCGCTGGGCGACGGTGTGCACGTTGTCCTGCGTGGGCAGGCCGGACCCGTGGTCGAGGAACTGGCGGATGCCGTAGTCCTCGGCGAGGGTCCTGACGACGCGCTGCAGGAAGCGCCGGTTGTTCAGGGCCAGCCGACGGGTACTGGGGACGACCTTGTCGAGTTCCCCGACCGCCGCCCGGTCGGCCGCGTAGTTGTCCTTGCCGCCCAGGTAGTAGTCGTACATACGTGCGGCCGTTGGCACGTTGGCGTCGATCTCCGTGGACAGCTGCTTGTCGGCTTGCATCTTTCCCCCAGCTCCGTACCGCGCCAACTGCACTGGCATGACAGAGAGTACATCCTAGGGACCCGGAGGTCGGACGAACCAGGGGTCGGACCGAGGGACCGCCAAGGCGGCTGTCGGCAGCACTACTTGACGGTCCCTCAGTTCTGTCAGCCGCGTTCGGCCAGGTACGCGTCGACCCCGGGTGCCTGGTGGGCCTCCTCGACGCCGACCAGGCCACCGGCTGCCTTGGCGTCGGGCTTCAGCACATAGGTGGAGCGGCTCGCGGGCGCGGAGACGTCGGTGAAGTTCTGCGGCGTGCCGAGGCCGGTGTCGGCGTTGTGCTGCGAACGGTGCGCCTTGACCACGTCCTCGCGGGTGAGGCTGCCGCCCTCGCAGGCCTTCTTCAGATCGGCGCCGATCAGCTGGGCGGCGTTGTACCCGGAGAGCACGCCCGAGTCGACCGGTGAGCCGGGGTACTTCTTGCCGTAGGAGGCGACCATCTTCTGGACGCCCGGCAGGTCCGAGCTGACGGCCGGTGCCGCGCTGACCACGTGCACCATAGCCTCCAGCGCCTTCGCCGCGGGCGTCTTCATCAGTTGCGGGGCGTACCCCGGCGCGCTGCTGACGATCGGCACCGTCAGGCCCTTGGAGGCGGCCACGCCGGCGAGGGAGGCGGTCTGGGCGGGGCCGGCGCTGATCAGGACGGCCTTCACGCCTGCCTTGCCGAGCGCCGACACCTGCGCGGACAGATCGGTGTCGGTGGCCTTGATCTTCTGGCCGGCCACCTTCATCCCGGCCTTCTCGGCGGCCCACGTCGAGCCTTCCAGCGCGTTGGCGCCGTAGTCGCCCTCGAAGTAGACGTGGCCGATGGTGTCGCCCTTGGCGACCTTCTTGGTACGGGTCAGGAAGTCCACGGCGGCGATCATGTCGAGGTCGTAGGTGGTGCCGAGGACCTGGACGGAGTCCTTGCCCAGCAGGGAGGCCGCCCAGGCCTGCGGGAAGGTCAGCATGTGGTCGCGTTCGATGTCGTCGAGCAGGGCGGCGACCACCGGGGAGCCGATGACCTGGGGCAGGGCGACGACGTCCGGGGAGATGTCGGCGTAGGCGGTGACCGCCTTCTGCACGTCGTAGCCGTGGTCCTTGACGACGATCTCCACCTTGCGTCCGCAGATGCCGCCCGCGGCGTTGGTCTCGTCGGCCCACATCTGCTGGGCCTGCACGATGCTCTTGCCGAGGGTGGCGTAAGGGCCGGTGAGGTCGGTCAGGGCGCCCAGCTTGATGGCCTTGTCGCTGACTCCGGGGCCGGCCTTGACGCCGTCGGCGCCGTCGTCGGTGCTCCCGCCGTCCGCCTTGGAGCTGCAGGCGGTGCCCGCGAGCAGCACGGCGGCCAGAGCCGCGGCCAGGGCGGCGGTCCGGGTGGTGCGGGGCCTGGGGTGCGTGACGTTCACGGGGTGTGCTCCTTGGCTCGTGCGGTGGTGGCAGAGGTGGTCCGGGGCGTGGGCCCGGCGTCGGGAGGGTCGGTGACCGGGGGCCGGCGGCGCAGCCGGGCGCGGGTGCGGCGGGCCAGGCCGTGGAGGCCGTCGGGGGCGTAGAGGAGGATCACGACGATCGCCGCGCCGTAGAGGTAGCGGGCGGCCTCGGTGGGGCCGATCGAGCCGTCGCCGGAGCCGGGGGTCGCGACCAGGGGGAGCTGGTCGGCGTAGCGCGTCATCAGCAGGGGCAGCGCGGTGACGAAGACGGCCCCGGCGGTGGCCCCGGCGACGGAGCCCAGGCCGCCGATGACGATCATGGCGAGGTAGTCGACGGAGAGGGCGAGGGAGAAGTAGTCGGGCACGACGCGGCGGAAGGAGAGCGCCAGCAGCACGCCGGCGAGGCCCGCGTACATCGAGGAGACGACGAACGCCGCCGAGCGGTACTTCGCCACGTGGACGCCCATCACGGACGCCGCCGTCTCGCTGTCGCGCAGGGCCACCAGGGCGCGCCCGGGGCGTCCGCGCAGCAGCCCGCGCGCGGTGAACCAGGTGACGGCGAACAGGGCGAGGCCCAGGTACCAGAGCCGTTCCTCCGCGCCGAACGGCACGCCCAGGACCGTCAGTTCGGGGTCGGACGCGGCGAACGTGAACCCGCCGAGCTCCAGCGGCGGCACCGAGCGGCCGTTGAATCCGCCGGTGACGGAGTCCGCGGTGAGCAGGACGTGGTGGCCGAGGAAGACGAGGGCGAGGGTGGCCACGCCCAGGTAGATGCCCTTCACCCGGGCGGCGACGGGGCTGAACAGTCCGCCCGCGGCTCCGGCGAGCAGGACCGCGAGGACCGCGGCGAGCGCCGGCGGCAGCCCCGGTCCGGGCTCCCCCGCCAGCCATACGTAGCCGTAGGCGCCGACGGCGAGGAAGAAGGCGTGGCCGAGGGAGAGTTGCCCGGCGGTGCCGCTGAGCAGGCCGAGGCCCACGGCGCCGATGGCCGCGGCGATCGAGAACAGGCCGATGCGCAGCCAGAAGGCGTCCAGGTAGAAAGGCAGGGCGCACAGGAGGAGGGCGGTCAGGAGCAGGGGACCGCGCCTGAGGAGGCCGTTCGCCTTGAGGAGGTCAGACACGGGCCGCCCCCTTCGCCGCGAACAGCCCGGCGGGGCGGACCAGGAGGACCAGCACCATCACGGCGTACGGGGCGACGTCGCCGAAGCCCTCGCCGAGGACGTGCAGATCGGACTGGTAGCCGGCGACGAACGCCTCGGTGAGGCCGATCAGCATGCTGCCGACCAGGGCGCCGACCGGGGAGGCCATGCCGCCGAGGATGGCGGCCGGGAATGCCTTGAGGGCGATCTGCCCGGTGGTGCGCTCCAGGCCCGGCGCCGGGAAGGCGACGAGGAAGACGGCGGCGAGCGCGGCGAGGCCGCCGGCCAGGCACCAGGCGACGGTGCGTATCCGGGTCAGCCGTACGCCCATGAGGGCGGCGGCCTCGGCGTCCTCGGCCGCCGCGCGCAGGGACAGGCCCCACGGGGTGAACCGGAAGAGGGCGAAGGCGCCCGCGATGGCCACGGCGGACACCAGGATCGCGGCGACACGGCTGTCGGCGACGGTCACCGGCCCCAGGTCGGTCACCGCGTCGCCCCAGGGGTCGCCGAGGGGCAGCAGGTCGCCGCCGATGCGCCGGGCCAGGTCGGTGACCAGGACGATGTCGATGCCGATGGTCACGATGGTCTGCACATGGGCGCCGTGGGCGTCCTGCTCCCCGCGCTGGAGGAGCAGGCGGTCGAGCGCGCCGGCCACGCCGGCCGTGACGACGACGGCCAGGGCCAGCGCGCCGGCGAAGCCGAGGTCGTCGTGGAGGACGGCGACGAGGTAGCCGCCGAGCAGCAGCAGGGAGCCGTGGGCGAAGTTGAGGACGCCGGAGGCCTTGAAGATGGTGACGAAGCCGAGCGCGATCAGGGCGTAGACCGAGCCGAGGGCGAGGCCGTTCAGCAGGTTGTCGAGGAAGCCGCTCATGCCGCGTCCTCCCCGGTGGTGCCGCTGCCCAGGTAGGCGCGCAGCACCTCGGGATCGCGCCGGACCTCGTCCGGGGTGCCGTGGGCGATGGCCTTGCCGAAGTCGAGGACGGTGACGTCGTCGGCGAGGCGCATGACCAGGCCCATGTCGTGCTCCACCAGGACCACGGACAGGCCGAGTTCGGCGCGGACCTCCCGGACGACCTCGGTCATCCGGACGCGTTCGGCGGCGTTCATGCCGGCCACGGGTTCGTCGAGCAGCAGCACACGGGGCTCCAGGCAGAGGGCGCGGGCGAGTTCGACCCGCTTGCGGTCGCCGTAGGAGAGCAGGGCGACGGGTGAGTCGAAGTGGGCTCCGAGCCCGGTGAGTTCGGCGATCTCCCGGGCCTTGGCGAGGTGTTCGCGCTGTTCGCGCACGGCGCGCGGCAGGCGCAGGGCGCTGGCGGCGAAGCCGGCGCGGGTCAGGGCGTGGCGGCCGAGCATCAGGTTGTCGGCGACGGTGCCCTGGGTGGTGACGATGTTCTGGAAGGTGCGGGCCACGCCGAGGGCGGCGATCCGGTGCGGGGCGAGCCGGGTCAGCTCGGCGTCGCCGAGCCGTACGGTGCCGGTGGCGGGCCGGTACAGGCCCGACAGGACGTTGAAGCAGGTGGACTTGCCGGCGCCGTTGGGTCCGATGACGGCGTGCACGGTGCCGGGGTCGACCGTGAAGGAGACGTCGTCGAGGGCGGTGAGGCCGGCGAAGCGCACGGTCACGTCGCGGACCTCGAGCGCGGGGGGTGCGGCGGTACGGGTGGTCACGCCGCCCCCTGGTCGTCGGCGGTCTCGCCCAGGTAGAGGCGGCGTACGGCGTCGGTCCGCGCGAGTTCGCCGGCGGGGCCGGACAGGCGGATCTCGCCGACCTCCAGGACGTGGGCGTGGTCGGCCAGGGAGAGCGCCATGCCGGCGTTCTGCTCGACCAGGAGGACTGCGGTGCCCTGCGTGTTGATCTCGCGGACCACCTCGGCGATCCGGTCCACCATGAGCGGGGCGAGCCCGAGGGAGGGTTCGTCGAGGAGGAGCAGGCGGGGCGCCGCCATCAGGGCGCGTCCGATGGCCAGCATCTGCTGCTCGCCGCCGGACAGCAGGCCCGCGGCCTGGCGGGTGCGTTCGGCGAGCCGGGGGAAGAGGGCGAAGACGCGGTCCCGGGCCTCGCGGACCTGGGCCGGGGCGCGCCGGGAGAGGCCGAGGCCGCCTGCCCGCAGGTTCTCGTCGACGGTGAGTCCGGCGAACACCCGCCTGCCCTCGGGCACCTGCACGACTCCGGCGCGTACGGCGGCGACCGGGTCGCGGCCGTCGAGGGCCGTGTCGCCGTAGCGGACCCGGCCGGCCGTGATCGCGCCGCGGTGCAGGCGCAGTGTGCCCGACACCGCGCGCAGCAGGGTCGTCTTGCCGGCGCCGTTGGCACCGAGCAGCGCGACGACGCCGCCGTGCGGGACGGTCAGGGACACGGAACGGAGAGCGGACAGTGCGCGCCCGTACGTCACGTCGAGGCTCTCGACGTGCAGGGCGGGCTCACCGTCCGGTGGTGCTGCGGGCATCGCGGCTCCTGAGGACCGTGCCGGGAGGGGCACGGTGACGGGGGAAGGGGCGCTCACCACAACACGAGGGCCGGGGCGCGTACAGGGGGTGCGGGGTGGGTCGCTGCGGCGTCCCAGTCCGGGGGCGGGGAGTCTGTGCGGATGCCCACCGCTGCCGGTGGGACGGGGTGCGGCGTGGGTGCGCTGCCCGGCGGTGCGGGGTGACCGGGGTGGGTGCGGGCCGGGTCATGCGGCCCGGCGCGGGTGGGTGACCGGCGTGGGTGCGGGCCGGGGGTGGGTCGCGTGGCCCGGCGCTGCCGGGGTGCCGCCGCGCCCACCCGTGCCGCCCCAGCGGCACGACTGCCCGCAGCCAGGGCAGCGGTGCGGCCCCGCGCCGCCCCACCCGCGCGCCGCCCCGCAGCTGGGGCAGCGGCGCGGGCGGGTGCCGTGGGGCCGTGTGGTGGCTTGGGGTCAGGTCGGGAGGACTCGGTGGGCGGTCAGGGACAAGGTGATTTCCACGAGGTCGGCCGGGCGGGCCAGGGAGCGGCCGGTCAGCTGTTCGCAGCGGCGCAGCCGGTTGAGGACGGTGTTGCGGTGGCAGTAGAGACGTTCGCCGGCCCGCTGCGCCGAGCCGTCGCAGTCGAGCCACGTCGTCAGGGTGTCCAGCAGGACGTCCCGGTCGGCGGGCTCCAGCCGCAGCAGCGGACCGAGCACCCTGTCGGCGAGGGCCCGGCCGAGGTCGGGGCCGGCCACGACCAGGGCGGCGGGAAGGTGGTCGGCCAGCCGGACGGTGCCGCCGGCCTCGGGGCAGATGCCGAGGGCCGTGTCGGCGAGCCCGCGCGCTTCGCCGACGGCGGCCAGTCCCTCGACCGGGCTGCCGACGCCGACCCGCAGGCCGGGAACGCCGTCGCCCGGCACCGGGAGTTCGTCGTCCCCGGCGCCGAGCAGGACGATGCCGTAGTCCACCTCCGCCCCGGTGTGCCAGTGGACGCGCGTCCCGTCCGGCACGAGGGCGGCACGGGCGGCGGCGGAACGCGCGGGGTTCACGCCGGTGACGGCGACGACGACGTACCGGCCCTGCTCCGGCAGATCCAGCGCCTGAGCGGCCTCGGGCAGGTCGGCGATGCGGCTGGTGCCGTCGAGCAGACCGGCCGCCAGCATCCGGGCCCTGTTCTCCCGGCGCCGGCTCAGCTGCCACTCGGTCTGCCGGTAGGCGTCCGCGACGAGCGTGCAGTGCTCGTCGACGAAGTTCCACACGTCGGCGGCCACGTGCACCAGCAGCCGGACGTCCTCGGGGGCGGTGCGGGAGGTCTCCTCGACCAGCCGCTGCCACACCAGGGAGCCGCCGAGGCGGAAGGCGTGCAGCAGGGCGTCCAGCGGCAGCCCCTGTTCGGCGCGGGTGGTGCCGATCCGCCAGGAGCAGCGGCGGGCCGCGTCCCGGGCGCCCCGCGGGTCGAGCAGCGAGGTCACGCTGTGCCGCAGCGAGCGGTGCGCCTCCTGCCAGGTCGCGGTGGGGTCCTTCGCCAGGGCGGCGCGGTACGCCGGTTCCTGCTCCCGCAGCAGCGCCACCAGCCGGTCGGTCAGCCCCGGCAGGTCATCGAGCAGCCCGCGGGCCGCCCGGTGCAGGACGCGCAGGGCGTCGGCGTCCATGAGCGAGGCGACGCTCGGTGTCCGCGGGCGCGGAACGGGCGTCAGTCCGGCGGTGCGGATCGCTGCTCGTGACCGTACGGCGTGTTGCATCGCGGTCCTCCCCAGGCCAGGGCTTACGGAGGAGACCCGCCGCGGGCCGTCCGCCCGCGTCCGGCCTGCCCCCTGACTCGTCCTGCCCCGAAGGATGGCATACCGTCTGGTCGGTCCCTAGGGTTGTGCACCGGTCTTTTCGGCGCGTTCCCCCTGTTCCGCCTGTTCGACCACGCGCGCCAGTTCCAGCCGGGACCGTACGCCCAGGGCCGCGAAGACCTTGCGGAGGTGGTAGTCGACGGTGCGGGTGCTCACCGCGAGGGTCAGCGCGACCTCCCGGTTGGTGGCGCCCTCGGCGACGTGCCGGGCGATGCGCAGTTGCTGCGGGGTCAGCCGGGTGAGTGGGCCGGCGGGCGCGGAGCCGTGCGAGGCGGCTCCGAGCGCCCGCAGCTCGCCGCGCGCCTGCTCGGCCCAGACGCCGGCGCCGCAGCGTTCGAAGCCGGCCAGCGCGGTGCCGAGGCGGTCGCGGGCCTCGCGCGGCCGGCGTCGCCGGCGCAGCCACTTCCCGTACAGCAGGGCGGTGCGGGACCGTTCGAAGTCGCCGCCCGCCTCGTCGTGCCGGGCGAGCGCGCGCCCGTACAGCTCGTCGGCGTCCTCCGGCGGTGCCAGCAGGGCGTGACAGCGGGCCAGTTGGGCGGCGGCCTGCGGATCGGCACCGAAGGCCGCCCAGCCGGCGAAGTCCGTCAGGAGCGTGCGGGCGTCCGCGTGCCGGCCGGCGAGGGCGGCGGCCTCCACGAAGCAGGGCACCGCGAGCCGCCACACCGCGAAGTGCCCGCGCCGGGGCCCGGGCAGGACCAGGAGGCCGAGCCGGTCGGCGGCGTCGAAGGGACGGCCGCGCCCGAGGTCGGCGCGGGCCGTCGCCCACTCCGCCAGGGTGGCCGCCTGGGCGAGTCCGTGCCGGCGGGCGGTGGCCAGCGCGGCTGCTACATGCCGGGCGACGTCGTCCGGCTCGTCCTCGATCGACGCGGCGAGGGCCAGTACCGCCCGGTGGTGGGCGGCCGTGTTGCGCTGCCCGGCCCGCAGCGCGGTGCGCAGGCCCTCCTCGGCGTGGGCACGGGCCTGCGGGTGCCGGCCGGCGCGCAGCTCGGCGTAGGCGAGGTACTCCAGTGCCTGCGGGACCAGCGTGTCCGAACCGAGGTGCCGGGCGGCGGCGAGGGCCCGTGCCCCGGCCCGGCGTGCGGCGTCCACCTCGCCCAGGAGCAGCGCTGCCGCCGCCGCCCGCAGCAGGGCCTCGGGACGCTCCTCGGTCCCGGCGCGTTCCACGACGTGGCCGAGCGGTACGACCGCGCGGTCCAGCCGTCCTTCGAGCAGCGCCCTCATGCCGACGCGGTGGTCGCGCACCGGGTCGGGGGGCGGGGCCGGCTGTCCGGGGCGCCGGTCGGGCAGGGGTGGTTCCGGGCCGAGGGTCGCCAGGCAGGACGGCAGGTCGCCGGCCGCCCAGGCCGCGTCGGCGGCGGCCAGGGTGGCGGCCGCGGCCTGGTCGGGGGCGTCGGCGGCGAGCAGGGACGCAGCCAGCAGCAGGGACTGGTGCGCGTCGCCGACGGGGCCGTCCCGCAGTTCCGTCAGCCCGCGCACCAGCTCGGCCCGTCCCCGCACCACGGCGGGGGCGGCACAGCTCCGGGCCGTGGTGAGCAGTGGACGCGCGCGGTCCGGCCGGCCGGCGAGCAGCTCCTGCTCGGCCGCGGCCGTGTACCGCTCCGCCCGGTCCGGGCCGTCGGCCGACAGCTCGGCGGCGCGGGCGTACGCCGTCGCGCGCAGCCGGTGCGGCGCGCCGGTCCCGTCGGCGGCCCGGGCCGCGAGCCGGTCGGCGAGCGCGGGCGCGGGACCGGCGCCGGTCAGGGACCAGGCGTGGTGCAGCAGCGCGGGGAGCCGCTGCCCGGCGGCCTCCAGGACGTGGGCCAGCGCACGGTGGGCCGCGTGCCGGCGGTCCGGTGCGGCGGTGGCGTGGACGGTGCGGCCGACCAGCGGGCTGCGGTAGCGGAGCCGGCCCTCGGCGAGCGCGAGGAGTGCGGGCACCGGTTCCAGGCGCGGCGCGGGCGCGGTGGCGGGCCGCAGGTGCCCTACGGCGTCCAGGACGAGGTCCGCGTCGACGTCCGGGGCGTCCGACGCCCGGGCGGCCGCCGCCACCGTCAGCAGCAGGTCCCGTGCCTCCGGCGGCAGCCCCGACAGGGCCTCGCCCGCCACGTCCTGCAGGGTGCCCGCGTCGGCCAGGGGTCTGGGCGGTGGCCGGTGCCCGCGCAGTTCGGCGGGCGACAGGCGGCGGACCAGGGCGAGCAGCAGGGCCGGGTTGCCCTCCGCCTCGGCCAGCAGACGGGCGCGCACGGCCGGGTCGGCGGTGCCGTCGGTCGCGTCGTCCAGCAGGGCGTCGGCCTGCGGCGGCGTCAGCGGGTCCAGGCGTACGGCGGGCAGGTGGACGAACTCCGGGTCCACGGCCCGGTGTCCGGCCACGGAGAGGAGCAGGCCGATCCGGCCCGCCGGGTGCAGGCGCCCGGCGGCGCGGCCCAGGGCGGCCCGGTCCGGCGGGTCCCACAGGTGCGCGTCGTCCACGCACACGAGCAGCGGGCCGTCGCCGGCCGCCGTCCGCAGAGTGGCGAGCAGTTCCTCGGCCCGCAGCGGTGCGCACCGGTCCGTCCGGGCGTCGAGGCGCAGTACGGGACCGGCCGTGAAGGCGTGGGCGGCCCACTGGAGGAGGGTGGTGCGGCCGAGCCCGGGCTCCCCGGTCACCACCAGGTGGCCGGCTCGGGTGCGCAGTCCGTCCAACAGCGCCTCCACCGCGCGCCGTTGCGCGCCGCGGCCGTGGATCCGCGCGGCCGTACGTACGGTCGTCTCTCCGGTCATTCCCGGGAGGTTACGCGCGCGTAACCTGAGGCGGAAGCCATCGGTCCACGCCCGCCGCGCACCGGCTGGGCCGGGTGTCGGCCGTCCCACCAGCGGTTCCCTCGTGGGACGGGCGGGACAGGGCTGTGCGGTTGCCCAGTGCGCGCGGCCTGCGACCGTGCGGGGGCACAGCGCGCCGGCGGCGGTCGCGTCGTGCGCGCGACCGCCGCCGGACCGTGCGGTGGAGGGTCAGGAGTTGTGCGGGCAGTTGCCCCGGTACTCCTCGATGGTCAGGCTGGGCCGCGGCAGCGGGCACAGGAACTGCTCGTAGCGGGTGTCGTTGTCGATGAAGCGCTTGAGCCAGGAAATGCTGTACTTCGCGATCGTCGTGTTCGACGTGTTCGGCGAGAAGTGGGTCGCGCCGTTCAGCTCCAGGTACGCGCGGTCCGTGGTGGAGGGCAGGCTGGAGTAGAAGGGCTCGGAGTGGGAGGCGACCGGGGCCACGGTGTCGCCGTCAGCCCCCACGATCAGGGTCGGGGTGCTGACCTCGGGCCAGGTCTTGTCGAGGTTCCAGGGGGTGAGGGGGATGGCGGCCTGGAGCGAGGGCCGGGACTTGGCGGCCTCGAGCGTGCCGCCGCCGCCCATCGAGTGGCCCATCACGCCGAGCCGGCTGCTGTCGATCCGCCCGCGCACGGAGCTGCGCTCGGTGAGGTAGTCCAGCGCGGCGAGCAGCTGCCGTCCCCGGGAGTCGGGCTGGTCGAGGGTGGTGAGGGTGTCGATGGTGAAGACGACGAAGCCCTGCGAGGCCAGACGCGGACCGAGCCAGGCGATGGAGGACTCGTACGCGGTGAAGCCGGGCGCGATCACGACGGCGCCGAACGTGCCGTCGCTGGTGCTGGTCGGGTAGTAGATCGTGCCACCGCCGAAGCCGGTGACGGTGAGGGAGGAGACGCTCGTGTCCGACACCGCGTAGGGGCCGCGCAGTGCCTCGATGCTGGAGGTGGTGGGCGCCGGGCCGCGCTCGTACGGGTTGTCCGCGGCGTGGGCGCCCGGGCCGGTGAGGGTGCTGAGCGCGACGACGGCGGCGAGTGCCGCCGTGAGACCGGCCAGCCGCCGCCGCGTGGCGCGGGGGGCGGCGGGGGTGTGGGGGTTCTGCTGCACGACGAGTCGTCCTCTCTGTCGTGGCGAGTCGCCCGGCCGGTGGTCGCACACGGCCCGGGACACGTGGGGTCGCGTCCCGGGACATCCGCCGGGCGGGCTTCGCCGATGAGCTGGCGGTGCCACTGTCGACGGGCGTGGCGGCGGAGGGGATCGGCAGAATCACCGGTCTCGTGGGGCGCGGGGAGCCGGGGGGGGCGGGTGCCTGGTTCTGCCGGGAGTGATGTGCGCACCGGTGCGGGGATGCCTCGACCTGTCACCGGGGGCCGGTGTGCCGCCGGGGCGAGCCGGTGTACCCGCCGGGGGCGAGCGCGTCGTGTTCCTCGGCCGAGGGCTTGCGCGGGCACCCGGTGCGTGTGCCACGCTCGGCGTCGGCCGGGCGGCGGTGTGCGCCGGCCGGCGTCGGGTCGGGCACCTCGGAAAGGCGGCGGCATGCGTATCGGACTGCTCGGTACCGGTCCCTGGGCGGACATGGCGCACGCGCCGGCCCTGGACGGGCACGACGACGTGGACTTCGTGGGCGTGTGGGGGCGCCGGCCACAGGCCGCCAAGGAGTTGGCGGAGCGGCACGGCACGCGCGCCTACGACGACGTCGACGCCCTGCTCGCCGACGTGGAGGCCGTCGCCGTGGCGCTGCCGCCGGCCGTGCAGGCCGAGCTCGCGGTGCGCGCGGCGCGTGCCGGGTGCCATCTGCTGCTGGACAAGCCGCTCGCGACAACGGTGGCGCAGGGGCGGGCGGTGGTCGAGGCCGTGCGGGAGGCCCGTGTCGCCTCCGTCGTCTTCTTCACGACCCGGTTCCAGCCGGAGACCGAGGCATGGATCGCCGAACAGGCCGAGGCCGGCGAGTGGTTCACGGCGCGTGCGCAGTGGCTCGGCGCGGTGTTCGGCGGCGACAGCCCGTTCGCGCGCTCGCCGTGGCGCCGTGAGAAGGGCGCCCTGTGGGACGTCGGCCCGCACGCCCTGTCCGTCCTGCTGCCGGTCCTGGGGGACGTACGGCAGGTGGCGGCGGCCGTGCCCGGTCCCGGCGACACCGTCCATCTGGTCCTCGACCACGCCGGCGGGACGTCCAGCACGCTCACGCTCAGCCTGACGGCACCGCCCGCCGCGGCGGGCGCCGCGGTGGAGCTGCGGGGCGGTACCGGGGTGACGCTGATGCCGGAGAGTTCGCAGGGTCCGGTGCCCGCTCTGCAACGGGCCGTGGACGCTCTGCTGGCCGCCGCGCGCACCGGGCGTCCGCATCCGTGCGACGCCGTGTTCGGTCTCCGGGTCACCGAGATCCTCGCCGGGGCCGAAGCGCTGCTCGGCGACGGACGGTGACGCCGGTCAGCCGTCGGCGTCCTTCGTTCCCAACGGTGACTCGCTCCACCGGAACCAGGCCCGCTCCCCCTCGATGTGCAGGAGGAACCCGGCGACCGGGCCGTCGGGCGAGGCCGGCGACACGCGCGCTCCGATCCGGGCGTGGACGGCCTCCCACTCCTCCCAGTGGCCGGCGTCGTCCCGCTCGGCCAGGGCGAGTTCGCGGGCGAACAGGTCCCGGACGGCGCCGAACGCCGGACCGGGACTGAACCGGCCCGAGAGCCAGGGGAAGTCCGCGTCGTCGACGACGATCTCCCCGACGTCCGCCCCCGTCGTCCGGTCGCGCACGCGCCAGACGTCGCCCTCGAACCCCATGTCGCCTCCGCCGTCCGTGCCGTCGACCGCCCTGCCGGCCGGCATGCCACCCGGCACCGGCACGGGGCGGGAGGGCGTCGGGCCCGGCACGGGGAGGGAATCGCCTGACGGCCGGTCAGGCCACCGGCCGGACACGACGGCCCGCCTGCTGCCGTAGCGCGGATTCCAGCCGGTCGCGGACCTCGGTCTGGGCCGCGATGCGTTCGTCGAGCACCGCCAGCCGTTCCCGTGCCACCCGCAGGCCCTTGTCCGAGGGCGGTGCCGCGGCCACGTCGCCGTCCAGGCACGGCAGGAACACGCGCACGTCGTCCAGGGTGAGTCCGACGGACAGCAGGTGGCGGATGTTGCGGACCCGGACCACCGCCCGCTCGTCGTAGACACGGTAGCCGTTGTGCGCCCGCTCGGAGCAGATCAGCCCGGCCTCCTCGTAGTGCCGCAGCGCCCGAACGGTCGTCCCGGCTGCCCTGGCCAGTTCACCTATCCGCACCCGTCGCACCTCCCGGGCCATGCCTATCACGCCACGACCGCCCCGCCGTCGACCGGAAGCACGACGCCGGTGACGAAGGACGCGGCCGGTTCGGCGAGCCGGGTGATCGCCCAGGCCACCTCCTCGGGCCGGCCGATCCGGCCCAGCGGGGTGTGCGCGAGCTGCCACCGCCGCACCGCGGCCCTGCGCTCCGGCGTGAGGCCCTGGTGCTCCCCGATGGGGGTGTCGATCGCGCCGGGGGCGACCGCCACCACCCGGATGCCGCGAGGAGCCAGCTCGACGGCCCAACTGCGCGTCAGCAGTTCGAGGGCGGTCTTGGTGGCCGCGTAGACCGAGCTGCCCGGCCAGGCCCGCTGCCCCACCGACGTACTGACGTTGACGATCACACCGCCGGACGCCTCCAGCGACGGCAGCGCGGCCTGGGCCAGCAGGACGGGGGCGACGAGGTTCGTGTCGAGCTGAGCCGTGATCAGCTCCGCGCTCAGTGTGCCGAGGGCGCCGCTGTGCACGACGGCGGCGTTGTTGACCAGCACGTCCAGTCGGCCGTACGCCTCCGTCACGGCCTGGACGATGCGTTCGGGTTCCCCTTGGACGGTGATGTCCGCGGGCAGCGGTGTGATCCGCTCGTGCCCGGTCGCCGTCTCCGCGAGTGGTTCACCGCGCCGTCCGACGGCGACCACGTGGGCCCCCTCGGCGGCGAAGGCACGGGCGGTCGCCCGGCCGATGCCCGTACCGGCTCCGGTGACGACGACGACCCTGCTGCTTCCTGTCGTGCTGAAGTCCATGCCGTCATCGTGCAACCCTGCCGTCAGCGGCAGGGTCAACGTGTCGGGCCGCCGGTCAGCGTGCGGCACGGCGGCGGTCGCTCCGTGCCCCCGCCGCTCCCGTCCGCCTCCACCCGGTACAGGCCCCCGAGGTGCGGGACACCGTGTCCGTCGGCACGCCGTCCGTGGAGAGGGGGCGCCGACGCCGTCGTCCGGTGCCCGGCCGGCGGGGAGCGAGCCTTCGGCCACGGCCTGTCGGTAGGAGGGGCGGCGGCCCGGTCGGCTGTCGGGGTGCGCGCAGTCCGAGCCGGTCAGCAGGCCGAGGCCGTCCGGCAGGAAGGTGAGCGGCCCTGAGGAGGACACGGCGCCCACCGGGATCCGGCTGACGCTCACCGCGTTCTGGAGGCCGGCACGCTTCCCGGCGTGCGCCGGGCGGCGCGGCGTAGGAGCGTGGTGGTGTGCGAAAAGTGCCCGTCGTGCCGCCGCGCCGGAGTGAGGACCGGCGCGGCTGGCTGCGGGGGGCGCCGCCGCCCCGCTGGGTACGGGCGCTGCCGCTCGTCCTGGTCGCGGCGATCTGCGCGGCGACGCTCATCAGCCACGATCCGCTCGACGTCGGCTTCCTGCTGGGCGCCATTCCGCCGCTGGCCGTGCTGTCGTACAGCCCGCTGGCGACCGCGGCGCTGGGCGGCGTGGTGGTCGCGCTGCTGAACGTCCCGGCCTTCCAGCTGAACCGGCCGGGCAACACCGACCTGCTGACCATCGTCTTCGTCTCCGTGCTCAGCGTGTTCGTGTCCTTCGTGCGCAGCCGCCGCGACGCCCAGCTGGATCTGGAGCGCACCGTCGCCGAGGCCGCCCAGCGCGCCGTCGCGCCCCCGCTGCCCGAGCGGGTCGGGACGGTGCGCTGCGTGGGGCTGTACCGGGCGGCGCAGCGCGGGACGCTGGTGGGCGGTGACTTCTTCGACGTGCGGGACGGCCCCTTCGGCGTCCGGGCCGTGATGGGCGACGTGCAGGGCCACGGACTGACGGCGGTCGGGACGGTCGCCTCGCTGCTGGGGGCGTTCCGGGAGGCGGTGCTCGACGAGCCCGACCTGGTGTCGGTCGCCGCCCGGCTCGACCGCAGGCTGCTGGTGGACTCGGCGGACGCGCGGCACGCCGAGCTGTTCGCGACGGCCGCGCTGCTGGAGTTCTCCGCCGACGCCCGGGAGGTCCGCGTCGTCGTCTGCGGCAACCCGCCACCGCTGCTGCTGCGCGGCACGAGGGCCATGGAGCTGGAGGTCCCGCCGTGGACACCGCTCGGGCTGGGGCTGGCGGACGCCGGCGCGATCGAGGCGTGGACGGTCTCGTTGCGCCCCGGTGACCGGCTCTTCCTCGCGTCCGACGGCGTGGTCGAGGCCAGGGACGACAGCGGTGCGTTCTATCCGCTGGCCGACCGGCTGACCGGTCTGGCCGCCGGGGAGCCCGCCGCGCTCGCCGAACGGGTCTGGGCGGATCTCGTGGGCTTCTGCCCGGACGTGGACGACGACGTCACGATGCTCGTCCTCACTCCTTCGCCCCCGCCCGCGCGCTGAGGTTCCGTCGGTGCTCCCCCTCGGCGTCGATGTGGGGCAGGATCCGGTCGAGCCACCGCGGTGTCCACCAGGCACGGGTCCCCAGCAGGGTCATCACGGCGGGTACGAGGAGCAGGCGTACGACGGTGGCGTCGATGAGCACGCTGACGGCCAGGCCGAGGCCGAGCATCTTGACCACGATGTTGTCGCTGACGACGAACGCCGCGAAGACACTCACCATGATCAGGGCCGCGCAGGTGATGACCCGCGCGGTGATCTCCAGCGCGTGGGCCACCGCGCCCTTCGCGTCCCCGGTGCGCAGCCAGGCCTCGTGCACGCGGGAGAGCAGGAAGATCTCGTAGTCCATGCTCAGTCCGAAGATGATCGCGAACATCATCATCGGGACGTAGCTCTCGATGGGCACGGTGCCGGAGACGCCGAGCGCGGGGCCGCCCCAGCCCCACTGGAAGACGGCGACGACGACGCCGTAGGAGGCGGCGATCGACAGCACGTTGAGGACGGCGGCCTTCAGGGCGACCAGCGGGCCGCGGAAGACGGCCAGGATGATCAGGAAGGCCAGGGCGACCACGACGCCGATGATGAGCGGCAGCCTCGCCGCGACGATGTCGCGGAAGTCGGCCTGAGCGGCGGTGGTGCCGGTGACGTAGCCCTTGGCGTCCGTGCCGGCGACCGCGTCCGGCAGGGTGCTGTCGACCAGGCGGTTGGTCAGGTCCGTGGTGGCGGCGTTCTGCGGGGACTGCTTCGAGTAGACCGTGGCGAGCAGGACGTCACCGTCCTGGGTCGGCGTCACGGGCGTGACCGCGGCCGTGCCGGGCACGTCGCCGAGGCTCTTGGTGACCTGGGAGGCGAGGTCCGAGCGCTGTGCCTGGGGTACGCCGCTCCGGTCGACGACGACGGTCAGCGGGCCGTTGGAGCCGGGTCCGAACGCGTCGGTCATCAGGTCGTACGCCCGGCGGTCGGTGAAGGTGGTGGGGTCGGCGCCGTCCCCGACGTGGCCGAGCTGGAGGGAGAACAAGGGGACGGCCAGCACCACGAGCACGGCCACTCCGGCGGCCAGGTAGTGCCAGGGCCGTCGTTCCACCCGCTGCGCGTAGCGGTGCCAGGTGCCGTGCGGCTCCGTGCCCGGCTCCGCGTCGGTCTCGGCGACGGGACGGCGCACCTTCAGCCGGTCGATGTGCCGGCCGAGGAGGCCGAGCAGGGCGGGCACCAGGGTCAGCGCGCCGAGGACGGCCGAGACGACCGTCACCCCGGCGGCGATGCCCAGCTTGCCGATGAAGGACACCCCGGACGCGTACAGGCCCAGCAGCGCGACGATCACCGTGCAGCCGGAGACGAGTACGGCCCGGCCGCTGGTGGCGGTGGCGTGTCCGGCCGACCGCACCGGGTCGGCGCCGTTCATGAGGTTCTGCCGGTGCCGGGTGATCAGGAACAGGGCGTAGTCGATGCCCACGCCCAGTCCGATCATGGTGGCCAGGGTCGGTGACACGGTGGCGAAGGTGAACGCCGCGGCGAGCAGGCCAAGACAGGCCAGGCCGCCGACCACCGCGATCAGCGCGGTCACCAGCGGGGCGACGGCGGCGAGGACACTGCCGAAGCCGACCAGCAGGACGACGATGGCGACGCCGAAGCCGATCAGCTCGCTCACCCGGTCGTCGGCGGCCGGGCGCGCCAGCTCCCCGAGCGTCCCCCCGTACTCGACCTGGGCGCCGGCCGCGCGCAGCGGCTGTACGGAGTCGTCCAGCCCGTGCAGGTAGCCGTCACCGAGTTGAGAGGGCTGGATGTCGAAGCGGACCGTGAGGTAGGCGGTGCGGCCGTCCGTGGACAGAGGGCCCACGTTCGGACCGGACGACGAGCCGGAGGCGGGGGTGGCGGTGAGCGGGTTCTGCACGGACAGGACGTGCGGCAGCTTCTGCAGGTCGGCCACCGTGGTGGCCATCTGCGAGCCGAGCGAGGTCAGCGGCTCGTCGGCCTCGTGCACGACGATCTGGGCGCTGTAGCCGCCGGCCGCGGGGTCGTGCCGCTCCAGGACGTCCAGGCCCTGCTGCGACTGGGAGGAGGGCAGGGTGAAGTTGTCCGAGTAGTCCCCGCCGAAGGAGCGGTCCGCGAACTGGAGGGCCACCAGGGCGGCGAGCCACGCGACGACGACGATGGCTCCGTGCCGGGCGCACCACTCGCCGCACCGGCGCAGGCCGCCCGCTCCGCCCCCGGTCCCTCGCCCCCCGGCGCCGGTACGGCTGCCTGCCATGCGTGTGCCCTTTTCTGCCGGGCGGACTGCTCGATGCGTCCCATTAGACGACGCGTCGACGGGTGCGGCACCTCGAGGCCTCAGGCCTCACGCGGCCCCTCCGGATGCGGGAGGCGCTCCGGCATTGAATGGTGTTATCGGGATAGTCGGGACCGATAGCAGAGCACCGGCACCGAAGCAGCGATCCGGACCGAGGAGCAGCCATATGTCCACGTCAGAGTCCGATGCCTCCCGGGAGTCCGAAGTCCGCGCGAACGAGGACCGCGCCACTCCGGACGACCGGCTCCACATCCGTACCGGCACGGAGGTGTCCCCCGAGGACATCGTCCTCGCGGCCGGCCGGGACCTCACCCCGAAGAACCTCGAATGGGCCAGGAACAAGCTGGCCGAGGAGGGCCCTGCCGCCCTCGACAAGCTGCTGCCCTGACCGAACCGCCGGGGGGGGGGGGGCCCCCCCCCCCGCGCGGGGGGCCCCCCCCGCCGGCGCCCCCCCCCCCCCCCCCCCCCCCCCGGTTCGGTCCCGCTACCGCTCCTCGCCGTCGGGCAGCACCGTCTCGTCCTCCACGACGTGCATGGCGGCCTCCTCCGCACCGGCGGCTCCTCCGTCGATGCCCACGTCCTCGGCGACCGTCTCCTTGGTCGTGTCGGTGCGTACGCCCTCGTCGGGGGCGACCAGGCGGCCGGAGCGTTCGGTGCCGGCCTCCGGGTCGACCGGTTCGCCCTCGCCTCCGGGCTTGTCGCCCACCCCGTCCCCGTCGGGCGCGGACACGTCGGGCACCTCCTGGGCCAGCCGTTCGTCCAGGGTCTCGCCGTCGTGCTGCTCGGCGGCCGTGGTGCCGTGCTTGGTCACGCCGAGGGGCTTCTCCGGCGGGGAGTAGCCCTCGTCGAGCGTCTCGTCGTAGTCCCGCTCGTCGACGGCGTCCTGGAGGTCGAGGGGCGCGGCGTCCTCCTGCTCCTCGTTGCTTCCGGTGGGCTGGTAGACGTCGTCGGCCATCGGGTCCGTGCCCATCGCTGCCTCCCTTGCGCTGCGTCGGCTCGGTCGTTCGGTGTCCGGTTCGCGTTTCCCGATTCGCGATCTTTAACCCGGAGGTGCGACGCGGATGTTCAGGTCACCGATGCGGTACGGGGTCCAGGAGCGGGCGTAGGCAGGCGGGGTGCCGCCCGGTGCGGTGATGGCGGCGACGGGGATCCGGCGGGCCGTGTCCAGGATCTCGGCGACCGTGGTGTTCTCGTTGTTGCCGCCGGTCGCGCCGGAGGAGCAGCCGGTGTAGTAGCCGATCGGGATGGCCTCGTGGCCGGTGAGCAAGCAGGGCGGGCGGACACCGAGGCGGTGCAGCGCGCCGGCGGTGCGGGCCCAGTCCTCGCGGCTTTCGGCGGTGCGGTCCACGGTGTGCACGAGGACGACGAGCTGCACCGCCAGGTGCCCGGCCAGCGCGAGGGCGACCAGCGGCGCGCCCACGGGCCGCCGGCGGCCTCGGGGTGTGCGGGCCAGGTGCCGGAGCGCGTCGGCGACGGGGACGGCCAGCAGGGCGTAGGCGGGCTGGAGGAAGCGGGGCGCCGCGTAGCCGATCAGGAAGAGGTACGGCACGGCGGCCGTGGCGGCGCAGGCGAGCGGGACCAGAGTCCGCACGGTGCGCCGGGCCCGCACGGCGACGGCGAGTCCGGCGAGGGCGACGACCGGCAGCAGGAACCACCACAGGGTGATCACCGGGGGCGGCATCGACCCGGTGCACGGGCGGCACAGGGCACGTCCGCCCAGGCTGCGCAGCTGGTCGTCGACGGCGATCTGGAGGCCGAGTCCGCCCTGGATGCGGGAGGCCTCCTCCAGCCGCTCCCCCAGCCCTCCGTACCAGGCGTACGCCTCGATCACCCACTCCACTCCCCCGGCCGCGAGGCCCCCCACGAGAGCGAGCAGCAGCCGCCCGTGCCGGCGGACCAGGGCGAGGACCAGCAGGGGCAGGATCACCCAGACGGCGTCGGTGGGCCGCATCCACGCCATGAGCGCGGCGCCGGCCACCACCCCCCACGGGGCCCCGGGCGCGGGCCGTTCGCTCCGGGCCCGCAGGAAGCAGCCGACGCAGATCAGGGCGCCGATCGCGACCCAGTAGTTGGGCATGGCCTGCGGACCGTAGAAGAGCGTCACCCACAGGGTGGCGAAGAACCCGCCGGCGGTGGCCAGGACGCTCACCGGGAACAGGCCCCGCCACGCCCGCAGCCCCAGGTACAGGCCGGCCCCGGAGAGCACGGCGAGGTAGACGCGCAGCAGCTCGCTGGACGACGACCAGGACGCGACGGGCGCCACCAGCAGGGAGACCCCGCGGGCGCGCGGGGCGCTGAAGAAGGCGGCCGGGTGGTGCGCGGTGACCTGGCTGACGTAGACCGTCTCGTCCCAGCCGAGGCCGAGGCCGGGGCGTACGAGCAGGAGTTGGGCCAGGGTGAAGGCGGCGGCCACCGCG
The DNA here is from genome assembly GCF_044765825.1 of Streptomyces flaveolus. Taxonomy (NCBI): domain Bacteria; kingdom Bacillati; phylum Actinomycetota; class Actinomycetes; order Kitasatosporales; family Streptomycetaceae; genus Streptomyces; species Streptomyces flaveolus. The sequence goes on along the minus strand of NZ_JBIWKU010000008.1, from coordinate 125,548 downwards.
GCGAGCGGGGCGTCACCGCCCAGGCGCCGGGAGGCGCGGGACGTCCTCCCCTCGCCTCGCCGTCCGCCGGTGAGCAGGGGGCCGGCGCCGTCGGCCATCGTGCACCCCTCACCCCCGCCGCCCGCGGGGCCGCTCGAACCTCGCCTCCTGCCGCCGATGGCGGGAGCCCGGCACTCCGGAAATCAAGGTCAAACTAACCCGCACGCCACGGATGCGCAGGCGGGATACGGCCGGTCGCGCGGTCCGTCCGGTCCGGCGCGTCCGGCCGGTCAGTGGGCGTTCGGGCGGCGGTGCGGGGGCTGTTCGGGGGTCGGGCGCCGTTCGGGGGCGGGGACGGGGAGGGTGACGGGTCCGTCCCCGTTCATGAGCACCGGCCTTCCGTGGTGATGGATCGTCAGGGGGTCGCCCGTCAGCAGCTTGTACGTCGCCTTGTCGGCCTCGATCTCCACGCTCACGGAGCGGCCGCGGAACTGGAGCCGGAAGGCCAGCCTGCTGAACTTCTCGGGCAGCCGCGGCGAGAAGCGGAGGCTGTTGCCCTCGCGGCGGGTGCCCCCGAAGCCGGCGACCAGCGCCATCCACGTCCCGGCCAGGGAGGCGATGTGCAGCCCGTCGCGGGTGTTGTGCTCCAGGTCCGCCAGGTCCATCAGGGCGGCCTCGGCGGCGTAGTCGTAGGCCAGGCGCAGATGACCCGTCTGGGCGGCGACGACGGCCTGGCAGCATGCGGACAGGGACGAGTCCCGCACGGTCAGCGGCTCGTAGTAGGCGAAGTTGCGGGCGATCTGGTCCTCGTCGCAGTGCGCGTCGAACCAGTTGCCGCAGGTGTACATCGCCAGGACGAGGTCGGACTGCTTGATGACCTGTTTGCGGTAGATGTCGAAGTAGGGGAAGTGCAGCATCAGCGGATACTGGTCCGCGCCGGTGTTGGCGAAGTCCCAGCGCTGGTGGCGGGTGAAGCCGGCGTGCTGCTCGTGGACGCGCAGTTCGTCGTTGTAGGGGATGTGCACGCTTTCCGCGGCGTCCCGCCAGGCCGCGCTCTCCTCGTCGTCGACGCCGAGCCGGGACGCGTGGTCGGGATGGCGTTCGCAGGCGTCGGCGGCGGTGAGGAGGTTCGAGCGCGCCATGAGATTGGTGTACGTGTTGTCGTCGGCGATGGCGCTGTACTCGTCGGGGCCGGTGACGCCGTCGATGTGGAAGACGCCGTGGTGGTCGTGATGGCCGAGGGACCGCCACAGCCGGGCGGTCTCCACCAGGAGCTCCAGGCCCGTGTCCCGTTCGAAGTCGGTGTCACCGGTCGCCGCCACGTACCGCACCACCGCGTGCGCGATGTCGGCGCCCACGTGGAAGGCGGCCGTGCCGGCCGGCCAGTACGCGGAACCCTCGGAGCCGTCGATGGTCCGCCACGGGAACGCCGCTCCGCGCAGTCCCAGCTGGGCGGCGCGGTCCCGGGCGGCGGGCAGGGTGTCCTGGCGCCAGCGCAGCGCCTCGGCGACGGCCTTGGGCTCGGTGTAGGTCAGCACGGGAAGGACGAACATCTCGGTGTCCCAGAAGGCGTGTCCGTCGTATCCGGAACCGGTCAGCCCCTTGGCCGGAATCGCCCGCTGCTCGGCGCGGGCGCCGGCCTGGAGCACGTGGAACAGGGCGAAGCGGACGGCCTGCTGGACCTCCTCGTCGCCGTGCACCTCGACGTCCGCCCGGGCCCAGAAGTCGTCCAGGTAGGCATGCTGTTCGGCCACCAGTCCGTCCCAGCCGCGCTGCGCGGCGGCGGCCAGCGCCGCCTCGACCTGGTCGCTCATCGCGGGCCGGGAGCGGGCACTGGACCAGCCGTGGGCGACCGTCTTCTGCACGCGCAGCCGCTGGCCCGGCTCCAGGACGGAGGTGATGGTCAGGCGGGCCACGTCCTCGTTGCTCTCGCTGCTGGTGGTGGTCTCCTCGGGGCCGTCGACGATGTGGTCGGCGGCCACGGCGACCCTCATGCCGCTGCGCCGGGTGCGGTGGACCAGGCGCAGCCGGGGGCCGAGCGCCAGGTCCTCCTCGGGTTCGAGCGGGGACTTCAGCGCCTTGGCCGTGCGCGGGTCGCCGTCCGAGCCGGGCAGGCTCTCGTTGGTGACGAGCTCGGACTGGATGACCACCCGGGTCCGGCTGTCGACGGGTTCCACCTCGTACTCGACGGCGGCGATGGCCCGCTGGGTGAGGGAGACCAGCCGGGTGGAGCGCACCCGGATGGTCGAGCCGGCCGGTGAGGTCCACTCGCAGAACCGCTCCAGCACGCCGCGCCGCAGGTCCAGGATGCGTTCGTGCTTGACGAGCCGTCCGTAGCGCAGGTCGAACGGCTCGTCGTCGACCAGCAGGCGCAGCAGCTTGCCGTTGGTGACGTTGATGACGGTCTGCCCGGACTCGGGATAGCCGTAGCCGGCCTCGGCATAGGGCAGCGGGTGCAGTTCGTACACGCCGTTGAGGTAGCTGCCGGGCAGGCCGTGCGGTTCTCCCTCGTCGAGGTTGCCACGCCAGCCGATGTGCCCGTTGGAGAGGGCGAAGACCGACTCGCTCTGGGCGAGGAGGTCGAGGTTGAGCTCCGTCTCGCGCACCGACCAGGGCTCGACCGCGTAGGTCCGGTTGGTGATCACGCGTGGCCTCCCAGCTCGGCGAGGTCCTTGACGACGCGGTCGGCGCCGTGGGCGTACAGGGCGTCGGTCTGGCCGACGCGGTCGACGCCGACGACGTAGCCGAAGTGGCCGGAGCGGCCGGCGTCCATGCCGGCGAGGGCGTCCTCGAAGACGGCGGCGCGGGACGGCTCGACGCCGAGGTCGCGGGCGGCGGCCAGGAAGGTGTCGGGACGTGGTTTGCCCGGCAGTTTCCGCTCGCGCGCCACCACGCCGTCGATCCGTACGTCGAACAGGTGCTCGGCGTCGATGGAGCGCAGCACGTCCACGGTGTTGGCGCTGGAGGAGACGATCGCGGTGGCGAGCCCGGCCGAGCGGACCGCGTCGATGTAGCGCAGGGTGCCGTCGTACGCCTCGACGCCCTCGGTGCGGATCTTCTCCAGGACCAGCTCGTTCTTGCGGTTGCCGACCCCGTTGACCGTCTGCGCGTCCGGTGGGTCGTCGGGACTGCCCTCGGGCAGTTCGATGCCCCGGGAGGCGAGGAAGGTGCGTACACCGTCCGCGCGGGGGCGGCCGTCGACGTACTCGTCGTAGTCGGAGTCGGTGAACGGGCGGAAGTCCGCGCCGTCCCGCTCCCGCAGAAAAGCGTCGAACGTCTCCTTCCAGGCAGCGGCGTGCACCACCGCCGTCCGGGTGACGACCCCGTCGAGGTCGAAGAGGCATGCCTGGATGTCGTCGGGAAGTCCGAGCTGCGTCGTCATACCCGACACAGTTCCCCGCCGGGGCGCGTCCCATCGGGTGGTACGTGCCACAAGGTGAGCGACGCTATGGAAGGGGGCCGCCCCCGGCGGACGCAGCCGCTCACGCCGAGGGCTCCGCGGCACCGCGGCACCCGCCGCGCACGACAGCCCACAGCCCCACGGACGGCGGTCGACGGGCAGCAGCTCCCGGCGTACTCGTCACAGCGCCGGGCGGCGTCAGCGGGGCGGCCGGACGCGTGGCGCGGCCGCCCGCCGGTGCCTCCGGCGCCGGCGCGACGATGAGGCCGGAATCGTCCCTTGCCGGGTCGAGCGCCGCGGAGTGGAAGACCGACGCGTGAACGTGCGTCCGGCGCGGATCCGCGCCGTCGGGCACGAGCTCAAGCGGACGGAGCGGCCGGGGACCGCAGGCCGAGCCACTGCTCGGCGTCCCAGGCCGTGAACCGTTCCACCTCGGTGAATCCCAGCTTCGCCGCGAGGCGCATCGAGCGGACGTTGGCGGTCTGGGTGGTGAGCACCACCGGCTCGCCGGGAAGGACGCCGTCGAGCCAGTCGAGCGCCGCTTCGCACGCTTCCGCGGCGTACCCGTGTCCCCACGCTCGCGGCAGGAACAGGTAGCCGAGGTCGACCTTCCCGTCGGCAGCCGGACGACGGTGCTCCGGTGCTCTCCTGAGCAGGATCTGGCCGATCATCGCTCCGTCGAGATCGACGACGAAGCTGCCGGGCCATTGCTCGGGCGCCCGAGGCATCTCGCGCTCAAGCTCGGCACGCGGGCGGGGGCCGCCGAGGTAGGTGTGCACCTCTGGCGACGCGAGCAGCTCGATGAACACCGCCCGGTCTCGGGCCTCGGGCTCACGGAGCACGAGCCTCTCGGTCGTGATCGGCGCGGGTGGCCAGGCGACGGGTCGAAGGTCGGACATGCCGGCCAGCCAATCAGCGGGCTCGGCAGCGATCAAGACGTGAGGGCCTGTCAACCCACCGGCCCGTGCCGCACGGTCAGCCATGGCGGGGGGAACATCCCGGGTCGGCCGGTCCGCCCAGTCCGTTTAGGCTTCTGTCGGGTTCGGCCCTTCGGCCGGTCAGGGATCAGGGGACGGCAGTTCGATGACCAGCGGCAGCACCGGGGTGTTCCAGCCTCTCCAGGCGGGCGACCCTTCCGTCGTGGCCGGCTACCGGCTGGTGGCCCGGCTCGGCTCGGGGGGCATGGGCCGGGTGTACCTGTCGCACACCCGGGGCGGCCGCCCGGTGGCGATCAAGGTGGTGCGGCCGGAGCTGGCCGACGATCCGGCCTTCCGACGGCGGTTCCGCAGGGAGGTGGAGGCCGCCCGCCGGGTGAGGGGCGCCTACACCGCGGAACTCGTCGATGCCGACACCGACGGCGTACCCCCCTGGCTCGCCACGCTGTACGTGCCCGGACCGTCCCTCACGACGGCCGTCGCCCGGCGTGGCCCGCTGCCGGTGTCCGCCGTACTGTGGTTGATGGCCGGCGTGGCCGAGGCGCTTCAGGCGATCCACAGCGTGGGGGTCGTGCACCGGGACCTCAAGCCGTCCAACGTACTGCTGGCCGCCGACGGGCCACGGGTGATCGACTTCGGTATCTCGGTCACCGTCGGCCTCTCCTCGCACACCGCCACCGGCTCCACCGTCGGCACGCCTCACTTCATGGCCCCCGAGCAGGCGACCGCCGGTGAAGTCTCCCCGGCGACCGACGTCTTCGCACTGGCCCAGACGGCGGCCTTCGCGGCTCTGGGCGAACCGCTGTACGGGGACGGCATGGCGCCGGTCGTGCTGTACCGGATCGTGCACGAGGAACCCGACCTGTCCCGGCTGCCGGAGCCGTTGCGCCCGCTGTTCGCCCGGTGCCTGGCGTCCGATCCGCGGGAGCGGGCCACGCCGGCGGAGGTCGTGCAGTGGTGCCGGGTGCGGCTGGGAGCGGACGCCGCCGCGGGCGCGGGACCGGCCGTCTGGAACGAGGTCACGGGACCCGAGGCGACCGTTCCGGGTCCGGCGCGCACTCCCGTGGCTCCGTCGACCGCGGCCGCGACGCTGTCGCTGAGGCCCACCCGGCGCAGGGCGCCCGGGCGGCGAACCGCGTTGGTCACAGCCGCGACCGTGACGGCGGGCGCTCTGTTGTGGACGGGTCTGACGTGGTTCGGCGGCGACCGGTCCGGCGCCGGCGAGCGGGCCGCGGACACACCCGCCTCGACGCCCGCACCGACGACGTCCGCACGGTCCACGGCGGCGCCGTCACACATCTCGCCGGCCGCCGGTGACTCCCCCCGGGCCTCGCAGCCCGCCCCCGACGCCGGCCTGGCGACGGGAGCCGTCGCACTGGCCCCCGTGTGGCTGTACCGGACGAACTCCCTGAGCCTCAGCGAACCGATGCTCCGCACCGATCGCCGGGGCGACATCCGCCTCGATTGCGAGGACGACGCCGACTGCGCGCTGCACAGCGGTACCAGCCGGTTCGTGCAGTTGTTCGACGGGAAGGCCGCCTCGCCCGACGTCTGCCGTCACCTTCTCAGCGGCGCCACCGGCTCCGCATACCGCACCTGGTCGCTCACAGCGGCCGACCCCGGCACACAGATCTGCGTCGGGAACGACTCGGGCGACGTCGCGGCACTCACGATCCAGGTCAAGCAGACGGTCCTGCCGGAGGACGCCTTCCTGCAACTGGGCATGACCGTCTGGAGGAAGACGGCCTGAGGCGTGCGGGGTCAGAGGCGGCTGTTCGCGGACGCGTCGTTGGTGACCGCACCTGGATCAGTGGGACGTTGCGGCGCCGCGGAGCCTTCCGCGGGCTTGGACCTCGCCAGCCACAGGCCGGAGAACACGGCGGTGGCCAAGGTGATGGCGCCGGCGGCGAGGAAGGCGCTGTTGAGGCCGGCCTCGAAGGAGGCGCCGCCGGATTGCCGGGTGCGGACGACGGCTCCGAGCACCGCCACGCCGAGCACCGCACCGATCTGCCGGGTGGTGCTGCTGATGCCCGAGGCGAGGCCGCCCTCCTGCGGGCCGACCGCTTGGATGGCGGCGCCTGTCAGGGGGGACATGGCCAGTGCGAAGCCGATGCCGGCCAGTCCCAGCCGCCACCACACGTTCCCGTAGCCGGTGTCGGCGTGCACCATGCCGAGCGCCAGCAGGCCCAGGCCGGCCAGGGCCAGGCCGGTGGTGACCACGATGCGGAAGCCGTACCGGGCGGCGAGACGGCCCGCGTACGGGCTGACGACCACCATGGCGAGGGATACCGGCAGGGTCTGCAGGCCGGCGCGCAGGATCGAGCTGCCCTGGACGTACACGAAGAACTGGGAGAAGAAGAACGACGAGCCCATGAGCGCGAACCCCACCACCACCATGGCGGTGTTGGACACGGTGAACAGCCGCTGCCGGAACAGCCGCAGCGGCAGCATCGGAGCGGAACGACGGGCTTCGACGGCGACGAAGGCGGCGAGGAGGATCGCCGCGGCGGCGAAGCTTCCCAGGATGACCGGTGAGGTCCAGCCGCGGGCACCACCCTCGATCAGCCCGTAGGTCAGTACTCCCACCGCCAGGACGGACAGCACCGTGCCCGGGATGTCGATCGCGGGGGCGCTCGGGTTGCGGGTCTCGCCGAGGTGGCGCAGGCCGACCAGCAGCAGGACCACGCCGATGGGCAGATTGACCAGGAAGATGGCGGGCCAGCCGAAGGCTTCCGTCAGCACGCCGCCGGCCACGGGGCCTGCGGCCAGACCGATTCCGCTGAAGCCGGCCCACAGCCCGATCGCCTTGATCCGTTCTTGCGGCACGGGATGGGCGGCGGCGAGCAGGGCGAGTGAGGCAGGGCTCAGCGCCGCTGCCCCGATGCCCTGCAGCACCCGGCCGGCGACCAGCCAGCCGACCGAGGGCGCGAGGCTGCACAGCAGCGACGCGGCGGTGAACACCGCCACGCCGGTCAGGTACACCCGCTTGCGGCCGAACCGGTCGGCGAAGACACCGCCGGACAGCAGCAGCATGGCGACCAGCAGGACGTACGCGTCGACGATCCATTGCAGACCGGTCAGCTGCGTGTGCAGCCGGTGCTGCATATCGGGCAGCGCCGCTCCGACGATCGTGTTGTCGAGCAGGACCATGAACTGGCCCAAGCAGGTCACCGTGAGCAGCACGGCCCGGTTCGATCGACTGCCTGCGGTCGCATGCGACGCAGTCATGGAATCCCCCTCAATCGTCAGTTCGCCCCGTCGAGGTCGACGCGATGGCGAGACATCTGAGCGCACTAACGCAGTCGTCGACTGCGTTAGGCGACTATAAGGAGGACTGCAACGCAAACGCAAGCGGCAACTGCGTTAAGGTGGGGGCGTGAATGAGCGACAGCGAGCCCGGCGGCCTGGCGGGCGCAGCGCCCGCGTCGGCGCGCAGGTGCACCAGGCCGTCACCGACCTGATCAGTGAGCGCGGCTACGGCAACTTCACCGTCGGCGAGGTCGCGGCCCGCGCAGGCGTGGCCGACAGCAGCATCTACCGCCGGTGGGGCAGCCTGGAAACCCTGCTCACCGACGTGGCGCTCACCCGCCTCAACGCGCAGTCACCGATGCCCGACACCGGGAGCCTCGCCGGTGACCTGCGCACTTACGCGGCCCAAGTGGCCCGCGAGATCACCGGACCCGACGGTCCGGCGGTACTGCACCTGGCTGTCGCCCTGTCGAGCAGCGGTCAGCAGGGCATGCAGGCCGGTGCCGCCCTCCGCGCCGAACGCACCCGGCAACTCCAGGCCATGCTCGATCGCGCGCGCGACCGTGGCGAGCAGGCACCCGACGCGTTCGACGTGCTGGACCACATCCTGGCCCCGATGTACATCCGCGTCCTGTTCGGCATGGTCCCGCTCACCCCGGACTACATCGACGGGCTGGTCGACCGATTGCTGTGACTTCGGCCCGGTTCCCGCGCTCAGCCCTCGGACGCCACGGCGAAGCTCCGCGAGGTGCTCGCCGACACGTGGCCCGGTTCTCCGGCCCCCACCGTTTCTCCCCCACCGCAGCCAGAACCACCGGGCGGCCGGCATCAGCATGACCCGGCGTGCACCGAATTCACTCCATCCGGGCTCCCGCTACCTCCGGCAGTCCCAGATGCTCGCCCTGGAACCGCGCTCGCAGTGCGCGGTCGTGGGTGACCAGCACGATCGCCCCCGGGTATCCGGCCAATGCCTCCTCCAGTTCCTCGACCAGCGCCGGTGACAGGTGGTTCGTCGGCTCGTCGAGCAGGAGGAGGTCGGCGGGGTCCGAGACCAGTCGGGCCAGATCCACGCGGCGGCGCTGACCGTACGACAGCTCGCCCATGCGCAGCCGCAGTTCCGCGGGACGGAAAAGGCCGAGGGCGAGCAGGGCATCGGCGTGCTCGTCGGCGGAACCCGCACGGCCCAGCCCGAACGCCTCGGCCACCGTCAGGTCCGGCGGCCACGGCGTCTCGTCCTGGCGCAGATGGCCCACCCGGCCGGGCACCCGCACCGAGCCCTCGTCCGGCCGCAGCTCACCGGCGAGCAGCTTCAGCAGCGTCGTCTTGCCGGCTCCGTTGGGGCCGGTGACCAGAAGCCTGCCGCTGCGGCCGAGGGTGAGGGAGCGAAGGCGCAGGCGGTTTCCTGCCCGCACGTCCGAGAGCTGGGCGGCGGGAAGCTCCGGGAAGGCGGTTTCGGTGCGTGTTCCCGCGACCGCTCCCGTCGTCGCCATGCGCGCGGTGAAGGCCAGCGGGTCCGGCGGCGGTGCCACCGGGCTCGCGGTCAGCCGCTCGACCCGCTCGCGGGCGTTGCGGATGCGGGCCATCGCGCCGTGCGCCCGGCCGCGGGCCCGGAAGCCGCCGTGGCCGAAGTTGGCCAGCGGCGCCTTGCGGGGAATGGTGTCGAGGCGGGCAGCGTGGCCGGCGGCCAGCCGCTCGTTGCGCGCCAGTTCGGAGCGCCACGCCTCGTGCTCCTGGAGCCGGCGGCGGCGCTCCGCCGCCTTCGCCGTACGGTAGCCGGTGTAGCCGTCGCCGTAGCGGGTGACCTTTCCCCCCTCGGCCTCCAGGACCGTGGTGGTCAGGCGTTCCAGGAAGACGCGGTCGTGGGTGACCGCGAGCACCGTGCCGTGGTGCGCCCGCAGCTGCGCCTCCAGCCACTCCACGGCCTGATCGTCCAGGTCGTTGGTCGGCTCGTCCAGAAGGAGCAGTTCGGGGCGGCCGGCGAGGACGCCGGCCAGGGCGAGACGGGAGCGCTCGCCGCCGGAGAGGGTGCCGAGCCGGCGCTCACGGCAAAGAGCCGGCAGGCCGAGGTGGTGCAGCGCGATGTCCACCCGGTGGTCGGCGTCGTACCCGCCCCGGGCCTCGTAGCGCCCGAGGAGCAGGCCGTACGCGGCGAGCGCAGACGGGTCCCGACCGTCACCGAGCGCCTGCTCGGCCCGGCGCAGCTCGGCCTCCAGAGCACGCAGGTCCGCGAGGGCCAGGTCGACGGCGTCCTGGACGGTGGCGGTCGGGGGCAGGGGGATGCTCTGCGGCAGGTAGCCGACGCCGCCGGCGGCGGTCACGGTCACCTCGCCGCTGTCCGGGCGCTCCTGACCCGCGACCAGCCTGAGGAGCGTGGACTTGCCGGCGCCGTTGTCACCGATCAGCCCGGCCTTCTCACCCGGCTTCAGCGTGAAGGAGACCTGGTCCAGAACGGAGCGGCCGGGGTAGCGCTTGGTGACGTGACTGAGCGTGAGTTGTGAGGTGTGCAAGATCAGTTCCCTCCTGGCCGCGCGGGCTTCGGCCCGGGCCGGATCGGGGTGGACGGCTGCGCGGTGAGGCGCGGCGACGGCGGAGCACTGCTCTACGCCGTCGGCGCCGGTGATCTCACAGGGAACCCATGGGCAGGACGGTACGCCACGACGCGGGGATCGGCAAGACGAAACGTCTCGCCTCGTTTTTCTGCGTTCTCCGTGCCAGGCCGCGCCCACACGGGATCGAGCCAGTCCTGCGCGGCGGTCCGGTCGGGTGGTGGCCGGGCACAGGACGAGCGGCGCGACCGGCACCCCGACGGAGAACAGCGACTCCCGTCGCACCCGGTACGGCTCGTCCGTCAGCAGGCGCTGCGTCTGTGTGCAGGCGCGGCATCCGGGTGCGGCGGACGCGGGGCCACGGCGACGAGCACGCCGGTGGCGGGAGCGTCAGCCGGACATGGCAGTACGTGCTGGATAACGAACCGTTCCGGGCAACCCCGCGCACCAGGGGTCGTCAGTCCCCGTCCTGGACGACTCCGCGCGTCGAGCGCGTGACGGGGTCACCGGTGGTGAAGTCGCCCGTAAGGATGCCCGGGTGGTGACCGCCGCTCGGGGGCGGGTTCTGGTCGCGCGCGATCAGGGTGAGCCGGGAGACGACGCGGTAGCGGTCGGTGCGCCGGCCCGTCTGTAGGAACTCGCCGCACGCGAGAAGGGGGAGCGGACGTGCAGCCCGTCCCGTGGTCCGACGGCGGCGGTCCCGGGCGTGTCGGCGTGCCGCAAGTCCTGGCCCTCTGGGCTGCTCACGGCCTTGTCACCCGCGATCAGTTCACAATCCGTGGCATCGCTTCGCGAGGGCGAGGTCGAGATCTGGCGGCTCGCCCGTGCCGGCCGAATACACCACGCTGAGCCCGAGCCCAGATCGCGCACCGATGAGTTTCCCGCGCCACGCTGGTCTGTACACCGGGCACCCACGGACGGAAGGCTGGGCCATGCGGAAACTGATCTACGGCATGAACCTGACCCTGGACGGCTACATCGCCGCGCCCGGCGACGACATCGGCTGGAGCGGACCGCCGAGCCACGAGCTGTTCCAGTGGTGGCTCGACCACGAGCAGGCGAGTGGCCTGTCGCTGTACGGGCGCAAGCTGTGGGAGACGATGAGCTCCTACTGGCCGACCGGCGACCAGCAGCCCGACGCCACCCCGGCGCAGATCGAGTTCGCGCGGAACTGGCGGGACACACCGAAGGTGGTGTTCTCCTCGACGATCGACAAGGCCGACTGGAACACCCGCGTGGTCACCGGCGACGCGATCGCCGAGATCACCCGGCTCAAGGCCGAGGACGGCGGCACGATGACCATCGGCGGCGCGACGCTCGCCGGGGCGGCCATGCGCGCCGGGCTGATCGACGAGTACGCGATCGCCACCCATCCGGTCCTGGTGGGCGGCGGCACGCCGTTCTTCACCGCGCTGGACAGCTGGGTGAACCTGAACCTGGTGGAGACGCGGACGCTTCCCGGCGGTGTGGTCCTGACCAGGTACGAGACAAGGCGCTGAGCGGCAGCACGCGATATGGGGATCACCACAAGCGGCGCGCGGCCGTTCAGTGGTTCCCCATCCGACCCGGCCCCCGGAGCAAGGCGGCCCCCTCTTCCTGTCCCGGACAGACCTGATGTTGTCCGGCAACCCCTGACCGCTGCCGGTTCCGCCGCGGCCGTCTCAGCGGTCTCGTGCGCCGCGCAGGGCATGGTGATCACCGGGTTCAGGGGGTCGCGTCAGCGGTTCAGCTCCGGCGCACCGCGCCCAGTTGGGCGCGGTGCAGTCCGGGATCCGCGAAGCGTTGCGCCACTGCGCGCAGGACCCGGGCCATCGCCTCCGCGGGCGGGGTGGCGGGCCGGGAGCGCGCGCTGGCGAGCAGGACACGACGGGTGGGGGCGGGCACGTCGGAGGCGAAGGGCAGGAGGCGGACGTCGCTGCGGCGGCTGGTGAGAGCGAGCCGGGGCGCCAGCGCGATGCCGAGACCGGCCGCCACCATGGCCTGCGCCTCCTGGTAGTCGTGCGAGGCGTAGGCGATGCGCGGTTCGAAACCTGCCTGCCGGCAGCTGCGGCGCAGCACGTCGGCGACGGGGTGGTTGTCGGCCCGGATGATCCACTCCTGGTCGGCCAGGTCCCCCAGGCGCACGGCGGGGTCGGCGCACAGAGGCGAGTCTGCGGGCACCACCAGCACCGTGGGGTCGTCGAGGAGATGGGTGAGGGTCAGAGCCGGGTCGTCGACGCGGCTCCAGCTGTAGTCCCACAGCAGCGCCTGCTCCACCTCGCCGGTGAGCAGCATCTCGCGGAGTTCGGCCAGGACTCCGGCGCGCACCTCGATGCGGACTCCGGAATGGCGGCGGCGGAAGCGGGTGAGCGCCAGCGGCAGCAGCGACGCGCTGGCCGTGGGGAAGGAACCGAGCCGCAGGGTGCCTTGGCCGAGGTCGGCGAACGACTCCAGGTCCGCCTGGGCGGCACGCAGCTCGCGGCGGATCGTCTGTCCGCGTCGCGCCAGCGCGGCGCCGGCCGGGGTGGGGCGGATCCCGCGCGGCAGTCGCTCGATCAATGGCTGCCCGGCCTCGCGTTCGAGCAGGGACATCTGCTGCGAGGCGGCCGAGGTGGTCATGCCCATGGCCTCGGCGGCGGCGGTGAGCGAGCCGCGTTCGGCGGCTTCAGTGAGCAGGAGCAGACGGCGCACGTTCAGCATGCCGCCGAGTTTAGCTCCGCTAAACCCTGGTGAAGCAATCTGCCATTGTGCCCAAGTCACACCTCTGCGAAGGTCTTCGCATCGCCGGAACGGTTCACGTGGTGGCAACGCGTCCGTAACCCTGCCCGGCCGCCCATGCGTTGATCGAGAAAGAGCCCTGACGTGCACACTCCCGCGACCCTGGTCCGCGGCGGCACCAGCAAGTGCTGGCTGTTCCAGCAGGTCCATGTCCCCGCTGAACGCGGTTCACTGGAGAAGCTGCTGGTGGCTGCCTACGGCGCCACTGATCCTGTGGAACTCGACGGAGTCGGTGGAGCCACTCCCACCACCTCCAAGGCAGCGGTCGTGAGCGCCTCCCCCGAGCCCGGCACGGACGTGGACTACCTGTTCGCCCAGGTCGGCATCGGCACCGGGACGGTCGAGTGGACGAGCAACTGCGGCAACTGCGCGACCGGTGTCGCCCTGTACGCGGTCGCAAAGGGCCTGGTGCCGATCACCGGCGACCGGACTCGCGTACGGATGCGCAACCTCAACACCGGCGCGGCCCTGGAAGGCGTCGTGGACACCACCGGCGGCCTGGTGCACGACTTCGGTGAACAGACGGTGCCGGGCACCCGGGCGGGTGGTGTCGCGGTCGGCCTCACCTTCCTCGATCCGGCCGGCCGCACGACCGGCTCCCTCGTGCCCACGGGCCGGGCCGTGGAGGAGTTGCGGGTCGGCGCCGCGGCCCCGGTGCCGGTCAGCATGGTGGACGCCGGCGCTCCGGTCGTGCTGGTGGACGCCCGCGGCGCCGCGCTGACCGGCTCGGAGACGCTGGACGAGATGCGGACGCACATCCCCTGGCTGCGTGCCGTCCGCCATGCCGCCGCGCCGCTGATGGGGCTGCTCGAACCGGGGCAGTCGCCGGGTGACGCGGTACCCAAGGTCGGCCTGGTCGGCGAGCCGGTGCCCTACACGACGACGTTGGGCGAGGCCGTGGCGGCCGAGGACTACGACGTGTCGGTGCGCATGCTCAGCATGAACGCCCCGCACCCGGCCATCGGCCTGACCTCCGCCGTCGCCGTCGCCGTCGCGGGACTTCTGGAGGATTCCGTGGTCTTCCGGGCCGCGGGCGGACCCACCGGTGACTGGCTGCGTCTGGGCACTCCGGCCGGCGTGGTCGGGGTCCGCTGCTCGGACCTGAGCGACGGCGTGCCGGGCCGAGTGACCGTGCAGCGCGCGGCACGCCTGCTCGCCGACGCCCGGATCTACGTACCCGAGCCCGGTCGGCCGCAGGCGGCCTGAACGGGACGTTCGTCGCCTCCCGGGGCCTTGTCCGCGACCCTGGCCCCGGGATGATCTCGCGCCTTCACAAGCGCGCACTCCTGTCCCCACCGCACCAAGGACAAAGATGTCTGCTGAAGTGATCTCCATAGGCGCGCTGCTGGTGATGTTCGTGGTCGGCACCGTTCTGCCGATCAACCTGGGCATCCTCGCCTTCGTCGCCACCTTCGCGGTCGGCACCGCTTCGCTCGGCCTCACCGAGGACGAGATCTTCGAGGGCTTCCCGGTGGAGCTCTTCGTGACCATCGTCGGAGTCACCTACCTGTTCTCCGTCGCCCGCCGCAACGGCACCATCGACTGGCTCGTCGCGGCCGGTGTCCGCCTCGTGGGCGGCAGGGTGGCGCTCATCCCGTGGGTTCTGTTCCTGGTGGCCGCGACACTCACGGCGTTCGGCACCTTCACGCCGGCGGCCGTCGCGCTCCTGGTGCCGATCGCGATGAACTTCGCCTACCGCTACAAGATCAACCCCTTGGTGGCCGGGATGATGGTGATCAGCGGTGGGCACGCGGGCGCGTTCTCCCCCCTCGCCGTCTCCGGTGCCCTCGTGCTCGGGCTCGTCGACGACACCCAGCTGCACGTCTCGCCGGTGGCCCTGTTCACCGCCAGTTTCGCCATCAATCTGCTGATCTCCGTCCTCACCTTCGTCTTCCTCGCCAAGCGGCCCGCTCCGCTGGACGAGAAGGCCGCCGAGGCAGCCGCCGACGAGGAGGTCGCCGGCCACACGGGGCTCGACTGGCGTCAGTGGCTGACGCTCGGCTGCCTCGTCGCCCTGGTGATCGGCGCGCTCGGCTTCCACCTGGAGATCGGCTTCCTCGCCCTCGTGGCCGGCGCGCTGCTGGCACTGGTGGACATGAAGCGCCAGGAGAAGGCCGTGGACGGCATCAGCTGGTCGACCCTGCTGCTGGTGGCCGGCATGATGACGTACATCGCGATGCTGGAGAAGGCCGGCATCATCGAAAAGCTCTCCGAGCACGCCGCGGATCTCGGCGCCCCGCTCGTCGTCGCCCTGGTGCTCTGCTTCACCGTGGCGATCACCTCGGCCTTCGCCTCCTCCACGGCAATCCTGACCGCGATCATCCCCCTCGCGGTTCCACTGCTGCTCTCCAGCCACCTCAGCGCCCCCGGACTGATCGCGGCCCTGGCGGTGTCCACCACCATCGTCGACACCTCCCCCTTCTCGACCAACGGCGCGCTCGTCCTCGGCAATGCCCGCGGCGTGGACACCCGTCGCTTCTACCGACAGGTGATGGGCTACACCGGCGGTATCGTCGCGATCGGTCCGGTCGTCGCGTGGGGGGCCCTCGTCCTTCCCTGGTCCTGACCCGGACGGTCAGAGCGCCCTCGCGGGCACCGGGCACCCCGGTGCCCGCTGGCGTTCTGCGCGCAAGAGGGCCCGGGCGCGAGTCGTCCGCCGGCGCCGGGAGGTGGTCAGCGTTCGAGGAGGGCGACGCGGATGGCTCGTTCGACGTGAAAGAGCTCCGTGACTCGCCGTCCCAGGCGGAGGTGTGCGAACTTCACTGAACGGTGGCACCGAGTGGACGGCCTCGCCCGGGGCGATCGTGCCCATCGCCGCGCCGGGAACCCTCCGGCGGACCGGGCTACAGACGGCTGCTGGACGGATGCTCACAGGTCCTTTCGCAGGAGAACGCACATCGTCTCGTGGCGGCGGATCGACCCGTCGGGCCCTTCCTCGTCCCAGGCGTCCGGTGCGCGACCGTATGCGACGTAGCCCAGGCGCTCGTACAGGGCGCGCGCCCGGGGGTTGTCCTCCTCCACAGCGAGTTCGGCCCTGCGTAGTCCGCGGAGCCGGATCCGCTGTTCGGCAGCGCGGACGAGCAGCGTCCCCAAGCCGAGGGACTGCAGCGCCGGCAGCACGGCGAGCTGCCACAAGGTTCCGGCCTCCTCGCAGACCTGGTAGTCGATGCCGCCGATCGCCACCGGGAGATCCACCGGAGTGCATACAGCCAGGTAGTCCACCTCGCCCGACGCTGTGCGCGCCAGCTCTCGCTCCACATGGCGTAGATGGGTGGCCGAGCCGGACCAGGTGCACGCCGGCAGATCCTGGGGCAGCAGATCGCGCACGGTGACGGGCAGGGGGACGGTGGCGTCGTCTTCAGTGGTCACGCCCTGAAGCATGGGACCCGCGGCGATGGGACGACAACGGATTTCTCCGCCCGGTGCCGTGCTTCGGCGCCGACAGGGGTCGCTGCCGTCGCTGTCGTTTCGCGCGTCACAGTCCGGCCGCCTGGACCAGTGACGCCCGCTCGTCCTCGCCCAGGTGAAGGCCGGCCAGCAATGCGTCGTCGGCCAGTAGTCGTCGTACCCATGCCGCGCCGGCACCGAATGCGGCTCGGCACAGGGCCCGTTCGGGGTGGTCCTCTTCAAGACCGCCGACCGCCATGTCCCACGCGTTGTCGGGGTCGGTCGGTGCGGACAGTGCGGCGGCTACGAGCACGAGCCCGAACAACTCGTCCCGGCGTGGGACCGATGGATCGGCAGCCAGTCGCAGCAGGTACGGGAGGACCGCTGGCATCACGGCGCTGATGGACATCGGTCCTGACATCACGAGCCAGTCCAGGGCTCGTTCGGCCATCTCCGCCGCGTCGGGATCGAGCAGCCCGCGCAGGACGACCGGTACATCGACGGGGCAGCCAGGAATGGCCGACCACTCCACGTCCTCGCAACCTGCCAGCGCCGGATGCGAGGAAGTCTCGTTCCTCAGGTGAGGGTGGGCTGCTGTCAGAGCTGCCGTTGCGGCCACCGCCGCGGCCTCGTGATCCACCTTGCACACCGGCGTACCTCCCCTCGGCCAATGGCTCCGTCCCGGCGGACATGAACGACATCGACGCCAGGAGTCTGCCAGAGCCCCCGCTCCCCGGCGGTGCCCAAGCGGTCCCTGCGGGCGGCGCCTTTGTGCGAAGGCGGTCCACGTAAGATCACCGCTCGACGAGGGGTGGTGGCATGACCACGCAGAACTACCGGTGGTGCGCGGCGATCGCGGCGGCCCTGCTGCTGGCCGGCTGTGGCGGTGGCGCGGAGGGCGACAGCGGGAGCGGCAAGGCGGTGGCGCTCACGAAGGAACAGGTACGGGAGACGTTGCCGGATGGCGAGGCCATGACGGGTTGGAAGGAGTCCGCTCGGTCCACGGCCGTCGAGATGGACAAGCTCTACCGTTCACAGGCCTGCCCCATCAAGGGCAACGCGGGCTGCGAGAACTCCCGCTACTTCGGCGCCTCGACCTTCCGGCACACCGACGACGCCGCCACCGTCACCTTTCTGATCGTCGCCTACGACAGCGAACAGGCCGCCCGGGAGGCGTACGACGTGCTCTGGGACGGCTACTACAGCAGGAGGGCGGGACAGAGGGCCAAGACGTTCAGCCTCGACCCGGTCGGGGACGAGCGCGATGCCCGGTTCGGTTCCTCCGGCTTCCTCGGCGAGCCCGGCGCCGTGACCCAGACCCGGGTCGGCACGACGCTGCTGTGGACCGAGGCGGCTTCCGCGGACAAGGGCGGCATCGACGAGGACGGAGTCCGGGACCTGGCCACGGTGCTCGCCAAGCGGGCCCGACAGGCCCAGAACGGGGACGCGCCTTCCGCCGCGCTCGCCGGCTGACCGGGCGGCCACGCAGGGACCCGGCCCGCTGCTGGAGCGCTGAGGAGCCGATCCACCCTTGGTTCATCCGACCTGGCAGCGGCAGCGCAGGAGCTCGTGGACGACCCGGTCCGTCCCGCTCAGCGGGTCCGGTAGCGCGCGTAGATCAGGCCGCTTTCGAAGGCGCGCTCCTCGACCAGCTCGAGGTCGAGGCGCACGCCGTCGGGGAAGAACCGCTTGCCGCCGCCGACCACGCTCGTGGTGATGAACAGGTGGTACTCGTCCACCAGGCCGGCCGCGATCGCCTGGGCCGCGAGGTTCGGGCCGTCGACGGTGAGGTCGTGATCGGCCTCGGCCTTGAGCTTGCGCACCGCGTCCGGGTCGAAGGTCCGCTCGACCCTGGTCTTCGCGCTGGACACCGAGTCGAGCGTCGTGGAGTACACGATCTTCTCCGCGGCCTGCCAGTCGCGGGCGTACTGCAGGATGTGCGGCGGCTGCCCGGGCTCGGTGTGCGCGGTTTCCCAGTAGACCATCGTCTCGTACATCCGTCGGCCGTAGAGGTACGTGCCCACGGGGCGGAAGAGGTCGTTGACGAAGGTGTGCACCTCCTCGTCCTCGGCCCCGGTGCCGAGGCCGCCCTCCGCCGCCTCGGCATAGCCGTCGAGCGAAGTGATCATCGAGTAGATGAGCTGTGCCATGCGTCTCCTCCGGGTACGAGCGCGTCAGTCAGCCGACGGTCCTGCGAGTGGTGACCCCCGCACGACCCGGAACTCATCGATCGGCCGGCCCTGCCGCGCGCCTTCCGACGACGGCCAGTGCTCCGTAACTCCCGTCAGCGTTCCGCGGTCGCCTCCTCGGCCGTCGTCTCCTGCGCCTTCTTCGTGGCCTTTTCGGCCTTCTTCGCCTGGCCAGGAGGGCTGTGCGGGGTCCGGGGTGCCGCGCTGTCCTTCGTTTCCGCGGCAGGTGAGTCCGTGGCTCGCGGCGTGGTCGGCGCCGTCGTGGCCGCGGAACCGTGTGTGGCCGCGTCGACGGCGGATCGCCGGGTCGGTCCGTGAGAGGTGGAGGGAATTCCGTCGCCGGGTGTGTCGTCGGGGGCCGTGCCGGCCGGGGCGCTTCCGACGGGGGCCGTGCCGACGGAGGCGCTGCGGTCGGGGGCCGTGCCGGCGAAGGCGCTGCGGTCGGACGGCTGCGCCGGGGCGGGCGTGGTGGCCGTCTCCGACTGCCCCGCGCCGCGAGGAGGGCCCGCTTCTCCCGTGGGGGTGCTCGTGACCTTGGGTGCGCTTCGGTCCTCGCCCTGGGACCCGGAGTCGTCGGTGACAGCGAAGGCGGTTGCCATGACGGCGGCGAGCGCAACGGTCGCGCCGGCCACGAGGGGGCGCCTCCGCACGGGTGCGGGGCGCGGAGCGGTCTGCTCCCTGCCGGGCACCTCGTTCCTGTGGGTGCGGTCGGCCGTCTGCGAGGGTCCGTGGTCGGCGACCAGGCTCGTGGAGTGCGCCGCCGGGCCTGTTCCCGCCGGCGGGGATGTCTCGGCCAACCCCGCCAGTACGTGGGCGCAGTCGTGGGCTGTCGGGCGGTTCAACTCGTCCAGGTCCGTCATGTTCCGCAGTACGTCCGCCAGTTGATCCGGCAGGTGCTGAGGCAGGACGGGCCGGCGGTGCAGTCGAGCGATCGCGGCTTCCAGGGGGCCGCCGTCGTACTCGAGCCTGCCCGTGAGGCATTCCAGGAGCACCAGGCCGAGGGCGTAGATGTCGGCGGGCCGGCCGACGGGCCGTCCGAGGACCTGCTCGGGCGAGAGGTAGGCGGCCGTGCCGGTGAGGGTGCCGGTGGCGGTGCGGGTGGTGGCGTCCAGGAGTCGGGAGATGCCGAAGTCGGTCAGGTAGGGCCGGTGGGAGGCGTCCAGGAGGATGTTGGACGGTTTGACGTCCCGGTGGACGATTCCCTCGTCGTGTGCGTGAGCCAGCGCCTGGGCGAGGCCGGCGCCGAGTCCGGCAGTCTCCGCGGGAGACAAGGGGGCCGTGTTGATGCGGTTCTTCAGCGTGCTGCCCTCGATCAGTTGCATGACCAGGAAGACACGTCCGTTGTGCCGGCCCGCGTCGTAGGCGGTGACGAGTCCGGGATGGTGCAGCCGGGCCAGGATCACTGCTTCGCCGTGCACGTCGTCCTCGATGTCGGCACCGGTGTCGGGCCGGAAGACCTTGACCGCCACCGGTCGCCGCAGCCGCAGATCGAACCCGCGATGGACGTCCGCGGCTCCGCCCGAGCCGAGGAGACCGTCGAGACGGTACCGGCCGCTCAACACCTCGGCGGAGCATCGGGAAACCATGACGCGGGCCGACTCACGAATCCACATTCCCTCTCCCACCGCATCGGGGCCGAACGCCCGTGGTGAGCCATGTCCGGCGCACCGCTGGGCTCAGGTACCCAGGGAGTGGCGGCATATCCCGCGTCGCCTCGGACAGCGAGGGGCGCCTCGACAGCCTCCGGTGAGGGCGTCCCCGCCATGAGGCCCCCGCGGGTGCCAGCTCCGCCCCGTACGGGGAGCCCGTCGTGATGAGGCGCGGTGCCTGCGGCAGGATGGGCCCATGACCGAGATCCGTACCCCCCGCCTCCTTCTTCGCCGCTGGCACGAGGACGACCTCGCGCCGATGGCGGACATCAACGCGGACCCGCGCGTCATGCACTGGATCGACGACGGCTCCGTGCACGACCTGGACCACACGGCGGAGTCCATCGAGAGGTGGGAGGAGGAGTGGGACGAGGAGGGCTTCGGGCTCTTCGCCGTCGAACTGCTGGCCTCGGGCGAACTGGCCGGCTTCACAGGTCTGTCCGTGCCCGAGTTCCTGCCGGAGGTGCTGCCCGCCGTGGCGATCAGCTGGCGGCTCGGCTCACAGTTCTGGGGCCAGGGATACGCGTCCGAAGCCGCCCAGGCCACTTTGGAGTTCGCACTCCAGGACCGTGGCCTCGACCGCGTCATCAGCATCAGCCAGGTGGGTGACGACGCCTCGGAGAACGTCGTGCGCAAGCTCGGCATGGTGCCGGAACGCGAGACGGCCCACCCGGTGTACGGCTATCCGCTGCGTGTTCACGCCATCGATCTCACCGAGTTCCAGGCGTGAACCGACCGGCCCGGCGAAGGGCCGTGGGATGACGGAGACCGCAGTCGGGCCCGGGTACGGAAGTCCGGGCCGACCCCCCTCTGCCGCTCACCCCGTCCCGATGTCGTAGGCGGTGCCGCCCGTGACGGCGTGGAGCTTGTCCGGGTTGGCCACGTTGTGGATGGCGGTGATGCGGCCTTCGGCGTCGAAGTCGAAGGTGAGGGTGGCGATCACGCGTCCCGGCCCGCTGAACACCACGCCCGGCCCGCCGTTGATCTCGACGAGTTCGGCCTTCATGTCGGCGGGCTCGACGCCCTGGTAGGTGACGGTCCCGATGGCCGCGAACCAGTTGGCCACCGTGGCGGCGCCCACCACCGGGCGCAGGGCCTGGCGGACCTTGCCGCCGCCGTCGGTCCACAGGGTGACGTCCGGGGAGAGCAGTTCCATCAGGGCGTTGACGTCCCCGCCGGTCGCGGCGGCGAAGAACCGCTCGGTGACCCGGCGCTGCCGCGACCGGTCGGTGGCGAAGCGCGGGCGCCGGGCCTGTACGTGCTCGCGGGCCCGGTGCGCGGCCTGCCGCACCGCGGGTTCCGAGCGCTCCACCGCCTCGGCGATCTCGGCGTGGCTGAAGTCGAAGACCTCCTTCAGCACGAACACCGCGCGCTCCAGCGGGCTGAGCGTCTCCAGCACCACCAGCATCGCCATCGACACCGACTCGGCGTCCGTGACGGCCTCGGAGGCGTCCCCGCCGGTGAGGATGGGCTCCGGCAGCCACGGCCCCACGTAGGTCTCGCGCTTGTGCCGGGTGGAGCGCAGCCGTTCCAGCGCCAGGTTCGAGACGATCCGCGTCAGGTACGCCTTGGGGTCGGCCACCTGCGACCGGTCCGCGGCGGACCACTTGATCCAGGCGTCCTGGACCGCGTCCTCGGCGTCGGCCGCGCTGCCGAGGAGGCGGTAGGCCACGGAGAACAGCAGCCGCCGGTGCTCGTGGAAGACCTGCTGGCCGGTCACGCGCCCTGCCCGCCCCGGGTGAAGCGGCCCCCGCGGGGCCAGACGGCGCCCGAGGCGGGCATCTTCCTCATGCGGCCGTAGGTCGGCCAGGGCGAAGCGGTCACCGTCTCCTTGTACCGGACGGCCGTACGTCCCGTCAGGCAGAACCGGCGCGGACTGTCGTCGGGCCGCGTGAACTGCACCACGGCATCCCCGCGTCCCAGGCTCACCGGCGTGTGGTAGTAGCCGAAACGGAACGGCTTGGGCTTCTTGCCCCTGAGCACCCGGTCGATCGACAGCGCGGCATGCACCCCGGTCGGCATGCCGCCCTGGCAGGTGCCGTGCATGACGCCGTACCCCTGGCGGACGGCGGCCGCGTCACCGATGGCGTACACCTCGGGGTGGGAGACCGACCGCAGCGCGGCGTCGGTGACGACGCGTCCGCGGTCGTCGACGGTCAGCCCGGCGGCGGCCGCAAGCGGCGAGGTGCGCGTGCCGCTGGTCCACAGCACCGCGTCGGCGGGGATGACCTCCCCGCCCGCGAGCTCGACCGCGTCGGGCAGCACCTTCATCACCTCGACGCCGGCGCGCACGTGGACGCCCAGCCGGTCGAGCGCGGCGTGCAGATACGCCTTGGCCTTCGGGTTCATGGCCACGCCGGGTTCCTGCCGCCCCAGCAGCACCACACGCAGCCGCGGGTGCCGCTCGGCGATCTCCGCGGCCGCCTCGATGCCGGTCAGTCCGCTGCCGGCGACCACCACCGTGCCGCTGCCGAGCCGCGCCAGCCGGTCGGCCAGCGCCTCGGCGTCCTGGGCGCTGCTCAGGGTGTACGCGTGGTCCTCGGCCCCCGGCACCGCCGAGGTGTCCGCGGTGCCGCCGAGCCCGTACACCAGCGTGTCGTAGTGCAGAACCCGGTCGTCGTCGATCCGCACGGTCCGCGCGTCCGGGTCCACCGCCGTCACCCAGCCGCGTACGAACCGCGCGCCCGTGCCCTCCAGCAGCTCCGGGACGCTCAGCTCGGCGAGCCGCTGCCCGGTCGCCGTCATGTGCAGCCGCATGCGCTCGGTGAACCGCTCCCGCGCGTTCACCACGGTCACCCGCACGTCCTCGCGTCCCTTCACCCGGGCCGCCAGCTGAACGGCCGCGGCCATGCCCGCGTATCCCGCTCCCAGAATCACCACGCGGTGCGCGGTCGCCGTGCCGGTCTCCTGCTGTGCGCTCACTTCGGTCCTCCTCGGCTCGCTTGCTGACACCCACCGGATGGGAGCAGGCGGCCTGAACGTGACATGACCCGAATGTGATGCGCGCCACACACAACGCCTTCCCGCCGGGACCGCGTGGCGTTCGAGCGGGCGCGTCAACGTCTCCCGGCCGGCGATCGAGGCACGGGGCGAGCGCCGGCGACGGTCTTCCGGAGCGATGGTCCCCACTTGTCCCCACCATCGACCGCACAGCTTCTTCACTGCCACCATGTGCCTCATGACGCACATCACCAAGGGCGCCAACACCCCTGTCCCCGCAGCTCTCCTGCGGGTCGCGGTCTGTCGGCACAACGTTCCGGGCGCACCGGCCGTGGACGCCTCCGCCCTGCTGCTCGACGCCGCCGGCAAGGTGCGCGGCGATGCCGACCTCGTCTTCTACAACCAGCCCGCGCACCCGTCGGGGGCCGTACGCCACGCGGGTACGGCCGAAGGGGGCGGGCAGCTCGCCGAGTGGCTGGAGGTGGACCTGCCGCGCGTGGAGCCCGCCGTGCAGCGGGTGCTGATCGCCGGGTCCTGCGACGGCGGGGTCTTCGGCCAGGTGCCCGGGCTGCATGTACAGACCCTGACGGCCGACGGCGCGGTGGTGGCGCACTACGCGGTGAACGACGCACGGAACGAGACGGCGTTCGTGCTCGGGGAGTTCTACCGCAGGAACGGGCAGTGGAAGTTCCGGGCGGTGGGCCAGGGGTACGCGTCCGGACTGGCCGGACTGGCCACGGACTTCGGCATAGCCGTGGCGGAACCGGCCCAGCCGGTCCAGCAGACCCCGGCGCCCGTCCCGCCCCCGGCGCCCGCCCCGTCCCCGACGCCGGCGCCCGCCCCGTCCCCGACGCTCGCCGCCCCGATGGCGCACCCCGCACCGGCCGTACCGCCGGTCAAGACGCCGGACGCGCCACCGGTCGCACCGCACGTCGCACCGCAGTTCACGGCCCCGGCCGCACCCTCCGCCCCCGCCCCGGCGGACGCCGTGCCCCACTCCTTCGGCCCCGAATTCCCCCCGTACACCCAGCGCGGCCAGGGCAACGGCGTGGTCTCCGTGGACGCGCCCCTGCCGCCGGGAGCGGTCGTCGTCGAGGCCTGGCACCAGGGCGAGGGCTACTTCGGCATGCACACCCTCAACCGTCGCAACAAGGACGACGACCTGCTGTTCAACTCCACCCTGCGCGACTTCCGCGGCCGCATCCTGGTCCAGCCCCCGAAGGACCGCCCCCTGCGGCTGCGCGTGGAGGCGGACAACGACTGGACGGTGCTCGTGCAGCCCCTGTCGGTGCTCCGCCGCCTGGGCCCCGGCCCCCTCCAGGGGTACGGCCCCGAGGTCGTGGCCTACACCGGGCCCGTGGCCGACCTGGACGTGGACTTCGCCGGCGACGAGGACGGCGGCGGATACTTCGGCCTGTGGAGCCTGGAGGCGTCACGCCTGCACGACCTCGACGACCGCGACCTGCTGGTCAACGACACCGACCGGCTGCGGCAGACGGTCCCGATCGCCGACGGCCCGCTCCTGCTGCTCCTGGAGGCCGACGGCGCCTGGCAGCTCGGCGCCCGTCCCCTGCACGTGCCCGACCAGGCCGCCGCACAGGCCGCCGGTGCCTACACCGGCAGCGGCGAGAAGACACTCACGCTGGTCAACCCGACCCCGGGGCGTCCTGCCCTGCTGGAGTACGCCTGCCCGGGCACCAGCGGCGGCCTCGGCCACCGGCTGCTGCTGGTCGACGAGTACGACGACGAAGAGGACCTGGTGCAGGGCTACCGCCACGGGGAGCACGGCCGCACCCTGCTGTTCACCAAGGGCGAGTCCCAGGTGCGGCTGCGGCTGGCGGACGTGGCCGGCTGGAGCCTGCGCCTGCTGCCGGTGGAACAGGCGCCCCTGCTCACCGGACCGGCCGAGGGCCGGGGCAGCACGGTCTTCCGCTACGAGGGGCCGCCCGCCCTGCTCGGCCTGTGCCGGACCGTCTCCGGCGACCAGGTGGTGACCACCCGTACGGTCCAGGCCGACGGCCGGTCGAAGATCTCCGCCGACACGACGCGCCGCCGACCGGTCACCGGGCCGCTGTGGGTGACGCAGGCGGGCCACTGCTACGTCCAGGTCTGGGCGACCGACGAGAGCAGCTGGCGGATCGAGCCGGCCGCCCTCGCCACCGCGCCGGTGCTGGACCGGGCGCCCGTCGAGGGCCAGGGCTACGGCGTCGTACGCCACGTCGGCCCCGAGACCGAGGTCATGATCCAGCACGACGCGCTCGGCGGGGCCTCCCTGCCGGTGCTGTGGGAACTGGACGAACGCCTGGAACCGGTACGCCGGATCAGTACGGCTTCCGGTCTGCAGCGCATTCCGAGCGGATATCTCCAGATCCGGACGTCCGGCCGCTGGGCCATCGAGCCCCGGGCGTGAGCCCCGTCGCCCGGCGGGGGTCGCCGTGACCCCGCTCGTCGGCGGCGGGACGGGGCCGGACCCGGACGGCGGCCGGCCGTCGGGTGGCACACTCTGCGGTGTGCCGCTGACTTTCGACGACCTGCTCACCCGGGCCCGTGCCCTCCCGCGCGGCGGACGGCGCGCGATCCTCGGCATCGCCGGGAGTCCCGGCGCCGGGAAGTCGACGCTCGCCGAGGCCCTGGTGCGGGAGTTGAACGGGACGGACGGGACGTGGGTCGCGCACGTCCCGATGGACGGTTTCCACCTCGCCGACGCCGAACTGGACCGGCTCGGCCGCAGGGACCGCAAGGGCGCGCCGGACACCTTCGACGCGGCCGGGTACGCGGCACTGCTGCGCCGCCTGCGCGAGCAGGGGAGCGCCGGCGGAGGGGACGCGGGGGACACGGTCTACGCGCCCGGCTTCGAGCGGGTGCTGGAGCAGCCGCTCGCCGGGGCCGTCC
Source organism: Streptomyces flaveolus (assembly GCF_044765825.1). NCBI lineage: Bacteria > Bacillati > Actinomycetota > Actinomycetes > Kitasatosporales > Streptomycetaceae > Streptomyces > Streptomyces flaveolus. The sequence goes on along the minus strand of NZ_JBIWKU010000008.1, from coordinate 99,625 downwards.
CGGTGCCGCCGACGGCCCGGCTGGTCGTGACGGAGGGCAACTACCTTCTGCTGGGCACCGGCGCGTGGACGCGGGTGCGGTCCTGGCTCGACGAGGTGTGGTTCTGCGAGGTGCCCGAGGAGGAGCGGGTCCGCCGACTGGTGGCCCGGCACGAGGAGTTCGGCAAGTCCCCCGAGGAAGCGGTGGCCTGGGTGCTCGGCACCGACCAGCGCAACGCCGACCTGGTGGCCGCGACCCGCGACCGTGCCGACCTCGTCGTACCGGAAACGGCACTGGCCCGCGTCGCCCCGCCGCGCTGAACTCCGCCGCGTCGCACGACGTACCGGTGGGCATGACGGACGAGGAGCGGTCGGACCCCCGGTGGCGCCGGTGCGCGGGGGCGTGGACGGTGCCGGTGCTCGTGGCCGTGCTGCTCGCCCAGATGGCCTTCGCGATGGTGACCACGGCCGTACGGCAGACGCCGACGATCGACGAACCCGTGTACGTGGGGGCCGCCGCCGACTACGTGCGCGAGCACCGGCTGCGCTACAACCCCGAACACCCGCCGCTGGGAAAGCTGGTCGTCGGCGTGGGCGTCGCGCTCGCCGGTCCGCGCGCCGACCCCTCCTTCGAGGGCGACCAGAGCGCGTGGGGGCGGCATCTGCTGTACGAGTCGGGCAACGACCCGTGGCGGCTGATGCTCTGGGCGCGGCTCCCGGTGATCGCGCTGACCCTGCTGTTCGGGCTGGTGGTGTTCGCGTTCGCCCGGGAACTCGCCGGCCGGGCGGGCGGCCTGGCGGCCCTGGCCCTGTACGCCCTCTCCCCCGACGTCGTCGCCCACGGCTCGCTCGCCACCCTCGACGCGCCCGCCGCCGGTTTCGTGCTGACGTCGGTGTGGCTGCTGTGGCGCGCCCGGCGCCGTCCCCGGCTGTACCTGCCGCTCGCCGGGGCCGCGCTGGGGGCCGCCCTGGCCACCCGGGCGAGCACTCTGCCCGCGGTGCCGGTGCTGCTGGTCCTGGCCGCCCTGCCGGCCGGGCCACGGGTGCGCGGGCGCGGGGCGGTGCGGGCGACGGCGGGCGTCCTGGTCGTGGCGGTGACCGCGATCGCCGTCGTGTGGGCCACGTACCTGGCGGTCGATCCGCGGCTGCGCGGGACACCCGGCCAGGCGCTGCCCGGCGTACCCGGCCTCAAGGGCGTGGTGGTGGACCTGCTGCCGTTCCCGGAGGCCTACCGGGACGGGATGCGGCTGCAGTTCGGCCTGGAGCGCCACCCGTGGCAGGGCTTCCTGTTCGGCCGGCTGTACACGGGTTCGCTGTGGTACTACCTGCCGGCCGCGCTCCTGGTGAAGACCCCGCTGGGCGCGCTCGCCCTGTGGGCCGCCGGGTCCGTCGCCGTGGTGGCGGTACGCCGGCTGCGGCCGGCCGCGCCGTACCTGCTGCCGCCGGCCGCCGTGCTGCTGGCGTCCGCGATGGCGGGCTCCCGGAACTTCGGCACCCGGTACGCGCTGTTCCTGCCGATGTTCCTCGCGGTGGCGGCGGGGTGTGTCCTGGCGGCGCGGGTGCGGTGCGCGCCGGCCGTGACGCTCGCGCTGGTGGCGTTCGTCGCGGTCAGCTCGGTGCGGACGTACCCGTACTACCTGCCGTACGCCAACGAGGCGTTCGGCGGACCGGCCAGGACCCGGCTGCTGCTCCACGACTCGGCCGTGGACTGGGGCCAGGACCTGGGCCGGCTCGCCGACCGGCTGCGCGAGCGGTACCCGGGCGAGCGGGTCTGGCTGGTCTACAAGGGCAGCGGCGTGCCGTCCCACTACGGCATCGAGGCCGCCGACCCGCGGTCGGTGCCCGCGCGTGAGGTGCGCGGGCTGCTGGTCGTGTCCGACTCCGCGGCGGCCAAGGCGACGGGGCGGCTGGCGGCGCTGATCGACAGCAGCCGGCCTGTCGACGACGTCGGTCACTCGATCACGGTCTACCGCCGCTGAGACGCGCGCGACGCGCACGGCGTACGCGGCCGCGCGGCGTGACCGCCGGGCGCGCCGCTAGGACGCCGCGTTCGGGAATTCCTCGGCGCTGACGTGCGGCAGCACGCCGCTCGCCACCCGATAACGGCCGTTGGGCACGTCGGCGGACTTGCCGACGTGCACCGCCAGCGGGCCCGCCCACTCGTAGCCGCGCCGCTCGGCGTGCTGGACCAGGCTGTCGGTGAGCACCTGGCCCACCCGGCCGTCACGGCGCGTCAGTTCCTCGTGGACGACCTCGTCGAGCTCGACGTCGTAGGCGTTGGGGACCATGACCCGGCCTTCGGCGCAGACCACGGCGTTGTTGTCGCACTCGGTGCGCAGGGCGTCGAGGATCTCGACGGGTTCCTTGTCGAGTACCCGCGCCCACAGCGCTTCCCAACGGTTCTCCAGGGCCTTCTCCAGCGCGCTGATGGCGCCCATGCGTGTCACCTGCCGGGGTTGGGGGTCGGATGCTTCTCGGGGTCGGATGCCGTGGGGGACGCGCGGTCGGCGCGCGGCCGCGGTGCGGTCATCGCTCGTCGTAGTCGTCGGGGCGCACGTGGGCCTCCTCCAGGGCCTCGCGCATGGTCCGGCCGGTGCCACCGGGCGGGCGCGGGGCGTTCTCGTCTCGCTGGTCGAGAACGTCGTCGGTGGTGTCGGTCTTCGGCCGGTTCTCTTCCGGGACGGTCATGACTCAGGCTCCTCGTCGCTGGTGTCGGGGTCTTCCGTGGCGGCGGGTTCCCGCCCGGCGCGGTGCTATCCCCCGAGGGACGGGATGCCCGTGCGCGGGGGTCCCGATCGCCCTGGACAGCGCCCTTGTGGGCGCGGCCGGTGGGCTATGTTGACCTCCGTGGGAGACAAAGGAGGCGCACCCGTGCCATCGCCGCAGCAGGCACGCGCGCAGGCATCGGCGATCACCTCGGGACGGGCGGCCCCGGAAACTGAGGTCTCCCCCACGTCCCAGCTGAGGACGTTGTTCGACCGCCCCCGGCTCTCCCCGGGCCAGCGGCGCATCGCCCAGTACCTGATCGAGAACCTCACCGAGGCGGCGTTCCTGTCGATCACGGACCTCGCCGACCGCGTCGGCGTGAGCCAGCCGTCGGTGACACGGTTCGCGTCGGCGGTCGGCTTCAGCGGCTACCCGGCGCTGCGGGAGCGGCTCCAGTCGATCACGCTGGGCGGCCGCGGCGGCACCCCGGCCGAGGAGAACGGCGGCAACGAACTGCAGGCGGCCGTCGACGCCGAGATCGAGAACCTGGAGAACCTGCGGCGCGACTTCGCCGATCCCGGGCAGGTCATCGAGACCGGCCGGAAGCTGGCCGCGTCGACGCCGCTGACCGTCCTCGGGCTGCGCATCTCCGTGTCGCTCGCCGAGTACTTCGCCTACGCCGCCCGCCGCGTCCACCCCGACGTCAGGCTGGTCACCCGCGGCGGCAGCGTCGCCTACGACGCCCTGCTGCAGTCCCGCGAGGCGGGCGGGGCCTGGGTGCTGGCCTTCTCCCTGCCCCGGCACGCCCAGGAGACCCTCAACGCCGTCCGGGTGGCCCGCGGGGCCGGACTCAAGGTGGCCCTGATCACCGACCTGGCGCTCGGTCCGGTGGTCGACGAGGCCGACGTCACCTTCGCCACCGGCACGGGGTCGCGGCTGGTCTTCGACTCGTACGCGGCGCCGGGCGTGATGTGCGCGGCGCTGCTCCAGGCCATGACCGACGCCGATCCGGAACGGACACAGGCCCGGCTGGAGGAGTACGAGCAGATCGCCGAGCAGCACCACTTCTTCCTGCGGGACTGAGTCCCCCTCCCCCGCTGCCCCGGCCGCCGGGCGCCCGGTCGCTCGGTCGCCGTCAAAGCAGGCATGAATGTTTTCATACGTCTTGCAAAGCAGATGGCATATATAAATACTGCTCACGGATCGCGACCCGGACGCCCGGACCGCGTCCGCACCTGCGCGAACACCTGGCCGCCGACTCCTACCCGCTCCGGCGCCCCGGGTGTTCGGTCGGGCATCGCCTGCGCGAGCGCCCGCGGCGGTCCCGGTCATCCCCTAGGCCGGGGCCGCCTCACAACGTCGCAGCACCCCGTCGACGCCGCACACCCGGAAGCGATGATCATGCCCCTGACGACCACGCGCATCAGCCCGGACTGGCCGTGCCAGGTCAAGAGCCCCGGCAGCTACGACTGGGAGCGCTCGGCGGCCAAGTGGCTGCGCGAGCTGGTGCCGGCCCGTTACGCCGGCTACCCGGCACTGATCCGGCATCCCGTCCTGCTCGCCCGCCATGCGCAGATCCAGGTCCAGCAGGAGCTCCGGGTGGCCCGTACCGCCCTGCAGACCGCCCGGGCCGACCTGCCGCGGCTCGGCCTGCCCGAGTCGGTCATCGAGCACACGATCAAGCTGTACGCGGCGGAGCTCCAGCAGTTGCAGCACATCGCGCGCAGCGTGCGGGCGGTCACCGAGGCCCTGGTCGAGCGGGGTGCGGCCGGGCGCTGACCCGCGCCCTCGGCGGCGCGGGACGGTCACTCCGGGCGCACGTCCCGGGGCGGCCGGCGCACGTCCGCCCCTCGTCGCGGGACCGGCGGAGGAATCACCTTCCGACGAGCGGTCATCGAAGCCCGGTCCATGTGCCATGCTCGTCGCGTGACGAGCGAGCACGCCACGCCGACGGATTCCGGCGCCGCGCCCGACCTGGCCACACCGGCCCGGGTCGTCGCCGGACAGCATGCCGAGATCGACCGGTTGCGCGACCTCGCCACGACGGCGGCCGTCGTGGCGCGGGCCGAGGGCGCTGTCATGGCGCTCACCGGCGTCTCCGCCGAGGCGGCGCGCGAGACGCTGACCCAGCGCGCGAAGGCGCAGCGGCGCCCGCTGCTGGAGGAGTGCTGGATCACGCTCGGCACCCTGTCCCCGCCGCCCGGCGCGCACCGCGCCCCCGGGCCCGCCGGCTCCGGCGTCTCGGTCGTGCCCCCTGCCCCGCGCCTCCCCGACGACGACGTCTCGGACGACGGCCTGTCGGAGGACGGCCTCTCGGAGGACGCCTCGGCCGCGCCGGCCGGCCTCGCCGAGGCCCTGGTGCGCGTCGGCTCCCCGCGAGAACTCGCCCGGTGCCTCAGGGAGCGGCTCGCGCCGGCAGTCGGCGCGGACGCGGTGGTGCTCTACGCCCGGCTGCCCTCGGGCGGCCTCGAACTGGTCGGCCACGCCGGAATCGACGACACGCTTGCCGCCCGGTGGCAGCAGGTGTCGCCGTGGAGCGGGATCCCCGCGCTGGAGGCCCTGCGCGCCGGTGAACCGCGCTGGCTGGACGACACCGGGCGGAACGGCGACCGGTGGCCGCCGGCCGGTGATCCGTCCGGGCACGGGCGGTCGCAGGCCTGGCTGCCGGTGCCGCCCGGCGACGTGTGCCTCGGGGTACTGCGCCACGACGACGCCCCCTTCACGCCCGCCGACCGGGCCCGCCTGCGGGCCGTCGCCCGCCTGTGCGCCGGGTGGCTGCGGACGTTCGGCGGCCGGCCGGAGCCCGCCGGGACCGGCGCCGCCGACGCCGTGCGGCGGGTGTTCGACGCCCTGCCGGTCGCGGCGGTGCTGCTCACCCCGGTGCGCGCGCCATCGGGGCGGGTCCAGGACTTCCGGATCGACGCCGCGACCCCGCACGCCGCGCCGTTCGCCCGCGGCGACGGCACGGACCCGGTCGGCCGGCGGCTCCCCCAGTGGCTGCCGGACGCGGTGGCCGAGCCGCTGCGGCAGGCCTGCCTGCGCACGCTGGCCACCGGGGAACCGTACGAGGGCGAGCCGTTCGCCCACCGGGACGTGGCGGACGGTGCCGCGGAGCCGGCCACGTACTCGGTGCGGGCGGCTCCGCTGGGCGACGGGCTCGTTCTGTCCTGGGTCCGGTTCGACGCCTCCGACCGGCAGGAGCAGCGGCTGGCCGATCTGCAACGACTGGGCAACCTCGGCTGGGCGAACTGGGACCTGGTCACCCACGAGGCCGCCTGGTCCGACCAGGTCTTCGCCATCTTCGGCCGCGATCCCGCACGCGGCCCGGTCGCCCTCGCCGGCCTGCCCGGCCTCGCGCTGGCGGACGACGTGCCCGCGCTGACCCAGGCCGTGGGGGAGCTGACGCGCGAAGGACGGCCGTGCGACGTCCCGTTCCGGACCAGGACGCCGGCCGGTGTCCGGCACCTGCGGATCGTGGCGGAGGCCGTGACGGACGGCGAGGGCACGCCCGTCGAGGTGCACGGCTTCGTCCAGGACCTGACCGCCCGGCGCCGGGCGGAGCTGGCGCTGGTCGAGAGCGAGCGGGCGATGCTGACCCAGCACGACGTGCTGCTGGCCGAACGGACGCTGGCCGCCCGGTTGCAGGACGCGCTGCTGCCTCTGCCCCGGGGCCCCGTGCGGCCGGCCGGGCTGCGCGTCGAGGTCGCCTATCTGCCCGCGCAGGCGGGTGTGCTGGTCGGCGGCGACTGGTTCAGCGCCATAGAACTCCCGGACGGGGACGCCCTGTTCGTGGTCGGAGACGTCGCCGGTCACGGTGTGGACGCCGTCGCCACGATGGCCCAGCTGCGCTTCACCGCCAAGGGCATGGTCGTCACGGGTTCCTCGCTGACCGGCGCACTGGCCCGCCTCAACGCCCTGCTGCTGCACTCCCGGGGGGCCCACGGCACCGCGAGCATGGTCCTGGCGCGCTACTCACCGGAGCGCCGACGGCTGGTGTGGGCACAGGCCGGTCATCTGCCGCCGCTGCTGCTGCGCGCCGGAAAGGCCCGCTACCTCGACCGGCCGCCGGGCATCCTGCTGGGGGCGAGCACCACCCCGGTCTACGCGGAGGCGGAGTGCCTCCTGGAGCCGGGCGACCGTCTCCTGCTGTACACGGACGGCCTGGTGGAGCGGCCTCCCGACGGCATCGACCAGGGTCTGGAGCGGCTCGCCAGGGCCGCCGCGGCCCACCAGGCCGACGCGGCGGGCACGCTGGAGCCGCTGCTGGCCGCGCTGCTGCCCGGGGACGAACTGCGGGACGACGTCTGCGTCCTCGACATACAGGTGCCGGACGCTCCGGCACGGCGGTCGTAGGCGGTGCGTCAGTCCACCGGGTGGCCGGGCTCGATGGTGAGGGCGTCGCCGAGCCGCAGCAGCGGCCCGCCGGACGTCTCGCGCCCGCCCCACTCGACGGGGTCGAGGACGAAACCGACGTGGTCGCCTCCGGTGACCCGCTCCACGACCCGGCCGACGAACCAGGCTTCGACGTCGTCCAGCACGACCGCCCCGCCGTACTCGTGGCGCCGGCGGACCTGCTGGAACTTGTCCACGTCGTCGCCGGTCTGCCCGCCGAACACCTCGGCCAGTCCGTGCTGTCCGCGGGCGAGCACGTGGACGGCCAGGTACTCGGCGGAACGGGCCACCTGGAAGGTCCGGTTGACCTCGGACAGCCATACGACGAACCGCACGGGGTTCATGGAGCACTGGGAGGAGAAGCCGACCAGACAGCCCGCCTCCTCCCCTCCCGCGGCCGCCGTCACCACGCACATGTCCGGGTCGAGCCTGTCGAGAAACACGTCCATGCCCGCCATGTTAGGCGGGCCGGAACGGACGGGGACGGATCGCGTCCGTCAGGTGTCGAGGAGCCGGCGCAGGGCCGCCTTGGCCGCCTCGACGAAGGCGTCCCGGCGCGGTTCGTCGAGGGCGTCCAGCGACAGGTACGGGTTGAGGTCCTCCAGTTCGACCAGCAGCAGCGCGCCGCCGGGAGCGCGGCAGGCGTCGACGCGCTGGATGCCGTGCTCGATGCCGTTCCACTCGATGAACCGCCGTGCGAACACGAGGTCGTCCGGGGTGGCTTCGTAGGGTTCGAGCTGCCAGCGCCGGTCGGGGTGCGGCGCGTAGAGGGCGTACTGGAAGTCGTGGTCGACGAAGTAGAAGGACACCTCGTAGGCGAAGTCGACGCGCGGCTGGACGAGGACGTCACCGGCTTCGGCGCGCACCGCCTCCCGGACGCGGTCCGCCGGCACGAACCGCAGCCCGAGGGAGTCGGCGCCCAGCTTCGGCTTCACGACGTACTCCTCGGCGGCGGGCAGCCGGTCCAGGTGCTCCGGCCGGTCGGCGGTGGGGATGACGGGGTAGCCGGCGGCGGTCAGGTCCAGCAGGTACTGCTTGCCGGCCATGTCCGCCCGGCCGGTGAGCTGGTTGTAGATGCGGGCACCGCACTCGGCCGCCCGCTCGCGGAAGGCGTCGTACGCGGCCCGGTGGCCCAGCACCGGACCGCTGTTGCGGACGACGACGGCGTCGAAACCTTCCAGCAGCGCGGCGGCGTCGCGCGGGTCGCACAGGGCCAGGTCGAAGTCCTCGCGCAGCCGGGAGGTGAGGAAGATGTCCTCGTCGCAGTAGCGCCGCCCCTGGGCCTGATAGGCGAGGTCGGTGACGTAGAGGACGCGGGGGCGGGCGGACGGCATACGGAACTCCGGAACTCCTCGGGATGACCGCAAGTGATCGTATGCGATCACTTGGGAGGAGGTGGCGGGCTCCTCGGACTCCCCTTTTCTCCCTGCACTCAGTGCCACGTTTCCCTCGTCGACCACCGCACCACCCCCACACGGGCCAGGAATTCAGCGGCATGCAGCGTCTTTACGAGTGGCACTCAGTGCCATATTCTGTCGTCGTGCACGGTGGCACGGTCTGCCGGGCACACGCGTGCCCGGGCAACCGGCGCACGCCGGATTCCGGCCCGAGTGCAGGGAGTTGACAGCGTGTACCACCCCTCAGGAAGCGTCGCTCAGCAGGCAGCCGGCTCCGCGACGGCCGTGCTCGCCCCCAAGGCCCCGGAGACCGACGCCATCTGGTTCCAGCGCTGCACCTGGTGCGGCACCTCGATGTACCACCGGCTGCTGTGTCCGGTCTGCCGCGGCAGCGACCTGCGCACGGAGCGCAGCGAGGGCACCGGGACGGTGCGCCACGCCACGGTGGTGCACCGCAACACCCCCGCCGCGCGCAATGTGTCCCTGATCGAGATGGCCGAGGGCTTCGTCCTGCGGGGCCGGGTCACCGGCCCGCTCATCGGCATCCACAGCGGGGACCGGGTGCGGCTGTCCACGGCCAAGGACCCGGTACGGGGCGAGCCGGTCTTCCAGTTGGTCGACGAGCCGTACCGCGCCTGGACCTGAGCCGGGCCGTCACGGCGTGAGCGTGATCGTGATCCCCACGGTGCCGTCCAGACCCCGGCGCAGCCGGCTCCCGAAGAGGGTGAGCCGCCCGAGGATGCCGTACTTGCGGGCGATGAGCCCGCGGTAGCGGCCGGCCGTGGCCGCGTCGCCGATCTCGGCGGTCGCGGGGATCTGGTCGCCGGTCGGATTGCCCCGCACGTCGCAGGGGCCGACCAGGACGTCGGCACGCCTGCGGATGCGCTTGACCTTCCACGAGTCGGCGGCCGTCCACACGCCGAGCACGTCCCCGTCCCGCACCACCCACACCGGGGTGGCGGCCGGGGTGCCGTTCTTGCGGTAGCTGGTGACCAACAGGTACTTACCGGCACCGAGCCGGGCCAGTGACGCCTCGTCCATGGTCCGGAAGTCTAGGGGGTGTCACTCGGATCGTGCCGGGGTCGCGGTCGGTTTCGAGGCACCGTTGCCTGGAGGCGGCCCGATCCGGACGACACCCCCTGGGCCCGCCCGCTCGAACGCGTTACCTGTACGCGACACGTGCGCGCGCCGCGGCTCAGGTCAGGGCCGACGCCATCCTGCGTACCGCCTCCGTGATCACCTCCGGGGAGGTGGCGAGGTTGAGCCGGACGTGTCCCGCCCCGCCGGTGCCGAAGTCCGGGCCCGGGCTGAGCGCCACCCGGCCGCGGTGGAGGAAGGCCTGGGCCGGGTCGTCGCCGAGGCCGAGCGCGCGGCAGTCGAGCCAGGCCAGGTAGGTGGCCTCCCCCGGGTGGTGGACGACGCCGGGCAGGTGCGCGGCCAGCAGGTCGGTGAGCAGCCTCCGGTTCACGTCGAGCCCGGCGAGCACGGCGTCCAGCCAGGCGGTGCCGTCGCGCAGGGCGGCGGTGTGGGCGATGACGCCGACATGGCTCGGACCGTGTCCGACCTCCTCGGGCATCCGGGCCAGGTCGCCGGCGGCACCGGGCCCGGCGAGGGCGAGCGCCGCCTTGAGTCCGGGCAGGTTCCACCCCTTGGACGCCGACATCAGCGACAGGCCGCGTTCGGCGCCGGGGACGCTCAGGTACGGCACGAACCGCACGCCTTCGGCGACGACGGGCGCGTGGATCTCGTCGGCCACGACCCGGACGCCGTACCGCTCGGCGAGGGCGGCGACGGAGGCCAGTTCCTCGGCGGTGTGCACGGTGCCGGTCGGGTTGTGCGGGCTGCACAGCAGGTAGGCGGCCCGCCCGCCGCCGGCGACCGCCCGCCGGAAGGCGTCCTCCAGCACCTGGGGATCGATGCGCAGGTCCGCGCCGAGCGGCGCCTCGACCACGCGCCGGTCCAGGTGTGTCACGAACTGGTAGAACGGCGGGTACACCGGCGGGTTGACGATCACCGGGTCGCCGGGGCCGGTGACCAGCTTGAGCATCTCGACGACGCCCAGCATCACGTCGGGCACGATCGCGGTGCGTTCCACGGCGAGGTCGTCCCAGCCCCAGCGTTTGCCCGCGAAGGCGGCCAGCGCCTCCGCGTAGGCGGTTCCGGCGGGGTAGCCGGTGTCGCCGAGTTCCATGGCGTCGGTGACGGCGCGCACGACGGGCCGGGCGAGCGGCACGTCCATCTCGGCCACCCACAGCGGCAGCACGTCCGCGGGATGCGTGCGCCACTTCATGCTCGTACGGCGGCGCAGCCGGTCGAGGGTGAGTGCGCGCAGGGGGTCGGGTTCACCGGGCGGGTCCTGCGGGATCCTGGTCATGGGGCTCAAGATAGGTGGCCGTGGTGTGACCGGGAAGCGGGACGACGGGGTGCCGGGGGCGCCGGCCGGGGCGTTCCTGGAGGTCGCGTGCGACGAGTCGGGGTCGGACGGGGAGAACCTCACCGGCGGGAACACCGACGTGTTCGCGCACGCCAGTGTGTGCCTGCCCGCGGCCTCGGCCGCCGAGGCGGTGCTGACGGTACGCAGCCGGATCCGGTCGCCCGCGGAGGAGTACAAGGCGAACCATCTGCTGCGGGAGAAGCACCGGCCCGTGCTGGAGTGGCTGCTCGGCCCGTCGGGACCGATCCACGGGCACGCGCACGTCCACCTCACCGAGAAGGCGTACTTCGTGGTGGACCGGACCGTCGCCCTGCTGCTCGGCGATCCGGCCGGGGCGCTCCTCCTGTTCCGGGCGGGGCGGCGGGTCTTCGGGGAGGAGAGCTGGCGGGAGTTCCTGACGTCGGCGAACCGGCTCCTGTGGGTGCGTGGCAACGGCAACGGCACGGACGCCGAGGACCGGGCGGCGCCCGTGGACGCCTTCTTCCGGGCGGTCGACGTGCTGCGCGCGGCCCGGCCGCCGTCCGGCCCGGCCGGGACCCTGGAGCGGCTCGCGGCGGCCCGGCCCCGCGCGGACGCCTACCGGGCCCGTCTCACGGCCGGCCCCGCGCCGATCCCGGTCCTCGAGCCGCTGCTGCCGGCCGTCGTCGCCACCGCGGCGCACTGGAGCGCGGCCGGACGACCGGTCCGCCTGGTGCACGACCGGCAGAACACCCTCACACCCGAGCGCATCGCCTGGATCGAGGAGCGGGCCCGGCTCGGCGGCGTCCGCCTCGACGGGCTGCGGCTGGTCCACGCCCGCCTCGACGCGCGGGTCCAACTCGCCGACTTCCTGGCCGGGATCGCCCGCACGATCGCCTCCGACGCGCTGGGCGGACGCGGTGACGCCGTGCTCGCCGGGCTGTTGCGTCCCTACCTCGACGCGGCCTCCGTGTGGGGCGACGAGGACAGTTGGCTGCGGCTCGCCGGGGAGTGAACGCGGCCGTCCCCGGGCCCGTATGGAGGGAGGGCGCTCGACGTCCGCAGGCCCCCGCGGTGGTGACGCCGCGTATCCGGGTTCGGGAGCGCACGCATGAGGCACGCACGACGACGCATCGTCCGGCGAGTGGCACGGCTGGCCGCCGTCGGCGGACTTCTCCTGGGCGGCACGATGGTCACCCGGGCCGTGGCGAGCGAGCCTCCCGGCGCCCCGGCCGTCCCGCACACGCTGGCGCTGCCGGCGTCCGGCACCGGCAGTGCTCTCGTGGCACGCCTCGGCGCCTCCCGTACGGCGGGCCACTGGGTCGGCCCCGACGGGCGGCCGGTCGTCGCGGTCACCGACGACGCGGCGGCCGACGAGGTGCGGCGCGCGGGCGCCGCGGCGAAGGTCGTCCCGCACAGCATGGCGGAGCTGAAGTCGGCGACGTCCGCGCTGCGTTCGGCACCCCGGGTGGCGGGGACGGCGTGGGCCCTGGACTACCGGGCGAACGAGGTGGTCGTACGGGGTGACAGCACCGTCTCCGGGGCCGACTGGTCACGGCTGACCCGGGTCGCGGAGGGCATCGGCGGCTTCGTCCGCATGGAACGCACCGAGGGCGCGTTCACGACGCGGCTGAACGGGGCGCGGCCGATCCTGTCGACGGCCGGCCGCTGCTCGGCGGGCTTCAACGTGACCGACGGCCGGAGCGACTTCCTCCTCACCGCCGGTCACTGCGGGCCGACGGGGTCGGTCTGGTTCGGGGACGGCGGGGGCGACCGGCAGCTCGGGAGGACGGTCGCCGGGAGTTTCCCCGGGGACGACTTCTCCCTGGTGGAGTACGCCAACGGCAGGGCGGGGGACGGCGCCGACGTGGTGGCCGTCGGCGACGGCAAGGGGGTGCGGATCACGGGCACGGGCGAAGCGGCCGTCGGACAGCTGGTGTTCCGCAGCGGCAGTACGAGCGGCCTGCGCGACGGTCAGGTCACCGCGCTCGACGCGACGGTCAACTACCCGGAGGGCACGGTCACCGGCCTCATCCAGACGAATGTGTGCGCCGAGCCCGGGGACAGCGGGGGCCCGATGTTCTCCGAGGGGATCGCGCTCGGTGTGACGTCGGGGGGCAGCGGCGACTGCGCCAGGGGCGGTACGACGTTCTTCCAGCCGGTGACGGAGGCCCTGACGTCGCTCGGCATGCGGATGATCGTCTCGTCGCCGGACGGGTCCGGGCAGCGGGCCGCGCCCGCGTCGCCGCCGTCCTCCGGTGGCGCCGCTCCCGGTGCGGCGTCGCCGGGGGCGCCGGCGCCGGTGACGGGTGTCGACGGTTCCACTCTGCTGTCCCGGCTCACGGACCGCCGCAATGTCGGCCCCGGTCTGCTGGTGATCGCGGGCAGCCTGATCGCGCTGGCGGCGACCCGGTGGCTGCGCGCGGAGCAGGACCGCAAGGCGTACCGGCGGCACTACTCGGCGACGTGGGGCTAGGCCGTGGTGGGCGCCGACGGACGAAGCCGACGGCGCCGCGGCGGAGGGCCGGGGCCGTTACGAGAAGAGCACCCCTCATGGGGTGCCGGGGGCCGGGGCTGCGATGCGCCGAGGAGCCTCAGGCGGTCAGGCGGCTTTCGCCGGCTCGGGGGCCGCGGAGGCCCACTCCAGGACGAGCCGCTGGTACTCCTCGCGCTGTTCGACGCTGAGTGTCCCGCCCGACCGGAGCCACAGGGCCCGGATCTCCTCGTTGACCTCGGCAGCCGATCGCTCGGAGGAGGGTTCAACAGTGGTGGACATGCTGTGAAGCATACGGCGCCCGACGTGAAGACGATGTGAGTAATCGCGAGCCAAACGGACATACCGGACCGTGTTGCTGATCACGTCGATCTTCCCATCTGTCAAGGCCCACCGGCGAGTTCGTTCACCGTGGCTGTGTCCTGGCGCACATGACCCGCCTTCATCGATGTCGTGCGCATCACGGCGGTGAACGGCCGGTGAGGGTGCCGGCGCACCGCGGCTGGGTACGGCATCGACGTGACGGCCGTCACCCGGGCGGCCGTCCCCCCACCCGCGACCAGCGAAGGACTCGCCCTCCATGACGTTCTCCCTCGGCATCGTCGGTGCCGGTCAGTTCTCCGGTCAGTTCGCCAGGCTGTTCCTGGCCCATCCCGGTGTGAGCGACGTGTACGTCACCGACCTGCTCCCGGAGCGGGCCGAGCGGCTCGCCGCCGCCGAAGGGCTCACCGGTACGTTCCCCACCTACGAGGCGATGCTGGAGTCGAGGGCGGTCGACGCCGTCGCGATCTTCACGCAGCGCTGGACCCACGGCCCGCTGGTGCTCCAGGGCCTGCGCGCGGGCAAGCATGTGTACTCGACGGTCCCCATGGCGATCAGCGCACGGGAGATCGCGGAGATCATCCACGCGGTCGAGGTGACCGGGCTGACGTACATGATGGGTGAGACGAGCCACTACCACCCGGCCACCGTGCACGCCCGCGACCGGATCGCCGAGGGCGCCTTCGGGCGGCTCTTCTACGCCGAGGGCGACTACGTCCACGACATGGACCTGGGCTTCTACGACGCCTACCGGTACAGCGGGGGCGAGGAGTGGAAGTCCACCGCCAGCTATCCGCCGCTGCTCTACCCGACGCACTCGGTGGGCGGGGTGCTGGGCGCCTGGCAGACGCACGCGGTGAGCGTCTCGGCGATCGGCGTGGTGGACGAGCGCGGGGACGGTGTCTTCGACCGGTCGGTCAGCCGGTTCGACAACGACGTCTCCAACGCGACCGCGCTGTTCGAGGTGGCCGGCGGCGGGTCGTTCCGTACGAACGAGTTCCGGCGGGTCGGCTACCCGTCGTTCATCCGGGAGTCCCGTTTCCGCTTCTTCGGCACCGAGGCGAGCATGGAGCAGCTCGCCACGGTGGCGCTGTGGCAGGACAAGAACGGGGTGGAGGACATCAGCGAGCTGCTCGAGCCCAAGGCCACCACGGCGCCCGACGATCCGTCGCTCCGGCACGTCGCGCCGGAGCTGCGGGCCGCCTTCACCTCGGGTTCGGCACCGGTGCACGACCGGACGCGGCTGCCGCGGTCCTTCGACCGTCTGCACAACGGGCACGAGGGCAGCCACCACTTCCTGGCGGACGACTTCGTGACGGCGGTCGAGGGCCGCACCCTGCCGCCCGTCAACGCGTGGGTCGCGGCCCGCTACACCCTGCCGGGCATCGTCGCGCACGAGTCCGCGCGGCAGGGCGGGGTCAGGCTGGAGATCCCGGACTTCGGGGACGCGCCACGGGGGTGACGAGGCCGTGCCCGCCCGGGTGCCCGGTCCGTCAGGTGCCCGGCTTGCGGCCGTACACGTAGACGTCGTCGCCGTTCTTCAGCAGCGACCAGTACTTCTTGGCGTCGGTCTTCGTCATGTTGACGCAGCCGTGGGATCCCGGCGGGCTCCACATGCTGACGCCGACCGAGTGGAAGGCCTGACCGCCGTCGAAGAACTGGCTGTAGGGCATCGGCACGTTGTAGATCGTGGAGACGTGGTCGATGTGCCGCCAGTAGATCTTCTTCAGGCCGGTGCGGGTCTCGTAGCCGTTGCGGCCCGTGCGGACCGGCACCGGGCCGTAGACGAGCTTCTTGCCGTCCTGGATCCAGCTCAGCTGGAGAGTCAGGTCCACGCAGGCGATGCGCCCCTTGTTGACCGGGCATTTGCCCGACTTGTTCGGGTTCTTGCCGACGGCCTTCTGCTTCTGCATGAGGTCCATCACGCCCCAGGTGACGGAGCCCGCGTAGCCGATGTTCGGCGTGATGCCGTGCTTGGTCTGGAAGGCCCGGGTCGCCTTGCAGTCGGCGGCGGACTGCTTGCCGTCGACCGGGCGGCCGAGGAACTTCTCGACCTTCTTCTGGTACGGGCCCGTCTGCGTGGTGCAGCTCGCGGCCTGCGCCGGTGCGGCACCGAGCGCGAGTGTGAGCGGCGCCACCAGTGCGGTGAGCCCGAGTGCGACGGCACCCCGTCTGCGTATGTCCCCCATGGCCGGTCAGCCTTTCGCGTCGAAGCGGTGAAGTGGGCGGAAGGTCGCCCGTGGTGCGATCCCCGCCTGCTAGACAGCCGACCGGCGGCTTCGGTTGCCCGCCGCGCCGCGTCGCGACGAAACAGTGACAAACGACACCAGGTGGCCCGTCCCGTCGGTTCCTGTCAGTCCGTGCCGCCCCACTCCTTCAGGGCCTGCCGGAAACCGGTGTTCACCGCGGTCAGACCGCCGTCGACGGCCAGGGTGGCTCCGGTGATCCAGGACGCGTCGCGCGAGGCGAGGAAGGCGACGGCCGCCGCGATGTCCCCGGGCTCCCCGACCCGCCCCAGAGGATACAGCCCCCGGACCGCCGCCAGTTCGTCGTCCCGGCCCTCCCAGGCCGTGGTGCGCACGGTGCCCGGCGCCACCAGGTTGACGCGGACACCTCGCGCGGCGGCGTGTCCGGCGAGGGTGCGGGTCAGGGAGGCCAGACCCGCCTTGGCGGCGCTGTAGGCATGGTTGCCGAAGTCCTGGAGGCCGTTGACCGAGCCGATGCTCACGATCGCGCCGCGCCCGGAGGCCGCCAGGTGGGGCAGTGCGGCACGGCAGCAGCGGTAGGCGCCGGTGAGGGTGATGTCGAGGTCGCGCGCCCACGCCTCGTCCGGTTCGTCCTCGAAGAGCGGGGCGTCGGGGGTGCACGCGTAGGCGTTGTTGACCAGCACGTCGAGGGAGCCGAAGGCGTCGACGGCACGGGCGACGGCAGCCTCGACGGACGCCCGGTCGGCGACGTCGCAGCCGAACGCCTCGGCGGTGAGTCCCCGCTCACGCAGCGCCGCCGCGGTCTTCTCCGCCGCGGGCCGGTCCACGTCGGTCACCAGCACCCCGGCGCCCTCCTCGGCGAGCCGTGCGGCGGTGGCGGCGCCGATGCCGCGCGCGGCGCCGGTGACGAGAATGCCGTGTCCCTCGAAGCGCTTGGTGTCGGTCATGGCGCCGACGGTAGTGCGTGGGCGCCCGCCGGTCAGCGGTAACCGGTCACGTCCGCCGGTTTGTCGGCGTCCTGGACCTCGACGAGGTATCGCCAGGCGTCGGGGCGGCTGCCGTCGAGGTCGGTGAAGCCGTACTCCCCCGCGAGCCCGCCGCTGGAGAGGGAGTGACCGTTGAAGCGTGCCACGCCCGGGTCGGCGGCCAGTGCGGCCACGGCGCGGCCGACGTAGCGGGGGGTCTCGGAGATGGCGAAGTGGGGGACGCGGTCGAGGGCGTCGCGCCAGTTCTCCTCCCGTACGCCGAAGTGGTCGAGCATGAGCTCCGAGCGCAGCCAGCCCGGCGTCAGCGCGACGGCGGTCGCGCCGCGCGGTCCGAGTTCGTGGCCGAGGGCGAACGCCATGCGCAGCACCGAGGACTTGGCGAGGTCGTAGAAGAAGGAGACCCGGTAGTGGTCGCGGTTGTAGTCGGCGGTGCCGTCGGTGACCTCGACGACGAGCCCGCCGGGGCTGCGCAGCAGCAGGGGCAGGGCGTGGTGGCTGGTGATCGCGTGGGTCTCCACGGCGAGCCGCAGGAGCCTCAGCCCCTTGTCGAGGTCGTGCTCCCAGACAGGGCTGTCCCACTCGAAGAGGCTCTCGCCGCCCCAGATGTCGTTGACCAGGACGTCGAGGCGTGCCTGTTCGCGGGCGATGCGGTCGACCAGCGCGGCGACCTCGGCCGGTTCGAGGTGGTCGGTGGGAACGGCGATGCCGTGGCCGCCGGCCTCGGTGACCAGGTCGGCGGTGTCCTCGATGGTCTCGGGGCGGTCGTACTCCGAGCGCCGGGCGCGGGTACTGCGTCCGGTGACGTAGACGGTGGCTCCGGCCGCGCCCAGTTCGACGGCGATGCCGCGTCCGGCGCCGCGGGTCGCTCCGGCGACCAGTGCGACCCTGCCCTCGAGTGACTTTGCCATGTCCGGCTCCCGTTCCCTCTCATCACGAGCCCACCCCGACTGCGGAGGGGCGATGTCGTGATCGAGACTGCCCGGGAAGCCGGACATCTTCTGTCACCTTTTCCGCGTGTCTCCCAGCTTGGTGCCGAGTGCCGCGCGGTCCGGTGTCAGTGGCCGCGTGCGATCCACTCCTCCAGGTGCGGGGCCTCGGCGCCGATGGTGGTCGGGTCGCCGTGGCCGGTGCGGACCTCCGTCTCGGGCGGCAGCACGAGGAGCCGGTCGCGGATCGAGTCGATGATCGTCGGGAAGTGGGAGTAGGAGCGGCCGGTGGCGCCGGGGCCGCCCTGGAAGAGCGTGTCGCCGGTGAAGACGGCGCCGAGGCCCGGGTCGTACAGGCAGACGGCGCCGGGGGCGTGTCCGGGAGTGTGCAGGACCGTCAGGTCGGCGCCGGCGGCCTCGATGACCTGGCCGTCGGTCAGCCAGGCGTCCGGGTCCCGGTCGGGGTGGGTCTGCTGCCACAGCGGCATGTCGTCGCGGTGCAGCCAGATGGTGGCGCCGGTGCGCTCGGCCAGCGCGGGGGCGGCGTTCACGTGGTCGTTGTGGGCGTGGGTGCACACGATCGCGGTCAGCCGCCGGTCCCCGACGGCCTCGGCGATGGCGTCGGCGTCGTGGGCGGCGTCGATGACGACGACCTCGTGGTCGTCGCCGACGAGCCAGACGTTGTTGTCGACGTCCCAGGTGCCGCCGTCGAGGCTGAACGTGCCGGAGGTGACGAGGCGTTCGATGCGGGCGGTCATCACAGCACCACCACCGAACGCAGCACGTCACCGGCGTGCATCCGCTCGAAGGCCTTCTCGACCTCGTCGAGCCGGATGGTCTCGGTGACGAACTTGCCGAGGTCCAGGCGGCCCTGGAGGTGGAGGTCGATGAGCATCGGGAAGTCGCGGGAGGGCAGGCAGTCGCCGTACCAGGACGACTTCAGCGAGCCGCCGCGCCCGAAGACGTCGAGGAGCGGCAGTTCGAGCTTCATCTCGGGCGTCGGTACGCCGACGAGGACGACGGTGCCGGCGAGGTCGCGGGCGTAGAAGGCCTGCCGGTACGTCTCCGGGCGGCCGACCGCCTCGATGACGACGTCGGCGCCGAAGCCGCCGGTCAGTTCGCGGATCGCCTCGACGGGGTCGCTCTCGCGGGAGTTGACGGTGTGGGTGGCGCCCATGCCGCGGGCGGTCTCCAGTTTGCGGTCGTCGATGTCGACGGCGATGATCTTCGCCGCCCCGGCGAGGTGGGAGCCGGCGATCGCCGCGTCGCCGACGCCGCCGCAGCCGATGACGGCGACGGTGTCGCCGCGGCCGACGTTGCCGGTGTTGATGGCTGCGCCGATGCCGGCCATCACGCCGCAGCCCAGCAGTCCGGCCACCTCGGCGGAGACGGCCGGGTCGACCTTGGTGCACTGCCCGGCGGCGACCAGGGTCTTCTCGGCGAAGGCACCGATGCCGAGGGCCGGGGAGAGTTCCTGGCCGGTGGAGGCGAGGGTCATCTTCTGCTCGGCGTTGTGGGTGTCGAAGCAGTACCACGGGCGCCCGCGCAGACAGGCCCGGCACTTGCCGCACACCGCACGCCAGTTGAGGATCACGAAGTCGCCGGGGGCCACGTCGGTGACTCCGGCGCCGACCGACTCCACGATGCCCGCGGCCTCGTGGCCGAGCAGGAAGGGGAAGTCGTCGCTGATGCCGCCCTGCTTGTAGTGCAGGTCGGTGTGGCACACGCCGCAGGCCTGGATCTTGACCACGGCCTCGCCGGGTCCCGGATCGGGCACGACGATCGTCTCGATCCGCACCGGCTCGTCCTTGCCCGGTGCGATCACGCCGCGTACTTCCTGCGCCATGGTCATGACTCCTTCTTCGGCCACTCGTGGTTCCTCCCCGACCCTACGCGCAACTGATCGGCAAGGGGCCGGTGACGGGGCGGTCAGGGCGTACCGGGCCGGTGAAACGGCGGGCCGTGGCGCACGGCGCCGTCGTAGCCTGGGGCGTCCGTCCGTGTGCCTGCCTGAGGAGTGCCGTTGAGCATCGCCGAGACGGAGCCGGGCCCGCCCGCCTGGCGACTGCTCCTGGGGTACGTGCGGCCGCACCGGTGGGCCCTCCTCGGGGGCGCCCTGCTCTCGCTGCTCACCGGGGTGACGGGGCTGCTGCTGCCGCTCGTGGCCCGGGGGCTGATCGACGACCTGTCGCACGACCGGGCCATCACCGGGGCGCTGCTCGCCATGTCCGCTCTGGTGGTCGCCAACGCGGTGGTGGGCGCGCTGGGTTCGTACGTGCTGCGGCGCACCGCCGAGTCGGTGGTCCTCGGCGCGCGGCGGTCGCTGGCCTCGTATCTGCTGCGGCTGCGCATCCCCGCCGTGGACCGTACGGAGCCGGGCGATCTGATGGCCCGCGTCACCTCGGACACGACGCTGCTGCGGACGGTCACCTCCGACTCGCTGGTCGGTCTCGGCACCGGCGGGCTCACGCTCGTGGCGACGGTCGTGATGATGGGGCTGGTCGATCCCGTGCTGCTCGGTGTCACGCTGGCCGTGATCGCGGGCGCGGGCGCGGTGATCGGGCTGATCGCGCCGCGCATCAACCGGGCGAGCAAGGAGGCCCAGAAGGCGGTCGGCGTGATGGGCGCCGCGCTGGAGCGGGTGCTGGGCGCCCTGCGCACGGTGAAGGCGTCGGGCGCCGAGCACCGGGAGGAGCGGGTGCTGCACGAGGCCGCCGAGGAGTCCTGGCGGCAGAGCGTGCGGGCCGCCAAGTGGTCGGCGGCGGCCGGCAACACGGCGGGGCTGGCCATCCAGATCGCGTTCATCACGGTGCTCGCGGTGGGCGGGGCGCGGGTGGCGACCGGGGCCGTGGACGTGGGCACGCTGGTGGCGTTCCTGCTGTACGTGTTCTTCCTGATATCGCCGCTCCAGGAGGTCATCGGCGCGGTCGCGCAGTACCAGACGGGCGCGGCCGCCCTGGTCCGCATCCAGGAGGCGCTGCGTCTGCCCGCCGAGCCGCCGGTGCGGTCCGCGCCGCTGCCCTCCCCCGGCGAATCGCCCGCCGCCCTGGCCTTCCGCGACGTCCGCTTCCGTTACGCCGACGATCTGCCGTACGTCCACCACGGGGTGACGTTCACCGTGCCCGCGCGGGGGATGACGGCGTTCGTCGGCCCGTCCGGCGCGGGCAAGACGACGGTCTTCTCCCTCGTCGAGCGGTTCTACGACCCCGAGTCGGGCGAGATCGCGCTGGACGGCCGCGACCTCGCGGAGTGGGACCTGGCCTCGCTGCGGGCCGCGATCGGTTACGTCGAGCAGGACGCGCCGGTGCTGTCCGGTTCGCTGCGCGACAACCTGCTGCTGGGCAGTCCGGAGGCGGACGAGGGGACGCTCGCCGCGGTGGTGAAGACGACCCGTCTCGACGCCCTGGTGGCCAGGCTGCCGGGTGGTCTCGACACGCTGGTGGGGCATCGCGGCACCAAGCTGTCCGGCGGGGAGCGCCAGCGCGTCGCCATCGCCCGGGCGCTGCTGCGCCGTCCCCGGCTGCTGCTGCTCGACGAGGCCACGTCGCAGCTGGACGCGGTCAACGAGGCGGCGTTGCGGGACACCGTGGCCGACGTGGCGCGGACGACCACGGTGCTGGTCGTCGCCCACCGGCTGTCCACGGTGACGATGGCCGACCGGATCGTCGTGATGGACGCGGGCCGCGTCCGCGCGGTCGGCACGCACCGGGAGCTGGTGACCGCGGATCCGCTGTACGCGGAGCTGGCGGCGACGCAGTTCCTGGCGACCGGCGGCTGATCCCGCGCATGCGTGAGGGCCGCCCGGATGCGGGCGGCCCTCTGCGGGGGTTGCGGCGCGGGTGTCAGCTCTGGGCGGGGCCGCCGAGCAGCGGGGACAACAGGCCGGTGACCGGCTTCAGTCTGCTGCCGTCGTCGGACCCCTGCTCCGGGGTGGTGTCCGTGCTCCGGACGTCGTTGTGCTCGACGGTCCGGCCCTTGGTGGTGAGGGACTCGAGCACCGAACCGCGTCCGCCGGCGTCCGGCGAGTCCGTGCCGGCGGCGTTCGCCATCGGCACGACGAGACCGGTGACAGCCGCGGCGAGACCGATGGCGGCGGCGATACGTCGTGTAGTGATCATGCCTTCGGCAACGCGGACGGGACGGGGGCGGACACGGGCGGGCGAGCGTACTCACCCGTCGGGAGCAGCGGTGCGGCCGGGCTTGCCGGAGCCGCCCGGGCGGAGGACGCTCGAAGGAGAGGCCCTCCGCGGCCCGTTCCCGGTCGGGCCGCGACCTTCGAAGGAGGTCGTCATGGGCACCAGCACAGGTCCCGGCTTCGACAGCGAAGTACTGCGCCGGGGCATCGAGGAGGAGACGGCGGCGACCCTGCTGTCGCTCTACGCGGACGACGCGGAGATCCGCATCGTGGATCGCTACACACAGCCCAGCAGCCCGAAGGTCCTGCACGGGCGCGACGAGATCGCCGAGATGCTCGACGACGTGTACAGCCGTGACATGACGCACCGGCTCGAGAACTGCGTCGTCCAGGGCGACCAGGCCGCCTTCACGGAGTCCTGCGCCTATCCCGACGGCGCCCGCGTCCTGGCGGAGTCGATGATGTCGCTGCGGGACGGGAAGATCGTCCGCCAGACCATGATCCAGGCCTGGGACGAGTAGCGGAGCGGCGGGGCCGGCCCGGTGCCGGGGTGCGCTCAGGTCTCGCGGCCACCGGGGTGCCAGTCCGGTGGCCTGAGGATCGACAGGAGCTGGCGGACCAGTTCGTCGACGACCTCGTCCAGCGTCGCGTCCACCCGGCCGGCGCTGAAGTCGTGGAGCAGGCCGTTGACGCTGCCGATGAACGCCGTGGCGGCGATCCGGTAGTCGCGCCGCGCCGCCTCGCCGCGCGCGGCGGCCGATCCGGCCTCGGCGCAGATGAGGTCGATCCAGCGGGCGCGGCGGGAGAGCCGCTGTTCCTCGAGGCGCGGGCTGACGCCGATGATCTCGACGAAGGTGATGCGGATGCGACGCGGGTCGGCGGTGACGTTCGCGGCGTAGGCGCGGAAGAGGGCGGCGGCGCGTTCGGCGAGCGGCAGATCGCGCGCCTGCGCCGCCGCGGCACGGACGGCTTCCTCGGCCCAGGCGTTGACCTGGAGGTGGAGCGCGGCGAGCACGTCCTCCAGGGTGCGGAACTCCTCGTAGAACTGGCGGGTGGAGAGGCCGGCGGCCTCGCTGAGGGCCGCGACGGTGGTGGCGCGGTAGCCGGGGGTGTCGCCGAACAGCCGGAGCGCGGCGTCCAGGAAGCGGCTGCGCCGTTCGGCCTGCCGCTGTGCGGCGGACTTGCCGCCGTATCGGCCCGTGGGCGCCCTGAGCCTGCCCGCCACCCGCGTCCCCCTTCGTGCCGGTTCCGGCGCCGACTCCTCGCGCCGGGGTCAATTTTGTCGTGTACGCGGTCTTGTGGAGAAGGGCACTCTCTCCTTACTTTTCAGTAAGTTCACTCTGAAAGCGGCTCTGTTCAGATTCTCCGCGCCCTCGCGCCTCCATCTCCCGCCTTTCCCCCCACCTCCAGAGGAGAGAGCAGCATGCCTGTTTCCAGATCCAGGCACCTTTGCTCCGTGGCCGCCGCCCTCGCACTCACCGTCGCCGCTCCCGCGACGGCGACCGCCGCCACCACGCCCCCGGACGCCCCCGCCGCGCTGCGCGAGGTGATGTTCGTCGGCAACAACTGGGACGGCACCGCCGACGTCATCAGGTCCACCGGCGACTTCGCGAGGATCGGCCGGATCGGCGTCGTCCCGGACAAGGAGCAGCGGATGGCCGAGATCAACGCCGATCCGATCCGCTGGATCTACTTCCAGGCCATCCGGGGCAGCGTCGGCGAGGGGCACGACCAGTTCGTCGACGACATGTACTCGACGCCGGACGGGAGGTCGATCGTCGTCTCCCGGCCGAGCTTCGCGGACGTCGTGTCCATCGACCTCGCCACCGGGCGACTCAACTGGCGCTTTCCCGTGTCGGGTTACCGCGCCGACCACATGGCGGTCTCGCCGGACGGCACCCGTGTCGCGGTGTCGGCCTCCACGTCCAACACGGTGCACGTACTGGACATCGACTCGGGCCGGCAGCTCGGGTCCTTCGGCACCGGGGACAAGCCGCACGAGAACATCTTCTCCAAGGACGGCAAGTACATCTGGAACATGTCCATCGGCGAGGTCAACACCGCACTCGACGCCCCCTGGCTGGACTGGACGAAGGGCGACCGGCGCATCACCGTCGTGGACGCGACGACGTTCCGGCAGGTCAGGGTGATCGACATGCGCGAGCGTCTCGACGCGATCGGCCTCGGCGACTACTCCGACGCCGTGCGGCCCGCCGTGTTCTCGCCCGACGAGTCCACGCTGTACTTCCAGGTCTCCTTCTTCAACGGCTTCTTCGAGTACGACCTCGCCACCGACCGGATCACCCGGACCAAGACCCTGCCGAAGAACCCCGCCACCAGCGAGGACCGCACCACCTGGGTCAACGACTCGCGGCACCACGGCCTGTCCATGAGTCCGGACGGCGCCAAGATCTGTGTCGCGGGCACGATGGACGACTACGCGACGGTCGTCGACCGTACGACGCTGAAGGAGGGCCCGCTGGTCACCGCCGCCAAGCCGTACTGGGCCACGGTCAGCGGCGACGGCACCCACTGTGTGATCTCCGAGAGCGGCGCCGATCAGGTCACCGCGATCGACTTCACGACCGGGCAGAAGTCGGTCTCCGTCCCGGTCGGCGACCATCCGCAGCGCGTCCGGCTGGGCCATGTGACGGCCGGCTGGACCGGGCCGTCGGCCGGCTGACCCGCGCGGCCCGCACTCGAGGATGTCCGCCCCGTTTTGTGTGTGTAGGAAGCGTGCGGACGGGTAGTCGCCCGGCATCGGATGAGGCATGCATGTCCTCGCAGTACTCCTGACGGAAGGAGGTCCGTGACAGCGCACACTCGTAGCGCCCGGGCCGCTTCCTCCGACACGGAGCGACCCGGCACGTAGCGGGCAGCGCCCCAGCGGCGCTGCCCGTCTATTTTTGCGGGCCCCGCGACGCCGGCCGGCGCCGCGGCAGGCGGTGGAGTTCGACGTCCCCGAGGCGGCCGTCGGCGGCCGTGGCGGTCATGTACGTGCAGTACGGCTGGCGGCGCCGGTCGGTCGGCGACCCGGGGTTGAGCAGCCGCAGGCCGGTGTCGGCCGTGGTGTCCCACGGGATGTGGCTGTGGCCGAAGACCAGCACGTCGAGGTCGGGGAAGCGGGCGGCACAGCGGGCCTCCCGGCCCTTGGCGGCACCCGTCTCGTGGACGACTCCGAAGCGCAGACCGCCGAGGTCGGCGTACGCCACCTCCGGCAGCCGTGCCCGCAGGCCGGGCCCGTCGTTGTTGCCGTACACCGCGACGAGTCGCCGGCTGTGCTCCTCCAGCAGGTCGAGCGTGTCCGTGTCGACCCAGTCCCCCGCGTGCACGACGACGTCGGCGCGCGGAATCTCCTCCAGCAAGGGCGCGGGCAGCTCCCTGGCCCGCTTCGGCAGGTGGGTGTCGGACATGAGCAGGAGGCGCACGGACCCAGCCTAGCGGCAGGGTCTCCACAATGAGCAGGTAAAACTGTTCAGCCGAAACTGGACAGTCTTCCCTGTCGAATTTACGGTGGCGGTATGGAAGCCGACGCCGCGGAGCCCGCCGAGGGCATCTCCGACTCCGCCGCCCGTGCCGCGCGCGAACTGCACGTGGTCTTCAGCCGGCTCCGGCGGCGGATCCGGGAGGTCGCCCGGGGCGAGGACCTCACGCCCTCCCAGGTGTCGGCGCTCACGCTGGTCGGCAAGCACGGTGCGGCGACGGCCAGCGCACTGGCGTCCGCCGAGGGCGTCCGGCCGCAGTCGATGGCGGCCACGCTGGTCGCCCTCGACCAGCACGGACTGATCCGCCGCAGCCCCGACCCGGAGGACGGCCGCCGGCAGCTCGTCACCCTCACCGAGGCCGGCCGCGCCCGCATCGAGGACAACCGGCAGGTCCGTGAGGAGTGGCTGGCCCGCGCCTTCCAGGACCGGTGCACCGCCGAGGAACGGGACACGGTCCTCGACGCGCTCGCCCTGCTGGAACGGCTGACCCGGCCGTGACCCCGAGGCTCGACGGGCGGACCGGCGCACTTTCGCCCACCCGAACCATCCGAACCGCCTGAACCACCCGAAAGGCCCACCCCCATGGCAGTCACCGCCCTCGACCCCCGCACGGCCCTCGTCGTGATCGACCTCCAGGCCGGCATAGTCGCCGCGCCTGCCCAGCCGCACGCCTCCGCCGACGTCGTCGCCCGCAGCGCCGAGCTGGCGGACGCCTTCCGCGCGCGGGATCTGCCCGTGGTGCTGGTCCGGGTCTCCTTCGCCGCCGACGGCGCGGACGCCGTGCCCGGCCGGACCGACGCCGGGGGCGCCGGTGGGACCCGGCCTGAGGGCTGGGACGTCGTGGTCGACGAACTGGCCGGTCGTCCCGGCGACATCACCGTGACCAAGCGCAACTGGGGGGCCTTCCACGGCACCGGACTCGACGTTCAGCTGCGCCGCCGGGGCGTCACCCAGATCGTGCTGACCGGCATCGCCACCAGCATCGGCGTGGAGTCCACCGCCCGGGCCGCGCACGAACACGGCTACCACGTCACGCTCGCCACCGACGCCATGAGCGACATGGACGCCGACGCGCACCGGAACAGTGTCGAGCGGATCTTCCCCCGGCTGGGCGAGACCGGGACCACGGCCGAAATCCTGGAACTGCTCGCCAAGACCCACTGCTGACCCCCGGGCCCGGACACGGGCCGCGCCGGCACGGTGGCCGGCGCTCGACGGTCTCGCTCCCGGGGTGCGGTCAGTCCTCGCCCCGGACGATGTTCGATTCCTGGCCCGCCTGCGACGCGCGCGGGCGGTCGCCGTCCTCGACGGCCGGTACGCAGGTGCGCATGGCGCCCTTGCTGCGCAGGCGGCGGGCTTGGGACCAGCCCGTCTCCAGGCGGCGGACAACGGGTTTCTCGCTGGTGTCCGCGATCACGAGGCATCATCTTCCTTCTGTGTCCGGTGCCGTTGCCCCACCGGGTCCCCGGGCGCGCGCCGGTGAAACGGGCGTGCCCCGCTCTCACGGGTTGGGCCGGGCCACGCTGATGTCACCCAGCGCCGAGCCCGGGTCACGCTCCATGGCCAGGTCGCCCAGGGCGACGATGCCCACGGGGTGGCCCTCGTCGACGACCGGGACACGGCGTACGGCGTGCTCGCGCATCAGCCGGATCGCACGGTCGAGTTCGTCGTCGGGGCCGACGGTCACCAGGTCGTCGCTGCACGCGCCGGCCACGGTGGTCTCCTCCGGGTCGCCGCCCTCCGCGACGGAGCGGATCACCAGGTCGCGGTCGGTGACCAGTCCGCGCAGCCGGTCGCCCTCCGTGACCAGGACGGCTCCGAGGTCCTGGTCACGCATGATGCGGGCCACTGCGGTGACCGAGGCCTGCGGCTCGACGGTCACCGGATCGGCGGTCATGATGTCCCGGACGTACTGGGTCATGACGTACCCCCTCATGGGATCACTGTGGGCTTTGCCTGCCGGGTACCCGGCGGGCGGGCGGCGATCCCTGCGGTTCCGGCCGGGCGCGGGACGGCGCCCCGCGGACGGGCCCGGCGGTCTCACCGGCCCAGCGTGATCTCGCTCCACACCTGCTTGCCGCCGCCGACCGGCAGCGTCCCCCAGGTCGCCGACACCGCCTCGACCAGCAGGATGCCGCGCCCGCCCGTGGCCTCCCAGCCGATGCTGGTCGGCTTGACGGGCGTACGCGGCGACGCGTCCGCGACCGCGACGCGCAGCCGGGCGCCGACCAGGGTGATGTCGAGCCGGACCGCGCCGTCGGTGTGCACCAGGGCGTTGGTGACCAGCTCGGAGACGACCAGGAGTACGGCGTCGATGTCGGCCGCGGGCACGCCCCAGGAGCGCAGGGTGCGGTGGGTGAAGCGGCGGGCGTGCCGGACGGCCTCGGGCAGCCGCCACACCGTCCAGGTCTCGCGCAGCGGGCGCGTCTCCATGCCGTCGTAGCGCACCAGCAGCAGGGCGACGTCGTCGCTGCGGCGGGCGTTGCCGAGCAGGGCGTCGGCGACGAGGCCGAGGTGGGCGGGGTCGGAGACGGTCAGCGCGTGCGCGAAGCGGTCCATGCCCTCGTCGATGTCGGCGTCGGCGGACTCCACGAGCCCGTCCGTGGTGAGGGCGATCAGGGTGCCGGGCCGCAGCCGGAGCGGGCTCATCGGGAAGTCGGCCTGCGCCACCACACCGAGCGGCGGGCCGCCCTCCGCCTCCGCGATCTCCGTGGTGCCGTCGGGGTGGCGCAGCACCGGCGGCAGGTGTCCCGCGCGGACGCACCAGGCGGAGCCCTCCTCCATGTCGAGGTCGACGTAGGCGCAGGTGGCGAAGAGGTCGGTGCCCATGTCGGTCAGCAGCCGGTTGGCCCGGGAGACGACCACGTCCGGCGGGTGCCCCTCGACGGCGTAGGCGCGCAGGGCGGTGCGCATCTGGCCCATGAGGGTGGCGGCGCCCGCGCTGTGGCCCTGGACGTCGCCGATGACGAGGGCGACATGGTGGTCGGGCAGCGGGATCACGTCGTACCAGTCGCCGCCGAGCTCCAGTCCGGCCGTACTGGGCAGGTAGCGGGCGACGGCGACCGCGCCGGGCAGTTCCGGCAGGCGGCGCGGGAGAAGCTGGCGCTGGAGCATGCCGACGAGTTCGTGCTCGGCGTCGAAGGCGTGGGCGCGCGTCAGCGCCTGGCCGGCGAGGCCGGCGGAGGCGGTGAGCAGGGCGCGCTCGTCGGGGCCGAAGTCGTGCGGGGAGTCCCAGCCGATCAGGCAGACGCCGGCCGTGCGGCCCGCGGCCGGCAGCGGCAGCACGGCCAGGCCGCCGGGGCCGACGTCCGCGAGCGCGGGTTCCAGCGCGGTGCCGGCGGGCCAGATCTGGGCGCGGCCCTCGCGCAGCGCCGAGGCGAGGGTGGGCATGGCGCGGACGGGCGCGTCCGGCCACTCGGTGCGCCACTCCAGCCGCCACAGCTCCGGCCACGACTCGGGTTCGGGCGGGTCGAGGACGGTGACGACGAGCCGGTCGCCCTCCAGCTCGGCCAGGGCGATCCGGTCGGCGCGCAGCGGCCTGCGCAGGGCGGCGACCACGGCCTGGCTGACGTCCCGGACGGTGCCCGCCGTGGCCAGCGCGGCGGCCAGGCGCTGGACGCGGGCGACGTCGGTCACGTCGGGGCGCAGGGTGGAGGCGTCGGCGACGGTGCCGACGAGGCGGGCGGGCCGGCCGTCGCCGCCCGGCAGCAGGCGCCCGCGCAGTTGCAGCCACTTCGGCGGGCCGGTGGGCTGCAGCACCCGGAACTCGAGCTCCCGGTCGCCGATGGACATGTGGCCGGCCTCGACCACGGACATCAGCGAGGGCAGGTCCTCGGGCACGGTCAGGCCGAGCAGCGTCTCGACCTTGCCGTCGAAGTCGCCCGGGGCGAGGGCGAACAACCGCAGGATGTCGTCGCCGACCTCGACCCGGCCGGTGTCCATGGCCAGGGAGAACGCGTCCGGCCGCAGTTCCCGGCTCTCGACGGCTACGGGCGGGACGGGACCGACGACGGCCTCGGCGACCAGCTCCAGACAGACCCGGTCCTCGGGGCCGAAGCCCCCCGGGCATTCGGTCAGGGCGAGGAGGCAGCCGCCGTCACCGGGCACGGGCAGGGCGGCGAGGGAGAAGCCGCTGGAGGGGACGTGCCGCGACTCGGCGGAGCCGGCGAACTCCTCGGGGCCGACCCACACCGGTGCCCCGCCCCGATGGGCGTCGGCGACCGGGGAGCCGCCGGCCGCGGGATAGCTGTCACGCACGCCGTACAGCGTCCTCGGCACGCCGACCGACTCGGCGAGGCAGAGCAGCTCTCGGTCCTCGCCGGGCGTGTACACGGCGGCGAAGGCGGCCCCGCCGAACACCAGGGCCTGTTCGAGGACGCGGCGCAGTCGTTCGCGGCGGTCAGGAAGGGCCGCGATCGCCTTCAGGGCACCCTCGGCACGCAGCGTTCTCGTCCCGCGTTCCGCGGTGCCCTCACTGACCACGTCGCCCATTACAGCGCGTATGGGACGGCCGCGCAGCCCCTGTGAGCGGGGGAACCCGCGATCCGGGCCCGGCAGCCGTGCCCGGCCGGTGAGCTCGGGGCGGGGGTTCGCGGGGATGCCGCACCGCGGCGGGCGGGCCCGCGTCTGCCCACCGGCGGGCCACGCTCGGCGTGCGCCGCCCGGTCGAGGCGACGGTGCGCATCCCGCACCGGAGAACCGGGCCCGCTGGTGGTCCGGCCCTCCCGCCGGAGGGCCGGACCGGTCCGCGGACCCGCGCGGGGCGGCGGCGGGCGGGGTCAGCGTGCCCGCGCGGGGCGGGGGCGAGCGGGGTCAGCGTGCCCGCGGGGCGGCCGGGCGGCGGGGCGGCCGGGCGGCGGGGTCAGCGGGTCCGGGTCAGGCCGGAGCCGTCCGCGCTGCCGGCGCCCGTTCCGTCGCCGGCGTCCCCGGCCCCTGTTCCGTCGCCGGCGTCTCCCGTACCGTCACCGGCCTGCGCGCCACCGGCCCGGTCACCGGCACCGGAGCCCTCGCCACCCGCCTGGTCGCCGGCACCCTCTCCGCCCGCCCGGTCGCCCGCGCCGCCCGCCGGGCCGCCGTCGCCGAGCGTCGCGCCGACCGCCTCCAGGGCGGTGGTGACCGGCTGGAAGAAGGTCTCGCCGCCCACCGTGCAGTCGCCGCTGCCGCCGGACGTGAGTCCGATCGCCAGGCCGTCCTGGGTGAACAGGGAACCTCCGCTGTCCCCGGGTTCGGCGCACACATCGGTCTGTATGAGGCCGGTGACGGTGCCCTCGGGGTAGTTCACGGTGGCGTCCAGGCCGAGGACCTGCCCGTCGGCCAGTCCGGTGGTGCTGCCCATCCGGAAGACCTGCTGACCGACCGTCGCCTCCGCCGCCCCACTGATCGGGACCGTCTGGTTCCCGACGTTCACCTCGCTCGGTGCCTCGGTCGCCGGGTCGTCGTACGTGACGAGCGCGAAGTCGCCCTGGCCGGGGAACACGGCCTGGTCGACGGTGGCGATCGGCTGCCCGCCCTGCGCGTCGGACCACTGCTCGGCCGCCACCCCGCAGTGACCGGCCGTCAGGAAGGCGGGCGAGCCGTCCGCCGCGGTGACGTTGAAGCCGAGCGAGCAGCGCGCACCGCCGCCGAAGACGGCGTCCCCGCCGGACACGAAGGTCTTGAAGGTTCCGCCGGACTTCCTGAGGGTGGCCATGCCGGAGCCGAGGCTGTCGACGGTGGACTCCAGCCGGTCCCACGCGGTGCCGGTGACGGTGCTGTCTGCGGTCACGAGGATCTTGTTGGTCCGGGGGTCGACGGCCCACGAGGTGCCGGGGATGGTCGCCTCGGACCTCAGGGTCTGCGCGCCGCTCCTGAGTTCGGCGATGCTGTTGTCCACCTCGCGGACGGCCGCGCCCGCCTTCTTCGCCTGCACGACGACGTTGTTGTTGTCGCCGGGTACGACGTTGACGACGAGCTGCTGCCGGCCGGCGTCGTAGTAGGAGCCCGCGAAGGCGTCGCCGAGCAGTCCGGAGAGCTGTGAGGCGAGATCCGAGGCGTCCGCCGCCTTGAGTGTCCTCGGCGCGGCGGCGTCGTCCGAACCACCACCGTCCTGTGAGGCGTTGGCGTTCGGCAGCAGGACGGCGGCCGCGCCGAGCGCCACCACCGAGCCTGCCACCATCGCGGCCTTGCGCTTCGGGATTCGCTTGTGACTCAACCTTCTCGACCTCCTGGGACGGGGTCCGTGCCGCCGGTCGGCAGCTATCGGGGGCGCCTGGACGGCTGTTGGTACGCACGGGCCGGACGGGCCGTTCAATCCCGCCCGCCCACCACGCTCAGCGATCACGCGGACACACTCCGTTCCGCTCACGGAGTGGAATCCGGGCTTCAGCGAATCTGCACACCGACTGCCCAACCCGGTCACCCCGAACAGCCGTTCTCCACAACCCACGGGTGCCGCGCACGCCTTTCAGGCGGGAGTGCCGGATTCGCGACGGCGTGGGCAAGGGATCGCGCGGTCCGATGCCGCACCCGGTGTGAAGAAGTCGCCTCGAAGACGTGCGCAGTCCTGCACGGTTGGGCGCCCCGGCGTTGCAAGTGTCCAGGTGAGAGGGGTGATTGATTGGAAGGGCCGACCGGCCGCGTGCTTTGATCCATCGCACCGCGGGGGCCGCGGAGGGGCTCCGGAAGGGGCGCCCGGCCGCCCGTGGTCGCGGCCGTCATCTGTCCCCAGAGGGGGCCGCTCCCCCCTTGTGAATTGGCTATACGAAGGGAAGTTCCATCATGAACTCCACCCCCCAGGTTGAGACCGTCGAGATCTCCGACGCCGAGCTCGACAACGTCTCCGGCGGCCTGAACGTGAACGCCGTCGGCACCGTCACCGGCCTGGTGGACGGCATCGCCCCGGTCTCGGGTCTGCTCAACACCGCCGTCGGCACCGTCGAGGGTGTCACCGGTCTGAACACCGCCCCGGTCACCGGCCTGGTCGCCGGTCTCTGATCGGGCCCTTGTGCCGCTGAGTCCCGGAGCCGTACCCCGGCTCCGGGACTTTTCGGCCGTTCCCCGACGGCTTCTTAGCGATCTCCTGGGATACGTCCGACGTGCAGTTCCGCCAACAGGCCCTCGCCAAACTCCAGTCACCGGAGGAGCTCGACCTTCCGGTGCGTTTCGCCCGCCCGCAGGGCTGGCTGGTGCTGTCCGTGACCGTAGTCGCGATGGCCGCCGCGTCCGTGTGGGCGGTGACCGGCTCGGTGACCTCCACGGTCGGCGCACCCGCCGTCCTCACCCACGGGCAGGGCAGTTACGTCCTGCAGAGCCCTGTCTCCGGCCAGGTCACCGCGGTTCTCGCCCGGCAGGGACAGCGGCTGGCCGCCGACTCGCCCGTGCTGAAGGTCCGCACCGCCGAGGGTGACACCGTCGTCCGTTCGCTCGACGCGGGCCGCGTCAGCGCGCTCGCCGCCACCGTCGGGCAGATCATCCGGACCGGCGCCGACGTCGCGTCGATCGAGAAGGTCGCCCACGCCGGCGACCCGCTCTACGCCACCGTCTACGTCCCCGCCGAGAACGCCGCCGCCATTCCCGCCGACGCCCCGGTCGACCTGACCGTCCAGTCGGTGTCGGCCCAGGAGTACGGCGTGCTGAAGGGCCATGTGAAGGCGGTGGACCGCTCGGCCCAGTCGGCACAGTCGATCGGCGCGTTCCTCGGGGACGGCCAGCTCGGCGAGCAGTTCACCAAGGACGGCAGGCCGGTGGCCGTGACGGTGCGCCTCGACACCTCGAAGTCCACGAAGAGCGGCTACGCGTGGTCGTCCGCGGACGGACCGCCGTACGACCTGACCTCCATGACGCTGGCCACGGGCTCCATCCGGCTGGCCGGGCAGCGTCCCGTCGATTGGCTGCTGCCGTGAGTACCGCGACCGACACCCGGGGCAGACGCCGGGCCGCCCCGCCCAGGCGCAAGATTCCCCAGGGCCGGGCGAAGACCGTCCGTACGCCCACCGTGCTCCAGATGGAGGCCGTGGAGTGCGGCGCCGCCTCCCTCGCGATGGTGCTGGGCCACTACGGCCGGCACGTCCCGCTGGAGGAGCTGCGCATCGCCTGCGGCGTCTCCCGCGACGGTTCGCGCGCCAGCAACCTGCTCAAGGCGGCGCGCAGTTACGGCTTCACCGCCAAGGGCATGCAGATGGACCTGGCCGCCCTCGCCGAGGTCACGGCGCCCGCCATCCTGTTCTGGGAGTTCAACCACTACGTCGTCTACGACGGCATGGGCCGGCGTTTCGGCCGGCGCGGTGTGTTCATCAACGACCCGGGCAAGGGCCGCCGCTTCGTGTCCCTGGAGGACTTCGACGGCAGCTTCACCGGGGTCGTGCTGACCATGGAGCCCGGTGAGGACTTCGCCCGGGGCGGCCGCAAGCCGGGCGTGCTCGGCGCGATGCCGGCCCGGCTGCGCGGCACCGCGGGCACGCTGCCCGCCGCCGTGCTGGCGAGCCTGCTGCTGGTGGCGGTGGGCGCGGCGGTGCCCGCGCTGAGCCGCACCTACATCGACATGTTCCTGATCGGCGGGCAGACCTCGCTGCTGGGCGTGCTGTTCGCGTCGATGGCGGCGTGCGTCCTGCTCACGGTGGTACTGACCTGGCTCCAGCAGGCGAACCTGCTGCACGGCCGCATCATCTCCTCCACCCTCTCCAGCGCCCGTTTCCTGCGGCATCTGCTGCGGCTGCCGGTGACGTTCTTCTCGCAGCGCAGCCCGGCCGACCTGGTCCAGCGCCTCCAGTCCAACGACGCCGTCGCCGAGACCCTGGCCCGCGACCTGGCGGCGGCCGGCGTCGACGCGATCGTCGTCGTGCTGTACGCCGTGCTGCTGTACACGTACGACCCTCAGCTCACCTTCGTCGGCATCGGCGTGGCGCTGCTCAACATCGTCGCGATGCGGGTCGTGATCAAGCTGCGTGCGACCCGGACGGCGAAGCTGCGCGCGGACACGGCCCGGCTGACCAACACGGCGTACTCCGGTCTTCAGCTGATCGAGACGATGAAGGCGACCGGCGGTGAGGACGGCTACTTCCGCAAGTGGGCCGGGCAGCACGCCACGACGCTGGAGGAGCAGCAGCGGCTCGGGGTGCCGGGCGCCTGGCTGGGTGTGGTCGCGCCGACGCTCGCCACGCTCAACAGCGCGCTGATCCTGTGGATCGGCGGCATGCGGGCGGTCGAGGGGCACATCTCGATCGGCCTGCTGGTCGCCTTCCAGGCGCTGGTCACCCGCTTCACGGCTCCGCTGACCCGGCTGAACGGCGTCGCGGGCCGCATCCAGGACTTCGCGGCCGACGTGGCCCGTCTCAAGGACGTGGAGAACTTCCGGGCCGACCCGCTGTACGGCCGCCCCGGCGGCGGCGACTCCACGCGCCGGCTGCACGGCCATGTCGAGCTGGAGAACATCTCGTTCGGCTACAGCCCCCTCGACAAGCCGTTGCTGACCGGCTTCGACCTGACCGTCGGGCCGGGGCGGCAGGTGGCCCTGGTGGGCGGCTCGGGCAGCGGCAAGTCCACGGTCTCCCGGCTGATCTCCGGCCTGTACACCCCGTGGGAGGGCGTGATCCGCATCGACGGGCAGCGCCTCGAGGACATTCCGCGCGGGGCGCTGGCGTCCTCCGTCTCCTTCGTCGACCAGGACGTGTTCCTCTTCGAGGGCTCGGTGCGCGACAACGTGGCGCTGTGGGACCCCTCGGTCCCGGACGACGCCGTGGTGGAGGCGCTCAGGGACGCCGCGCTGTACGACGTCGTGATGCGCCGTCCGGGCGGCATCCACAGCAGGGTCGAGCAGGACGGCCGCAACTTCTCCGGCGGGCAGCGCCAGCGCCTGGAGATCGCGCGGGCGCTGGTGCGCAGGCCCAGCATCCTGGTGCTGGACGAGGTGACCAGCGCGCTGGACGCGGAGACCGAGCTGGTGGTGATGGACAACCTGCGCCGGCGGGGCTGCGCGTGCGTGGTGATCGCGCACCGGCTGAGCACCGTGCGGGACAGCGACGAGATCGTCGTCCTGGAGCACGGCACGGTCGTGGAGCGCGGGCGGCACGAGGAACTGGTGGCGCGCGGCGGCGCGTACGCGGCGCTGGTCGGGGAGCGGTGAGATGACGACGGTGCACGAAGGGCAGGGCGATCTCGTCCTCGGCGCGCTCGGCTCCCTGGGCACCCGCGTCGACTGCGCCGGGTTCAACCGCCTCGACCTGGAGGGCCCGCAGGTGCTCTGGCTGGTCGTGTCCGGCGCGGTGGACCTGTTCGCGGTGGACGCCGGGCAGCAGGGCCACTGGCACCATCTGGGCCGCCTGGAGGCGGGCTCGGTGCTGCTCGGTCCGGTGGCCGGCCCCCAGCACACGCTGGTCGCCCGTCCCCTGCGGGACTGCGTGGTGCACCGCATCGGGCTGCGCGAGCTGTACCAGCCGGCGGCCACGCAGACCTGGTCGTACGACGAGTACGGCAACCCCCAGTACGTGCCGCCGACGACGAGTCCGCTGGAGTACGCCCTCGCCCTGGGCGTCGGCCGCAGTCTGTCCATCCTCTTCCAGGCGCCGATGGCCTCGGAACGGGCGGCGGCACCCACCGACGACGACGTCTTCTGGATGCAGGTGCCGCCCGGCAGTGTGCAGTACGGCGCGGTGTACGGCGACGAGGCGGCCGCCGACCTGCTGATGGACCCCGCGCTGTGGCAGAGCATGGTCGATCAGCAGTACCGGCTGCTGACCACCCTGGACCGCTGGATCGAGCAACTGGAGCGCACCCACGAGACGCGTACGGCGGCCGGTATCAAGGCCGGCGAGGCGGTCCGCGCCCAGGCCGACCGGACGCTGCTGGCCTCCATCGGCAGGCGGCCGGAGAAGCGGGCCACGGCCGCCGACGCCGACGCCACCTACGCGGCCTGCGAGCTGGTCGCCCGCGCGGCCGGGATCGCGCTGGCCGAGCCCGCGCAGAACGGCACCGAGAGCGACCGGCTCGACCCGGTGGAGCGGATCGCCCTGGCCTCCCGGGTCCGCACCCGGGCCGTCCGGCTGGACGGCCGCTGGTGGCGGGACGACGTCGGGCCGCTGGTCGGTCACCGGGCCCTGTCGGGCGCTCCGGTGGCGCTGCTGTGGCGGCGGGGCGGCTATGTGGCCGTCCACCCGGCGACCGGCCGGGAGACACCGGTCGAGAAGGCGAACGCCGAGGAGTTCGAGCCGCGGGCGGTGATGTTCTACCGGCCGCTGCCCGAGCGCCGGCTCGGTCCGCTGCGGCTGCTGCGGTTCTGTCTGCGGGGTACGCGCGGTGACCTGGCGAGCCTGCTGCTCGCCGGGCTGGTGACGGTGGCGATCGGCGCGCTGGTGCCGGTCGCCACCGGCAAGGTGCTCGGCGAGTTCGTGCCGAAGGCGCAGACCGGGCTGATCGTGCAGGTGTGTCTCGCGGTGATGCTCAGCAGTGTCGTCTCGGCGGCGTTCATGCTGTTGCAGAACCTCACGATCCTGCGGCTGGAGGGCCGTATCGAGGCGACCCTCCAGCCGGCCGTGTGGGACAGGCTGCTGCGGCTGCCGACCCGGTTCTTCACCGAGCGCTCCACGGGTGAGCTGGCGAGCGCGGCCATGGGCATCAGCGCGATCCGCAGGCTGCTGGCCGGGGTCGGGCCGACGGTGGCACAGTCGGTGACCGTCGGGGCGATGAACCTGGGGCTGCTGCTCTGGTACAGCGTGCCGATGGCGCTCGCGGCGATCGGCATGCTGGTGGTCGTCGCCGCGGTGTTCCTGGCTCTCGGGCTGTGGCAGGTGCGCTGGCAGCGGCGGCTGGTGCAGCTCACGAACAAGCTGAACAACCAGGCCTTCCAGACGCTGCGCGGACTGCCCAAGCTGCGGGTCGCGGCGGCCGAGAACTACGCCTACGCGGCCTGGGCGGCGCAGTTCGCGCGCAGCCGTGAGCTCCAGCAGCGGGCCGGGCGCATCAAGAACCTCAACGCGGTGCTCGGCGCGGTGTACCTGCCGCTGTGCACACTGCTGATGTTCATGCTGCTGGCCGGCCCGGCCCGCGGTTCGATGTCGGCGGCGGCGTTCCTCACCTTCAACACCTCGGTCACGATGCTGCTGACTTCGGTCACCCAGCTGACCGGGGCCTTCGTGTCGGCGGTGGCGGCGCTGCCGCTGTTCGAGGAAATCAAGCCGGTGCTGGAGGCGGCGCCCGAGGTGGGCACCGCGAGCACCCGGCCGGGACCGCTGTCCGGGGCGATCGAGGCGCGGCGGCTGTCGTTCCGGTACACCGACGACGGACCGCTGGTCCTGGACGACGTGTCGTTCGCGGTGCGGCCGGGCGAGTTCGTGGCGATCGTCGGGCCCAGCGGCTGCGGCAAGTCGACGCTGCTGAGGCTGCTCATCGGCTTCGACCGTCCGCTGTCGGGCAGCGTCCTGTACGACGGCCAGGACCTGGCCGCGCTCGACCAGTCGGCGGTTCGCCGGCAGTGCGGGGTGGTGCTCCAGCACGCGCAGCCGTTCACCGGCTCGATCCTGGACGTCATCTGCGGCACCGAGCCGTACACGCCGGAGGAGGCGATGGCGGCGGCCGAGATGGCGGGGCTCGCCGAGGACATCAAGCGGATGCCGATGGGCCTGCACACCATCGTCTCGGGCAGCGGGGCGGTCTCCGGGGGCCAGCGGCAGCGGCTGATGATCGCGCAGGCGCTGATCCGCCGGCCGCGCGTCCTCTTCTTCGACGAGGCGACCAGCGCCCTGGACAACGAGACGCAGCGCACGGTGATCGAGTCGACCAAGGCGCTGAACGCCACCCGGATCGTCATCGCGCACCGTCTGACCACGGTGCTGGACGCCGACCGCGTGATCGTGATGGAGGACGGGAAGGTCGCCCAGCAGGGCCCGCCGGCCGAGCTGCTGGCGGACACGGGCGGCCGGCTGCACGAGCTGGTGCGCCGGCAGCTGGCCTGAACCGGGCCCGGCACGGGCGGGGGCGGGACGGCGGTCCCCGGCTGCGGCGGCACGGTGCGGGCGCAGTTGGACCGGCGTATAAGTGGGTACCTGCGCCTTCATGCGAATCAGCGTGGTGGATGTCGGGTCGAACACCGTCCGGCTTGTGGTGGCGGACGCGGAGGGCGGTGTTCCGCTGCCGGTCCACACGGCGAAGTGGCGCCTGCGGCTGTCCGAGCAGGTCCCGCACGGGGCTCCGCTCCCCGAGGAGGCCGTGGAGCGGCTGGTGGCGGCGGTCGCCGGCGCGAGCCGGACCGCGGCCCGGTGGGGCGCGGCCGACCCGCTGGCGTTCGCCACCGCCGTGGTGCGTGCCGCGCCGAACCGCCGGGAGGTGCTGCACACGGTCCGGGCCCGCACCGGGGTCGGTCTGTGCACCCTGCCGGGCGAGGTGGAGGCCGAGCTGACGTTCCTCGGGGCCCGGCGCTGGATGGGCTGGCGGTCGGGGCCGCTCGCCCTGCTGGACATCGGCGGCGGCTCGCTGGAGGTCGCCTTCGGCCGCGGCCGGCTGCCCGACTTCGTGGCCTCGCTGCCGCTGGGCGCCGGGCGGCTGACCCACGAGTTCCTCGCCGGCGGCCAGGACGCACCGCATCCGGAACAGCTGCGGGCGCTGCGCCGCACGGTCCGCCACCAGCTGCGGGACGTCGCGGCCCGGATCCGCTGGGAGGGACCGCGCACGGCGGTGGCGACCTCGCGGACGTTCCAGCAGCTCGGGCGGCTGTGCGGGGCCCTGCCCGGCCGCCACGGGCCCTTCGAGGAACGCCGGATGAGCTGCGCGGACCTGAAGCGGGCGGTCGGCCGGCTGGCCGCCCTGCCCGCCGCGGAGCGGGCCCGCCTGCCCGGAATCTCCGCGCCGCGCTCCGCACAGAGCCTGGCGGGCGCGGTGGTCGGGCACACGGCGATGAAGCTGACCGGACTGGAGTCGGTGACGCTGTGCCCCTGGGCGATACGCGAGGGCGTCCTGCTGCGCCACATCGAGGACGGGCCGTCCTGGTGGGCGGAGATCGTCCGCCGCAACGACGAGCCCGCCGTCCCCGGCCCGGTTCCGCTGCGCATCGCGTCCACGGCGAACTGACACCGCCACGGTCCCCTGACGGGGACGACCGCCACACCGAACCGAACGAGAAGAGGAGCCCCACGTGTCCCACGACGCCGACCGCGGCCACCAGAAGCCCGAGACGGCCATCGAGGAGGTCATGCGCGAGATCGAGGAGGCCGAGACCCGTGACCCGGAGTCCGCGAAGGAGCGGCGGCACCGGGGTGAGGCGGGTGACGCCACCTCGCCGAACGCAGAGGCGCAGGAGGAGTCGGACAAGGACTAGGCCGGCGACGCGGGGCCCGGCGCGACGCGGATGCGACGGCGCCCGGCGGGTACCCGCGACGCATGGAGAACGTCCGCGAAGAACCACAGCTGCCGACGGCCCGGGGCCCGCTCTCCGCGGCCGTCGGCTCGTATCTGCTCGGCACCGGCCCGCTGCCCCGCCCCGAGGAGGTCGCCGCCGCGTCACCGTACGGCGACGACCTGCAGCTGGCCCTGTACCAGTGCTACGAGCTGCACTACCGCGGTTTCGCCGGCGTGTCCGCCGGCCTGGAGTGGGACCCCGGGCTGCTGCGCACCCGGGCGGCGCTGGAGGACCGCTTCCTGTCCGCGCTGCGCGCCGACACCCCGGTCCACGACAGTGTGGCAGCCGCGGTCGGGGCGCTGCTGGTCGAGCCCGTCGACGGCAAGGGCGTGAGCCACTTCCTGCGCGACGAGGGCGAGTTGTGGCACCTGCGGGAGTACGCGGCCCAGCGCTCCCTGTACCACCTCAAGGAGGCCGACCCGCACGCGTGGGTGCTGCCGCGGCTGTGGGGCCGCGCGAAGGCGGCGATGGCGGCGGTGGAGTTCGACGAGTACGGCGGCGGCCGTGCCGACCGGGTGCACGCCCGGCTGTTCGCCGACCTGATGACGGACCTCGGTCTGGACACGACGTACGGGCGTCATCTGGAAGCGGCCTCGGCCGAGTGCCTGGCCACGGTGAACATGATGTCCCTGTTCGGCCTGCACCGGGCGTTGCGCGGCGCCCTGGTCGGTCACTTCGCGGCAGTCGAGATCACCTCGTCGCCCGGTTCCCGGCGCCTCGCCGAGGCCATGCGCCGCACCGGCGCGGGCCCCGCCGCCGAGCACTTCTACGACGAGCACGTCGAGGCCGACGCGGTGCACGAACAGATCGTCCGGCACGAGGTGATCGACGGTCTGCTGGACCAGGAACCGCAGCTGGCGGCGGACGTCGTCTTCGGTATCGACGCCACCGGGTACCTGGAGGACCGCTTCGCCGACCGACTGCTCGCCGACTGGCGGGCCGGCCGCTCCTCGCTGCGCACGCCCCTGGCGGGCGTGTCCCCCGAGCCCTCGGGAACCTCCCATATTTCGTGACTGCGGGGGTACGTGGGTTCCGTGAATTTCAAGGTGCTACCGGGCGTCTACGCCCCTCAGGAGGACACCGCCCTGCTGGCCGGGGCCCTGTCCGACGAGTCGCTGCCACCGGGAGCGGCCGTGCTCGACGTGGGGACCGGCTCGGGCGCCCTGGCGCTGGCGGCGGCCCGGCTGGGCGCCCGGGTCACCGCGGTGGACGTGTCACGGCGTGCCGTGTGGGCCGCCCGGCTGAACGCGGCGCGGGCCGGCGTACGCGTCCGGGTCCTGCGCGGCAACCTCTTCACTCCGGTACGGGGTGAGTCCTTCGACCTCGTCCTGGCCAATCCGCCGTACGTGCCGGCGCCGGGCGGCGGCCACCGGCCGCGTGGTGCGGCCCGGGCCTGGGACGCGGGTCACGACGGCCGGCTGGTGCTGGACCGGATCTGCCGGGAGGCGCCCGCACTGCTGCGGCCCGCCGGTGTGCTGCTGCTCGTGCAGTCCGCGCTCAGCGACCCGGAGCAGACGGTCGGGCATCTGCGGGCGGCCGGTCTGAAGGCCGCGGTGATCAGGCGGCAGCGCATCGCCTTCGGGCCCGTGGTGCGCGGCCGGGAGCGCTGGCTGCGGCAGCGGGGTCTGCTGTCCCAGGCCGACAACGAGGAAGAGCTGGTGGTCGTCCGTGCCGAACTCCCCGTCTGACCCGCCCCGCC
This sequence comes from Streptomyces flaveolus, assembly GCF_044765825.1. Classification (NCBI taxonomy): domain Bacteria; kingdom Bacillati; phylum Actinomycetota; class Actinomycetes; order Kitasatosporales; family Streptomycetaceae; genus Streptomyces; species Streptomyces flaveolus. The sequence goes on along the minus strand of NZ_JBIWKU010000008.1, from coordinate 58,145 downwards.
GGATCACCGTCCAGCGCCAGGGGCCGATGCTGGTGGAAGGCCCGGTGGAGATCGAGCTGGAGGACGGGACGACGGTGTCCTCCGACCGCTTCCGGGTCGCCCTGTGCACCTGTCGCCGCAGCCGGCGCTACCCCTGGTGCGACACCAGCCACCGTGCCCGGTCGTCCGGTCCGGGCGACGGGCCGGCGGGCGGCGCCGAAGGCCGAAGGCCGGGTGCCGAGTCCTGAGCCTTGATACCGGGGAACGGCGGACGGCCCCACTCCGTCCGCCGTCCCCGGTGCGGGACCGTCCCGTCCACGCGGCGGCGCTCGCACTCCCCAGCGACGAGCAGCCGGTCACGTCGCGCGGGCCGCGCGGTCCCGGTCTCTCAGAACGTGAAGACGCTCGTACTGCCCGCGTTCTTCACGCACTCGTTCGCGAAGGCGCGCTCGTAGGAGACGCGCCGGCCCTGCCAGACCCCCTCCACGGTGACGACGACCGGGGCGTACTCCCGGGTGCACAGCACACCCGTGTCGCCCGTCAGGGCGTCGAAGTCGCCGTCCGCGCCGCGCAGTTCCGCGCAGGCCGGGCCGGCGGCCGGGTGGGTGCCGGAGGTTCTCGGCGCACAGGTCAGGGTGACGGCGCGCAGCGGTGCGGCGGTGGCAGCGCTCTCTCCTTGCCCCACGGTCAGCACCAGGGCCGAGGGGGCGTAGAGCGACGCGGGGGCGGGGGCCGGGGAGGCGATGGAGGCTCCCGCGAGGGGCCCGCAGACGGCGGTGGCCGTCAGGCCCAGAGTCGCTGCCCAGCGCGCGGTGTTCCGCATTGTGTGCATCCTTCCGCTCGGTTCGAGGGTGGTGCCGGCCCGGCCCGGTCGGTGCCGGAACGGCGAGCGCGAGTCTGCCGAGTCCGCCGCCGAAAGACACATCGACCCCACGGATTTCAGTAACCTTGCGTATTGAATCAGTGGCGGGAAGTCACGGAATTAGAACGTTCCAAGTCCGGAACCGTGGGGTTCTTGATCACGCGATCTGGCCGGATGGCGTGATCCACACGTTTGCCAATAGGCCGGAAACACTCCCGAAACAGTCCGGCACCCGCCGGACCCCCTCGACCTACTCGCGAGTATGGTGCTGGCGGCACGCGGGCTCGACGACGAGAGGCGGGACGTACGGATGGCGAAGCACTGGGCGGACTTCCAGTACGAGATCTACCTGAACGGGATGACGGGCGCGGTGCCGCGGCTGCCCACCGACCTGACCCGGCTGGAGGAGCTGACCGAGCGGCGGCTCGGCCCCGGACCCGTGGGGTACGTCACGGGCAGCGCCGGCGACGGCTCCACCGCCCGCGCCAACCGCCGGGCCCTGGAGCGGCGCCGGATCGTGCCGCGGATGCTGCGGGACGTGCACGACCGGGACCTCTCGGTCGAGGTGCTGGGGCGTGCCCTGCCGGCTCCGCTGGCGCTGGCGCCCGTGGGCGTGCTGTCGATCATGCATCCGGACGCGGAGCGGGCCGCCGCCCGGGCCGCCGCGGCGCAGGGCGTGCCGTTCGTCCTGTCCTCGGCGTCCAGCACCCCGATGGAGCAGGTCGCCGAGGCGATGGGGGACGCCGAGCGCTGGTTCCAGCTGTACTGGCCGAAGGACCGCGAGGTGGCCCGCAGCTTCCTGGACCGGGCGAAGGCGGCCGGGTTCACGGCCCTGTTCGTCACCCTGGACACCCCGCTGCTGTCGTGGCGCCCGCGCGATCTCGACCAGGCGTACCTGCCGTTCCTGCACGGTGTGGGCACCGCCAACTACTTCTCGGACTCGGCGTTCCGGGCGGGTCTGGCGAAGCCCGTGCACGAGGACCCGAACGCGGCGGTGATGCACTTCGTCGGCATGTTCTCCGACCCGGGCAAGACCTGGCCGGACCTGGCGTTCCTGCGGGAGAACTGGGACGGCCCGATCGTCCTCAAGGGCGTCCTGCACCCGGACGACGCCCGGCTCGCCGCCGACGCCGGGATGGACGGGGTCGTGGTGTCCAACCACGGCGGGCGCCAGGTGGCCGGTTCGGTCGCGGCGGCCGACGCGCTGCCGGGCGTGGCGGAGGCGGTCGGCGACCGGCTCACCGTGCTGTTCGACAGCGGCGTCCGCACCGGCGACGACGTCTTCAAGGCGCTCGCGCTCGGCGCCCGGGCGGTGCTGCTGGGCCGCCCGTACGTCTACGGTCTCGGCCTGGACGGGCAGGCGGGCGTCGAGCACGTGATCCGCTGCCTGCTCGCCGAACTCGACCTGACGCTCGCCCTGTCCGGACACGCCTCCCCCACCACGCCCGGCCCCGCCGACCTCGTCGAGGAGCGCGCCTGAGCGCCGGTCAGCGGTCCTGTGCGGGCAGGTGGGCCAGGCCCGTGTCGCGCATGATGCGGTCGACGGTCTCGTGCAGGGCGCTGTCGGCGCCGATGACGGTCTCGACGCCGCCGGGCAGCAGATCGCGCGGCCGGTACCAGTCGCGCAGTTGCGCCTCGCCGACCTCGTCGGCGATCGGCTTGCAGGCGTGCCGGGCAAGGGTCTCGCCGAACGGCACGTCCAGGTAGTAACCGCGGGTCGGACCGCGGTGGTCGGCACGCAGCCGGGCGAGCATGTCACCGTAGCGGTCGGCGTACAGGATGCCTTCGACCACGACGTGATACCCGGCGTCCAGGGCGTAGCGGGCCGTCAGGTCGATCAGGCCGATGTTGGCGGCGCCGGGCCGGTCGCGTTCGCGGAGCACGGTGCGGCGGAGGTTGTCCTGGCCGACCAGGGCCAGGCCACGGCCGAACTTCTCCCGGAGGCCGGCCGCGACGGACGACTTGCCCGAGGCGCTGTTGCCCCGCAGGACGACCAGCCGGGTTCCTTCGGTGCCCACCATCACGACGGTCACGCTACCGGCGGCCCGGCGGCCGGTGCGGGGGACCGGCCTCAGCGGCGATGGAGGCTGACCGCGTATCCGCCGCCGTCGTACGGGTCGGCGTCCCAGGTGGCGAAGCGGTCGGTGAGGGTGAGGCCGGCCGCGGTGCAGCAGGCGTCGTACTCCGCGAGGGTCAGGCCGGGTGGCACGGGAAGATGGTCCCGGTCCAGGCCGAAGCCGGCGACGAGCAGGCCGCCCGGGCGCAGGACCCGGGCCAGCGTGGCGGCGACGGCGGCCTCGGTGCCCGGAGCGAGGAGAGGGAAGACATTGCCCGCGGCGACGACGAGGTCGAAGCCGGGGGTGATGCCCGCGGCGGCCGGGTCGAAGTCCGCGAGGTCGGCCTGCACCCAGGTCAGTCCGGGCGCGTTTCGGCGTGCCACGGCCAGCATGGAGGCGTCCTGGTCCACGCCCACTCCGTCGTGGCCGAGGCGGGCAAGCTGGATCAGGACCCGCCCGGTGCCGCAGCCGGCGTCCAGCACGCGTGCCCCGGGAGGCACCAGCGTGGCGCAGAGGCGCGCCTCGCCGTGTACGTCCTGTCCCTGTCCGGCCAGTTCCGCGAAACGAGCGGCGTACTGCTCACCGGACCCGCCCCCGGTCAGCTGCTCCCATCGGTTCATGACGGCAAGCCTAAGTCCGGGACGAAGCCGCCTGAGAGGGTGGCATGTGAACTGATGTCCGGTTTTTCGTTTCGCCGACCGGCCGGGATACCGCACCGCCACACGTTCAGGTGACGAGAGACCTCCACCACCGTGCCCCTGACCAGCCAGGGAACAGGTGCCGCCAAGAGTCACCAAGAGCTGGGTCGACACCGGCTTCAAGAACGCCGCCATCACAACGGACGAGACAACACCAATCTCGCGAGGGACCTACGAGAACAGAAAGGACAATTCGCCTAGATCGAATGCCCCCTGAGAGAGCATTCAGCACGGCGTTTCGGCGCGAAGTCGGCGTCTCACCTCGCCAGTTCCGCACGGCGACACGATAGGTGAACAAAGATGGGGAGGGGGCGGCGTCACGAATAGATTCGGGTCACCGCCCCCTCCGTTGGCTTGCATGGCTCCCTTGAGTCAACTCGCTCTCAGGGAGCGAAGAGTCGGCGCGATGTGCTCTGCAATATTGCCGAGGATGCGCAGGTTCTCCTGCACGCCGAGCGTGTTGGGGATCGTGACAAGCAGGGTGTCCGCCTCCTTCACTGCGTGATCTTGCTGAATCTCCCTGATGATGGCCTCCGGCTCTCCGATGAAGCTCTTCCCGAAACGGGAGATGGCACCTCCAAGGACGCCGACGCTTTCTTGTGCTTGGAGCGCCGCGGGGCCGAACAAGGATCGGTCACGGTCGGAGACGATCGGCAGGATGCTGCGCACGACGGCGACGCGGGGCGCACCTCGATGGCCCGCGCGATCCCAGGCGGCACGGAAGACCCTGACCTGTTCGGCCTGGAGCTCCGAGAACGGAACACCCGTGTCCTCAGAGAGCAAGGTGCTACTGAGCAGGTGCATACCCTGTTCGCCGGCCCACTGTGCGCTCTGTCGCGTGGCCGATCCCCACCAGATGCGCTGCGGAAGGGTCTCTGACTGCGGTTGGATCGGCAACGGCACCTGCACGCCGGCCTCGGCGGGGTCGCTGATCGCCATCGGGGTCCCGGCGATGGCGGCGCGGAAGCGGTCGGTGTGCTCGCGTGCCATGTCTGCGGCGTTGCTGTCGGCGGGCGGATGGAAGCCGAAGCTCTCCCATCCGCGCAGTGCGGGTTCCTGCGATCCTCGGCTGATGCCGAGCTGGAGACGTCCGCCGCTGATGAGGTCGGCTGCGGCGGAGAGCTCGGCCATGATGAGTGGGTTCTCGTAACGCATGTCGATCACGGCAGTGCCGAGCTCGAGTCGCTGAGTTCTCGCGGCCATGGCTCCCAGGAAGGACCAGGGGCTGGCGAACTGGTGCTGATAGTGGTGCACGCGCATCCAGGCGCCGTCGAAGCCGAGTTCTTCCGCGCCGACCGCGATCTCGATCCCCTGCGTCAGCGAGTCGGCTGCGGACAGGTGGTGGCGGGGCTGGTAGTGACCGAAGGAGAGGAACCCCAGATTCTTCGTCATCGTGGTTCCTTTCACAGGACCGGGATGGAATCGGTGGGCGACTCCGCCGCAGTGGGCAGCTCGTCCTCGGTGGAGTTGGGGGTGGGCGTGCCGCCGGCTCGGCGCAGGAGGATGACGGCGGCGCCGATGACCGTGGTGACGACGGCGCAGGCGATCATCATCATGCGGAACACGGTGGCGTAGACGGCTGCATGGCCGGTGGCCCCGGCTGCGACCTCGGCGCCGAGAGCTGAGTCGCCGAGCTGGGCGCCGATGATCGCGGCGAGGGCAGCGCCGAAGACGGCGACGGCGAGCGCCTCGCTGCCGAGTCGGAGGAAGTTGAGTACGCCGGCTGCGGCGGCGCTGCTGTGTGCGGGGACGGAGGCGAGTGCTTCGCCGTCGACGAGCCCGAGGGGGAGCCCCCATCCGAATCCCAGCAGGATCATCGGGACAACGAGCAGCACCGGGGACAGGCTGGGGTCGAACAGCAGGAACAGCACGTCGCCGGTGATGAGCAGGATGATGGCGGTGTTGATGATCGTGTGCGGCGAGACGCGGGTGCGGGTGATCAGCGCGCCGGCGAGCAGCGGGCCGACGAGGACGGGGAGCGTCAGCGGGAGCATGAACAGCCCCGCGGTCGCCGCGTCCTGACCGTGGACGGCGCTCAGCGCGATGGGTGCGTAGGTGAGGACTGAGACGTAGGCGAACGACGCGGCGACGGGGACTAGCGCGACTGCAAGGAAGCGAGGGCTGCGCAGCGGCGACAGATCGAGGAAGCCTCGGCGGGGCGCATCACCCGTCGACGTGGCGGACGGTGCCGGCAGGACTCTGAACGCTGCGGCCGCCAGCACGAGCGCGGCGACCCCGGCGACCACGCCGAAGACACCACGCCATCCGAGCGCCGTGACAAGCAGGCCGCTGAGCGTGGGGCCGGCCGCCAGGCCGATGCCCACGATCGTGCCCAGGAGAGCGAAGGCATGTGCGCGTCGCTTGCCGTCGTAGGCGTGGGAGATGATCGAGGTGCCGCCGGTCGCGATGGCGGCCGCGCCGACGCCGGTGATGATCCGTGCGAGGTCGAGGAGGATCAAGTTTCCGGCGAGGGCGCTTCCGACTGCTCCGAGCAGGACCGTGGCGAGGCCGATGACGAACGTCCGTCGCAGCCCGATCCAGTTGCCGATCTGCCCCCAAAGCAGCGTGGAGATCGTCAGGGCGATGTTGAAGCCGTTGACGACGCCCTGCAGCAAAGTCGGGTCGCTGCCGAGGTCCCGCGAGATGTCGGGAAGCGCGATCGCGGCGCCAGTGATGCTGATCGGCATCACGAAGATGCCCAGCAGCACGACGGGCAGCAGCAACGGCGATGGTGATGGACGCTCGGGGGTGGCGTGAGTGAGCGACAAGACTCCTCCTAGGTACGATGCGTGTCGTACCTGATAGAAGCACGCAAGCAAGGTACGATGCAAACCAGACCTGAGAGGTGGAAGCGAATGGTGAAGGAAACACCTTCGGGGCCGGCGGCTGCGGAGATGGAGCTCGGCACCGTCCTGCGAGCGCTCTCCGATGAGCACCGTCGTGCGGTGATGGTCGAGCTCGCCGCAGACGAGGAGGATCGCGAGCGCACATGTAACTCGTTCGATCTGCCGATCTCGAAGCAGACCCAGACGCACCACTTCCGTGCGCTTCGGGAGGCCGGGCTGATCTGCGAGATTGATTACGGGAACCGGAAGGGCATCCGGCTGCGCCGGTCGGACATCGACGTACGTTTCCCTGGTCTGCTCGGGATCCTCGCAGCGGAGGCGCGCAAACCGGAACACCCAAATGGCTAGCAGCGCCGCCACGGCACGCTTTGCGCAGCAAGACTCGCAGGTCGGACTCGTCCCCGCCCGCGGGTGCGGAAGGCGACGACTGCGGCGACGGTGGCCTCGGTGCGCGAAGCCCCGCAGGCGAGCGTGTGGACCGAGGTCGACGTGACACAGACGATGGACTGTCTCCGTCGCCTTCGCTCCGCGGGCACCTTCGACGGCGTGAAGGTGCCTCCACTGCTCGTCGTCCGGCAGTCCTGAGCGCGATCCGCCGGACTCCACACGAAACGAAGAACCGGACATCAGGTCTCATACGGCCCTCTGAGACCCTCGAGGGTGCGCGCGGGCTCGGGGTCGCCCTCTCGGGGATGGCCGGGCACGGGGCCGCGGGACTCGCGCAGGGCGTTCCCGGCGGTGGGCGGGCGTCGCCGAGTTACTCGCGGAACCGGGAGTTCACCGTGGGATGCGCGTCACCGCCGGCCGCGTCCAGGCCCGCGAGCAGGCGCAGCCCGTCCTCGGCGGGGCTGCCGGGGGCCGCGGACAGCACCAGCAGCTCCATGCCCGATTGGTCGGGCAGCGCGAAGTTCTCCTGGTGCAGTTCCAGCAGTCCGATCAGCGGGTGCCGGTAGGCCTTGCGTCCATGTGTGCGGGCGCACACGTCCGCGCGGGCCCAGAGACGGCGGAAGCGATCGCTGCCCATCGCCAGCTCGCCGATGAGGGAGGCCAGGCGGGGGTCCTCGGGGTATTTGCCGGCGGCCAGCCGCAGGTGCCCGACCGCGTCGAGGGTGCAGGTCTCCCAGTCCGCGTAGAGGCCGCGCTCGGCCTCCTCCAGGAAGAGGTGCCGGGCGGTGTTCAGGCCCGGCACCGGCCGGCCGTAGAGGAGCCCGGCGAGGCGGTTCCCGGCGAGCACGTCCAGCCGGTGGTTCATGATCAGCGCGGGTGCGCCGGCGACCAGGTCGAGGACGCGCAGCAGCTCCGGCCTCACCCGCCCGCCCGGTGCCTTGGCGCGGCGTCGGCGCTGCCGGGCGAGCCGGTGGAGGTGCCCGCGTTCGGTCTCGTCGAGGCCGAGGACGCGGGCGAGCGCGTCGAGGACCTGCTCGGAGGGCTGGGTCGCGCGGCCCTGCTCCAGGCGTAAGTAGTCGACACTGACTCCGGACAGGTGCGCGACCTCTTCGCGGCGCAGTCCTTCGACCCGGCGGCGGCTGTCGGTGGGGATGCCGACGGCCGCCGGGTCGACCCGGGAGCGCCGGGTCCGCAGGAAGCTCGCGAGATGGTCCATGGGCCCAGTATCGCCTCGGTGGTGCCCGTGAAGGTGGTCCTGCCAGTACCAGGAAGTCCCGTCCGACGGAAGAAGCGTCCCTGAACACCGGGCGCCGCGACGCCCAGGATCGAAGGCATCCGATCCGAAGGAGTTCCCATGAAGACGCTGATCGTCCACGCCCACCCGGAGCCGCGGTCGCTCAACGGCTCGCTGAAGGACCTCGCGGTGTCCACGCTGGAGAACGCCGGGCACGAGGTGCGGGTGAGCGATCTGTACGCGATGAACTGGAAGGCGGTCGTGGACGCCGAGGACTACGGCCCTCACGCCTCGGATCCGCTGAGGGTCGTCCGGGACTCGGGCCGGGCCTTCGACGCCGGGGCGCTCTCCCCGGACGTCCGCGCCGAGCAGGAGAAGCTGCTGTGGGCCGACACGGTCGTCTTCCAGTTCCCGCTGTGGTGGTACACGATGCCGGCGATCCTCAAGGGCTGGGTGGACCGGGTGTTCACGTCCCACTTCGCGTACGGCGTCGGCGAGCACAGCGACACCAAGTACGGCGAGCGCTTCGGTGAGGGCACCCTCGCGGGCAGGAAGGCGCTGCTGTCGGTGACCGTCGGCGGCCCGGAGGCGCACTACGCCGCTCGCGGGATCAACGGCCCCATCGACGATCTGCTGTTCCCGATCCAGCACGGCATCCTCTACTACCCGGGCATCGAGGTGCTGCCGCCGTTCGTGCTGTACGGCACCGACCGGATGACCGGCGAGGACTACCAGGACGCCGCCAAGGCCTGGGAACAGCGCCTGCTCACCCTGGAGTCGACCGATCCGATCGCGTTCCGGCGGCAGAACTTCGGCGACTACGAGATTCCCTCGCTGCACCTGAAGGAGGGACGGGAGCCCGCGGGCCGCACGGGTTTCGGGCTGCACGTGCGCGGCTGACCGACGGCCACGAGCGGGACGAGCCGGGGCATGAACCCGGCGAACAGCCCGCGGGCACTTCGAGGACAACTCCCCCCTGGGGCCTGTCGTTCGGATCGGGTCGGCCGAGAGGGACTGCGCCCTTCAGCCGACCCGAGCGGGGCGTGGTGCGTGCAGGCTGCGAGACGGAGGAGGTCGCCAGGGCGAAGCCCTGGCAACCGACGGCAACGCGGCAGATGTGCGTGCCACGCCCCGCGACGCCGGCATGATCCGAACGACCGGCCCTAGGCGCCCGAGAGCTCGACGGGGCGCGCGGCCGGGGCCGCGTCGGTCCCGGCGATCGACAGGGCCCCGTCCGCCGCCGGCGCCTTCTCGATCCGCCAGCGCTGTCCGGTGGAACCGTCGTGCACCTTGACGACGACGTCGGCGTCCGGCGCGCCGGTGGTCGCGGCGAGGGCGAGCTGGTTCTGCCAGCGCGGCAGCAGCGCGCCCTGCGCGGTGCGGTCGTAGCGCACGTCGTCGCCCCGCTCGGCGCCCTCGTCGGCGCAGGTGCCGAGAATGACGATTCCGGCGTCCGCCTGCGAGTCCAGGCACAGCCCGGGGTCGGCGACGCTGCGCAGCAGGCCGTCGTCCTCCAGGGTCCACTGCTGTGTCCATGCCTCGGAGCACGCCGCCAGCCGGGCGCCCGCCCCGGCCTTCGGCTCGCCCCGGACGTCGAGGCAGAGGCCGGCGGCGACGTTGCGCAGCCGGGTGGGGTCCGCGGCCGTGGGCAGTCCGGCGGTGCCGGGCGGCTTCGGGCGGGAGGTCGCGGACGTCGTGCCCCGGCCGTCGACGGCGCTGGTGGACGCGGCCGGATCGGCGCCGCCGCCGTCGTACGACCACACGTTCACCACGAGGACGATCGCCAGCACTCCCGCCGAGGCGGCGCCGACTCCCCTGAGCATCGACCGGGCGGAGCGCGGCCGGCCCGGGAGCCGGCGGACGGGGGCGGGGAGCCGGGCCAGCAGGCCGGGGCGGCCGCCGCGGTGCCGGGCGGCGGCCCTGGCCTGCGGGCCCCGGTCCGCGCGGCCCGGACGGGAATCGAGATAGCGCCGGGCACCCCAGCCGAGCACGGCCTCCGCGATCAGCGGCCCCAACTCGCGTTCGAAGTAGGAGAGTTGTTCGGCCGCGTGCCGGCAGTGCCGGCACTCCGCCAGATGTTTCCGCACGTCCGGCAGCAGATCCCCGCCGCGGCGGATCGGGACGTCGAGGAGACGGTTGTGGAAGCGGCAGTCCTGGCTCGGCGCGAGTTGCCGGTGGGCGTGCAGACAACCGTCACGGAATTGCTCACGCGCCTGTTCGAACGTGGCCGACGCGGTGTCGGTATCCATGCCGAGGAACCCGGCCGGCACGGCAATGGGTTCGCCTTCGACTTCTGTGTGCCACAGCAAACAACGGGCCGGTCCGGGAAGGGACGCGAATGCGCGCGCCGCGAGTGTGCGGTTTTCCGGAATCAGGGACTTCGCCGCCCGCATACCGCGTCCGCCGGCGGGTTTGAGCAGCTGCGGCAGAACGCCGGAGACCGCCTCGTCGGCCGACCACTGGCGGACGGTGTCGCGCACGGCCACGAGCAGTCGCGGGCGCAGGGCCGTGGCCGGTTCGCCCTGGGCGAGACGGTCCAGGACCCGGTGCTGGGCGGCGGCGGTGACCATGGCGGTGATCTGCCCCGACGCGGCGAGGCAGATGGCCGCGTAGTCGTGGGCGGGCTGCCAGTGCCGGGCCGTCAGCAGCGCGGCGGCCCGCGAGGCCTCGCTCTCCGGGCCGTCCCTGAGCCGGGCGGCCAGCCACTCGTCGGACTCCCCGGGATCCCCGCCGGAGGGCGGGTGGACGGGACGAGGGGGGTGGGGGGTGGGCACTGAGCTGTTTCCTTCCCACGCGCGGGTGACGCAAAAGTTCCGATGACCGAAAGGCAATTGGTGTATACCTTTTCGGCGCGGCGTGGGGGGCGTGAATTCGCCACGGCGAAATCGGACCCGGTTCTCCACGGTGCGTGCGAGACCCGGCCTTCACCCCCCGCACGAGTGCTTCACTCTCGCACAAACCACTCATGGTCAACAAGGCGTCCGGGTAACGTCGGACCTCTGGGAAAGAAGCCCGGAATCCGCGGCAACTGATGCTGCTTACACGGGCTTTCGGATTTCCCGGCGCGCCCCGTGTGAAAGGCGCCGGGCGGGCTCAGATCTGCCAGGACCGCAGACGGTCGGCCGCCCCGTAGACGTCCGCGTCGCCGGTGAGCAGGTCGCGCGCGAGGTCGACCAGGGCGCCGTAGGGCGGGTCGATGCCGACGCCGCTGGCGAACATGTACGCCACGGCCGTCGCGCAGGCGAAGCGGGCGTTGGCCGACGGCAGGGGCCTGAGCACGGCGAGGGTGTGCAGCAGCGCGGCGGCCCGCCAGGCGGGGTCGGAGTTCACCCCGAGGCGGGGCGGGTCGACGCGGTGCCGGGCGACGGCGGCGACCAGCGCGGAGAAGTCGTTGATCGTGGGCTGCTCCGGCAGCACCTCCTCGTGACGCTGGAGCAGCCAGGGCACGTCGATGTGCAGAACGGGTGCCATGGGTCAGGCGGCCCGCCCCTCGCCCCGGGCGGGCGGTGGTTCGTCGTCGGGAAAGGCGGCCGCGAACTCGTCGGCGTGGGCGGTGAAGAACCGGCGGAACGCCTCCGCGCCCTCCTGCAGTGCCCGGTGCCGGGCTATGTCGGCGGCGGCGGCCTCCCGCACGAGCGCCTTCATCGACGTACCGCGTTCCTTGGCGATCTGCCGCAGGTCCTCGAGCTCGCGGTCGCTGAACTCCACGTTCAGAGCTGGCATGCCTCCCACGGTACCGCGCGGGTACTGGCCCGTAAATACCCCCAGGTCAGAGCAGGAGTACGACGGTACCGTGGGAAGCGAACGGGTGAGCGGACGGTCAGCCCTGGTCCGCCACGAAGGACGCCATGCGGGCCAGCGCCGCGTTCCAGTTGACGGTGTGCTCGTTGGTCGACCAGGACTGGATGTCGTCGATGTAGCAGAACTGGCCGACGCACCCCTGAAGTTTGCTCTGTGCGTACGGATCCTGGATGTTCGAGTTCGGTCCGCCGGCGAGGGTGCCGTCCGGCGGGTCCGGCAGGGCGGGGTCGAGCTGGCGGGCGTACCAGCGGCTGTGCTGGTGGTGGGCGTTGACCTCTCCGTAGCCGGTGACGTACGAGATGTTCAGCGCGTTGCGGCCCAGGATGTAGTCCATGGTCTGGACGGCGCCGTCCCGGTACGCGGAGCCGCCGGTGATGTCGTAGGCGGAGGCGAGGACGACCGCGTTGTTGAGGACCTGGGCGCTGGAGCCCCAGTCGTAGACGTTGCCGTCGGGGGCGTACGGCATCCCGTAGGGCTGTGTCTTCAGCGTGGCGAGATAGCGGTCGGCGCCCTTCACGACGGAGCGGCGCACGGCGTCCCGGCCGGGGAGGCGGTTCGGCACGGTGGCCAGGTCGAGACGGGCCGCCGCCGCGGTACGCGCCCAGTCGAAGCCGAGCGGGACGAAGATGTCGGCGGTGTGGACGGGGGACGTCAGCACGTACCGCTCGAAGGCCCGCTCCCCCGTCGTCAGGTACAGCTCGGCGGCCGCCCAGTAGAACTCGTCGTCGACCCGGCTGTCGGGATACGCCCCGCCGCCGATGCCGTCGCTCTCGTCGGCGAGCACGTCCGGGTGGGCCAGGGCCGCCGTCCAGGCCGTGCGCGCGGCGTCGAGCGCCTTCGCCGCGAAGGCGCGGTCGTAGGGCCGGTAGAGGCGGGCCGCCTGGGCGGCCGTCGCCGCCAGGTTGAGGGTCGCCGCGGTGGTCGGCGGGTGCAGCTCGCGCTTTTGCGGGTCGGCGCTCGGCAGCAGCGGCAGCCCGGTCCACTGGGCGTCGTGGATCTTGTGGTGGGCCATTCCGGCCAGCGGCTGCCCGGCGGGCACCTGCATCTTCAGCAGGAACTCCAGCTCCCAGCGGGCCTCGTCGAGGATGTCCGGCACCTTGTTGCCGCTCTCCGGGAGGGCCAGCGTGCCGTCACCGAGCTTCGACGGCTTCCCGGTGCGGGCGTGCAGCGAACGCTCGTAGGTGCTCAGCAGCTCCCAGGTGGAGATGCCGCCGTTGACGACGTACTTGCCGTGGTCGCCGGCGTCGTACCAGCCGCCCGAGACGTCGAGGGTGTAGTCGCACACACCCGGCTGACAGGGCACCTGGGTGTCGCCCTGGTTGGGTGCCGTGCCCACGTGTCCGGCGGGGCGGGCGTAGCCGGGGCGCAGCTCGTCGCTGATGGCGATGCCGCTGCGCTGCGTGTAGTAGTACTTCGCGGAGTCGACGCGCAGCCGCTCGTAGGCGGCCGTGCCGATGTCGAACGGGCGGCTCGTCTCTCCGTCGGCGACCAGGGTGTAGCCGTCGCCGCGGCGCGTGTAGCGCCCGAAGTCGATCGAGTGGACGTTCTGCCCGGAGGAGGCGTCGACGCCGCGCGGCACGCTCCAGCCGTGGGCGACGACCCGGCCGCCGCCGTCCTTCAGCTGCCAGGGCAGACGCGAGGTCGCGTCGGTGACCAGCGTGGCGTTCTTCGGCCCGGACGGCAGATAGCCGACCTGGTTGACCCGCACCCGCGGCCCGGTGTCGGGCACGTACGGCTCGGGCGCCACGCCGCCCAGCAGGGACACGTCGTCCGCGCAGAACCGCCAGGCGTCGGGCGTGCCGCCGAGCTGGAAGCCGACCTGGCCCTGGGTGGTGTCGACGGGCGAGGTGAAGGTGTACGAGTAGGTGTTGCCGGAGACGCTCAGCTGGGGGCTGACCTCGTAGTAGGTGTCGTACGGGGACACCGACAGGCCCACGATCGCCCGGACCACATGGTCGGCGGGCGCGCCGGTCGCGGTGAAGGAGAACCTGTACGACTCCCCCGCGACCAGGGCGATGTCGTTCTGGCCGACGGCGGCGTCCCAGCGGTTGGTGGTGCCGCCGGGGACGTCGGCGCACAGCCGGCCGTCCGACACGGCCGCGGTGACGTTGCTGCTCGCCCACCAGGACTCGGTGCCGTTGTCGAAGGTGCCGTTCCTGACCTCCTCGGTCTCGTCGGCGCCGGCCGGCGCGGCGGGCAGCGCGGTGACGGCCGCGGCGAGCAGGGCCGTCAGGGAGACGAGCGCGGTTCTGCGTCTTTTCACGTCCGGGCTCCTCGGGGGTGAGGGAGGGGCAGCGCCACCGACGCGTGGGAGCGCTCCCAAAAGCGGTCGGGGCCATGCTTGTGGCAGACATGACAGCCCGTCAACGGTCCGGACGGGACTGGTTCCCGTCCGGACCGCTGCCCGGCCGATCAGACGGCGGGCGCCTCCAGCCGGCTGACCCGGACCGCTCCCCGCGCCTCACCGGGGTGACGGCTCGTCAGCGTGAGCCGGACGCGGGAGCCGCTCACCGGTTCGAAGGTGATCACCGTGGGGGCGTCGGACGCGGTGGCCCACTCGATACGGGCCCCCTCGGCCGTCCGCCACGCGCGTCCGTCCCAGACGGCGGCCACCACCGCGGCGGGCAGGCTGTGCGCGGCGTCCACGGTGAAGGAGACCTCGACCCGGCCGTAGCGGCGCGTCCGCCCGTGGTCGACCGAGATCCAGTCCTCGGCGCGGGCCCCGTCGAAGGCCGGCAGCAGCGCGGTGGCCGCCTTCTGGAACCCGTTGGACCAGCCGGTGGCCGGGTCGCCGTCGAGCACCGCGGCGGGCAGCGTGTCGGGGCGTCCGGAGTAGCTCGCGTCCGCGTGCGGGTGGGCCACGGGCGCCGGATGCTCGGGCGCGAACCGGGGAGCCGGCGTGGTCGCCGGGGACGCGGCCCGCCGGGCGTGCACGGTCGCCGTGTCCGCGCGCAGCCCGTCCGCGCGGGCGGTCACGCGCACCGTCCCCGGCCGGGTGCCGGAGCGCACGATGGCGAGGGCCTTGCCGTGGAAGGCGGTGCGGGTGCTCGCCTGGTACCGCTCGGCGCTCTCCTGGCGGCCGTTGTCCACCCCGGCGAGGGAACCGCCCGCGACCTCGAAGGTGATCAGGTGCTCGGCACCGGGCACCACCACCCCGTGCCGGTCGACCACGTCGGCGGTCACGAAGACCAGGGAGCGGCCGTCGGCGGCGACGGCCTCCCGGTCCGGGGTGAGGCGTACGGCGTGCGGCGCTCCGGCGGTGCGCAGGACGTCGGTGGCGACGGTCCTGCCGCCGCGCCGGGCGACGGCCTTCAGCTCGCCCGGCGCGAAGGGCACCCGCCAGGTCAGGTGGAGCTTGCCCGCGCTGCCGTTCGGACTGGTGTAACTGCCCGGGTAGGGGCCGTCGGTGAAGGTCTTGTCGTCGCCGGTGGCCTCGGTGGTCTCCAGGTAGGTCCGGCCGTCCACCGTCTTCTTGGTGTCGAACGAACGGACCCCGAGGGACTTCCCGTTCAGGAACAGCTCGACGGTGTCGACGTTCGCGTACGCCCAGACCTCGACGGTGTCGCCCTCGCGGTGGTTCCAGGTCGCCGGCAGCAGGTGGACCATCGGTGCGTCGGTCCACTGGCTGCGGAACAGGTGGTACATGTCCTTCGGGAAGCCGGCGGTGTCGACCGCGCCGAAGAACGACGCCTTCACCGGGAAGACGTCGTAGGGGGTGGGCTCCCCGATGTAGTCGATGCCCGACCACAGGAACTGCCCGGCGAACCACCTGCGGTCCCGGTCCTTCTTGTGCCCGTACTCGCCGCTCATGGTCCAGGAGGCGAGGTTGTTGTCGTACGACGAGGTCGCCCGCCCGCCGGGAGTGTGGTTCTCACCGGTGTTGAGGTGCTCGGGCTCCTGGTAGGTGCCGCGCGTGGAGGTCTCGGAGGACGACTCGGACTCGAACAGGAACAGGTGCGGATAGGCGGCGTGCAGGGCGTCCACGGACTTGGCGGTGTTGTAGTTGAGGCCGAGTCCGTCGAGCTTGGCCAGCATCAGGTCGGCCGCCGAGCCCTTGGCGGGCAGCCGGCGGTACTTGTCGGAGCCGATGACGAGCGGCCGGGTGGCGTCGGCGGCCCGGATCGCGGCGATGATCCGGTCGGCCATCGCGAGGCCGGCGGTGGAGGTGGAGTCGGGGATCTCGTTGCCGATGGACCACATGACGACGGCGGGCGAGTTGCGGGCCGCGAGCACCATCTCGGTGGCGTCCCGCTCGCACCACTCGTCGAAGAACCGGCCGTAGTCGTACCGGTTCTTGCCGGTGCGCCAGCAGTCGAAGGCCTCGACCAGCATCACGATGCCCAGCTCCTCGCAGACCTCGATCATCTCGGGCGAGGGCGGGTTGTGGGAGGTGCGGAAGGCGTTGGCGCCCATCGACTTCATGAGGGTCATCTGGCGGCGGACCGCGTCGACGCTGACGGCCGCGCCGAGCGCGCCGAGGTCGTGGTGCAGGTCGACGCCCTTGATCTTGGCGTGGGCTCCGTTGAGGTGGAAGCCCTCGTCGGGGTCGATGCGGAAGGTGCGGACGCCGAAGGGGGTGCGGTAGGTGTCGACGGTGCGTCCGCCGACGCGCAGTTCGGTGCGCAGGGTGTAGCGGTGCGGGTCCGCGAAGTCCCACAACCGGGGGCGCCGGACGGTGAGTTCGTGAACCTCGCTCCGGTCGTCCGCGACGGTGACCGTGGAGGCGGCGCGGGCCACCGTACGCCCCTCGGCATCCTCGACCCCCGACCTGATCTCGACCTCGCGCACGGCGCCCGAGGCGTTGACGACGGACGTCTCCACCCGGACGAGGGCGCGCTCACCGCTCACCTCGGGCGTGGTGACGTACGTGCCCCAGCGCCGCACGTGCACCGGTTCGGTGACGACGAGCCGGGCCTCCCGGTAGATGCCGCTGCCGGAGTACCAGCGGCTGCTCGGCAGCTGGTTCTGCACCTTGACCGCGAGGACGTTCTCGGTGCGGCCGTCGGTGTGCACCAGGTCGGTGAGGTCGAGGGCGAAACCGGTGTACCCGTAGGGGTGGCGGCCGGCCTCCCGACCGTTGCAGTAGACATGGGAGTCCATGTAGACGCCGTCGAACTCGACCGAGATCCGCTTCCCGGCCGTCGCGGGCGGCAGGGTGAAGGCGAGGCGGTACCAGCCGAGGCCGCCCGGCAGGAAGCCGGTGCCGCTGGTGGTGCCGTGGTCGGTGGTGGGCGTCTGCTCGATGCTCCAGTCGTGCGGGACGGCCACCTCGCGCCACGCCGAGTCGTCGTAGTCCGGTTCGGCGGCGCGCGCGTACGCCCCGGCCGGGTCGGTGGTCCCGCCCGGATCGACCAGGGCGAAGCGCCAGCCGTCCCGCAGGGCGACCGTGCGGCGGCCCGTGCCCTCTCCCGCGGCGTCCGCGGCCCACGCCGACGGGGCGCCCAGCAGCGCGCCCGCCGTGGGCGCCGCCGCGGAGGCGATCAGGACCGATCTGCGTGTGACCGTCATGCCGGATCTCCCTCACCAGAAATCAGAAGTACTCACAACTGATCGTGAACAAACAGATTCTGACGTCGGTCCACATGTGGCCGTCAAGGGCACGGAAAGCTCTTTCTGTCCCGGGCGCCCCAGCCGTTCGATGGCCCGTGCCCCGAGGGGGCCTCGCGACCCCGCTGGTTCGGGTCCGCGGAAGGCCCGGACGCACTAGGCTGGGGCCCAGGTGACGCGCTGTTCACTGTGGGTGTGCGCAATGGAGTGGCGACGATGAGTCCGGTCAACCCGCACGACGATGCCGCCGCGGCCCGCGTCGTCGTCGACGAATCCGGCACATTGCGGGAGTGGAGCGAGGGCGCGCGTCTGCTGCTGGGCCACTCGGCCGCGGACGTCGTGGGGCGCCCCGCCGCCGAGCTGCTGGCGGACGAGGCGGACAGCCCGGCTCTCGAGCCCGGTGCCGAGCGCTGGAACGGGACGCTGGCGCTGCGGCACCGCGACGGCCACACGGTGTCCGTGTGGGTACTCGCCCGCCACAGACCGTCCGAGGAGGACGGACCCGGCACGTGGCTGGCCGTCGCCCCCCTGGACCGTGGCCCCGAACAGCCGGACGACCCGCTGGTCAGAGCCGCCCTGACCCAGTCACCCTGCGCCACGATGATCTTCGACGACCAGCTCCGGATCCGCGGCGCCAACGACGCCATGGCACGGCTCTTCGAGCTCCCGCCGGACCGCATCCGCGGCCTGCGGGCCCCCGACCTCGGCGGCCGGACTCAGGCCGCGGAGCTGGAAGGGCACATGCGGCGCGTACTCGCCACCGGCCAGGGCCACGACATGCACACATATCTCAAGGCCCCCGGCGAGAGCCGCGCCCACGCCTGGCTCGCCCGTGTCGCCCCGCTCACCGGCGCCGACGGCGAGGTGCGCGGTGTCTGCGTGACCGCCCACGACTTCACCGAGCAGCACCTCGCCCGGGAACGGCTCCAGCTGGTCAACGAGGCCAGCGTGCGCATCGGCACCACCCTCGACGTCACCCGCACCGCCCAGGAGCTGGCCGACGTGTGCGTCCCCACGCTCGCCGACTTCGTCAGCGTCGATCTGCTGGACCCGCCGGAGCACGGGGGCGATCCCGTCGCCACTCCGACGCCGCCGGTCGCCCTGCGCCGGACCGCCCATCAGTCGGTCACCCCGGGCTGCCCGCAGGCGGTGGCCGAGCCGGGCCGCCTCGACGTCTATCCGGCTGCCTCGCCGCAGGCCCAGTGCCTGGTCGCGGGGCACGCGGTCGTCGCCGCGGTGCCCTCCGACGACCTCGAACGGTGGCGGGAGCGGGACCCCGTCCGGGTCGAGCGGATCGAGGAGTACGGCATCCACTCCATGATGTCCGTCCCGCTGCAGGCCCGCGGCACCACCCTGGGGATCGCGGTCTTCAGCCGGTTCCGCCGCCCCTACGCGTTCACGCACGACGACGTGCTGCTGGCCGAGGAGGTCAGCGCCCGCGCCGCCGTCTGCATCGACAACGCCCGCCGCTACTCCCGCGAGCGCGAGACGACTCTGATGCTGCAGCGCAGCCTGCTCCCCCGGTGGCTGCCGCCCACCGCCGCGCTGGAGGCGGCCTCCCGCTATCTCCCGGCGGCCCGCTCCGGGGTGGGCGGCGACTGGTTCGACATCATCCCCCTGTCCGGGATGCGGGTCGCGCTGGTCGTCGGGGACGTCGTCGGCCACGGCATCCAGGCCTCGGCCACCATGGGCCGGCTGCGTACCGCCGTGCGCACCCTCGCCGACATCGACCTGACCCCCGAGGAGCTGCTCACCCACCTCGACGACCTGGTCGTCCGGCTGTCGGAGGAGTCCGGCGGCGACGGCACGGGCGAGGTCGGCGCCACCTGCCTGTACGCGGTGTACGACCCGGTGTCCCGGCAGTGCTCCCTGGCCCGGGCCGGGCATCCGCAGCCCGTGCTCGTCCCGCCGGACGGCCCGCCCCGGCAGCTCGAACTGCCCTCCGGTCCGCCGCTCGGCGTCGGCGGCCTGCCCTTCGAGTCGGCCGAGCTGGAACTGCGCGAGGGCAGCGTGCTCGCGTTCTACACCGACGGCCTGGTCACGAGCCGCGACCGCGGCGCCGACGACGGCCAGGCGCTGCTGCGGGACGCCCTGGCCGCCCCCGACGGTTCGCTGGACGCGGCCTGCGACCGCGTGCTGCACGCCCTGCTGCCGACCGGCGGCGCCGCCGACGACGTGGCGCTGCTGCTGGCCCGCACCCGGGGGCTGCCCGCCGGCCAGGTCGCCACCTGGGACATTCCCGCCGACCCGTCGCTGGTCGCCCCCATCCGCAAGCAGGTCGTCGAGCAGTTGTCCGCCTGGGAGCTGCTGGAGGCCTCCTTCACCGCCGAACTGGTGGTGAGCGAGCTGGTCACCAACGCCATCCGGTACGGCTCGCCGCCCATCCGGCTGCGGCTGATCCACGACGCGACCACGCTGATCTGCGAGGTCTCCGACACCAGCCACACCGCGCCCCACCTGCGCCGGGCCAAGACCTGGGACGAGGGCGGGCGCGGTCTGCTGCTGGTGGCCCAGCTCACCCAGCGCTGGGGCAGCCGGCACACCGCCGAGGGCAAGACGATCTGGGCGGAGCTGGCCCTGCTCGAGGAGGAGTGACTCGCGGTTTCCGCACCCCTGCCGGGGGACACTCGAAGGCAGGGCGTGCCGTCCGGCACCCGTGCCGGGCCGTGCGCGACGAACCTCACGGAAGTGTGGAGAAGCGATGGCGAAGACGTCCCAGCCCGTAGGCCGGACGGCCCTGCTGGCGAGCGCGGTCGCGGTGCTCGGCATGCTGACCGCCTGCGGCACCGACAGCGGCACGGCGAGCACGACACAGACCGGCCGCGCCGAACACCCGGCCGGTGCGAGCAGCAGCCCGCTTCCGGACCGGAGCACCGGCGGCGCACCGACGGCCGGCACCGTGCCCACCGACACCGCCGGTTCCGCGTCCGCCTCGGCCCGCACCGACGGCCGCTGCCACACCTCCGAGCTGCGGGCCTCCGTCGGCCGCGTCGACCCCGGAGCCGGGCAGCGCAACTTCCCGGTCGTGCTGACCAACACCTCGGAGCGCACCTGCACCCTGTACGGCTATCCGGGCGCCGCCTTCGTGGACGCGTCCGGCAAGCAGCTGGGCCCGGACCCGCAGCGCGCACCGGAGTCGCCGCGGACGGTCACGCTGACCCCGGGCCGCAGCGCGTGGGCCGGCCTGTCGTTCTCCAGCCCGCAGATCAGCGGCGCCCGCGCCGCGGCCCCGGCGCGGCTGCTCGTCACCCCGCCGGACGAGCGGAATCCGATCGAGGTGACGTGGACCGCCGGTGAGGTCCCGGTGGGCGGCAACGAGTCGTCGGTGTCCGTCACCGCCCTGGCCCCCGGAACGGGCCCCTGAGCGCCCGGTCGCCCCGCGGTCAGTGGCCGGCGATCGGGTGCGGCGCGTACGGCCGTTCCAGCTCCTCGATCTCCTTGTCGGAGAGGGCGAGTTCGACCGCCGCCACGGCGTCCTCGAGGTGCCGCGGCTTGGCGGCGCCGATGATCGGCGCGGTGACCGTGTCCTGGTGCAGCAGCCAGGCGAGGGCCACCTGGGCGCGCGGTACGCCGCGGTCCTGCGCGATGCGGGTGACGGCCTCGACGACGGCGCGGTCGCCCTCCTGGTAGAGCGTGCTGCCGAAGGCGTCGGTGGCGCTGCGCCCGGTCGCCGCTCCCCAGTCCCGGGTGAGGCGGCCGCGGGCCAGCGGGCTCCAGGGCAGCACACCGACGCCCTGGTCGGCGCAGAGCGGCAGCATCTCGCGCTCCTCCTCGCGGTAGAGGAGGTTGTAGTGGTTCTGCATGGAGACGAACTTCGTCCAGCCGTGCCGCTCGGCGGTGTACTGCATCTTGGAGAACTGCCAGGCGTACATCGAGCTGGCCCCGATGTAGCGCACCTTGCCCGCCTTCACCAGGTCGTGCAGTGCCTCCATCGTCTCCTCGACCGGCGTATGGGGGTCGAAGCGGTGGATCTGGTACAGGTCGACGTAGTCGGTGCCCAGGCGGCGCAGGCTGTGGTCGATCTCGGACATGACGGCCTTGCGGGACAGTCCGGCGCCGTTGGGCCCGGGCCGCATCCGGTTGTTCACCTTGGTCGCGAGCACGATCTCGTCCCGGCGGGCGAAGTCCGCGAGCGCCTTGCCGACGATCTCCTCGCTGGTGCCGTCGGAGTAGACGTTGGCGGTGTCGAAGAAGGTGACGCCGGCCTCCAGCGCCTGCCGGATCAGCGGACGCGAGGCCTCCTCGTCGAGGGTCCACTCGTGCGTGC
This sequence comes from Streptomyces flaveolus, assembly GCF_044765825.1. NCBI lineage: Bacteria > Bacillati > Actinomycetota > Actinomycetes > Kitasatosporales > Streptomycetaceae > Streptomyces > Streptomyces flaveolus. Next base: position 36,467 of record NZ_JBIWKU010000008.1, on the reverse strand, counting down.
CGCGGTCGGGAACGCCGTAGGTCATGCACCCCAGACAGATCCGCGACACGTCCAGGCCCGTCGAACCGAGCTTCACGTACTGCATCGTTGCTGCTCCTGCCTTCCGGATCGGTACCGGGCGAGCGTACGTCCTCGTGCGGGTCCGCGTCCGGCGCGGGTCAGTGCTCCTGGAGCAGGTCGAGGGCCCGTTCCCAGCCGAACTCCGGGCGGCCGCCGTCCGTTTCGTCCTGTCCCGTGTACGGGTCGCCGAAGCGCACCCCCATCCCGCGCAGTCGTTCCAGACTCTCCTGGTAGGCGGGATGCGCGGCCAGCGCGTCGGCCACGCAGGGCAGGACGGCGACGGGCACGCCGAGGCCGCACGCCTCGCACAGGGTGGCCACGGCGAGGGTGTCGGCCAGTCCTGCGGCCCACTTGTTGACCGTGTTGAAGGTGGCGGGCGCGACCACGACGGCGTCGGGCGCCGGGAAGGGGCGCGCGTCGCCCGGCCGGCGCCAGGCCGAGCGGATTCGGCGGCCGGTCTGCGCCTCGACGGCGGCGGCGTCGAAGAAGCCGTCCCTGGCGACCGGGGTCGCGAAGACGCCGACCTCCCAGCCGCGTTCCTGTGCGGCGGTGATCAGCCTGCCGACGCCGGAGGCCACGCCGGCGGCGCAGACGACGACGTAGAGGAAGGGCTTCTCGGTGCTCCGGGCCGGTCCGTTCACGCCGGAACCCTACTCAACCGGCCGACGGGGCCTACCGCAGGGGGAAGGACAGCCCTCGCTCCGCCTCGGGCCGCGGGCCGTGGATGCGGCGGTCCGCCTCCTCGATGGGGACGTCGTTGATGCTCGCCTCCCGCCGGGTCATCAGGCCGTGCTCGTCGAACTCCCACAGTTCGTTGCCGTAGGAGCGCCACCACTGCCCGTCGGTGTCGCACGACTCGTACTGGAAGCGGACGGCGATGCGGTTGCCGTCGAAGGCCCACAGGTCCTTGCGCAGCGCGTACTCGCGCTCGCGCGCCCACTTGGCGGTCAGGAACGCGACGATCGCGGCGCGGCCCGTGAGGAAGGTGTCGCGGTTGCGCCAGACCGAGTCCTCGGCGTAGGCGAGCGCGACCTTGTGCGGGTCGCGGGTGTTCCAGGCGTCCTCGGCCGCCTGGACCTTCCGGGCGGCGGTCTCACGGCTGAACGGTGGCAGGGGCGGGCGGTCGGTGGTCATGGCGAACCCTCCGTCGACAGGCTGGAGAACGCTCGTTCTCCACTGTGGCTGCTACCGTTGGAGAACGATCGTTCTCACGTCAAGGAAGAGGCCCTTCATGGACAGCGAGGCCGCCCGGGAGCGGGCGCTGGACGCCGCGGAGCGGCTCTTCTACGGGCGGGGCGTCCAGGCCGTCGGCATGGACGACGTCCGCGGCACCTCGGGCGTCTCCCTCAAGCGCCTCTACCAGCTGTTCCCGGCGAAGGAGCAGTTGGTGCTGGCGTATCTGGAGCGGCGCGACGTGCGCTGGCGGGGCCGGCTGGCGCAGTACGTCGACGACCACGAGGGGGCCGGCCCCCGGATCCTCGCCGTCTTCGACTGGCTCGGGCAGTGGTTCGCCGAGCCGGACTTCCGCGGCTGCGCGTGGCTCAACGCGTACGGCGAGCTGGGCGCCGGATCGCCCCGGGTCGCGGAGCACGTACGGGCGCACAAGCGGGCGTTCCGCGAGTTCCTCGACGCTCTGGCGGCCGAGTCGGGGCTGCCCGCCGCGGTGGGCGGGCAGTTGTTCCTGCTGGCCGAGGGCGCCATGACGACCGCGGGCCTCACCGGCGGCCCGGAGCCCGCACGGGAGGCGCGGGAAGCCGCCCGGGTGCTGCTGGCGGCCGCCGGGGCGGGCGCACCGGCGCCGTGACGGCACGGCGTCCGGCTTCCGGACGGGCGGTCCGGACGGTGCTGAACGCGTCGTCGGGCACATCGTGTCGCGCGGTCGGCGGCGGTCCACCGCCGGGATGCGGTATGGATGGATCGTGCACCGGCCGGCTTCGGACCGCGGTGCCAGTCAACCGTACGACGCGACGATGGGACGGAAACCATGCCTCTTGAGGGCGAGTACGAACCCAGCCCGACGCAGTGGGTGCGCGAGCAGGTGGAGCTGTACGAGAGCTCCGGCGGCACGCAGGGGACGACCCTCCTGGACACGGGCCTGCCCGTGATCGTGCTGACCACGCGGGGCGCCCGCAGCGGGAAGATCCGCAAGACACCGCTGATGCGCGTCGAGCACGAGGGCCGCTACGCGGTGGTCGCCTCCCTGGGCGGGGCGCCCGAGCACCCGGTCTGGTACCACAACGTCAAGGCCGATCCCCATGTGGAGCTCCAGGACGGCCCGGTGAAGCAGGACATGACGGCCCGTGAGGTCACCGGCACGGAGAAGGCCGAGTGGTGGGAGCGCGCCGTCGCGGCGTTCCCGGCGTACGCCGACTACCAGAAGAAGACGGACCGGGAGATCCCGGTCTTCGTGCTGGAGCCGGCCGGCGGGAACTGACCCCGGGCCGGACGAGAAAGTTCCGGATCCGCGTGCATGGCCCGGCCGGCGCCGGGCACACGAGGGTCAGGCCCCGCCGCGTTCCCCCGTCGCGGCGGGGCTTTCCGCTGCCTCGTGCGCGGGCCGGTCGGTGACGTCGAGGAAGATCTGCTGGGCCTCGGGGACGGTCCGCGCGATGGACTTCTTGATGCGCACGGACACCTCCTCCACCCGCTCGCTGTCCAGGCCGGGCACCAGGTCGATGCGGGCGGCCACCAGCGTGGAGTCGAGGCCCGTCTTCATCGTGAACAGCGCCTCGACACTGTCGATCTCCGGCTGAGCCCGCAGCAGCGCGCGGATGCGGCCGCTCGCCTCCGGATCCGCGGCCTCGCCGATCAGCTGGTCGCGGGCCTCGCGGCCCAGCCGGTAGGCCACGTACACGAGCAGGGTGCCGATGGCGAGCGAGGCGCAGGCCTCCCACACGACCTGTCCGGTGACCATGTGCAGGACCATGCCGATCATGGCGAGGGTGACGCCGAGCACCGCGGTGCCGTCCTCGGCGACGACCGTGCGCAGGGCCGGGTCGCGCATCCCGGCGGCGACCCCGCCCTGCCCGCGCACCTGGTGCAGCGCCCGCAGCAGCGAGGCGCCCTCGGCGATCAGGGCGACGCCGAGCACGATCAGCCCGGCCACGTAGCCGCTGAGTTCCTCCTCCGCGCCCGTCCGGAGGGCTTCGACGCCCTGGAAGAACGAGAAGCAGCCGCCCATGACGAAGATGCCCACGGCCGCCAGCAGGGACCAGAAGAAGCGTTCCTTGCCGTACCCGAAGGGGTGGCGGCGGTCGGCGGGCCGGCGGCTGCGGCGCAGCGCGGCGAGGAGGAAGACCTCGTTCAGGCTGTCGGCCACCGAGTGCGCCGCCTCCGACAGCAGCGCGGGGGATCCCGCGAGGAAGCCGCCGACGGCCTTGGCGACCGCGATCACCAGGTTGGCCGCCAGGGCCACGAGCACGGTGATCCGCGTCCTGCGGTCCGCCTTGCCGGCGGACCCGCCCGCGGTCTCGCCGCCGGCCCCGTCGTCCCTTCCGTCGGTGGTCTGTCCGTTCGCTGTCGTGTTCGAGGTAGTCCGGCTCACGATTCGCCGACTGCCCCCTGCCGGCCGGGCTCACACCCGCCTTGTGGGTGGCCCACCAGTGCCGACGGCCGAAAACGGGGAACGCGTTACCAGGGCCCACCGACGACAGGGAGGTACGTCCCATGAGCGGCGACGACGGGACGCCCGGCAACAGCGGCTACGGCAGGAAGGCGTTCAAGCGGTCCAAGAGCCATTTCGCCGACCGGATCACCGCGGACGGCCGTGACGGCTGGCCGGTGGCGGCCGGGCGTTACCGGCTCGTGGCCAGCCGCGCCTGTCCGTGGGCGAGCCGGGCCCTGGTGTCCCGGCGGCTGCTCGGCCTGGAGGACGCCTTGTCCCTGGCGATCACCGACCCGATCCAGGACGACCGCAGCTGGCGGTTCACCCTGGACCCGGACGACCGCGACCCGGTCCTCGGCATCCGCTTCCTCAGCGAGGCCTACGACAAGCGGGAGACCGGCTATCCGGGCGGGGTGAGCGTGCCGGCGGTCGTGGACGTGCCCAGCGGGAGGCTGGTGACCAACGACTACCAGCAGATCACCCTGGATCTCGCGACCGAGTGGACGTCCCTGCACCGGCCCGGTGCGCCCGACCTGTATCCGCACGCCCTGCGCGACGAGATCGACGAGGTGATGGCCGACGTCTACCAGGACGTCAACAACGGTGTGTACCGGGCGGGCTTCGCCACCGGACAGGAGGAGTACGAGGCCGCCTGCGCGGGCGTGTTCCGCCGGCTGGAACAGCTGACGCCCCGGCTGGAACGTCAGCGCTATCTGGTGGGCGACACGATCACGGAGGCGGACATCCGGCTGTTCACCACGCTGGTGCGCTTCGACGCCGTCTATCACGGCCACTTCAAGTGCAACCGCTGGAAGCTGACGGAGAATCCGGTGCTGTGGGCCTACGTCCGCGACCTGTTCCAGACGCCGGGCTTCGGCGACACCGTCGACTTCGACCACATCAAGCGCCACTACTACCAGGTCCACACCGGCATCAATCCGACCGGCATCGTGCCGCTGGGCCCGGACCCGTCCGGCTGGCTCACGCCGCACCACCGGCAGGAGCTGGGCGGCCGCCCGTTCGGCGACGGCACGCCGCCCGGGCCGGTGCCCGCCGACGAGGAGGTACCGGCGGCCGGCAGGCCCTGATCCGCGGGCCGTGCCCGTCACGTCCCGACGTCACTCGACGAACCATCACTCCGCGAACCCGAAGGAGACCCAGTGGGCAAGAAGAAGAAGCAGAAACTCCCCCTCGCGTACAAGCCCGTCGGCTTCGTCCTGGGCTGGGCGGGCGGCGCGCTCGCCGGGATGGCCTTCCAGAAGACGTGGAAGCTGATCCGGCACGAGGACGACGCACCCGACGCCCTGGACCCGGACCGCGGCTGGGGCGAGATCCTCCTGGCCGCGGCGGTCCAGGGCGCCATCTTCGCCGCGGTGCGCAGTGCCGTGGACCGGACGGGCGCCAAGGCGATCGAGCGCTCGACGGGCGTCTGGCCGGTCGCCGACAAGGGCGGACGGGACTGACCGGAGTCGACCCTTCCGCCGCACTCACCGCGCCGGCGGCACCCGGGCCGCGGGGCCTCAGCCCTGCTTGGGTGCCGTCGGCGGCGTGCTGCGGCGCAGGGTGAAGGAGTGGCCCGACGGGTCGGCGAAGCCGCGCTCCTCGTGCGGGCCCGCCGCGTCCTTGGCCTCCAGCGGACGCCCGCCGAGCCCGATGACCCCGCGCTCGGCCTCGTCCAGGTCCTCCACCACGAAGTCCAGATGGGCCTGGAGGGAGTTCTCCGGGCGGGGCCAGCTCGGCGGGGTCGCGTTGACGTCCCGCCGGAACGCCATGCGGAAGCCTGCGGGGGCCTCGATCTCGATCCGGTTGGCGGACACGTCGGTCTCCTCCGCGCCCAGCAGCGCCTTGTAGAACTCGGCGAGCTTCTCGGGTTCCGCGCAGTCGAGCACCACGACGCCCGCGTTGACCAGTGCCATGTCTCCTCCGAAGGATTCTGGGCACGGGGCGTCGGACCCCGCAGCCCTCTGCCTTGCGCATATCCCGGCCCGGCGGATTCAGTCGGGCGGCGGGCCAACGGCATTGTGCGGCACGCCTCCTGACCGGCTCTCTGGGACGGGGGCGAGACGCCGGTCCGCCGCGCCCGCGCTCAGCCCGCCGACTGGAACGTCCGGCGGTACACCTGGGGCGAGACGCCGATCGACGCGTGCAGGTGCTGACGCAGCGAGGCGCCCGTGGCGAAGCCGACCTGGCCGGCGATCCGGTCGACCGGAAGGTCGCTGGACTCCAGCAGATGCCGGGCCCGGGCGACGCGCTGCTGGGTCAGCCAGCGGCCGGGGCTCATGCCGACCTCGTCGTGGAAGCGCCGGGCGAAGGTGCGCAGGCTCATCCGCGCGTGCGCGGCGAGGCGGGCCAGCGTCAGGGACTCGCCGAGGTGGTCCAGGGCCCAGGCCCGGGTCGCCGCCGTGCTCGCGGCGCCCTGTTCGGGCACCGGCTGCTCGATGTACTGCGCCTGTCCGCCGTCCCGGAAGGGCGGGACCACACAGCGGCGGGCGACCTTGTTGGCCAGTTCGCTGCCGTGGTCCTCGCGCACGAGGTGGAGGCAGACGTCGACGCCGGAGGCCGCGCCCGCCGACGTGATGATGCGGCCGTCGGCCACGAAGAGCACGTCGGGGTCGAGGGGGATGTGCGGGAACATGCGCCGGAACCGGTCGGCCAGCTGCCAGTGGGTGGTCGCCCGGCGGCCGTCCAGGAGCCCGGCGGCGGCCAGCACGAAGGCGCCGGTGCAGATGGAGACGATGCGGGCGTCGGGGCGGACCCGCGCGAGGGCGGCGATCACCTCGGGAGCCGGTTCGTCGGTGACCAGGGCGGGCGAGACGGCGGGGACGACCACCGTGTCGGCCGAGTCCAGGATCTCGGGTCCGTGGTCCGCGGTGACGGTGAAGTCCGCGTCGGTGCGCACCGGCCGGCCGTCGACGGTGCAGGTGAGCACCTCGTACCGGCCGTCGGCGGCACCGAGGATCCGGCTCGGGATGCCCAGCTCGAAGGGATAGGCGCCGTCGAGGGCCAGCACCACGACCCGTTCCGTCCGCCCCGCGGGGCGTTTCGTATGCCGCATGGCACGATTCTATCGGAGCGTGGCAATCATGCCATTTCCCCGAGGGGCGGCGAACGGCAGGCTGGGTCAGCATGAGCGATGTGAAAACGATGCGAGCCATCAGCCAGGACACCCTCGGCGGTCCCGAGGTGCTGCGTGAGGTACAGCTGGAACGTCCCGAGCCGCGCCCGAACGAGGTGCTGGTACGGGTGCGTGCCGCCGGAGTGAACCCGACCGACTGGAAGCACCGGGCGAACGGCGGCTTCCTCGGCGAGCCGCCCTTCGTCCTGGGCTGGGACGTCTCGGGCGTGGTGGAGGCGGTGGGGATCGGCGTCGCCGCGTTCCGGCCGGGCGACGAGGTCTTCGGCATGCTGTCGTACCCGTTCGGCCACGGCTCCCACGCGGAGTACGTCACGGCCCCGGCCCGTACCTTCACCCACAAGCCCGCCGGGATCGACCACGTCCAGGCCGGCGCGCTCCCGCTGGTGTCGCTGACGGCGTGGCAGGCGCTGGTGGAGCGGGCGGACCTGCGGGAGGGGCAGCGGGTGCTGATCCACGCCGCCGCGGGCGGCGTGGGACATGTGGCGGTGCAGATCGCCAAGGCCCGGGGCGCGCACGTGATCGGCACGGCGAGCGCGGGCAAGCACGAGTTCCTGCGTTCCCTCGGCGTGGACGAGACGGTGGACTACCGCGAGACGGACATCACCGAGGCCGTGAAGGACGTCGACGTCGTCCTGGACACGATCGGCGGCGAGACCTCGCTGCGGTCCCTGCGCGTGCTGCGGCCGGGCGGGATCGTGGTGTCGATCCTGCCGGTCGGTTCGGAGGAGTTCTTCGAGGAGGCCGAGCGGCTCGGCGTGCGGGCGGTGCGGATGCTCGTCGACGCGGACCGGGCCGACATGCGGGAGATCGCCGGCCTGGTCGAGTCGGGCAGGCTGCGGGCCACGATCGAGAGGACGTTCCCGCTGGCCGACGCGGCCCAGGCTCACGAGCTCGGTGAGACGGGCCGCACGACGGGGAAGCTGGTCCTCGTGGTCGACTGACGGGCCTCGCCGTGAGAGTTCGATGACATATGTCAATCGAACATGCTCAAACGCGCTCGTTCGGGGTAACTTTCGAGGGAGGTTGGGCAGTTGGGCCCCCGGAGCAGGCTGGAGGCGTTGTCGTCGTGCGACAGGAATCCGCGTCGCTCACCAGGCATCTGCGCGTCCGCCGCGACCGGGGGCACACGGTGCTGGAGTTCCTCGGCGAGATCGACATCGCGTCGGCCGCCGAGATCGTCCCGCACCTGGACCGGGAGACGGGGCGTCCCGGCGCCCTGGTCGTGCTCGATCTCGGCGGGGTCGAATTCTTCGACTGCTCGGGACTGCGGCTGCTGTACCGGGCACGGCGCCGGGTGCTCGACGGGGGCGGCCAGGTGCACCTGGTGTGCACCCATCCGCTGACGCTGCGCATGCTGCGGATCACCGGACTCGCGCGGTTGCTGCCCCCGCGGCCGACCCTGGCGGAGGTGCTCGGCGTCAGTCCGCCGTAGTGGCGTCGAACAGGGCGCTGACCGACTCGCCGTTGTGGATGCGGCGCACGGCCTCGGCGAGCGCCGGGGCGATGGACAGGACCCGCAGCTTCTGCGGGTGGTCGTCGGCCGGCACGGGCACGGTGTTGGTGCACACGATCTCCAGCACGTCGGGCTGTTCGCCGAGCCGGCCGAGCGCGCCGGCCGCGAACAGCCCGTGCGTGCAGGCGAGCCGGATCGTGCGCGGACCCTGCTCCCGCAGCCGGTCGAGGAGTTCCAGCACGGTGCTGCCGCCCGCGATCTCGTCGTCGAGCACGATGACGTCGCGCCCGGCGACGTCCCCGATCACGGCGCTGATGCTGACCCGGTCGTCGGCGAACCGCTGCTTGGCGCCCGCCGCCACCCGGGCGCCGAGCAGCCGGGCGAAGGCGGCGGCCTCCTTGGCGTTGCCGAGGTCGGGCGAGACCACCGTGGTGCGGGACAGGTCGTACTGCCGGAAGTGCGCGGCCAGTTCGCGCAGCGCGTGCAGGTGGTCGACCGGGACCGGGAAGAAGCCGTGCACCTGGGGCGAGTGCAGGGTCATGGCGAGGACCCGGCCGGCGCCCGCCGCCACCAGCAGGTCGGCGACCAGGCGTCCGCCGAGCGAGATGCGCGGCGCGTCCTTCTTGTCGGAGCGGGCGTAGGAGTAGTGCGGCAGGACGACGGTGATGCGCCCGGCCGACGCCCCGCGGGCCGCGTCGCACATCAGCAGCAACTCCACCAGGTGCTCCTGCACCGGCTTGACCAGCGGCTGGATCAGGAAGACGTCCCGCTCCCGGCAGTTGGCCCGAAGCTGCACCTCGAGGCAGTCGTTGGCGAACCGGCTGACCCGGACGGGGCTGAGCGGCACGCCCAGCTGCGCGCAGACCTCCTCGGCCAGCTCGGGGTGGGCACTACCGCTGAACACGGCGATGTCTCGCACGGATCGCTCCTCGCGTGATCCTGTCCGGCCGGAACCTCAGCTTACGGAAATCCGGTTGCGGCGGGCCCGGGGGAAGGCGTCATGATGACGCCGTCCGTGTTCCCTCAGGTCAGGATCCCTCGCATGCGCCGACTCCTCGACATCGCCCAGTGCCCCTTCCGGCCCACGGTTCTCGAGGACTCATCCCCGCATGCACACCCTGAACATCGGAATTCTGGCCCACGTCGACGCCGGTAAGACCAGCCTCACCGAACGGCTGCTGTTCGACCACGGGGCCGTCGACCGGCTCGGCAGCGTCGACGCCGGGGACACCCGTACGGACGACGGCGAGATCGAGCGCCGGCGCGGCATCACCATCCGCTCCGCGGTCGCCGCGTTCACCGTCGGCGACACCCAGGTCAACCTGATCGACACCCCCGGGCACTCCGACTTCACCGCCGAGGTCGAGCGCGCCCTGGAGGTCCTGGACGGCGCGGTGCTGCTGCTGTCCGCCGTGGAGGGCGTCCAGGCGCGGACGCGGGTGCTGATGCGCACTCTGCGGCGGCTGCGGCTGCCCACGCTCGTCTTCGTCAACAAGATCGACCGGGCCGGTGCCCGCGCCGAGGGTCTGCTCGCCGACATCCGGCACCGGCTGACCCCGCACGTCGTGCCCCTGACGGAGGTCACCGCCGGGCTCGGCGGTGCCGGTGCCCGCGTGCGGCCCCGCCGTCTGACGGACCCGCTGGTCCGCGCCCGTACCGCCGAGGCGCTCGCCGAGGTGGACACGGGCATCCTGGCGGCGGTCGTGGACGGCCCGGAACCGACCGCCGACGAGGTGCGCGCCGCGCTCGCCGCCCGCACCGCCGACGGCTCGTTCCACCCCCTGTACTTCGGCTCGGCGCTCGGCGGCCAGGGCGTCGCGGAGCTGGCGCAGGGCCTGGTCCGGCTGGTCCCCGCCCGCTCGCCGGCGGCCGGTCCCGTGCCACCGCGCGGCACGGTGTTCGCCGTACGCCCGGGACCGGGCGGTGAGCGGACCGCGTATCTGCGGCTGTACGACGGCGAGGTGCGCCCGCGTCAGCGGCTGACCTTCCTGCGGCGCGAGTCCGACGGCCGGACCGGCGAGGTCCGCGGCCGGGTGACGCGCCTGGAGGTGATCGGCGGGGCCGGGACGCTCACCGCGGGGAACATCGCCGCCCTGTCGGGACCGGCCGCGCTGCGCGTCGGCGACCGGCTCGGCGGCGTCACCGACCGGGCGCCGCAGTTCGCGCCGCCGACCCTGGAGACCCTCGTGCGGGCCCGGCGCCCCGAGCAGGCGGCGCCGCTGCGGTCGGCGCTGCTCGCCCTCGCCGACCAGGACCCGCTGCTGCACGCCCGCCCGGCCGAGTCCGGCGCCACCGCCCTGCTGCTGTACGGCGAGGTGCAGATGGAGGTGCTCGCGGCGACCCTGGCCGGGGACTTCGGCATCGAGGCGGAGTTCTCACCGGGGCGCGTCCGGTTCCTGGAGCGGCCGGACGGCACCGGTGAGGCCGTCGACGAGATGCCGTGGCACGACCACGCCCGCTACTGGGCGACGATCGGGCTGCGGGTGGAGCCGGGGCCGCGCGGCTCGGGCGGCGTGTTCGCCCACGAGACGGAGCTCGGCGCGCTCCCCCGCGCCTTCCACCAGGCCGTGGAGGAGACGGTCCACGCCACGCTGCTGACCGGCCTGACCGGTGCCGCGGTGACCGACTACCGGGTGACGCTGATCCGCTCCGGTTTCAGCTCCCCGGTCAGCACGGCCGCCGACTTCCGCGGGCTGACCCCGATCGTGCTGCGCCGCGCCCTGCGGCGGGCGGGGACCCGCCTCTACGAGCCGTACCACGCGTTCGAGGCGGAGGTGCCGCCGGACGCCCTGGCGTCCGTGACCGCCCATCTCGCGGCACTGGGCGCGGACTTCACCGGGACGACGGGGGGCGACCCCGCCTGGCTGATCACCGGTGAACTGCCGGCCCGGCGGGTGCGTGAGGCCGAACTGCGTCTGCCGGGGCTCACACGCGGGGAGGGGGTGTGGTCCTCCCGGCCGTCGCGGGACCGGCCGCTGAAGCCACCGCGCTGACCACGGCCGCCCCCCTGCCTCGACACTCCCGCCTGATCGCCAACTGCTGCGCCTGGCACGGGAGATGAGGGGCATGCGGACAGTAGGAAGGAGGGCCGTCACCATGACGACTCCCAACAGGCGCCTCCCCGGGCGGATGCCCGGCTGGGCCAAGGCGCTGAGCGCGATCGTGCTGGTGCTCGTCGTACTGTTCGCGGGACTGCGGCTCAGCGTGCTGCCGGGTCTGAAGGACCTGTTCGGCTCCGAGACCCACGACCGTTCCGGGCCCGCGCTGCTGAAGTCCATCCAGGACATCAGCCGCTACGAGGCCGCCTCCGGCTCCTTCCAGGTCGTCGTGGATCTGGAGAAGGACGCCAAGTTCCTGCCCGACGCGATACGCGGCACCCGCACCCTGTACGTCGGTGCCGGGACCGTCGACGCCTACGTCGACCTCGGCCAGATGGGCGAGGACGACGTGACCGTCGACGGCGACCGCACGTCGGCGACGCTGCGGCTGCCGCACGCCGCGCTGGGCGAACCGGCCCTCGACCCGGAGCACTCGTACGCCGTCTCCAAGCAGCGGGGCCTCCTCGACCGGCTCGGCGACCTGTTCTCGGACAACCCGAACGGCGAGCAGGCGGTACAGAAGCTCGCGGCCCGGCACATCGGCGACGCCGCGAAGGAGAGCGAGCTGACCGCGCGCGCCGAGGGCAACACCACGGCGATGCTCCAGGGCCTGCTGCACTCCCTCGGCTTCGAGGAGGTGCGGGTGACCTACGGCTCCTGAACCACAGGACCCCGGCATCCCCGGCGGCTTCGCGGGTAACCGCCCAAGGACGCGGGGAAGTTGACGACTGGAGGACCGAATGGCTCGTGCCGTCCCACGACCGAGTTCCCTGTTGCGCCCCCGTGCCGCCAAGGCACGGGAGGCCGACCGGCGCGAGCGGCGCCCGCTCGCCCTCCCACTGCGCCTGCTGGCGATGGCGTGCGCTTTCGTGTTCATGGTGGCGTTCGCGGCGGTGCTGGCCCGGCTGACCCTGCACCCCTCCCCCGCCTCGGAGGCACTGACGCACACCAACATGCATCCCGGCCGCTCGCTGCGGGCGTATCTGGACCAGCCCGCGCTGCGCGACGCCCTGAAGCAGGTCGGCGGCAACGTGCTGCTGGGCGTTCCCTTCGGCGTCCTGGTCCCGGTGGTCGCGCCGCGCACGCGCGGGGTGCTGCGGGTGCTGCTGCTGACCGCCGTGGTGATGCTGCTGGTGGAGTTCGCGCAGGGCGCCCTGGTCACCGGGCGGGCCTTCGACATCGACGACGTGATCCTCAACAGCACGGGCGCGCTGATCGGTTACCTGCTCCTGGGCCGGCGGACGAGCCGCGCGGTACACGCGCGCCGGCCCCGCGACTGAACGGGGCCGGGCTCCTGCCCGAGAAGGGGTCAAGTGGTCCGTACCAAAGTATTGACGGACCCTTATCTCACTTCTTAAATCAAGAGGCGACACCCTTACCCCCCACCTCTGCCGGCGCTCCCGCCCCGGGACGCCGTACGGAAGGGAGAGCCGTGGTCCGCCCACACCTGCTCCGCAGATGTCTCCTCGCCGCCGCCCTGTCCGCCGGACTGGCCGCCTCACTCGTGACCGGCCCCGCCCAGGCCGGACCCGAAGACGCCGGGACCGCCGGCACCGCGGCCGCCGCCGTGACGTTCTCCGACACCTTCGACGGCCCGGCCGGTGCGGCCGTCGACTCCTCGAAGTGGCAGATCGAGACCGGCGACAACGTCAACAACCACGAACGGCAGTACTACACGTCCGGCAACAAGAACGCGGCCCTGGACGGACAGGGCCACCTGGTCATCACGGCCCGCCGCGAGAACCCGGCCAACTACCAGTGCTGGTACGGCACCTGCCAGTACACCTCGGCCCGGCTCAACACCTCCGGGAAGTTCACCGCGCAGTACGGGCACGTGGAGGCGCGGATGAAGGTGCCGCGCGGGCAGGGGATGTGGCCGGCGTTCTGGATGCTCGGTACACCGGTCAACTGGCCGGACTCGGGCGAGATCGACATCATGGAGAACGTCGGCTTCGAGCCCTCCACCGTCCACGGCACCATCCACGGCCCCGGCTACTCCGGCTCGGGCGGCATCGGCGCCGGCTACACCCTGCCGGGCGGCCAGGCCTTCGCGGACGGCTTCCACACCTTCGCCGTCGACTGGGCGCCCGACTCGATCACCTGGTCCGTGGACGGCAACGTCTACCAGCGACGCACGCCGGCCGATCTCGGCGGCAGGCAGTGGGTGTTCAACAAGCCGTTCTTCCTGATCCTCAATCTGGCGGTCGGCGGCTACTGGCCCGGCGACCCGGACGGCTCCACGGTCTTCCCGCAGACACTGGTGGTGGACCACGTGTCGGTGACGACGAGCGACTCGGCGAACGGCGGCGCGATCCGGGGCCTGGCCGGGAAGTGCGTGGACGTCGCCGCCGCGAACACCGCCAACGGCACCCCGGTGCAGCTCTACGACTGCAACGGCACCGCCGCCCAGCGGTGGACGGTGGGCTCCGACGGCACGGTCCGGGCGCTCGGCAAGTGCCTGGACGTCAACGGCGGCGGCACCGCGGACGGCACGGTCGTCCAGCTGTGGGACTGCAACGGCAGCGCCGCCCAGCGCTGGGTCGTCACCGGCGCGCACGACATCGTCAATCCGCAGGCCGACAAGTGCCTCGACGCCACCGGCAACAGCTCGGCCAACGGCACCCGGCTGCAGATCTGGACCTGCACGGGCGGCGCCAACCAGAAGTGGACGGTCGGCTGACGCGGTGCCGGGAACCGGGGGTCCGTACGCGGGCCCCCGGTTTCTCTCAGCCGGTGTGGAGGATCCGGAAGCGACCGGGCTGCGCCGGATCCCGGTCGACGACCTGGACGGGCGACCACGTCCACTGCCAGACGCTGACGCCCGGCGCGCGGGAGAACCGGATCCGCCCGCGGGTGCCTTCGACCGCGATCCGCGGCCAGGACCCGGCGATGCGCGCCCGGTCCGTGCCGCCGGCACGCAGCACCTCGGCGAGGACCAGGACGGCGTCGTACCCCTCGAAGGCGACGAAGGAGGGCGCTTCGGCCAGCCGCTCGCGCAGGGCCGACTCGACGCGTGCGCCGAGGGGGCCGAGCCGCTCGGGCAGGTAGCGCAGGAACGGGACGGCGGCGCCGTCGTCGCCCAGCGACGCCGTCCAGTCGGCGAACTCCGGCTGTCCGGCGGGAGCACCGATCAGGACGTGGTCGAGGCGCGGGTCGCGGCGGACGGCCCTGACGAGCGACACCGCGGGCTCCGGGTGGCCGACCAGCAGCAGGAGGGCCGTCGCGCGACGGGCGGCGAGTGCGTCGCACACGGCCGTGGGATCCAGCGTGCTCATGTCGAGCTCGACGACCGTGCCGCCGTGCGGGGCGAGGTGGTCCCGCAGGATGCGGGTCCCGGACGCCCAGTAGGCGCTGGGCTGGGCCGCGACGGCGATCCGGCTGTGCCCCGCCTCGAGGAGGTGGTCCGCGTAGAGCTGCCAGCCGCGGGACTGCGCCGGGGGGAGGCGCGCGACCCAGTCCGTCGGCCGGTCGGTGAGCGCGTCCAGAACCGCCGACGAGCACAGGAACGGCAGGCCGAGGGCGTCGGCCCTGGTGGCGGCGGCGCGGGCGACGACGCTGTGATACTCCCCCGTCAGGGCGGCCACGCCCAGGCCGGCCAGTTCCTCGACGGCCGACGCGGCCCTGTCCGGGTCGGCCGCGGTGTCCCGGACGACCAGCTCGAGCGGTCTCCCGGCGATCCCGCCGCCGTCGTTGACCTCGCGCACCGCCAGTTCGAGTCCGGCGAGCAGGTGCCGGCCCGCCTGGGCCCAGCCGGGCGGAGTGAGCGGAACGAGAGCTCCGATCCGGACGTTCGTCTCGTCCCGCCGGGGCGGGCGCACCTGGGTGACCATGCCGGACATTGCAGCCGCCACCGTCGCCGGCGGGCAACCGATTATCCGTTGGCCGAACTGCCGGGACGCACGGCCCGGCGGCCGGACTGCCGGGACGGGCTAGTGCGGCGTCCAGGTGAACTTGTCCCCGCCCACCCAGCGGACCACGTCGGGGTCGTCGAGGTCGTGGACCTTGATACCGAAGGCAGCGGCGGCCTCCAGGACGTCGATGAGGGTCGTCGCCTCTCCGACCACCTGTCCGTCGATCTCCACGATCCGGAACGGCGGCGTGCCCGGCTGAACACCGAGCACGAGGATCCGCGGACTGCCGATGTGCGGGCTCGCGATTTCGGTCATGAGTCGAGGGTAGGCCGCAAACCCCGGGAGCGGCCTCCAGGACCCCCCGTTCAGGGGCGCCGCCAGTCGTCGCTCGTCAGATGCGAGCCGGCCATCGGGCCCATGCGGAGCATGCCGCCGTCCACGCTCCAGGACGCGCCGGTGACGTACGAGGCCTCGGGCCCGGCGAGGAAGGCGATGACGGCGGCGACCTCGCGGGCGTCGCCGGGACGGCCGAGCGGGACGCCGGGCCGGCGCTCGGTGTGCGGGTCGGTGTCCTCCTGGCCGGTCATCGGGGTGGCGATCTCGCCCGGGGCCACGGAGTTCACGGTGATGCCGTGCTCGGCCAGCTCGATCGCCATGACCTGGGTGAGCAGGCCGAGGCCGCCCTTGGCCGCGCAGTACGGCGCGGCGCCCACCCGCGGCTGGTGCTCGTGCACCGACGTCACGTTGACGATCCGGCCGCCGTCGCCCTGGCGGATCATGCGCCGGGCCGCGTTCTGCCCGCACAGGAAGGGCCCGGCCAGGTCGACGTCCAGGACGTGGCGCAGGTCGTCGAGGCCGAGGTCGAGGAAGGGCGTGGCGGTGCCGGTGCCGGCGTTGTTGACCAGGACGTCGATCCGGCCGAGCCGCTCGCACAGCGCGTCCACCGTGTCGGCGGCCCAGGGCAGCCGGGTCAGGTCCACGTGGGCGACCTCGGCCCGGCGTCCGAGGGCGCGGACCTCCTCGGCGGTCCGCTCGGCGCCCTTCTCGTCGGCGTGCCAGGTGATGCCGATGTCCATGCCCGCCTCGGCCAGGCGTACGGCGGTGGCGCGGCCGATCCCCGAGTCGGAACCGGTGACGACGGCCACCTTGGTGTCGGTCGGCGTGGGACTGGGCACGACAGGCCTCCTCGTCGGCGCGGGCGGTGTGACGGGGGATCGCAGTACCCACGGGCCGCGCGGACAAACGGCCGGTGCCGTCGTGCGGTCCCCGGTCCGCTGGGGAACCCTGGAGGTGCCGAAGGAGGAGGTGGCGATGGATCCCGTTCAGGCGCTGGACCGGATCGCCTTCCTGCTGGAGCGGTCGCAGGAGCCGACGTACCGGGTCCGCGCCTTCCGTACCGCGGCCCGGGTGCTCGGCGAGCTCTCCGACGCCGAGCTGCGCGAGCGGGCACAGGCCGGTTCGCTGGAGTCCCTCAAGGGGGTCGGCCCGAAGACGGCGCAGGTCGCGAGGGAGGCGCTGGCCGGGCAGGTGCCCGGTTACCTGGAGAAGCTGGAGGGCGAGGCCGGGGCACCGCTCGCCCACGGCGGCGAGGAGCTGCGGGCCCGGCTGCGCGGTGACTGCCATCTGCACTCCGACTGGTCGGACGGCGGCAGCCCGATCGAGGAGATGGGCCGGGCCGCGGCGGCGCTCGGACACGAGTGGGCGGCGCTGACCGACCACTCGCCCCGGCTGACGGTGGCCCGCGGGCTGTCCCCGGAGCGGCTGCGCGAACAGCTTGACGTGGTGGCGGAGCTGAACGAGACGTGGGCGCCGTTCCGGCTGCTGACCGGCATCGAGTGCGACATCCTCGAGGACGGCGCGCTGGACCAGGAGCCGGAGCTGCTGGAGCGGCTCGACGTCGTGGTGGTGTCCGTGCACTCCAAGCTGCGGATGGACGCCCGCTCGATGACCCGCCGCATGGTGGCCGCCGTCCGCGATCCGCACGCGGACGTCCTCGGGCACTGCACCGGGCGGCTGCTGACGGGGCGGGGCCGGCCGGAGTCGGAGTTCGACGCGGACGCCGTGTTCGCCGCCTGCGCGGAGTCCGGCACCGCCGTGGAGATCAACAGCCGGCCGGAGCGGCTCGACCCGCCGCGGCGGCTGCTGCGCCGGGCGGTGGAGGCGGGCGTGCTGTTCTCGGTCGACACCGACGCGCACGCGCCGGGACAGCTGGACTGGCAGATCCACGGATGCGCTCGGGCCGAGGAGTGCGGGGTGCCCGCCGAGCGGGTGGTGACCAGCTGGTCGCTCGACGAGCTGCTGGCCTGGACCCGGGAGGGCCGGGTACCGGCCGGAGTGGCGGGCGGCTGACGTGGTACCCGCCGGGCTCACACAGCGAGAAGGAAGGAACGGTGCATGGAACGGGCGGCCGTGTTCGACGTCGACGGAACCCTCGTCGACACAAATCATCTGCACGTGGTGACCTGGTGGGAGGCGTTCCGGCAGGCAGGCCACCGGGTGCCGATGCACGCCGTCCACCGGGCGGTGGGTCTGGCCTCCACCGACCTCATCGGCCGTCTGCTGGGCGAGGACCGGGACAAGGACCAGGACGCGCAGCTGAGCGCCGCCCACAAGGCACTGTACGGGCAGTACTTCGACCGGCTGCCGGCGCTGCCGGAGGCGGGGGAACTGCTGCGGCGCCTGGCCGGCGACGGCTGGAAGGTCGTCCTCGCCACCTCGGCGGGCGGTGCGGAGCTGGGCGCGCTGCGGCGGGCGATCGACGCGGACGACGTGATCTCCGCGACCGCGAGCGCCGACGACGTCGACGCGGGCAAGCCTGCACCGGAGCCGGTGGAGCACGCCCTGGAGCTCGCCGGGGTGCCGGCCGAGCGTGCGGTGTTCGTCGGCGACACGGTGTGGGACATGCTCGCGGGAAGCCGCGCCGGGGTGCGCTGCGTGGGCGTGCTGTGCGGCGGTCTGCCGCGCGCCGATCTGGAGGAGGCGGGCGCGGACGCGGTGTACGCGGACCCGGCCGACCTGCTGGCCTCGCTCGCGAACAGCCCGCTGTCATGAGCCGCCCGGTCATGGGGACGCACGGCACCGCACGGCACGTATGACGGACGTGGAACGCGACACCCGGCGAACGGCCGGGAACGACGGCGGGACGGGGCGCCGGGGGCGGTGGCGGACCGCCGGGGCGCAGGCGCTGCGCGAAGCGCGGCCGGTGGACCGGGTACGGCGGGAGGCCGCTGCCGTCGGGCAGGCCGTCCTGGCCGCCTGGCAGGGCCCCGGCCGGGAACGCGACCTGGTCGTCCAGTCGCTGAAGGCCGCGGGGGCGGGGCTGCTCGCCTGGGCCGTTGCGGGGGTCTGGCTCGACGATCCGATGGCGCTGATGGCTCCCTGGGTGGCGGTGGTCCTCGTCCAGGCCACCGTCTACAGCTCCGTACGCCAGGCCGGGCAGCAGTTCGGGGCGATCTGCGTCGGATCGCTGGTGGCCTCCGCGGCCCAGGCGATCACCGACGACAACACGGGGGCGCTGGCCCTGTCCCTGCCGTTGCTGATGCTGCTCGGCAACTGGGCGCGCTTCGGTCAGCAGGGCGTCTACGCGGCCACCACGGCGGTGTTCGTCCTGGCCTCCGGAACACCGGTCTCCGCGTCCGCGGTCGGGCACCGGGTGGGGCAGGCGGCGCTCGGCGCGGTCATCGGCATCGCGGTGAACGCGTTCGTGCTGCCGCCGATCCATCTGCGGGACGTCCGGGAGAACCTCGCGGCGCTGGCCCGCGAGGCGGGCGACGTCCTGCACACCATCGCGGGCGACCTGCGGGAGAACGAGTGGGACGCGCAGACCGCGGCCGGGTGGGCCGGCGAGTCCGCGCGGTTGCAGCGGCGTCTGGAGGCGCTGGCGTCGGCCCGGTCCTGGAGTCAGGAGAGCCTGCGGCTGACGTCCGGCCCGCTGCGGGCGCTGCACCGGGCGCCGCCGCCCGCGCCGCCCGAGGAGGAGGACCAGCGGTGGACCCGGGTCACCGGGAACATCACGGCGCTCACCCGGACGCTGTCCGTGGCGGCCGACGAGAATCGCACCCCGGCCACGCCCGGGGGCCCGGTCCTCGGCCTGTACGCGCGTCTGCTGAAGCAGATCGGCGACTCCTGCCACACGGAGGCCGGCCGCCTGCTGGGCGAGGCCACGGGTCCTCACCCGGACGACGCGAAGGATGCCCAGGACACGACCGAGGCGACGGAGGAGACGATGGAGGAGCTGCACCGGCAGTTGCAGGACGGGCTGCGGGAGCACGCCGGGCAGCGCGCCGCCGAGGCGTCGGTGCTGGGCGCGCTGCTGCTCGAGGCCGAGAACCTGTGGGCCGACATCGGACCCGAGCCCCGGGACCAGTGACGCGGATCACCCCAAAACGCGACAGACGGTGGAACACCGGCAGGGTGCGCGCCGTTGAAGAGAGCGTGGGTACGGATGGGACAGTGTCCCCGGGCCTCACCTCTTGCCCACAGGGACGATCGTTCGGCTGAAGCCCTGTGGAGCACTTCGCCGAGAGGCGACCGCCATCCGTATCCACCACAGACCGCCCCGACCGTGATCCCCCCGTCCGGTCGGGGCTCTTCTTTGCCCGCGGCAGGGCGGGGTACCCGTGGCCTCCGACCTGACAGGCGGACGGGAGGAGCGGAAGGTGAGCAGCACAGCGGGCCGCAGGATCGTGGTGACGGGCGCCACCGGCAATGTGGGCACCAGCGTGGTGAGACTCCTCTCGGAGGATCCGGAGGTCGGTTCGGTCCTGGGGCTGGCCCGGCGGATCCCCGAGTGGTCGCCCCCGAAGACGGAGTGGGCCGCCGTCGACCTGGCCTCCGAGCAGGCCGACGCGGCCGGCCTTTTCGCGGGCGCCGACGCGGTGATCCATCTGGCGTGGGCGTTCCAGCCGACGCACGATCCCGCGACGACGTGGCGCACGAACGTCCTCGGCTCCCTGCGGGTCTTCGAGGCGGTGGCCGCGGCCGGCGTGCCGGCACTGGTGCACGCCTCGTCGGTCGGCGCGTACTCGCCGGGGCCGAAGGAGCGCGCCGTGGACGAGTCGTGGCCGACGCACGGCTGGCCGGACGCGGCGTACTGCCGGGAGAAGGCGTACCTGGAGCGGGCCCTGGACATCTTCGAACGCGACCATCCGGGCATCCGGGTGGTGCGGATGCGGCCTGCCTTCCTCTTCAAGCGGGAGTCGGCGAGCGAGCAGCGCAGGATCTTCGGCGGCAAGTTCCTGCCCGGGCCGCTGGCCCGCCCCGAACTGCTGCCGTTCCTGCCGGACATCCCCGGGCTGCGGGTGCAGGCGCTGCACACCGACGACGCGGCGGGCGCCTACCGGCTGGCGGTGCGTACGGAGGACGCCCGGGGGCCGTACAACCTGGCGGCCGACCCGCCGGTCGACGCGGAGCTGCTGGGGGAGATGACCGGCGCGCGTCCGGTGCGGCTGCCCCGCACGGCCGCCCGGTCGGCGATCGCCGCCGCGTGGGGGCTGCATCTGCTGCCGGCGTCCCCGCACCTGTTCGACGCGGTACTGCGGCTTCCGCTCATGGACTGCACGCGGGCGCGCGCGGAGCTCGGCTGGCGCCCGGTGCACACGGCGACGGAGGTGCTGGAGGAGTTCCTCCAGGGCTTCCAGCAGGGCGCGGGCGGGGCCACGGAACCGCTGCGGGGGCGCAAGGTCGGCTGACGGCAGGGCGCGGGGGGGGGGGGGGGGGGGGGGGGGGGGGGGGCGGGGCGGGGGCGCGGGGCGGCGGGGGGGGGGGGGGGGGGGGGCCGCCCCGCGGGGGGGGGGGGGGGCGGGGGGGGGCCGGGGGGGGGGGGGGCGGGGGGGGGGGGGGGGGGGCCCCCCCCCCGCCCCCCCGCCCCGTGCCGGGGTGCGCGGCGCCCCTCGGCGCCCCTGCCGTCGGCGTGCCGTCAGCCGGACGACTCGTCGGGTACGGGGTGCTCGGGGTGCACGTTGCCCGACCGCGGTGCGCCCTGGCGTCCCGTCCCGGCCTCGTCCGTGTCGGGAACGTCGGTGTCGCCGGAGTCGGCCGGCTCGTCGCGGCCGGCCTTCTCGGCGTCGTCCTTGGCGTCGTCCGTGCCGTCGGCAGGGTCCGGCTTCGCGCGGGAGGGCGTGGCCTCCCAGGGGTCCTCGCCGGCGCCGGCCTGCTGGTCCGGCATGTCCCGCGGCACGGGGACACCGTTCTCGCCCGGTCCTTCGAGGCGGTGGTCGGTCACGGCGCTCTCCCTTCCGGTGGTTCGCCGGGTCGTACGAGCGACGTCGGGTACCTCCGCGGCGGCCGGTGAAACCTCAGTGCGGCGCCCGTTCGTCCAGTGCCGTGCGCCAGGCGGGGAGGGGGTTC
The DNA here is from genome assembly GCF_044765825.1 of Streptomyces flaveolus. NCBI lineage: Bacteria > Bacillati > Actinomycetota > Actinomycetes > Kitasatosporales > Streptomycetaceae > Streptomyces > Streptomyces flaveolus. Next base: position 14,917 of record NZ_JBIWKU010000008.1, on the reverse strand, counting down.
TCGGGCGCCGGCTCGGGGCGCCGGCCGCCACGGGCGAAGAAGTCGGCCAGCGGCAGGATCGCGGCACCGACGGTGACCGCGTCGGGGCCGAGCCGCCCCAGGTCGACGGTCACCTTCTGGGCGGGGTGGCGCAGCGCGTACGACACCGCGTGGCGGCGTACGGCGGGCAGGAAGCGGGTGCCGAGCTGGAGGCCGGCCCAGCCACCGATGAGGATGCGCTCGGGCTGGAAGAGATTGATCAGGTCGGAGAGGCCGGCGCCCAGGTACTCGGCGGTCTCCTCCAGGACGGCGAGCGCGACCGGGTCGGCGGCGCGGCCGTCGGACGGGTAGGCGGCGGCCAGCATGGAGGTCAGGGCCGTCTCCTCGTCGGTGCCCTCGGGCACCCGGCCGCCCTCCTCGCGCCAGCGGGCCAGCAGGGACTCGGCGCCCGCGTAGGCCTCCAGGCAGCCGAGCGCGCCGCAGCGGCAGCGGCGCCCCCGGACCCGGACCGTCAGGTGTCCCCATTCGACGGCGCGGCCGTGTTCCACCTCGGGGGTGACGAGGCAGGCGCCGACACCGGAGCCGAAGAGCACCACGATCGCGTTGCGGGCACCGCGTCCGGCACCGAACCACATCTCGGCCTGGCCGAGGGTCTTGGCGCCGTTGTCGATGAAGTACGGGACGGTGTCGGGCAGCGGTGAGCCGGCACGGAGCAGGGCCTCCAGCGGTACGGCGTCCCAGCCGATGGTCTGACCGTGGACGACGGCACCGCGCTCCGGGGTGTGCTCGACGATGCCGGGGACGCCGATCCCGACGCCGAGCAGCCGTTCGGGCGCGAGGCGGGCGGCGGCCAGCACCTCGGCGATGCCCTCGCGGATGTGGTCGACGATGACCTCGACCTCGTAGCGCTGCTGGGTCAGCGGGCGTTCGGCGCGGGCGAGCTCGGTGAGGGTCAGGTCGAACAGCTCGACGCGCACCCGGGTCTCGCCGACGTCCACGCCGATCATGTGGCCGCTGCCGGGCGCCACGCGCAGCAGGGTGCGGGGCCTGCCGCCGTCGGAGTCGACGCTGCCGGCCTCCTCCACCAGACCGTCGCCGACCAGGTCGGCCACCACATTGCTGACCGAGCCGGAGCTCAGCCCGGTCGCGGGGCCCAGCTCGAAGCGGCTGAGCGGTCCGTCGAAGTAGAGCCGCTGCAGTACGGCCGTACGGTTGGCCCGCCTGAGGTCGCGCACCGTGCGCCCGTTCCGCCCCGCCATGTGGCTCCTCCCGCCGTGCCCGGCCAGCAACATACCTCCGCCGGCCCGCCGCCCGCGACTTTCCTCTCCCCTTAATTCAGGCTGTGAACTCTCCAGTGCGGCCCGCACTCCGGGCGCCGCATGCGAAATCCGTTGGCTCATCCGCCGCCCGGCTATTTACCCTAGGCGGAAACCTAGGCCCCCTAGGTTTGCTCCGAGGACCAACGAACACATCCCGAGGCTTCCCATGAAAACACTCACCGAGCGGGACATCCGCGACTCCTTCGTCAACTGCTCGAAGGGCGAGGCGAAGCGTCTGGCCGTCCCCCGGGACCTCGACGAGCGCCCGTGGGAGGATCTCGACTTCCTGGGCTGGCGGGATCCGGGAGCGCCCGACCGCAGCTATCTGGTCACCGAGCACGGTGGGCGCCTCGTCGGTGTCGCACTGCGCTTCCAGCAGGCCCAGCGCGGCTTCTTCCACCGCAGCATGTGCTCGCTGTGCCTGACCACCCATCCCCGGGGCGGCGTGTCGCTGATGACCGCGCGCAAGGCGGGCCCGGCCGGCCGCGAGGGCAACTCGGTCGGCCTCTACATGTGCACCGACCTCGCCTGTTCCCTGTATCTGCGCGGCAAGAAGCTGCCGGAGACCGGTGCCCGCTTCGAGGAGAGTCTCACCCTGGAGGAACAGATCGCCCGGACCACGGGCAATCTGTCGGCCTTCCTCACCAAGATCACCGATTGATCCCTCCGCCCCCGGCACTTCGGGCGGAGTCCGGCGCGTGAGAGGCGTTTTGGCCGCCTGCGTCCGGTTACCGTCTGTCCGGATACGTTCGATGCGCCGGGGGAAGGGGAACAGCCCGAGGATGCTGGATGTGCGTGAGACGGTGGCGTCCGCCGGGCGCGAGGCGAAGCGCCTGGCCAAGTGGCACCGGGACCCGATGGTCGTGCAGGCGCTGCGCTCGGCCGCGGCGGCGTCGATCGCGTATGTGATCGCGGTGCGGCTGTCCCCCGACAAGTCGGCGGCGCCGCTCACGGCGCCCCTGACCGCGCTGCTGGTCGTCCAGGTCACCCTGTACGCCACGCTGAAGATGAGCGTCCGACGGGTGAACGCGGTGGTGGCCGGTGTCCTGGTCGCCATCGTCTTCAGCGAGGTGGTGGGGCTGAGCTGGTGGAGCCTCGCGCTGGTCATCGTCGCGGCGCTGGGCGTCGGGCATCTGGTGCGGGCGCACGAGTTCGTGGCCGAGGTGGCGATCAGCGCCATGCTGGTCCTCGGGGTGACCTCGCACGGTTCCCTGGCCTGGGCCCGGGTGGTGGAGACGCTGATCGGGGCGATCGTCGGACTGGTCTTCAACCTGCTCTTCGCTCCCCCGGTGTGGGTGGAGCAGGCCGGGGAGTCGATCGAGGGCCTGGCCCGGCGGGTGCGGCAGCTGATGCTGCGCATGGGCGAGGAGGCGGCGGGCAGCACGCCGTTCCGCGAGGCGGCGGCCCGGCTGCACGAGGCCCGCCGCCTCGACCACGACATCGCGGAGGTGGACGAGGACCTCCGGCAGGCCGAGGACAGCCTGCGGCTCAATCCGCGGGTCAGGGAGGGGCTGCTGCACCGGGTGGTGCTGCGGACCGGTCTGGACACCCTGGAGATCTGCACGGTGGTGCTGCGGGTCCTGGCGCGCACCTTCACCGACCTCGCGAAGGAACGTGAGCCGGATCCCCTGTTCCCGGCGGAGACGGGCGCGACGATCCAGCAGTTGCTGTCCGAGATCGCCGACGCCGTGGTCAGCTTCGCGGTGCTGGTCACCACCAGCGCCAGTGAGAACGCCGAGTCGGCGGAGGAACGGCTGAGCGCCGAGCTGCACCAGGCGGCGGTCACCCGGGACAAGCTCGCCCAGCTGCTGCTGGGCGAGATCCAGCGCGACGCCCGGCAGTGGCAGTTGCACGGGGCGGTGCTGACCGAGGTCAACCGCATCATCGACGAGATGGACACCGAGCACCGTTCGCGCAGGCTGCTGGAGGAACTGGACCGCCACACGCGCGAACAGCGCGAGCGGCGCCCCCGGCTGATGAGGATGTGGGACCGGTTGCGCAAGGTGACGCGGCTGCGAGGGAACCGGGGCGCCTCCAGGCGTCGTTCTAAGTGACGGACACGGACCCATCGGGACGGGTACGGACGGACGGGTGAAGGGGGCGTACGGATGACCGGAACCAGCGTGCGGATCGACGGGAACACGCTGCGGCTGCCGGGCGGGGCGGCGGTGCGGTTCATCCGTACCCTGCGGCTGCCCGAGACGGGCACGCATCCGTTGCCGCCGGGGCTCGGCGAGTTCCCGGTCCGCCGGATCGCCGACTACGCCGACACCGTGCCCGAGGCGTGGCGGGCGCGCGGCGGCGTGATGCTGCCGGTGTATCTGCGCGAGGCCATGTGGCTGAGCTTCGCCGGCACCCAGGAGCCCGCGGCCCTCCAGGTCGGGGTAGGCAAGGTGTGCGCGGTGTCGGGCCGGCCGTGGAGCGACCGGCTGTCCCGCGGCCCCCAGAACTATGTGGTGCTTCCCCGGCAGCCGTGGCTGGACGGCATCAACTCCGGGACGGGGACGGTCCGCCAGTTCGTGGCGGTCCCGCTGGGCCTGGGCGCGACCGTGGAGGGCCAGGTGACCGGCGAGGAGGTGTGGGGCGGCGTGCAGTTGCAGGCCTTCTCCCTCAACGACCGGGAGCTGGCCCGCTGGCGCGAGGAGGAGCGGCGCCGGGCCGAGGCACTGCGCGCCCGCAGGAGCCGGCCGGCCGGAGCCTTCGGGACCGCGATGCCGATGTCGGCGCCGGCCGCCCCCGGCGCGGCCCCGGCGCCGGCCGGCGGGGCCCGGGAGCGGTCCGCCCCCGCCATGGGACTGGGCGTCGGCGGGTCCATGCGGCAGGAGGTCTACCGGGACGAACGCCCCCTGACGGACTGGGCCGAGCGGCCGGCGGGCCGGGTCTTCGTGCACCTGGTGACGCCTCCGCAGTGGCGGCGCATCACCGGCGAGGCGCCGCCGCCGTCCCCCGTGGACCGGGAGGCGTACACCAAGGCGGGCCTGCCCTGGTACGACTACTACGACCAGGACGCCCACGACCTGGCGCCGACCGAGCCGCTCCAGGACGTCAAGCCGGTCGGGGACTGGATCGGCGACGACCACGAGCCCTGGCAGCAGCCCGCCCCGCAGCAGATCAAGCCCCTCGGGGACGCCCCGGGGGCACCGGTGCAGGACGGCGACTGGTAGACACGGGGCGGAGCGGACGGACCGACGGGCTGGAGCGCGCATGAGCGGTGGTGGCTGGAGCAGGCGCCGGTTCGCCGGGGTCCTGGCCCGAACGGCCGCCGCGGCGGCGCTCCCGGCGGTGTCGGCCTGCGACGACACGCCGGCGCCCGGGCCCGCGGCCACCCCCGCGGCACCGGCGGCGAGCAGCGGCGCTGCGGGCCGGGATCACGCCCCGTCCGGTCCGCGCCCGCTCCACCTCGGGACGTACACCTCGGCCGAGGGCGGCGGCCGGGGCATCGGCCTGGCCGAGTACGACGCCCGCACGGGCCGGATCACCGCACTGGGCACCGTCACCGGCGTGGCTGATCCGTCGTATCTGGCGGTGCACCCCGCCGGGCACACCCTGTACGCGGTGAACGAGCGGGAGGACGGCGCCGTGACCGCCGTACGCCTGTCCGACCGCAAGGTTCTGGGCAGCCGGAGCACCGGCGGCTCCGCGCCCTGTCATCTGTCGGTGCATCCGAGCGGGCGCTGGCTGCTCAGCGCGAACTACGGTTCGGGCAGCATCGCCGTGCACCCCGTCGACGCCTCGGGCGCGCTCGGGGAGCCGGCCGCCGTGGTCACCCACTCCTCTCCCCCGCCCGGCCCCGGTCAGCAGGGCCCGCACGCCCACCAGGTGGTGACCAGTCCGGACGGAGGCCACGTGCTCGCCGTGGACCTGGGCACGGACACCGTCTACACCTACCGCCTGGACGAGCGGGCGGGCACGCTCCGGGAGGTCTCCCGGGCGCGCACCCGGCCGGGCGCCGGACCGCGCCACCTGACCTTCCATCCCGGCGGGCGGTACGCCTATCTCGTCAACGAGGTCGACAACACGGTCGCGGTCTGCGCCTACGACCCGGAGACCGGGCGCCTCACCATCGGCGAGGCCCGGTCCACCGGCACGGGGCCGGGCACCACCTACCCGGCGCAGCTCCTGGTCACGGCGGACGGCTCGTACGCCTATCTCGCCAACCGTGGGCACAACAGCCTCACGCGCTACGCCGTGGCGGCGGGCGGCGCGCAGCTGCGGCTGCTGGACACGGTGCCGGTGGGCGGGGACTTCCCCCGTCAGATCGCGTTCTCCCCGGACGGCGGGCTGCTGTTCGCGGCGAACCAGCGGTCCGGGACGGTGAGCGTGTTCCGCGTGTCCGCGGGGACGGGCGAACTGCGGCTCGCCGGGGAGCCGTTCGCCTCACCCGTCGCCGTCTGTGCGCTGCCGCTGTAGCGCGCGGGGGCAGGCGGCCGCGCTCGCCTGGGCGAGCAGCACGTGCATGCGTTCGGTGAGCTGCGCGACGTCGTCGGCGGGCGCGTGGAACGGCAGTCGTACGTCGCCGTGGGTGCGGGCGCGCTCGACGCGCAGCGTCAGTCCGTGCCGGTCGACGGCGAGCGGGCGGACCCGGACCGCGCCGTGCAGGCTGCCGGCGTCGACGAGCCGGGTGAGCCGTTCCACCGCGTCGGCGTGGCAGTCGGCGAGGTGGGTCAGCAGCCGGGCCTCGGCACAGGCCAGCGGGTCGGGCACGGCGGCGGCGAAGTCGTCGAGGCCGACCACCACGGCACCGGACGGCTGCCGCAGCACCACGCGCGTGGGCCGGAAGGCCAGGTGACCGTCGTCCGCGGCGAACCAGCCCGCGAGCCAGAGCCGGGCACGGATCCGGCTCCGCACCGGGACGGGCGCCACGTCGGCGAACTCCAGCACGGCGGACGGCTCGCCGCGGGGTGCGCAGACCGCCGCCGCCGACAGGGCGCTGTCCTCGGGTACGTGCAGCAGCACCCGGCCGTCCTCGGCCACGGTGTGCGCGCCGACGAACTCCTCGCGGCCGCACTCCGCGGTCACCGCACAGGACCACGCGGTGGCGAGCACGGAGCGGGCCTGCTCCGCCGCGGCGGGCGCGGCCGTCCAGGTGTGGTGGTCACCCATGCCAACCTCCGTCATCTTCATTAGGTAAGGCTTGCCTAACCTATCGGAGATCGGGGTGCGCGCCAACCAGGACGTGTGATCTTTGCGTGACCTTTCCGCGCACGAGGGGCGCGTATCGGCGGACCGCGCGCCCGTGCCGCGGCGGACCGCGCGCCCTACGGTGCGATCGCGCCCAGCAGAGCCCGCGCGCACAGGTCGCGCACCTGCTCCCGGGCCGGCCGCGGGTCGCGCAGCCACTCCAGGCAGACCGCGGTGGTGAACGCCAGCCAGCCGCGCACCGCCAGCCGCACGTCGGCCCGTTCCTCGAAGGCCGGACCGAACTCCGGGTCGGCGGCCAGGGCGGCGAGGATCTGCCGTTCCTGCGCGGCCAGCGCCTTCTGGTACACCCGGCGCACGGCCTGGTCCCCCGTCGCGTCGGCACGGTGAAAGGCGCGATAGCCGTGCGCGTGCTCCCGGACGTACTCCAGATACGCGTCGAGGCCCGCGGCGAGCTGCTCACGCACCGGGACGCCGGGCACGGCCGCCGTCATCCGCAGCATGCGCTCGCTCTCCCGCTCGACGACCGCCGCGAAGAAGTCCCGTTTGGCCGGGAAGTAGTGGTAGAGCAGGCCTCGCGAGACCCCGGCGATCTCGGCGACGCGCTCGATCCACACGTCGTCGTAGGGGCTCTCGGAGAACAGCCGCGCCCCCACCGACAGCAGCTGCTCCCGGCGCTCCTCGGTGCTGAGCCGGCGGCGCGTGCGCTCACCCTGGTTCGCGGCCATGCCCGCACTTTACTTGACGCCGGTTCAACAACGGGTCGAGACTGGGGCCGCTATTGAATCCACGTACAACACGCTTCGACACGGCGCCGCGTCAAGGGAGATGCGTCATGGCTCAGACGAGGACGGAAGCGGCCGCGGACGGGCTGCCGAAGGGGTTCCGCAGCGCCGAGCTGGGCTGGCCCGAACTGGACCGCATCCCGCGCCCGCCGTACCGGCTCCCGCTGCTAGGGGACGTGATCGGGGCCAGCCGGAGCACGCCGATGCAGGACTCGCTGCGCTACGCACGGCAGCTGGGGCCGATCTTCCGGCGGCGGGCCTTCGGCAAGGAGTTCGTCTTCGTGTGGGGTGCCCGGCTCGCCGCCGACCTGGCGGACGAGTCGCGCTTCGGCAAGCACGTGGGCCTCGGCGTGGCCAACCTGCGGCCGGTCGCCGGGGACGGACTGTTCACGGCGTACAACCACGAGCCCAACTGGCAGCTCGCGCACGACGTCCTGGCACCCGGGTTCAGCCGGGAGGCCATGGCCGGCTACCACCTCATGATGCTGGACGTGGCCGGACGGCTGACCGCCCACTGGGACCGCGCCGAGGCCGCCGGACGCACGGTGGACGTGCCCGGCGACATGACGAAGCTGACGCTGGAGACGATCGCGCGCACCGGGTTCGGGCACGACTTCGGGTCGTTCGAACGCCCCCGCCTCCACCCCTTCGTGGAGGCGATGGTGGGCACCCTCACCTACGCGCAGCGCCTCAACACCGTGCCCGCGCCGCTCGCGCCATGGCTGCTGCGCGGCGCGAGCCGCCGCAACGCCGCCGACATCGCCTGTCTGAACCGCACGGTCGACGACCTGGTCCGGGCCCGCCGCGCCTCGGACGGCGGCGACGGGGACCTGCTCGACCGGATGCTGGAGACGGCCCACCCCGACACCGGTGAGCGCCTGTCGGCGGAGAACGTCCGCCGACAGGTCATCACCTTCCTGGTGGCCGGCCACGAGACCACCTCGGGCGCGCTCTCCTTCGCCCTGCACTACCTCGCCCGGCACCCCGAGGTCGCGGCCCGCGCCCGGGCCGAGGTGGACCGCGTCTGGGGCGGCACCGAGGTACCCGGCTACGAGCAGGTGGCCAAGCTGCGGTACGTGCGCCGGGTGCTGGACGAGTCGCTGCGGCTGTGGCCGACCGCGCCCGCCTTCGCACGGGAGGGGCTCCGGGACACCGTGCTGGACGGCACGTACCCCATGCGGCGGGGCGCCTGGGCGCTGGTCCTCACCGGGATGCTGCACCGCGATCCCGACGTGTGGGGGCCGGACGCGGAGCGGTTCGACCCGGACCGCTTCGACGCGAAGGCCGTACGGGCCCGTGCCCCGCACACGTTCAAGCCGTTCGGGACGGGCGCGCGGGCGTGCATCGGGCGGCAGTTCGCGCTGCACGAGGCCACGCTGGTGCTCGGGCTGCTGCTGCGCCGCTACGAGCTGCGGCCCGAGCCCGACTACCGGCTGCGGGTGACCGAGCGGCTGACGCTGATGCCGGAGGGACTGCGGCTGCGGCTGGACCGGCGGACCGCGGTGCCGGAGCCCGCCGCCCCGGGCGCGGAGCAGGCAGGCGCGGAGGCCGGCGTCTCAGAGGCCCGTTGTCCAGTGCACCGGTCGGCTCAGTGACCCCGGCAGCTTCGTGCCGGCGCTGCCGCGGGCCGCGGTGAGCTGCGGCTGGGTGAGGAAGAAGGCGCCCGTGAGGTCCGCGTCCGTCAGGTCGGCGTCGCGCAGGTCGGCGCCGATCAGGTCCGCGCCCCGCAGATCGGCGCCGGTGAGGTCGGCGGCGATCAGGTAGGCGCCGCGCAGATCGGCCCCGCGCAGGTCGGCGCCCTTGAGGCGGGCACCCATCAGGTCGGCGTTGCGGCGGTTCTTCTTCTTGCCGCGCGTCCCGGCGCGCATCAGTTCGCTGGTGCGCAGCAGGAGCGCGTTGGCCCGCTGCCGGTGCGCTGCCAGGTCCAGCGCGGCCAGTTCCTCGGGGGTCGCGGCGGTGAGCCGTTCCGTCTCGTCCAGCAGCCGGCGCACGTCGGCGTGGACGGGCCGGGCGGCGGGCAGGGTCAGCGCCTCGGTCAGGTACCAGAGCAGCTCGTGCAGATGGCGGACCACCGGGAACACCTCGAACATGCGGCGGGCTCGCCCGGGCGGGGCATCACGCCAGTCCTGTCCGCCGAAGGTGACCTGTGAGACCTGCTGTCCGGCACCGAAGCAGTCGTAGACCGTGCAGCCGGTGAAGCCCTTCGTCCGCAACTGCGCGTGGATTCCGCACCGGCTGTCCTCGCGGAGGTTGGCGCAGGGGGTGCCGGCGTCCTTGTTCACCGCGAAGTCGGCTGACCGCGTGAACGGCAGCGCCACGCAGCACAGCCCGAAGCACCGTTCGCAGTCCCCGCGCAGTTCCGCCCGGCCGGTTTCTCGTTCTCGCATGGCGTTCAGCATACGGAACGGGGGCCGGCTCCCCGTCGGGTGCGGGCCCGGCCCCCGTCGGGGTCATCCCCTCTCGTCCGGCACCTCCAGCCGGGTGAGCCGGTCCGGGTCGGCCAGGATGTACAGGCCGGTGATGCGGCCGTCGGCGACGGTGACGGTCAGGACCGACTGGGGGCGGCCGTCGACCACGCTCACCAGGCCGAGCGAGTCGTTGACCCGGACCATCCGCGCCTCCGCGTTGTACTGCGCGAACATGAGCGCCGACTTGGCCACGGCCTCCGCGCCCCGCAGCGACTTCGACCCGGCGATGCCGCGCACCAGGGTGCCCGCGTCGGCCCGCAGGGTCACCTGCGGGTGGAGGACGGCGACCAGCGCCTCGAAGTCGCCGCCGCGCGCGGCGGCCTGGAAGGCGTCCAGCGCCTCCCGCTGCCGGCCGAGGTCCGGCTCGGCGGGCGGTCCGGCGTCCCGGACACGGCGGCGGGCACGGGAGGCCAGCTGCCGGGTGGCGGCCGGGCTGCGCTCCACGACCGGGGCGAGGTCGTCGAAGGGCACGGCGAACATGTCGTGCAGGACGAACGCGAGCCGCTCGTCGGGCTCCAGTCGCTCCAGCACCACCAGCAGGGCCACGCCCACCGAGTCGTTGTGCAGCGCCTCCTGCTCCGGGTCGTCCGCCGAGAGGGGGCCGACCACCAGGTCCGGGACGAACGTCTCGTCCATCGGCTGCTCGCGGCGTGCGGTGCGCGAGCGCAGCAGGTCCAGGCAGATCCGGCCGGTCACGGTGGTCAGCCAGCCGCCGAGATTGTCGATGGCGCCCGCGTCGCTGCGGCCCAGGCGCAGCCATGCCTCCTGGACGGCGTCCTCCGCCTCGGCCAGTGAGCCGAGCATGCGGTACGCGACCGCCTTGAGCTGTGCCCGGTGCTCCTCGAAGCGCTCCGCCAGCTCCGTGTCGTCGGCCATCCGCGTCACCGCGCGAACAGCTCGAAGGCGACCGCGGGCCGGTTCCCGAACCGCCGGCCCGTCTCCTCCGCGGTGCGGGTGAGGAACCCTCGGGCGTACGCCTCCGGGTCCTCGTCGGTCAGCACCTCGATGTAGGTGCGGTGTTCGAGCAGCGAGCGGACCGCGCGCTCCAGCCCGGCCGTCGCGTCCATGGCGTGCGTGGGCGTGGCGGATCCCGCGACGGCGACCCAGCGGACGCCGTTCCACGGTTCGAGTCCCTGCTCGGTCAGCTCCGGGAAGATCCACCGGTTGCCGGCGTCGCCCGCCGCGTCGAGCGTGGCCCGGCCGACGGCGACGTGGTCCGGGGTGTTCCATGCGCCGCCGCCCCAGGTGTCCCGGTGGTTGAGGGTGATGACCAGCTCGGGCCGGTGCCGGCGGATCGCGGCGGCGATGTCCCGGCGCAGGGCGAGTCCGTACTCGACGACGCCGTCCCGGTGGTCGAGGAACTCCACCTCGCTCACCCCGACCACGGCCGCGCTCGCCCGCTGCTCCCGCTCGCGCAGCGGGCCGCAGCCGGCGGGCGCCAGGGTGTCGATGCCGGCCTCACCGCGGGTCGCGAGGACGTAGGCGACCTCGCGGCCCTCGTCGGTCCAGGCGGCGATCGCGGCCGAGCACCCGTACTCCAGGTCGTCCGGGTGGGCGACGACGGCGAGGGCGCGTCGCCAGTCGCCGGGCATGGGCTCCAGTTGCGTGATCGTCGGCTCCGTCATGCCCGCACCCTAGCCCGTGGCACTGACATCACACTCGGTGTTCACGCGCCGCGGACACCTGGTGCGGGCCGCCCGTTCAGGCCTCGTCGCGGGCCAGCGCCAGGAGCCGGTCCAGGACACGGGGGCCGCCGGCCCGCACGCCGTCGTGCTCGAACTCGTCGGTGACCCAGGTGCGCAGACCGCGGATGCTCCGGGCGGTGCCGAGCGCGTGGGCGGTGTCGACGTACATGTCGTCGTGGTAAACGGCCGCGGCGGCCGGCACCTCGTTGGCGGCGAGGCGCGCGGGGTCGTACAGGGGCGTCCAGTCGGTACGGGCGGCGAGCACGTCGGCCGTCTCGCGCAGCGGGCGCAGCGCCGGGTCGCAGTCGAACATCCAGGGGTGGACCGACTCGCCGGTGAACAGCAGCGGTTCGTCGCCCGCGAGGGTCTTGGCGGCGTCGAAGCGCGGGAACTCGGCGCGGACCCGCTCGGCGGACCAGTTCGTCGGGCGCGCGTCCTGCCCGTAGATGGCCTCGTGGACGAGGGCGTACAGCGGGTGGCCGGCGTACGACAGCAGGCCCTGGACCTCCTCCTGGAAGGCGTCGGAGAGCTCCGCGCCGTGCGGGGTGCGCACGAAGGCGTCCTCCAGCAGGAAGTGCAGGCGGTGGCTGCCCTCGCTGCCGCCGAGGAGGATGCCGAGGGACTGGAAGGCCTCCACGGTGAGGCGGTAGCCGTTCGGCAGGACCACGTCGTGGGTGAGCAGGTGGTCGGCGATGCGCCGGGCGCGTTCGACGTCCTGCGGGTAGCGGTCGTAGTGCGCGGCGACCTTGCGCTCGATGCGGGGGTAGGCAGCCCGGTAGACGTCGTCGGCGTGGGCGTCGAGGGAGGGCAGGCCGCCGGTGATCAGGGCGGTGTGCAGGCCCTCGGGGGCCAGGGAGAGGTAGGCGACGGTGCAGAAGCCGCCGAAGCTCTGGCCGAGGACCGTCCAGGGGGCGCCGCCGGTGACCTGCGGACGGATGGCCTCGCAGTCGCGGACGATGGCGTCGGCGCGGAAGTGGGTGAGGTAGTCGGCCTGCTCGGCGGGGCCGCCGCGCAGCGGGAGCGTCTGGCGGTTGGCGGGCGTGGAGGCGCCGGTGCCGCGCTGGTCGAGGAGGAGGACGCGGTACTCCTTGAGGGCGCGGCCGAACCAGGCGGGCCGGCCGATGAAACGGTTCGCTCCGAAGCCTGGGCCGCCCTGGAGGTACACCAGCCACGGCAGGTCGTCCCGGTGCGCCTGGTCGCTCGCGACGGCCTCGCGGGCGTACAGCTCGATCGTCTCCCCCGAGGGGTCGGCGTGGTCGAGGGGCACGGTGAATCGGCGGTCGGTGAGGACGACGCCGGGCTGGCGGTAACTGGCGCTCAACGGGGCTCCCGGGACGGATGGGTCGTACGGCCGGATCTTTCGGCCGTGTCCCAGTTCAGCACACGGTCCTCCGGCCGCCGACCCCCGGGACCGGAACATTCTGCTGAACGGCGGGTCAGCGGGCGGCCAGGCTGGAGCGGCGCACCACCAGTTCGGGCTGGAGCACGACCCGCCGGTGGGCGTGGGTCCGGTCGGTGCCGTCCAGTTCCGTCTCCTCCAGGAGCAGCTCGGCGGCCATGGCGCCCATGGTGACGGCGGGCTGGCGCACCGAGGTGAGCGGGACGGCCGCGGCGGCGGCGAACTCGATGTCGTCGTAGCCGACGATGGCCAGGTCGTCGGGGACGCCGACCCCGGCGGCGTACATGGCCTGCAGGACGCCGAGGGCGAGCAGGTCGTTGGCGCAGAAGACGGCGGTGGGCCGGTCGGCGAGGCCGAGCAGGCGGGCGCCGGCGTCGCGGCCCGCGGCGACGTCGAGGCGTTCGGTGGGCAGTTCGCGCAGGGTCCCGGGGGCGAGTCCGGCCTCGGCGAGCGCGTTCAGGGCGCCGGTGCGGCGGTCGCGGACCTGGTTGAGGCCGGGCGGGCCGCTGACGTAGGCGATGGAGCGGTGGCCGGCGTCGACGAGGTGGCGCACGGCCAGCGCGCCGCCCGCGATGTCGTCGACGGAGACCGAGCACTCCGTGGTGCCCTCGGCGACGCGGTCGACCAGCACAAAGGGGATGTGGTGGCGCCGGAAGCCCTCGATGTTGCGGCCGGTGGCGTCGGCCGGGGTCAGCAGCACGCCCCGGACCCGCTGTTCGGCGAAGAGGGAGAGGTACTCGGCCTCCTCGCCCGGGCTCTGGGCGCTGTTGCAGACCATCACGCCCAGGCCCGCCTCGCGAGCGGCCCGCTCGGCGCCGCGCGCGACGTCCACGAAGAAGGGGTTGCCCATGTCGAGGACGAGCAGCCCCATGATCCGGCTGCGGCCGGCGCGCAGCTGGCGCGCGGACTCGCTGCGGACGTAGCCGAGCCGGTCGATCGCGGACAGGACCCGTGCGCGGGTCTCGACGGCGACGGTGTCCGGGCGGTTGATGACGTTGGAGACCGTGCCCACGGATACTCCGGCGGCGCGGGCGACGTCCTTGATACCCACCGAATGGGCCATCGGGCAGGGACCTCCAGGGTCGGTCTGGGGAGGGGCGGCGGGAAAGACCTTCACATTACCCGCGCCGCGGCGGGCCGGTCTCCGTGCCGCGGGGGCGGGAAGCCCCCGCCGCGCACGGCGGGGCACGCGCTCTGCCGTCGGCCCGGGACCGGCGACTACGCTGCCTTTCGTCCGATGATCACCACGATCGCCCCGAGGAGCTGCGATGCGTGTCGCCCTGTTCCTGACCTGCGTCAACGACACGCTGTATCCGGACACCGGCCGTGCCGTGGTGACTCTGCTGACGCGGCTGGGCGTCGAGGTCGACTTCCCGGCGGACCAGACCTGTTGCGGACAGGCCCACTACAACACGGGGTACCGGCACGAGGCGGAGCCCCTGGCCCGGCGCTTCAGCGAGGTCTTCGCGGACTACGAGGCGATCGTGACGCCGTCGGGGTCGTGCGGGGCGATGGTGCGGGAGCTGTATCCGCGCATGGGTGAGCGGGCCCGGGCCGAGGGCCGCGGGAACGCCCTCGCCGCCACTCTGGCGCCGGTGGTGCCGAAGACGTACGAGCTGACCGAGTTCCTGGTGGACGTGCTGGGGGTGACGGACGTGGGGGCGTACTACCCGCACACGGTGACGTACCACCCGACCTGCCACGGGCTGCGCGGCCTCGGCCTCGGGGACCGGCCGCTCAGGCTGTTGCGGGCCGTGAAGGGGCTGGAGCTGGTGGAGCTGCCGGGCGCCGAGGAGTGCTGCGGCTTCGGCGGCACCTTCGCCGTGAAGAACGCCGACGTGTCCGTGGCGATGGGCGCGGACAAGGTGCGCAATGCCGAGTCGACGGGCGCGGAGGTGCTGTGCGCGGCCGACAACTCCTGTCTCATGCACATCGGCGGGACCATGGCGCGGCTGCGGACCGGCATACGGCCGGTGCACATCGCGGAGATCCTGGCGAGCACGGAGGAGGAATCGACCGTATGAGCGGGACGTTCGTGGGGATGCCGTCCTTCCCGAGGGCGGCGCGGGACGCCGTGCGCGACACGACGCTGCGCGGCAATCTGCGGCATGCGACGCACACCATCCGGGACAAGCGGGCGCGG
>NZ_JBIWKU010000007.1:0-422296 GCF_044765825.1 Streptomyces flaveolus | reverse complement strand
CCGGCACCTTCTACCCGCTCGCCGAACGCCTCACCGGCTGGACCGACAGCGACCCCGACACCTTCCTCGACCACCTCCGCAACGACCTGCTGCACCACGCCGGCGGACACCTGGACGACGACGCCGCCATGATCGCCATCGAACGCCCCGCCAGGCAGGGGCGCGCAGCCGTGCCGTGCACGCGGCCGAGCCGGCCGGCCGAGGATTTCGAGGGCCTCGACGGAGCGGCCGTGACCGTAGACGGGGTTCGACCACGTAGGGCGGGAGCCCTGGCGCGGGACGGTCGGACGGCGTCGCATTCGGGCGGGACGCGCCTCGTCAACGGCGGAACTCCCCCACCGCTTTGCCGAGGTCGCGTTCGACCTCCTCCGCACGCTGGAGACCTCGGTGAGCCAGGTGGTCCAGGCGTTCGCGGGTTTCGGGCAGGGTGATCAATGCCTGGAACGTGGCGGCGTCGGAGCGGATATGCGCGGGCTCCGCCAGCGTGAGGTCGTTGATCAAGCGCTTGGCGGCTTGGACTCCCTCGGGCGGGAAGCCGGCGATGCGCTTGGCCAGGCGCTCGACGAAACCGTCCAGTTCGGCGTCGGGCAGGGCACGGTTGATCCAGCCGTAGCGTTCGGCGAGGTCGGCGGCGAAGTCGTCCGCTCCGGCCACGGCTTCGATGGCACGAGTACGGCCGAGTCGCCGGGTCAGATGCTGGATGCCGCCCGCGCCGGGCAGGGCGCCGGTCCCGCACTCGAACTGACCGAAGATCGCGTTCTCACGCGATGCGAAGATCATGTCGCAGGCCAGCGCTAGTTCGTTGCCGCCGCCGCGGGCACGGCCGCGCACCTTGGCGATGGTGATCACGGGAACGCGCGACAGCCTGTGCAACAGCATGCCGAGTGAGGCGTCACCGGGGCCGCCGGCCTTGGCCGCCTCCGCGGTGTACTGCGGGACCGCGGTGAGATCCACGTGCGCTGAGAAGTAGTCCGGCGAGGCGCTGTCGATGATGACGACGCGCACGTCGCCGGGGTCGTTGTCCAGCGCCTCGACGAGGGAGACCAGGTCACGGACCAGATCGACACCGAGGAGGTTGAGTGGGCCGGCGTCGAGGGTGGCGGACAGAACGCCGTCTTCGAGTCGCGTCCGGATCGAGGAAGAGGAGAAGGTCATGACGACTCCGTTGAGTGAGGGCTGCAGGAAGCGGCGGTGTGCGACATGGCCGCGGGCTAGGTACCCGGCGCCCTCAGCCCTCTCGCCGGGTCTCACAGGCGTGCCATCGCCGCGTGCCGCTGTCCGTGCGCCGTTCTGGTGCCGATCACGGTGCCGCACCGGGCGTTGCGGCAGGCCGCGGGGTCAGGCGGTCCAGCCCTTTGCGGTCGTAGTAGAAGGTCATGGCGAACCCGAACAGCAGGGCGAGCGCAACGCCGATGGAGATCATGGACCAGCCGCGGGTCAGGCCGGCGTCGGCCCGGGCGTCGAAGTAGAGGATGGACCGCACGCCGTCACTCAGTTGCCGCATCGGTTCGAACAGCGCCAGGAAGCGGTAGAAGCCCGGAACGGCGTGGAGGGGAATGGTCGCGCCCGACGACGGCAGGGCCAGGGCGATGAACACGAACATGGACACCACCTGGCCGATCCCGCCGAATGCCGCGTTGATGGCCTGCACTCCGAGGCCCACGGCCAGGCTCGCGCAGTAGGAGAAGATCCACAGCAGCGGCAGGTGCGATGCGTCCATGCCCAGAATCGCGATCGCAGCGATCATCAGCAGGCTGGTGGTCAGCACGGTGATTCCCGCGGTGATGAGTATCTTCAGCAGCAGCGTCTGCGTGCGGCTGATCCGTACCGTCGGCCGCCGGGTGTGCCAGGGGCCGATCTCGTTGTCGGTGTAACCCAGGCCGGCGTCGACCCCGCTGTTGATGATGTTTCCTCCCACGAACCCGGTGAGCACCAGGAGCAGGGTGAAGTAGAAGGCGGTCAGGCCGAGGCCGCTGTGCCTGCCGATGGGGTGGCCCACCCGGGTGGTGACACCGATCGGGTCGCCGAGAAGCGCACGAGTCGTGGCGTCGGCGCCCTGGCCGGCAGCCTGCGTCGTGAGCTGTCGCCCGATCGTCAGGGATGCCTGGTGAGCCGCACGCTGGGTGATCTGACTGGCCAGGGAGGAGCCGAGACTGCCCAGCCCGGGGTTGGTCAGGACCGTGAGGGAGGGCCGCGCAGAGGCCCGGGGAGTCGTCAGTGCCGCCACCGAAGTGGAGAAGTCGGCGGGGATGACCAGGGCGCCGTAGACCTTGCCCGACGCCAGCTGGTCCCGCATCTGCGCCTGGCTGAGCCGACGCCACTGCACGGTGCCCGCTGGGGTCGATGCGACGACCGACCGGCTCACCTGCGCGCCCAAGGTCTGTCGCTGTCCGGGCAGCGGCGGACCCTGGTCCGCGTCGACCAGGGCGATCGGCAGGCGGCGCAGATTCCCGTTCGGGTCGAGGATGCCGCCCATGTAGAGCAGCGTCAGAAGCAGCGCCACCAGCGCGCACAGGACGGTCGGCACCAGCCAGAGCTTTCCATGACGTGTCAGAGCAATGGCGCGCGCGAGCCCTTGCTGCTGCCCGGAACCCGGCGAGGTCATGGAACTCCCATGGGGACACGGTCCTGCGTTGTCTGGGTGCGCCTGCGGGATCGGCCGTTCGCCGGAGCCATCGGTACCCCCAGGGACGATAACCACCTGTCGCCGGGGCCTCACTCAACGACACGACCCCCGGTGTCGAGCGAGCTGACGGACCGGTCGGGAAACGCCCGTCGCCAGGCATCCGGCGCTGGGGCCCGACGCCACCGCAGCAGGGGTCGAGTCGACCTCGATGCCCGAACGGCGGTGGCTTCGGCTCAGGTCGGTCGCCCCGAGGACGCCGGCTGCGTGGCTGGCTGCGGCACGGTGAAGGATCTGAGCGGGGCGTACCGGTGGCCTCTGCCGCGGTGTTCGCCGGTGACTACGACGGCCACGTGATCATTCCCTTCGCCGGACCGGTGTTCCGCAAGTCCTTCGAGGAGCCCCTGCACATGCAGTCGCGCCGCTCAGGGTGGTCTCGTGCGGCAGCCCGGGAGTTCGGCCCGGCCCTTCGCGCGGCGGTGCGCACTGTCGCGCCGCCGAGCGGGAGCGAACGGAGCTCCGCGTCAGCCGCGGCCGAGGACGCAGAACTCGTTGCCCTCCGGGTCGGCCAGGACGACCCAGGAGACGTCACCCTGCCCCACATCGGCCCGTGTCGCGCCGAGGCCTTCGAGCCGGGCGGCCTCCCTCGCCTGATCCTCGACAGGGTCGGACATCACGTCGAGATGGATGTGGCTCCGAACGACCTTGTCGTCCGGTGTACGGCGGAATTCCAGGTACGGCCCGACGCCCTTGACGGAGCGCAGCAGGGCGCGGTCATCGGTCAGCTCATGGACGGTCCAGTCGATCGCCTCGCCCCAGAACCGGACCATGGCCCGCGGATCGGCGCAGTCGACGACCACGGCGGCCATGGGCCCGGTGTCCCGGTAGAGCTCTCGCGGCTCCAGGACGCTGAACACGTTGCCTTCCGGGTCGGCCAACATCGTCCACGGTACGTCGCCCTGGCCCACGTCCACGGGCGTCGCCCCGAGGTCTGTCAGGCGTGCGACCAACTCCGCCTGGTGCGCCTCGGAAGAGGTGGCGAGCTCGATGTGCACGCGGCACTTCACCGTCTCCACGTCCGGGACGCGGACGAGATCGACGCAGACGGCGGACGGGTCCGGCCAGTCGAAGCCCGCGGGTTCCAGGTTGGTGACTCCAGGACCTTCACTGGAAACACCCCAGCCGAGCACCTCCGCCCAGAACTGGCCGAGCGCCGAGTCGTCTTGGGCCTTGATGTTCACCTGAACAAGTTGCAGCGTCATGCTGCGTACCCTAGGGGTTGCCCTGTGATGCCTGCTCACGGCTGAGATGTCGGTTACCGGGCCTCAGCCTCGACGAAGTGCGGGACGCTCTCGCCGACGATGACGGACGCGAACTCGCCGGGGTAGGGAAGGACCCGAGAAGCTTCTGCCATGACGTCGCCCTCAGAGCCGGACGACGATCACAGCGATGTCGTCCCGGCCGCCGCTGGACACACCGAGGCGTGCAAGGACAGTGTCGGCTAGGTGCTCAGGGCCGAGCCGGCCGCACTCGCTGAGCACGTCGGTCAGGCGGCCGAGACCGGTGTCGATGTCCTCGCCCCGGCGCTCGATCAACCCGTCTGTGTACAGCACCAGGGTGTCCCCGGGTTTGTAGGACAGGCTGGCCTGGGGCCGGGGAACGTGCAGGATGCGGGCACCGAGCGGAGGATCGGTGGCCTGATCCAGTAGTTCGCTGCCGCCGTCGGGGTGGAGCAGCACGGGCGGCAGGTGACCGGCGCTGCTGTAGGTGATCAACAGGCTGCGGCTGTCGACAAGCACCTTGACGGCGGTGGTCCCCAGCGCGCCGTCGACGGAACGGGCGTACAGGCCGAGGACCTCCAGGGCCTGCGCGGGGCGCTCCAGGGCACGGATGGCGGCGGAGAGTGCGCTGCGGAGCATGCCCATGACGGCCGCGGCCTGGAGGCCGTGCCCGATGACGTCGCCGACTGCGAGGGAGAACCGGTCGGGCGGGATGTCGGCGATGTCGTACCAGTCGCCGCACACGTTGAGGGAGCCGACGGCGGGCAGGTAGCGCACCGCGATCTCGCGGTGGTGGGCCAGGTCGGGGACGTCGAGCATCGCCTGCTGCAGGGTGATGGCGATCTCACGCTCGCGGGTATGCGCGTCGCGCAGTTCCTCGTTCAGCCGCTGCAGCTCGCGCGCCCGCGCGTACAGTTCCGCCTCCAGGGCCTGTGTCTGGTCCAGTCGCTCGCCCACCAGGGCGCCGGCGGGGTGGGCGTCCTGGTGGGCCTTGACGAAAGCGGTGACGTCCTCGACCCGGTGGATGATGTACGCGACCTGCCCGTCCGGGCCGGTGACGGGCGTGTTGACCGGTGACCACCAGCGTTCTTCGAACATCCCCGGCCGTCCCATGACCGGGATGTCGTACTTCTGCAGCCCCATCGTCTCCGGCTGGCCGCTGACCAGAACCCGGCGCAGGGAAGCACCGAGGTTGCGGACTCCGTCGGCTGCCGGGTCGTCGGGGTTGTCCGGGAACGCGGTGAAGATGTGTTCGCCCAGCAAGTCTTCCCGAGTACGCCCGGTGGCCTTCAGGTAGGCTCGGTTCACGTCAACGATCATCAGGTCCGGGCCCAGCACGAGGTAGGGGCTCGGCGTGGCGGCGAACAGCGCCGCGTGATCAACCCGCCTTGCCACCAGTGGCACTCCTTCCGCACCAAGGGCTTCTCCTTCACGCTACGGGCCAATCCCCGGTTCCGCCTGCTCGATCCAGGTGAGAGCCGGCGGCGCCCAGCCACCTCTTGATCATTCCGACGGCGCACTGTCCGGACGCCCTGTCGCTGGTCGCCGCAGAGCCGCAGACCGCGGGAGCCGGTCTGGGAGAAGCGGGGCGAGAAGCGCACCGCCGGCAGGGTCAGTGGCAGAGCGAGGACCGCGTTGCCCAGCGAGCAGAGCGCGGTCATCGACCCGGCATCGCCACCCTCGCGTGGTGGACGAGACCTCCACGTGCTGCCGGGCGCATGCTCAGGGTCGGTGTGTGGCGTCTTGGTCGTTGCTGGGTTCGCCATCCGGTCGGTGGTTCTCGTCGAGTGTGGCGGCCCGGCCGGCGAGCAGTTTGAGGCCGTCGGCCGACGCCGTGCCGGGTTCGGCGCTCATGGCGGTGAGGGTCAGACCTGGGTCGGTCGGTACGGGCAGGGCTTCGACGGCGAGGATGAGGTCGCCGACCGCGGGGTGCCGCGGTCGAGTACGCACCCAAGCACCCGCATCAACGCCGTCTGCCCCGGTGTGATCGAGACCCCGATGGTCGCCGACATGCTCGAAGGCCAGGCCGAAGCCATGGCCGCGATCATGAACGACCAGCCCACGCCACCCACTGAAACACCCCCACCGGGGAACCCGGCCCAGCACGGGGCGCGGCACGCACGCACCACCGCGCCCCGGCGCCGGCACCGCCGACCGGCCGAGCGATCACGGCTTCTTGGTGCATGGTCCGTGTTCTCGCCGGTCAGCGTGTCCTTCCTCGTGGCTTCAGGGGCGCGTTCGGCAGCTCTGGCGCCGGCAGCGGTGCTCCTTCGTATCCGTGCACCTCGCCGAAACGGGTCGTCCCCTTCATCCAGTCCTCCCGGGCCTGCAGGATCTCGTCGTGCGACCGGCCGATGAAGTTCCACCACATGATGATCTCTTCGTCGAACGGAGTCCCGCCGAGCAGTACGGCGCGTGCCGGCTCGTCGGACTCGTTGCGGAGCGTCAGCGTGCCGGTGCCGGGACGCACGTAACCCAGCTCCGCCGGGCGCAGCAGGGTGCCGGCCAGCCGGACGTCCCCGCGGTCCACGAGGAGCCCGTGTTCGAAGTGGGGGTCCACGGTCAGGGTGAGCGAGGCGTGCGGCACGAGGGTGATCTCGGCGCCGAGGAGGGGCGTGAAGGTCGGCACGGGTGAGACGGCGCCCGCCAGCCGGCCCAGGAACACCCTGACGTCGGCGCCGTCGGTCCGCACGGGCTCGGGCACGTGGTGGCGGAAGTCGCGTGCGGTGTGCCGGTGTTCGTCCGGGAGGGCCACCCACAGCTGCACGCCGTGCAGGACCGTGGTCCTCGGGGTGGAGACCTCCGAGTGGCTGATGCCGTGTCCGCCGGTCATGAGGTTCAGCTCGCCGGGCCGCACCAGGGCGTGGCTGCCGAGGCTGTCCCGGTGTTCGATCTCGCCGCTGAACAGCCAGCTCACCGTCTGCAGTCCGGTGTGCGGATGCGGGGCGACGTCCATGCCCCCGGTGAGGGCGACGTCGTCGGGACCGTAGTGGTCGACGAAGCACCACGCGCCGATCAGGGTCCGGGTCCGTTGCGGCAGCGTGCGCCGGACCGTCATGGCGCGCGGACCGCCCAGCGGCACGTCGCGCGGCGTGAGCACCTCGACCCGTGTCGCGTCCGGTCCCTCACCGTCGTCCACCGCTCCACAGCGGACTTCCTCGGGGCTCGTTTCGACATTGCTCATGGAGAAGCACCTCCCGTCATCATGATATTTTCATATTCAACTATCCGCCATTGTGGCCCATTCCCGCATGCCGGCCGCGTCCGAAGGAGCCCCAGGTTGAGCAGCCCCCTGCCGATGTCCGAGGACCGACGGATCTTCATCGACAAGCAGAGCCCCGAGCCCTACCAGGCCCTGGTGCACACGTCGGAGGCGGTCCGCGCGGCGGCCGCCGGAGCGGGATTCGACCGGATCCTGGTGGAACTGGTCAACCTGCGCGTCTCCCAGATCAACGGCTGCGCGTACTGCCTGGACGTCCACACCCGGGCCGCCCTTCGCGCCGGGGAGACCACGCAGCGACTCGGGGTGCTGGCCGCCTGGCGGGACACCGAGCTGTTCACCCCCGTGGAACGCGCGGCCCTCGCCCTGGCCGAGGCGACGACCCGGCCGGCCGACACCGCCGCACGCGACGCCGCCACGGCGGCCGCCCGCGAGGTGCTCACCGACGACCAGATCTCGGCGGTGATCTGGGTGGCGGTCACCATCAACGCCTTCAACCGGGTCTCCGTCATGAGCAGGCACCCGGTGCGAAGGGAACGCTGACAGGCCCCCGGCCGGCCCCGACCGGTGCGGACGTCCGACCGCGAGGCTACGGCCGGGCAGGACCGGGCGTGTGCCTCCCGGCGCACCGCCGCCGTTCCCGGAGCGCACCGCCGGCGAGCACGGCGGCACGCGGTGCGCTCACGCACACGGCCGTGTGCGCTGCCGGACAACCGTCCCCCGCTTCCCGCGCCTAACGTCCCTCGGGAACGTACGGCACAGCACCACAGGAGGCGGCCATGACCACCAGCACCAAGCCCCCGAGCAGCCAGCCCCGGCTGCACCAGAAGGGCGCGGTCATCCAGGAGTTCGGCACCGTCAAGCAGTTCCCCCTCGGGCTGTCGTACGACGCCCGCATGTACTCCTGCCAGCGTCTGAACAAGGTCCTGGCCGACACCCAGATCCTCTACGGCCTGTACAAGAAGCACCACTGGCTCCTGCGCGGCGCGACCTTTTACCAGCTGCATCTCCTCCTCGACAAGCACGCCGGGGAGCAGCTGGAACTCGTCGACACCCTCGCGGAGCGGGTCCAGACGCTGGGCGGGGTCGCGGTGGGAGACCCCCGGCACGTCGCGGAGATCACCTCGATCCCGCGTCCGCCGGACGGTGTGGAGGAGGTCCCGGCCATGCTCTCCCGCCTGCTCCAGGCCCACGAGACCATCCTGACCCAGGCCCACGACGCGGCCGCCCGGGCCGCCGAGCTGGGCGACGACGGCACCAACGACCTCCTGGTGTCGCAGGTGATCCGCACCGGCGAACTCCAGGCGTGGTTCCTGGCCGAGCATCTGGTCGACACGCCCCTCGTACGGGCCTGACGTCCGCGGCGGGCCGGCGTCAGGAACCGGTCGCGGTCCGCTGCGCCCGACGCAGCGCCTCCTCCGGAGTCTGCTCACCCGTCAGCGCGGACTGGATCGCCGTGTAGATCCCGGTCGCCGCGTGGGGCCACTCGACGCCGAGCCGGCTGGTTCGGGAGCGGGCTCCCCCGACGCTCTCGACGAAGGCCGACATCGAGGGGACCCGGCCGGCGTACCGGGCGGCCACCGCGGGGCGCGAGGGCACGGTGTACCGCTGCTCGGCCTGGTCGAGCATGGTCCGTGAGTCGTTCAGGCACGCGAGCACCTGCGCGGCCTTCTCCTGCCGGGCGGTGGACGCGCTCTCGGGAACGGTCCACACCTCACCGCCGATCGGTGTGACGGGAGACTGGCCCGCCCTCGGGACGGGGACCGGCGCCATCCCCCAGTTCAGGCCTTCCGTCTTGTTCATGGCGGGGATCCGCCAGGGCCCGTTGATCATCATGGCCGTGCGGCCGGCGACGAACTGGTCGTGGAGGTCGGCCTGGTTCCAGTTCAGCACGGACTTCGACATCGAGCCGTTCTCGACCAGGTCGGCCCACAGCCGCAGTGCCTGGTCGGCCTGCGGGGAGTCCAGCCGCCGCTCGTCCCCGCCGTTGGACCACAGGAAGGGCAGGAACTGCCAGGCGGCCTCGAAGGTGGCGTCGGCGTCGACCGCCATGCCGTACCGGCCCGGGCGGGTCAGTTCGGCCGCCGCCGCCTTCAGCTCGTCCCAGGTCCTGGGCACGGCCACGCCGGCCTCGGACAAGGCGTCCTTGTCGTAGAAGAGGACGACCGTGCTGACCGTCGGCGCCAGCCCGTACACCTTCCCGTCGTACGTGCCCGCCGAGAGGATCGCTTCCCCGAAGCCGTCGAAGTCGATGCCGTACCGGTCCAGCGGCGTCAGCACCCCGGTCTCCGCGACCTGCTGCAGGTCGGCGTTGTCCAGCATCAGCAGGTCGGGCAGCGTCCGCGCGGAGGCCTGCCGCAGCACCGTCGGGACGAGCGACGGCCCGGGAACGCTCGTGTGCTCGACCTTCACCCCGGCGGCCTTCCCGCAGGCGTCGAGCCATCCGCTCCACTGCGCGTGTTCGGTGTCGTCGGTGTAGTAGTCGAGCGCGGTGATGGAGGTGACCTCGCCACCGGCGGCCGCCGTGCCGGGCGTGGGGCCGCACCCGATGGCGGCCAGCAGCAGGGCGACGGTCC
The DNA here is from genome assembly GCF_044765825.1 of Streptomyces flaveolus. Classification (NCBI taxonomy): domain Bacteria; kingdom Bacillati; phylum Actinomycetota; class Actinomycetes; order Kitasatosporales; family Streptomycetaceae; genus Streptomyces; species Streptomyces flaveolus. Next base: position 412,597 of record NZ_JBIWKU010000007.1, on the reverse strand, counting down.
CGAAGAGGCCGGCGGTCCGCCGTGCCGCTGGTCCGACAGGTGGGGTCATGGTGCTTGCTCCCGCGTGACGTACATGTCCGGTTCGCCGGTCCCGGGAGGTGACGAGTGGTTTCGGGGCCTCCGTGACGGCTCGGTCAGCGTAGACGCCGGCAGGGATGCCGGTGTGACCGCCCTGTGAACAACGGGCGCGCTCCCGTCGGGCGGTGCGGGCGGGCATCGCGTGAACGTACCAGGCCCGCCGCTCACTCCTCGCGCAAGGCCATGACGACGTGGGTGAGTTGGACCCGGGAGTTGACCGAGAGCTTGCGGAAGGCGGAGGTCAGGTGTGTGTTGATGGTGTGCGGGGAGACGACGAGCCGGTCGGCGGCCGACCGGTTGGTGTGGCCTTCGGCTATGAGGCGGGCGACCTTCTTCTCCGAGGCGGTGAGCGCCTCCCATCCCTCGACGGGGCGCTGCCTGATCACTGTCCGGGGGCCGCCCGCGGCGCCCCGGTCCCGCAGTACACGTGCCGCCGCCGCGTGTGCGCCCGACGCGGCGAAGAGGGCCCGGGCCTCCTCCAGGGCGGTGGCGGCCCGCGCTTTCCCGCCCGTGGCCCGCAGCGCCCGTCCCAGGTCGGCGAGGGCCGCGGCCCGGACCAGGGGGCGTGGGCCGTCGCCGAGCAGCGCCACGGAGTGTTCCAGCAGGGCGGGATCGTTCCTCACGAGCCCGGTCACCTGCGCCGCGACGCCCGTCGCGGTGGGCACGGCCGGGTTGCGCGCGGCGTGGTCGCGGGCCTGTGCGGCCAGGTCCTCGGCGAGCGCCTGGTCCGCGCCGCGCAGGGCGATGCGTACCGCTGCGTCCACCCAGGTGCGCAGCAGTCGCCAGCGCATGAAGGGGCCGCTCTCCTGCACCTGCCGGATCCTGTCGACGGCCAGTGCGGTGTCGCCGTCGGCCTCGGCCACGACCGCTTCCAGGAACCGCACCGCGGCCGTGTTGCCCGGGTTCGGTTTGACGGCCAGGCCCTCCCGCGCGGCGGCCAGGTGTCCCCGCGCCGCCTCACCGTCGCCGCGCAGGAGCGCGATCCGGGAGCGGATCACCCGCGAGTTCACCTGCTGCACGGGTATGCGTACGTCCTCCTCCAGGCGTTCCATCGTCACCAGCTCCGCCTCGGCGTCGTCGAGCCGGCCGAGCGCCAGGTGCTGCTGTCCCTGCGCCCACAGCAGCATGGCCTGACGGGGGGATCCCGCGTCGTCCGCCGCCCGCAGCAGCAGCCGCTCACCGGACGCGAAGTCGTCCAGGTGCTGGTGGGCGACGATCTCCTCGGGCAGGAAAGCGGGGTCGACGGCGCTGAGCGCGGTGAAGTGCCTCAGCGCCACGGCGTTCTCCCCGGCGTTCAGGGCGATCTCGCCGAGCCCGGACAGGGCCAGGACGTGCGCCTCCCGGTCACCGGTCGCGACGGCGTCGCGCAGTGCGCCCTCGCCTGCCTCGCGCGCCGCGACCAGGTCGGGTCCCCGGGACAGCGCGAGGGCACGCAGGGCGGCCAGCCTCGCCCCGACCTCCGGGACGGCGCCGGTGACGGCGAGCGCCGTTTCCGTCCGGCGGCGCAGTTCGTCGGCGAGGTCCATGTTCCACAGGGTCGCGCCGAGCGCGGCCTGCAGCCGGCCGAACACCTCGGGGGACGGCCGGAGGGCCAGCAGCCGGTCACCGGTGGCCAGGGCCTCCCGGTTCCGGCCGGCCCGTGTCTGGCAGACGATCGCCCGCTCCCCCACGGCGAACCCCGACGGCCTGCCGGGTGGCACGAGGTCGAGGGCCCGCGTCATCAGGTCGGCGGCGAGTCCGGGCGTGACCGGCAGAACGTCCTCGGCGGCCCGCCGCAGCAGCGTGACGGCCTCCTCGTCGCCCGGCAGGGCGCCCTTGAGGATGTGCGGCACGGTGTCGATCGGCTGGTGCCCGGCTGCGGCCAGGTGCCTGGCGGCCTCGCGGTGCAGTGCCTTGCGGGCCGACGGCGGGATGTCGACGTAGACGGCCTGGCGCAGCAGATCGTGCCGGAACACCAGCTGGTCGCCGTCGTCGTCCAGGAGTCCGGCGCGCACCGCCTCTTCGAGTGCCGGGATCAGCTCGGTGGGCGCCCGGCCGCACAGTGCGGCGGCCTGGGTGAAGCCGAACCCGCGTCCCAGTACCGCTCCCATCTGGAGGAAGCGCAGGGTGCCGGGGCGCAGGGACTTGAGCCGGCCGCGCACGCCCACGACGAGTCCCGGGTGCACCGGGGCGCCCTCGGCACCGGCGGTCCGCAGTCCCGCGAGCATCTCGACGGCCAGGAACGGGTTGCCACCGGCTCCGTTGAGCAGGCCGCGTATCCGCTCGTCGACGGCCGCGCCCAGGGTGTCGCCGGCCAGTTGACCGATGGCCTCACCGGTCAGGGGCGCCAACGGCACCGTGACCGTGGGGAGTTCTCCTTGGGCGGCCGCGACGATCTCCTCGGCGGGGCCGGCCGGTTCCAGACGCGCGGTCAGCAGCCAGAGCACCGGTGACGTGCGCAGCCGTGCCGGAAGCTGGGTCAGGGCGAACCGGCTCAGCGGATCGGCCCACTGCACGTCGTCCAGGGCGATCAGCACCGGGGCGCGGCCGGCTTCGGTCTCGATGGCCTCCGCCAGGCGTTGCAGCAGCCAGATCCGCTGGTCGTGGTGGCGGGCGAGATCCGTGAGGGCGTCGCCGGACAGCAGCGGCCGATCGCCGTGCAGGACGCAGGACGCCAGCGACGACAGCGGCACGATGTGGTGCAGTTCGTCGGCCTTGCCCAGGCCCACCCAGAAGCCGGCCGTCCTGCTCCGGGCGACGGCCTCGGCAAGCAGTGTGCTCTTGCCGATGCCCGGTTCTCCCTGGACCAGGGCGAGCGCGCCGCTGCCGGTGCGGGCCACCGAGGCGATCACCGTCTCCAGCTCGCCCAGTTCCTTCTCCCGGCCGCGCAGACCGCTCCGGGACAGGGACCTCCCCGGCCTCGCCACGCACGCCCCTCTCTGTGTTCCCCGCCCGCCGGTGACCGGGCGACGGCGTCGGCCGCCGGTGTGTCAGGGCGGTTCCGGCAGGTACGGACGACGTGCCGGGCATCCACCATGGTACTGACCTGGGCGAACACCACTGGGGACACCCTTCTCGCCCCGCACCTCCTCCCCTCGCACCTGCTCGGCCGGGACCTGCTCGCCTCAGGCCGCCGCGGCCGGGGGCACCGCGCGCCCGCCAGGTACCGGTGCGACCGTGCGGGGCTTCGGCAGCGCGGAGTCGCGCCACTCGCCGGGGGACATCCCGTAGGCGGCCCGGAAGACCCGGCTGAAGTGGGTGGCGTTGGTGAACCCCCACCGGCGGGCCACCGCGGCGACGGTCCGGTCCGCCGCGTCCCGGCGGGCCAGCTCGCGCCGGCACTCCTCCAGCCGGCGCCGCTGGATCCACCGACCGACGGTGGTGTCCTCGGCCTGGAAGAGCCGGTGCAGGTAGCGCACGGAGATGTGGTGAGCGGCGGCGACGGCCTCCGGTGACAGAGTGGGGTCGGCGAGGTGCCGGTCGATGTGGTCCCGGATGCGCGTCAGCCACACCTGGGCCGCTGTCGGGGCGTCGGCCGCCTCCCCCGCCCGTCGCTCCTCGACCAGCACCGCCAGCAGGTCGACGATGCTGCGTGCCAACGCCTCGCCCGTGCCCGGCGGGCAGACCGCGGCCGTGTCCGCGAGCCGGCCGAGCAGGGCCGGCAGCAGCGAACCGAGCAGGGTGTCCGGGCCGATGGCGGTCGCCGTGAGCCCTCGCAGGTCGGCCTCCCGCAGGCCCACGAGCCGGCGTGGCAGGACGAGGGACGTCGACCGGAACGGCTGGTGGAACATGATCCGGCTCGGGCGCGCGGAGTCGCAGAAGACGATCTCGCCCGGTCGCAGCTGGATCTCACGGCCGTCCTGCTCGACGTCAGCGGCACCGCCGTCCAGGAGCATGACGACCAGGTACTCGTCGTCCCCCGGGGCGATCAGCCGTGCGGTCCACGGCTCCGGCGAGGGGGCGCCGTCCGCCGTGACGACCCTCAGACGGCCCAGCCGGGCCGTGGTGCGAACGGTGCCCGACGGCCGCCCGAGCGGTTCCGGTGGGGGTGAATCCGGCAGCATGTTCTCCGCCCTTTTCGGTCAGTGTGTCTGGTGCACACCGTGCCGACCGGAACGGGTCGAGCACATCGCGTGAATCCGCTGGATTCGCGCATCGTCGCCGGCCGCCCGGGGCGGGGCGGAGGTCAGCGGCGGGTGACGGGGTCCAGGGCCAGCGTCGCGAAGGTCGCCAGCCAGTGGTCGGTGGTGAAGTCGCCGCGCTCCACGGCCGGCAGGCCCGCCGCGAGGTGTTCCTCGGCCGCCGCGCCCAGGCGACCGCGGACCGGTCCGTCGGGCAGGGCCTGCGCGAGGGAGCGCAGCGCGGCCGCCCTGCTGAGGGTCAGGCCGAGCAGGTGGCCGATCTGCGGGTCGGCGTGGTCGGAGACGACCGGGACGTCCAGCGGCGGACAGGGGGCACCGGAGCCGAGCGCGGGCAGGAAGCGGTCGAGCCACGGTGCGAACTCGTCCTCCGGGAGCACCCGGCGCACCGCGTCCGCCTCGCTCAGGGCCGGGGACAGGAAGTCCTGTCCCGAGGGTTCCCAGTGCGCGGGCGCGTCGTGGTCGTCGGCGAACCAGGACAGCAGACGTTCCCGTACGGCCCGGTCGGTCGTGGCCGACAGCTCTCCCGAGTCGAGTGCGAGGCCCAGCGCGAAGGCGCTGTTGGGGTGGTTGCCGTGGCGTACGGGGTACGTGGCCTTCGGCAGCCAGTCGGCCATCAACCGGTCGACGACGGCGACGGCCGGTGCCAGGGCCCGGGTCCAGCCGGCGCCCTCCGGGCCCTGGTAGGCGCGGCACTCGGCGGCGAGCGCGAGCAGCCAGGCCCAGCCGTAGGGCCGCTCGAAGGAGGGGTGGTCGCGGAGGTAGGCGGCCTCGACGGCGAGGTTGTCGGCGGTCAGGTGCCGGTCGAGTACCTCGACGGCCGTCCCGGTGTCCGGCAGGGCGGGCGTGCCGCCGTGGCGGCGCAGCAGGCGGACGAGCAGCCAGTGCATGTGCACCGAGGAGTGCCAGTCGTAGGCGCCGTAGAAGGCCGGATGCAGGGACCGGGGCTCGACGCGTTCGTCGGCGGAGAGGGTCAGGTGGGCCGGGAAGTTGGGGTACTCCCGGGTGATGTTGGTGAGGGCGAGCCGCGCGAAGGGGGCGGCGTGGGTGCTGAGCGGCATCAGTGGGTGGCTCCCTCGGTGACTTTCAGGTCGTGTTCGGCCGGCGTGCGGGCGGCGGTGGCCAGCAGGGCGCGCAGGCCGTGGGCGACGGTGGCGGGCGGCAGGGACGGCGCCTGGCCGTCGGGGACCTGCTCCGGCGCCCAGGGAACGTGGGCGAAGCCGCCCCGGACGTGCGGGAACTGCGTGGCGATGAGGTGACCGAGGCCGTAGGCGACGTGGTTGCACACGAAGGTTCCGGCGGTGTTGGAGACGGCGGCGGGGACTCCGGCCTCGCGCATCGCGGCGACGCAGGCCTTGACGGGGAGGGTGGAGAAGTAGGCGGCGGGGCCGCCCGGGACCACCGGTTCGTCGATGGGCTGCCGGCCCGCGTTGTCGGGGATGCGCGCGTCGTCGACGTTGATGCCGACGCGCTCGACGGTCACGCCGGGGCGCCCGCCCGCCTGCCCCAGGCAGAGCACCAGGTCGGGGGCGGTCGCGCGGACGGCGTCACGCAGGGCGTCGAGGGAGTCGTCGAACACGCAGGGCAGTTCGGCGGCGGTGACCGAGAGCCCGGCGGGCGGTTCGGCGGCCACCAGGGACGCCGCCTGCCAGGACGGGTTCACGCGCTCGCCGCCGAAGGGGGCGAAGCCGGTGATGAGGACGCGGGTCAAGGCACTTCCTTACGGTGACGGGGCGGGCGGCACGGTGACGGGCGGGCGGTTCAGAAGGCGAAGACCGCCATGATCACGGTGCAGCAGACGAGGAGCGCGAGCCCCGTGGGCAGCTGGGCCTTGATCGGTCCGTACTGGTCCTTCAGTTCGAGCAGGGTGGCCGGGACGATGTTGAAGTTGGCGGCCATCGGCGTGCAGAGCGTGCCGGCGAAGCCGGCCAGCATGCCGATCGCGAGGACCGCGGGTTCGTTGCCGTGCATCTGCTGGATGAGCACCGGCCAGCCGATCGCCGCGGTCATCACCGGGAAGGCGGCGAAGGCGTTGCCCATGATGACGGTGAACAGGAACATGCCGACGCAGTACGCGATCACGGCGAGGTACTTGGAGTCGTCGGGCAGGACCTTGTTCACGAGGTCGCCGACCTGGTCGCCGACTCCCGCCGCGGCGAAGATCGAACCGAGCACGGCCAGCAACTGGGGCAGCAGCAGGGCGGAGCCCATGGCCTCCAGCATGGAGCGGCCGGAGTGGACCGGGACCGAGACCTTCTTCTCGCCGGTGACGATCATGCCGACGACCAGCGCGGCGATGCAGCCGAGGCCGAGGCCGAGGAGCGTGGCCTTGCCCGTCTCGAACAGGCCGGACTCGTCCAGCACAGAGGCGCAGACGATGGCCACGAGCGGGATCGTCAGGGCGGGGATGAAGATCTTGCTGCCGAGCCGGGCCGCGGAGGCCTCACGCTGTTCGCCGGTGGTGGTCACCGGGACGCCCTTGCCGAGGAAGTTGAACCCGGCGAGCACGATCAGGGTGAGGACCGCGACGCCGAGCGGTTCGGCGGGCAGGGTCCAGCCGCCGTTGTCCGCGGTGGCGTTGGCGACGCCGGTGCCGTAGGGGAAGGTGAGTCCGAGCAGGCCCCAGAAGGCGGCGGACGTCCACCGCTTGGGGTTGCTGCGGTCGGTGGCCATCTGCACGGCCATGACGACGAAGACGAGGCCTATCAGCCAGTACAGCCATTCGACCTTGATCACTTCTCGGCCCCCTCGGGCAGCGGCAGGTCGTGCTCGGCGGCGGCGAGCGCCATCTCGCGCTCCAGCTGCCTGTCCATGAGCAGCAGGCGAGCACCGTGGATGAGGAAGGCGCAGACGGCTAGCGGGATCGCCCACAGGGCCAGCTGGGTCGGTTCGATGTCCTGGTGGTAGGTGGAGTTCACGAAGCCGGTGATCAGCAGGATGGAGCCGATCGCGATGAAGCAGTCCTCGCCGAAGAAGACGCCCACGGTGTCGGCCGACGCGGAGTAGGAGCGCACCTTCTCCCGCAGGCGGTCGGGCAGCTTGGCTCCCGTCGTGCGCTCGGCGGCGGCCTCGGCCATGGGTGCCACGAGCGGCCGCACGGTCTGTGCCGGGCCGCCGATGCTGTTCAGGCCGAAGGCCGCGGTGACCTGCCGGACCAGCAGGTAGACGGTGAGGAACCGGCCGGCGCTGAGCCTGCCCAGGCGGCCGATGAGATGGCGGGCCTGCTCGCGCAGGCCGTAGCGCTCGAGCAGCCCGATCACGGGGAGCACGATGGCGTAGACGGTGACCGAGCGGCTGTCGGCGAAGGACCGGCCGAAGGCCGCGAGGACCTCGAGCGGGTCCATCTTGCCGAGCAGTCCGGTGACGATACCGGCGACGCCCACCACGAGGACGGGATTGCGGCGCGTGACGAATCCGAGGATCACCACGACCACACCGAGAAGAACGATCATTCGGTGGCCTTCTTCAGGCGTTGGGGGCAGGGCACGGACCCGGGAGTCTCGGAGTCGGCGCTTCGGCGGTCCTCGGACCATAACTCCGGGTACGTGGCAGATGCACGGACCCTAGACGATCGTTCAACGATCTAACAAGAGGTGACTTTCACCCCCGGACAGCCGACGCGGACGCCACGCACCCCTTGTCGAATCGTTCAACAATCCATTACGTTCGCACTGTGATCGACCTCAACGCAGACCTCGGTGAAGGCTTCGGCCGCTGGACCCTCACCGACGACGACGCCCTGCTCTCCGTCGTCACCAGCGCCAACGTCGCCTGCGGTTTCCACGCGGGCGACCCCTCGGTGATGCGGCGCGTCTGCGACCTCGCCGCCGAGCGCGGGGTGCGCATCGGGGCCCAGGTGTCCTACCGCGACCTGGCCGGCTTCGGGCGGCGCTCCATGGACGTGCCCGCCGGTGAACTCGCGGCCGAGGTCGCCTACCAGATCGGCGCCCTGAGAGTCTTCGCCGAGGCCGCCGGGGCGGAGGTGGCCTATGTGAAGCCGCACGGCGCGCTCTACAACCGCACCGTCCACGATGCGGAGCAGGCCGGTGCCGTGGTGGCGGGCGTGCGGCTGGCGGGCGGGGACCTGCCCGTCCTCGGCCTGCCGGGCTCCCGCCTGCTCGCCGCCGCCGAGGGCGCCGGCCTCACCGGCGTGCCGGAGGCCTTCGCGGACCGCGCCTACACCTCCGAGGGCACCCTCGTCCCGCGCCGCGAGGCGAACTCCGTGGTGACGGACGGGGACGCGGTGGTACGGCGGGCGCTGGCGTTCGCGGTGGACGGCGCGGTCGAGGCGGTGGACGGTACGAGCGTCGCGGTCGCCGCCCGCTCCCTGTGCGTGCACGGCGACACCCCGGGCGCGGCCAGGATCGCGGCGCGGGTGCGTGAGGCGCTGGAGGCGGCCGGGGTCGGGGTGGGGGCCTTCGCATGACCGGGAACCCGCCGCTCACGGCCCGCCCCGCCGGGCGGCACGCACTCCTCGTGGAACTGCCCGACGCCGAGCGCACCGCCGCCTTCCACGCCGAACTGCTGCGACGGCGCGAGGCGGGCACCCTGCCGCCGGTGGAGGAGATCGTGCCGGGAGCGCGGACCGTCCTCCTGGACGGAGTGCGGGACCCCGAGGCGCTGGCCCGCGGGCTCGCCGGCTGGGAGATACCGGCGGGCGCCGCGGACGACGGGGCCGTGGTGGACATCGCCGTGCGCTACGACGGACCCGACCTGCCCGACGTGGCGGCCCTGTGGGGAGTCGCCCCGCACGAGGTGGCGGCCCTCCACTCCCGCCGTACGTACCGTGTCGCGTTCTGCGGCTTCGCACCGGGCTTCGGCTACCTCACCGGGCTGCCGCCGGAGCTGCAGGTGCCCCGCCGCGCCACACCGCGGACCCGGGTCCCGGCCGGTGCGGTCGCGCTCGCCGGCCCCTACAGCGCGGTCTACCCCCGCTCCACCCCCGGCGGCTGGCAGCTGATCGGCACCATGCCGGACCCGAGCCGCCTGTGGGACCCCGACAGGGAGCAGGCGGCGCTCCTCACACCGGGCACCCGGGTGCGTTTCGTCGAGGCGGGTGATGCCGCGTGAACGCCAAGCTCACGACCGTACGCGCCGGCGCGCTGACCACGGTGCAGGACGCCGGCCGACGCGGCCACGCCCACCTGGGGGTCCCCCGCTCCGGCGCCCTGGACGCGTACGCGCTGCGGCTCGCCAACCGGCTGGCCGGCAACGACACCGACGCCGCCGTCCTGGAGACCACCCTGACCGGCTGCGCCCTGCGGTCGGACCGTGCCGTCACCGTCGTGGTCGGCGGCGCGCCCTGCCCGGTGACGGTGGACGGGCGACCCGTGGCCTGGGGCGCGCCGGTGCGGGTGCCGGCGGGCGGTGTCCTGGACGTGGGGGCGGTGGCCGCGGGCGTGCGGTCGTACGTGGCGGTCGCCGGCGGCATCGCGGTCGAACCGGTCCTCGGCAGCCGGTCCACGGACCTGCTCTCCGGGCTCGGCCCCGCTCCCCTGCGCGACGGGGACGTCCTCCCGGTGGGCGTGCCCGCACGGCCGGCACCGTCGGTCGCCGCCCCCTGGCCGGGCCCGCCCGCCGAACTGATCCTCCCGGTGCGTCCCGGCCCCCGCGCCGACTGGTTCACCCCGGCCGCGCTGCGCACGTTCACCTCGGCGACGTACCGTGTCTCGCCGCACAGCAACCGGATCGGCCTGCGCACCGAGGGGCCGCCGCTGCAACGGGCCTCGACGGGCGAACTGCCCAGCGAGGGCATGGTCCTGGGCGCCGTCCAGGTCCCGCCGGACGGACGGCCCGTGGTGTTCCTGCACGACCATCCGACGACCGGCGGCTACCCGGTGATCGCGGTCGTCGCCGAATCCGCCCTCGCCGCGGCGGCCCAGGCCGCGGTCGGGACACCGGTGCGCTTCACGCCGGGCTGACGGCGCGGGGGGACACGGAAGCCTCGGTCACCGGCCCCGCGGACAGGTCCTGGCCGTGTGCGGCCTCGGCCACGTCGACCTCTTCGCAGCCCTCACGGCGTATCCGCTCGGTCCCCCAGACGCCGAGCGGCGCGAGCGCCTGGTTGAGGGTGTGCCCGTGCTCGGTCAGGGAGTACTCCACCCGCGGCGGTACCTCGGCGTACACCTTCCGGTGCACGAGACCGTCCGCCTCCATCTCGCGCAGATGCTGTGTCAGCATCTTCTCGCTCACCCCCGGCAGACCGCGGCGCAGTTCGGCGAAGCGGCGTACGCGATGGGTGTCGAGTTCCCACAGGATCAGCCCTTTCCACTTGCCGCTGACCACGTCGAGCGCGGCGTCGATGCCACAGATGTAGGGCCCGTTTCTCGGCGCCTTCGCCATCGCTGATCCCCTTACGAAAAGGTAAGTACCGCAGAAATTAGTGGGTACTTCCGAGCCTAGTCGTGCTCTCCCAGGATGGAGGGGTGAACGAACAACAGAACCGCGCCACCAGGCAGAACAGCGCTGTCACCGTGATCGGGCTCGGCCCGATGGGGCAGGCGATGACCCGTACCCTCCTCGCCGCCGGCCACCGGGTCACCGTCTGGAACCGCACCGCCGGTCGGGCCGACGGCGTCGTCGCCGACGGGGCGACGCTCGCGCCGGCACCCGGCGCGGCGGTCGAGGCGAGTGACCTCGTGATCCTCAGCCTCACCGACTACCAGGCGATGTACGACATCCTCGGCACCGCCACCGAATCGCTCGCCGGCCGAACGCTGGTCAACCTGAGCTCCGACACTCCCGACCGCACACGCGAGGCGGCGGCCTGGGCGACGGGCCACGGCGCCGCCTTCCTCACCGGAGGTGTCATGGTCCCCGCGCCGATGGTCGGCACGGAGGCGGCGTACGTCTTCTACAGCGGCGGCGACGAGGTGATGGCCCATCACCGGGAGACGCTGGCACTGCTCGGAACGCCGAAGTACCTGGGTGCGGACCCGGGCCTCGCCCAGATGATGTACCAGGCCCAACTCGCGGTGTTCCTGACCACCTTGTCCGGCCTGATGCACGCCACCGCGATGCTGGGCACCGCGGGGATGAAGGCCGGGGAGGCCCTGCCGGAGCTGCTCTTCTTCACCGACTCGATCGGCGCCGTCCTGCGGGCGGGGGAAGAACACCCCGGTGCCGCGCTCGATGCCGGAGAGCATCCCGGCGACCTCAGCACGGTCACCATGATGGGTGCGACGTCCGACCACATCGTCGAGACCAGCACGTCACTCGGCCTCGACCTCGCGCTCCCCCTGGCCGTGCAGTCCCACTACCAGCGCGTGATCAACAAGGGACACGGCAGCGACAACTGGACGCGCATCATCGACAGCATCCGGGAACCACGCCGATGACTCCGGCGGCCGCCCTGAACGTGCCGCCGTCGGTGTTGACCGTCCGGCCGGTGATGTAGTCGGTGGCCTCGGCTGCGACGAAGGGCAGGACGCCGGTCGGCACACAGCCGCGCCGGACTCCCCCTGTGGTCGGGGGAGTCCGGCGCGGTCCGGCCGCTGTGCAGCGGCTGTCCCGGTGCGTCGGCGCGACGTGAGACTCACCCGGGACGCTCAAGGGCCGCCGTCGAAGCGGCGATTCAATTGTCCAGCGCGGCGATGAGGGCCTTGGTGACGTCCTCGGTGGAGGCCGTGCCGCCGACGTCGCGGGTCAGGATGCCGGCGCCGGTGACGGTCTCGATGGCCTTGTCGAGGCGGGAGGCCTGGTCGGGCAGGCCGAAGTGGTCGAGCATGAGGGCGGCGCTGCCGACCGCGCCGATGGGGTTGGCCAGGCCCTGACCGGCGATGTCCGGGGCGGAGCCGTGGACCGGCTCGAACATGCTGGGGAAGCGGCGCTCGGGGTTGAGGTTGGCGCTGGCGGCCAGGCCCAGGCTGCCGGCCAGGGCGCTGCCGAGGTCGGAGAGGATGTCGGCGTTGAGGTTGGAGGCGACGACGACCGACAGGTCCTCGGGGCGCAGGACGAACTTGGCGGACATCGCGTCGACCAGGACACTCTCGGTCTCGACGTCGGGGTAGTCGGCCGCGACCCGCTTGAAGACGTCGTCCCACAGGACCATGCCGTACTGCTGGGCGTTGCTCTTGGTCACGGAGGAGACCTTGCGGCGGGCGCGGGTGCGCGCGAGGTCGAAGGCGAAGCGGATGATGCGTTCGCAGCCCACCTCGGTGAACAGGGCCGACTGGACGGCGACTTCGCCGCCGGGTCCGCGTCCGGAGAGGTTGCGTCCGCCGAGGCCGGCGTATTCGCCCTCGCTGTTCTCGCGGACGACGACCCAGTCGAGTTCGGTGTCGTCGGCCTTGCGCAGCGGGCTGGTGATGCCGGGCAGGAAGTGGACCGGGCGGACGTTGGCCCACTGGTCGAAGCTCTGGCAGATCTTCAGCCTGAGTCCCCACAGGCTGATGTGGTCGGGGACGGTGGGCCAGCCGACGGCGCCGAAGTAGATGGCGTCGAAGTCCTTGAGCTGGTCCAGGCCGTCGTCGGCCATCATCTTCCCGGTGCGGGCGTAGTAGTCGCTGCCCCAGGGGAACTCCTCCCAGTCGAAGGCGAAGGCTCCGTCGGAGGCGTCGGCGAGGGCGGTCAGGACGGCGCGTCCTGAGGCGACGACCTCGGCACCGACGCCGTCGGCGGGGATGGCCGCGATACGGAAGGTACGGGTCTCGGGCACGGGGAGCCTCCGGGTTCTGGGGAACGCCCCTGCTCAACCGGCATGGGCGGACGGTGATCGCGTGCTGATCCGATGCGTTCTCGAGTCAACAGGCCCGTGTCGCGGCACGTCCAAGACGTGCTTCCGATACAACTCATAGGAACGACCGATCGGTTCGGCGACCGGTGCGCGCCGTCAGCGTTGAGCAACCGCCCGCCGCGCTGCCAGGGCCCGGGTGAGGTCGAGGAAGGCCCGCGCACCAGGGGTCAGGTGGTCGGGCAGGCTGATCATCGCGACGTGGAGGTGAGCGGTCGGCGCGAGGGAGGCGACCACCAGTCCGCAGCGGCGGGCCAACCGGGTCCAGGCGGCCGGCAGCACGGCGATGCCCACGCCGGTGAGCACCAGCGGGAGGATGGAGGTGCGGTGGTCCACGACGGCGACGATCTCCGTGCTCCCGCTGCGGGCGGTGATGTCGTCGACGATGGTGCGCATCAGGCTGCCCGGGCGGGAGGCGATCAGCTTGTGTCCGGCCAGGTCCTCGGGGCGCAGGACGTCGCCGTCCTCGAAACCCGCGTCGGCCGCGGACACGACCACGAACGGCTGCTCCTCCACCGGCAGGACGTCGATGCCCGGGGCGGACACGGGCCGGGCCGCGCCCAGCAGCCCCAGCTCGCAGGCGCCGCTGCGGACCAGTTCGACGGTCTCCTCGGGTGTGAAGGCGGCCTGGGTGTTGATCGTGACGGCGGGATGCAGTCCGGCGAACCGGTGGATCAGGGTGGTCAGGGGCTCGATGCCGGGTGACGGCATGGCGGCGACCTCCACCGTGCCGCGGCCGAGTCCGGCCAGGTCGGCCGCCCGTGCCCGTACGGCGTCCAGGTCGCGCAGGACGCGGCGGCTCGGCTCCAGGAGCTGGGCGCCGGCCTCGCTCAGGACCACGCCCCGGCCCATGCGGTGGAAGAGGGAGACCCCGAGATCCGCCTCCAGGTTGGCCATCGCCTGGGACAACGACGGCTGCGCCACGTGCAGCGCGGCGGCTGCCTTGCTGAAGCCGCCGTGCTCCACGATGGCGAGGAAGTACTGCAGCTGCCGAGCGTCCAAGGCGCTCCCTCCACTCCCTGATACAGAGGGAGCCTATCGAGCCTGCGGCTGAGCGCTCCGGCCGAGGCGGGGTCGCCGGTTCGCCGCTCAGACCGGCCGTGGAGGTACGGCGGAAGCGACGTCGTCGGCCGGACGCGGTTCCGGAACCCCCTGGTCGGCGCTTCGCTCCTCCATGGCCGCGGCGTCTCGGCCCTTCCGTAGCGGCGTCGCACGGCTGTGTCCGTCGGTCCCGGCCCGCTCCTCTGCCGCCTCCGGTCCGGATGGGCTCTCGACGGGCCGGCCGGCCAGCACGGCGCGGGCACGTTCGAGATCCAGGCCGTTCTCCCAGCGCGCGACGAACAGGGTGGCGACGGCGTTGCCGCAGAAGTTGACCAGGGCGCGGCACTCGGACATGAACTTGTCGATGCCGAACACGAGCATGATGCCCGCGGCGGGGACGTGGCCGACGGTCGACAGCGTCGCGGTCAGCGCGATAAACCCGCCGCCGGCCACCCCGGCCGCGCCCTTGGACGTCAGCAGCATCACCGCCAGCAGACCGAGCTGCTGGCCGACGGACAACGACGTGTCGGTGGCCTGGGCGATGTAGAGCGTCGCCAGGGAGAGATAGATCGCCGCCCCGTCGAGGTTGAAGCTGTAACCGGTCGGCACGACCAGACCGACCGTGGGCCGGTCGACCCCCATGAACTGGAGCTTGCGCATCAGCCCCGGCAGCGCCGGTTCGGCCGTCGACGTGCCGAGGACCAGCAGCAGCTCCTCCTTGAAGTACCGCAGCAGCTGGAAGATGTTGAGCTTCACGTACGCCGCCAGCACGGCGCCGAGCACGACCACCACGAAGAGGATCGACGTGACGTAGAAGAGCAGGATCAGCGATCCGAGGCTCGTCAGGGTGGAGAGGCCGAACTTGCCGATCGCGAAGGCCATGGCTCCGAAGGCGCCGAGCGGGGCCGCCTTCATGACGAACGACAGGACCTTGAACACGACCTCCGTCAGACGGTTGACCGACGCGATGATCGGCTCACCGGTCTTGCCCACCACTTTCAACGCGATACCGAAGATCACGGCGAGGAAGATGACCTGGAGGATGTCCCCTTCCACGAACGCGCCGAAGAAGCTGTGCGGGACGAGGTTGGTGAGGAACTCCCACCAGTGCTGGTGCTCGCCCTTCTCGATGTACTGGCCGGCGTCTCCCGAGGTGTCCAGCTCGCCGGCATCCGCGTGCACCCCCTCACCGAGGGGGAAGAGATTGATCGCCACCAGGCCGGCGGCGAGGGCCACGATGGTGCCGATCTGGAAGTAGGCGAGCGCTTTGACGCCGGTACGGCCCACCTTCTTCAGATCGGCGACCCCGGCGATGCCACCGATGATCGTCAGGAACACGATGGGACCTATCAGCATCTTCATCGCGGTGACGAACGTCGTGCCGATCGGCTCCATCGAGGTGCCCAGATCCGGCCACCGCCAGCCGAGCACGATGCCGACGACGATGGCCACCAGCACCTGCACGTAGAGCTGTCGGTACCAGGGCTTGGCCCGCACCACGTCGGTGCCGCCCACGGCTTCGTCCGGGGTGTGCGTCATTGCAACCTCCATCCAGGCACGGCTGAGCACCACCGACGCGCCACGAGAAGTCCGGTACGGACGGCTGCGGGGGTGATGCCTGCGGCGCCGGGCCCGACCGGCACCGCCCTAACTAACGGGTCAGTGAAGCCGGTCACAAGCGGGGAGGTCCACGACCAAAAATCGATGCCCCGCATAGGCGCAACCTATGACCGCGTCTGCAGGGGGTCTCCGTCCCGACGATGGCTGCCTCGGGTGCGCACAGCGCACTGCCGGTCTGTACCCGTTGGGTAGACCCAGGAGGGGCACGCCGTCTGGGCCAACAGCCGGTGGGCTACGTCGAGATGACCGGTGTCGGTCAGCGCGGCGCAGATCGGCGGAGCGCCGATGAAGCCGGTGGCGGTGCGGGTGACGGTGACAGGGGGCGCTCCTCGGTGCAGTGCACCGGAGGGCCCAGGAGAGCGACGAGGGTGCCGGGGGCGCGGATGCCGGTCCAGTCTTCATCGCGTCGCTCCTGGTCCGTGCGGGGCAGTCGCCTTCGGCGGCGACCGGCTGACCGTCTCGGCCTCGTCCCGGAGCGGAACCCGCGGACGGCACGTCGCACGGCTCGCCTCGGCGGTCCCTCAGGTTCAGACCCGGTACGCCGCGTCGAGGCGCTGGAAGACCGGCTCGTCCCGCACCGGGTCCGTGAGCGTCGACAGCCGTACCCGGTCGCCGCTGTGGATGCCGATGAGCGGACCCATGACCCGGCCGCGCACCACGAAGCCCTCGCTCATCTCGACCAGGGACACATTGCGCGCTGTCGGGGTGTTGCGATGAACCACCGTGGTGTGGCGGACGACGCCGACACCCTCACTGCACTCGGTGCGCAGATCGCTGCCCCGGCAGACCGGACACAGCAACCGTTGGTACGCGGCGGTGCCGCACCACGTGCAGCGCTGGAAGCACAAGGCCTCCGGCTCGCGGGACGCCGACACCAGAAGACCGGTCGCAGAGCCGGCCGGCGAGCGGACGAGGTCACCTGGGCAGTGGTACACGCTGATCAACTCCCTGCACCGAGCCGGAAATCCAGCGTGCTCGGCGCACCGTGCACGCATGTGCGCGGTCCCCCTCCACCGTGCACGACACCACAGTATGGTACTCAGTACCATCAGTAAAGAACTCAGTCCCTGCGGCGGTCGTACGCCGGAACTACGCGCGGCCTCGTCGCGCCGTGCCGCCGGTCGCACACGAGTGAGCGGCGGCGCCCTCAAGGGCCACCGCCGCTCACCGCAGAACACCCCGGACGCCTACCGCCCGGCGCCGCCCTCCACGAGTTGCCGCAGCGCGGGCAGCAGCGCGTCGATGTCCTGCCCGGTCCTGAACGCGACGACGGTCGTGCCGCCGGACTCCGCCGCGGAAGGGCGGGCCGGAAAGAGGGCGAGGACCTCACGCATCGCCTCGTCGACCTCGGCCACCGGATCGGACGACTCGCCGCGCAGCCATCGGCGCAGCACATGATTGTGGGCGGCGACCACGGCCGCGGCCATGAGCTCGGCCTTCAGCGACGCCGACTTCGTCGGATCCCCCATCCAGTCCGCGATGAACTCCCGGAACAGCCGCTGGTAGCGGGCCACACTGGCGATCTCACGATCCCTGAGAGCAGCCACCTTGCTCGTGAGGGCGTACCGCCGCCTCGCCAGGTCACCCTCGTCCAGGTAGTGCAGCAGCACCAGGCGGACCGCGTCCGACACGGCGACCAGAGCGGTACTGTCACTCGACGTCGCCAGTCTGCGCCCGATCAGCTCCAGAAGACGATCGTGGTCAGGAAAGATCACGTCTTCCTTGGACCGGTAGTGCCGGAAGAACGTCGTACGTCCGACCCCGGCGCGTTCGGCGATGTCGTCGACGGTCGTCTGCTCGTAACCACGCTCGTCGAAGAGGGCGAACGCGGCGTCTGCGAGCCGGACGGATGCGGGTGGCTTGCTCATGGACGCTCATCCTTCCCCCTCCCACCGCACCGATGCCACTTGCCCCGGGCCGACGGGTCCGGCACGGCGAAGATCGACGACTGCCGTCAGGCCGGCGACAGCTCGACCGCCTCGGTCGCGTCTCTCCGTTCTCACGATGCTCCTGCGGCGAGCTCTTCCGCCTCACACGCCACAGTGCCCCGGACGGGGTGCAGTGAGCCGAGGGTGTCGGCGGCGCGGAGAGCGGGACCGCTCGACGCTCCGCAGGTGCGTGCGTCGGCATGGTGGCCGCGCTTATAGCCGGCCACCGAACTATGGTGCCCCGCCACATGTGCCCCTGACCTGCGGCTTCCTACGGTGTGCCGACACGTACCCGTCCCCACCGCACACGAGGAAGTGGCGCACATGGCCTCAGCAGCATCCGCTCCCCCGACACCCGGCAATCTCAAGCGCATCGTCGCCGCCAGCCTCATCGGCACCACCATCGAGTGGTACGACTTCTTCCTCTACGGCTCCGCCGCCGCCCTCGTCTTCAACAAGCTGTTCTTCCCGGACTCCGACCCACTGGTCGGCACCCTGCTGTCGTTCCTGACCTATGCCGTCGGGTTCGCCGCCCGTCCGCTCGGCGCCCTGGTCTTCGGGCACTACGGTGACCGGCTCGGGCGCAAGAAGCTGCTGGTGCTGAGCCTGCTGATGATGGGCGGGGCCACCTTCGCGATCGGTCTGCTGCCGACGCACGCCACCGTCGGCACGGCCGCTCCCGTGCTGCTGACCGTGCTGCGGCTCGTGCAGGGGTTCGCGCTCGGCGGCGAGTGGGGTGGTGCCGTGCTGCTGGTGTCCGAGCACGGGGACGCCCGGCGCCGCGGGTTCTGGGCTTCGTGGCCGCAGACCGGAGCGCCGGCCGGGCAGTTGCTGGCGACCGGTGTGCTGTCGCTGCTGACGGCGGTGCTGTCGGACGCCGCGTTCACCAGCTGGGGCTGGCGGATACCGTTCCTGCTGTCCGGCGTCCTGGTCATGGTCGGTCTGTGGATCCGTCTGTCCGTCGACGAATCCCCCGTCTTCAAGCAGGCGTTGGCGCAGGCGGAGGCGCGCAAGGCGGACGCCGAGCCGCTTCCGCTGGTCGCCGTGCTGCGGCACCACTGGCGTGACGTGCTGATCGCGATGGGCGCGCGGATGGCGGAGAACATCAGCTACTACGTCATCACGGCCTTCATCCTCGTCTACGCCACCACCGCGGCCGACGTCTCCAAGCAGACGGCGCTCAACGCGGTGCTGATCGCCTCGGCCGTGCACTTCGCGGTCATCCCGGCCTGGGGTGCGCTGTCGGACCGGATCGGACGCCGTCCCGTGTACCTGCTGGGGGCGGCCGGCGTCGGGCTGTGGATGTTCCCCTTCTTCATGCTCATCGACTCCGGGCACTTCGGGAGCCTCCTCCTCGCGGTGACCGTGGGCCTGGTGCTGCACGGCGCGATGTACGCGCCCCAGGCGGCCTTCTTCTCCGAGATGTTCGCGACCCGGATGCGCTACTCCGGTGCCTCCATCGGCGCCCAGTTCGCGTCGGTCGCGGCAGGCGCCCCCGCGCCGCTGATCGCCACCGCGCTGCTGAACGAGTACAACAGCTCGACGTTCATCTCCCTCTACGTCATCACCGCGGTACTGATCACACTGGTCGCCGTGGGCGTGGCCAAGGAGACCCGCCACCGGGATCTCACCGACGTCACGTCCGCGGAGGAGGGTGCCGAGGAGCAGGCCGGCTCCCGCCCCACCGGTGCGCGTACCGCCTGACTGCCGCGCCGCCGGCCCCCGTACGCCCCCGCGTGCGGGGGTCAGCGCTGCGCCGGGGCCGACAACCGGTGCAGTCGCAGGGCCAGTTGTATCTCCAGCGTGCGGGCGGGGCTCTGCCAGTCGTCGCCGAGGAGGCGGGCGACGCGTTCGAGGCGCTGCGCGACCGTGTTCACGTGGACGTGGAGCTCGTCCTTGGTGCGTGCGGGGCTCATGCCGCAGGCGAAGTACGCGTCGAGGGTGCGCAGCAGTTCGGTACCGCGTCGCTCGTCGTAGTCCACGACCTGGCCGATGGTGCGGTCGACGAAACCGGCTATGTCCCGGTCGCCGGCCAGGAGCAGCCCCAGGAAACCGAAGTCCTCGGCGGCGGCGCCGTCCCCGGAGCGGCTCAGCAACCGCAGGGCGTCCAGGCAGCGCCTGGCCTCGTGGTAGGCGGCGGCCACGGTCTCGGGGCGGGCGGCGAGGTCCTCGACGGGTGCGGAGGCGCCGACGGTGACGGCCTCGTGGACGGCGGTGCCCAGGTCCCGTGCGGTACGGCGGGCCAGCTCCGTGGCACCGTCCTGGGCGTCGAGGGGCAGCAGCAGGACGGTGCCGCCGTCCCGGGCGGCGGCCAGGCCGTGCCGGGTCGCGGCTAGGTGGGAGGCCGCGGCCCACAGGCGTCGGCGTGCGTCCGCCTCCTGGTCGGCGTCGGGCGCGGTGGCGTCGAGTCGGGCGGCGAGGACGACGTGCGTGGCGTCGAGGTCGGCGTGCAGCCGCCGGGCGCGTTCGCGCAGCAGGCGCGGGTCGCGGTCGCGGGCGTCGAGGAGGTCGTCCAGCAGTTCGCCGCGCACCCGCTGTTCGGCCTCGGCGGCGGAGCGCCGGGCGAGCAGCAGCAGGGAGGTGACCATCGCGGCCCGCTCCAGGGTGAGCTGGTCCACGGGGTCGAGTCCGGGATGTCCGCGCAGGACCAGGGCGCCGAGCAGTTCGCCGCCGGCGGTGACGGCGGCGATCCAGTCGTCGTCGTGCCGCACCGCGTGTCCTTCCGCGCGGGACGTCTCCAGGGCCCGGGCGGGTGCCGCGGCGGCCTCGGTGAACTCGACGGTGCCGGCCAGGACCTGGGAGACCGCGGCGGCCACGTCGTGGACGCCGCCGCCGCGCAGGACCAGCTCGGCGAGCCGGTCGTGGACGTCGGAGGCGCGTTCGATGACGCCGCTGCGGTCCTTGATGATCTCGTTGGCCCGCTCCAGCTCGGCGAGGGCCGAGCGGGTCTCCGCGAGCAGGTTGGCGGTGTCGATGGCCGCCGCAGCGAGGGCCGCGAAGGAACCGAGCAGGGCGATCTGCTCCCGCTCGAACACCCGGGCGCGCCGGTCCGCCGCGAACAGCACGCCGATGACGTGGTGCCCGAGCATCAGCGGGACGCCCAGGATCGCGACGAGGCCCTCGTCCCGTACGCCCGTGTCGATGGTGCGGGTGTGCTGGAAACGGGCGTCCTTGAAGTAGTCGTCGGTGACATAGGGCCGGGCGGTCTGGGCGACGAGGCCGCCGAGCCCCTCCCCCATGCCGAGCCTCAGCTGCTGGAAGCGGGCGGCGACCGAGCCCTCGGTGACGCGCATGTAGGTGTCGCCGCGTGCCGGGTCGTTGAGGCTGAGGTAGGCCACGTCCGTGCCGAGCAGCGAGCGGGCCCGCTGCACGATCGCGCGCAGTACGGCGTCCAGGTCGCGCAGCCCGGCGAGGTCGTGGGCCGTCTCGAACAGTGCCGACAGTTCGGCCTCGCGCCTGCGCCGGCCCTCCAGCTCGGAGCGCACGCGCAGCGCGAGGAGCTTGGCCCGCTCCAGCGCGGCGATCCGCTCGGCCGGTCCGCCCTCCGCGCGGGCGAGGAGCACCGGCTGCTCGTAGGCGTCGGCGGAGGCCCCCCTGGCCAGCAGTTCCAGGAAGGGCGTCTCGGCGCCGGCGGGCGCCGCAGGGAGCACCGGCGCCGCGGCATCGCGGACGGGGCGCTCGGCGGACTGCGCGTGATCGCGGGACATGCTCACAGGATTCCCCATCGCACGGTCGTCCCGGCAGCCCTGTGGAAAACCCGGGCCGCCGGGCGCATCGCGCCGTTCGGAACGCGCATCGTCGTCCCGCTCAGTGCGCGGTCCAGCCGCCGTCCAGGACGAGGGACGTGCCGGTGACGAAGGACGCCTGCGGGCCGCACAGGTACGCCACGGCCTCGGCGACCTCCTCCGGTTCGATGAGCCGCCGCAGCGCGCTGTCGCGCAGCAGTACGTCGGACAGCACCTGCTCCTCGGGGATGCCGTGCGCCCGGGCCTGGTCGGTGATCTGCTTCTCCACGAGCGGGGTGCGTACGTAGGAGGGGTTCACGCAGTTGGAGGTGACGCCGTGGGCGGCCCCCTCCAGGGCGGCGGTCTTCGACAGGCCCTCCAGTCCGTGCTTGGCGGACACGTAGGCCGCCTTGTAGGCGGAGGCGCGCAGTCCGTGCACGGAGGAGATGTTCACGATGCGGCCCCAGCCCTGCCCGTACATGTGGGGCAGGGCGCCGCGGATCAGGCGGAAGGGGGCCTCCAGCATGACGGTGAGCACCGTGTGGAAGACGTCCGGCGGGAACTCCTCCAGAGGGCGCACCATCTGCAGCCCGGCGTTGTTGACGAGGACGTCGGTGCCGGCGGCCGCGTGTTCGGCGGCGTCCAGGTCGGTCAGGTCCAGGACGTGCGGTTCGACGGTTCCGGTGAGGTCCACGGCGAGCTCGGCGAGCGCGTCCAGCCCCGTGGCGTCCCGGTCGACCGCTCTGACCTTGGCCCCGGCGGCGGCGAGCCGCAGCGCGCAGGCGCGGCCGATGCCGCCGGCGGCACCGGTGACGAGGGCGGTGCGGCCGCCGAGGTCGAGCGGGGAGGCGTGGGGGGCCGGGAGGACACTGGGCGAGGTCATGTCCCGACCCTAGGCAGGGCCCACCCCGCGCCCCATGTGGGCACGCCCCATAGTTCAGACAGAACCAGTGGGGTCGAACCATGTGGGTGCGTCGGACAGTGCCTGCTTGATCCGGGACTGCCCGAACTCCCCGAGATCCGGCAGGGCGTCGACCGCGAACCAGCCCACGTCCAGCGACTCGTCGTCGTTGACCCGGGCCTCGCCGCCGACCGCCTTGCAGCGGAAGGTGACGTCCATGAACTGGCAGACGTCGCCGTTCTCGTACGTCACCGGGCTGAGTGCCTGGACGAGGACGAGCCGCTCGACGACGCACCGGACGGCGGTCTCCTCCTCCACCTCGCGCACGGCGCAGGCCGCGGGCTGCTCCCCGGGTTCCGGGATGCCCCCGATCAGCGACCAGCGCCGGTTGTCGGCCCGCCGGCCCAGCAGCACCCTCCCCTCCTCGTCGAAGACGACGGCGGTGACTCCGGGGAGCCACAGCAGCTGGTGTCCGGCAGAAGCGCGCAGGTCGCGGATGAAGTCGGGGGTAGGCATGCGCCCGACCCTAACGGGCCGGGCGGGCCGCTCCCTGCGAGGTCGCGGGGCGTGCGGCGGGCGGACGGTCACACGTCACGGGCGCGCCACCCGCGCACACCGGCGCCGACGGCCCAGCCGAGCCCGCCGGCCGCGACGAGCACGAGGGCGATCTCCGGCCACACGCCCCACCGGGTGGCGGGGGTCTCGGAGGAACGCAGCGGCACCTCCTGGACCAGGGAGTCCGCGACGAACATGCCGGTCCTCTGGGTGATCCGGCCGTCCGGCATGATGACGGCGCTGACGCCGCTGGTCACCGGCACGGTGACGGTCCGGCTGTGCTCGACGGCGCGGATGCGGGACATCGCGAGCTGCTGGTAGGTCATCTCGCTGCGGTCGAAGGTCGCGTTGTTGCTGGGCACGGAGATCAGCTGGGCGCCGTCGGTGACCTCGGAGCGCACGGCCCAGTCGAAGGCGGCCTCGTAGCAGGTGACCAGGCCGACCTCGGTGCCGGCCATGGTGAAGACGCCGGGCTCGGTGCCGCGGCTGAAGTCCCGGCTGACCATGGAGGTCCACTCGTCGTTGATCGCCCCGATCATCGAGCGCAGCGGCAGGTACTCGCCGAAGGGCTGGATCTGCCGTTTGTCGTAGGTGTCCGTGGGGCCCTTGTCCGGGTCCCACAGGATCTGCTCGTTGAGGAGCTTGCCGTCGCGTTCGACGACACCGCCGACCGAGATGGGCACGCCGATCGCCTTGGCGGCCCGGTCGATGACGTAGCGCGCGTCGGCGTTGGCGAAGGGGTCGATGTCGGAGGAGTTCTCCGGCCAGAGCACGAAGTCGGGGCGGTCGGCCTTGCCCGCCTTGACCTCGGCGGCCAGGCGTTCCGTCTCGCGCGCGTGGTGGTCGAGTACGGCGCGGCGCTGAGCGTTGAAGTCGAGGCCGGCGCGCGGCACGTTGCCCTGGATGACGGCGACGGTCGCGGTGCCGTCCTCCGCCTCGTCGGTGACCAGCGGCCGGGCGGCCACGGCGCCCACGACGGGTACGGCCACGCCGAGCAGGGCCGCTGCCGCCGCCCCCCGCCGTACGGCGCCGGTGCGGCGTGCCCCGACGGCCAGGCGGGCGGTCTCGCTCAGGCCGAAGCCGCACAGGACGACCGCGAAGCCGAGGACCGGTGTACCGCCGACCGCGGCGAGCGGCAGGAACACGCCGTCGGCCTGTCCGAAAGCGATCTTCCCCCAGGGGAAGCCGTGGAAGGGGACGCGCGCGCGTGCGGCCTCTCCGGCTGTCCACACGGCCGCCGCCCACACCGGCCACGCCGGGAGCCTCGACACCGCGGCGATGCCCGCCCCGACCAGCGCGACGAAGATCGCCTCGATGACGACCAGGGCGAGCCAGGGGCCGGGGCCGACCTCCACACCGGTCCACACCAGCAGGGGCAGCAGGAAGCCGAGGCCGAACAGGTAGCCGAGACCGAGGCCCGCCTTCCAGCTCCGGCCGCGCAGCACCGCGCCGAAGACGGCGAAGGCGGGCAGGGCCAGCCACCACAGGGTGCGCGGCGGGAAGCTGACGTAGAGCAGCACGCCGGAGAGCGCGGCTGCGGCGGCCGGATACAGGCGCGTGAGCCGCGCGGCGAGGCGCGAGGCGGGTGCGGCCTGCGGCTTCAGCCGGTCCGGCTCGCCGACGGTGGTTGCGGTGACGGTCACGCCCCGGAGTGTACGGCGCGTGACTTCGCCGCCGACAGCATGGTTCGTGGGGGCCGGTGGGCCCCGGGTGGCGGGTGCCGCATCGTTTCGGCACAACCGGCCGCCGAGCCGTCCCCAATCCGCCGACCAGCCGTTACGGTGTGCCGGAGCCTCAGTCGTCCGGTCCTGTCGTCCGGGCGCCGGGGCCCGTCGAGGTCGGGGGCGACACGGGCGGGGGGCATGGTGGGCGCGAGGGGGCGGGAGTCCGCGGCCGTTGCGGCGGCGGACGGCACGAGACGGAGCGGGTCGGACGCGGCGGGCGTGGTGATCCTCGGGGCGTGTGCGTCCTGGTCGCTGATCACGGCCGCCGCGCGCGACGGGCGTCCGGAGGGGGTGCTGCTCGCGGTGCTGGCGGTGGCCGCCGGCTACGCCGTGGGGCGGATCTGCGGTGCGCTCCTGCCGGTCGCCGCTCCCTGTGCCGCGGGGCTCGCCGGTGCCGCTCTGACGGTGGCCGTTCCGTGTCTGGTCACCGGGCCGCGGATCACCGTGCCGCTCGGGCACGCCGGTGCCACCGCGGCCCTGCTGGTCCTGTCGGCGGGTGCGGCGTGCTGCGGGGCCTGGGCCAGTCCGGTGCCGGCCGTGCGGCTGGTGCTGCGTCTGCTGGCCGCGGGGATCGCCGTGACCGCGGCCGTCCTGGGCTCGGCCGCCGGTTGCGTGGCCTGTGCGGTGGTACTGCTGTGCTCGCTCGGCGCCGGCCGCATCCGCCGCCGCGGTGCCGCGCTCTCCGGGCTGGGTCTGGTGGCGGGCCTGGTGACCGTGCTGACCTGGGCGGTCGCGGCGGGGGCCGTGCCGGGCGGTCTCGCCGTGCCGTTGGAGGGACGGCTGTCCTCCGCCCGTGTCCTGCTCTGGGGCGACGCGCTGGACCTGCTGCGCGAGGACGCCGTTCTCGGCGTGGGCCCGGGGCGTTTCGGTGAGCTGAGTCCGACGGCCGGGCAGTCGGCGGTGTCCGACGGCAGGCCCCACTCGGCGGCCTGGCAGCAGGCCGCCGAACAGGGCGTCGTCGGCGTCGTCCTGCTGGGAGCGGCCTTCGGCTGGGTGCTGTACGCGCTCTGGCGCTCGCCGCGTCCGACGCCGCTCGTGCTGACCGCGGGGGTGGCGCTCACCGGGCTGGCTGCCATCGCCTCGGTGGGCAACGCACTGAGCTTCACCGCCGTGTCGGTGGGCGCGGGACTGCTCGCGGGGCTCGCCACGGCCCGCCCCCTCGCCGACGAGCCATCGACGGCTGTGCCGGGGACGGGGCAGCGGGCTCGCCGGGCGTTCCGGTGACGCGCGGGCGACTCCCCGTCGGACAGGCACGCCGTGGGTGGGGAGACGGGACGAGTGCCTCGGGCGCGGCGGCCCGTGCCGGCGGGAGCGGAGTCCGTTGCGCCTCGGCGGCCTCAGTGCGTCGCGGGGCCCGGGGTCTTCGGGCGGAGGCGCTCCTTGATGACCTGGACGGCCGCTTCCGCGTCGTCCACGGTGACGGTGAAGGTGTGGCCGTCCCACAGCCGCAGGATCAGGCCCTCGCCACGCCGTACGACGACGGCGGTGCCCTTCTCCGGTCGCCAGCGGTAGCCCCAGCCGCCCCAGTGGCGCGGGGTGACGTGCGGGGTGAACTCGGCTCCGACGACGTGCGAGAGGGGGATGCGCCGGCGGGGCACGCCGATATGGCCGCAGCGCACTTCCAGGCACTCCTCGTCGACTCTCAGCGCGACGTGCACGAACGCCAGCGTGCCGAAGAGCACGAGCAGTCCGGCCGCGATGCAGCCGACGACGGCCATGGCCAGCGGGGCGATGCCGGACTCCCAGGCCGAGTCGACGGCCAGCGCGATGCCGAGTGCCACGCAGGCGACGCCGATGAGCGCCAGGAACCACTGGACGCGGTTGGTGGCACGTCCGGTCCAGACGTCCGGGGCGGGGGTGCTCTCGCCGGGGCGATGCCTCATGGATATGAGGTTACTCATGTTTCGCTGCGCGGCTACCTCGTCGCGCAGGGTGACTGGGCCGAGCGGGCGTGCGGCCCCGGTCAGCGGGCCGGCGTGACCGTGCGCAGCAGCCGGCCTTCCTCGTAGGCCGTCGCGGTCTCGGGCAGGGCGCCCTCGCGTCCGCTCAGCAGCACGGTGAGGGTGCCCGCGGCCGGGGCCCCGGGGTCGGGCCGGGCACCGATCCGGCGCAGCGCCTGCGCGGCGACCGCGCCGGCGGAGCCGTGCAGGACGAGGCGCGGGGAGCCGGGGCGCTGCACGGCGGCGCGGATGCGTTCGGCGACGAGTTCGTAGTGGGTGCAGCCCAGGACGACGGTCGTCACGTCCTCGGGCGTCAGCGCGGCGGCGGCGGCCACGGCGTCGGTGATCGCCGTCTCGTCCGCGTGCTCGACGGCCTCGGCGAGACCGTGGCAGGGCACCTCGGTGACGGGCGTGCCGACGGCGAACTCCTCGATGAGTCCGCGCTGGTAGGGGCTGCCGGTGGTGGCGGGCGTCGCCCAGATCGCCACGGGGCCGCCGCCGGCGGCGGCGGGCTTGATCGCGGGGACGGTGCCGATGACCGGAAGGCCGGGTTCGAAGCGGGCCCGCAGCGTGGGCAGCGCGTGCACAGTGGCCGTGTTGCAGCCGACGATCAGGGCCTCCGGCCGGTGCGCGGCGGCGGCCTCGGCGACGGCCAGGGCCCGGCCGGTGAGATCTTCGGGGGTCCGCGGGCCCCAGGGCATGCCGTCGGGGTCCAGGGAGAGGATGAGATCGGCGTCCGGCCGCAGGCGCCGTACCGCAGCGGTGGCCGCCAGCAGACCGATTCCGGAGTCCATGAGCGCGATCTTCACCAGGCCACGATAGACGATGGGCCTTCGCGCGCCGCGTCGTGGGGCAGACTGCGCACGTGAGCGCCGATGTGTGGACTTCCGTCGTGACCGTCGTATCCGCCCTGTCCCTCGCCGCCTGGCTGTGGCTGCTGCTCGCCCAGGGCTTCTTCTGGCGTACGGACGTCAGGCTGCCCGACCGCGCGGAGCCGGACGTGTGGCCGCCGGTGTGCGTCGTCGTCCCGGCGCGCGACGAGGCGGGGGTCCTGCCGGCGAGCCTGCCGTCGCTGCTCGCCCAGGACTATCCGGGGCGGGCGGAGGTCTTCCTGATCGACGACGGCAGCACGGACGGCACCGGTGACCTGGCGCGCGACCTGGCCGGGCGCCGGGACGGCCTCGCGCTCACCGTGGCCTCCCCCGGAGAGCCGCCGGCGGGCTGGACGGGCAAGCTCTGGGCGGTGCGGCACGGCATCCACCTGGCACGCGCGCGCGAGCCCGAGTACCTGCTGCTGACGGACGCGGACATCGCCCACGCGCCGGACAGCCTGCGGCAGCTGGTGGCCGCGGCCCGTACCGGTGGTTTCGACGTCGTCTCGCAGATGGCCCGGCTGCGGGTCGAGAGCGCGTGGGAGCGGCTCGTGGTGCCGGCCTTCGTCTACTTCTTCGCGCAGCTGTACCCGTTCCGGCGGATCGGCAAGGAGCGCGCCGGGAAGCGGGCGACGCGGACGGCGGCCGCCGCGGGCGGGTGCGTGCTGCTGCGCGCCGACGCCGCCGAGCGGGCGCGGATCCCGGACGCCATCCGGCACGCGGTCATCGACGACGTGGCCCTCGCCCGGGCGGTCAAGGGCAGCGGCGGCCGGGTGTGGCTGGGGCTGGCCGACGGCGTGGACAGTGTGCGCCCTTATCCGCGGCTGCACGACCTGTGGCGGATGGTCTCGCGCAGCGCCTACGCGCAGTTGAGGCACAACCCGCTGCTGCTCGCCGGCACGGTCGCCGGCCTGGCGCTGGTGTATCTGGTGCCGCCGGCCGCGGTGGTCGCGGGCGCGGTGGCCGGCGGTACGGCGGCCGCGGTGTGCGGAGCCGCCGCGTGGCTGGTGATGGCCGGGACGTACGCACCGATGCTGCGGTACTACCGGCTGCCTCTGTGGCTCGCTCCGCTGCTGCCGTTCACCGCCTTCCTGTACCTCCTGATGACGGTCGACTCCGCGGTGCAGCACTACCGGGGGCGCGGCGCGGCCTGGAAGGGCCGCACCTACGCCCGTCCGGGCGCCCTGCCCGACGAGGGCTGAGCGCCCGGAGCGTTCACTTGCGGCCCGGCGTCCAGTTCATGCCCCAGCCGTAGGCGTGGTCGACCGTCCGCTGCGGGCTCACGCCGCGCTCGGGCACCAGGTAGCGCGCCTCGCGCTGGACGACGAGGTCGTCGCCGGTGTTGGTGATCAGGGCGAGGGCGCACACCGTCGAGGGGACCGTGCACTCGTCGAGCGAGAAGTCGATCGCGGCGCCGTACTGCGGCTGGAGGGTGACGGTGGCGTGCAGGTCGGCGAAGGAGCGCGCTCCCTCGTAGATGGTGACGAAGACGAGGATGCGCCGGAAGTGCTTCTGGTGGTCGAGATTGATGGTGAGGTTCTCACCGGTCGTCACGGCACCGGTGCGGTCGTCGCCGTCGAGGTGGATGAACGGCGGCTGGTGCAGGGAGCCGAAGGCGTTGCCGAGGGCCTGGACTACGCCCTTGCTGCCGTCGCTGAGTTCGAACAGGCAGCACAGGTCGAGGTCGAGGTCGTCGTGCATGGCGACCGGGCGGCCCAGTTTGCGGGCCCAGCCGGAGAACTGCTTGCGCACCTCCCAGTTGAGGTTCACGCGCATGGCGCCCGAGGTCCCGCCCTGTTTGGTGAGGGAGACGGAGGGCGCGGCCTTGGTGAGCGTGACCTTGGTCAGGCGGACCGGCTCCGCGGAGGGTGCCGTCGCCGGGGGCGGCGGGGTGCCCGCGGGCCGCGTCATGGGCGGGGCCGGGGGCACTACGGTGACCGGGGCCGGGGGCACCGTGGCGGGCGGAGGCGTGAGGGGCGTGGCGGCCTGTTGCGGCTCGTCCACCGTGATGCCGTAGTCGGTGGCCAGACCTTCGAGGCCGCTGTCGTATCCCTGGCCGACGGCGCGGAACTTCCAGGCGCCCTGACGGCGGTAGAACTCCCCGAGCACGAACGCCGTTTCGACCGTGGCGCCGGGGTTGTCGAAGCGGGCGACGACGGTGTTCCGCACCGCGTCCCGCACCTCGATGTACAGGTCGGGGATCCGGCCGAACGGTCCGCCGTCCGAGGAGGCGGCGACGATCACCGTCTCGATCGCGGGCTCCACGCGCGCGAGGTCGACCAGCAGGCTGTCGGTCACCCGGCCGCCGGCGTCCCGCTTGCCCTCGTGCCGGACCGCGCCGGAGGAGTGCGCGGGCTGGTTGTAGAAGACGAAGTCCGCGTCGGAGCGGACCTTGCCCGCCACCAGGAGCAGCGCCGAGGCGTCCGCATCGGGCACGCCGGGGCCGGACCGCCAGCCCAGTTCGACCCGCAGCGCCGTGGTCGGCACCGGGGTGTTCGAGCCTTTCGACATTGACATGTCCGCCCCCATCACGTGTCACCGCGCCGGGCCGCGTCCCGGCGGTTCGTCAAGCCTTTCCCGCCCAACCTATTCCCCCTGCCGCGGGCCGCTCAGGGAGAGCGCGCGAAGACCGCCGGCCAACCGCCGGTAACCCGCCCGGAACTTGGCCTTTACACCAAGATCGCGCCCTGCGCTGCCCCATTTCGCCGATTTCGCTCTGATTGGGGAACTCAGGTCACCGCGGGCCCGGAAAACAACCCTCTTATCGGTCTCCCCAACCAGCACATCGTGGGCTTAACTTATGTGCCATGACCTCCCCCCGCTCCACTTATGGCGGCGGCTACTACTCCGCCTCCTTCCCGGACACCCCGATCTACGACTCGCTCGTCGCCGAGCGGGGCACCCCGCAGATCGCCCCGATCCGGGTTCCCGCCGCGTACGACGCGCCGGGAAGCCACCTGCCGGCGCTCCCGTCGGCCCTGCCCGCCCTCCCGGCGGCCCCTTCCCAGCCCTCCTACGGCTATCCGCAGCAGATGCAGATGCAGCAGATGCAGCAGCCCGCCCCGCTGCAGCAGGCGCCCGCCCCGTACATCCCGCAGCAGGCGAGCGCCCCGCGCGGATACCCCGGCCCCCAGCAGCCGCAGCAGCCCCGCCCGGCCGCGCCCGGCCCCGCGGGGTACGAGGCGATGCGCCCCGCGGCGCCGCGGCCCGCCCCGGCGCCCTATCAGGATCCGTACAACAACCAGCAGTACCGCGGCTACTGAGCCGTCTCCCCCGGTTGTCGGTGCCACCTGGCACCATGACTCCATGGGGAACGCGCGACTGCAGTCGATTCACGTCCATCCGGTCAAGGCGTTCCGGGGCCTCGCGCCCCGGGAGGCCGTCGTGGAGCCCTGGGGGCTGGCCGGAGACCGCCGCTGGATGCTGGTCGACGACGGGGGAAAGGTCGTCACACAGCGCGAGCAGCCGCGCCTCGCCCTGGCCGCCGCCGAGCTCCTGCCCGGCGGCGGCGTCCGGCTGTCCGCGCCCGGCAGCAGCCCGCTCACGGTTCCTGTTCCGCACGCGGCGAGCACGATCCCGGTACAGCTCTTCGGTGACAAGGTCGAGGCGGTCCCGGTGCGGGACGACGCCGTGCACGCCTGGTGCAGCGCCCATCTCGGGGCGGACGTGCGGCTGGTGCACCTGGACGAGCCCGCCACCCGCCGGCCCGTCGACCCCGAGTACGCCCTGCCGGGCGAGACCGTGTCCTTCGCCGACGGCTTTCCGCTGCTGCTCACGACGACGGCGTCCCTCGACGCCCTCAACTCCCTGATCGCGCGCGGGGACCACGCGGCGGAGGGCCCGCTGCCCATGAACCGCTTCCGGCCCAACCTGGTCGTCACCGGCACCGACGCGTGGGCCGAGGACGGCTGGTCGCGCATCAGCGTCGGCGAGGTCGGCTTCCGCGTCGCCAAACCGTCCGGACGCTGTGTGGTGACGACCACCGACCAGGACACCGCCCAGCGCGGCAGAGAGCCCCTGTACAGCCTCGGGCGGCATCGCCGCATCGGCCGCAAGCTGGTCTTCGGGCAGAATCTCGTGCCCCTCGGCCGCGGCACGGTCCGGGTCGGTGACCCGGTGCGGATCGTCGAGTGACGGATGCGACGCGCCCCACTCCCGGTGACCGGGAACCCGGTCCCGGGCCCGCGCGTTGGCCTTCATGAGACGCAGGTGAGAAGAGACGGCCGAGGACGCCGGCACGAGGTGCCGTCGGGTCCTGCGGACCGGCTCGTGGCTGGACGGATCGACCGGGGGCGGCAGGGAGCGGGAAGGGGGCCGGACGGTGCGGGCGATCAGCGGACTCTGGCGCTGGCGGCACAATCCGCTGCGCCGCACGACCGACCTGGTCGAGGCCTGGGTGGCCCTGGGGGGCCTGTTGCTGATCCTCCTCGTCGCGCCCCTGATCGGCGCGCTCGTGGGCGGCGCGGCGCAGGATGTCCTGCAGCGGTCGGTCCGGGCCCAGCACGAGTCCCGGCACCAGGTCACGGCCTCCGTCGTCCGCGAGCTCAAGCGCTCCCCGTTCGACGTCGATCCGGAGGGCGTCTCGGCCGGGGACCTGCGCAGCCGTGTCCTCGCCCGCTGGGAAGCGGCGGACGGCTCCGAGCAACGGGGTTCCGTCCTGGCGGGTCTGCGGGACCCGCACCCCGGCGACCATTTCCGCATATGGACCGATGAGCAGGGCCGGCTGGTGGCCCGCCCCTTGGACCCCGCCACCGCCACGACGCACGCCGCGCTCGCCGGTGTCGGCGCCGCCCTGGCCACCGCGGTCCTGGTCGAGGCCGGCCGGCGGATCGTCGTGTGGCGCATGGTCCGCCGCCGCTACGACCGTTGGGAGCAGGAGTGGGACCGGGCGGGCCCGGACTGGGGCCGGACCGGCGCCGGCAGCTGACGGGCTTCCACCTCTGGTCAACCCACCGTCTGCGCGCACGCTACGGTGGACCGGCCGAAGCAATCGGCGACAACCCGCGCGTGAGGAAGCCACAGGTGCGTGCCGGTGTCGGAAGCGCGTGCGGGCCCGCGGGCCCGGCCGCGGGCCCGCCCCGGCCGGGGCGTCCCCGACGGCGAACGAGCCATCAGTACGACGAGGTGGGGGCACAGCAACGCCATGGCACAGGGCACGGTCCAGGTGACGCACTCCGGCACCTCGCGGTGGCGGCGCCGCACGGGTGAGTACGCATCGCTCGCCGCCGCCCTGGAGGCCGCGGCCGACGGTGACGTCCTCACCATCGCCCCCGGGACCTACCGGGAGAACCTCGTCGTCGAGCGGGCGGTGACCCTGCGCGGGCCCGAGGGCGCCCAGGGTTCGGTCCGGATCGCGCCCGTCGACGGGGTGCCGCTGACGGTGCGTGCCTCGGCCGTCGTCCAGGACCTGCACGTCGAGGGTCAGGACGCCGCGGCGGCCGCGGTGCTCGTCGAGGAGGGCACCCCGGAGCTGCTGGACGTCCGGGTGGTCACCCGGTCCGCGTCCGGCATCGAGGTGCGCGGCAGCGCCCGGCCCACGGTGCGGCGCTGCACCGTCGACAATCCGGCGGGCGTCGGCATCGCCGTCCTCGACGGCGGGGGCGGGGTGTTCGAGGAGTGCGAGGTCGTCTCGGCCGGCCAGGCGGGTGTCGCGGTGCGCTCCGGCGCGCACCCCCGGCTGGAGCGCTGCCGGATCCACCACGCCGCCGGTTCGGGGCTGACGGCGACCGGTGAGCACTCCGCGCTGGAGGCGGTGGGGTGCGAGATCTACGAGGTGCGGGGCAGCGGCGTCCAGGTCTCCGGCCGGGCCACCGCGCACCTGACCGACTGCGACGTGCACCGCACCACCTCCGACGGCGTCACGCTCGACACCGACGCCGTGCTCACGCTCGCCGACTGCCGTATCCACGACATCCCGGAGAACGCGGTCGACCTGCGCTCCCGTTCCGTGCTCACCCTGACCCGCACCAGCGTGCGGCAGTTCGGGCGCAACGGCCTGTCGGTGTGGGACCCGGGCACGCGCGTGGACGCCAACCAGTGCGAGATCTTCGACAGCACGGGCGACTACCCGGCGGTGTGGGTCAGCGACGGCGCCACCGCGGTGCTCGACTCCTGCCGGGTGCACGACGTGCCGGACGCACTGTTCGTGCTGGACCGCGGCTCGCGCGCGGACGTCGTGGACAGCGACCTGTCCCAGGTGCGGAACACGGCGGTGTCGGTGAGTGACGGCGCCGTCGCGCAGCTCGACGACTGCCGCATCCGGGACGCGGCGACCGGCGCGTGGTTCCGCGACCACGGCAGCGGCGGCACCCTGAACAACTGCACCCTGGTCGGCAACCGCACCGGCGTGATCGTCACCAAGGGCGCCGACCCCACCATCGAGCGCTGCACGGTCGACTCCCCCTCCGAGGCCGGGGTGTACGTGTCGGCGGGCGGCCGCGGCAGTTTCCTCGGCTGCCGGGTGACGGGCAGCGCCGGCTACGGCTTCCATGTGATCGACGGCTGCCGTACGACGCTGCGGAAGTGCCGTACGGAGCGGTGCGCGCGCGGCGGATTCGAGTTCGCGGACGGCGGCCCGGACGCGTCGTCCGACTCCGGACCGCTCGTCGAGGACTGCGCCAGTGACGAGAGCGGCGGCGGTCTGGCTCCGCCCCCCGCACGGGAGACGGCCGTGGAGACGGTGGGCCACTCCCCCGGCGGTCTGCTGGGCTCGATCCCCGGGCAGCGCAGCACCGAGCAGGAGCCGCTGATCGCGGGCGCCGGACCCGAGGAGCCCGCGCGGCCGTCGAAGGCCGTGCTCGGCGAACTGGACGCGCTGGTCGGCCTGGAGAGCGTCAAACGCGAGGTCCGGGCCCTGACCGACATGATCGAGGTGGGCCGGCGCCGGCAGCAGGCGGGGCTGAAGGCCGCCTCGGTCAAACGCCACCTGGTCTTCACCGGCTCCCCCGGCACCGGCAAGACGACGGTCGCCCGGCTGTACGGCGAGATCCTCGCCTCCCTGGGCGTACTGGAGAAGGGCCATCTCGTCGAGGTGTCCCGCGTCGACCTGGTCGGCGAGCACATCGGCTCCACGGCGATCCGCACCCAGGAGGCGTTCCAGCGGGCGCGCGGCGGTGTGCTGTTCATCGACGAGGCGTACGCGCTGTCCCCGGAGGACGCGGGCCGGGACTTCGGCAAGGAGGCCATCGACACGCTGGTGAAGCTGATGGAGGACCAGCGGGACGCCGTCGTGGTGATCGTCGCGGGCTACACGGCGGAGATGGAGCGCTTCCTGTCGGTCAACCCCGGTGTGGCGTCCCGTTTCTCACGGACCATCACCTTCGGCGACTACGGGCCCGAGGAGCTCCTGCGGATCGTGGAGCAGCAGGCCGAGGAGCACGAGTACCGGCTGGCGCCGGGCGTGCCCGAGGCGCTGACGCGGTACTTCGCGGCGATCCCCAAGGGCCCGGCCTTCGGCAACGGCCGCACCGCGCGCCAGACCTTCGAGGCGATGGTGGAGCGGCACGCGAGCCGCGTCGCCCAGCTGGCGGACCCGAGCACGGACGACCTGAGCCTGCTCTACGAGGAGGACCTGCCGGAGCTGCCCCGGTAGCTCCCCCGGGGGGCGTGCCCTAGCAGCCGCCGGGGCCACCGTCCGCGCCCGGAACGGGCGGTGCCTGGCCGGTGTGGCGCGGCGCCGGCACCTCCGGGCGCAGCCGGGCCAGCAGCCGTCGCCGTTCCTCGGCGAAGGCCGGGTCGGCCTGGTAGTCGGAGTGGCCCAGGATCGGCGCGGGCAGCGGGTGCAGATCGGTGCGGCCGTACGTCAGCGGGTCCTTGAGGGGCTCGCGGTCCACGGCCGGGCCGCAGTCGCCGGGCAGCCGCATCGGGCCGCCGATGGGGTCGGTGCGCCGGTAGAGGTTGCGCCAGCAGTCGACGTCCCGGTGCAGGGAGCCGAGCGCGGCGGGTCCGAAGTGGGCGGGGAACCAGCGGCCGTAGAGGCGCTCCAGCGGAGAGCCGTAGGTCAGCAGGGCGACCCGTTTGCGTGCGGAGGGCGCCAGTTGCCAGGCCGCGGCGGCGGCGAGGACGCTGCCCTGCGAGTGCCCGGAGATGACGAGGCGCCCCCCGGTGGCGCGGGTCCAGGTCGCCATGCGCCAGGTCAGGTCGGGCACCGCGCGCTCGGCGTAGCAGGGCGGTGCGAAGGGGTGGGCGGCGCGCGGCCAGAAGGTGCCGACGTCCCACAGGATGCCGATGGTGCGCCGGGCGGAGGCGTCCTTGTAGGCGCGCCTGCCCCAGGTGACGAAGAGTACGAAGCCGAGGCCGATGAGCCAGGAGCCCAGCGCCTGCGCGGTCTGCGCGGCTCCGTGCACGACGGCGTACGTCCCGCGCGCGGCGTCGGCCGGCACCTGGTCGGTCGTCAGGGCGCCCACGAGGGCCGCCGCGCCCAGCAGCAGGGTGGTGACGGAGGTGACGGCGAGGACGAGAGGCCCCCGGTCGGTGAGGCCGGCCATGGCGCGGGCGGTCGCGATGCGGCGGGTGCGGGCCGGGTCCCCGGCCTCTCCGGGGTGATCGCCCTCCACGGCGTCCCGCTCCGCCCGGGCGAGGCTCCAGGTGCGCCGGGCCAGGGCGGCGCAGAGCAGCAGCACGACGAGGAGCAGCGGTGGGATGACGGACGCCTGCCAGGTCAGCAGGACGGGCGGCCCGTCGATGGACGTGCCGGTGCCGTCCAGCCAGTCCGACACCCGCTGCGCCACCCCGCCGGACATCACGCCCCCCAGCGCGCAGGCCAGCATGGCGACGGCGGGACCGCCGAGGCCGCGGATCGCGGCACGCGGGTCGGGGAGGGCGCGGTGCAGCGTGTGGGCGACCACGCCGAGGACGATCACCAGCAGTCCCTGCACCAGGGCGATGCCGCCGAAGGTCATGTCCCCGGGCAGCCGGCCGGCCGACGTCCACCCCGGGCGGGCCCAGCCGCCGTACACCAGGGCGAGGACGAGCAGGACGAGGGCGGCGAGCGGCAGGAGCCGTACGAGGTGGCGGTCGAGTCGCCGGTCGAGACGGTTCTCGCTGCGGCCCCGGCGGCAGGTCACGCCCACCGCCGCGACCGCTCCGGCGACCAGGGCGGCCTCCAGCAGCCGGCCGAGCGTGTCGAGCAGCGCCGGCCCGCCGGGCGCCCGGTCGAAGCGGGCCGCCGGCACGCCGACCGCGGCGGCGACCGTCAGCAGGCCCATGGCGGTGTGCGTGGCCCGGAGCCGCGCCACCAGGCGCCGCCCGTACCAGAATCCGGGCCGGTTCAGGGCGGTGTGGCCGGGGTCGCCCCCGGGCTCGGCGGTGCGGTCCATCGGCTGCTGGGACTCGTACGCCCGCCAGCTGCGCAGGGACAGGTACCACAGGAGGCCGGTGAGCGCGGCGGGGACCACGGCCGCGAGGGCGAGTCTGCGGCCGGGCGGGCTCCACCAGCCGCCGTCCGGCCCCACCGGCGACAGGAAGCCCAGCCAGGAGTGCCGCTGGGCGCACGCGCGCGTGCCCGCGCACTGCCAGGCGACGAGGTCGATCGCGACCTCGCAGGCCGCGGCGACCAGCAGTACCGTCAGGGTCAGTCCGGCGAGCCGCACCAGCAGCCCGTAGAGCCGGACCGTCCGGATCCGGCCGTGCGCGGTGGGCCGCATCCAGTGGGCGAGGTTGACCACCATGAACGGCAGGAGCAGCAGCCACAGGGCACGGGTGCCGTTGCCGGAGGTGAGGTTGCACCAGACGTACGCCTCGGGCACCGGCCGGCCGCGGTAGTCCTCGGGCCGGGACTCGGCGTCGGCGTCCTCGGTGCGCCGGAAGACGGCCGCGATGTGGTCGCCGGTGATCCGCACGGTCCGCGGGTCGTCCAGCATCTGGGCGGGTGTCGTACCGCCCACGCCGTGCACCAGGAGTTCCAGAGCGGTGCCGGTCTCCCGGGACTGCGGGCCGGGGACGGCGGGGTCGCTCCCGCCGCCGGTCCCGGCGCGTTCCTGCGCCTGTTCCACTGTCCGCACCCCCCGTGACGCGCCGTCGGCCGTGTCCGTGCGGGCACAAGGATCTCCACTTCGCGGGCGTCCCACACCCCTCGGCACGGAATCTCCCCGAACCGTGCGACCGGCGGGGCGGGAGTGGCGTGTGCGCTCCCGCAGCCGGTGGCGCGGCCTGTCGTGGGGCGTGCGAGGATGGGACGTCCGCGCACCGGAGCGGGGAGAACTCCTCGTGGGAGCGGGTGGGCGGGGCGTGTCGGACGGTTTTGCGGCGAAAGGACCGAAGCGTACGTGAGTGAGAATTCGAACCTCCTCGCGGAGCAGCGGCGCGCCCTGATCCTGGACGAGGTGCGCCGCCGCGGTGGCGTCCGGGTCAACGAACTGACCCGCAAGCTCGGTGTGTCGGACATGACGGTCCGCCGCGACCTCGACGCGCTGGCCCGGCAGGGCGTGCTGGAGAAGGTGCACGGCGGTGCGGTGCCGGTGGTCGAGGCGAGCACGCACGAGCCGGGGTTCGAGGCCAAGTCGGGTCTGGAGCCGACGGCCAAGGAGGACATCGCGCGGGCCGCGGCCGAGCTGGTCGCGCCGGGCGCCGCGATCGCGCTGTCGGGCGGCACGACGACGTACGCGCTGGCGCACCGGCTGGTGGACGTGCCGGATCTCACCGTGGTGACCAACTCGGTGCGGGTGGCCGACGTGTTCCACGTGGCGCAGCGCACCTCGGGCGCCCGGCAGGGCACGGCCACGGTGGTGCTGACCGGCGGTGTGCGCACCCCGTCCGACTCGCTGGTGGGGCCCGTCGCCGACCAGGCGATCGCGGCGCTCCACTTCGACCTGCTGTTCCTCGGTGTGCACGGCATATCGGCCGAGGCCGGTCTGTCGACGCCGAATCTGGCGGAGGCGGAGACCAACCGGCGGCTGGTGCAGTCGGCGCGGCGGGTCGTGGTGGTCGCCGATCACACCAAGTGGGGTGTGGTGGGCCTGAGTTCCTTCGCGGCGCTGGAACAGGTCGACACATTGGTGACCGACGGCGGTCTGCCGGCGGACGCGCGTGCGGAGATCGCGGAGCATCTGCGGCTGGTCGTGGCGGGCGAGCCGGACAGCGGCGACTGAGTCCGTTCGGCACGGCTGAGCACCCTCGGCGGCCCCTGGGTGCCCCTGTCCAACGCCGGGTGGCCTGCCGAGGCCCCGCTGACAGCGGCGGCGCCCGCCGCTAGGGTGACGCCACTTCGCCGATCGTCCGCGTCCGCGGCTCGTCACCAGGGGGTCGTCGTCCATGGCTCGCCGTCTGCGTCCGGTGGGGCTCGCCTTCGTCGAGTCGGCCCCTGTACGACTGGTCTTCGCGGCGGAGATCTCCGCCGCCCCCGAGCCGGTCTTCCGCGCGCTCGCCGAGGACGTCCCGGGCTGGACCGCGTGGTTCTCCGCGGTGACGTCCGCTCGGCCGATCGGTGAGGGGGCGGGACGCGAGATCCGGCTCAAGGGCGGTACACGCTTCGTGGAGGCGGTGCTCACGGCGCAGCGTCCCGAGGTGTACGCCTATCGCGTGGACGTCACCAACGCGCCGGGAGCCCGGGCGATGGCCGAGGAGTGGCGGCTGACGCCGGCCGGCCCCGGGACGCGCGTGCGGTGGACGTTCGCCGCCGACGGCACGGCACCCTTCCGCTTCGCCCTGCGCCTGGCCCGCCCGGCGCTGGGGCAGGCCTTCCGGGACGCCGTCACGTCGCTGGACCGGCGCCTGGCCGGGCCGTAGGGCAGGTGCCGGTCACTCGGGCCAGGTGCCGGTGTGCAGGAGGGACTCGATCGCCGCGGCGTAGGGACGGATGTCCAGGCCCTGTTCGGCGAGCCACGCGTCCGAGTAGTACTTGTCGAGGTACCGGTCGCCGGGGTCGCACAGCAGGGTCACCACGCTGCCGTGGCGTCCCTCGGCCACCATCTCGGCGACGATCTTCAGCGCGCTCCACAGTCCGGTGCCGGTCGACCCGCCGGCCTTGCGGCCGATGGCCCGCTCCAGGGCCCGTACGGCGGCGACGCTCGCGGCGTCGGGCACCTTCATCATGCGGTCGATCGCGCCGGGCAGGAAGCTCGGTTCCATGCGGGGCCGGCCGATGCCCTCGATGCGCGAGCCGCAGTCGCAGGTGACGTCCGGGTCGCCGGTGGTCCAGCCGTCGAAGAAGCAGGAGTTCTCCGGGTCGGCGACGCAGACGCGGGTGTCGTACTGCATGTAGTGCACGTAGCGCGCGAGGGTCGCCGAGGTGCCGCCGGTGCCGGCCGTGGCGACGATCCACGCCGGCTCGGGGAACCGCTCGCGCCGCAGCTGCCGGAAGATCGACTCGGCGATGTTGTTGTTGCCGCGCCAGTCGGTGGCCCGTTCCGCGTAGGTGAACTGGTCCATGTAGTGGCCGCCGGTCTCGGCCGCGAGGCGGGCGGACTCCTCGTACATCCTGCGGGAGTCGTCCACGAAGTGGCACCGCCCGCCCTGGAACTCGATCAGGCGGATCTTCTCGGCGCTGGTCGTGCGCGGCATGACGGCGATGAAGGGCACGCCGATCAGCGAGGCGAAGTACGCCTCGGAGACGGCCGTCGAGCCGCTGGACGCCTCGATCACGGGCCGGCCGGGCCGGATCCAGCCGTTGCACAGGCCGTAGAGGAAGAGCGAGCGGGCGAGCCGGTGCTTGAGGCTGCCGGTCGGGTGGGTCGACTCGTCCTTCAGATAGAGGTCGATGCCCCACCGCTCCGGCAGCGGGAACAGGAGGAGGTGGGTGTCGGCCGACCGGTTGGCGTCGGCCTGGACCTTCCGCACGGCTTCTTTCAGCCAGGCACGGTAGTCGGCGTCGCTGTGGTCGACGTCGAGGGTGGCGCCGGTCCGGGACTGCTGGGGGGTGCTCACGACGGGGCTCCTTACGCTGCGCTCCGACGGCGCCTCGCGCGGCCGGTGCACACCGATCATAAGCACCTTGCACACGCTTCTCACCTGCATAAACACACCTTTGAGGGGCCCAAAGGCGGGCTGGGGCAAGGGTGGTGGACGGGTGGGGGCGCATTCGCACGAGTGCTCCGGGCGACCCCGGAAAGGGGCGGCGCGTACTGGTGCACGACGCCGGGTGCGGGCAGACTGCACCCGGCGGGACCGGGGTCCCGTCACGGGCGCACACTGGAGCACGACACGAGCCGGTACCGGGCCCCCCGCGGTGCCATGGTCCGGCAGACCGACGCGCACGAGGGGGCGGCGGCATGGCGGAGCCGGAGTTCACGGCCACGGGGGTGCGGATCGGCAAGCGGCTGCGTTCGCTCACCCGGGCCGGGCAGGTCCGGATCAGCGGCGGCAGGCTGGAGTTGCTCACCAGCTACGGCAGCGAGATCGACAGCGCACCGGTGCAGACCGTGCGCGCCTCCCGGCCCTGGTTCGCCACGGAGGACCGGGCGCTCGCCGACCTCAACGGCAAGCGGTACCTGCTGACCCTCGGCGAACGCGACCCCGCTCCCGGCGAGCCGGGCCCGCCGGCCGCACGCCGTTTCATCGAGGCCGTGCGCAGGGCGGCGGGGCGCAACGGCTGAAGATGTCCGTAACTTGCGGTGCATCACCCCTTGCGTCACTCTGGTCTCACGTCACTCTGGGTTTACCGGCGATAACGCTGCGAACCAGCCCGCCGGCCACGACAGCAGGCGGCGCTGCGCCGCGTGCGCCCTGCTGGATCCGAACTCCGTGTTCTTCCGGACCTCTATGTCGGGGAGTCGCAGCCGTGATCAGTCACCCAAGCAGACACTGCACGGTGGAGCTCCAAGCCCTGCCGTCGCGGATCGGCCAGGTCCGCAGAATCGTATCTGCGCAATTGCGCTACTGGCATATGGACTCCCTGATCGACCGGGCGGCGCTCGGCGTGACGGAGCTGCTGACCAACGTCCATCTGCATGCCGCGCCCGACAAGACGTGCACCGTGGAGATAGAACTGCTCCTGGACCGGCTCACGGTCTCGGTGCGCGACCACGATCCGCGTCTGCCCGTGGTGGACGACGCCGAGCCCCTCGCCACCTGCGGGCGCGGGCTCGCGATGGTGGCCGCGATGAGCGAGAGCTGGGGCGCCCGGCCGGACGGTGAGTCCGGCAAGGTCGTCTGGTTCACGCTCCCCACGGTCGCCCCCGTCGCCGCGCGGCCGCCGCGCCGCCTGGTCGACGAGGTGCCCGTCGGCGCGTTCGCCGAGGTCGAGCGCGCCGTCGAACTGGGCAGGCCGCAACCCGCTCCCGCCCGGTCGGCCGTTGCCGGCTGACCGGGCGGTGACCCTTCGCTGCCGCGGGCCGTGCGGCGCCGTCCGACAGGCGGGGCCGCGCTGTGGGGCGCCCGCCACGGTCTCTGTCGGCTATGGCTCTTGACCACACGTCAGCCATCCGCTGTACGGGCGAGGGCGAGGAGCGTCGCGGCGTGACCCGGTGGGGCGGACACACCCCGGGCCCGTGGGTGCGGCAGCGGCGGCGCGGCCCCCCGAGCAGGACGCGGGCTTCGTCGTGCCCTCACGCCGGGCCCGCCGAGTCAGTCCCCGCGCGGGCCGCGCGCGGCCACGGTGGCACCCACGCCCGGCCGGGCCCCGTGGCTCCCCACCGCCGTACGCCTTCACCGCGTCGACGACCCGGGCGGCGGCCCGGGTGAGGGTCGTCCTGGTCATGCCGCACCTCCCCTGCCGGTCCGGCCGAACTGCTCGTCGAGCACGGACAGCCGGCGCCAGTACTCGTCCTCGTCGATCTCACCGGAGGCGAAACGGTGGCCGAGCACGGCGATGGGCGAGTTGTCCTCGACCGCGGGCCGGCGCCAGGGGCCGCGGCGACCTCGCCACCCGGTGCGGCGCAGCAGGGTGATGCCGCCGCCGATGACCAGTGCCCAGATCACCGGGAAGAGAAGGATCCACGGGCCGGGCCCGCCGTCGGCGAAGTGTGCCAGTGTCTGCATGTCGAACAGCTCCTCGGTGGCGACGTCCTGTGTGTCGCTTCCGAGCGTCGTCCCGGCAGGGGGTCCGGGTCGTCGTACCGTCGGCGGCGGTGTGCGTACCGCGCGGGGAGCAGTGCGGCGGGACGCGCCTGCTCCCTCCGTTCCCCGATCTCTGTAACTACTAGTATGTACAGTGGGTGCATGAGCACCTCGGAGCGACTGATCGAGTCCACGCGCGAGCTGCTGTGGGAGCGCGGTTACGTGGGCACCAGCCCGAAGGCGATCCTGGAGCGCGCGGGCGCCGGGCAGGGCAGCATGTACCACCACTTCAAGGGCAAGCCCGATCTGGCGCTCGCCGCGATCCGGCGGACGGCCGAGGAGATGCGGGCCACCACCGAGGCGGTGCTCGACGGTCCCGGGACGCCGTACGAGCGCATCGAGGCGTATCTGCGGCGCGAGCGCGACGTGCTGCGCGGCTGCCCGGTCGGGCGGCTGACGATGGACCCGGACGTGATCGCCGACGAGGCCCTGCGCGCCCCCGTCGACGAGACGCTGGACCGGCTGCGGGAGCAGATCGCGCAGATCGTCGAGGAGGGCAGGGAGCAGGGCGAGTTCGCGCCCTCGCTTGACGGCGAGGAGATCGCGGCGGCCGTCGTCGCGACCGTCCAGGGCGGTTACGTCCTGGCCCGCGCGTCCGGATCGCCCGCCGCCTTCGACGCGGCCGTCCGGGGGCTGCTGTCACTGCTCGCACCGGCCGGCACCCCTGCCCGCTGACGACTGAGGGGACATCAGATGCATGCCATGCAGTACGCGTTCGCTCTGCCCGCCGACTACTCCATGGACGTCATCCGCGAGCGGGTGGCCCGCACCGGTCATCTGCTCGACGACTGGAGCGGTCTCGGACTCAAGGCGTACCTGATGCGGGAGCGCGGGGCGCGCGGCTCGACGGTCAACGAGTACGCGCCGTTCTATCTGTGGAACACGGTGGAGGGCATGAACTCCTTCCTGTGGGAGGGCGCCTTCCAGCGGCCCACCGACGACTTCGGGCGGCCCTCGGTCCGGCAGTGGACGGGCCTGGCGTACGAGGAGGGCGGCGCCGCGGGTT
This sequence comes from Streptomyces flaveolus, assembly GCF_044765825.1. Lineage (NCBI taxonomy): Bacteria > Bacillati > Actinomycetota > Actinomycetes > Kitasatosporales > Streptomycetaceae > Streptomyces > Streptomyces flaveolus. The sequence continues at coordinate 369,367 of NZ_JBIWKU010000007.1, read as the reverse complement.
CCCCGGCACGGGTGGCGGTACGCAGTCGCGGGCCGGTGCCCGACGGTGCGGCGTTGACGGGCGTGGCGCAGGAGGCGGTGCGGGAGAACGCGCGGCTGGCGGCGCTGGACGGTGCCGTGCTGTCGGCGGCGGTCGTGGACACCAGCCGGTGGGAGCTGGTCCACTTCACGCTCTTCGCGCACGACGCACCGGACGGGGCCGAGGGGGACGTGTTCGAGGTGCTGCACGTGTCCGCGCCCGGGCGGGACCGGCTGCCGCGCGGGCGCCAGTGGTGACAGCGGTGCGGACGGCGCTCAGGGCCGCGCAACCGCCCCCTGCGGACCCGGGGCGGCGCTCACTGCCGAAACGCCTGGGCTCTGGCCCATGGTGAGACTCGGATTCCCGGTCATCGGTGTCACGGACGTGCCCCGCGCGGTGGCGTTCTGGACGGCCGCGCTCGACCTGGTCGCCAGTGAGGAGTGGGCGAGCGGGACATGGCGGACGCTCGAGCACGCCGACGGCTCCGGGCGGGCCCTCGCCGTGATGCGCAGCGAGTCCCCGGTCGAGCCGCATCCCCGCCTGCACCTGGACCTGTTCACGGACACGGCGGAGGAGCAACAGGCCGAGGTGCGGCGGCTGATCGGGCTCGGCGCGCAGGCCGTCGACTGGGACCTCTACCCGCCCGACCCCGACTTCGTCGTCCTCGCCGACCCGGACGGCAACAGGTTCTGCGTCATCGACCTCGGCCGCGCCCCGGGCGGCGGCGACCGGCCGACGCCCTGAGACGGCCGGCGCCCAGGGCCTGTCGTTCGGATCAGGTCGGCCGAGAGGGACTGCGCCCTTCAGCCGACCCGAGCGGGGCGTGGTGCGTGCAGCTGCAAGGCGGAGGAGGGCGCCAGGACGGAGCCCTGGCAACCGACGACAACGCGGCAGATGTGCGTGCCCCGCCCCGCGAGCCGTCATGATCCGAACGACAGGCCCTAGGCCAGCGCCCCCAGCGGGTCGTCCAGCACCGGCTGCCACGCCAACTCGGCAGCGCCGACGAGGCTGTTGTGGTCCAGGGTGCAGGGCAGGATCGGCACACTGCCGCTCTGCCCCCACAGGCTGCGGTCGGCGACGACGGCGCGCAGCCGTTCCGGGTCGGCGTCCAGGAGGGTGCGGTGCAGCCCGCCGAGGATGATCCGGTCCGGGTTCAGGATGTTCACCAGGCCGGCCAGACCCAGGCCGAGGCGGTCGATCAGGGCCTCGGTGGCGGTGCGGACGCCCGGGTCGTCGTACCGGCCGCGGATCAGGTCCTTGGACTGCTGGAGCAGCGACACCTCGGGGCCGGGCGCGCGTCCGGCCGCGGTGAGGAAGGCCAGCGGGTCGGTCTCCACGTCCAGGCAGCCGCGGCTGCCGCAGTGACAGGGGCGGCCCTCGGGGTTCACGGTGAGATGTCCGACCTCCAGGGCGAGACCGGAACTGCCGCTGTGCAGGCGGCCGTCGAGGACCAGCGCGCCGCCGACGCCCCGGTGGCCGGTGGCGACGCAGAGCAGGTCGCGGGCGCCGCGTCCGGCGCCGTGCCGGTGTTCGGCGAGGGCGGCGAGGTTGACGTCGTTCGCCGCGAAGGCGGGTCCATCGATGCCGGCGGCGCGCACCTGCTCGGCGAAGATCCGTCGCACCGGAGCGCCGGCCGGCCAGGCCAGGTGCAGCGGGTTCAGTGCCAGGCCCTCCGGCTCCGCGACGGCGGACGGGACGGCGAGTCCCGCGCCGACACAGCGCCGCCCGGTCTGCCGCAGCAGGTCGGCGCCCGCCTCGACGACGGAGCCGAGCACCTTCGCCGGGTCGGCGTCGACGACCTCGCAGCCGGGCGCGGTGGCGACGAGCCGGCCGCCGAGACCGACCAGGGCCGCGCGGAACCCGTCCGCGTGGACCTGGGCGGCGAGGGCGACGGGACCGTCCTCGGCGACGGCGAGCCGGTGCGAGGGCCGGCCCTGCGAACCGGCCGCGGCGCCGGGCCGGGCGTCGACCCGGATCAGGCCGAGTGCCTCCAGTTCGGCGGCGACCGCGCCGGCCGTGGCCCGGGTCACGCCGAGTTCGGCGGTGAGGACGGCCCGGGTGGGGGCGCGTCCGGTGTGCACGAGCTCCAACGCGGGTCCGAGCGCGCCGCGCCCCCGGTCCAGCCGCGTCCTCGAGGTGGTCCCTTCCCCCGCCGTCCGGGGGTCCGCCTTGCCGCTCATGAGGGGGAGTCTCCCATGATCCGCCGGCCGTGCACCTACGGGTCGCCGGCCCGGGGTGCCTGGAGGCCGCTGACCCGGAGCGTGATGTTCAGCCGCCCGGTGAGCCCCAACTCGGGCGGCGCGGTGCCCGCGTGCACCCGGGGCACCCCGTGATACGCGAGCCGGGACGGGCCGCCGAAGACGAACAGGTCGCCGCTGCGCAGTTCGACGTCGGTCCAGGGGCGGGTGCGGGTGTCGGGGTTGCCGAAGCGGAAGACGCAGGTGTCGCCGAGACTCAGGGAGACCACGGGCGCGTCCGCCCGTTCGTCGGCGTCGCGGTGCAGGCCCATGCGGGCGTCGGCGTCGTAGAAGTTGATCAGCGCGATGTCGTACGCCGCCGCGGTGGCCGCCTCCGCTCCCAGCGCGTCGGTCACCGCGCGGCGCCCGAGGTCGCCGAGCCAGGCCGGGAACGGCTTCACCGGGGCGCCGTCGCCGTCGACGACGGTGCGGGCGTAGGCGTACGGGTACCAGTGCCAGCCGAGGCACACCTGCCGGGCGGTCATCGTGCCGCCGCCGGGGGTGCGGACGGTGCGCAGTCCGGCGGGCGGGCGGGCCCACTCCCGGCAGGCGCGCAGCAGATCGCGCTGCCGGCCGGCGTCCAGCCAGTCCGGCAGGTGCACCGCGCCCGGGGCGACCTCGGTGCGGTCCCTCGGGAACAGCTCGGCGTCCATGCGTCCATCCTGCCCGACCGCCCCGCCGACCGTCCCGATCCGGCCTGAGCTGCGGCTCCGCTAGCCTGGACGCACGATGAACGACCGCAGCGACCGTATGACGACTCCGTGGGGCGAGCACACGCTGGCCCGCTTCCCCGAGGATCCGCGCGACCGGCTGCGCGCCTGGGACGCCTCCGACGAGTACCTGCTCCGGCATCTGGCGGACCAGGAGGTCCCGCTGTCCGGCACCGTCGTGGCCGTCGGCGACCGGTGGGGAGCGCTGGTGACGGCGCTGGCGGCGCACCGGCCGGTGCAGATCACCGACTCCCACCTCGCCCAGGAAGCGACCCGGGCCAACCTGGCGCGCAACGGCGTGGAGCCCGGCTCGGTGCGACTGCTCACCACGCAGGACCCGCCGCCCGAGCGGATCGACGTCCTGCTGGTGCGGGTGCCGAAGAGCCTGGCGCTGCTGGAGGACCAGCTGCTGCGGCTGGCGCCCGCCGTGCACGAGGGCACGGTCGTCGTCGGCACCGGCATGGTCAAGGAGATCCACACCTCGACGCTCGCGCTGTTCGAGCGGATCATCGGCCCGACCCGCACCTCGCTCGCCGAGAAGAAGGCACGGCTCGTCTTCAGCACGCCCGATCCCGCGCCGGCACGGCCCGCCAACCCGTGGCCGCTCAGCTACCCGCTTCCCGACGGCATCGGCGCGCTCTCGGGCCGGACGGTCGTCAACCACGCCGGCGTCTTCTGCGCGGACCGGCTCGACATCGGCACCCGGTTCTTCCTCCAGCACCTGCCGGACGGCCGGGGCGCCCGGCGGGTGGTCGACCTGGGCTGCGGCAACGGCGTGGTCGGTACGGCGGTGGCGCTGGCCGATCCGGACGCCGAGGTGCTGTTCACCGACGAGTCGTTCCAGGCCGTGGCCTCGGCGGAGGCCACGTACAAGGCGAACGGGGTGCCGGGGCAGGCGGAGTTCCGGGTCGGCGACGGGCTGGCCGGGGTGCCGGACGGCAGCGTGGACCTGGTGCTCAACAATCCGCCGTTCCACTCCCACCAGGCGACGACCGACGCCACGGCGTGGCGGATGTTCACCGGGGCGAAGCGCGTGCTGCGCCCCGGCGGTGAGCTGTGGGTGGTCGGCAACCGGCACCTCGGCTACCACGTCAAGCTGCGGCGGCTGTTCGGCAACAGCCGGCTGGTGGCGAGCGACCGCAAGTTCGTGGTGCTGAAGGCCGTCAAGCGGTAGTGCCGGTGACCACCCGGGTGAGCTCCGCGACGGTCCGCACCATGGCCTCCCTGCCCACGGTGAGGTAGCGGCGCGAGTCGACGGCGTCGGGGTGGGAGGCGAGGTACTCCCTGATCGCGCCCGTCATGGCGATGTTGAGCGCGGTACCGACGTTGACCTTGGCGATGCCGCCCGCGACCGCCGCGGCGAGTTCGCCGTCCGGGACTCCGGAGGAGCCGTGCAGCACGAGCGGCACGTCCAGCGTTCCGGACAGCTCCTTGAGCAGGTCGTGGTCGAGAGCGGCGGTACGTGTGGTCATGGCGTGGCTGCTGCCGACGGCGACGGCCAGGGCGTCCACCGCGGAGTCGCCGACGAAGGCACGGGCCTCGGCGGGGTCGGTACGGGCGCCGGGCGCGTGCGCGTCGAGCGGTCCCTCGCCGTTCTTGCCGCCCACTTCTCCCAACTCGGCCTCGATCCACAGCCCCTGGGCGTGGGCCCAGTCGGCGGCGGCCCGGGTCGCGGCGAGGTTCTCCGTGTACGGCAGCCGGGAGGCGTCGTACATCACGGAGCTGAATCCGGCGTCCGGGGCCTGGCGCAGCAGGGCGTCGCTCTGGACGTGGTCGAGGTGGAGGGCGACGGGCACGGCGGCGGCCTCGGCGGCGGCGACGGCGGCACGGGCCAGCGGCAGCAGGCGGCCGTAGCGGAACTTCACCGCGTTCTCGCTGACCTGGAGCACGACGGGTGCGCCCACCGACTCGGCGCCGGCGACGACGGCCTCGATGTGCTCCAGGGTGATGACGTTGAACGCGGCGACGGCGGAGCGCGCGGCGGCGGCACGGGTGATCAGGTCGCCGGTGGCGGCGAGGGGCACGGAGTCTCCTAATTCCCGGATATTCCCGGTCTTTCTCGGGCCTTCGGGGGCGTCGGACGGGTGTCAGGGGGTGAGGATCACCGAGCGGGTGAGGTGGCGGGGACGGTCCGGGTCGAGGCCGCGGGAGGCGGCGACGGCGACGGCGAGCCGCTGGGCGCGGACCAGTTCGGCGAGCGGGTCGAGACCTCCGGCCACCCACAGCGCGCCGGTGTCCCGGACCTGCTCGGCCAGTCCGTCGGGGGCCTCGCCGAACATCCAGGTCGCCGTGCCCGAGGTGCTGATGCTGATCGGACCGTGCCGGTACTCCATCGCCGGGTACGCCTCGGTCCAGGACAGGGAGGCCTCGCGCATCTTCAGCCCGGCCTCGTTGGCCAGGCCCACCGTCCAGCCGCGGCCGAGGAAGGTGAACTGGGTGCGGTCGACGAGCCCTTCGGGCAGCTCGGCCGCGAGTGCGGTACGGGCGTCCGCGACGGCGGCCTCGGTGTGCAGGCCCAGGTGGGCGCGGAGCAGGGTCAGGGCGGTGGTCGCGAACCGGGTCTGCACGACCGACCGCTCGTCCGCGTACGCGAGGACGACGACGTCGTCGGCGGCGGCCTTGACGGGCGTGTCCGGGTCGGCGGTGAGCGCGACGGTGCGGGTACGGCCCTTCAACGCGCCGAGCAGGTCCAGCACTTCGGTGGTGGTGCCGGAGCGGGTGAGGGCCACGACACGGTCGTAGGCGCGGCCCCGCGGGAACTCGGAGGCGGCGAAGGCGTCCGTCTCGCCCAGGCCCGCCTCCTCGCGCAGCGCCGCCGCCGACTGCGCCATGAAGTACGAGGTGCCGCAGCCGACGATCGCCACCCGCTCCCCCGCCGCCGGCAGCACCTTCGCGTGCCCGGCCGCCTCGGCGGCGGCGCGTGTCCAGCACTCGGGCTGGCTGTTGAGCTCGTCCTCGACGTACGTCATGCCGCACACTCCCGATCGGTCCCTGAGCGGACCTGGTCGCTTGATTGTTTCTGCAAGATACAGCGAACTTTCGAGCACTATCAAGCAATCTAGCGGAGGAGGCCCGTGCGCTAGGGTCGGCGGGAGATCGAGGAACGGAGGCGCGGATGTCGCGCGACGCCCGCTGGAAGGCGCTGCTGGAGCTGCTCGTCGAGCGTGGCCGCCTGGACGTCGAGGAGGCGGCGACCGAACTCGAGGTGTCGGCCGCGACGATCCGCCGTGACTTCGACCGGCTGGCGGAGCAGCAGATGCTCGTGCGCACGCGCGGGGGCGCGGTCGTGCACGGGGTGTCGTACGAGCTGCCGCTGCGCTACAAGACCGCCCGTCGGGCCTCGGAGAAGCAGCGCATCGCGCAGGCCGTCGCCGCGCTGGTGGCGCCGGGCGAGGCGGTGGGACTGACCGGGGGCACGACCACCACCGAGGTGGCGCGCGCCCTGGCGGTGCGCCCCGATCTGACCTCCGGCACGCCGGCGCTGACGGTGGTCACGAACGCGCTGAACATCGCCAACGAGCTGGCGGTCCGGCCTCAGTTCAAGATCGTGGTGACCGGCGGGGTGGCCCGGGCCCAGTCGTACGAGCTGATCGGGCCGCTGGCGGACGGGGTGCTCGGCCAGGTCACGCTCGACGTGGCGGTGCTGGGGGTCGTGGCCCTCGACGTCGCGCACGGCGCCGCGGCCCACGACGAGGCGGAGGCCGCGATCAACCGGCTGCTGTGCGAGCGCGCCGAGCGTGTGGTGGTGGCCGCCGACTCCAGCAAGCTGGGCCGGCGGGCGTTCGCCCGGATCTGCGCCGCCGAGTCGGTGGACACGCTGGTCACGGACAGCGCGGCCGACCCGGAGACCGTCCAGCGGTTCGAGGAGGCGGGGATCCGGGTCGTCCTGGCGTAGCCGGCCCGTCAGTGGGCGTGGCCGTCGGTGTGCTCCGGCGTGACGCTCGGCGCCGTCTCCTGTCCGGCGGGGGCCGATCCGGCCCGCACGGTGAACGCCGCGGTGTGGACCTTGCCCTGGTGCTGGAAGTCCAGGAAGAGACGGTAGGTGCCGGTGCTGGGCGCGGTGGCCGTGAAGGAGATCTCCGGGCCGGGCTTCGTGGTGCCGTCGCCGGGTTCGCCGTTCGGGTGGACGTGCAGGTAGGCGAGGTCCCCGGAGCGCAGGGCGACGAGGTGGCCGTAGGCGCCGAGGTAGGGCTGGAGGTCGGTGACGGGTGCGCCGTCGCGGGAGACCTTCAGCTTCAGCTCGCCCGCCCTGCCGGGGTTCAGGGACCCGGCGAGTTCGACCCGGTAGCCGTCGGTCCGCGCGGTGCTGCCGGGCGCCGGCAGGTTCGCGGGCTCGTAGGCGCCGCCGGCGGCGAGGTCCGCGCCGAGAGTGAGGTTCTCCGCGCCCTTCTCGGCCGGGGTGAAGTCGGCGAAGACGCGGTAGCCGCCCGCGCGGGGCAGGTCGACGGGGGTGCTCCAGGTGCCGTCGGCGGCGCGGGTGGGGTGCGGGTGGCGGTAGGTGACCAGATCGCGTGAGGCGACGATGAGGTGGAGCTCCTTGTCGTGCTCGCGCTGGTACGCGGTGACGGCCCTGCCCTTGCCGTCGCGGACGGTGAAGCGCAGCTCGGTGCGCTGACCGGCGGTGACGCGCGGGGTGGCGAGGTCGAGCGTGTAGCCGTTCTCGGAGATCTGGAGGCCGCCGGCCGGCGCGCGCTCGTGGCCCCCGTGGCCGCCGTCCCCGCCCGGGTCCGACGGCTCGCCCGCATGCTCCTCGTGGGCGGCCGGCGGGGCGTCCGCGACGACCGGCTCGACGACCTTGCCCACGCCGTACGCCGTGCCGAAGGTCGCGGCCAGTGCGGCGGTGAACGCGGTGATCCTCAGTCCGGTGTTCAGTCCCGTACTCATGGCGGTCGTCTCCTCGATTGCCGGGCGCCCGGCCCCTGCGGACGCCTCTTCATGCACCTCACCATACCCCCAGGGGGTACATAGTCAAGACACCGGCGAGGGTTGCGGTCAGTACCCCCCAGGGGTATACATGTTCTCGGCAGGCATACCCCAGCCCCGTATCCCGGGGCGATCACCTATCCGGAGGACACCATGGCTTCCACCGCCGGCGCCGTCAGCACCACCTACGCCGTCTCCGGGATGAGCTGCGGCCACTGCAAGGCGACGCTGACCCGGGTGATCGGCGAGCTGGACGGCGTCACCTCCGTCGACGTCCAGGTCGCCGCCGGCCGGGTCACCGTGACCGGTACCGCCGAGCCGGACGACGCCGTGATCGCGGAGGCCGTCGACGAGGCGGGCTACGAGCTCACCGGCCGCCTCTGACCGGTCCGCACTCCCCCGCGCCAACGCCGCACGCCGCACCGCCGGGACCCGGATCACCGGGTCCCGGCCGAGGACCCCGCATCAGGAGCAGTCATGACCACCAGTACGACCAGCGCACCGACCGAGGTAGAACTCGCCATCGGCGGGATGACCTGTGCCTCGTGCGCCGCCCGGATCGAGAAGAAGCTGAACCGGATGGACGGGGTCACCGCAACCGTCAACTACGCGACGGAGAAGGCGAAGGTCCACTACAGCCGTGACGTGTCCGTCCCGGAGCTGATCGCCACGGTCGAGGCGACCGGTTACACGGCCCGCGAGCCCGAGCCGGTCCGGGCCGAGCCCGCGCCGGGCACGGCGGGGGCCGAGGAGGCGGACGCGCTGCGGCCGCTGCGGCAGCGCCTGGTGACCGCGGTGCTGCTGGCCGTCCCGGTCATCGCGATGGCGATGGTGCCGGCGTTGCAGTTCGAGTACTGGCAGTGGCTGTCGCTGACCCTGGCGGCGCCCGTGGTCACCTACGCCGCCTGGCCGTTCCACCGGGCCGCGTTCACCAACGCCCGGCACGGCGCGGCGACCATGGACACGCTGATCTCGGTCGGCACCTCGGCGGCGTTCCTGTGGTCGCTGTGGGCGCTGTTCTTCGGCACCGCGGGCACCCCGGGCATGACGCACCCCTTCGAGCTGACCATCGCCCGCGGTGACGGTTCCGGGAACATCTACCTGGAGGCCGCCGCCGGAGTGACGGCGTTCATCCTGGCCGGCCGCTACTTCGAGGCCCGCTCCAAGCGCAAGGCCGGTGCCGCGCTGAAGGCCCTGCTGGAGCTGGGGGCGAAGGACGTCACCGTGCTCAAGGAGGGCCGCGAGGAGCGGATCCCGGTCGGGGACCTGAAGGCCGGCGACCGCTTCCTGGTGCGTCCCGGCGAGAAGATCGCCACCGACGGCACGATCGTGGAGGGCGCCTCGGCCGTGGACGCCTCGATGCTCACCGGCGAGTCGGTGCCGGTCGAGGTCGGCGTGGGCGACAGCGTCACCGGGGCCACCCTGAACGCGGGGGGCCGGCTGGTGGTCGAGGCCACGCGGGTCGGCGCCGACACGCAGCTGGCGCGGATGGCAAAGCTGGTCGAGGACGCGCAGAACGGCAAGGCCGCCGCCCAGCGGCTCGCCGACCGCATCTCCGGGGTCTTCGTCCCGGTCGTCATCGCCCTGGCGCTGGCCACGCTCGGCTTCTGGATCGGCAACGGCGCGGGGCTGACCGCCGCGTTCACCGCCGCCGTCGCCGTCCTGATCATCGCCTGCCCCTGCGCCCTGGGCCTGGCCACGCCGACCGCGCTGATGGTCGGCACGGGGCGCGGTGCCCAGCTCGGCATCCTCATCAAGGGCCCCGAGGTCCTGGAGTCCACCCGCAAGGCCGACACCATCGTCCTGGACAAGACGGGCACCGTCACCACCGGCCGCATGACCCTGCTCGCCGTGCACACCGCCGCCGGCACCGAGGAGTCCGAGGTACTGCGGCTCGCGGGCGCGCTGGAGCACTCCTCCGAGCACCCGATCGCCCGCGCCGTGGCCGACGGCGCCCTGGAGAAGCTGGGCGCCCTGCCCACGCCCGAGGACTTCGCAGGCGTCGCCGGACTGGGTGTGCAGGGCGTCGTCGACGGCCACGCCGTCCTCGTCGGCCGCGAGCAACTGCTCGCCGAGTGGGCCATGAGCCTTCCGGCGGACCTGGCCCGTGCCAAGGCCGACGCGGAGACGGCCGGCCGCACCGCGATCGCCGTGGCCTGGGACGGCGAGGCCAGGGCGGTCCTCGAAGTCGCCGACGCGGTCAAGGACACCAGCGCCGAGGCCATCACCCGGCTGCGGGCCCTGGGCCTCACCCCGGTGCTGCTGACCGGCGACAACCGGGCCGTGGCCGCCTCCGTCGCCCGCGAGGTCGGCATCGACGCGGAGCACGTCATCGCGGAGGTCATGCCGCAGGACAAGGTCGACGTGGTCAAGCGGCTCCAGGGCGAGGGCCGTTCGGTCGCGATGGTCGGCGACGGGGTCAACGACGCCGCCGCGCTCGCCCAGGCCGACCTGGGTCTGGCCATGGGCACCGGAACGGACGCCGCCATCGAGGCCGGTGACCTGACCCTCGTCCGGGGCGACCTGCGTGCCGCCGCCGACGCCATCCGGCTGGCCCGCAAGACGCTGGGCACCATCAGGTCCAACCTCTTCTGGGCCTTCGCCTACAACGTCGCCGCGCTCCCCCTCGCCGCCGCCGGGCTCCTCAACCCGATGCTCGCCGGAGCGGCCATGGCCTTCTCCTCCGTCTTCGTCGTCGGGAACAGCCTGCGACTGCGCGGTTTCAAGGCCGCGAACTGACACACACGAGCGGGGTGAGGGCGGGCCACAGGGCCCGCCCTCACCCCGTTCCCGCGTCCCGGACCGCTCCGCACCGCGACGCGCGGGGCGCTCACCCGCGGGGCGTGCGCACTCGCCCGGACGGGCGCCGTCGGGGCGCCGTACGGCGGGACACGCACGAGGCTGGTCCGGCGGACGGGGATCGCGGACGGTCGCGCCGACCGGCCGTACCGGGCGGCACGGGCCGCCCACCGCCCGCGCCGACGCCACCGCCTCACGGAGCAGGAGCCCATGACCGAACCGACCGACGCCGACGGGGACACCAGCGGTCCGCTCGCACCGGACGCCGGGCCGGCGCGTTCCCGCCGCCGCGCCCGCGCCGGGGTGCTCGGCGAGCTGCGTGCCGTGGACGGTGCGCTGTACGCGGCGGTGGCCGCCACGTACACGCCCACGCTGGACCGGTCCCTGCGGCGGCTGTCCCACGCCGCCGACCATTCGAAGATCTCGCTCGGCATCGCCGCCGCCCTCGCGCTGGGCGGAGCGCGGGCCCGCAGCGCCGCGCTCGTCGGGGTCGGGGCGGTGGCCGTGACCTCCGCGGCCGCGAACCTGCTCGGCAAGCGTCTGGTGCGCAGGCCCCGGCCCGACCGCGAGGCGGCCCGCGTGACGGTCGACCGGTACGTGCCCATGCCCACGTCGGCGTCGTTCCCGTCCGGTCACACGGCCTCGGCGGTCGCGTTCGCCACGGCGGTCGGCATGGTCCTGCCGGCGGCCGCCGCGCCTCTCGGCGCGCTGGCGACCGCCGTCGGATACTCCCGCGTCCACACCGGTGTGCACTATCCGGGCGACGTAGTGGCGGGCGCCGTCCTCGGCATCGCCGGGGCGGCCACCGCGCTGGCGGTGGCCGCGGCCGCTCCGGTGCCCGGTCTGCGGTCGTTCTACTCGGTGGCGCCGGCCGCCCCGGTGTCGCCGGTGTAGAAGGCGGCGGTCCGGTCCGCCTTCGCGCGCGCCGACGCGGGATCGGTGCCGCTCGCCACGTCGGCGCCGTACCAGGCCTCGCCGCTGGAGAGGACGAACCGCCGCCCCGCCTCCGAGGCCGACCAGGCCGCGACCTCCTCGGGGTCCACCGGGGTGCCGCCGCTCGACAGGTACATGGTGAGGCCGACGAGCATCAGGTCCCAGCCGATGCCGACCGCGCCGGGACCGAACTCGGCCCAGCGCTCGTCGTCGACATGGGCGAGGTAGTCCAGCTCGAAGCGGGTGCCGCCCTCGCCGGGCGTCAGGCGCAGCTCGATCCAGCTGACCTCCTCGCCGTACTCCCAGGTGGCGCCGAAGCTCCTGGGCGGCTCGCAGCTCTCGATCGTGCCGCCCGCGTTCCCCTCCAGCTGGTAGTGCCCGCCCAGCCGCAGATCGCCGGAGACGGGGAGGAACCACTGCGGGATGCGGCGGGGGTCGGTGCAGGCGTCCCACAGGTCGTCGATCGGGGTGTCGTAGGTCCGGCCCACCGTGAGGACGCGGGCCTCACCCGCCCTGAAGGCACGCTTGCCGACCTGCCGGCGTACGGAGTCGATCTGCTGCGTCACATCGATCACGGGTGAACTCCTCCTGAACGGACTCGCCGACCGGCCCCGAGGCCGTCTCCGTCGTCGGCGAGCGGTTCGAGGCACCGGCGGCGCACGGGTGCTGCGCGCGCGTCGAAGGCACGCATGCGCACAGACTGTCAGCCGGCACCCGCGCGGGCACCAGCTGATGGTCTGCCCGTGTTCAGGACGTGCCTGTCAGCCGAACGCCTTCACCGCCTGGTAGTACGTCCACGCCGTGCTGTCGCAGGCGGTCTTCGTGCCCCCGGTGTAGCGGGCGCAGACGCGCTTGAGGTCCTCGTAGAAGGCGCTGTCGAGGCGGGACTTGTTCGCGCTGAAGGAGCCCGCGGCCTTGTAGTTGCGGTAACCGAAGTCGTGCCGTGCGCAGGAGGTGCTGAAGGGGAAGCCGAACGGGTTGTCGGGCGAGGTCGAGCAGTAGTCGGTGGTCCAGTCGAATCCGTACGCGGCCCAGGCGGACTGGTTCGCCCGTGCGGCGGTCCAGGCGTTGTAGCTCGACGCGCTGGTCTGGGTCCAGCTCGCGAGCACCTGCGGTTTGTCGGCGGGAGCGGCGTCGGCGGTCGCGGCGGTGGCGACGACGGTGGTCACGGCCAGGGCCGAGGCGGCGAGTCCGGTGGCGAGTCTGCGGTGCATCCCACACCTCCATGAGGCTGCGGCCCGCCACTCGGACCGCAGGTTCATGTCAAGATGATGCGCACCTCGGCCACCCCTTCACACCTCCGTCGCCCTGACGCGTCATCAATTCTTGGACGGTGACGGGCCGCGGCGCCCTGAGGGAGGCGTTCACCACGGCAGGTCCTCCAGGTAGGCGCCGACCCGGTCGCCGTCCCAGGCCCCGTCGGCGATCACCAGGCGGTAGCGGTAGGCGAAGGACTCACCGGGCGGCAGCTCGAACTCCTCGAAGAACGCCCAGGAGAAGGCGACCGTCGGCACCGGCGTGGCCCGCACGAACCAGTGCGAGGGGTGGATCGCGCTCCTGTCGTCCAGGTTCTCCGGCGCGTGCGCGAAGACGAGCGTGCAGTGGCCGTCGCTCCCGTCGCGCTCGGCGGTGAAGGCGAGCCACGGGCTCTGCGTGCCCATCAGTCTCCCGGCGCCGGCCGCGCTGTCCGGGGCGAAGACGGTGCCGCCGGTGAAGTCACGGGGGCCGCGCCACTGGAGGCCGGTGTAACCGGCCATCTCCCGCCCCGCGGTGGTCGGCGAGCCGAAGACCAGCGGCTCGGCCCGGATGTTGGTGAGACGGATCGACCAGTCCAGGGCCCAGGCACCGGCGTCCTCGTCGGCCGAGTGGACGGCGAGCCCGCGCTCCTCACGGGCCCACTCGGTACCGCCGTTCTCGACCCAGCTGAGATGTTCGGTCACGTCGAGCCGGTCGTCGCCGGCCGTGAACTCCGGGAATCCGTCGTGCCGCATGGAGCCGATGCGCTCGGGCAGGGGCAGATAGCCCTCGCCGTGGACGTAGGAGTTGCCGCCCCAGAAGTTCTGGCCGGAGAGGTGACTCGCCGTCATCTGCACGCCCTTGTGCCAGCGGTGGTCGTTCGGCCGGTATCCGGTGACCGTGTGCCCGGCGAGGGTGCGCACGGGATGGGCGTAGGGCTTGCGGGACTCGAAGGCCTCGGGGTCGGGGCGGTAGACGTAGCGCAGGATCTCGGTGCCGTTCGCCGCCGTGACGGCGATGTGGTCGCCGTGGGTGTGGCTGACGCGCAGGGTGCTCATGCGCGCCCCTCGGGGGCCCAGCCGGGGTGGTCGCCGTGCATGGCCGCGTGGAAGGGGTCGCCGGGGCCGATCTCGCCCTGGAGCACCGGCCGTCCGGTGAACGCCGCCTTGTACAGGGCGGCGGCGAACTCCAGCGTGCCGCGGGCCTCGGGACCGCTGCCGGGCGGTCGCGTGCCCGCGTCCCAGGCGTCCAGCACCGCGCCGAGCTGCGCCGTGTGGGAGCTCGGGACGTCCGCCGCCGGCGTGCGCCAGGCCGCTGCGCGTGCGGGGTCGACGTGCCGGGCCGGGGTGTAGGTCCAGTCGTCGTTGCGATGCCCGTACAGGTGGGTGAGCTCCACGGTGGCGTCGGCGCAGTCGACGCGGACGCGGCTCACCTCGTCCGGGGAGAGCACGCTGTTGACCACGGTGGCGAGGGCGCCGTTCGCGAACCGCACCAGGGCCGTGGAGACGTCCTCGCTCTCGGTGTCGTGGACCAGGCGCGAGGCCATCGCCCTGATCTCCCGCCAGGGCCCGAGCAGGTGCAGCAGCAGGTCGTACTGGTGGATGCCGTGCCCCATCGTCGGCCCGCCGCCCTCGGTGGCCCAGCGCCCGCGCCAGGGCACCGCGTAGTAGGCGGCGTCGCGGTGCCAGGTGGTCTGGCAGTGCGCGACCAGCGGTGCGCCGAGCTCGCCGCTCGCGATCAGCTCCCGGGCGTGCGCGGCGCCCGAGCCGTACCGGTGCTGGAAGACCACGGAGGCGTACGCCCCGGACGCCTCCTCCGCCGCCGCGATGTCGTCGTACTCGGCGAGGGAGAGGCACAGCGGCTTCTCGCACAGCACCCAGGCGCCGGCCTTGAGCGCGGCCACCGCCTGCTCCCGGTGCAGGGACGGCGGCGTGCCGATGAGCACCAGGTCGGGACGTTCGGCGTCGAGCATGGCGCCCGTCGAGGTGTAACCGGCGACGTCACCGCCCGCGCTCTGCCGGAAGGCGTCGAGCCGGGACCGGTCCACGTCGACGGCGGCGACCAGTTCCACGCGGTCGGCGTGGGCCGCGAGCGCGGGCAGGTGGCCGCCGGTGACGATGGCGCCGGTACCGACCACGGCGACGCGGCGGCGGGCGGGGCGTGGGGACATGCGGTCCTCCTCGGACGGTGACGGACGGCCCGCGCTCCGGACCGCCGGTGTGGACACCGCCGGCTTTGGAAAGCGCTTGCACTCCGGGGACCCTAGATCGCGGAGGAAGGACCGGACAAGCCCCCGCCCGAGCCGCGGACGGGCGACCGGCCCGGGTCCCAGCGTTTGCGGGACCGGCGCGCGGCTGGTCGACTGTCGCAGGGGGCGGGCCGGCCGCACCGCGCCGGTGCGGACTCTTCAGCTTTTCTCCGGAAGGAGTTCAGGCGTGAACACCCCGAAGCCGTCGGCACAGGAGCACAGCTCCGACGGCAGCCAGCCCTGGCTGCACCAGAGGGGCCGGACCATTCAGGAGTTCGGCACCGTCAAGCAGTTCCCCGTGGCACTGTCCATGGAGGCCCGCCTCTACTCGTGCCAGCGGCTCAACAAGGTCCTGGCGGACACCCGCATCCTGCACGATCTCTACAAGAAGTATCACTGGCTCATGCGCGGGGTGACCTTCTACCAACTGCACCTGCTGCTGGACAAGCACGCCGGGGAGCAGCTGGAGCTGATCGACACCATCGCGGAACGCGTCCAGACGCTGGGCGGCGTCGCGATCGGCGACCCCCGGCACGTCGCGGAGATCACCACGGTGCCGCGCCCGCCGGACGGTGTGGAGGAGGTGCCGTCGATGCTCTCGCGGCTGCTGGAGGCGCACGAGCTGATCCTCACGGACTGCCACGACGCCGCGGCCCGCACCCAGGAGCTCGGGGACGACGGCACCAACGACCTCCTGGTCTCCGAGGTCGTGCGGACCAACGAGCTCCAGGCCTGGTTCCTGGCGGAGCACCTCGTCGACACGCCTCTCGTGCACGTCTGACCGGACGCGGCGCGGCGGCCCCGGACGCCTTCCGTCCGGGGCCGTCCCGTTCCGCGCCCGCACTCGCCGCACGCCCGTCGCGCGCACGTACGCAGCACCCTTGATGCCCTTTCACCCCTGTCGTGAAAGTGTCCCGCTATGGCCCAGATGTCCTCCGGTTCCCACGGCGCCCCTGCGCAGCCTCCGACGCGCGGCCGGAAGTGGTCCACGTTCCGGCAGTCGCCGTTCTGGCCGGCCACCGTGCTGGTGCTCATCCTCGCGGCGGCGGCCGGACTCTTCGCGGGCTCGTACACCTACTCCATGGCGGACCCGACGCCGCACTCGCTCCCCACGGCCGTGGTCGGCTCGTACGAACAGGGGCGCGGCAAGGCCTTCCTGGACGGCCTGGAAGAGGCGCTCAACGCCTCGGTGAAGGTGCATCCCTACGGCAGCACCGCCGAGGCGCGCGAGGCGGTCGAGGAGCAGGAGGTCTTCGCGATCTTCGAGCTGCACGACAACGGGCGGACCGCCGTGCTCGACCTCTCCAGCGCGTCGGGCGCCTCGGTCGCCGAGGTGCTGGAGCAGACGGCTCCGGCGGTGGGGAAGAAGACCGGGGTCGCGGTCACCGTCCGGGACATCAATCCGCTCCAGGAGGGCGACCCGCGGGGACTGGCGATCTTCTACATCTCCCTGGCCGCCGTGATCATCGGCTTCGTCGGGGCGATCCAGCTCAGCGTGCACGCGCGGTCCCTGACCCCGTTCGAACGCATCCTCTTCACGATCGCCTACGCGCTGCTCGGCGGGTTCGCCATCGCCGCGACCGTCGACTGGCTGCTGGGCGCGCTGGACCTGCCGTTCGCGCAGTCGTGGATGATCCTCGCGCTCACCCTGTTCACCAGCGGCATGGTGTTCACCATGTTCAACACCCTGTTCGGGCGCTGGGCGATGCTGCCGACCTGGGGGCTCATGGTGCTGCTCGGCAATCCCTCGTCCGGCGGCGCGGTGTCCTGGCCGCTGCTGCCGTCCCCGCTGGGCGAGATCGGCCGGTGGCTGCCGCCGGGCGGATCGGTCAACGCCCAGCACACGGCCGTGTACTTCCAGGGCCACCAGCACCTGTTCCCGTACCTGGTGCTGGGCGGGTGGGCGCTGCTGTCCTGCGCGGTGTTCTGGACCTGGCGGCACCGCCACCCCGGCGGCCGCGAGAAGCTTCCCGCGCACGCGGAGTCCTGACCCGGTGTCCGTCCCCGCCCCCGCGCCCTGTTCCGGTCGCCGCACGGCTGCGATCATGAGGCGGGAATCCCCCGCCCTCGGTTGGAGTGCACATGGCCCTCGACATCGACGCGATCCGCGCGCAGATACCCGCCCTCAAGTCCGGCACCGCCCGCTTCGACGCGCCCGGCGGCACCCAGACCCCGCAGCGCGTCATCGACGCCGTCGCCGAGGCCCTGGCCGCTCCGCTGGCCAACCGCGGACGGACCACGGAGGGCGAGCGCAACGCGGACCGCATCGTCACCGGGGCCCGCGCCGCGCTGGGCGACCTGCTCGGCACCGATCCGCGGGGCGTCGTCTTCGGCCGCAGCGCGACGCAGCTCGCGTACGACCTGACCCGGACGCTCGCCAGGACGTGGGCGCCGGGCGACGAAGTGGTCGTCACCCGCCTCGATCACGACTCCAACATCCGGCCCTGGACGCAGGCGGCGAAGACGGCCGGCGCGACCGTGCGGTGGGCCGACTTCGACCCGGCCACCGGGGAGCTGCTCCCCGAGCACATCGAGGCGGTGCTGTCCCCGCGCACCCGGCTGGTCGCGGTCACGGCCGCGTCCAACCTCATCGGCACCATGCCCGACCTGCCGGCCGTCGCCCGCCTGGTGCACGGCGTGGGGGCGCTGCTCCACGTCGACGCGGTGCACTACGCCTCGCACGCCCCCGTCGACCTGGCCGCGCTCGGCGCGGACACGCTGGTGTGCTCCCCGTACAAGTTCCTCGGCCCGCACCTCGGCGTGCTGGCGGCCCGGCCCGAGTTCCTGGAGACCCTGCGCCCGGACAAGCTGCTGCCCTCCAGCGACGCCGTCCCCGAGCGGTTCGAGCTGGGCACCCTGCCGTACGAGCTGCTGGCCGGTGCCACCGCCGCGGTGGACTTCCTCGCGGATCTGGTGCCGGGGGTCCACGGCGGACGGCGGGAGCGGCTGATCGCGTCCTTCGCGGCGCTGGAGGCCCACGAGGACACCCTGCGCGCTCGCATCGAGCGGGGGCTGGCCGGGCTCGGCGGGATCACGGTGTACTCGCGGGCCGCGCGACGCACGCCGACCCTGCTGTTCACCGTGGCGGGCCTGCGCCCGGCCGAGGTCTACCGCCTGCTGGCCGAGCAGGGGATCGACGCCCCCGCCGGGTCCTTCTACGCGGTGGAGGCCTCCCGCCACCTGGGGCTGGGCGACGAGGGCGGCGTCCGGGTCGGGCTCGCGCCGTACAGCAGCGCGGAGGACGTGGACCGGCTGCTGACGGCGCTGGGCGGCCTGCCCCGCTGACCTCGCTCACGCCAGGGGCACGCTCACCTCGCCGCTGCCCCCGGCGCTCGCCCCGCCCGCGACGCGCACGGTGAACGGACGGTCGGTGCCGCTCGCGGTGACGCGCAGGACGTCACCCTCGCGCCGGACGCGGAAGGTCGCCGCCGGTGCGCCCAGCTGGTCGGGCACGGTGACCTCGGCGGTGTAGCCGGGCGCGGCGGTGGGGTGCACCAAGAGCACCGGGGCGTCCAGCCAGTCGCCGTCGGGGCGCCGGTCGTCGGAGGCCAGCGGCAGGACGGCGCCCTCGCGGACGTACAGCGGGAGGCTGTCGTAGCCGTGCCGTTCGGTGCGCCACGCCGGACCGGTGACCCGCTCGCCGGACAGCAGGTGCGTCCAGGTGCCCTCGGGGAGGTAGACCTCGACCTCGCCGTCCTCGGCGAAGACCGGGGCGACCAGGAGGTCGGGGCCGAGCATGTACTGGCGGTCCAGCGGACGGCACCCGGGATCGTGCGGGAACTCCAGGACCATGGGCCGCATCATCGGCACACCGGTGCGGTGGGCCTCGGCGGCGGCGCCGTACAGGTAGGGCATCAGGCGGTGCTTGAGCAGGGTGAAACGGCGGGCCACGTCGACGGCCTCGTCGCCGAACTCCCACGGCACCCGGTACGACGAGGAGCCGTGCAGGCGGCTGTGCGAGGAGAGCAGGCCGAAGGCCAGCCAGCGCTTGAAGACCGCCGGGTCGGGCGTGCCCTCGAAACCGCCGATGTCGTGGCTCCAGAAGCCGAAGCCGCTCAGCGACAGGGACAGGCCGCCCCTGAGCGACTCGGCCATCGCCTCGAAGGAGGACCAGCAGTCGCCGCCCCAGTGGACGGGGTACTGCTGGCCGCCCGCGGTGGCGGAGCGGGCGAAGAGGACGGCCTCCCCCTGTCCGCGTTCCTTCTCGAGGAGTTCGAAGACGGTCCGGTTGAACAGGTGGGTGTAGTAGTTGTGCATCCGCTCCGGGTCGGAACCGTCGTGCCAGACGACGTCGGTCGGGATGCGCTCGCCGAAGTCGGTCTTGAAGCAGTCCACGCCCTGGTCGAGCAGCGGCTTGAGCTTGCCGGCGAACCAGTCGCGGGCGGCCGGGCTGGTGAAGTCGACCAGGCCCATCCCGGCCTGCCACAGGTCCCACTGCCAGATGTCGCCGTTCGGCCGGCGCACCAGGTGCCCGAGCGCGGCGGCCTCGTCGAAGAGCGGGGACTTCTGGGCGATGTAGGGGTTGATCCAGACGCTGACCTTCAGGCCCTTGGCCTTGAGGCGGGCGAGCATGCCCTCCGGATCGGGGAAGACGTCCGGGTCCCACTGGAAGTCGCACCACTGGTACTCGCGCATCCAGAAGCAGTCGAAGTGGAACACCGTCAGCGGGATGCCGCGCTCGGCCATGCCGTCGACGAACGAGGTGACCGTCCGCTCGTCGTAGGAGGTGGTGAACGACGTGGTGAGCCACAGGCCGAAGGACCAGGCGGGCGGCAGGGCCGGGCGGCCGGTGAGGGCGGTGTAGCGGGTGAGGACGTCCTTGGGGGTGGGGCCGGCGACGACGTAGTACTCCAGCGTCTGGTCCTCGACGCTGAACTGCACCTGTCCGACGGACTCCGAGCCGACCTCGAAGGAGACGGCGCCGGGGTGGTTGACGAAGACGCCGTAACCCCGTGAGGAGAGGTAGAACGGGATGTTCTTGTAGGCCTGCTCGCTGCTGGTGCCGCCGTCGGCCTGCCAGACGTCGACGACCTGGCCGTTCTTCACGAACGGCGTGAAGCGCTCGCCGAGGCCGTAGATCTGCTCGCCGACGCCGAGCGCGAGCCGGCTCAGCATGTGGTGCGCGCCGTCGCCGGTGGTGGCGAACGCGGTGCTCTTGGCGTTCGCGTGGGTCAGCTCGCGTCCGTCGGCGTCGTGGAAGGTGAGGCCCCAGGGTCCCTCGCTGTCCAGGCGCAGGGTCAGCGGGCCGCTGGTCAGCTCGGTGACCGAGCCGTCCTGGCGCACCGCGCCGGCGCCGTCGGGGGCGCCCGTCAGGGCGAAGTCGGGGCCAGGGTGATGCTTGCCGGCGTGGTGGGTGACCCGGACGCCGATGACGCCCTCGGCGGGAGAGAAACACTCGACCGTGAGGAGCGGGGCGTTGAGCGTGTCACCCCGCCGCGTCACCTTCTTCACGGCGGCATGGGCGGTGAAGCGCTTCGATTCGGTGCGTACAGCGCGTACCTCGGTGGCGTACGACAGATGCACGCCCTCGCGGATGAGCCAGAAGCCGTCGGTGAACTTCATGATCTTCCTTGGGTGGGGCGGGAGCGGTCGAGTGGGCGCGCGGAGGCCGTCCCACAGCGGTTTGATCGTACACAGAACAAATGGGGAAGCCGAGACCTCCTCCCGACGGTTGGCGTCCTGAGCAGGCATGATTACCGAAAAGAACGGCACTCTCACGTGACGGAAGGCGAGATCGAGGCCACTTGCCTCTAGCGCGGCGACCCACCCCTGACGTATTAGTCATCACATCAAACAAAACAGTCCGGCGAGGAAGCCGGACCGTACGACAGCAAGGGCCGCATGATGTCGAAGCGCTTCAACGCCGCGCACCGCGGGCGCGAACGCTCACGCAGAGCCGTCGTCCCGCTCGCCGCCGTCTCCGTCCTGGTCGCCGGAACGGCACTGACCGGCTGCGGGCAGCAGCGCGACGCCGATGTGTACACCGTGATGAACTCCTCGACCGACGAGTCGTACCACCGCTGGGACGCGGAGGCGATGGCCCGCTGCGGCGAGCAGCTGGGCGTCACCATCGAGCAGCAGAGCGTCCCCGCGGCGCAGGTGATGACGAAGGCACTGCGCATGGCGTCGTCCAAGTCGCTGCCGGACATCGTCCAGTTCGACGCCTCCGAGATGCCCACGTTCGCCGACGCCGGCGGCCTCGTCGACCTGCGGACGCTCGGGCTGAGCACCGACGACATCCCCGAGGGCATCGTCGGCTTCGGCTCGTACGAGGGGACGTACTACGGCGCGGCCCGGTCCGTGAACACGCTCGCCCTCTTCTACAACAAGGACGTGCTCGACAAGGCGGGTGTCCCGGTACCCAGCACCTGGGCCGAGCTGCGGGAGGCCGCCAGGACGCTCACGCGGGGCAAGCAGTACGGCCTGGCGCTCAGCGCGGGCGGCGCCGAGGACGGCGTCTTCCAGTTCACGCCGTTCATGTGGTCCAACGGCGGCGACGAGACGAAGCTGGACAGCCCCCAGGTCGCCGGGGCGCTCGACTACTGGAAGAGCCTGCTGAAGGACGGTTCGCTGTCGAAGTCGACGGTCAACTGGACGCAGGCGGACGTCAACGACCAGTTCATGGCCGGCAACGCGGCGATGATGATCAACGGTCCGTGGCAGGTGGAGACCCTCAACACCGACAAGTCGCTGCACTGGGGCATCGCGCGGATCCCGGTGCCGAAGGCCGGTGACGACTCGGTGGGTCCGCTGGGCGGCGCGGTGCTCACCGTGCCGAAGACGGGCGACGACGCCCGCGAGAAGACCGCCGGTAGGATCGTCGCCTGTCTGGCCGGCGAGAAGGAGCAGCTGACCTACGCGCTCAACAGCTGGATGGTCCCGGCGAACGCCAAGGCCGCGGCCGTGTGGCGCGAGCGGGTGCCCGAGCTGGACGCCCTCGCCGACCAGGTCGCCACCGCCCGGTCCCGGACCGCCAAGCTCGGCGCCGGCTGGTCGGGCGTGTCGCTCGCCCTGCAGAGCGCCTTCCAGTCCGCCCTGACCGGCCAGTCCAGCGAGGCCGCCCTGAAGCGCGCCCAGCAGCGGGCCACGAGCGGGAACTGAGGAGCGCAACCATGACCACGTCCACCGTCACCGCCCAGGCACCCGCCAAGGCGTCCGCGACGCCCGCACCGGACCCCGCCGGGGCCAGGCGCCGGCGCAGGCTCTCCCAGTGGGGTTTCGTCGCCCCCGCCGTCGTCTTCATGCTGCTGTTCTTCGGCTACCCGCTCGTCCGCAACGTCGTGATGAGCTTCCAGCACTACACGCCGAAGACCTTCTTCACCGGTGAGGCGCCCTTCAACGGCACCGACAACTGGTCCGCCGTCTTCCACGACGCCCTGTTCGGCAAGGCGCTGTGGCACACGCTCGTGTTCACCGCGGGTTCGCTGCTCGGCCAGTTCTGCATCGGTCTGGCGCTCGCGGTCTTCTTCAGCCGGCGCTTCCCGCTGAACGGTGTGCTGCGCTCGCTGATCCTGCTGCCCTGGCTGGTGCCGATGGTGGTGTCCGGCATCGTCTGGCG
Source organism: Streptomyces flaveolus (assembly GCF_044765825.1). Taxonomy (NCBI): domain Bacteria; kingdom Bacillati; phylum Actinomycetota; class Actinomycetes; order Kitasatosporales; family Streptomycetaceae; genus Streptomyces; species Streptomyces flaveolus. The sequence continues at coordinate 346,705 of NZ_JBIWKU010000007.1, read as the reverse complement.
CCGCATCCTCGACCAGGACACGGGCGTGCTCAACTCGTTCCTGGACACCCTCGGCCTCGGCGGTCACACCCCTTGGCTGACCAGTCCGCACATGGCGCTGCTGTCCGTCATCCTGGTCAACATCTGGATCGGCATCCCGTTCAACATGGTCATCCTGTACGGCGGTCTCCAGGAGATCCCGAAGGAGCTGCACGAGGCGGCCTCCCTGGACGGTGCCTCCGCATGGCGGACCTTCCGCTCCGTGACCCTGCCGATGCTCAAGCCGGTCATCACGGTCGTGCTCGTGCTCGGCTTCATGTCGACGGTCAAGATCCTCGACCTGATCCTCGCCCTGACCGACGGCGGGCCCGCCGACTCCACCCAGACCCTGGGCACACTCACGTACCAGAACTCGTTCGTCCAGCTGGACTTCGGCGCGGGCGCGGTCGTCGGCAACGTACTGATCCTGATCTCCGCCGTGTTCGCGGTGTTCTACCTGCGGGCCAACCGCTCCGAAGGGAAGTGACCGACGATGGCCAACCCCACTCCCCCCGGGTCCCGGCGCCGCTGGGGCTCCACCGTCGCCGGTGTGCTCATCCTGTGCGTGATGCTGTTCCCGCTGTACTGGATGCTCAACACCGCGCTCCAGCCCGAGTCGGGACTGCTCCAGGTCGACCCGGTGCCGGGCAGCCTGGATCTGTCCGGCTTCTCCAAGGCGATCAGTGACCAGGGCGGCCACCTGCTGACCTCGCTGGCCGTCTCGCTCGGCGCGGTCGTCATCTGCCTGGCGATCTCGGCGCCCGCGGCCTACGGGCTCGCGCGGTTCGGGCTGCGCGGCTCGCGCACCATCGTGTTCGGCACGCTGATCACCCAGATGGTGCCGGGCATCGTCATCGCCAACGCGCTCTACAACTCCTACGTCGACCTGGGCCTGGTCAACTCCTACTTCGGCCTGATGCTGGCGGACGCCTCGCTCGGCATCCCGTTCTCCATCGTCCTGATGCGGTCCTTCATGGTGTCGATCCCCGGCGAGGTGATCGAGGCCGCGCAGATGGACGGTGCCGGGCCGGTGCGGACGTTCCTGCGGGTGGTGCTGCCGATGAGCCGCAACTCCCTGATCACCTCGGGCCTGTTCGCCTTCCTGTTCTCGTGGAGCGACTTCATGTTCGCGCTCACCCTGAACACCACCGACGAGGTCAAGCCGGTCACGCTGGGCATCTACCAGTACATCGGCGCGCACGTCGGCGACTGGGGCTCGGTGATGGCCGCCTCCGTGCTGTCCGCCGTCCCGGCGGCGATCCTGCTCGTCCTCGCCCAGAAGTACATCGCCGCCGGCATCGCCGGCGGTTCCGTCAAGTGACCACCGCACCAGGAGATGGGCTTCCCCCCATGAGTGACCTTCCCGGCTTCCCGCCCGGCTTCGTCTTCGGCGCCGCGACCGCCTCGTACCAGATCGAGGGCGCGGCGCGGGAGGACGGCCGCGGTCCGTCGATCTGGGACACCTACAGCCACACCCCCGGCCTGACGGCGAACGGCGACACCGGCGACGTGGCCTGCGACCACTACCACCGCTACCGGGAGGACGTGGCGCTGCTGCGCGACCTGGGCGTGGACTCGTACCGCTTCTCGATCGCCTGGCCGCGCATCGTGCCCGAGGGCTCGGGCACGGTGAACACCAAGGGGCTGGACTTCTACTCCCGCCTCGTCGACGAGCTCCTGGAGGCGGGCATCGAGCCGGCCGCCACCCTCTACCACTGGGACCTGCCACAGGCCCTGGAGGACCGGGGCGGCTGGCGGGTACGGGAGACGGCGGAGCGGTTCGCCGAGTACACGGCCGTGGTCGCCGAGCACCTGGGCGACCGGGTGCCGCGCTGGATCACGCTGAACGAGCCGTGGTGCAGCGCCTTCCTCGGCTACTCCATCGGCCGGCACGCCCCCGGTGCCAAGGAGGGCCGCGGCGCCCTGGCCGCCGTCCACCACCTGCTGGTCGGCCACGGTCTGGCGGTGCGGGCGCTGCGGGCGGCCGGGGTGCGCGAGGCCGGTATCACGCTCAACCTCGACCGCAACCTGCCGGCCACCGGCTCCCCCGCCGACCTGGCGGCCGTGGTCCGCGCGGACACCCAGCACAACCTGGTGTGGACCGAGCCGATCCTGGCGGGCCGGTACCCGGCGACGGAGGAGGAGACCTTCGGCGAGCTGATCACCGGCGAGGACTTCCGGCGGGACGGCGACCTGGAGCTGATCTCCCAGCCGCTGGACTTCCTCGGCATCAACTACTACCGGCCGATCGTGGTCGCCGACGCCCCGCACCGCGAGGCCGACCCGGCGCTCAGGGTGGCGACGGACAACCGCTACGAGGAGGTACGGCTGCCCGGCGTCCGGCACACTGCCATGGGCTGGCCGGTCGTGCCCGACAGCTTCACCGACCTGCTCGTCCAGCTGAAGAAGCAGTACGGGGAGGCGCTGCCGCCGGTCCACATCACGGAGAACGGCTCGGCGGAGGACGACACGGTCGCCGCCGACGGCGCCGTGCACGACACCGACCGGGTGGCCTACCTGCGCGACCACCTGACGGCGCTGCGGGCGGCGATGGACGCGGGAGTGGACGTGCGGGGCTACTACGTGTGGTCGCTGCTGGACAACTTCGAGTGGGCGTTCGGCTACGACAAGCGCTTCGGCATCGTGCGGGTCGACTACGACACGCAGCAGCGCACGCCGAAGGACAGCTACCGCTGGTACCGGGACCTGATCGCCGCGCACCGCGGGTGAGGTGACACGAGGAGGAGGGGGCCGCCGAGCAGTCGGGCGGCCCCCTCCCCTTTCAGGCCTCGGCGCGCTCCGCGTGCCCGGCCGGGTCCGCCAGCACCTCGCGGACGATCACGCCGGCCGCGCCCCGGGCCGCGTCGCCGAGGGAGGACGCGGCCCGCAGTCGCTTGCCGTCCTCGGCCCACAGCCCGGACACCACCCGCAGCGCCAGTTCACGCTCGACGGCGGGCGCCAGCCGGCCCATCAGCTCGCGGTAGACACCGCCGAGCATCACCGCGTCGGGATCGAAGAGGTTCACCGCGCCCGACACCACGACGCCCAGCTGCCGTCCGGCCCGTTCGATGGCCGACAGCGCGGACGGCTCGCCCCGGCGGGCCCGGCGTTCGAGTTCGGCGACGCCCTGCACACCCGTGCCCGCGTCGATGCCGGCAGCCTCCAGCAGGGCGGCCTGACCGGCGTACTGCTCCAGGCAGCCGCGGGCCCCGCACCGGCACAGCGGACCGTCCGGGTCGACCACCATGTGCCCGATCTCCCCGGCGAAACCGTGCGCGCCGCGCAGCAGCTCCCCCTTGAGGACCAGCGCGCCGCCGATGCCGATCTCGCCCGTCAGGTAGAGGAAGCTGCGCACGCCCGCGGTGCCCGCCCCGAACCACAGCTCGGCGAGCGCGGCGGCGTTGGCCTCGTTGTCGGAGCTGACAGGCAGGGGACGGTGGGCGGGGCGCAGGGCGAGAAGCGCCTGCGCGAACAGCCCCTCGACCGCGACCCGCTGCCAGCCGAGGTTGGGTGCCTGGCGGACGGTGCCGCCGGTCACCAGGCCGGGCAGCGCGACGTGGACGCCGGCCGGTGCGAGGTCCTGTTCGGCCGCCGAGCCGATGGCACGGGCCGCCAGCCGGGCCGCGCGCGCCAGCACCTCGGAGGGCTGGGCCCCGCGGTTGTCGCAGTGCTCCACGAGGCGCACCCGGTCGGTGCCGGCGAGGTCGACCACGCACACGGTGACGTAGTCGATGTTGATCTCGACGCCCAGGCCCGCCGGTCCCGACCGGGACACCTTCAGGACGGTGCCGGGCCGTCCCACCTGGCCGCTGCTGGTCTTGCCCCATTCGGTGACGAAGCCGTACTCCAGCAACTGTTCCACCAGGGACGACACCGCGGCGCGGGTCAGCCCGACGTGCGCGGCGATCCCGGCCCGGGTCGCCTCCCCCGCGTCGTGGACGGCCCTCAGGACCAGGCTGAGGTTGTGCCGTCTGACCGTGGCCTTGTCGGCCTTCGGCTCCAGAGGGGTCAGGTTGTTCATCATGGTGCGTCGAGCGTATGCGACCGGGATCCCGGCCCTCACCAGGGACGGAGCGGGCACCGGCCGGGCGGCGGGCGAGGACACGGCCTTGCCGCTCCCCCGGGCCCGCGCCTAGCCTGCTGTTTTGTGCCGCAAATAAACAAAGCCCGCTCGCACAGTGCCGTGCCGGGCCCCCGCAGCGACCTCACCCGCCTCCGTACCGCCCTGACCGCGTTCTTCGCCCTCGACGGCTTCGTCTTCGCGGGCTGGGTCGTGCGGATCCCCGCCATCAAGGAGCAGACCGGCGCCTCCGCCAGCGCGCTCGGGCTGGCCCTGCTCGGTGTCTCGGCGGGCGCCGTGGTCACCATGACCCTCACCGGACGGCTGTGCCGCCGCTACGGCAGCCATCCCGTCACCGTCGCCTGCGCGGTCCTGCTCTGCCTCAGCATCGCGCTGCCCCCGCTGACCCACTCCGCGCTCGCCCTCGGTGCCGTGCTGCTGGTGTTCGGCAGCGCGTACGGCGGGATCAACGTCGCCTTCAACAGCGCCGCCGTCGATCTGGTGGCCGTGCTGCGGCGCCCGATCATGCCGAGCTTCCACGCCGCGTTCAGCCTGGGCGGCATGATCGGCGCCGGGCTCGGCGGGCTCGTCGCCGGGTCGCTGTCGCCGACCGAGCATCTGCTCGGCCTCACCGTGACCGGCCTGCTGGTCACCCTGGTCGCGGGCCGCTCCCTGCTGCGCTGCGAACCCGCCGTGCCGCCGGACCGCACGCCGCACCGGGACGACAGCGCCCCCCGACGGATGGACGGCCGTACGCGCCGCCTGGTCGTCACCTTCGGCCTGATCGCGCTGTGCACGGCGTACGGCGAGGGGGCCATGGCCGACTGGGGCGCCCTGCACCTGGAGCAGGACCTCGACGCCTCGCCGGGCCTGGCGGCGGCCGGGTACTCGTGCTTCGCGCTCGCCATGACCGTGGGCCGGCTGACCGGCACCACGTTGCTGGAGCGCCTGGGCCGGACGCCCACGGTGGTGGCCGGCGGCGGCGTCGCCGTGGCCGGGATGCTGCTCGGCTCGCTCGCGCCCTCCGTGTGGGCGGCGCTGTTCGGCTTCGCGATCACCGGCCTCGGGCTCGCCAACCTCTTCCCGGTCGCGGTGGAACGGGCCGGCGCGCTGGGCGGCCCCGGCGGCGTGGCGACCGCGTCCACGCTCGGCTACGGCGGCATGCTGCTCGGGCCGCCCGCGATCGGCTTCATGGCCGACTGGTTCTCGCTGCCGGCCGCGCTCACCAGCGTCGCGGTGCTGGCGGCCGTGGCGGTGCTCATCACGATCGTGACCCGGCGCGCGGCGGCCTCGCCCTGACCGGTTCCGGCACCGCGCGCACCGGGCGACGGTGGCCTCCCCTGGAGCGCCCTCCATCGTGCACACTCTCCGCCATGGAGATCGTCACGTTCGTCGAGACACTGGACCGCGAGGGCGGGCTGCTGGCCGCCGCCGCGGAGAAGGCGGGGACCGGCGCCGATGTGCCGACCTGCCCCGGCTGGCAGGTGCGGGACCTGCTGCGGCACACCGGGATGGTGCACCGCTGGGCGGCCGCGTTCGTCGCCGAGGGGCACACCTCGTACCACCCCGACGGCGGGCTGCCCGACCTGGACGGCGATCAGCTCCTGGCCTGGTTCCGCGAGGGGCACCGGGAGCTCGTCACCACCCTCGCCACCGCCCCGCCCGACGTGCGCTGCTGGCACTTCATGCCCGCGCCCTCACCGCTGGCGTTCTGGGCCCGGCGGCAGGCGCACGAGACGGCCGTGCACCGGCTCGACGCCGAGTCGGCCCGGGACGGCGGCCCGGCCGCCGGCGCCCCGTCCGGCATCGGCACGGACTTCGCCGTGGACGGCATCGACGAGCTGCTGTGCGCGTTCCACGCCCGCCCCAAGAGCGCGGTGCGCACCGAGGAGCCCCGCACGCTGCGGGTACGGGCGACGGACGTCCCCGGCGCCGTGTGGACCGTACGGCTGTCGGCCGAACCGCCCGTCGCGCACCGCACCGACACCGGCACCGTCGACTGCGAACTCACCGGTGTCGCCTCGGAGTTGTACGTGGCGCTGTGGAACCGCCGGCCGTTGCCGGACGTGAGCGGCGACCGGGCCCTGGCCGCGCTGTGGCGCGAGAAGTCGGGCGTCACCTGGAACTGAGCGGCCCCGTACCGCTGCCCGGGCGCCCGTGTCCGAGCGCGCCGCGCGGCGACCCCGCCCGGCTCGCGCCGCGCTTGCCGTGCCGGACACGGGAACGCAGACTGCCGGTATGAGCAGTAACGGGGGACGCCGCACGCAGGGCGAGCGGGATGCGATGACCGTCGAGATCGGATACGCGCTGTGCAGCGCGGCGTTCGCGGCGGCGGTGCTGTTCGGGGCCCTGGTGGGGCCGGCCTACGTCTTCGGCCTGTCGTCCGGTGTGCGGAGCGGACTGGTCGGCACGGGGACGGTGCTGGCCGTCGTGGTGTTCGTCGCCCGGGTGGTGAGCGTGCTGGTGCGGTTCGGGCGCGGGGATCAGCCCAGCCAGCCCGGCCGTACCAGCCCCGACTCGTAGGCGAGGACGACGAGTTGGGCACGGTCGCGGACGCCCAGCTTGACCATGGTGCGGCTGACGTGGGTCTTGGCGGTGAGGGGGCTGACGACCAGGCGGCGGGCGATCTCCTCGTTGGACAGGCCGATGCCGACCAGGGCCATCACCTCCCGTTCCCGCTCGGTGAGGTGGGACAGCGCGTCGGCGGCGGCGGGTTCCTTGGAGCGTGCCGCGAACTCGGCGATCAGGCGGCGGGTCACCCCGGGCGAGAGCAGCGCGTCCCCGGCGACCACCGCCCTTACGGCGCGCAGGAGTTCGTCGGGCTCGGTGTCCTTGACCAGGAACCCGGAGGCGCCCGAGCGGATGGCCTCGAAGACGTACTCGTCGAGCTCGAAGGTGGTGAGCATGACCACCTTCACGTCCCTCAGCCCCTCGTCGCCGGTGATCCGGCGGGTGGCGGCCAGGCCGTCGAGGGCGGGCATGCGGATGTCCATCAGGACGACGTCGGGGCGCAGTTCGCGGATCGCGCGCACCGCCTGCTCGCCGTCGGCGGCCTCACCGGCCACCTCGATGTCCGGCTGAGCGTCCAGCAGGGCCCGGAAGCCTGCCCGGACCAGTGCCTGGTCGTCGGCGAGCAGTACGCGGATCACCGGCCCTCCTCCTCGGCGTGCCGCACGGTGAGCGGCAGGGACGCGAGCACCCGGAAGCCGCCGTCGGGGCGCGGGCCCGCCTCGATGGTGCCACCGAGTGCCGCCGCCCGCTCCCGCATTCCGGCCAGCCCGTTGCCGCTGCCGCCGGCCTCGGCGCCGGTCGCGGGTCCGTCGTCGTCGATGCGCAGCCGCAGGGTGCCGCCGTCCCGGGCGAGGTGGACGCGGGCGCGACGCGAACCCGAGTGCCGTACGACGTTGGTGAGGGCTTCCTGGACGATCCGGAACGCGGCGAGGTCGGTGCCGGGCGGCAGGCGCGGCGGCTCCCCCTCGACCTCCACGGTGAGGCCGGCGCTCGCCGCCTGGTCCACCAGCTCGGGCAGCCGGTCCAGGCCGGGGGCCGGCGCGCGCGGCGCGTCTCCGGGGGCGCGGAGGGTGTCGAGGACCTGACGGACCTCGCCGAGCGCCTCCTTGCTCTTGTCCTTGATGGTGGTGAGCGCGGTGCGGGCCTGCTCGGGGTCGCTGTCCAGGAGGGCGAGACCGACGCCCGCCTGCACGTTGATGACGGAGATGCTGTGGGCGAGGACGTCGTGCAGTTCGCGGGCGATCCGCAGCCGCTCCTGGTCCGCGCGCCGCTTGGCGGCCTGGGCCCGTTCGGCCCGCTCCCGCGCCCACTGCTCGCGCCGGATCCGGGCCGGCTCGGCCAGGGCGACGATCGCCACCACCCAGGTGGCGATCACCAGTTCCTGTCCCCAGGACGCGGCGGAGTCGCCGGACGGCGGCAGCCACCGGTAGAGCCAGTGGGCCAGCAGGGCGTGCCCGGCCCACAGCGCGGCCATCGCCGCCCAGGCGGCTCCGCGGTGCCCGGCGACGACGGCGCTGAAGCAGGCCACGGCTACGGCGAGGAAGACCGGCCCGTACGGGTATCCGGCGCCCAGGTAGACCAGGGTGGTGGCGGCCGTGCCGGACACGACGGCCACGGGGTGGCGCCGCCGGGCCAGCAGGGCGAGGCCGGTCACGAGCAGCAGGACGCGGCCGAAGGGGTCGAGCGGGGTCCGTTCCCCCTCCTGGGCGTGGGCGGCGAAGTTCGAGCCGACCAGCACGAACGCCGTGATCAGCGCCGTGGAGAGCCAGGGCAGGCGGGGGCCGCGCTCCTCGCCGCCCCGGTCGCTGCGCCACGGGGGTCCGTAGCGCCACCACAGCGGTGGCCCGCCCCCGTGCTCGTGCTGTCCGTCCATGCCCGCCACGCTAGACGCCGCGCACACCGAGCGGCGTCACCCGCGCGTGGTGATCGCACGTACTCCCGGGGAAGTACGACGGCGGACGGAGATGCGGGGGCGTGGCCGCGGGCTCGGCAGGCCCGGAGCCACGTCCGCGGCGACGGCCGTCGACGATGCGGAGGCGGGTCTGCGGCTCGGCGAGCCCCCGAAGATCCGCCCCCGGCCCGCCCGAGCGACCGGCCCGCACACCTACAGCGCGCGCCCTGTGACGGCAGGCGCCACCCTCTCCCCAGGCCCCGCCTACCACCCGGCATTTCGGGCCTAGGACAGAATCCACCATCCCAGGTGGCCGTCGGCGATCCCGAAGCCCGGCCATCACTCGACGAGCCCGGGGCCCGCCCCCGGCCCGCACACCTACATCGCGCGCGCCCTGTGACCGCAGGCGCCACCCTCCCCACGCCCCCACCGACCACCCGGCGTTCCGGGTCGAGGTCAGGATCCGGTCTCGCCGGCCGCGGGCTCCGTGTTGCGTCGGTCCACGGCCGACAGGGCCCGCTGCGCCAGCGGATGGCTGCGGACCAGCTCGCCCAGCGACGTCGAGCCCTGGGTGATGTCCCGGAACGCCCTCCAGGCCGGCCGGAATCCGGTCAGCGCCGCGTGGAAGAGACCAGGCCGGCGCTCGAAGATCGCCAGCATCCGCTTGCCGACGCTCATCTCGACGCCCAGCCCGGCCTTGACGGCGAACGCGTAGTTCAGGGCCTGCTTGCGCGCGTCCACGGCGTCGTGCGCCTCCGCGATCCGCACCGCCCACTCCCCCGCGAGCCGCCCCGAGCGCAGCGCGAACGAGATGCCCTCGCGCGTCCACGGTTCCAGGAGCCCCGCCGCGTCCCCGCACACCAGCACCCGGCCCCGGGACAGCGGCGAGTCGTCGGCGCGGCAGCGGGTCAAGTGGCCGGAGGAGATGCTCGGTTCGAAGCCGGCGAGACCGAGCCGCCCGACGAAGTCCTCCAGGTAGCGCTTGGTCGCCGCACCCTCACCGCGCGCCGAGATCACACCGACGGTGAGCGTGTCCCCCTTGGGGAAGACCCAGCCGTAACTGCCCGGCAGCGGTCCCCAGTCGATGAGGACCCGGCCCTTCCAGTCGTCGGCGACCGTCTCGGGCACCGGGATCTCCACCTCCAGGCCGAGGTCGACCTGGTCGAGCTTCACCCCGACGTGCGCGCCTATCCGGCTGGCGCTGCCGTCCGCGCCGACGACGGCCCGCGCGAGCACCGTCTCGCCGCCCTGGAGGACGACGGCGACCGTCCGCCGGTCGGGTACCGCCGACCCGTGCTGCTCGACCCGCGTCACCGTCGCCCCGGTGCGCAGCTCGGCGCCCGCCTTCTGGGCGTGCTCGACGAGTTGCTGGTCGAATTCCGGCCGGTTGATCAGACCGAACAGCATCTGCTTGGAGCGCCGGGTCCGGGTGAAGCGGCCGTTGTGGGAGAACGTCACCGCGTGCACGCGGTCCCGGAAGGGCAGGTCGAAGCCGGGGGGCAGGGTGTCGCGCGAGGGGCCGATGATGCCGCCGCCGCACGTCTTGTAGCGGGGCAGCTCAGCCTTCTCCAGCAGCAGCACGCGGCGCCCCGCGACCGCCGCCGCGTAGGCGGCCGAGGCCCCCGCCGGTCCCGCGCCCACCACGACGACGTCCCAGACCTGACGCGTGTCGTCCGCCGAAGAGTTCTCGCTGCTCACGATGGTCTACTGCTCCGATCAAACCGCATGCCGCACCTGACCCCCGCATCCTACGGCGGGCATCGCCGCAGGCCACTGTGGGAGGATCGGCGGCGGACGCCGCCCGCACACCGGGAGGTGTCCGCACCCGCACGATCACCCGTACACAGCGGTACGCGCGCGGGCACTGCCGGCAGCGCCCGCCCACGTACTCATCGGTACAACGTCGCACCTACAAGGAGCGTGCCCATGTCGTCGAATCCGGTCGCCGAGACCGTGTCCTCGCTGATGCCCGGGGCGAAGGAGGAGCTCACCGCGCTGGTGGCCTTCAAGTCGGTGGCGGACTTCGACCAGTTCCCGCGCAGCGAGAGCGTGGGCGCCGCCAACTGGATAGCGTCCGCGCTGCGCGCCGAGGGCTTCGAGGACGTGGCCCTGCTCGACACGCCGGACGGCACCCAGTCGGTGTACGGCTGCCTGCCCGGCCCCGAGGGCGCCAGGACCGTGCTGCTCTACGCCCACTACGACGTGCAGCCGCCGCTGGACGAGGCGGGCTGGGACACGCCGCCGTTCGAGCTGACCGAGCGCGACGGCCGCTGGTACGGGCGCGGTGCCGCCGACTGCAAGGGCGGCGTGCTGATGCACCTGCTCGCGCTGCGCGCGCTGAAGGCGAACGGCGGCGTGCCGGTGCATGTCAAGGTGATCGCCGAGGGCTCCGAGGAGCAGGGCACGGGCGGTCTGGAGCGGTACGCCGAGACGCACCCGGAGCTGCTGGCGGCGGACACCATCGTCATCGGCGACGCGGGCAACTTCCGGGTCGGCCTGCCGACGGTCACCTCGACGCTGCGCGGCATGACGCTGGTCCGCGTGAAGGTCGACACGCTCGAGGGCAACCTGCACTCCGGCCAGTTCGGCGGCGCGGCCCCCGACGCGCTGGCCGCGCTGATCCGCGTACTGGACTCGCTGCGCGCCGAGGACGGTTCGACGACCGTCGACGGTCTGGCGGCGGACAGCGAGTGGGACGGGCTGGCGTACGACGAGGAGCAGTTCCGCCGGGACGCCCGGGTGCTGGACGGTGTGGGACTGATCGGCTCCGGCTCGGTCGCCGACCGCATCTGGGCGCGCCCCGCCGTGACCGTGCTCGGCATCGACTGCCCGCCGGTGGTCGGCGCGACCCCGTCGGTGCAGGCGAGCGCCCGGGCGCTGGTGAGCCTGCGGGTACCGCCGGGCGTGGACGCCGTCGAGGCCACCAAACTGCTCCAGGCCCATCTGGAGACGCGCACGCCGTGGGGCGCGCGGGTGCAGGTCGAACAGATCGGCCAGGGCCAGGCGTTCCGCGCCGACACCACCAGCCCGGCGTACCAGGCGATGGCGGACGCGATGGCGGTGGCGTACCCGGGCCAGGAGATGCAGTACGCCGGCCAGGGCGGCTCCATCCCGCTGTGCAACACCCTCGCGGCGCTCTACCCGGAGGCGGAGATCCTGCTGATCGGCCTGAACGAGCCGGAGGCGCAGATCCACGCCGTGAACGAGAGCGTGTCCCCCGAAGAGCTGGAGCGGATGTCGGTGGCGGAGGCGCTGTTCCTGCGGAACTACGCGGCGAGCTGAACGCCCCACCCGTACGCGCTCCGCGGGACGCCGGACGGCCCACGTCACGGGACGCGGACCGTCCCGGCGGTCGTCCCGGGCAGGCGCCGCGGACGTACGCTCCGGCCGGCCGTGTCAGCCGACCGGTGTGCCCGCCTCCAGGTACAGCGCCGCCCCGCGTTCCCGGGCCCGCAGGGCCCAGCGCAGCCGCTCGTAGCGGACCGGGGGCAGCAGGGCGGCGGCCTCGTCCTCGCTGACGAAGCGCCAGTCGCGCAGTTCGGGTCCGGGCAGCAGCACCCGGTCCGCCTCCGCCGCGTCGAGCCGGCCGCCGTCGAAGAGCAGGCGCAGCCCGCCGTAGCCGGGGGGCGCGGGCGCTTCCCAGTCGACGACCAGCAGGGCGGGCACCTCGTCGAGGCGGATGCCGGTCTCCTCGGCGACCTCGCGCATTCCGGCGCGGGCGGGTGCCTCGCCGGGTTCGACGACGCCGCCGGGGAACTCCCAGCCGGGCTTGTAGGTGGGGTCGACGAGCAGCACCCGGTCCTGCTCGTCGAAGAGGAGGACGCCGGCGGCCAGGGTCTCGGCGGTCGGCTCGGGGGTCTGCACGATGTCACAGGCGGGCACCGCCCCGGCACCGACGGCCTCGGCGATGCGGGCGGCGGTCTCGAACGGGGTGAGGCCGCTCGTGTCGACCGGATGGGCGTCGGCCGTCAGCCAGGAGGCGAGGGCGGTCCGGTACGGCTCGATGTGGTCGTACGACCACTGCCGTGCGCGTATCTCCCCGTCCGCGACGTCGGGCACCTCGCGGGCCGCTATCCGCTCCCGCAGGATCGTTTCCGCCGGAGCCAGCAGGACGTGCCGGACCGCTATCCGGCGGGCGGCGAGACCGCCGAAGATCTCGTCGCGGTAGTCCTGGCGCAACAGGGTCATGGGGACCACGAGGGTCCCGCCGAGTTCGCCGAGCATCGCGGCCGCCGTGTCGATCACGAGGCGGCGCCAGATCGGCAGGTCCTGGAAGTCGCCCGCTTCGGCGAGGCGTTTGGGAGGCAGCAGGTGCGCGAGTGCCGCGCCGATGACCTCGGGGTCGAAGAGCGTGCTGTTCGGGATCAGTTCGATCAGTTCCCGTGCGGTGGTGGTCTTCCCCGCACCGAACGCGCCGTTGATCCAGACGACGGTCACAGGTCCCCCTCTTGTCTTGGCCCCCTGTGGCTTGCCCGCTCCACCCTGCCACGGAAACCAGGCCCAGTTGAGGGCGTACGACAGCGGCGCCGGTGCCCACCGGACGAGGGGCACCGGCGCCGCGCGGTCCGCGTGTGGCGAGTCAGGCGCCCCGCACCGGGCCGCCCTGGTCCAGGGGCAGGCCCTCGCTGTCGACGGCCTGCCGGACGGTGCCGAGCGTGTCGTCCACGTCGAGGTGGTGGAGCGGGAGGGCGTCCGGGGCGGCGTGGGACGGACTGACGGCCGCGACGACGAAACCGGTGGCCAGGGAGGCGATGGCAAGCATGCTGCGCTTCTTCATGCCTGCTTCAACTGCGTGACCGGTCCGGGGTCACGGCCGGCGCCCGTACGGCCCACGAGCAGGATCGAATCACCATCACCCACCCTCTTCCAACAAAGCCCGACACGTCCTAACGTAAACGCTCAGTGATGACGTGCACATGTCGCAAGAGGCCCGTGTCCCCTCGCGCCCGTGCCGCGTTCACCCGTCGTTCCAACCGCCGCACATCCGGAGGAACGTAATGAGACGTCACCTTTCCCCCCGCTCCACCCGCAGATCCCTGGCCGGGGCGCTCGTCACCGGGCTGCTGTGCGCGGCGGGACTCGCCGCCCCCGCGGCCGCCGCGGAGCCGACCGCCCGGGAACAGCCGGCGCCCGCCCCGGACGACGGGCTCGCCCTCACCCCGCCCATGGGCTTCAACAACTGGAACTCCACCCACTGCCGTGCCGAGTTCAACGAGGCGATGGTCAAGGGCATCGCGGACATCTTCGTCGAGAAGGGCCTCAAGGACGCCGGGTACGAGTACGTCAACCTCGACGACTGCTGGGCGCTGCCGCAGCGGGGCGCCGACGGCAAGCTCGTGCCGGACCCGGTGCGCTTCCCCAACGGCATCGCCGCGGTCGCCGACTACGTGCACGCCAGGGGCCTCAAGCTCGGCATCTACACCAGCGCGGGCACCAGGACGTGCGACAGCACCGGCATGCCCGGCGCGCTGGGCCACGAGTACAGCGACGCACGGCAGTTCGCCGACTGGGGCGTGGACTACCTCAAGTACGACAACTGCAACAACCAGGGCCTGGACGCCGTGCAGCGGTACACCACCATGCGGGACGCCCTGAAGGCCACCGGCCGGCCCATCGTCTACAGCATCTGCGAGTGGGGCCAGAACAAGCCCTGGGAATGGGCGGGCGGCCTCGGCCACCTGTGGCGGACCACCGGCGACATCAGCGACAACTGGGGCTCGATGCTGTCGATCCTGAAGAAGAACCTCCCGCTCGCCCCGTACGCCGGCCCCGGCAACTGGAACGACCCGGACATGCTGGAGGTCGGCAACGGCGGCATGACCGGCACCGAGTACCGCACCCACTTCTCGATGTGGTCCGTCATGGCGGCCCCGCTCCTCATCGGCACCGACCTGCGCCACGCGTCCGACGAGACCCTCGAGATCCTCGGCAACCGGGAGGTCATCGCGGTCGACCAGGATCCGCTGGGCAGGCAGGGCACCGTGATCTCCTCCGAAGGCGGCCGCTGGGTGGTCGCCAAGGAGATGCGGGACGGCAGCCGTGCGGTGGCGCTGTTCAACGAGTCCGACAGCCCGCAGCGGATCACCACCAGCGCCGGGGCCGTCGGCCTCCCGGACGCCCCCGCCTACACCCTGCGCGACCTGTGGCAGCACCAGAGCTACCACACCGCGGGCACCCTGTCGGCCACCGTCCCCGCCCACGGCACGGTCCTCCTGCGGGTCCGGACCGACCGCGGCTGGGCACAGCATCCGCCCGCCGTCGAACTCGGCCTGGAGGGCGGCACGCTGGTGGAGGCGGGCACCCCCGCCCCGCTGACCACCACGGTCACCGACCTCGGCCGGACCCCGGCACACCGGGTGTCCGTGGCCGTGCGCGGCCCCGAGGGCTGGCGGGTGCGGGCCACCTCACCGGCGGACGCCGCCGTCCTGCCCGCGGGCCGCTCGCTGCGCACCACGTGGACCCTCACCGCTCCCGCAGGCACGCCCCCGGGGTCGTACGACCTCACCGTCGAGGTGAGTCACCGTTCCCCGGCCGGCGCGCGCGTCGGGACGGTGCTGCCGGTGACGGCGTCCGTGGTGGTACCGCCGCCCGCCGGGACGTCCGGGCTCGGCGACCTGCCGTGGCTGTCGGCCACCAACGGCTGGGGCCCGGCCGAGCGCAACACCAGCAACGGTGAGAGCGCCGCGGGCGACGGCAACCCGATCACCATCGGCGGCGTGGTGTACGACGCCGGGCTCGGCGTGCACGCGGCGAGCAGCATCGCCTACTACACGGGCGGGGACTGCGAGAAGGTCACCGCCGAGGTCGGCGTGGACGACGAGAAGGGCGCCAAGGGAACCGTCGCCTTCCAGATCTGGGCGGACGGCACCGAGGTGGCCTCGACCGGGGTCCTCACCAACGCGATGCCGGCCCAGCCGATCACCGCGGACGTGACCGGCGCCGAGGTGGTGCGGCTCGTCGTCACCGACGGCGGCGACAGCACCGACTCGGACCACGCCGACTGGGCGCAGGCCCGGCTGAGCTGCTGACCCGCGGTCGACGTGTCAGACCCCCGCCGCGGTCACGCCCGCCGTCCTGGTGAGCGCGGCCGCGGCGGCCCCGACCAGTCCCGCGTCCGTGCCCATCCGCGCGGGCACGACCGCCAGGCGCTGCACGAAGGACAGCGTCGCGTAGTCGGTCAGGGCCTTGCGCAGCGGCCCGAAGAGTACCTCTCCCGCCTTGCCCACACCCCCGCCGACCACGGCGATGTCGATCTCCACGAGGGTGGCGGTGGCGGCGATACCGGCGGCCAGCGCCTGTGCCGCCCGTTCGAAGGAGGCCACGGCGACGGGGTCGCCCAGGCGGGCGGCGGCGGCCACCGCGGCGGCGGACGTGTCGCCGTCCGGCCCCGGACGCCAGCCGTCGGCGAGGGCGCGCCGCGCGATGTTGGGACCGCTCGCCACCCGCTCCACACAGCCGCGCGAGCCGCACGGGCACGGGTCGCCGTCCAGGTCCACGCTGATGTGCCCGATGTGCCCGGCGTTGCCGGTGGGGCCGGGGTGGAGCGCCCCGTTCAGGACCAGACCGCCGCCGACGCCCGTCGAGACGACCATGCACAGCGCGTTGTCGTGCCCCCGGGCCGCGCCCTGCCAGTGTTCGGCCGCCGTGATCGCCACTCCGTCGCCGGTCAGCTCGACCGGCAGGCCATCGGCGGCGGCGCGGACCCGCCGGACCAGGGGGAAGTCGCGCCAGCCGGGCACGTTGACCGGGCTGACCGTGCCCGCGGAGGCGTCCACGGGTCCGGCGCTGCCGATACCGACGGCCGTGGCCCGTCCCCACAGCGGCGACGCGGTGAGCTCCGCGAGCACCGCGTCCACGGCCCGCATCACGGTCTCGCCGTCCTCCTGGGCGGGCGTCGCACGCTGCGCACGGGCCTGGATCCGGCCGTGGCCGTCCACCAGCGCCCCGGCGATCTTGGTACCGCCGATGTCCAGCGCTGCCACGAGGTCGGTGTGCATCAGAGTCGGATCTCCCCGTCAACCGAAAGAAAATGGAGGAACACGAGCGTGAGCAGCAGGCCGGCCACGCGGTGCGGGCGCGGACCGAAGAGTGCGATGGACAGTGTCTCCCGCATCTGACAACGTTGTCCAGGCTCTATGCTCGACGCCACATCCTCATACAAGCGGATGAGCGCCGCATCCCCCGTGGACGACAGGAGCCGACGCAAGCCCGTGGACGACAGGACAGGACACCGCACCGTGCCCGACACGCCCCGCCGCGCAGACCGGCTTCCCGGGAGCCGCTACGGCAACCGCCCCACCATGAAGGACGTCGCCGCCCGCGCGGGCGTCGGGCTGAAGACCGTCTCCCGGGTGGTCAACGGCGAACCGGGCGTCACCCCGGAGACCGAACGGCGCGTCCAGGAGGCCATCGACGCGCTCGGCTTCCGCCGCAACGACAGCGCGCGGGTGCTCCGCAAGGGCCGTACGGCGAGCATCGGGCTGGTGCTGGAGGATCTCGCGGACCCGTTCTACGGCCCGCTGAGCCGTGCGGTGGAGGAGGTGGCCCGCGCCCACGGAGCCCTGCTGATCAACGGCTCCAGCGCGGAGGACCCGGACCGCGAGCAGGAGTTGGTGCTGGCGCTGTGCGCGCGGCGCGTGGACGGGCTGCTGGTGATTCCGGCCGGGGACGACCACCGGTATCTGGAGCCCGAGCTCAAGGCCGGTGTCGCCACGGTGTTCGTCGACCGTCCGGCGGGGCGGATCGACGCGGACGTGGTGGTGTCCGACAACTTCGGCGGCGCCCGTGACGGCGTGGCCCACCTGATCGCGCACGGGCACCGCAGGATCGGCTTCATCGGCGACATGCCCCGCATCCACACCGCCGCCGAGCGGCTGCGCGGTTACCGGGCCGCCATGGAGGACGCGGGCATACCGGTGAAGGACTCCTGGATGTCGCTGGGCGTCACCGACCCCGAGCGGGTGCGCCGGGCCGCCGAGGAGATGCTCACCGGCCCGCACCCGGTGACCGCGATCTTCACGGGCAACAACCGGGTGACGGTCACCGTGATCCGCGTCCTCGCCGAGCACACCCGGCGCGTCGCCCTCGTCGGCTTCGACGACATCGAGCTCGCCGACCTGCTGCGGCCGGGCGTCACCGTGGTCGCCCAGGACGCTGCGGCCCTCGGACGCACGGCGGCCGAGCGGCTCTTCAGGCAACTGGACGGCACCCTCCTCGCCCCCGAGCGCATCGAACTGCCGACCCGGCTGGTCACCCGCGGCTCGGGCGAACTGCCACCGGCGGACTGAGCGGCCCGTGGACGACGTGGAGGACGCCGGGGAACGGGCGGGGAAGGAAGCCGGGCCGGCCGAGGCCCGTCAGCGGGCGGGAGCCTCCGCGACGACCGGGGACGGCCGTGCGCGGGCCGACGGGAACGGTGCGGACCGGACGCTCACGGCGCTCGGGCTGGCCGAGGCGCCGCGGGAGCATCCGCTGCTGTATCCGGGGGCGTGGCCGCGGGAGTCCGGTCTGCTCGACGGCGACCGGCTGCTGCCGCTGGAGCTGCTGGTGCACGAGGACCGCGCACCGGTACTGGCGATCGGCTCGAACGCCAGCCCGGGCCAGCTGCGGCACAAGATGACCGAGTTCGGGATCGCGTCACCGATCCCGATGGTCAAGGCCCGGATCACCGGCGTCGACATCGGCGTGTCCGCCCATGTGAGCCGCATGGGCTACGTGTCCGCGTCGCCGGTCCGCGCCCCGGGCGTCGTACGGGAGCTGTTCGTGCTCTGGCTCGACGCCGAGCAGCTCGCCGTGATCGACGCGAGCGAGGGCGTGCCGATGGCGGCCGGGAACTTCGACCGCGTCTGGCTGCCCGCGCCCGACGTCCGCGTGGAGCCGGCCGACGGCACGGTGCTGCGCGGCGTGTACGCGTACGTGAACCGGCACGGGGTCCTGCACGACGGCGCCGGGGCGCCCCGCCGGCACCCCGGCGAGCAGCGCCCCCTCCTCACGGAGCTGCTGCGCGGGTCGGCCCGGCTGCGCGAGCTGTTCGGGGCGACGCCCGAGGAGTTCTGCGCGCGGGCGCGGGCCGACCGGCGGCTGTGCGAACGCGGGACGCGGCTGTTCGCCGAGGAGCGGCGGGTGACGGCGTCCGGCCTGGAGCGCTACGTGGACTCCGGCCGGACGGACGGACCGCTTCCCGGGACTCGGCCGCCGCCTACTGCGCCGATGCCGTGAGGTCGCCGCGCCGGGGCGCGGAGAAGCCCTCCAGGTCGGCGCGGGTCAGGCCGGTCAGCCGGGCGACCTCTCCCGTGTCGAGGGCGCCGCAGTCCAGGCCGCGCAGCAGGTAGCCGCTGAGGGCCTTGGCGGTGGCGGGCTCGTCCATGACGTCGCCGCCGGCGTGGTTGGCGTAGCGGGCGAGGCGGCCGGCGGCCTGTTCGAAGCCCTCGCGGTAGAAGGCGAAGACCGCCGCGTACCGGGTGGGGATGTGGCCGGGGTGCATGTCCCAGCCCTGGTAGTAGGCGCGGGCCAGCGCGCGGCGGGTCAGCCCGAAGTGCAGGCGCCACGCGTCGTGGACCTTCTCCGTGGAACCGACCGGCAGGACGTTGGTGGAGCCGTCCGAGACCCGGACGCCGGTGCCGGCGGCGGCGACCTGCATGACCGCCTTGGCGTGGTCGGCGGCCGGGTGGTCGCTGGCCTGGTAGGCGGCGGAGACGCCGAGGCAGGCGCTGTAGTCGAAGGTGCCGTAGTGCAGTCCGGTGGCGCGGCCCTCGGCGGCCTGGATCATGCGGGCGACGGCGGCGGTGCCGTCGGCGGCCAGGATGGACTGGCTGGTCTCGATCTGGATCTCGAAGCCGATCCGGCCGGGCTCCAGGCCACGGGCCTTCTCGAAGGCCTCCAGGAGCCGCACCATGGCGGTGACCTGTTCGGGGTACGTCACCTTCGGCAGGGTGAGGACCAGCCCGTCGGGCAGGCCGCCGGCCTCCATCAGGCCGCTGAGGAAGACGTCGAGCGTGCGGATGCCCCGGGCGCGCACGGGGGCCTCCATGCACTTCATGCGGATGCCCATGTACGGGGCCGCCGTGCCCTGGTCGTAGGCCTCGGCGACGAGCCGGGCCGCGCGGGCCGCGGCTTCGTCCTCCTCGGCGTCGGACCGGTTGCCGTAGCCGTCCTCGAAGTCGATGCGCAGGTCCTCGATCGGCTCCCGCTCCAGCTTGGCGCGCACCCGGGAGTACACGGGCTCGGCGAGTTCGTCGGACAGGCCGAGGACGGCGGCGAAGGACGCGGCGTCGGGGGCGTGCTCGTCGAGCGCGGCGAGCGCCCGGTCGCCCCAGGAGCGGATCGTGTCGGCGGCGAAGGCGTCACCGGGTACGTAGACGGTGTGGACGGGCTGCCGGGTGCCCGGGTCCCCGGGGTAGCGGCGCTCCAGCTCCGCGTCGACCGGTGCGAGGGAGGCACTGATCTCCTCGCCGACGGCGCCCGCGAGACTCGTTGCCACCTTCTCCTGCTGACCCATCCCACACTCTCCTATTTTCCGCTGAACGGAATCAATAATCCGTAGAGCGAAGTTATCTGCCGCCTCTGCCCCGGTCAACCGCCCCCCGGGGCCCGCCCGGCGGCCCCCACCATCCTGCGCACACGACGAGGCCCCCGCGACCAGGGGCGGTCGCGGGGGCCTCGGCCTCATGCGAGGCGGATGCTCAGCCCTTGCGGGACTTCACTTCCTCGGTGAGCTGCGGGACGACGTCGAAGAGGTCGCCGACGACGCCGTAGTCGACCAGGTCGAAGATCGGGGCCTCGGCGTCCTTGTTGACCGCCACGATCGTCTTCGAGGTCTGCATGCCCGCGCGGTGCTGGATCGCGCCGGAGATGCCGTTGGCGATGTACAGCTGCGGCGACACGGACTTGCCGGTCTGGCCGACCTGGTTGGTGTGCGGGTACCAGCCCGCGTCCACCGCGGCGCGCGAGGCACCGACGGCCGCACCGAGCGAGTCGGCGAGCGCCTCGATGATCGCGAAGTTCTCCGCGCCGTTGACGCCACGGCCACCGGAGACCACGATCGCGGCCTCGGTCAGCTCCGGACGGCCGGTCGACTCACGCGGCGTGCGGGAGGTGACCTTGGTGCCGGTCGCGGCGTCGGAGAAGGTGACCGACAGGGCCTCGACCGCACCGGCGGCCGGGGCCGCCTCGACGGCCGCGCTGTTCGGCTTGACGGTGATGACCGGGGTGCCCTTGGAGACGCGGGACTTGGTGGTGAACGCGGCGGCGAACACCGACTGGGTCGCCACCGGACCCTCGTCGCCGGCCTCCAGGTCGACGGCGTCGGTGATGATGCCGGAGCCCAGGCGCAGGGCCAGACGGGCGGCGATCTCCTTGCCCTCGGCGGAGGACGGCACGAGCACGGCGGCCGGGGAGACGGCGGCGACGGCGGCCTGGAGGGCGTCGACCTTCGGTACGACCAGGTAGTCGGCGTACTCGGCGGCCTCGTGGGTGAGGACCTTGACCGCGCCGTGCTCGGCGAGGGCGGCGGCGGTGTCACCGGCACCGTTGCCCAGGGCGACGGCGACGGGCTCGCCGACGCGGCGGGCGAGGGTCAGCAGTTCCAGGGTGGGCTTGCGGACGGCGCCGTCCACGTGGTCGACGTAGACGAGAACTTCAGCCATGGGACTTCTTCTCTCCTGCTTGCGAGATGTGAGGGGCGGTCGGCGAATCCGGGGCTCAGATGAACTTCTGGCCCGCGAGGAACTCGGCGAGCTGCTTGCCGCCCTCGCCCTCGTCCTTGACGATGGTGCCCGCGGTGCGCGCCGGACGCTGGGCCGCCGACTCGACGACCGTGTAGGCGTTCTCGAGACCGACCTCGTCCTCGTCGATGTCGAGGTCGGACAGGTCCCAGGACTCCACCGGCTTCTTCTTGGCCGCCATGATGCCCTTGAAGGACGGGTAACGGGCCTCGCCGGACTGGTCGGTCACCGACACGACCGCCGGCAGCGACGCCTCCAGCTGCTCCGTGGCGGAGTCACCGTCACGGCGGCCCTTCACGACACCGTCCTCGACGGAGACCTCGGACAGCAGCGTCACCTGCGGCACACCCAGACGCTCGGCGACCAGCGCGGGGACGACGCCCATGGTGCCGTCGGTGGAGGCCATGCCGGAGACGACCAGGTCGTAGCCGGCCTTCTCGATCGCCTTGGCCAGAACCAGGGAGGTGCCGATGGCGTCGGTACCGTGCAGGTCGTCGTCCTCGACGTGGATCGCCTTGTCCGCGCCCATGGACAGCGCCTTGCGCAGCGCGTCCTTCGCGTCCTCCGGGCCCACCGTCAGGACGGTGATCTCCACGTCGTCGTCCGAGTTCTCCGAGATCTGCAGAGCCTGCTCGACCGCGTACTCGTCCAGCTCGGAGAGCAGACCGTCCACATCGTCACGGTCGACGGTCAGGTCATCGGCGAAGTGCCGGTCGCCGGTGGCGTCGGGCACGTACTTCACAGTGACAACGATCCTCAAGCTCACGCCGGCTCTCCTACTGCATCGTCATTTCAGTGCTGCCTGCTTGCAGGCAGCATAGGCGCCTCAAGCGGCCGATTCCGGTCGGGGCGACCCGCGCTTCCATCCGGAACATTACTCGTCAGTACACCCAGTTCTTTCCCGCTAA
Organism: Streptomyces flaveolus; assembly: GCF_044765825.1. NCBI lineage: Bacteria > Bacillati > Actinomycetota > Actinomycetes > Kitasatosporales > Streptomycetaceae > Streptomyces > Streptomyces flaveolus. Next base: position 324,595 of record NZ_JBIWKU010000007.1, on the reverse strand, counting down.
GCAAGCGCTTTGAACTGTGACCTTCGCAACGCAGCGTAACCGGAACTCGACCGTTCCGCAGAAGGAGCGGACGGAGGCAGACGGAGCCCGGGAGGCCTCAGTCGCGCAGGCCGCCGAAGCGTCCCTGGTGGTACAGCAGCGGGCTGCCGGTGCCCGAGGGGTCGCCGAGAAGTACCTCGGCCAGCACGATGCGATGGTCTCCGGCCGGGACGCGGCCGACGACCCGGCACACGAGCCAGGCGAGGACGTCGTCCAGCACGGGGACACCCTCGGGGCCCTCGCGCCAGACGGTGGGCGCGCCGAAGCGGTCGGCGCCGCTGCGGGCGAAGGTGGCGGCCAGCTCCTGCTGGTGCTCGCCGAGCAGGTGGACGCCGACGTACTCGGCCCCGGAGACCGTGGGCCAACTGGAGGAACCGGTGCCGATGCCGAAGGAGAGCAGCGGCGGCTCGGCGGAGACCGAGGTGAGGGAGGTGGCCGTGAAGCCGACCGGGCCCGCGTCGCCGCGCGCGGTGATCACCGCCACCCCCGCCGCGTGCCGCCGGAAGACGGACCGCAGGAGGTCACCGCCCGCGGCGGTCCGGGGCGCGGCGAGGTCGGGTGTGGCCGGCACGAGGGCTGTCCTTCCGCCGTGTGCCTCGGTCCGGGGAGGGGGGAGCGAAGGCATACGGGCAGGCTGTCGACGGTTGGCACACACAGTCAAATACGTCCCGGGATCTGGAAGCTGTGGAGAACGCCTCACCGGTGACGTGGTGATGATCACACCGCCTCCCCCAGGGCGGCGATCACGTCCGCCTTGCGCGGCAGGCCGGCGGCCCGCCGTACGACGCGGCCGTCGGCGTCGAGGACCAGCACGGTCGGGGTCTGGAGCACGTCCAGCGCGCGGACGAGTTCAAGCCGCGCCTCGGCGTCCAGCTCGACGTGGGCGACGCCGGGGACCATGCCGGCCACCTCGCCGAGGACCCTCCGGGTGGCCCGGCAGGGTGCGCAGAAGGCGCTGGAGAACTGCACGAGCGTGGCGCGCGCGCCCAGTTCCGCCCCCAGGTCGGCCGCGTCCAGACGCGGGCCGTCGCGCCGCTCGCCGTCGCTTCGCCCGCCCACTCGCACGTCTCCCGCTCCGCCGCCCTCGCGGCCTTTCATGGGCACGCCACGCGCGCGCCCCGGTCCGGTCGTGTTCACTTCCAGCGCCCGAGGGCGGGCGAAGATTCCCGGTTTACCGCCGGGTTTCGGCCATACGGCGGCAATGACGTGATGAGGATCTCGCCACGGCCGGGCACCGGGGCTGGTTCCCCGGCCGTTCTTGGGGCACGATCTCGACAAGCCGTAAACCTACGGCTGCGTAACTTTCGACTGGGAGTCCCCTTCCCAGCAGACAAGGAAGGGTCCGACCCGCCCATGGCAGAACTCGTCTACCGCCCGGTCATCGGTCTCGCCCGCACCATGTTCAAGGTGTGGGACCTCAAGATCGACTGCCGGGGGTCGGAGAACATCCCGCGCTCGGGCGGCGCAGTGCTGGTGAGCAACCACATCAGCTACCTGGACTTCATCTTCAACGGCCTGGCGGCACTTCCCCAGAAGCGGCTGGTCCGCTTCATGGCGAAGGAGTCGGTCTTCCGGCACCGGATCTCCGGTCCGCTGATGCGCGGGATGAAGCACATCCCGGTGGACCGCAAGCAGGGCGAGGCCGCCTACGCGCACGCCCTGGACTCGCTGCGGTCCGGCGAGATCATCGGGGTCTTCCCGGAGGCGACGATCTCCGAGTCGTTCACGCTCAAGACCTTCAAGTCGGGCGCCGCGCGCCTGGCCCAGGAGGCAGGCGTTCCGCTGGTGCCCATGGCGGTGTGGGGCACGCAGCGGCTGTGGACCAAGGGGCACCCCCGTAACTTCAAGCGCAGCCACACCCCCGTCACCATCCGGGTCGGCGAGCCGATGGAGGCTCCCCGCGACCAGTACGCGGGTGCCATCACCCGCCGTCTGCGCGAGCGCGTCCAGGAGCTCCTGGAGGCCGCCCAGCGCGCCTACCCGGTACGCCCCAGGGGCGCCGACGACACGTGGTGGATGCCGGCCCACCTCGGCGGCACGGCACCGACGCCCGAGCAGCTGCGCACGGCCGAGGCCCACTGAGCCGGGCGCGTCAGAGAGCGGCGGGCAGCGTCTCCCAAAGGTGCGCGCGGTCGGTGGCCGCCCGCAGAACGGCCAGCACGGTCGGATGCGGGGCCGCGTACAGCTCCGGACAGTCCGCCTCGCCCGCCTCACGGTCCGGCACGAAGGCCAGTTGCTCGCGCCCCAGGGAGAACCGGGCGTTCACCCCGGGCTTGTTGCCGCGCGGGTCCTGGCGGTGCCAGGACCCGTCGAACCGTACGGCGACGAGCCCGTGCACCACGTCGAAGCGCTGGTAGCACAGGGCGGTCGGGATGTCCTCGGCCCGCAGCAGCGCGGTCAGCGCGTGCGCCTTGGCGTAGCAGATGCCGGTGCGCTGCTCCAGGACGTCGGAGGCGCGCCAGGTGACGCGCGGGTCCCCGGCGTCCTGTGAGTGCGGGATGGTGTCGCGCACGAACTCGAACGCCAGTCGCGCATAGGCATACGAGTCCTCCGCCTCCTTCGCGAGGCGTCCGGCCACCTCCCGCACATACGGGTGGTCATGGTCGATGACCTCGTCGGCAGCCAAATAGGCGGACAGGTCTGGGGTTTCCTGGATGAGCTCCATGACGCCAGAGCATAGGAACGCGATCACCCGAGAGTCAATGACTTTTCAGGTGATCGCATACCTATGCATCGGCCGGGTGGCGTCCTCTAGCGGGCCATCTCCTCCTTGAGCGCGGCGACGAACGCGTCCACGTCGTCCTCCGTGGTGTCGAAGGCGCACATCCAGCGCACGTCGCCCGCGGCCTCGTCCCAGAAGTAGAAGCGGAACCGCTTCTGCAGGCGCTCGCTCACCTCGTGCGGCAGCCGGGCGAAGACGGCGTTGGCCTGCACGGGGTAGAGGATCTCCACGCCGTGCACGGCGCGTACGCCCTCGGCGAGACGCTGGGCCATCTCGTTGCCGTGCCGGGCGTTGCGCAGCCACAGGTCCTTGGCGAGCAGGGCCTCCAGCTGCACCGACACGAAGCGCATCTTCGAGGCGAGCTGCATCGACAGCTTGCGCAGGTGCTTCATGTGGCGCACGGCGTCCTGGTTGAGGACCACCACCGCCTCGCCGAACAGCGCGCCGTTCTTGGTGCCGCCGAGCGAGAGGAGGTCCACGCCGACCGCGTTGGTGAACGTCCGCATCGGGACGTCCAGGGAGGCGGCGGCGTTGGCTATCCGGGAGCCGTCCAGGTGCACCTTCATGCCGTGCGCGTGGGCGTGCTCGCAGATGGCCCGGATCTCGTCGGGCGTGTAGAGCGTGCCGAGTTCGGTGCTCTGGGTGATCGAGACGACCTGCGGCATCGCCCGGTGCTCGTCGTCCCAGCCGTACGCCTGCCGGTCGATCAGGTCGGGCGTGAGCTTCCCGTCGGGGGTGGGGACGGTGAGCAGCTTGAGGCCGCCCATGCGCTCGGGGGCGCCGCCCTCGTCGACGTTGATGTGCGCGCTCTCGGCGCAGATCACCGCGCCCCAGCGGTCGGTGACCGCCTGGAGCGCGACGACGTTGGCGCCGGTGCCGTTGAAGACCGGGAAGGCCTCGGCCGTCGGCCCGAAGTGGCTGCGGATCACCTGCTGGAGGTTCGCCGTGTAGTCGTCCTCGCCGTACGCGACCTGGTGCCCGCCGTTGGCCAGGGCCAGGGCGGCGAGCACCTCCGGGTGGGCGCCGGCGTAGTTGTCGCTGGCGAATCCGCGGACCCCGGGGTCGTGATGGCGACGGGCGTCGGTCTTCGGTGGGTTCACGGCTTCTCGGTCAGCCACAGACGGTTTCCGTTCACTTCCGCGGCGGGCTTCTCCCAGACTCCGGCGACCGCCTCGGCCAGGTCCTTGACGTCCGTGAAGCCCGCGAACTTCGCGTTGGGACGCTCGGCGCGCATCGCGTCGTGCACCAACGCCTTGACCACCAGGATCGCAGCCGCGGAGGTCGGCCCCTGCTCGCCCCCCGCCTTGCGGAAGTAGTCCGCCATGGCCAGCGTCCACGCCTCGGCGGCGGCCTTGGCGGCCGAGTACGCGGCGTTGCCCGCGGTCGGCTGCGACGCGCCCGCGGCGCTGATCAGCACGTAGCGGCCGCGGTCGCTGCGCTGGAGCGCCTCGTGGAACGCGAGGGAGGTGTGCTGAACGGTGCGCACCAGCAGCTTCTCCAAAAGGTCCCAGTCGCCGAGGTCCGTCTTGGTGAAGGTCTGGCTGCCGCGCCAGCCGCCGACGAGGTGGACCAGCCCGTCGACGTGGCCGAACTCCTTCTCGGTGCGGTCGGCCCAGGCCCTGGCGGAGTCCAGGTCGAGCAGGTCGACCGTCTCACCGGTGACCGTGGCGCCGCCGTGCGCGTAGCGCGCCGCGTCCACCGCCTCCGCCAGCCGCTCCGGGTCGTTGTCCGAGCCGACCACGGTCGCGCCCGCCTCGGCGAGCCGCAGCAGTGCGGCCCGTCCGGCGGGTCCGCCCGCTCCGGCCACCGCGATCACCGCGCCGTCGAGCGCCCCGTTCCCCATGATCCTCGCCTCCCGAGCCTGTTCCCGCGCGTCCGTGCCGTCGCTCACGCGGCGGCCCGCTCGGCGCCGTCCCTGGTGATGCCCCGGGTCGAGGCGATCACGCTCTTGAGCTTCTTGGCCAGTGCCTCGTAGAACATGCTCAGCGGAAACTCGTCCGGAAGCACGTCATCGACGAGTTTGCGCGGCGGCAGGGTCAGGTCCAGGGCGTCGGGGCCCTTGGCCCACTTCGAGCCCGGGTGCGGGGCGAGGTAGGTGGAGACCAGCTCGTACCCGGCGAACCAGTGCACGATCTTCGGGCGGTCGATGCCGTCGCGGTAGAGCGTCTCTATCTCGGCGCACAGCTGGTTGGTGACCTGCGGGGCGCGCTGCCAGTCGATGAAGAGCTTGTTGTCCGTCCAGCGGACGACGTCGTGCTTGTGCAGGTAGGCGAAGAGGAGCTGGCCGCCGAGACCGTCGTAGTTGCGCACGCGCTCGCCGGTGACCGGGAAGCGGAACATGCGGTCGAAGAGCACCGCGTACTGCACGTCACGGGCCTGCGGGACGCCGTCCGCCTCCAGCTTCACGGCCTCCCTGAAGGCGGTGAGGTCGCAGCGCAGCTCCTCCAGGCCGTACATCCAGAACGGCTGGCGCTGCTTGATCATGAAGGGGTCGAAGGGCAGGTCGCCGTGGCTGTGGGTGCGGTCGTGGACCATGTCCCACAGGACGAAGGCCTCCTCGCAGCGCTTCTGGTCGTGGACCATGGCGGCGATGTCCTCGGGCAGTTCGAGGCCGAGGATGTCGACGGCGGCGTCGGTGACGCGACGGAAGCGGGCGGCCTCGCGGTCGCAGAAGATGCCGCCCCAGGAGAAGCGTTCCGGTGCCTCGCGCACGGCGATGGTCTCCGGGAACAGCACGGCCGAGTTGGTGTCGTAGCCGGCCGTGAAGTCCTCGAAGGTGATGCCGCAGAACAGCGGGTTGTCGTAGCGGGTGCGCTCCAGTTCGGCCAGCCAGTCGGGCCAGACCATGCGCAGCACGACCGCCTCGAGGTTGCGGTCCGGGTTGCCGTTCTGCGTGTACATCGGGAAGACGACCAGGTGCTGGAGGCCGTCCGCGCGGTTCGCGGCGGGCTGGAAGGCCAGCAGCGAGTCGAGGAAGTCGGGCACCTGGAAACCGCCGTCGGCCCAACGGCCGAGGTCCTTCACCAGCGCCTCGTGGTAGGCGCTGTCGTGCGGCAGCAGCGGGGACAGCTCGCGCACGGCCTCGGCGACACGGGTCACGGCCTCCTCGGCGGCGGCGCGGTCCGGGGCGTCCTCGGCGTCGAAGTCGATCGACCCGTCCTTGGACTGCCATGGCCGGATCCGCTCCACGGCATCCTTGAGCACGGGCCACGCCGGGTGCTCCACCACCCTGCTCACCGGAGGAACCTTCTCCTCCGTACCCACCTGCACAAGAATTTCCGTCATGTCCCATCCTCCACAGGAGAAGCTTGCGTCAGGACACCGTAGGCATACGAGGTTTCTCCCAGCAAGGGGCACCCCCGTAAATTATCCTGCCCCACCCCGCTCATGACCGCATTTTTTCCTGCGGGGCACCACAGTCCGTATACCAGGCGCGGCAGAGGGGAAACGCTCCCGCAGGGCAGTTAGGCTGCCGCCCTGCCATCGCCGACGTCGACGGAAGCGAGTCGAGCCTTGAACTTCCTCACCATCGGTCACCGCGGAATCATGGGTGTCGAACCCGAGAACACCCTGCGTTCCTTCGTCGCAGCCGAGCAGGCCGGCCTCGACGTCGTCGAACTGGACCTGCATCTGAGCAAGGACGGCGCGCTCGTCGTCATGCACGACGCGGACGTGGACCGCACCACGGACGGCACCGGCGCGATCGCCGACAAGACGCTCGAGGAGCTGCGCGCGCTGGACGCGGGCCACGGGGAGCGGGTCCCGGTCTTCGAGGAGGTGCTGGACGCCGTCTCGGTGCCGTTGCAGGCCGAGATCAAGGACGCGGCGGCGGCACGGACACTGGCCGAGGTGATGCGCCGGCGCGACCTGGTGGACCGGGTGGAGGTGATCTCGTTCCACGACGAGGCCATCGTCGAGATCGCCCGGCTCGTGCCGGGGGTGCGGACCGCCCTGGTGGCGGAGCACTACGGGCCCGAGGTGGTGGACCGGGCCGTCGCGGCCGGCGCCGCGGCCCTGTGCCTGGACATCAACCGGATCACGCTGGAGATCGTGGAGCGCGCCCGCAAGGCGGGTCTGCGGGTCTTCTCCTGGACGGTGAACACCCAGGACCATCTGCGGCTGGTGCGCGCCCTGGGACTGGACGGCGCGACGACCGACTACCCGGAGATCAAACGCACCGGCCGCTTCACGGCGTGAGTCTCAGGTCAGCGGCTTGACCAGCAGCTCGAAGCGCAGGTCGTCCCGCTGCGGGATGCCGAAGCGCTCGTCGCCGTACGGGAAGGGGGTCATCTCTCCCGTACGGCGGTAGCCGCGGCGCTCGTACCAGGCGATGAGGTCCTCGCGCACCGAGATCACGGTCATGTGCATCTCCGTCACGCCCCACACCTCGCGGGCCTGGCGTTCGGCCTCGGCGATGACCGTCTTGCCGAGTCCTTCGCCCTGGAGCGCCGGGCTGACGGCGAACATCCCGAAGTAGGCGTGCCGGCCGCGGTGCTCGAGCTGGCAGCAGGCCACGACGGCGCCGTCCCGCTCGACCGTCAGCAGGCGGCTGTCCGGCGACTTGACGACCTCCAGCACGCCCTCCGGGTCGGTGCGCTGTCCCTGGAGGATGTCCGCCTCGGTGGTCCACCCGGCCCGGCTGGACTCGCCCCGGTACGCGGACTCTATGAGCGCGACGAGCGCGTCCACGTCGGCGTCGGTGGCGTCGCGGTAGATCAGTCGGCTGGCGGCGGTGTCCATGGGGGGCGTCTCTCCGGTTCGTTCTCGGGCGTCGGGCGCGGCGCGGGCACCGATGAGCGTAACGCTCCCGTTAGGCTCCGGACGCATGGTGCATGTACTCAGCAGCCGGATCCTGCTCCGTCCCACCGACCCCGGCCGGTCCCGAGCCTTCTACGGCGAGCAGCTCGGCCTCGCCGTCCACCGCGAGTTCGGCACCGGGCCCGAGCGGGGCACCGTGTACTTCCTGGGCGGCGGTTTCCTGGAGGTCTCCGGCCGTGCCGAGGCTCCCCCGTCCCCGGCGCTCGCGCTGTGGCTCCAGGTCGAGGACGCCGCGGCGGCGGAGGCGGAGCTGCGGGCGAAGGGCGTCGAGATCGTCCGGCCGCCGGTCAAGGAGCCCTGGGGACTGGTGGAGATGTGGATCGCGGACCCGGACGGCACGCGGATCGTGCTGGTGGAGGTGCCGGCGGACCATCCGCTGCGCTACCGGCCCGGGATCTGAGCCACAGGGGGGTCCGTGCCGGATGGCCGCGGTCCCCGCCCGGCCTTAGCGTGCTGGAGGGAGGGAACGGTCTGCGGCCCGGCGGAAGGACCCCGACGCGATGAAGCTCCACGAACCGGTGACCGGCGGGCCCTGCTGGGCCGAACTGGGGACCAGTGATCTGGAAGCGGCCAAGCGGTTCTACGCGAAGCTGTTCGGCTGGCGCCCCGAGACGGACCCCCGGCAGCAGGCGGGCGGTTACACGATCGCCCGTCTCGACGGCGCCGCCGTCGCCGCGCTGACGCCCTTGTCGCAGCAGGCGCGGCCCGTCGCGTGGAACGTCTCGTTCGCCGTGGCCGACGCGGACGCCGCCGTGCGGTGGGTGACCGCGGCGGGCGGGACGGTCCCGCAGGGCCCGGTGGACGTGTTCGACGCGGGCCGTTCCGCAGTGGCCGTGGATCCGGCCGGCGCGGTGTTCCAGCTGTGGCAGGCCGGAACCTTCCCCGGCGCCGGGCTGTTCAACGCCCCCGGCTCGCTCGGCTGGGTGGAACTGCTGACCCGGGAGCCGGACCGGGCGGCGGACTTCTACACCACCGTGTTCGGCTGGAGCGTCACCGCCTCCGCGCGCTATCCGCAGTGGGCGATCGACGGCGCTGACTTCGGCGGGATGGTGACGATGGACGAGAAGTTCCCGCACGAGGTACCGGCGCACTGGCTGCCGTACTTCGCCGTGGCGGACGTGAACACCGCCGCGGTCGACACGACCGACAGCGACGGCACCGTCCTCATGGAGCCCACCTCCCTGCCCGACGGGCCGCGCATCGCGGTGCTGCGGGACCCGCAGGGCGCGATGTTCGGCGTGTACCGGGCGGGCGACGAGTACTGAGCCGGTCACGTCACCCCCGCAAGGCGTCAGATCCGCAGCGCGTCCAGGCGGCCCTCCAGCCGGCCCAGCAGCGCCCCGAGGAGCGCGGCCAGCTCGTCCAGCTCGGCCCCGTCCACGCCGGACAGGACGGCCGACTCGTAGGCGAGCTGGTCGGGCAGGATGCCGTCGACCAGGTCGCGTCCGGCGTCGGTGAGACGGACGTGGGCGACCCGGCGGTCGCGGGTGTCGCCGCGCCGCTCGACCAGAGCGCGCTCGGTCAGCTGCTTGAGGCGCTTGGTGACGGCGGCGCCGGAGGAGAAGGTCTCGCGGGCCAGCTCGCCGGGGGTCAGTTCGTGCCCGGTGCGGCGCAGCGCGCCGAGCAGGTCGAACTCGGCGCGGCTGAGACCGGCCCGGCGCAGCGGGGCGTCCTCGGCCTGCTGGAGGAGGGCGGCGCAGCGGTTGATGCGGCCGATGATCTCCATCGGGCCGGTGTCGAGGTCGGGGCGGACGGCCCGCCACTGCCGGACGACGGCGGCGACGGTGTCCCCGCCCGGTCCCTCCGGTCCCCCCGGCCCGCCGGTCGCGCTGCCCCCGGTCGCCGAGCCCCCGTCGGTTGCGGTCATGGCCGTACGTCCTCCGTCCTCGTGCCCGTGTCCCGGTCCGCACGCACTGTCTGGCGTCGCACCGTTGCGGCGAGCGTACGGTGTCCGGCCTGCTCGGCGAGCACGACCCTCTCCTGGGGCAGGGCGCGCTGCCACCATTCGCCGGCCGCGGCGTCGGCCGTGGTGCGCAGGTCGGTCAGGGCGGCGGCCAGACGGCGGCGGGCCGCTTCCAGGGCGGCGGGCGCGGGCGCGGGCTCCGCGAGGAGGCGGGCGGCGCGCTCGCGGGCGCGGTCTGCGGCGGTCACCGCCCGCTCGACGCGGTCGCCGGCGCGCCGGTTGGTGACGACGACGGCGGCGAGGAAGCCCACCAGGGCGCCGACGAGGGTGTCCACCACCCGTTCGGTGATCAGGTCGCCGGGCTCCTGGTAGCCGGCGAACTCGGTGATGAGCAGGGCCATCGGCGTCACGCAGACGCTGCCGAGCCAGTAGTTGCGGGTGATGAGGGCCTCGGCGCCGAAGTTGAGGGCGAGGCAGAACAGGACGAGGAGGATCTGCCCCAGATGGGCGAGCGGCGCGAGGGCGGCGAACAGCAGCACCCCGGCGATGTTGCCGACGACGCGCTGGACGGCCCGGCTCCAGGTCAGGGCCATGTTGGCCTGGTAGAGCGCGGCGGCGGTGACGAGCGCCCAGTAGGGGCGGCCGATGCCGAGTGCCAGGGAGGCGTATCCGGCCAGTGCGCAGCCCAGGGCGGTGCGCAGGGCGATGGGGGCGAGCGGGCCGAGCCGCTGCCACAGGGGTGCGGGGCGGGCGGCGAGTTCGGCGTCCACGCCCAGCAGTTCCTCGGTGGCCGAGGCGTCGCCGTGGTCGGCGGTGCGGGGTATGCGCCCGGTGCCGCGCAGGGCGAGTGCCCAGCCGCGCAGCCGCTCGGGGTCCGTGTCGGCCGGCGCGGCGAGCGCGACCTCGGCGCGGACGACGAGGCGTTCCAGGGCGTGCCGGCTGGTGGCGCGGGTGCCGGTGACGGGCAGGGACAGCAGGGTCTGCCAGGCGGCCTGGACGGCGGCGTACCCGGCCGCCCGGGCCGGGGCGTGGCCGTCACCGGTGCCGCGGGTGTCGGCGTACGTGGCGGCGGCGTTCAGGGCCTGCGCGGTGGCGCGGCGTTCGGGGCCGTGCGGGCGGAGCAGGGCGGGGGCCATGCCGACGAGCCAGGCCCAGGCGCCGGCCGCGGCGCCCAGTGCCAGGTGGCCGGGGATCTGGCCGAGGGTCTGCGGGACGAAGAGGGAGGCGGAGCTGATGAAGGTGAGGACCACGTTGCCCGGCGGGCCGACGCGGGTGGCGTCGCACAGCGCCTTCTGCACGGCGGCCAGGAGGGCGCCGACGGTGACGAGGACGACGGCGTTGCGGGTGAGCGAGGCGGTGACCAGGGCGACGGCGACGCCGCCGAGCATGCCGAGCACCACCCACGCCAGGGTGCGGGCCCGGGCGGCGTACGGGCGGTTGTGGGCGTAGAGCGCGCACAGGGACCCGGCCATCGTGTACATCGCGAGGTCGAGCCGGCCGAGCGCCAGCAGGATCAGATTGGGCGGGGCGATGGCGGCGACCGAGCTGAGCGCGGGTTTGAACCAGATCTCGGAGGGACGGCGCAGCCGCAGTACGCCGGTCAGGGACAGGCGGCGGCCGAGTGAGGTGCCTGGGGTGGGGGTCGCACTGCTCATGAGATTGAGTTTAACAGGTGTTTTACTCGTGAAAGATGCTCATGGAAGGAGCGCGCGCCCGTCTCCGACCTGCTCCGACCCGATGTGCTCCGCCGAATGCCCCCCGTGCACTCCCTTGCGCTCGCGTGCGCACCGCATCGCCCGGGCAGGCCTTGACCGAGCGTCGAGCGGGGAGGTGCGTGTGCACGGACCGGCATCGTCCGGCTGGCTGCTGGTCGCGCTGTGCGCGGCGACCGGGGCCTACTGCCTGCTGCGCATGCGCAGCGACGTCGAGGAGCAGCGCCGTGCGGCGGGCGGCGAGGCCCTCATGGGATTCGGCATGGCCGCCATGGCCGTGCCCGCGGCGGTGTTCACTCCCCCCGCGTGGGTGTGGCCCGCCTACGCGGTGGTCTTCGGCGGCGCCGCGCTGCGCGCCCTGTGGGCGTCCCGCTCGTCCCGGCATCATCTTCACCATCTCGTCGGGGCCGCGGCCATGGTCTACATGGCGGTGGTGATGGCGGGCTCCCCCGCGGGTGCGCAGGGGCACGGCCACGGGCACGGCGGTTCCGGGATCCCGCTGCTGACCGGAACGCTGCTGCTCTACTTCACCGGGTACGTGCTGCTGACCGGCGTACGCCTGATACCCGTCGCGGCCGTGGCGGGCGGCGGCCCGGCGGCCGGGTGGGGCGACCGGCCGGAACTGGCACGGGCCTGCCGGCTGTCGATGGGGATCGCGATGCTGGGGATGCTGCTGACGATGTGACGCCGGGCGGGCGGTCCGGCCCGTCCCGGGGTGCCGCGCGCCCTTCCGCTGCTGCCCGGCACTCCCCCGCAACTGGTCGTCACGAGCGCCGCGTTGCGCCTGCGCCGTGTCCCGGCCGCACCGGCTGACGGCTTCCCGCAGGTCCCGGTGTCCGCCGCGGTCCGCGACGAGACGCACCGTCTGCTCCCAACTCGCCGAGGAGGGCGGCGCGTTCATGCCTCTGACGGACGGCACAGGGTGGCGTGCGCACGGGGGCTGCCGGTGCGGGGCCATCCGCTCCGACCGTCCCCTCCGTCCATCCCCTCCGTCCGTCCCCGACACCCCTGCCGTACGGATCACTTGCGGACGGAGTGGCCCCCCGCCCCTCGGGTCGGCGAGTATCGCAGCATGCACTCGCCGCCCGTCGACTCCCCGCCCCGTCCGCCGCAGCCCCGCACCGTCGTCCGCACGGCCTGGGTCCTGGGCCTGTGCTCCCTGGTGCTGCTCGCCCTCGTCGCCGCCGAGTGGCGCCCGTTGACCGGCCTGGACGACGACATCGCACGGACCACGCACCGCTGGGCGGTCGACGAAACGGGCGTCACGCACGCCATGCGCATCCTCACCGACTGGGTGTGGGACCCGTGGACGATGCGCCTGTTGTGCGCACTGGTGGTGGTGTGGCTGTGGTGGCGGCGCGGGGACCGACGGACGGCCGTGTGGCTGGCGGCGACCTGTCTGCTGGGCAGCCTGCTGCAACAGCTCCTCAAGGCCGCGGTGGACCGTCCGCGCCCCGTCTGGCCCGACCCCGTGGACTCCGCGCACTACGCGGCCTTTCCGTCGGGCCACGCCATGACCGCCACCTTCGTGTGCGGCCTCCTGGTGTGGCTGCTCCACCACCACGGCGCCCCCCGCGGTCCGCGCCTGACCGCACTGGCAGCGGCGGTGATCTCCGTGGCCGGCGTCGGCGTGACCCGGGTGTGGCTGGGCGTCCACTGGACGACGGACGTCGTCGCCGGCTGGCTCCTGGGCGCGCTGGTGGTGGCCCTCGCGGTACTCGCCCACGGGCGGTGGGTGCGGTGAGCACCGTGGCGGCACGCTCGCGCGGTGCTGCCCCGTAGGATCCGCCCATGGCTGCCGTCCTGTTCGACTTCTCCGGGACCCTCGGCGACGACCGGCGGGCGGACGGCGGCGCGGCCGCCCTCGGATGCGGCGTGCACTTCGTGGACCATCTGCCGGTGACCGAGCGGCCGGACGCGCTGCGGGCGGTGCTGGACCTGGTGCGCTGATCCGCCCGAGGTCTCATCCGCGCCCGCGCAGGTACGCGTCCGGCTCGGCGGCCCCGGTCGGCATCGCCCGCCCGCGGGCGGAGAGCCGGGCGTGCCGGTCGCCCGGCGCGCCCTCCTGCGGCTCCAGCCCGCCGGCCGCCCGCACCTGGGCGATCGGTCGACGGCCCCTTGGAGATCACGGCCGCCGCGAGTCCGCGGCAGGCCCTCACCGCGCTCCACGGCTACCTCGCGGCCCGGATGGACGCCGGCCTGCTCTCCTGCGCCGGGGAGACCCTCGACCGCCTGCTCGGCGCCGACGAGCCGTGGACCGGTCCCGCCGCGACGACGGGCCCGGCCCGGTCCGTGGGGCGGTCGGCCGAGGCCGCCCGGCTGTGGCTGCCGGCCGACGACCTGGTGGCGCTGCTCGACACGCAGGCGCCGCAGCTGAGCACGGCGGACCCGCGGGACGACTGGGACCGGGCGTGCCTGTCCGCCCGGACGGCGACCGGCCCGGCCCACCTGGCGGGCAGCGACGGCATCGTGTTCGTCGAGGACGTCCCGCAGAAGTGAGGCCGCGGTGACGCGTCGGCCGCCCGGACCACCAGGGCCGTAGCCCGAAGCAACCATCGGTGCGTTCGCCCGTCCCGGGCGATCCCCCGTGTCGCCCGGGACAGACGGTAGCCGGACGGACCCCACCGGGGGCCGGTCCGCCTGCGCTGAGTATAGTTGGCTGCCAGCCAGTCAACGCAGGAGTACAGCATGTCCCCGCGCAGCGCCTCGGTCAATGAAGAGTTGCGGAGGCGTTCGCAGGAGCGGCTCCTGCAGGCCGCTGTGGAGCTGGTCGGTGAGCACGGGTACGACGCGACCACGCTCGGCGACATCGCCGACCGGGCGGGGTCGGCACGCGGTCTGGTCTCGTACTACTTCCCCGGCAAACGCCAGCTGGTGCAGTCCGCGGTGCACCGGCTGATGCACCGCACGCTGGAGGAGGCCCTGGAGCGCGAGCCGCGCACCGATGAGGGCCCGGAGCGGATGGCGCGGGCCATCGACGCGATCCTGGGACTCGCCCGGGACAGGCCGGTGCTCATGCGCCAGCACATGGCCGGCCTGCTCCAGGCCGAGGTGGGCTTCGTGCCCTGCGCCGAGCAGCGGCGGCTGGCCGAACTGCTGCGGGACACCGTGGCCCGGCACGGCTCCCGGGACGTCGACAACGACTATCCGATGCTGCGGGCGCTGCTGATGGGCGCCGTCTTCGCGGCTCTGGTGCCCGGGGTGCCGATGCCCGTGCCGGTGCTGCGCGCCGAGTTGTTCAAGCGCTACCGGCTGGACTGGGAACTGGGTGTCCCGCCGGACGCGGAGGCGCCCGACGGGACGTGCGACACGGATCTGTCGCGGTTCTTCGCGACCGGCGCGGCACCAGGGTGCCCGCCGCCGGCCGGTCCGGCGGAACGGATGGAGCCGACGGATCAGTCGAAGTAGTCCGGCTGCGTCTGCACGTTGAGCTCACGCAGGTGGACCCGCTTGGCCGGGTCCGTGCGCCGGTCGCTGAGCTTCAGGACGTCGAAGCCCTTGGCGATGTCGTTCGAGTAGATGTAGCCGTTGTAGTAGTACGCCGACCAGGCACCGCCCGTGACGAGCGATTCGGTGCTCAGCGGGCCGCGCTCGAAGTAGGCGATCTCCTTCGGACGCGAGGAGTCGGTGAAGTCCCACACGGAGACGCCGCCCTGGTACCAGGCCTGGACCATGAGGTCCTTGCCCTTGACCGGGATCAGCGAGCCGTTGTGGGCCACGCAGTTCTCGGTGTCCGCCTGGTGGCGGGGGATCTTGAAGTAACTGCGGAAGACCAGCTTGCGGTGGTCACCCTTGCCGACGATGTCGTAGATGCCGTCGGCGCCGCGGTTCGGGCCGATCTCCGCGTTGCAGGTGGGCGCGCCGCCGCCGCCCAGCTCGTCGGTGAAGACGACCTTGTTCGCCTGCTGGTTGAAGGTCGCCGAGTGCCAGAACGCGAAGTTGACGTTGTCCTGGACCCGGTCGATGACCTTCGGGTGCTCGGGGTCCTCGATGGAGAACAGGATGCCGTCGCCCATGCAGGCGCCCGCGGCCAGGTCCTTCGAGGGCAGGACCGTCAGGTCGTGGCAGCCGGTGGTCTTGGAGACGCCCGGGTTGGTGGGTCCGCCCGGGTTGCCGCCGCCGTCGGGGCCCTCACCGGGGAACAGCACCGGGAAGTTGACGACCGCCGCCCGCTCGGGGGCGTTGCGCGGCACCTTGATGACCGAGATGCCGTCGTGCGGCGGCTGGCAGTCGGGGTAGGCGGCGTTGGGCGAGTACGAGGAGACGTAGACGTAGACGTTCTTGCGCTCGGGCACCAGCGTGTGGGTGTGCGAGCCGCAGGCGGTCTCGACGGCGGCGACGTACTTCGGGTTGCGCTTGTCGCTGATGTCGAAGACCTTCATGCCCTCCCAGGAGGACTTCTCCGTCGCGGGCTGGGTGGTGCTGTTGCAACTGCTGTCGCTGCGCGAGGAGTCGGTCGACAGGAACAGCAGGTCACCGGAGACGGAGACGTCGTTCTGCGAGCCCGGGCAGAGGACCTGGGCGACGGTCTTCGGCTTCTTCGGGTTGCTGATGTCGAAGATGCGGAAGCCGTCGTAGTTGCCGGCGAAGGCGTAGTCGCCCTGGAAGGCCAGGTCGGAGTTG
Source organism: Streptomyces flaveolus (assembly GCF_044765825.1). Lineage (NCBI taxonomy): Bacteria > Bacillati > Actinomycetota > Actinomycetes > Kitasatosporales > Streptomycetaceae > Streptomyces > Streptomyces flaveolus. The sequence goes on along the minus strand of NZ_JBIWKU010000007.1, from coordinate 308,778 downwards.
GTGCCGGGCAGCGCGTCCTTGGGGATGTTGGTCAGGTGCTGGATGTTGTCCGAGTGGACGATCTCGTCCTGGCCGGGTATCTCGCCGCTCGCGATGGCCTCGCGCGCCTCGGCGCGAGCACTCGAGGAGACGCCCTTCGACGTGGCCGGGCCGTCCCCCGGGTCGGGGGTCGCCGCGGCCGGGACGGCCGTGAGCAGCGCGGCCATGAGTCCGGCGGCGGCTGCCGCGACTCCCATTCGTCTGCGCCGTGTTCGCGGCTCGCTCAACAGGATCACTGTTTCCTCCCTACGTCCGTTCCCGTTGGAACGGTTCACGCATCCCCGCAGTATCGTCTTCACCATGCACATATCAACAGGGGGCAACAAACACGTAATGAAGTTTTCTGCTCGGTAAGGCGCGGAAGCGTGCTAGGACGGTCATCGCACTCACGAGGTGTTCCGTGCCCCACCCGCAGAGGGGACACCCCCGGCCACAGGAGGTTGCCGTGCCTTTCCGTCCCGCGTCGATCCGCGCGTCGCTCGTCACGGCGTCGCTGACCGCACTGGCCGTCCTCGGGCTCGGGGCCTGCGACTCCGCTCCGGACGCCAAGTCGGCGGCGGCGGCCGGGCCTTCGGTGATCGTTCCGGGCGGGCCCGGCGAGGCCAACCGGACACTCTCGGCCGAGGAGGCGGAGCGGCAGCGCACCGACGACGACTCCCCCAACTCGGCGGACGTCGCCTACGCGCGGATGATGATCCAGCACCACGCCCAGGCGCTGGAGATGACCGAACTCGCGCCCGAGCACGCAGAGTCGAAGCAGGTGAAGAAGCTCGCCGAACGGATCGCCGCCGCACAGGGCCCGGAGATCACGGCGATGAAGGGCTGGCTGAAGTCCCACGGCCGGCAGGAGACGGGCGGCGGGCACGACCACGCCACGATGCCGGGGATGGCGACCGAGGCTCAGCTCGGGACGTTGCGCGCGGCGGACGGCAAGGCCTTCGACCAGCTCTTCCTCACGCTGATGATCACCCATCACGAGGGTGCGATCAGCATGGCCACGGACGTGAAGGCGCAGGGCAACAACGTGCAGATCGAGGAGATGGCCGACGACGTGGTCGCCCAGCAGACGAGCGAGATCTCGCGGATGCGCGGGATGCTCTGACCGGTCTTCGGCAGCGTCCCGCCGGGCGGGTCAGCGCCGTGCGCGGCGAGGGGTCAGGAGGCCGTCGTCGCGGGCCTGGCCGATCAGCCTGAGCGACCTGCGCCGGCCGTACCCGGTCGCGCGCATCACCGCGAGGACCGGGTCGGCGCCCTCCTCCCGGGCCGCCCGGTACTCCTGTGCGGCGAGCCGGCGCTCCGCACTGCCGTGCGGCCCGGCGGGACGGGCCCGCCGCGAGGCCGTGGCAGCCTCCGCGGAGGGCCGCACACAGGCCTCGAAGAGCGGATTCTCCAGCCACTCGGCGAGCACGGACAGGTCGTCGAGGGACAGGGCCGGCTCCGCCCGCACGTCCTCGACCCGGACGCCGTCCCCGCAGAGCACGGCGAGCGCGTCGATGCGCGCGCCGTCGGGGAACGTCCACCGGACGTCGAACCACGACGTGGTCGTGTCTCCCTCCCGCACGGCCCATGTGTGCCGTACGGACACCTCACTGTCGTCCGGGCAGCGATCGGAAAGCTGAAGAGAACGATCAACAAAGGATGCTTCGAGCACGTCCGCAACGTAACCGCACGATCAGATTCCGTACGAACGACACACTCGCCCGCCCCCTCGGGGGGCACCCCGTCAGCGCATCGGCGCGCGGTCAGCCGGTGCCGAGGCGGGCGGCCTGGCGGTCGGCCGCGGCCAGCAGGGCGTCGAGGAGTCCCGGGAAGAGGGTGTCCAGGTCGTCCCGGCGCAGCCCGTTCATCTTGGCCGTGCCCCGGTAGATCTGCCGGATCACCCCGCTCTCGCGCAGCACCCGGAAGTGGTGGGTGGTGGTCGACTTGGTGACGGGCAGGTCGAAGTACGAACAGGAGTAGAGCTCGTCGCTGCCGGCGGCGAGATCCCGCACGATCCGCAGCCGCATCGGATCGGACAGGGCGTGCAGCACGCCCTCCAGCCGGATCTCCGCGCGCGCCGGATGCGGCAGATCACGGCTGCTGACGGCGGTGGCGGGGGTCACGGCGGCTCCAGTTCGTCCGGGAGGTCCCACCGCTCGGGAGCGATGCGGAAGGGGGGTTCCCATTGTACGAGAACTGCCGTAGTTTGACATCCGCCGTACTACGAGGGTTACCGTACGAGTCGTTCCCCGCCCCGCGACAGATGGAGCAGCCCCCATGAGCGCCCTCTTCCAGCCCCTGAAGCTGCGCGACGTCACCATTGCCCACCGGGTGTGGATGCCTCCGATGTGCCAGTACTCGGCCGAGCCGGTGGGTCCGTCGGCGGGCGTTCCGGGCGACTGGCACTTCGCGCACTACGGCGCACGCGCGACGGGCGGCACCGCCCTGATCGTCGTCGAGGCCACGGCCGTGTCGCCGGAGGGGCGCATCTCCCCGCAGGACCTCGGTCTGTGGAACGACACCCAGGCCGAGGCGTTCCGCCGGATCACGGGCTTCCTCCGCGCGCACGGCACGGTTCCCGCGGTCCAGCTGGCGCACGCCGGCCGCAAGGCGTCGACCGACCGGCCCTGGAAGGGCGGGGCGCCGGTGGGCACGGACGCGCACGGCTGGCAGCCGCTGGCGCCCAGCGCGCTGCCCTTCGACGAGCGGCACCCGGTGCCGACCGAGCTGACGGCCGGGCAGATCCAGGAGATCGTGGGCCGGTTCGCGGACGCCGCCCGCCGCGCCCTGGCGGCCGGGTTCGAGATCGTCGAGATCCACGGCGCCCACGGATACCTGATCCACGAGTTCCTCTCCCCGCACTCCAACCACCGCACCGACGGCTACGGCGGCTCCTACGAGAACCGCACCCGGTTCGCCCTCGAGGTGGTCGACGCCGTCCGCGAGGTGTGGCCCGAGGACAAGCCGCTGTTCTTCCGCGTCTCCGCGACCGACTGGCTGGACGAGGGCGGCTGGACGCCGGACGAGACCGTCCGCTTCGCCCGTGACCTCCAGGCCCACGGCGTCGACCTCCTCGACGTGTCGACCGGCGGCAACGCCGCCGGGGTGCGCATCCCGACCGGGCCCGGCTACCAGGTTCCGTTCGCCGCGCGCGTGAAGGCGGAGACGTCGCTGCCGGTCGCCGCCGTCGGTCTGATCACCGACGTCGAGCAGGCGGAGAAGATCCTGGCCAACGGCGAGGCCGACGCGGTACTGCTGGGCCGCGAACTGCTGCGCGACCCGTCGTGGGCGCAGCGGGCGGCGCGGGAACTGGACGGCGGGGCCCGGGTGCCGGACCAGTACGGCTGGGCCGTGTGAGCCGGCCGCGCAGGGCCTGAGGGGACGACGGCCTGCCCGGTACTACGAGTGACCGGGCGATTCTGCCGGCCGGGTCCGGGCGTCGTCCGTCCGGATGCGGCCGGCCTGCTCGCGCTGGTAGTCCGTGTACGCGTCGCGCAGGGCCGCGCCCGGCCAGTCGGACGGCAGGAGCTCCGGGGGCAGGACCGGGTCGGCGAGCAGATGGCGCACGACAGCCGCGAAGGCGGTGAGCCGGTCGGCCGGCCGCCGCGCCCCGTCGACGTGGGCGAGCAGCGCCCGGGCCGTCGCGGACCAGGCGTCCAGCGGCCACAGGTCCGCGGCCAGCCCGCCGGCCGCCCGCTCGGGGCGGGCGGTGCAGCGCTCGGCCACCGCGTCGAGGTCGCCGGGCAGCGGGCGGCTCAGGTTGGCGGGGCGCAGCCACACGCCCTCGCGGAGTTCGGCGAGGCGCAGGCCGGCCAGCCGGGTGCGCAGTTCGGCGCGTTCGGCGGGGCCGCGCCCGGTCGCGGTGATCACGACCAACTCCCAGTCGCCGTCCCACGCGCGCGTGTGCGGACGTACGGCCTCGTCCTGGCGTCGCTGCCGCTCCAGCAGCCGCTCGCTGAGGCGGTAACCGGTGTCCGTGCGCCGCAGGTCGCCGGCGTTCACCATCCGGCTGAGCGCCGCCCGCACGGTGGATCCGCCGACGTCGAAGCGCTCCACGAGCCGCACCAGGTCCCTCACCGGCAGTTCGGCCGGGTGGGTACCGAGCAGCAGGCTCAGCACGACGGACCGCGCGGACAGCGGGCGCAGCGCGGGCTCGCCCGGGGGCGCGGGGTCGTTCATCCGCAGGGACACGGCACGTACTGTACGTGCGCGTTCCGCGTGTTGCACTATTGCTGCGGTTGTAGAAATAGTGCAACACTCGCCGTATGACGACACGCGCGCAGGAGCGGTACGAGTACCGGGGAACCGCGGACCGGCCCGAGGGGTACGCCACGCACGACGTCACCAACCAGCCCCCTCCCGCGGCCCCGTACGACGCGTCCGAGGACGCGGCCCTGCTGGAGGGGCTGCGGCGGGAGGGCGCGGGGTGGGCCGAGGAGGCGCTGCGGCGGCTCGGTCCCCGGGCCGGCAGCGCCCAGGCACAGGAGTGGGGCGAGCTGGCCAATCGGCACGAGCCCGTGCTGCACACCCACGACCGGTACGGGAACCGGATCGACGAGGTCGAGTACCACCCGAGCTGGCACCACCTGATGAGCGTGGCGGTCGGCGAGGGCCTGGCCGCCTCGCCCTGGGCGGACGACCGGCCGGGCGCCCATGTGGCGCGGACCGCGGGCGGACTCGTCTGGGGGCACACCGAGGCGGGGCACGGCTGTCCGACGTCCATGACGTACGCGGCCGTCCCGGCGCTGCGCCGGCAGCCGGAGCTCGCGAAGGTCTACGAGCCGCTGCTGACCAGCCGGGAGTACGAGCCGGGACTGCGCACGCCCACGGAGAAGCGGGGGCTGCTGGCCGGCATGGGGATGACCGAGAAGCAGGGCGGCTCGGACGTCCGGACCAACACCACCGCGGCCACCCCGACCGCCGAACCCGGCGTCTACACGCTGCGCGGGCACAAGTGGTTCACCTCGGCGCCGATGTGCGACGTGTTCCTGGTGCTGGCCCAGGCGCCCGGCGGGCTCTCCTGCTTCCTGGTGCCGCGGGTCCTGCCCGACGGCACCCGCAACACCTTCCGCATCCAGCGGCTGAAGGACAAGCTCGGCAACCGGTCCAACGCCTCCTCGGAACCGGAGTTCGACGGGACGGTCGCCTGGCTGGTGGGGCCCGAGGGGCAGGGCGTCAAGACGATCATCGAGATGGTCAACTGCACCCGGCTCGACTGCGTGATGGCATCGGCGACGCTGATGCGCAAGACGCTGGTCGAGGCCGGTCACCACGTACGGCACCGCAGCGCGTTCGGCGCCCGGCTGATCGACCAGCCTCTGATGCGCAACGTCCTGGCCGATCTGGCGCTGGAGTCGGAGGCGGCGACGACGCTCACCCTGCGGCTGGCCGGCGCCGCCGACCGGGCCGTGCGCGGGGACGCCGGGGAGGCGGCCTTCCGGCGGATCGCCACCGCCGTCGGCAAGTACTGGGTGACCAAGCGGGGCCCGGCGTTCACCGCGGAGGCCCTGGAGTGCCTGGGCGGCAACGGCTACGTGGAGGAGTCGGGCATGCCCCGGCACTACCGGGAGGCGCCGCTGCTGTCGATCTGGGAGGGCTCGGGGAACGTGAACGCCCTCGACGTCCTGCGGGCGCTCGGCCGCTCGCCGGAGACCACGCACGCCCTCTTCGGGGAACTGGCCCTCGCGCGCGGGGCGGACGCCCGGCTGGACGCGGCCGTGGCCCGGCTGGAGACGGGGCTGACCACGGCGTCCGAGACCAGCGCCCGCCGCCTGGTGGAGCTGATGGCCCTCACCCTCCAGGCGTCCCTCCTGGTCCGGCACGCCCCGCCCGCCGTCGCCGACGCCTTCTGCGCCAGCCGGCTGGGCGGCGACTGGGGGCACGCCTTCGGCACGCTGCCGGAGGGGGCCGACCTCGGCGGCATCCTCGGGCGGGCACTGCCGGGCGAAGGGTGAGCGGCGGGCTCGCGGGCACTTCGCCGGGCCCGACACCACCGCGGTGACCTGCGGCGGAGGCCCTTGGGGAGGTGACTGTCAGTGGTGGGGTGCAGACTGGCCGGTGTCCGAGACAAAGGCGTCAATGACGACGCCGCGGAGGTGATCGGCATGACCGAGGTACTGCTCGCCGTGGGCACCCGCAAGGGCCTGTTCATCGGGCGCCGGCGCGGTGGCACCTGGGAGTTCGACGCGAGTCCCTACTTCACCGCACAGGCCGTCTACTCGGTCGCCGTCGACACCCGCGGCGACACCCCGCGGCTGCTGGCCGGCGGCGACAGCTCGCACTGGGGCCCGTCGGTGTTCCACTCCGACGACCTGGGCCGGACCTGGACGGAACCGGCCCGGCCTGCCGTCAAGTTCCCGCAGGACACGGGTGCCTCGCTGGAGCGGGTCTGGCAGCTCCACCCGGCCGCCGCGGAACCGGACGTGGTGTACGCGGGCACGGAACCGGCCGCGCTGTACCGCTCGGAGGACCGCGGGGAGAGCTTCGAGCTGGTCCGCCCCCTGTGGGAGCACCCCACGCGGTCGCGGTGGGTGCCGGGCGGCGGCGGTGAGGGGCTGCACACCGTGCTCACCGACCGGCGCGACCCCCGGGCGGTGACGGTCGCGGTCTCGACCGCGGGCGTCTTCCGCACCACCGACGGCGGCGCGAGCTGGGCGCCGTCCAACTCGGGTGTCTCCGCGGTGTTCCTGCCGGACCCGGACCCGGAGTTCGGCCAGTGCGTGCACAAGGTCGCGCGGGACGCGGCCACCCCGGACCGGCTGTATCTGCAGAACCACTGGGGGGTGTACCGCAGCGACGACGCGGGCGCCCACTGGACGGACATCGGCGAGGGGCTGCCGTCCACGTTCGGTTTCGCGGTGGCCGCCCACCCGCACCGCGGTGACACCGCGTACGTGTTCCCGATCAACGCCGACTCGGACCGGGTCCCGGCCGGCCGCCGCTGCCGGGTGTTCCGCACAGCCGACGCGGGCAAGAGCTGGGAGCCGCTGACGGCGGGGCTGCCGCAGGAGGACCACTACGGCACGGTGCTGCGCGACGCGATGAGCACCGACGACGCGGAGCAGGCCGGCGTGTACTTCGGCAACCGCAACGGCGAGGTGTTCGCCTCGGCCGACGACGGCGACAGCTGGCGGCAGCTCGCCTCCCACCTGCCGGACGTCCTGTGCGTCCGGGCCGCAGTGGTCGGCTGACCCGCCGCCACCGGTCGGACGGCGTCACCCGCGCGGCAGGGTGATGCCGGCGCACCACGCCCACGCCGGTCGGGCCGTCGCGGGGGCGCGCCCTAGGGCAGTCGCCAGTCCACCGGCTCGGCTCCCTGCTGCGCCAGCAGGTCGTTGGCCCGGCTGAACGGACGGGAGCCGAAGAACCCCCGGTCCGCGGACATCGGCGAGGGATGCGCCGACTCGATCGCCGGACAGCCCTCGAGCAGGGGACGCAGATTGCGCGCGTCGCGTCCCCACAGGATGGACACCAGCGGCTTGCCGCGGGCGGCGAGGGCACGGATGGCCTGCTCCGTGACCTCCTCCCAGCCCTTGCCGCGATGCGCTCCCGGCTTGCGCGGGGCCGTGGTCAGCGCCCGGTTCAGCAGCAGCACACCCTGGCGGGTCCACGGGGTCAGATCGCCGTTGGAGGGCCGGGGAAGGCCCAGGTCCGTGTGCATCTCCCGGTAGATGTTCTCCAGGCTGCCCGGCAGTGACCGCACCTCCGGCGAGACCGCGAAGCTCAGGCCGATCGCCATTCCCGGTGTGGGATAGGGGTCCTGACCGACGATCAGGACCCGTACGTCGTCGAAGGGTTGCTGGAACGCCCGCAGGACATTCGCCCCCGACGGGAGATACGTCCGGCCCGCCGCCACCTCCGCGCGCAGGAAGTCCCCCATGCCCGCGATACGTCCGGCGACCGGGTCGAGGGCCTTCGCCCAGCCGGCTTCAACAAGTTCATGCAACGGTCGTGGTGCCACGCTGCGTCACTCTACTGGCCGACACCGACAGACCGTACCGGCGGACCGGCCCCCGGGGGTCCACCGCGTCACCGGGCGCTACTCTTCCTCCTCATCAGTGTCGGCCGGCGGTCGGAGCGCCTGCCCGGCCGGTCAGCGGGGAGGGAGATACGCAGTGCGTCCTGTGCCCCACGCGGCCGCCGGTGCCGGTTTCCTGGCCGTGGACTCCGGTGGTTCCGGGCTCCGTGCCGTCGTCGGCACCGTCGGCGAGGGCGGGCGCGGTCCGCTGGGACGGCGGGCGTCGCGGGAGCCCGTACGTACCGGGACACGCGGCATCGATCCCGGACATCTGCTGGAACAACTGGTGCCCATGGCCCGGGCGCTGACCGAAGAGACCGGCGTGGACCGCGTCGGCACCGTCGTGGTCGGGGCCGCCGGGCTCGCCACCCTGGGCGACGCCCTGCGCGCCGAACTGCCGGGCGCCCTGGGCCGGGAGCTGGGTGTGCGGACGGTCGCGCTCGTCGCCGACGCCGTCACCGCCTACGTGGGCGCCCTCGGCCCCCGCCCCGGAGCCGTGGTGGCCGCCGGCACGGGTCTGATCGCGATCGGCACCGACCTGACCCGCTGGCGCCGGGCGGACGGCTGGGGGCATCTGCTCGGCGACTGCGGCGGCGGCGCCTGGATCGGGCGGGCCGGTCTGGAGGCGGCGTTGCGCGCCCACGACGGGCGAGAGGACGGTTCCGCCGCGCTGCTGGCCCGCGCCGAGGAGCGGTTCGGGCCGGTCGCAGGCCTGCCGGCGGCGCTGTATCCGCGCCCCGACCGTCCGGCGGTCCTCGCCTCCTTCGCGCCCGAGGTGGCCGCCTGCGCGGACGGCGACCCCGTCGCCCGGGGCATCCTGCGCGCCGCCGCCCGGCACATGGCCGACTCGGCCGCCGCGGTCTGCCCGCCGCGGGGCGAGCCCCGGATCGCGGTCACCGGCGGCCTGCTGAAGATGGGCGATCCTCTCGTCGTACCGCTTCGGGAGGAGCTGGAGAAGCGGCTGCCGCACGCACGGCGGGTGGCGGCCGAGGGCGATCCGCTGGACGGTTCCGTGCGCATCGCGACCGCTCTGGCGACGGGTTCTCTCACCCTTCCGGGTGAGGAACGGATGCTGTTCACGACGACGGTGCCGGGCGGCTGACAACCGTCCCCCGGAGAGGGGAATCGTACCGATGTCGTCCGATCCGTACATCACTCATCAGACAAAACCGGACGGATACCGCTCACCTGCACCCTCCCCGAACAGGGAAGCCCAGGAAACCAGTAACATGCGGCGCCATGAGCTCCCCCACTGGGCCCGCGTCCGGCCTGCCAGTACGAATGCCGCGCCCCCGCCAGCCCGGGCGGCACCGCCGACCCGAGCCCCTGGTGGCTCCCGAGGGCGCGCCCGCGCTCGTCCTCGCGGTGCCGGGCACGCCCAGTAGCGCCACCCGGGGCCTCGCCGACGAGATCGTGAGCATCGCCCGCTCCGAGCTGCCCGGCATCGACGCCCGCATCGGATACCTCGACGGTGACGACGAGGAGTTCCTGTCGCTGTCGGCCGTGCTGGTGCGGGCCGGGGAGGAGCGCACGGCCCGCTACGAGCAGGCACGCGCCGCCGGCCTCGACGTGAAGGAGCCCGAGGGCCCCGTCGCCGTCGTCGTGCCGCTGCTGGCCGGTCCGGACGGTGCGCTGCTGCGCCGGATCCGGCAGGCGGTCATGGACAGCCGGATCGCGGCCGAGCTGACCGACGTGCTCGGCCCGCACCCGCTGCTGGCCGAGGCGCTGCACGTGCGGCTCTCCGAGGCCGGTCTGGCCCGCGCCGACCGGGCGCGCCTGTTCACCGTGGCGACCGCCGCGGACGGCATCATCCTCGCCTCCGTCGGCGGCGACGAGGCCGTGCAGGCGGCCGGGATCACGGGCATGCTGCTGGCCGCGCGCCTCGCCGTGCCGGTGATGGCGGCGGCGCTGGACCAGGAGGGCTCGATCGCGTCCGTGGCCGAGCAGCTTCGCTCCTCGGGCTCGCAGCAGCTCGCGCTGGCGCCGTACCTGGTCGGGCCGGAGATCGACGCGGCCCTGCTGGAGGAGGCGGCGAGGGAGGCGGGCTGCTCCACCGCCGAGCCGCTCGGCCCGTACCCGGCGATCGGCAAGCTGACGCTGGCCAAGTACACGACGGCGCTGGGCATCTCGCCGCAGCAGCCGCAGGGCACGCCGGTCCGCTAGGGCCTGTCGTCCGGATCAGGCCGGCTGAGTGCGACGGCGCGTCTCGGCTGCCCGAGCGGCGTGCCACACCCCGCGACCAGCGTGATCCAAACGGCAGACCCCGGGCGCACGGCACCCGCAGGACCACGGCACGTACGGCCGAAAGGGCCCGCTCCGTACGGGAGCGGGCCCTTCGCCGTGCCGTGCTGCGGCGGGACCTCAGCCGAAGACCACGCAGGACGCCGCGGGCACCGCGAGCGAGCCGGCGCGGCGGGGCACTCCCGTCGCCGGGTCGAGCGCGAACCAGGTGACGTCTCCGGAGCGCTCGTTGGCCGCGTAGAGGAAGCCGTCCGACACGGCGATCGCCCGTGGCCAGTGGCCGCCGCAGGGGACGGTGCCGGTCAGCCGGAGCCCGTCGGGTTCGACGGCGAAGACGGACAGCACGTCCTCCCCGCGGGTCGCGGTCCACACGAAGCGGCCGTCGGGCGAGACGACGATGCCCGACGGATAGGCGTCCCCGGCCGGGGCGCCGGACAGCGCCGGAACCTCGGTGAGCGGCCGCAGCGTGCCCTCGGCGGCGTCCCACCGGCAGACGGTGACGGTCGGCACGAGTTCGTTGGCCACGTAGGCGTGGGTGCCGTCCGGGTGGAAGGCCAGGTGCCGGGGTCCCGAGCCGGGGCGCAGCGCGATCTCCCGGTGCACGGCGAGGGCGCCGTCCGTCAGGGTGCACACGCGCACCGAGTCGGTACCGAGGTCCACGCTGACGGCCCACCGCCCGCTGGGGTCCGGCTGCACCTGGTGGGCGTGCGGCCCCTGCTGGCGCTGGGCGTGCGGGCCGGAGCCGGTGTGCCGGAGCACGCCGGACGCGGACCGGGCGAGGGTGCCGTCGGAGCGGACGGGCACGGCGGTGACGCTTCCGGAGCCGTAGTTGGCGGTCAGGACGTGTCCGGCGAACAGACTGAGGTGGGTCGGCCCGTCGCCGGCGACCGGTACCGGCCGCCCGGCCGGCTCGGGCTTGTCCCCGGCGACGCGGTACGCCGCCACGGCCCCCTCGGCGGTCTCGCTGACGGCGTAGAGCGTGCCGCCGTCGGGGGCGAGGGCCAGATAGGAGGGGTCGCGAACGCCGTTCACGCTGCTCAGGACCGTCAGTGCGCCCTGGCCGGGGGTGACGGCCGCCGTCACGATCCCGGGGCCCCCGGCCGCCGTGAACGACCCGATGAACGCCCGCCGCTGCCGCCTGCCGCCGTCCGCCACCGCTGACCCCTCTCGTCCCGTGCCCCGTCGGGCACCGCGTCGAGTGCCGACTGATCGTCCGCCCTGGGGCGACGGTAGCAGTCGATCACGTGCGGTCTAGACCAAATGGGGGGTCCGGCCCCGGCGGGGTCAGGCACCGACCAGCGGAGAGCCGGACGGGCTGCGCAGCGGCGCGGCGAGTTCGGCCAGGGCGCGTTCCAGGCCGTGCAGGTGGGCCAGCGCCGGTTCGGCGGCGAGCGGCCGTTCCTGGTGGGCGGGGACGGCTCCGCCGCCGGTGAGCGCCTCGACCGCGGTCTCGACGCGCCAGCAGGCCGCGGCCAGGCGGGCGTCGTGCGAGGCTTCCGGGTCGGCGGCGACGGCGACCAGGCCGCGGATCTCCCGGGCGCAGTCGTCGAGGAGGGCGAGCACGCGCCGGGCGCGGCGCTTGCGGCCGTGCATCGGGTTGAGCGGGTGCACGAGCGGCGCGACCGACAGCCGGACCCGGCCGAGCAGCTGCTCCAGTTCGGCCACGCGGGGCGCCGGGTCGGCGTCCTCCGTGCCGGCGAGGCGGGCGGCGGCCTCGGCGGTGCAGGCGTGGACGCAGCGCAGGGCGCGCTGGATCCAGGCGTCGGTGACGGCGTGCGTGGTGACGGGCAGGACGAAGAGCACCGCGAGCACGGCACCGAGCGCGCCGACGCCGGTCTCGGCGATCCGCAGGGCGAGCAGCCCGGGGCTGAGGACGCCGAGGAGGCCGTAGAGCAGCTCGGCGAGCAGCGTCACGCAGAGCATCATCCAGGTGTAGGACACCGCGGCGGTGTAGAAGATGCCGAAGACGCAGGCGGCGGCGAGGACGGCCGTGGGCACCGCGGACCCGGCGACGGGGACGGCGATCAGGAAGCCGAGGCCGATGCCGACCACGGTGCCGAGCACCCGCCGGAAGCCGCGGACCAGGGTCTCGCCGCGCGAGGTGGTGTTGACGAAGACCCACCAGGTGGCGCCGACGGCCCAGTACCAGCGGTCGCCGGACACCAGCTGGCCCACGACCAGCGCGAAGCCCGCGCCGACGGTGGCCTGCACGGCCTGGCGGGTGGTGATGCGGGCGAGCCCGGTGCCGGCGGGCGGGGCGGGCACGGCCGCCGGGGGCAGGCGGCGCTCGTAGCACCACAGGCCGAAGCGGACGGCCGCGGCGGTGGCCACGGACAGCAGGACGGCGGCGTACATCTCGGGCAGCCGGTCCACGGTCGCGTGCAGGAACTGGGCGATGAAGAAGGTCATGAACGCGAACACGCCGAGGCTGTGACCGCGCGGGCCCCAGCGCCGGGCGTACACGCCCGCGCCGACCACGGCGAGGAAGGCGAGGTCGCGGGCCACGGGGTGGCCGTGCAGTCCGGCTGCGGCGGTCAGCACGGGCAGCCCCACCGCCGGCAGCAGCGCGGTGGTGACGGCCTGGCCGCGCACGGTGGTGTCGGTGACGGTGAACAGGGCGAGCAGCGCGGCGAGCCCGCCGATGACGGCGCCCACGAGGGAGATGCCTGCCAGGCCGCAGACGACGACGGCCAGGCCGATGCCGACGACGGCCCGCGCGGCGAAGCGCAGCCGCGCCCGCCCCGGGTCCGGGCTCACGAACACCCTCTTCAGCACTGACTACCGCCCCCTCGCACACTGACCCGAACATCACTGGCATGAAAAAGGCGCCGCGGGATCCGCAGCGCCATCGACCCCTCCATATCAGCATCCTTTCCACCAGTGGCTCAACTGCCGCTCCCGCGACTGGACCATTGGTACAGTGATCACGGCACTTCCACGGCCACCGAAGAGCCATTGGCCGACGAGAGGAACCAGGACGCCATGGCCGTCGACGAACTCGACACCCGCATCCTGCGGCTGCTGCTGGAGCAGCCGCGCACCAGCGTGCGCGAGTACGCCCGTCTCCTCGGGGTCGCCCGCGGGACGCTCCAGGCCCGGCTGGACCGCCTGGAGCGCGACGGTGTGATCACCGGTACCGCGCCCTCCCTCTCCCCCGCCGCGCTGGGTCATCCCGTGCTCGCGTTCGTGCACATCGAGGTCACCCAGGGCCACCTGGACGACGTGGGCGAGGCGCTGGCCGCCGTGCCGGAGATCGTCGAGGCGTTCTCCATCACGGGCGGCGGCGACCTGCTGACCCGGGTGGTGGCCCGGGACAACGCGCATCTGGAGGATGTCGTCCAGAAGCTGATCAGCCTGCCCGGCGTGGTCCGTACCCGCAGCGAGGTCGCCCTGCGCGAGCGCGTCGCGCACCGGCTGCTTCCGCTGGTGGAGTCGATCGGGCGCACGGCGCGGAAATGAGCCTTGGCATCCTGGTCCCATGAGCACTCTCGGTGGCATCTCGGTGGTCTTCGACCTCGACGGAACGCTCGTGGACAGCGAGCCGAACTACTACGAGGCGGGCCGGCGGACCCTCGCCGCGTACGGCGTGCCGGACTTCACCTGGGCCGACCACGAGGAGTACGTGGGCATCAGCACCCAGGAGACGGTCGCCGACTGGAAGCGGAGGTACGGCCTGAGCGCCCCGGTCGAGGAGCTGCTCGCCGCCAAGAACCGCCGCTATCTGGAGCTGGCCCGCACCTCCACGCGCGCGTACCCCGAGATGCGGAAGTTCGTCGAGCTGCTCGCGGGCGAGGGGGTGCCGCTGGCCGTGGCCTCGGGCTCCTCGCCGCAGGCCATCGAGGCGATCCTGTCCTGCACCGGACTGGACGCGTATCTGCGCACCGTCGTCTCGGCCGACGAGGTCGCGCACGGCAAGCCGGCCCCGGACGTCTTCCTGGAGGCGGCCCGCCGCCTCGGGGCGTCCCCGGCCGACTGCGTGGTCCTGGAGGACGCGGCCCCGGGGGCCGCCGCGGCGCACGCCGCCGGCATGCGCTGCATCGCCGTCCCGTACGTCGCCGCGCAGGCCGACGCCCCGGAGTTCGCCACCGCCGGGCTGCTGCTGCGTGGCGGGCAGGCGGAGTTCACCGCGCGGGCGGCGTACGACTGGCTCACGCGCGAGCCACGGGCCTCCTGACCCTACTCGTCAGTACCGTTGACGCTCCCTTTCCCCTTGCCTATCTTCTGGGCGACCTTTCGAACGCCGATCGATATATCGAACGACTTCGGGCAGCACGCCCCCAGGTGACAACCGAAGAAACGAGGAGCACATGGCAGCGCCCCTCTCCCGGCGGACCCTTCTGCTGGCCACCGCGATCGCCGCGGCAACACCCGGTGCGGCGCACGCGGCGAGCGGCCGGTCCGGCGCCGCTCCCCCGGCGCCGGCCGCGCTCGCGGGCCCCGCGGCACCGGCGACCTGGTCCGTACGGCCGTTCGGGCTGGAGGACGTGACGCTCGGCAAGGGGATCTTCGACGACAAGCGGCGGCTGATGCTGGACCACGCCCGCGGCTACGACGTGAACCGGCTGCTGCAGGTGTTCCGCGCCAACGCCGGCCTCTCCACCCTCGGCGCGGTCGCCCCCGGCGGCTGGGAGGGGCTGGACGGCGAGGCCAACGGCAATCTGCGCGGCCACTACACCGGCCACTTCCTGACCATGCTGTCCCAGGCGTACCGCGGGACCGGGGAGCGGCTGTTCGCCGAGCGGATCGGCACCATGGTCGGGGCGCTGGCCGAGGTGCGCGAAGCCCTGCGGCACGACCCCGCCGTGCTGAGCACGGACGGACGTTTCGGCACCGCCGCGGAGCACGTGCGCGGCTCCTGCCATTACGTCGAGCTGCCCACCGGCGTCCTCGCCGGCACCCCCGCGATCACCCTCGCCGCCTGGGTACGGCCCGCCCACGCCGGCGACTGGGCCCGGGTCCTCGACTTCGGCGACGACACCCGGCGCTACCTCTACCTCGCCGCCCGCAACGCCGCCGGGGTGCCGCGCTTCGCCATCACCGGCAGCGGCGCCGCGGGAGAGCAGAGCCTCGACGGCACGGCCGCGCTGCCGCTGAACGCGTGGAGCCACCTGGCCGTGACCCTGGCGGACGGCACCGGCACCCTCTACGTCGACGGCACCGCCGTGGCCCGCAACACGGGCATGACCCTGACGCCGGCGACCCTCGGCCCGCTCGCCCACCACTGGCTCGGCCGCTCGCACTACGCCGCCGACCCGGTGTTCGCGGGCGCCTTCGAGGAGTTCAACGTCTGGTCGCGCGCCCTGAGCGCCGCCGAGATCGCCGCCCTGCAGGGCAGCCGCGCGGCCGACGCCCCGGCCGGCCGGGGCGACCTCGCCTCGTACGCCTTCGACGAGACCCGCGGCGGCACCTTCGCGGACGCCTCGGGACGGGGCCTGACCGCCACGCTGCGCCGCACCTGGGGCGGGCCCAGCCACCCGGGGTTCCTCGCGGCGTACCCGGAGACCCAGTTCATCCAGCTGGAGTCGATGACCGGCAGCGACTACACCAAGGTCTGGGCGCCGTACTACACGGCGCACAAGATCCTCCGCGGCCTGCTGGACGCCCACCTCGCCACCGGCGACGACCGGGCGCTGGACCTCGCGTCCGGCATGGGCGACTGGATGCACTCCCGCCTGGTGAAGCTGCCCGCCGCCACGCTGCAACGCATGTGGGGCATCTTCTCCAGCGGGGAGTTCGGCGGCATCGCCGAGGCGGTCTGCGATCTGCACGCCCTCACCGGAAGGGCCGAACACCTCGCGCTGGCCCGGATGTTCGACCTCGACCGGCTGATCGACGCCTGCGCAGCGAACACCGACGTCCTCGACGGACTGCACGCCAACCAGCACATACCGATCTTCACCGGTCTGGTGCGGCTGTACGACGAGACGGGCGAGGAGCGCTACCTCACCGCGGCGAAGAACTTCTGGCGCATGGTCGTACCGCACCGCATGTACGCCATCGGCGGCACCAGCACCGGCGAGTTCTGGAAGGCCCGGGACGTGATCGCGGGCACGATCGGCGCCACCACGGCGGAGAGCTGCTGCGCGTACAACATGCTCAAGCTGAGCCGGGCCCTGTTCTTCCACGACCAGGATCCGGCGTACATGGACTACTACGAGCGGGCGCTGTACAACCAGGTGCTCGGCTCGAAGCAGGACGAGCCGGACGCCGAGAAGCCCCTCGTCACCTATTTCATCGGGCTGACGCCCGGTCATGTGCGGGACTACACCCCCAAGCAGGGCACGACGTGCTGCGAGGGCACGGGGATGGAGAGCGCCACCAAGTACCAGGACTCGGTGTACTTCGCCGCTGCCGACGGCAGCGCCCTGTACGTCAACCTCTACAGCCCCTCCACGCTCACCTGGGCGGAGAAGGGCGTCACCGTCACACAGACCACGGACTATCCCCGCGAGCAGGGCAGCACCCTGACGATCGGCGGCGGCAGCGCCTCCTTCGCGCTGCGGCTGCGCGTGCCGTCCTGGGCCTCCTCGGGCTTCCGGGTCACCGTCAACGGCCGTGCGGTACCGGGGACTGCCACGCCCGGCAGCTACGTCACCGTGTCCCGGACCTGGCGCCGGGGCGACACCGTGCGCGTCGGCATCCCCTTCCGGCTGCGGGTGGAGAGGGCCCCCGACGACCCGTCGCTGCAGGCCCTGTTCTACGGCCCCGTCAACCTGGTCGCCCGCAGCGCCGCCACCGGCCACCTCCACGTCGGGCTGTACCGCAACGCGGCGCTCTCCGGCGACCTGCTGCCCACCCTGACGCCCGTGCCCGGCAAGCCGCTCCACTACACGCTGGACGGCATCGAGTGGGCCCCGTTCGCCGAGGGGACCGAGGACCCGACGCACGCCTACGTGCGCCGCTCGGAACCCCGGGTCGTCCTGGGCGGCACCGACGCAGGCGTCACCAACCCGGCAAAGGAGGACGGCACCACGCTGCTCGACGAGATCTGGGCCGCGGCCCCGTTCCGCGGCAAGGGCGCCCTGGTGGCGCACGTACGGTCGACGGTGGACGCCTGGGTGGGCGCCGGACTGCTCGGGCGCGACGCGGGCGAGCGGGTGGTGGGGACCGCGCGGAAGGCGTCGTACGTGCCGTGACCGAGGCCGGCGAGAGACGGAACACATCTGCCCGTGCGGTTTTTACCCCCAGCGGTGATCAGACGGCTGTCCGCATCCGTACCTCCTGGTGTCCGAGCCTGTCGTCGCCCCAGGAGGCACGATGCGCATCACGCGCACCACGGCAGGGACGGCCTTCGTGGCCGGTTCCCTGGTCCTCACCCTCACCGCGCTCGCCTACCCGACCATGCTCGGCGTGCAGAACGCGGGCAGCGACCAGGCCCGCGTCGTCACCGAGACGCGGTACGGGCCGCTCACCGAGGCCGACCGGGACTTCGTGGTGAAGGTCCGTGCCGCCGGGCTGTGGGAGCACCCGCTCGGGCTGCTGGCCATGGAGCGGGGGACGACACCGGAGATGAGGGAGGCCGGTGAGCACCTGGTCGCCGGTCACTCGCGGCTCGACGCCACGTGCCGGCGGATCGCTCCGGAGCTGGGCATCACCCTGCCCAACCTGGCGTCCCCGCAGCAGCAGCAGTTCGTGGCGACCGTGAACGGGACCACGGGAAAGCAGTTCGACACCACCGCGGTCAACATCATGCGCATCACGCACGGCCAGATCTTCCCGGTGATCGCCAAGATCCGCGCCAACACCAAGAACTCCCTGGTGCGGCAGCTGGCCGACCAGGCCAACGACACCGTCCTGGATCACATCACCGTGCTGGAGAAGACCGGCCTGGTCAACTTCGACCAGGTCAACTTCCAGCAGTCGGCCCCGCCGAACCTGCCCAAGGCGCAGCTCACCCCGCCGGCTCCGCAGCCGGGCGAGCCGGTGCTGTCCCTCACCGAGCCGCCCGGGCTGGACGTCAACACGACGGCTCCGACGCCCGCTCCGACGGTCCGCTGAGGCCGGCGGGCGTCGCCCTCGTCACCGGCGGCTCACCTGCCGCGGGGCTTGCCTCGCCGGCCGCCGCCCTTGGCACTGCCGCCGGAGCCGCGCCGCGCGCCGCCGCCCTGCTTCCCGGCGGCCGGCTTCTTCGCGGCCGGTTTGCGCCGCACCGACGCCGTGGCGGTGCGCTCGTCCTTCGCCTGTGCCGGGGCGGAGCGCCGGCCCCGGGTGCTGTTGACGGTCCTGCCACGGACGATCCCGATGAACTCCTCCACCAGGTCGGTGTGCGCGTCCTCGGGCCACGACAGTGCCACGCCCGATCCGGGGGCGTCGGTGACCGGCCGGTACGTGAGGTCCTTGCGGTGGTGCAGGCGGGCCAGCGACAGGGGGACGACGAGGACGCCGATGCCGGCCGCCACCAGCTCGACGGCGTCCGCGGTGGTGGCCGGGCGCTCCAGGGCGGGCCGGCCGGGCGGCCGCTCCCAGCCGAGCACGTCGTCGAGGGGGTGCAGCACGATCTCGTCGGCCAGGTCCTCGACGGTCACCTCGTCGGCCGCGGTCACCAGGTGGTCCTTGGGGATCACCACGACGGTGGTCTCGGTGTAGAGGGGGATCGCGCTGAGCACGGCCCGGTCGACGGGCAGGCGCACCAGTCCGGCGTCCGCGTCGCCGCCCAGCAGCGCCCCGCCCGCCTCGCCGGGGGAGACCTGGGTCAGGGACAGCGGGACGTCCGGCAGCCGCTCGTTCCAGATGCGCACCCATTTGTCGGGCGTCACCCCCGGGACGTACGCGAGCCGGAACGAGGGGGGTTCTTCCGAGCCTGTCACCCCGCCAGGTTACCGGGCGTGGTCAGGAGCCGCTCACACGCTCGATACCCTTGACATCATGACGTCGCACC
The DNA here is from genome assembly GCF_044765825.1 of Streptomyces flaveolus. Classification (NCBI taxonomy): domain Bacteria; kingdom Bacillati; phylum Actinomycetota; class Actinomycetes; order Kitasatosporales; family Streptomycetaceae; genus Streptomyces; species Streptomyces flaveolus. The sequence continues at coordinate 289,624 of NZ_JBIWKU010000007.1, read as the reverse complement.
AGAACACCCAGACCATGAAGCCCGCGACCGCGGCGAAGAAGCTGGGTGTGTACCTCGAGGCCACACCCGCCGAGTTCCAGGAGGGCGTCGTCACGCGCGCCGAGCTGAACGCGCTGCAGGCCGATCCGCCGGAGTGGCTGCGCGAGCTGCGGCGCGAGGGGCCGCACCCGCGGCCGGTGGTGGCGGCCAAGCTGGGCGTGTCCATCGCGGGCCTGCGCCGCGGCGGCGTCGACGAACCGCTGACCACGGCGCAGATCGACGCGCTGAAGCAGGAGCGTCCCGAGTGGCTGGAGCGGGAGCAGGCCGTCCAGGCCGACGTCCGCAAGGAGGCCGCCCGCGTGAAGGAGCTCCACGCGGAGCGCGCCGCGCGCGCCGAACGCGGCTGACCGTCCGGGGCCACGGGCCCCCGGCTCAGCCCTCGGCCTTCTGCTCGGTCAGGCTCCACGCGTACTGCAGCCAGTCCGACAGCGCGACGGCGCTCAGCCCCGCGCTCAGCATGCGGCCGGTCCGGGGCGCGACCGCGTAGGTGCCGACCAGTCCGCCGGCCACCCAGGCCGAGGTGCAGAACGGGCAGGACACCAGGTCGCCGACGGCACGGCGCAACCCGCCGCCGCGCGGGGCGTCCATCACCTCGTTGGCCTCGCTGTCGCGTTCCCGGCGGGTGAACGGCGCCCGCACGAAGCTCGTCACCTTGTCCTTGGTCAGCAGCCGGGACGCCTTGAACGTCGCCGTCCCCAGCAGGGCCACGTCCCAGGGCGGGACGGTGTCGGGCAGTCGGACCCCACGGCGCCACGCCACCGCGGCGAACGTTCCGACAGCGGCCGCGAAGGTCGTCGCGAGCGTCGCGTATCCCGCGAGGGGGGTGTCGTCGTCGGCGCCGTAGCGCTGCTCACCGTCCGTCATGAATGCCTTCCTTTCGGGCGACGCCGCCCGGGGCCGCCTCGTCGACCGGGGCCGAGTGCCCTGTTGCGGCCGCCTGCAACGCCCGCCGCCGCGTCCGGCGCGGACGCGGGCGGCGCCGTCAGCCCGTCGCGGAACCGTCCGCCGGCCTGTCGCGGGACCGCTCGTCAGCCCGTCGCGGGGCCGCCGAAGAGGTCCGCGCAGTCGGCCGGCAGCGCGTCGCGGAGGCCGTCGGCGCGGTCGCCGGGCACCGCTTCGGCGAGGGTGGAGAGCACCGCGCCCGCGTCCCACTCCGCGGTGCGCGGCCGGGCGCCGGTCTGCTGGGCCACGCGCCGCAGGAACTCCTCACGGCCGAAGGACTCGGGGCGTCCCCGTTCCAGGCGCAGCGCGTCGTCCAGGGGCGCCGGCAGGTGGGCGGCCAGGGACGCGGCCTCCTGAGGCGCGATCCGGGACGCGATCACCCACAGCACGGCCGTGGTGACCTGCTCGGCCTCTTCCTCGCTGTGGTACTCCCCGCGGTCACGGACCCGGGTCAGGAATTCGTCGAGCCGCACGATGTCGCCTCCTTCCGCCGGTTCTCGCCCGGCCCCGGGTGCCCCCGGCCGGGGCGGGGGAAACGGACGCCGGCCCACCGGGCGGTCTCCGCGGCGCGGTCCGGGCTCACCGGCGTGCGCGCAACGCGTCGGCGACGTCGGTCACCCGGGTCACGGCGTCGGCGTCGTCCCGGAACAGCGCGCGTCCGGCGGCGATCCTCTCCCGGCGGGCGGGGCCCGGGGCGGTCAGCCGCCGCAGCGCCCCGAGCAGCGCGGCGTCGTCCTCGGCCACCTCCGACACGCCGAGCGCGGCCATCCGGTGGACGCCGTCCGCGCCGTGGCCGGGGATCGGACGGTGCCCCACGACCGGCAGTCCCGCGGCGAGTGCCTGGACGGCGGTCTGGCCGGCCGCGTTGTCCACCAGGGCGCGCGCGGCGTGCAGCAGGCCGGGCATGTCCGTCACCCAGCCGAGGGCGACCACGCCCGGGACGCCGGACAGTTCACGGCGCAGCCGCGCGTTGTCCCCGCAGAGCACGACCGGGAGGAAGCCGTGGTCCGACAGCAGCCGGACGGTGGCGCCCAGACGCGTGCCGACGCCCCAGGCACCGGCCGAGACCACGACGGGCGGCCGCCCGGGGCCGTGCCGTGCGAACAGCCCGCGCCACTCGTCCGCTCCGGGCGCGTCGGCGAAGAACTCGGGGGCCACCACCGGGCCGCAGGTCCCGGCGGGCGTGCCGGTGCTCCGCCGCACCTGGCGCGCGGCGTCCTGCGTGAGGCACAGACAGTGGTCGTTGCCGGGATGGAGCCACTGCCGGTGGACGACGAAGTCGATCACCAGCACGACGCTGGGCACGGGCAGCCGGCCGCGGGCGCGCAGATGTCCGGTCAGCTGGGCACCGAGGTGGAAGACGGGGACCACCACGTCCGCGCCCGTGCGGTCGGCCAGCCCTCGCAGCCGGGCGCCGGCGAGCCGGGCCAGGGGCGTTCCACTGGGCCGGCGCCCGCCGCCGGGGCGCAGGAACAGGCGGTACAGGGCGGCGTACGCCCAGGGGAAGTGCCGTACCGACCCGCGGTAGAAGAGCCGTAGCGCGGCGCCCAGGCCGTACGGCAGGAGCGCGAGGACGTCGACGACCAGGGCGTCGCCACCGCGTTCGCGGATCCGGCGGGCGAGTTCGGCCGCGACCGTGTCGTGCCCGGCGCCCATGCTCGCGCTGATCAGCAGCAGACGTCTGGTGTCCTGCGGGGCGCGCGGGGGCGCGGTCCGGCGGGGCGCGGATGAGCTGGGAGGATGCACGGCGCTTCAAGTTGCCCGCCCGACGTGTTCCAAACCGCGACACAAGCGGGCGTTTCGGACCTTCCACCAGGGATACTCCGTGACCGCCCGTCCGGCCGGACCCCGGGGGGCCCGACCAGCCGGTCGGGTCGTCTCCCGGACCCCGCCCCGAGCCAAGGTGGTCCCCATGGTCGATGCGTTCTCCCGCACCCGGTCCGCCCCCGGACCGCGGATCGCCGCACCCGACGCGGACTGCGCGAAGCGCCGGCCGCCCGTCGGCGAGCGGGATACACGGACACGAGCGGCGCTCGTGACCGGGGCCTCCTCCGGCATCGGCGCGGCCGTCGCCCGGCGGCTGGCCGACGGGGGCGACTGGCGGCTGGTGCTCAGCGGGCGCGACCCCTCCCGGCTGCGCGAGGTGGCGGAGGCCGCGTCGGCCACCGCCTTCGCCGCGGACCTCACCCTGCCCGGCGCCGACCGGCAGCTCGCCGACTTCGCCCTGGCCACGGTGGGTCGTGTGGACCTCCTGGTGGCGGGGGCCGGGATCGGCTGGGCCGGCGAGTTCCGCGACATGCCGCCGCACGCCATCGACGAGGTCTTCGGCATCGACGTCCTGGCCACGCTGCGACTGGTGCGGCTGCTGCTGCCGGGCATGATCGAGGCGGGCTCGGGGCGGGTGGTGCTCATCGGATCGCTGGCCGGCTGCGTGGGGGTGCGCGACGAGGCCGTGTACTCGGCCGCCAAGGCCGCGCTGGGCGCCTTCGCCGACGCCCTGCGGTACGAGGTGCGGGGCACGGGGGTCGGGGTGACCCATGTGGTGCCCGGTGTCGTCGACACGCCCTTCTTCGAGCGCCGCGGTGCGCCCTACCGGCGGTCCAGGCCGCGGCCGGTGCCGCCGGAGCGGGTCGCCGACGCGGTGCTCAGGGCGGTGGTGCGGGGCCGGGACGAGGTGTACGTGCCCGGCTGGCTGCGGCTGCCGTGCCGGGTCCGGGGCGCGGCGCCCGGACTGTACCGACGGATGGCCTCCCGGTTCGGATGAGCGGGAGCTCGCCGCGGTGAGTGTCCTCACCGTCGTCCTCGCCCTGTTCGCGGCGCTGTCCAACGCTGCGGCGTCGGTGCTGCAGCGCCGGGCCGCGGCACAGGACGAGGACCGGGCCGGCGCCGTCCACACGGTGGTGCACTCGCTGCTGCGGTTGATACGCGACCCGTACTGGGTGGGCGGCGCGGCGCTGCTCGCCCTGACGACGGTGCTGCAGGCGGCCGCCCTGGCGGTGGGCAGTCTGGCCGTCGTCCAACCGCTGATGGCGACCGAGCTGCTGTTCACTCTGGTCGTCGGCAGCATGATCTTCCATCGGCGCCCCGACCGGCGGACCTGGCTGGCGTTCGTGGCGCTGGCCGTCGGGCTGGCCCTGTTCCTCGGCGCCGCGTCCCCGTCGGCCGGGCACGACACCGCGACGCCGGGCCGCTGGCCCTGGGCGCTCCTGGCGCTGTTCTGCGTGGTGACGGGCTTCGCCGCCGCCGGCCGGCTGGTGCACGGAGCGCCCCGTGCCGCCCTGTTCGGATCGGCGTCCGCGGTGGCGTTCGGCGGTACGGCGGCGCTGCTGAAGGAGGTCACGGGGCGGTTCCCGCAGGGGGCGGGCGCCGTGCTGACGCAGTGGCCGCTGTACGCCACGGGAGTCGTGGGCGTGATCAGCTTCCTGCTCCTGCAGAGCGCGCTGCGGGCCGGGACCCTCGCCGCGTCGCAGCCCGCGCTCACCCTCGGGGACGCGCTGACCAGCGTCGGCCTCGGCTGGGGTCTGTTCGGGGAGGAGATCGGCCTCGGGGTGCGGGTGCTGCCCGAGCTGATCGGGGTGGCGCTGATCGGCCTCGGCAGTGTGGGGCTGGCCCGGGCGCCGTCGGTGCAGGGTGCCTGGGACACCGCACCGGCGGCGCGCGACGGGCCGGGTGGAGGGCGGCCCCGTCAGGAGCAGCAGAAATCGTGACCACCGGGACTTCCGGCACACCATGAACGTGATGTCCGGCGACAGGAGTGAGGCGGATGCGGGACAGGACCGGGGCCGTGCGGGTGGCGTACGCCGTCGTGCCGGTGGCCGCCGCGCTGGCCCACATCGGTCCGGCCGCGACCTGGCTGCCGGATCTGCGCCGCCGCTGGTTCCCCGCGCTGGCCGGACAGGGCCGTCCCGACCACGTCGCCCTCACCTTCGACGACGGCCCCGACCCGGCGTCCACGCCCCGCTTCCTCGACGCGCTGGAGGTGCTCGGCGTGCGGGCGACGTTCTTCGTACTGGGCGAGAACGTCGTACGGCATCCCGCGACGGCCCGTGAGCTGGTCCGGCGGGGTCACGAACTCGCCGTCCACGGCTGGTCGCACGACCGTCCCTGGCTGCCGTCGCCGGCGCGGGACGCGCGCGAGCTGCTGCGGGCCGTCCGCTCGGTGGCCGAGGTCACCGGCCGTCCACCGCGCTGGTACCGGCCGCCCTACGGCATCCTCACCTCCGGCCGCTGGGCCGCCGCCCGGCTGGCCGGGCTGCGCCCGGTCCTGTGGACGGCGTGGGGCAAGGACTGGCGGCACGACGCCACGCCCGCCTCCGTGCGGGCCACCGTCGCGGCGGACCTGCGCCCGGGCGGCACGGTCCTCCTGCACGACACCGACCACGTCTGCGCCCCGGGCAGCTGGCGGGCCGCCCTCGGCGCCCTCCCGGACCTCGTCGACGACTGCCGCGCGGCGGGTCTCACGGTGGGGCCGCTGGCCGCGCACGGGGTGGGCGGGGCTCGGCGCGACGGGCCGGGAGCGGCACCGCTTCGGCCACCGGTGCCGGGGCGGCCCTAGCGCCACGGAGCACAGCGCGGCCCAGTCCGCGCAGGAGCCCGATGCGTCCTCTCCCCCGTGGGTGCCGCGCGAGTACGCCGTGATCGCCGACGGTGAGCGCGGCGCGGTGCAGGACCCCCAGGTCCGGGCCGGGTGGCTGTCCGCCCCGGCGCCGGCACGACGACGCGGTGTACGGCAGCGACTGTGCGGCAACCTCCCCCAGGCCTTCGTGCACCCGACGATGCTGGAGTCCCCGGTCCACCCGGCCGGCGTGTCGACACGGCCGTCAGGCGGCGGCCCCGGACAGGTCCCGGTGGATCGGCGCCGCCCCGCCGGTCAGCGGCAGGCCGGTGCCGCCGCGCCGGGCGGCGACGATCTCCGCCGCGATGGACAGGGCCGTCTCCTCGGGGGTGCGGGCGCCGAGGTCCAGGCCGATGGGCGACCGCAGCCGGGCCAGCTCGTGCTCACCCAGGCCTGCTTCGCGCAGCCGTCGCTCCCGGTCCTCGTGGGTGCGCCGCGAGCCCATCGCGCCGACGTACGCGACCGGCATCCGCAGGGCCTCGGTCAGCAGCGGTACGTCGAACTTGGCGTCGTGGGTGAGGACGCACAGCACCGTGCGCCCGTCGGTCGGCGTGCCCCGCAGATAGCGGTGCGGCCAGTCGACGACGACCTCGTCGGCCTCGGGGAAGCGGGCCCGCGTCGCGAAGACGGGCCGGGCGTCGCACACGGTCACGTGGTGGCCGAGGAACTTGCCGGCGCGCACCAGCGCCGCGGCGAAGTCGACCGCGCCGAAGACGATCATGCGAGGCGGCGGCACCCGTGACTCGACGAGCAGCGTGAGCCCGCCGGGGCAGTGCGAACCGTCCTCCGACAGGCCGACCGTGCCGGTGCGCCCCGCGTCCAGCAGCGCCCGGGTCTCGGTCACCGCCGTGCGGTCCAGCTCCCGGTGGCCGCCGAGTCCGCCCTCGTACGAGCCGTCGGCGCGGACGAGCAGCGCCCGCCCGAGGAGCCCGGCCGGGCCCCGGACGACCCGGGCGAGGGCGGCCGGCTCGTCCCGGACGGCGGCCGACAGCGCCGCCCGGAACACCGCTCGCGAGGGTGCGTCGGAACCGACCGGGGTGATCAGCACGTCGATGACCCCGCCGCAGGTCAGCCCGACCGCGAAGGCGTCCTCGTCGCTGTACCCGAACCGTTCGCGCACCGTCTCGCCGTCGCGCAGGGCCGCGGTGCACAGGTCGTACACCGCGCCCTCCACGCAGCCGCCGGAGACCGAGCCGAGCGCCGTGCCCTCGCTGTCGACGGCGAGGGCCGCGCCGGGTCCGCGCGGCGCGCTGCCGCCGACGGAGACGACGGTGGCGACGGCGAACTCCCGTCCCTCCTCGATCCAGCGGTGCAGCTCACCGGCGATGTCAAGCATCCGCCGCTCCCCCGTCCGCGGGTCCCGCTCCCGCCAGCACGCGGTCGGGCCGGATCGGCAGGTGGCGGTGGCGGACGCCGGTGGCGTGCCGGACGGCGTTGGCGACGGCCGCGGCGGCGCCCACGATGCCGATCTCGCCGACGCCCTTGATGCCGACCGGGTCGTCGGGGTCGGGGTCATCCACCCAGTCCGCCTCGATGTCCGGGACGTCGGCGTGCGTGGCGACGTGGTAGCCGGCGAGGTCGGGGCCGTAGAGGCCGCCGGTGGTCCGGTCCCGGACCGCTTCCTCGTGCAGGGCCATGGAGATGCCCCAGACCATGCCGCCGACGAGCTGGTTGCGGGCGGTGAGCGGGTTGACGATCCGGCCCGCGGCGAAGATGCCGAGCATGCGGCGCACCCGCACCTCGCCGGTGGTGGTGTCCACGGCGACCTCGGCGAACTGCGCCCCGAAGGAGTGCCGTTCCTTCTGTGCGAGGGCGCCGAGGGCGGCGGTGGTGTCGGAGCGCACGGTGATGCCCTCGGGCGGGATGTCGGTGCCGAGGGCGAGCCGCTCGCGCAGTTCCGCGACGGCGGCCGTGATCGCCCAGGCCCAGGAGCGGGTGCCCATGGAGCCGCCGGCGATCATCGCCGGTCCGAAGTCGCTGTCCCCGATGCGGACGCGGACCCTGTCCGGCGTGACGTCCAGCGCGTCGGCGGCGACCAGGGTGAGGGCGGTGCGGGCGCCGGTGCCGATGTCGGCGGCGGCGATCCGCACGGTGAAGGTGCCGTCGGCCTCCGCGGTCACCAGGGCCGTGGAGGGCCCGGCGCCGGCGGGGAAGGAGGCGGCGGCCGTGCCGGTGCCCAGCAGCCAGCGCCCGTCACGGCGCACGCCGGGGCGCGGGTCCCGGTCCGCCCAGCCGAACCTGCGGGCGCCCTCGCGGAAGCAGGCGGCGAGGTTGCGGCTGCTGAACGGGTGCCCGGAGACCGGGCCCACCTCGGGCTCGTTGCGCAGACGCAGCTCGATCGGGTCGACGCCGCAGCGCTCGGCGAGTTCGTCGAGCGCCGACTCGATCGCGAACGACCCCGGTGCCTCGCCCGGCGCCCGCATGTAGGTCGGGGACGGCACGTCGAGGCGTGCGACGTGGTTGACGGTGCGGTGGGCCTCGGCGTCGTACATCACCCGGGCCACACCTGCGCCGGGCTCGACGAACTCGTACACCGTGGACGTCTGGTTCAGCGAGCGGTGCTCCAGCGCGCGGAGCCGGCCGTCGGTGTCGGCGCCGAGCCTGACGCGCTGGGCGGTGGGGCTGCGGTACCCGGCCAGCGAGAACATCTGACGCCGGGTCATGACGACGCGCACCGGCCGCTGGAGGACGGTCGCGGCCATCACGGCGGACACCTGGTGGGCGCGCAGACCCTTGCTGCCGAACCCGCCGCCGATGTGCTCCGAACGGACCCGCACCGCGGACTCGTCGAGGGAGAACATCTTCGCGAGTTCGCTCTGCACCCAGGTGGTGCCCTGGTTGGAGTCGACGACCTCGAGCCGTCCACCGTCCCAGAGCGCGGTCGCCGCGTGCGGCTCCATCATGCTGTGGTGCTCTTCGGGGGTGGTGTACTCGGCGTCCAGGACGACGGCGGACGCGGCGAGGGCGGCGTCCAGGTCGCCCTTCTCCGTCTCGGCGGGCATGTGTCCGCCCACGGGGTGGGCGTCGGGGTGGTCGGCGCGCAGGACGGTGTCGTGCGGCTCCTCGTCGTAGGTCACGGCGAGGGCCTCGGCGGCCTCCCGGGCCTGCTCGGGCGTCTCGGCGACGACGAGGGCGACGGGCCATCCGGCGTGCGGCACCCGGTCGTGCTGGAAGACGGCGGCGGTCGGGTCCGGGACGCCCAGCATGCCGACGTATTCGGTGTCGAGGCGCGGGGAGTTGCCGTGGTGCAGGACGGCCAGCACGCCCGGCATGGCGAGGACGGCGTCCGTGTCGAGGGAGCGGATGCGGCCACGCGTGACGGTGGACAGCACCAGCCAGCCGTGGGCGAGGTCGGCGAAGGGGATCTCACCGGCGTAGCGGGCCGCTCCGGTGACCTTGTCGCGGCCCTCCACGCGGGTGTGCGCGGTGCCGACGGCGCCCTGCACCGGCGTACGGCCGGTCGTGGCGGTGGTCATCGGGTGGCCTCCTCGGCGAGTTCGGTGAGCACGGCGATCACGAGGTTGCGCATGAGGGTCACCTTGTACGCGTTGTCGGGCAGGGGCCTCGCCGCGGCCAGTTCGGCGTCCGCGGCGGCGGCGAAGGTGTCGCCGCCGGCGGGTGCGCCGGTCAGCACGGCCTCGGCCGCGCGGGCCCGCCAGGGACGGGAGGCGACGGCGCCCAGGGCCAGCCGTGCCTCGCGGACGACGCCGTCCTCGATGTCGAGCGCGGCGGCGACCGACCCGATCGCGAAGGCGTACGAGGCGCGTTCGCGGACCTTGCGGTAGCGGGAGCGGGCGGCGACGGGGGCGGGCGGCAGGGTGACGCCGGTGATCAGCGCGCCGGGCGGCAGGGCGGTCTCCCGGTGCGGGGTGTCACCGACGGGGAGGTAGAAGTCGGCGAGCGGCAGCTCTCCCGGCCCGTCGGCGGTTTCGTAGGTGACGACCCCGTCGAAGGCGGTGAGGGCGACGCCCATGTCGGAAGGGTGCACGGCCACGCAGTGGTCGGAGGCGCCCAGCACGGCGTGGTTGTGGTGCTCGCCGGTGATCGCGGGGCAGCCGCTGCCGGGGACGCGCTTGTTGCACGGCTTGCTGACGTCGGTGAAGTAGCCGCAGCGGGTGCGCTGGAGCAGGTTCCCGCCGACGGTGGCCATGTTGCGCAGCTGCCCGGAGGCACCGGCCAGGACGGCCTGGGTCAACGCCGGGTAGCGGCGGCGGACTTCGGGGTGCGCGGCGAGGTCGCTGTTGGTGACGGTCGCGCCGATGCGCAGGCCGCCGTCAGCGGTCGGTTCGATGCCGTCCAGGGGGAGTTCGCGGACGTCGACGAGCAGGGCGGGCCGTTCGACGCCGGTCTTCATCAGGTCGACGAGGTTGGTGCCGCCGCCGAGGAAACGGGCGTCCGGGTCGGCGGCGAGCAGCGCCACGGCTCCGGAGACGTCGTCGGCGCGCTGGTAGCCGAACTCCCTCATACGGCGGCCTCCTCGGCGTTTTCCGCCCCGGTCTTCCCGTGGGCCTCGGCGGCGCGGGCGACGGCCTGGACGATCGAGACGTAGGCGCCGCAGCGGCACAGGTTGCCGCTCATCCGCTCACGGATCTCGTCGGGCGTCAGGGGTGGCGGTCCGGCCTCGGGCCGTACGTCGTCGGTGACGGCGCTCGGCCACCCGGCGGCGTGCTCCTCGATGACGGCGACGGCCGAGCAGATCTGGCCGGGCGTGCAGTAGCCGCACTGGTAACCGTCGAGGTCGAGGAAGGCCTGCTGCACCGGGTGCAGCCGGTCACCCTCGGCCATGCCTTCGATGGTGGTGATCTCGCGCCCCTCGGCCGCGACGGCGAGGTTGAGACAGGAGACGGCGCGACGCCCGTCGACCAGGACGGTGCAGGCGCCGCACTGCCCCTGGTCGCAGCCCTTCTTGGTACCGGTGAGGTCGAGGCGCTCGCGCAGGGCGTCGAGCAGGGTGGTGCGGTGGTCGACGGTCAGCTGGTGCTTCTCGCCGTTGATGTTCAGGGTGATGGCACTGGACGTCGATGAGGGCGCTGGGGCCATGGTCAGCCTTCTTTGGTGTCTGGTGACAGGGAAAACGGGCTGGAGGCGTGAGTTCATCGAGGGGCGGAGGTCACCGGCCGGTCCCGCCGGCCGGCATCCGCCGCTAAAGTGGGCAGAGAACCGGACAACTGTCCGTTCACCGAAAACGTAACGGACAGTTGTCCGGTTAGCAAGAACGGGATTCGGCCACGGACCCGGAAGGAGTACGGGTGTCGCAGGCGAAGAGGGACAATCCGGACGCTCCGCTGCGCTCGGACGCCCAGCGCAACCGTGAGCGGATCCTGCACGTGGCCACGGAGGAACTGACGCGCTGCGCGGACGCGCCGTTGAGCGCCATCGCCAAGAAGGCGGGCGTCGGGCAGGGCACCTTCTACCGCAACTTCCCGAGCCGCGAGGCCCTCGTCCTGGAGGTCTACCGCTACGAGATGCAGCAGGTGGCCGATGCGGCGCCCCAGCTGCTGGCCACCCGTGAGCCCGATCGGGCCCTGCGCGAGTGGATGGACCGCCTCGCCGGGTTCGCCATGACCAAGGCCGGCCTGGCGGACGCGATCCGGCTGGTCACCAGCGCGCCCGGCAGCCCGGAGAAGCCGCACCCCACCCCGGTCATGGACGCGGCCGGGCTCCTCCTGCGCGCCAACGAGGAGGCCGGCACCATCCGGCCCGGGATCACCGCGGACGACTTCTTCCTCGTCATCGGCGGTCTGTGGCTGATCGACCCAGGCGAGGACTGGCAGCCGCGGGCCACCCGGTTCCTGGACTTCGTCATGGACGGCCTGCGGGCGGGAGCGCCAGGCCGGTGACCGCGCCCCGGAAGCGGTAGCGGCGTTCGGGACGGCCCGCCACCCCGTAGCGCAGGGACACCTCCGCGGTGCCCACGGTGTGGAAGTACTCCAGGTAGCGGCGGGCGCTGACCCGGGAGACGCCGGTCAGCGCCGCGCACTCGCTGGCGGACAGCGTTCCCTCGGCGTCGCGGAGGGTCCGTTCGACCAGCTCGGCCGTCTCCACGCTCATCCCCTTGGGCAGCGCCGGGACGGCGGCGACCGGTGCCGCCGCCCCGGCCAGCACGCGGTCGACGTCGGCCTGGCTGCGCACGACGGTGCCGAGCAGCCGGCCGCGCTGCACGGCGTAGCGCTCCAGCCGGGCCCGCAGGTCCTCGAAGTCGAACGGCTTGAGCAGGTAGTCGACGACTCCGTGGCGTACGGCGCCGCGCACCGTGTCCGCCTCCCGGGCCGCGCTGATGACCATGACGTCGCAGTCGTGGCCGGCCGCGCGCAGCCGGGGGATGACGTCGAGGCCGAAGAGGTCGGGCAGGTACAGATCGAGCAGGATCAGATCGGGGCGGAGTTCGCCGACGGCGGCGAGGGCCTGTTCGCCGGTACCGGCGACTCCCACGACCCGGAAGGGCTCGACGCGTTCCACATAGGCGCGGTGGACCCGGGCCACCATGAAGTCGTCGTCGACGACGAGCACGCCGATCGCGTCGATGGCGGCCCTCGCGCCGCCGATGCCGCTCGTCCCCTTCATGGTGCTGCTCCTTCCGCCACCGCGTCGGTGAGGTGGCTGACCGTCATGCGTGCCGTGAACACGGCCCCTTCGGAGGTGTTGGTCACCGAGATCTCGCCGCCGTGACGTTCGCAGACCAGCCGGGTCAGCGCCAGGCCGATGCCGCGCTCGCCCTGCCGGGCGGCCTTGGTGGTGAAGCCGTGGGAGAAGACCTCGCGGGCCAGTGCGGGCGCCACGCCGGGCCCCGAGTCACGGACCACGATCTCCACGCCGGTGGCGTCCTGCCTCAGCTCGACCTCGACCCAGGCGGCTTCGTCCCCGTGCGTCGCGGCGGCGTCCACCGCGTTGTCGACGAGGTTGCCGACCACGGTCGCCACATCGGCGGCGTCCTCGGGGGCGAGCCGGCCCAGGGCGGTGCGCTCGGAGACGCACAGGGCGACCTTCCGTTCGGCCGCCAGGGAGGACTTCGCCGTCAGCAGTGCGGCGACGGCGGTGTCGCGGACCCGGCGGCTGAGGGTGACGTCGAGGGACTGGCGGCGCTGGTTGAGCGCCCTGATGTAGCGCACCACCTCGTCCTGCTCGCCGATCTGGATCAGCCCGGAGATGGTGTGCAGCTGGTTGGCGAACTCGTGGGCCTGGGCGCGCAGCAGCTCGGAGGTGCTGCGGAAGGCGCCGATCTCCCGTTCCAGACGGGCCAGTTCGGTGCGGTCGCGCAGGGTGGTGACCGAGCCGAGCGGGCGGCCGTCCTTGGTGACGGTCATGCGGTTCATCACCAGGACCCGGCCGTGGCGGACGACGACCTCGTCACGCCGCCCGCCCGTCTCGTGCCGTTCGACAGCGTCCGCCGTGGCACCGGTCAGGACCTCCAGGAGGCGCCCGTCGATGCCCAGGCCGTCCAGGCTCTGGCCCACGCAGTCCTCGGGCAGGTCGAGCAGTCGCCGGCCCATCTCGTTGACCAGGGTGATCCGGTGCTGCGGATCGAGGGCGACCACGCCCTCGGCGATGCCGTAGAGCATTGCCTCCCGGTGTTCGGCGAGCCCGGCGATCTCGCGCGGTTCCAGGCCGAGGGTCTGCCGTTTGACGCGCCGGGCGAGCAGCCAGGAGCCGGCCACACCGAGGCCGCTGGCGATGCCGAGGTAGGCGAGGAGGTAGGAGGAGGCGCCGCCGAGCCGCTGCCACACCGTGGGGTCGGCCTCGCCGACCATCACCGTGCCGAGGTGCCGGCCGAGGGTCTCCGGGGTGTCCCCGAGCACCGGCACCTGTGCGACGAGTTCCCGGCTGCCGCCCAGCGCCAGCGCCCCCGACCAGCCGCGTCCCTCGACGGCGTCGTCGGCGAGCGGCAGCCGGGCGCCGACCACGGTCGGGTCGGTGGAGCTGACGATGCGGCCGCCGGCGTCGGCCACCGTGACCGACGTGACCCCGGACTGGGTCTGCGTGGAGTTCACCAGCGGAGCCAGCGCCTCCCGCGGTACGGGGCGCAGCAGCTGGCTGCGGACGAGTGGAGTGGCGGCGAGCTGTTCGGCCAGGGCGGCGACGCGGCGGCCCTCGACCCGGTTGAACGTGGCCTTCGACTGGGCGAGCGAGACGGCGGCCACCGCGAGCAGCACCACCACGACGATGGCGAGCTGGAGGACCAGCATCTCGCCCGCGAGGGTGTGACGGCGGAAGGTGGGGGCCACGGCGTACTCGATCTCGGCTGACGGGGGCGGGGGTGACGGAGTGGGGGTGTCGGGGCGGGGTGCCGGGTCGCCATCATGGCGTCCACCTGCGGCGAAGGAAAGGGATGTGCTGTCTTCGCAATGAACCGGCGATGCGCCGGTGACGCGGGCCGCACCGGTGGCCCGGCGCCCCGGCGACACGCGGTGGCGCGTCGTGAACGGCACGGCGAGGCGCGGCGGGTGCCGCGACCGCAAAGACCACAACCTCCCTTGGTTCCGCAAGGAAGACACACCGGCGGGCCGCGGGCACCATGTGGCCCACATCACCCTCCCCCACAGGGCTCCCCGTACCGACCTACCCAACCGACAGGTGGTGGCATTCGTGCGCCTGCGCACTCCCCTTGCTCTGCTCGGGGCCGCCGTGCTCGTCCTCGCCGGTCCCCCGCTGCTCTCGACGGGCAGCGAGTCCGAGACCGGCACGCAGATTCCCGGCCTGCGCTTCATGGTCCCCAACACCCCCGGCGGCGGCTACGACATCACCGCCCGCACGGCCGCGAAGAACGCCGAGGACGCCGGACTCACGCACAACATCGAGGTGTTCAACCTGCCCGGCGCGGGCGGCACCGTGGGGCTGAGCCGGCTGGTGAGCGAGCACGGCAACGGCAAGCTCGCCATGTCCATGGGCCTCGGCGTCGTGGGCGCCGCCCGTTCCAACCACGCGCCCAAGACCCTCGCCGACACCACGCCGATCGCGCGGCTCACCGAGGAGCAGGACGTCGTCGTGGTCGGCAAGGACTCCCCGTACAGGACGATCGACGAGCTGATCACCGCCTGGAAGAAGGACCCGGGCAAGATCCCCGTCGGCGGTGGCTCGTCCCCGGGCGGGCCCGACCACCTCGCGCCGATGCTGATGGCCCAGGCCGCCGGGATCTCGCCCAAGTCCGTCAATTACATCCCCTTCGACGGGGGCGGCGAGCTGCTCGCCTCGATCCTCGGCAACAAGGTCGGTTTCGGGGTCTCCGGCGTCGGCGAGTACCTGGACCAGATCAGGGCGGGCGAGCTGAGGGTGCTCGCGGTGACGGGCCCGGAGCGCGTGGACGACCTCGAGGACGCCCCGACGCTGAAGGAGTCCGGCTACGACGTGGACTTCACCAACTGGCGCGGCATCGTGGCCCCGCCCGGCCTGACCGACGCGGAGCGGAGCAAGCTGACCCGCCTGGTCGAGGAGCTGCACGACTCTCCCGAATGGAAGAAGTCCCTGGAGCAGAACGGCTGGGACGACGCCTTCCTGACGGGTGAGGAGTTCGGCGCGTTCCTGGACGCCCAGGACAAGCGTGTGGTGTCGGTGCTGAAGGAGCTGGGACTGTGACGACGCGGACCGAGACGCCCGCCGAACCGGCCGCCGTGCGCCGCTCGTGGCTGCGCGACCACTCCGAACTGGGCGTGTGCGTGCTGCTGCTGGCGCTCGGCGTGCTGGTGCTGACCGACGCGCTGACCATGGACGTCGACATCACCCAGCGGGGTCCGGTCGGCCCGAAGACGGTCCCTGTCGTCGTCGGCGCGGGACTGCTGGTGATCGCCGCGCTGCTCGCCGTGGACGTCCTGCGCGGCGGCCGGGGCGAGGCCGAGGGCGGCGAGGACATCGACCTGTCCGAACCGGCCGACTGGCGCACGGTGCTGCTGCTGGCCGGGATCTTCCTGGGCGCGGCCGTGCTGATCGAGCCGGCCGGTTTCCCCGTCGCGGGCGCGCTGTTGTTCTGGGGTGCCGCCTTCGCGCTCGGCAGCCGGCGCGTCGACCGCGATCCGCTGATCGCCGCGGTGCTGTCCCTGCTCACGTACGTCGTCTTCGACAAGCTGCTCGGAGTGCCGCTGCCCGGTGGTCCGCTGATGGGAGTGCTGTGACATGAACGCCCTCAACTCCCTTCTGGACGGCTTCGGCACGGCCCTCACCCCGCTCAATCTCCTGTGGGCCGCCCTCGGTGTCCTGCTCGGCACGGCCATCGGCGTGCTGCCCGGCATCGGCCCCGCGATGGCGGTGGCCCTGCTGCTGCCCGTGACGTACGGGCTGGACCCGGTGGCCGCGTTCATCATGTTCGCGGGCATCTACTACGGCGCCATGTTCGGCGGTTCGACCACCTCCATCCTGCTCAACACCCCGGGCGAGAGCGCCGCGGTGGTCGCGGCCATGGAGGGCAACCCCATGGCCAAGGCGGGGCGCGGCGCACAGGCGCTGGCGGCCGCCGCCATCGGCCACTTCGCGGGCGGCATGATCGGCACGATCCTGCTGGTGGTGCTGGCGCCGACGGTGGCCGAGCTGGCGGTGGACATCGGCGCGCCCGACTACTTCGCCATCATGGTGCTGGCGTTCATCGCGGTGACCTCGGTGCTGGGCTCGTCGCGCATCAGAGGCCTGGCCTCCCTGCTGATCGGCCTGACGATCGGTCTGGTGGGCCTGGACCAGATGACGGGCCAGCAGCGGCTGACCTTCGGCTCCCTGCAACTCGCCGACGGCATCGACGTGGTGATCGTCGCGGTCGGTCTCTTCGCGATCGGCGAGGCACTCTGGGTGGCGGCGCATCTGCGGCGCGGGACGGCCGAGCCGATACCGGTGGGCCGGCCCTGGCTCGGGCGCGGCGATGTGCGGCGGACGTGGAAGTCGTGGCTGCGCGGCCCGTTCATCGGCTTCCCGTTCGGCGCGATCCCGGCGGGCGGCGCGGAGATCCCCACCTTCCTCTCCTATGTCACGGAGAAGCGGCTGTCCAAGCACAAGGACGAGTGGGGCAAGGGCGCCATCGAGGGCGTGGCCGGCCCGGAGTCGGCGGCGTCGGCCTCGGCGGCGGGCACGCTGGTGTCCATGCTGACCCTGGGACTGCCCACCACGGCGGTCGCCGCGGTCATGCTGGCCGCCTTCCAGCAGTACGGCATCCAGCCCGGCCCGCTCCTCTTCGAGCGCGAGCCCGAGCTGGTGTGGGGCCTGATCGCCTCCCTCTTCGTCGGCATGGTGCTGCTGCTCGCCCTCAACCTGCCGCTGGCACCGGTGTGGGCCAAGCTGCTGCGCATCCCGCGGCCCTACCTCTACGCGGGGATCATGTTCTTCGCGGCGGTCGGCGCCTACGCCGTCGGCGGTGAGGTCGTCGACCTGGTGATCCTGCTGATCATCGGCCTGGTCGGCTTCGGCATGCGGCGCTACGGCCTGCCGATCCTGCCGGCCGTGATCGGCGTCATCCTCGGCCCCAACGCCGAGCAGCAACTGCGGCGCGCCCTGCAGATCAGCGACGGCAGCGTCACGGGCCTGGTGAACACGCCGTTCGCGGTGACGGTGTACGGGGTGATCGTGCTGCTGCTGGCGTGGCCGTTGGTGGCGGGGGTGGTGCGGCGCGCCCGAGCGTGAGGCATGGCCCGGCCGCACCGCCCCCGGAGTCCCGACGAGGCCCCGGGGGCGGTGCGTTTTTTTCCCCCGCCACCGGGAGCTGCCGCACCGGGTCTCAGCCCACCCGCTCCAGGTCGCGCACCCCCCGCGCGGCCAGCGCGATGAGCGACACCCCGGAGATCACCACGGCGACGACGAGCAGCCACGTCTCGAAGCCGACGGCGGTGGCGACCGGACCGGTGAGGGCGAGGCCGACGGGGCGGGCCACGAAGGAGCCGACCGTGTCGAAGGCGTAGACCCGGGCGAGTTTGTCCTCCGGGACGTGGCTCTGGATGGACTGCTCCCAGTACACGTCGAACATCTGCAGGCCGAGGCCGTGCAGGAAGGCGCCGAGCAGGATGGGCCACAGCGTGTCGGAGAGCGCCATGGCGAGCGGGAAGAGGCCCGTGGACGCGAGCAGGACCACACCGACCGCCAGCGGCCGTCGCGGCCGGATCCGGAGGCAGAGCAGGCCGCCGGTCACGAACCCGGCCATCAGGACCGACAGGGCGAGCCCCCAGGCCGACCGGCCGATCCCCTGGCCCACGACGACGGGGCCGAGCACCGCCTGCGCCCCGCCGTAGAAGAGGTGGTAGAGGAGGGCCTGGAGGATGAGCAGCCAGAGCCAGCTGTGCCGCATCACCTCCCGCAAGCCGTCCCTGAGGTCCGCGACGGCCGACGCCGCCCGGGGCGTGCGCACGTGCGGGACGCGGAGACGGGCGAAGGCCACCGCGGCGAAGGCGAAGGTGCAGGCGTCGGCCACGATCGCCCACCCCGAGCCCACGGCGGCGACCAGCACCCCCGCCACGGCGTAGCCGACGGTCGAGGCGCCGGTCTGGAGCAGTGTGCGCAGCGCGACCGCGTCGCCCAGTTCGTCCTGCGGCACGACCAGCCGGGTCATCGCCATGGCGGAGGGGCGCCCCAGCGCCGAGACCACGCCGCCGAGCCCGCCCAGAACCGCGATCAGCGGGATGGTGGCGACGTCCAGCAGCAGCGCGCCGGCCAGCCCTCCCATGACCAGGGCGCTGACGACCGACGCCCCCGTCATCATCAGCCGCCGCGAGACCCGGTCGCCCAGCACGCCGCCGGCGAGCGTGGTGACGACCTGGCACGCGGCGAACGCGGCCTCCACCAGGCCGAGCTGGACGACCGATCCCCCCAGGTCGAGAACGGCGAACGCCAGGGCTACCGGTGTGATGGCGTTGCCGAGCGCGTTGACCGCGGTTCCGGCCACCAGGTACCGGAAGCCGTGGTGGCGCAGGACTCGATGACTTCGTCGCTTCACGGCGAGGAAGGTATTTCGGCACCGAAATGTTCGTCAACCAATTATCCGGTACCGAAACACAAGGCTAGGATCGGCGCATGGAGGAACCCCACCCCGACCAGCCGCACGACTGGGCGGACCGCCATGTCGACCGCTGGCGGGACCATTGGATCGGCATCGACTTCGACGACGAAGTGGAGGCGATCACGGTCCGGCTGGACCGGATCCGACGCCACCTCAAGCAGAGCACGCGCCGCGCCGTCGAAGGGGCCGGGCTCCAGATCCACGAGTACGAGACGCTGCATCACCTGATGATCCGGGACACCCCGGGCCGGACGACCCCCTCCGCCCTCGCCGCCGATCTCGGCGTGAGCGCCGCCGGGATGACCGGCCGGCTCGACGCGCTGGAGCGGTCCGGCTGGGTCCGCCGGGCACCGGCCACGGACGACCGGCGTCGCGTCGACATCGAGGTGACCGAGGCCGGCCTCGCCGTCTGGAAACGGGCGATGGCGCTCCGCGGCAAGGCCGAGGACGAGCTGTTCGGCGCCCTCGCGGCCCGCGACCGCACCCGCCTCGCCGCACTGCTCAAGCGGCTGACCCTCCATATCGAGGGCACCGACTGACCGCCTCCGGCACCCGTCCGGCTCCGGCCCGGACCGTTCCGGGGCTCCAGCCGTCCCGGGGGTCCCGGCTACCCCAGGAAGCTGAGGCGCACCCGGCGTTCGGGGTTGTCACGGTTCGTGTCCACCAGGCACACCGACTGCCAGGTGCCGAGTTCCAGGCGGCCGTCGATCACCGGCAGGGTGGCGTGCGGGGGGACGAAGGCGGGCAGGACGTGGTCGCGGCCGTGGCCGGGGCTGCCGTGGCGGTGCTGCCAGCGGTCGTCGGCCGGAAGCAGGGTGTGCAGGGCGGCCAGCAGGTCGTCGTCGCTGCCCGCGCCCGTCTCGATGATCGCGATCCCGGCGGTGGCGTGCGGGACGAAGACGCTGAGGAGGCCGTCGCGGCCCGCCGCCACCTCGCGGAGGAAGGACTCGCAGTCACCGGTGATGTCGGCGACCCGTTCCGCGGAGCCGGTGGCGAGGTTGATGACTCGGGTGGTGAAGGCATCTGGCATGCCCCCCATCCTGACGCACGCGGCGCGTGAGGGGTGGGAGCGTCGGGCCGGGGACGCGGTCACGGGAAGATCGGGAGCGGGCGCACCGTTGGTAGAAACGTGAACAACACACGCGAGGTCGAGGTCGTCGTCGTCGGAGCCGGTCAGGCGGGGCTGGCCGGGGCCTATCACCTGCGGCGCACCGGGTTCGAGCCCGAGCGCGACTTCGTGGTCCTCGACCACTCCCCCGGGCCCGGCGGCGCCTGGCAGTTCCGCTGGTCGTCGCTGACGTACGGCAAGGTGCACGGCATGCACGCCCTGCCCGGCATGGAGCTCACCGGCGCCGATCCGGCGCGGCCGTCCTCCGCGGTCGTCGCCGAGTACTTCGCGGCGTACGAGCGCGCCTTCGACCTGCGGGTGAGGCGCCCCGTCGACGTCCGCGCGGTGCGCGAGGGGGACGGCGGGCGGCTGCTCGTGGAGACGTCGGACGGCACCTGGTCCACGCGGGCGCTGATCAACGCGACCGGCACCTGGGACCGCCCCTTCTGGCCGCGTTACCCGGGCCAGGAGACCTTCCGTGGCCGCCAGTTGCACACCGCTCAGTACGCGGGGCCCGAGGAGTTCGCCGGGCAGCGCGTGATCGTGGTGGGCGGGGGCGCGTCGGGCACGCAGCATCTGCTGGAGATCGCCCCGTACGCCGCGGCCACCACCTGGGTCACCAGGCGGCCCCCCGTGTTCCGTGAGGGGCCCTTCGACGAGGACGCGGGCCGGGCGGCGGTGGCGCTCGTGGAGGAGCGGGTGCGGCAGGGGCTGCCGCCGAAGAGTGTGGTCTCGGTGACCGGACTGCCGCTCAACGACGCGATCCGGGCGGGACTGGAGTCCGGCGTGCTGGACCGGCAGCCCATGTTCGACCGGATCACGCCCGACGGGGCCGAGTGGAGCGACGGCCGGCAGGTGGCCGCCGACGTCATCCTGTGGGCCACGGGGTTCCGGGCCGCCATCGAGCACCTGAGGCCGCTGCGGCTGCGGGAGGCGGGCGGCGGCATCCGTGTCGAGGGGACGCGCGCGGTCGCCGATCCGCGGGTCCACCTCGTCGGTTACGGGCCGTCGGCCAGCACCATCGGCGCCAACCGTGCGGGACGCGCGGCCGTACGGGACATCAGGCGGCTGCTGGCCGAGGAGGAACCGGTCGCCGCGTGACGCCCCGCCGGCTCACCGGGCCCCGTCACCGGCCGGGGGCGAGGCGCTCCGCCGGTTGCTGCGGAACTCGTCGACGTTGCGCTGGTGCTCGGCGTAGTCGGCGGTGAAGCGGGTGTCGCCGGGCTTGACCGTCACGAAGTACAGCCAGTCGCCCGGGGTCGGGTCGATCGCCGCGCGCATCGCCTCGTCGCCCGGGTTGTCGATGGGCGTGGGCGGCAGGCCCATCCGCTGGTACGAGTTGTAGGGGCTGTCGATCCGGGTGTCCTGCGTGCTCGTCGCGAGCGTGGAACGGCCCAGGGCGTAGTTGATGGTGGAGTCCATCTGCAGCGGCATGCCCCGCTCCAGGCGGTTGAAGATCACCCGGGCCACCTTGCCCATGTCGTCCTTGGTCGCGGCCTCCGCCTGGACGATGCTCGCGATGGTGACCGCCTGGTAGACGTTCAGCGCGTTGCGCTGGGCGCCCGCGGCGATCGGGGCTCCGTGGAACTTCTTCCTCGCCGTGTCGACCATGGCCGCCAGCAGCTTCTCCGGGGTCGGCTGCTCACCGAGCGGGTAGGTCGCCGGGAAGAGGTAGCCCTCGGGGTTGCCCTCGGCGTCGTTCGGCAGCTTCAGGTCGGCTCTGGCCAGGGACTGCTCGGTGGTGCCGACGGGCAGGTCGAGGGTCTTGTCGACGGCCTCGTAGACCTGGGTCGCGCGCCAGCCCTCCGGGATCACCAGGGACGTGGGCCGGGACTCGCCCTCGCCGTCCGTCATCAGCAGCGGCACCGCCACGGCGGACCCGGCCACAAGGGCCCCGGTCGCGATCAGGGCGACGCGGCCCAGGCGTGTCAGCCGGACCGTTCCCCTGGGGGGCCTCGGGTGTCTCGGGGTGCTCGGCGTTCTCAGGGATCTCGGGGTTCTCGGGCTCCTCGCGCTCCTCGCGCTCCGTCGCGGAGTGTTCATGTGCATGCGGGCACGGTAACCCTCTTGTCATCTCAATCCCGGCATATCGTCACCTTGTCGGCTCCAGTCGGGCGTCCCGCCGCACCAGGGCCGCGTACCGCCCGTCCCGTGCCAGCAGCTCCTCGTGCGTGCCCTGCTCGGCCAGGCGGCCCGCGTCGAGGACCACGATCCGGTCGGCGCCCCGGACGGTGGACAGACGGTGCGCGATGGTGATGGTGGTGCGGTTGGCCGACAGGGCGTCGATGGCGTCCTGCACGGCGGCCTCGGTGCGGGTGTCCAGGGCACTGGTCGCCTCGTCGAGGACGAGGACGGGCGGGTCGCGCAGGATGGTGCGGGCGATGGCCAGGCGTTGCTTCTCCCCGCCGGAGAAGCGGTGGCCGCGTTCGCCGACGACCGTGTCGTAGCCGTCGGGCAGGGCGGCGATGTGGTCGTGGATCTGGGCCGCCCGCGCCGCCGCCTCGAGCTCCTCGTCGGTGGCGTCCGGCTTGGCGAAGCGCAGGTTCTCGGCGACCGAGGCGTGGAAGAGGTACGTCTCCTGCGAGACGACGCCGACCGAGCGGGCGAGGGTGTCGAAGTCCAGGTCCCGTACGTCGACCCCGTCGAGGGTGACCCGGCCGCCCGTCACGTCGTACAGGCGCGGCACCAGGTAGCCGAGCGTGGACTTGCCCGCGCCCGTCGGGCCGACGACGGCGAGGCTGCCGCCCGCGGGGACGGTGACGTCGATGCCGTCGAGGACCGGGCCGCCCTTGCCGTCGTAGCGGAACTCGACGTTCTCGAAGCGCACCTCGCCCTTGACCCGGTCGAGACGGACGGGCTCGTCCCGTTCGGTGATGTCGATCGGCAGGTCGAGGTACTCGAAGATGCGCTGGAAGAGGGCGAGGGAGGTCTGGATCTGGACGCCGGTCGACAGCAGGCTCACCGTCGGGCGGAACAGTCCCTGCTGGAGCGAGACGAAGGCGACGATGGTACCGAGGGAGACGTCCGGACCGCCGAGCTGGAGGGCGATGCCGGCGGTCCAGTAGATGACGGCCGGCATGGCGGCCATGACGATCGTGATGACCGCCATGCGCCAGCGGCCCGCCATGTTCGACCGTACCTCCAGGTCGACCAGCCGCTCGGACTCGTCGGAGAAGGCGCGGGTGAGCGAGTCGGAGCGGCCCATGGTGCGGCCCAGCAGGATGCCGCTGACGGAGAGCGACTCGGTGACGGTGGCGGCCATCGCCGCCATCTGCTTCTGGCGTCTGGTGGTGATCTTCCTGCGCTCCCTGCCGACCCGGCGGCTGATCCACACGAAGACCGGCAGGAGCAGCAGCGAGACGACGGTCAGGCGCCAGTCCAGGACGACCATCGCCACGATCGTGGCGACCACGCTGGTGAGGTTGGAGACCAGGGAGGTCGCCGTGGAGGTGACGGTGGCCTGCATGCCGCCGATGTCGTTGGCGATGCGGGACTGGACCTCGCCGGTGCGGGTGCGGGTGAAGAAGGCGAGGGACATGCGCTGGAGCCGGCCGTAGACGGCGGTGCGCAGGTCGTGCATGACGCGCTGGCCGACCGTCGTGGAGATCAGCGTCTGCAGCACGCCGAAGACGCTGGTGAGGACGGCGCCCAGGATCATGCCGAGGGCGAGCAGGGTCAGCAGGCCGGTGCGCCCCTCCGGGATGGCGACGTCGAGGATCTCCCTGAGCAGGAAGGGCGTGGCGACCGAGACCAGCGACGCGGCGCCGACGAGCAGTCCGACGATCGCGAGACGGCCCCGGTAGGGACGGAAGAGCTTCAGGATGCGGCGCACCTGCCGGGGCTGTTCCTCGGCACCGGCGGGTGGCGTCCAGGTGGTTTCACGGTCGGGATGCATGGGCTCCTACGGGGGGCGAGAGGGAAGGCCGAACAGACCGCGCGGGTCGGGGGCCTGACGGACGACGGACCATAGCTCATTGTTACCCCTACTCACAATGAACGTCGTCCTGTTATTGTTCCCGCATGACCGCCCCCGACCCCGACGGCCTGCTCGCCGAGCAGTTGCTGCGGCTCACCCGCAGGGTGCACCGCATCCAGAAGCGCCATCTCGAACGGCGCGACCTCGGCATCACACCGGCCCAGTCCCGGCTGCTGCGCACGCTGGCGCACTACGGCTCGCCGCCGCGCATGGCCGATCTGGCCGAGCGGCTGGAGGTCGTGCCGCGGGCGGTCACGACACTGGTCGACGGGCTGGAGGCGGCCGGGAAGGTGCGCCGCGCCCCTGATCCGGCCAATCGCCGGGTCATCCGGATCGAGCTCACGGACGACGGGCGCGCGACCCTGCGGGAGGTGCACGGCGCACGGCGGCGGGCCGCGGAGGAGATCCTCGCCCCGCTCACGGACGAGCAGCGCGCCGTACTGGGCGGACTCCTGGACACGCTGGTCGACGGGCCCGACACGCTACCCGGGAACGGACACGGGTCCGGCACGGCGTAGGCAATGCGCCGCGCCCGGACCGGTCAGGCCATCAGGTCCGCCCGGTCCCCCATCACCACCACCGGATGCCGGTGCGGGTCAAGCGTCCGCAGCAGGTACTCCATCCCGGCCTTGGGGAGGCTGACGCAGGCGGACGTGCCGCTGCCGTGGTCCATGTGGAGCCAGATCGAACCGCCCTTGGACGCGCCCTCGGGGCGGGTCGGGTCGTTCGGCGACGTGCCCTTGACCCGGTTGTAGTCGATGGCGATGACGTAGTCGAAGTCGTGCCAGTACGACGTGCCCCACGAGCGCGGCGCCGCGAAGTCGGCGGACCGGGTGTAGGGCAGTCCCGCGCCCGGTGCCGGGTCCGGGTCGGGGAGCACGCCGCCCGCGTCGCTGAGCGTGAACACACCCACGGGGCTGCGCTTGTCGTCCTCGTGGTGGTCGGTCGTCCACCCCTTCCGGCCGTTGTGCGCCGCCCAACTGCGCGTCCGGTGCCAGACGGAACCCTGCTTCGTGTACAGCACGACCGTGGACGCGGCGGAGTCCCTGCCCTCGCCGTACACCGCGACGACCTGACGGGACTCGGCGGGAATGCGCTGCTGCAACCGGTCGCCGACACCCGGGATCCGCGTGGTGTCGGCCGGGGCGCCGCTCGTGCCGGCCGCGCCGCCGGCGGGCCGGGTCGCACCGTGCCCGGACGGTCCGCCGCCGCAGGCGGACAGCGCCGCCAGAAGAGAACCGAATGCCACCATCGCGACCGTCGTACGCCGTGCTCCACCGCTTCGCATCGGTCCATCGTCGCACCCGCCGCCCGCAACGCTCCCGGCCGCCCCGGTCGTTGCACCGGCCCGGCCGCCGGGGCACGGCAGCCGGATTCGTACCCCATCGCGGAAAACCGCTTGATTTTGGGCACGCCGCGACGCGAACCTTTCACGGTTTGCAGCCTCTTGATGCCGCGTCGCGCGGCACCCCCTGACCCGAGCCTCTGGGACGTCATGCAGATCCAAGACCTTCCGTATCCCGACCCGGGCGTGCCCGACGCGCGCTCGGGCCCCCGCTTTCTGTGGTGGCTGTTCCGGAACCAGCTGGGTGGCCAACTCAAGTCGCTGGCCTGGGGCCTGCTGCACTTCGCCTCCGTCTCCGCCCTCCCCTTCTGCGTCGGCCTCGCCGTCCAGGCCGTCGTCGACCGCTCCGGCGCCCGACTCGCCGCTGCCGGCGGCCTCATGGCGCTGTGCTGCGTGGGCAACGCCCTCGGCGACACCTTCCTGCACCGTTCCGCGGTCACCAACTGGATCACCGCCGCGGCCCGCGTCCAGCAACTGCTGGCCCGCAAGACCGCGATGCTGGGCTCGGCTCTGACCCGCCGCGTCGCGGCCGGCGAGGTCGTCGCCGTCTCCACGGGCGACGTCGAGAAGATCGGCTGGTTCGTGGAGGCCGTGTCCCGGTTCACCGCGGCGGCGGTGACCATCGTGCTGGTCTGCGTCGGCCTGGTCGTCTACGAGCCGTCGCTCGGCGTCGTCGTCGCGGCGGGTCTGCCCGTGCTGGCCCTCGCGGTGCTGCCCCTGCTCCCCCGCGCCACCCGGCGGGCCGACGTCCAGCGCGAGAAGGCCGGACGCGCCACCGAACTGGCCTCGGACACCGTCGCGGGACTGCGGGTGCTGCGCGGCATCGGCGGCGAGGAGCTCTTCCTCGACCGCTATCGCGGCGCCTCTCAGGAGGTGCGGCACGCGGCCGTCCGCAGCGCCCGGATGTGGTCCCTGATCTCCGCGATCCAGGTGCTGCTGCCGGGACTGCTGCTGATCGCGGTGATCTGGCACGGCGTGCACCTGGCCCGCGAGGGCCGCATCGGCGTCGGCGAACTCGTCACCGTCTACAGCTCCGTCATGATCCTCACCTATCCGCTGCGGCACTTCGAGGAGATCGCCATGGCGTACTCCTTCTCCCGGCCCTCGGCCAAGCGGGCCGCACGCGTACTGGCGCTGGAACGGGCCACGGACACCGCGGGGTCGCGCGCCGCCGAGGTGCCGAACGGGGACCTGTACGACCCGTCCACCGGTCTGCTCGCGCCCAAGGGCCTGCTCACCGCCGTGGTGTGCGGCGATCCCGACGCGGCCGGCCGTCTCGCGGAACGTCTCGGCGGGCACCCCTCGGAGGAGGGCGCCTCGGCCCTGCTGGGCGGGGTGCCGCTCGACGAGCTGCCGCTGGACTCCGCGCGCACGGCCGTCCTGGTCCAGGACAAGGACCCGGTGCTGCTCTCCGGCACGCTGCGGGAACTGCTCGACGTACCGGCCTCCGGCGCCGTCGCCGCCGAGGAAGCGCTGGCCGCGGCCCAGTGCGGGGACGTGCTGGCGGCGCTCGCTCAGGGATCGCTGGGCACCGACGACCCGATGGACGCCCGCATCACCGAGCGGGGCCGCTCCCTCTCGGGCGGCCAGCGCCAGCGTCTCGCCCTGGCCCGGTCCCTGATCACGGACCCGGAGGTGCTCGTCCTGGACGAACCGACCTCCGCGGTGGACTCGCACACCGAAGCGCGGATCGCGGAGGGCGTACGGAGCCTGCGCGCAGGGCGCACGACGGTCGTGTTCACCTCGTCACCGCTGGTGCTGGACCGCGCGGAGCGCATCGTGTTCCTGCACGACGACCGGGTGGCGGCGGTGGGCGTCCACCGGAACCTGCTCCGCAACGAGCCCCGGTACCGGGCCGTCGTCACCCGCGAGACCGACGAGGAGACCGCCGCGCGACGCACCGGGCACGAGGCCGAGAACGCGCCGGACCGCGACGGCGGCTCCCTCGGCGAGCCGCTGGGCGACGCACTGCACCGACTGGAAGAGATCGAGGAGACGGCATGATCGGCGTGGCGCCCCCGTCGTACGACCCGGCGGCCCCGACGACGGCGAGCACCCTGCCCGTCGGAGCCCCCGCGACCGTACGCGCCTACGCGGGCGAGCTCCTGCGCCGGCACCGCCGTGCGTTCCTCCTGCTCGTCACCGTCAACACCCTCGCCGTGATCGCCTCCATGGCGGGCCCCACCCTGCTGGGCGGGCTCGTGGAACGCGTCTCGGACGACACCCGTGAGCTGCACCTGGGGCTCACCGCCACACTGTTCCTGCTGGCGCTCGTCGTCCAGGCCGTGTTCGTGCGCGAGGTGCGGCTGCGCGGTGCCGTGCTCGGCGAGCGGATGCTGGCCGACCTGCGCGAGGACTTCCTCGTGCGGTCGGTCGGACTGCCGCCGGGCGTACTGGAGCGGGCCGGCACCGGCGATCTGCTCTCCCGGATCACGACGGACATCGACCGGCTTGCCAACGCGATGCGCGAGGCCGTGCCCCAGCTGTCCATCGGCGTGGTGTGGGTGGTGCTGCTGCTCGGCGGACTCGTGGTCACCGCGCCGCCGCTCGCCCCGGTGGTACTGCTCGCCGTGCCGCTGCTGGTGATCGGCTGCCGCTGGTACTTCCGCCGGGCTCCCTCCGCCTACCGCTCGGAGGCCGCCGGGTACGCCGCCGTGGCCGCCGCGCTCGCGGAGACCGTGGACGCCGGGCGCACCGTCGAGGCCCACCGCCTCGGCGCCCGCCGCATCGAGCTGTCGGAGCGCCGGATCACGGAGTGGACGGCCTGGGAGCGCTACACGCTCTGGCTGCGGTCCGTGCTCTTCCCGGTCATCAACGTCACCCATGTGACCGTGCTCGCCTCCGTCCTGCTGATCGGCGGTGTGTTCGTCCTGCAGGGGTGGATCGGCGTCGGCCAGCTGACCACGGCCGCGCTGATCGCGCAGATGCTCGTCGACCCGGTCGGGCTGATCCTGCGCTGGTACGACGAGCTCCAGGTGGCCCAGGTGTCGCTGGCCCGGCTGGTGGGCGTGCGGGACATCGAGCCGGACGCCGGTGACGCCTCGCTGGCGCCGGACGGACGGCACGTGCACGCCGACCGGGTGCACTTCGGCTACCTGGAGGGCGTGGACGTCCTGCGCAAGGTGTCGCTGGAGGTCGCCCCGGGGACGCGGCTGGCCCTGGTGGGCCCTTCGGGTGCGGGCAAGTCGACGCTGGGCAGGCTGCTCGCCGGTATCTACGGACCCCGCGACGGCAGCATCACCCTGGGCGGCGCGGAACTGTCCAGGATGTCCGCCGAGCGGGTCCGCTCGCACGTCGCGCTGGTCAACCAGGAGCACCACGTCTTCGTGGGCTCCCTGCGCGACAACCTCCGTCTCGCGCGCACCGGTGCCACCGACGCCGAGCTGTGGGCGGCGCTGGGCGCGGTCGACGCGGACGACTGGGCCCGGGGGCTGGACGAGGGCCTGGACACCGAGGTCGGCTCCGGCGGGTACGCGCTCACACCGGCACAGGCCCAGCAGATCGCGCTGGCCCGCCTGGTGCTGGCCGACCCGCACACCCTGGTGCTGGACGAGGCGACGTCCCTCCTCGACCCGCGGGCCGCGCGCCACCTCGAACGGTCCCTGGCCCGCGTCCTGGACGGCCGCACCGTCGTCGCGATCGCGCACCGCCTGCACACCGCCCACGACGCGGACGTCATCGCCGTCGTCGAGAACGGCAGGATCAGCGAGCTGGGCAGCCACGACGAGCTGGTCGCGGCGGGCGGTGCCTACGCGGCGCTCTGGCGGTCGTGGCACGGCTGACCGGGGCTCGGCGCTCGGCGCTCGCCGCTCGGCCATGCGGACGGGGGCGCGCCGGTCCCCGCGGCACGGGGCAGGGCGGGGCGGAGGACTGGGGGGCTTGGTCGTCGTCGGTGGCCGCGGGTGGTCCGTGGCTCGTCGCGCGGTTCCCCGCGCCCCTGGGGATGCCGCACTGCCCGGCACTGGTCCCGTGCCGTTGCGCGGTCCCGAACGGGGGTGGAAGGCTGGGAGGAGGCACCGGCTCGGGGAAGGCCCGGGAACCGCGTGATTCGGCGACGGGTGACGCCTGTGCCCCGTGCAGCGGCGGCCCGCCGTGGTCCACGGTGAGAAGGGGACGGCCCCCACCCCCTGGAGGTACCCGTGAACAGCGCCGACGGATGGGGAGATGACGTCTACCAGCCCGACGGTTCCGAGCAGAGGGAGGACACCGGGCTGCTCGACGGCGAGGACACCCTCGAGTACGACGGTGTCGACGATCCCCTCGACCGGGGCTGGTCCCCGCCCGAGCGGCCCTGGGCGGTCGAGCACACCGGTGTGACGGCCGCCGAACGTCATCGGGGCGAGACGCTGGAGCAGCGGCTCGCCGAGGAGCAGCCGGATCCTGTCGCCCCCGACGGCGACGGCCTGGGCGACTCCGAGGGCACCGACGGCGAACTGCTGGACGACGAGGTCGGTGCGGGCCGCTCCGGCCGGCTCGTGGCACCCGACGAGGGAGCGCACGAGGACGAGGAGCCGGCGCTGGTCGCCAGGGACGTGGGCATCGACGGGGCGGCGGCGTCCGCCGAGGAGGCCGCGATGCACGTCGTCGACGAGGACTCCCTGCCCGGCTGACACCACCCGCCGTGGCCTTCCCGCGCCGCCGCCGCGACGATCCGCGCCGTACGAGGAGCAGCCATGCAGCAGGACAAGCACCCCGACTACCGGCCCGTCGTCTTCCGCGACCGCGCCGCCGGATACGCCTTCCTCACCCGGTCCACCGCGACCAGCGAGGAGACCATCGCCTGGGACGACGGGGAGACCTACCCGGTGGTGGACGTGGAGATCTCCTCGGAGAGCCACCCCTTCTACACGGGCAAGGCCCGGACGGTGGACTCGGAGGGGCGCGTCGCCCGCTTCGAGCGGCGCTACGGGAGCGGCGAGGGGGAGGGCGGCACCGGCGGGGCCGGCTGAGCGGCCGAGACGCACGTCCCTGGGGCGCGGGTCCAGCGGGCGCACGCCCGGGGAACCCGTGCCCCGTCCCGGCCGGGTGCGGCCGGCCGGGTGCGTCAGATGAAGTTGAGCGCCGCCGCGCAGCCCACTCCGCCGAGCACCATGAAGGCCGGCATCAGCACCCTCAGCTCCACCCAGCTGCCCGCCCGGAACCGCATGGCCTTCGGCGGACCGATGGGGTACCAGCGCTTGCGGCCGACGGGTATGGGCCACAGGATCGGGCAGCCCGAGACGGTCAGCGCGTCCCCGATGTCGTGCACCAGCGCACCCAGCACGATCGGCAGTCCCAGCCACAGGTACTCCTGGCCCGGCGCGGTGAACAGCCAGTCCGAGCCGCCCTGCGGCTTGTCCAGTGTCCCGGCGAGGATCCACGCGCTGGTCGCGGCCAGCAGCCAGACCAGCACGTCCGCGCTGGAGCCGCGGGTCGCCCGCCACAGCAGGCCCTCGATGGCCAGCACCATGTGCACGAAAAGGATCGCGAGTACCGCCCAACGGCCACCCGTGACGGCCAGGGCCGAGGCGCCCGCGCCGATCAGGACGGCCCACAGCCAGGTGTGCGTGAGCGTGCGGTGTCCGCCCGAGCGGCGCGGGTCGCCCCGCTTCTTCGTGGCCTTGTAGACGGCGTACGACAGCTTGTCGACGATCTCGCACAGCCACCGGGAGACGGGCCCGAAGGCCCGCGAGATGGTGGCCGCCTTGTGGTCGAGGTCCGGGGCGAGGGCGGCGCCGGCGCAGATCAGGGCCCCGACGAGCAGCACCGGCCAGGGCATCGGGTGTCCGGCCGCGGCGGTCGCCGCCCCGACACCGAGCCAGGCCGCGGCGCCCGACAGTGAGTGTGCTGGTCCCATCATCGCGCTTGCCCGCCCCATTCCTCGTCTGCCGCTGTCCAGTTGTCCGGGTCCGTCGCCGGTCCCGCTGATGCGCCGTCGGCGACCCAGCGTAGCGGTCGTGATCTTCGTTTCGGCATCCGATTCCCCCATCGCGGCCCGGGCCAGGCAAGATGGGGGCGTGACCCTCATCGACCAGCTCCCGCCGACCGCCGACCCCGATGCCCTGTACGAAGCCTTCGAGTCGTGGGCCCAGGAGCGCGGTCTCACGCTCTACCCCCATCAGGAGGAGGCGCTGATCGAGGTGGTCTCCGGCGCCAACGTGATCGTGTCGACGCCCACCGGCTCCGGCAAGAGCATGATCGCGGCGGGCGCTCACTTCGCCGCCCTGGCCCGGGACGAGGTCACCTTCTACACGGCTCCGATCAAGGCGCTGGTGTCGGAGAAGTTCTTCGAGCTGTGCAAGCTGTTCGGCACCGAGAACGTCGGCATGCTCACCGGCGACGCCTCGGTGAACGCCGACGCCCCCGTGATCTGCTGCACCGCCGAGGTGCTGGCCTCGATCGCGCTGCGCGACGGCAAGCACGCGGACATCGGCCAGGTCGTCATGGACGAATTCCACTTCTACGCGGAGCCGGACCGCGGCTGGGCCTGGCAGATCCCGCTGCTGGAGCTGCCGCAGGCGCAGTTCGTCCTGATGTCGGCCACGCTCGGTGACGTCTCGTTCTTCGAGAAGGACCTCGCGCGCCGCACCGGCCGCCCCACGTCGGTGGTCCGCTCGGCCACCCGCCCGGTGCCGCTGTCCTACGAGTACCGCTACACGCCGCTCACCGAGACGCTCACCGACTTGCTGGAGGCCCGGCAGGCGCCCGTCTACATCGTGCACTTCACGCAGGCGCAGGCCGTGGAGCGGGCGCAGGCGCTGATGAGCATC
The DNA here is from genome assembly GCF_044765825.1 of Streptomyces flaveolus. Classification (NCBI taxonomy): domain Bacteria; kingdom Bacillati; phylum Actinomycetota; class Actinomycetes; order Kitasatosporales; family Streptomycetaceae; genus Streptomyces; species Streptomyces flaveolus. The sequence continues at coordinate 257,892 of NZ_JBIWKU010000007.1, read as the reverse complement.
AACATGTGCTCGCGTGAGGAGAAGGAGAAGATCGCCGAGCTGATCGGCGCCTTCCGCTTCACCACGAAGTTCGGCCGCAATCTCTCCCGTTACGTCCGGCACGGCATCGGCGTGCACCACGCCGGCATGCTGCCCAAGTACCGGCGCCTGGTGGAGAAGCTCGCGCAGGCCGGTCTGCTGAAGGTGATCTGCGGGACGGACACGCTCGGCGTGGGCGTCAACGTCCCGATCCGCACCGTGCTGTTCACGGCGCTGACCAAGTACGACGGCACCCGGGTGCGCACGCTGCGGGCCCGTGAGTTCCACCAGATCGCCGGCCGGGCCGGACGCGCGGGGTTCGACACCGAGGGCTTCGTCGTCGCCCAGGCGCCCGAGCACGTCATCGAGAACGAGAAGGCGCTCGCCAAGGCCGGTGACGATCCGAAGAAGCGGCGCAAGGTCGTCCGCAAGAAGGCCCCCGAGGGCTTCGTGGCCTGGTCGGAGAACACGTTCGAGAAGCTCATCGCCTCCGAGCCGGAGCCGCTGAACTCCCGCTTCCGGGTCACGCACACGATGCTGCTGTCGGTGATCGCCCGGCCCGGCAACGCCTTCGCCGCGATGCGGCACCTGCTGGAGGACAACCACGAGCCGCGCAAGCAGCAGCTGCGGCACATCCGGCGGGCGATCGCCATCTACCGCTCGCTGCTGGACGGCGGCATCGTCGAGAAGCTCGACCAGCCCGACGCCGAGGGCCGCATCGTCCGCCTGACGGTGGACCTCCAGCAGGACTTCGCGCTGAACCAGCCGCTGTCCACGTTCGCGCTGGCCGCGTTCGAGCTGCTGGACCCCGAGTCGCCGTCGTACGCGCTGGACATGGTGTCCGTCGTGGAGTCCACGCTGGACGATCCGCGGCAGATCCTCGCCGCCCAGCAGAACAAGGCGCGCGGTGAGGCCGTGGCCGCGATGAAGGCGGACGGCGTCGAGTACGAGGAACGCATGGAGCGCCTCCAGGACATCACGTACCCGAAGCCCCTGGAGGAGCTGCTCTTCCACGCGTACGACACGTACCGCAGGAGCCACCCGTGGGTCGGTGACCATCCGCTGTCGCCGAAGTCGGTCATCCGTGACATGTACGAGCGGGCGCTGACCTTCACGGAGCTGGTGTCCCACTACGATCTGGCCCGCACCGAGGGCATCGTGCTGCGCTACCTCGCCAGCGCCTACAAGGCCCTCGACCACACCGTCCCCGACGACCTGAAGTCCGACGACCTCCAGGACCTGATCGAGTGGCTCGGCGAGATGGTGCGCCAGGTCGACTCCAGCCTGCTGGACGAGTGGGAGCAGCTCGCCAACCCCGAGGTGATGACCGCCGAGGAGGCCCAGGAGAAGGCCGACCAGGTACGGCCGGTCACCGCCAACGCGCGCGCCTTCCGCGTCCTCGTCCGCAACGCCATGTTCCGACGGGTCGAGCTCGCCGCTCTGGACCAGGTGGAGGAGCTGGGCGAGATGGACGCCGACGCCGGCTGGGACGCCGACGCGTGGGGCGAGGCCATGGACAAGTACTGGGACGAGTACGACGACCTCGGCACCGGTCCCGACGCCCGCGGCCCCAAGCTGCTGGTGATCGAGGAGGAGCCGAAGAACGGCCTGTGGCGCGTGCGGCAGATCTTCGACGACCCGAACGACGACCACGACTGGGGCATCAGCGCCGAGGTCGATCTCGCGGCCTCGGACGCCGAGGGCCGGGCGGTCGTCCGTGTCACCGATGTCGGCCAGCTGTGAGCACAGGAGAGACCCACCGATGACGAACCCGGCAGAAAGCCTTGTCGCCCTGCTCGACCTGGAGCAGATCGAGGTCAACATCTTCCGCGGCCGCAGCCCCGAGGAGTCGCTGCAGCGGGTCTTCGGCGGCCAGGTGGCCGGCCAGGCGCTGGTCGCCGCCGGGCGCACCACGGAGGGCGACCGCCCGGTGCACTCGCTGCACGCGTACTTCCTGCGTCCCGGGCGCCCCGGCGTGCCGATCGTGTACCAGGTCGAACGGGACCGGGACGGAAGGTCGTTCACGACCCGCCGGGTCACCGCCGTGCAGCAGGGCCGCACGATCTTCACGCTCACCGCCTCCTTCCACAAGCCTGAACAGGGGGGTTTCGAGCACCAGTTGCCCCCGGCCCGCAAGGTCCCGGACCCCGAGTCCCTGCCGACGCTCACCGACGAGCTCCGGTCCCACCTGGGCGCGCTGCCGGAGCAGTTGGAGCGGATGGCCCGCCGTCAGCCCTTCGACATCCGCTATGTCGACCGGCTGCGCTGGAGCGCCGACGAGGTCGCGGACGCCGAGCCGCGCAGCGCCGTGTGGATGCGCGCGGTCGGACCGCTCGGCGACGACCCGCTCGTGCACACCTGCGCCCTCACCTACGCCAGCGACATGACCCTCCTGGACGCCGTGCGCATCCCGGTGGAACCCCTGTGGGGGCCGCGGGGCTTCGACATGGCGTCGCTGGACCACGCCATGTGGTTCCACCGGCCGTTCCGTGCCGACGAGTGGTTCCTGTACGACCAGGAGTCCCCGATCGCGACCGGCGGACGGGGGCTGGCCCGCGGGCGGATCTACGACCTGGAGGGGCGCCTGCTGGTGTCCGTCGTCCAGGAGGGCCTGTTCCGGTCCCTGTAGGTCACGAGCCTCCGCGCCGGAGCCGGCCGAGCAGGCCGCGGAGCCGTCCGGTCTCCTCGGCCCGGGGCCGCGCCGGTGCCGGAGCGGGTGGGTCCGGTACCGGCCGAAGGGCGGGGCGTGCGGGCCGGTGTCCGTGCGCCGCCGGGGCCCGGCGATGCTCGTGCCGTCCCGGTACTGGACGATGCTCGTGCGCCGTCTGTGCCGGACCCTGTTGCTGCTCCCGTGGGGCCGGGCGTGGTGCCGGGCGGAGTACCCGCGCGTGGCGCACCTCGCGCGCCAGGTCGGCCCTGAGCCGGTCGATCTCGTCAGGATCGGCCGCCGTCATGAGTTCTCCGGCGATCTGCGCGGCCGGGGAGCCCGGTGAGCCGTGGACCCGGCGGGCCGGGCGGAACCGGCTCAGGTGGGAGCGTTCGTAGGGGTCCCTGACGACCTCCGAGACGTCGACCGGGTCGAGCAGTGAGGCCACGGCGGCCGCTCGGGCCCACGGGTCCTCCGTCCGCCGGAGCAGACATGCGAGGTGCCGGCCCCGCCAGTTGCGGGGGCGCAGGTCCAGACCCTCCGCCAGCTGGTCCCGCAGGCCTTGCGGTGTGCGCCCCGACAGCAGTGCCGCGTTCCGCTCGTCGGCCGCGAACTTGCGCAGTTCGTCGGCGAGATACCGCCAGACGACGGCCCGGTAGCGGTTGAGGGAGAACGTCGTGGGCACCAGCAGCCCCAGCCTGGCGAGGCGGGTGAACCGTGCCTTCGTCACCTCCAGGAGGGCCGCGCCGTCCGTCGTTCCCACCGTCCGGACGCGCTCCCGCAAGGCCTCGGGAAAGCCCACCTCCGTCCGGACCCGCTGGATCTCGGCCCGGGGCACCCGCCGCCCGCCTCCCCCGTCGTCGGGGACGGTGCGGATGCGGCCGAGCTGCACGGCGATATCGAACTCGTCTCGCCCGAGACCGAGTTCTCGTGCCGCCCGGCTGGGCGCGACCGAACCCTCCGGGGGCGTGGTGATCCGTTCGACGGTGGCCGCGCTGTCGTGCGTGATGGTCTTTCCGGACATGCTCGTCTCCCCCGTGGAGTGTGCCGGCCGACGCCGTCCTCGGCCGCCTGACACAGAACCGTAGCCGCTGCCGCGCCACCCGTTACGAGCCTGTGGACAACTCCGCGCCTGCCGTCGACGAGCGCCGAAATGATCTCCGAAAGACCTGGTCAGAGGTCTATGGACGGAAACCGGTCCGGCTGCCGCGCGTCGACGTCGAGGTGTTCGCCGACCCGGTTGACGAGCAGCGTCATCTCGTACGCGATCTGCCCGATGTCGGACTCCGCGCCGCTGAGCACGCACAGACAGCTGCCGGAGCCCGCTGCCGTGACGAACAGCACCGCGTCGTCGAACTCGACCATCGTCTGCCGTACCCCGCCGGCGCCGAAGTGCCGGCCCGAGCCCTTGGCCAGGCTGTGGAGTCCGGACGAGACGGCGGCGAGGTGCTCGGCGTCCTCCCGCCGCAGTCCCGTACTCGCGCCGGTCACCAGCCCGTCGTTGGACAGGACCAGCGCGTGCCGTACGTGTTCCACCCGCTCGGTCAGGTCGTCCAGCAGCCAGCCGAGTCCCTGCTTCTGCACCATGATCCGGTCTCCCCGTGTTGTCCCCGTATGCGTCGTCTCCCCCTGCGCGGGGGATCTGCCCGCCAGCCTTCCCCACACCCGTGCCGCGGGCAAGGAGGATTGGTGCATGGCACAGAAGATGACCGATGACGAGTGGCGGGCGTTCGTCTCCCACGGCACCCGCACGGCGAAGCTCTCCACCGTTCGCGCGGACGGCAGTCCGCACGTGGCGCCGATCTGGTTCCTGCTGGACGGGGACGAGGTGGTGTTCAACACCGGCGAGAACACCGTGAAAGGCCGCAATCTGGCCCGGGACGGCCGGGTGGCCCTGTGTGTGGACGACGACCGGCCGCCCTTCGACTACGTGGTGCTGCAGGGCCGCGCGAGGATCGTGGACGACCTCGCCGAACTGAGGCACTGGGCCGCGCGGATCGGGGCCCGGTACATGGGCGAGGACCGCGCCGAGGAGTTGGGGGCGCGCAACGGCGTCCCGGGCGAGCTTCTGGTCCGCGTCACCGTCGACAAGGTCGTGGCGCAGAAGGCCGTGGCGGGCTGAGGCCGCTGCGCGGGCGGTGCGGCGCGCCGGCACTCGGAGCGCGGTCGCCGCCGGGGGGCGGTGAGCCGGTCACCGCACCGAGTCGAGCAGCCGGGCGGTGTGCACCCGCCCGGCGTACTCGACCAGCCGGATCAGCACCTCCTTCCCCGAGTCGCGTTCCCGCGCGTCGCACAGCACCACGGGCGTTCCGGCGTCGAGGTCGAGAGCGCGCAGGACGTCCTCGGTGCCGTGGCGGCGAGCGCCCGAGAAGCAGTTGACGGCCACCACGAACGGGATGTGCCGGTGCTCGAAGTAGTCCACCGCCGGAAAGCAGTCCTCCAGGCGCCGGGTGTCCGCGAGGACGACCGCGCCGAGGGCGCCCTGTGCGAGTTCGTCCCACAGGAACCAGAAGCGGTCCTGGCCCGGGGTGCCGAAGAGGTAGAGGGAGAGCCCGGACCGGATGGTGATGCGTCCGAAGTCCATGGCGACGGTCGTGGTGACCTTCTGGTCGATGCCGCCGGTGTCGTCGACTCCTTGGCCGGCCTGGGACAGCAGTTCCTCCGTGCGCAGCGGTCTGATCTCGCTGACCGCGCCCACCAGGGTGGTCTTGCCCACGCCGAATCCTCCGGCGACGAGGATCTTCAAGGCCAGCGCGGTCGTGTCGCCGCCGGCGGCGTCGGGGTGTTCGGAGACCATGGATCACTTCTCTCGTGGGTGCGGACGACGGCGGACGGCCGGGGGTGTGTGCGGCGGCCTCGGCGTGCGCGAGCGGCCGTTACGGATGGGCGAGTCGTCGTGGGCGTTCTTCGCCGGCATGGCCTGCGGCCTCTTCTCCTCGGTTCGGGCGGCTCTACAGGGCGCGCAGCCCGTTGATCACCTCGCGCAGAATGCGTTCGTCGGGAAGTTGCGCGGGCGGTACGGGGCGGCTGACGGTCACGGAGCCCAGTTCGACCAGGTCGCCGAGGAGCACCCGGACGACGCCCACGGGCAGATCCGCGTCGGCCGCGAGTTCGGCGACCGACTGGGTCTCCGTGCGGCACAGCTCGATCAGGGCCCGGTGTTCCGGTCCGAGCGCGGTGTGGTCGGCCGCGGGTGCGCCCGGGTCCAGGGTGACGAGGGCGATCAGGTCGAACCGCACTCCGGCGGGGCCCGGGTGGGTGCGGCCGCCCGTCATCGCGTAGGGGCGGACCAGAGGTCCGGCCTCGTTGTCGTACCACTGGCCGCCCGGCCGGTCGGGGACGCCGCCCGTGATGTCGTCGGTCATCTGCGCGGACCGCCCTCCCGCGTCATCCCGCGGCGGGCGGCCGGGCCGCTGCGCGTGGGGGCGTGTAGAGGTGCTCGCCGACACGTCTGACCAACCGTGCCATCTCGTAGGCGACCAGGCCGATGTCCGCGGTCACGGCGGTGAGGACGGCGAGGCAGGAGCCGTCCCCCGCGGCGGCCACGAACAGGAACGCGTCGTCCATCTCCACCATGGTCTGGCGCACGCCCCCGGCGCCGAAGTGCCGGCCGGCGCCCTTGGCGAGGCTGTGGAAACCGGAGGAGACGGCGGCCAGGTGCTCGGCGTCCTCGCGGCCGAGGCCGGTCGACGCGCCCACGGCGAGCCCGTCGTTCGACAGCACGACGGCGTGCCGCACTTCGCTCACGCGCACGACCATGTCGTCCAGCAGCCAGTCGAGTTCGCGGGTCCGCCGGTCGGGTGTCGTGCGGGGATCCTGGATCATGCGGGGTCTCCTTCGCTGGTGTCGCGGACGGTCGTCGGGCCGGGCGGGGCTCCGCGGCCGGGTTGCCTGCCACCGCCGCGCGTCCAGCCGTCGCGGTAGGCCGCCATGCGGTCGCGTACGCGCTCGGGGGTGCGCTCGTCGGGGTCGTGCGGTGGGACGGGCTGGGCGGGTTCCTCCGGTCGCCCGCTGCGCAGTTGGGGGGCGAGGCTGGCCTGGCGTACACGGCGGGGGAGGTCGTCGGACTCCGCGGCTCGGTCGGGGGATCGGTCGCCGGACCGGCCGGAGGACCGGCCTGTGGACGGGTGCAGACGCAAGGCAGGCGCTCCTGTGGGCCGGCTTGTGGTCGTGGCCTCCGCCGCGGCGGGTACGGGCGCCACCAGCGCGGGCCGGTCGGCCGGTGCGGCCACGGGCTCCTGGCGCGGGATGCCGGCGGGCACGCGCGCGTACCTGTGCTCCTCCGGCTCCGCCGCCGTCCGTGCGGCTTCCTTCTGTGCCGCTTCGGGTGCCGGCCGTGAGTGCGCCTGGAGCAGTCGGGCGTCCTCGGGGGAACGTTCCGCCGCTCCGCTGTCCAGCAGAGCGGTGGGCAGGAGGATGACAGCGGTGGTGCCGCCGTAGGGCGAGGTCCTCAGATGGACCTTGATGGCGTGCCGGGACGCGAGCCGGCTGACCACGAACAGGCCGAGCCGGTCGCTGTCGAACAGGTCGAGTGCCTCGGACTGGGCGATGCGGCGGTTGGCCTCCGCGAGGGCCTCCTGGCCCATGCCGAGCCCGCGGTCCTCCACCTCCAGCGCGTAGCCGTTGCCGACGGGCTCGCCGGTGACGCTCACGCGCGTGTGGGGCGGCGAGAACTGCGCGGCGTTCTCGATGAGCTCGGCGACGAGGTGCGTGAGGTCGGCGACGGCGGCGCCGACGACGGACGCCTCGGGCAGTTGCCGTACCTCCACGCGCGCGTAGTCCTCGACCTCGGAGACCGCCGCACGGACGACGTCGGTCAGCGGGACCGGCATGCGCCAGGCTCGTCCGGGAGCCGCGCCGGAGAGGATGATCAGGCTTTCGGCGTGGCGGCGCATCCGGGTGGTGAGGTGGTCGAGACGGAACAGGTCGCTCAGTTCGTTCGGGTCGTCGGAGCGGCGTTCCATGCTGTCGAGCAGGCTCAACTGGCGGTGGACGAGGATCTGGCTGCGGCGGGCGAGGTTGACGAAGACCCCGGAGATGCCGCTGGCGAGCTCGGCGCGCTCGACGGCGGCCCGCAGCGCGGCGCGGTGCACGGTGCCCAGGGCCTCGGCGACCTGCCCGGCCTCGTCCTCGGCGGGTGCCCCCGGCGGGGCCTCGGCGCGGATGTCGATCTCCTCGCCCGTGCGCAGCCGGCGCATGGCCTCGGGAAGTTTGTGCCGGGCGATCTCCAGGGCGCTGTTGCGCAGGCTCACCAGCTCGACCACGAGGCCGCGGCCGATGCGGACGGAGATGACCAGGGACGCGGCGACGGCGAGGAGACCGAGGAGGACGGCGGCCCCGGCCGGCGTGAGCACACCGCGGGTGAACGGGTCGGCCCGGTCGGCGACTCCTCGCCCGGCGTCCCCTTCGATGGTCCGCATGCCGTCCTGCACCCGCGCGTGGGCCGTGTCCCAGGAACTGCGGGATGCCGCGGCGTCGACCGGCCGGTCGTCCGCACCGCCGTCCAGCAGCCTGTCCTCGGCGGCGCCCACCGTCGTGTAGGCGGCGCCGCCGGCGAGTTCCAGCCAGGCGGCGCGGTCCGGGCCGCGCAGATCCGCGACGGCGGACTCGGTGAGGGCACGGCGGGCGCCGACGGCGCCGCTGAACAGCCGTAGTCGTTCGCCGTCGAGGCCGCCGGCGAGCCGGGCACCGGCGAGTACGGCGTCCTCCTGGGCGAGCGCCTCGCCCGCGCGGGCGAACTCGACCAGCACGCGCGCGTCGGAGCCGAGATCCGCGTCCTGGACACCGCTCAGCGCACCGCCCACCCCGAAGGCCGCCGAGATGGCCGTCGTGTACCGCCGGTAGGTCTCCGCCCAGTCCGCGCGGCGCTCGAGCACGGCACTGCGCAGCGGGCCCAGTTCCTCGGCACCGGTGACGAACGCCTCGAGCCGCCGAGCCACTCCGGCGGGCAGTTCCTCGCTGTCGGCGACGGTGCTGTGTTCGCCGAGCCGCAGCTTCCCGACGGCCCGGTCGGTGCGTGCGGACAGCTCCTCGTAATCGCCGGCCGGCACCGCCGACGGGTCGGTGGCGCGGCGTACGGCCGCCGTCCGCTCCGCCTGCAACGCGGCGACTGCGGCGCTCACCGGGGCCCGGACCTGGGCGTCCACCCGCTGGACCTGGCGCAGCCGGGAGACGTCCTGGGCGGTGGTGACGGTGGCGTACGCCCACAGGGCCAGGAGGGAGACCACGGGCACCATCAGCAAACAGACGATCTTGGCGCGCACGGTGCCCGGGCGTATACGCATGCGCCACGTGCGCGTGGAGACCGAGTCCGGTGTCTCGCCCGCGGGCTCCGCCGGGCTCTCGTCGGCCGGTGGTCCGGCGTGCGCGCGACGGCCGCGCGCGGGCGGCGACGGCGGCGCCCCGGCGCCGGTCGCGGGGGTCGTACGGGGTGTGCGCATGGCCTCCTCGCTTCTTACTGGTGCGGTGCGGTCCCCGTCTCCGGGCCGCCGGTGCGCGGTGCCGCCGCTACCGTGCGGGGCTCTGGAGGGGCTGCTGAGCCGAGGCGGATGCCTCGCGCTCCCCCGCGGTCGGTGAGAGCGCGACGAAGGCCGAGGTCAGGAAGAGGTAGGACCCGAGGCCGACGGCGAGGGGGAAGATGAACTGCATCGCCGTGGCCCCGGGCAGGGCCTCGCCGGACGGTGTGACACGCACGCTCACCGCGAACATCCCGGTGTAGTGCATGCTGCTCACCGCCGCTCCCATGAGCAGGGAGGCGAGGGTGACCGCGAGGGGCGACCTGATGTTGAGCGCGGCCCACAGCGCCGCCGTGGCCGCGACGACGGCGATCACGACGGAGAGGGCGACCCGCGTCGGGTCGTAGCTCACGTCGCCGTGCAGGCGTACGGCCGCCATGCCGAGGTAGTGCATGCTCGCGACGCCGAGCCCCGTGGTGAGGCCGCCGAGCAGGAGAGCTCGTCCGCGGTCGCGGCTGTACCCCACCGCGAAGACGCCGGCGCAGACGACGAGCATCGCGACGAGCAGGCTCGTGAGGGTGAGCGGCACGTCGTAGCGGATGTCGGTGCCGCCGACCCGGAAGCCGAGCATGGCGACGAAGTGCATCGTCCAGATGCCGGTGCCGATCGCCGTGGCCGCGGTGAGGAGCCAGTTGCGGCGCGAGCGCCCGGTGGCGCCGAGGGCGCGCACGGTGCAGCGCAGTCCGAGGGCGGCGCCGGTGCAGGCCATCGCGTACGACAGCACGGGTGTCAGCCAGCCGAGGGCGGCGTGGTCCAGGTGTCCCATGGCCACGGGACGCTAGTCCTGCCGGGGGCGCACAACGGGGGCGCGTTCGAAAGCTGTTGGGTTATGACACAGAGAGGTGCTGGAACGATCGCGTCACGCTCGAACGTGTGCACTGCGGCACCTTCGGTGCGCTTGGGGGATCATGCGGGACATGAGCGACGACCACACACACGTCCAGGAGTTCTTCGCGGCCCGCGCCGCCGGCTGGGACAGCCGGTTCCCCGACGACGGCCCCGCCTACGCGGCCGCCGTCGCCGAGCTGGGTCTGCGCGAGGGGGACCGGGTCCTCGACGCGGGCTGCGGCACCGGACGGGCCCTGCCGCCGCTGCGGGCGGCCGTGGGCCCGTCGGGAGTGGTCGTCGGCGCCGATCTGACCCCGGCCATGCTCGAAGCCGCCGTACGGGCCGGGCGGGACCGGGAGGGGCGGTTGCTGCTGGCCGACGTGGCCGCGCTGCCGCTGCGTCCGCGCTCGCTCGACGCCGTGTTCGCGGCGGGGCTGATCGCCCATCTGCCCGATCCGGCGGGCAACCTGGGGGAGCTGGCGCGGGTCGTGCGCCCCGGCGGTGTGCTGGCGCTGTTCCACCCGATCGGCAGGGCGGCGCTCGCGGCACGGCAGGGGCGGCGGATCACCCCGGACGACCTGCGCGCCGAGCCCAACCTCCGGCCGTTGCTGGCCGGTTCCGGGTGGCGCATGACGTCGTACGCCGACGAGGACGCCCGGTTCCTCGCTCTGGCCGTCCGCGAGGACTGACCGCTCAGGCCCGTCCCGCGACGGCCGCCGCGAACGCGTCGGGGTTGTCGAACATGACGTTGTGCCCGGCGCCCGGCACGGTCACCACACGCACGCCCGCCGCCTCCAGGTCCTGATGGCCCGCCAGTTCACCGCTGTGTTCGCCCTGCAGGTACACGCGGTCGACGTCCAGCCCTTCGAGCAGGGTGCGCATCACGGGTTCCGAGCCGCGCCGCAGACCTACGGCAGATCGGTGCAGGGCGCGCGGGTCGGCCAGTCGCATCGTCGCCGCCCACTGGGGGCCGACGTCTTCGAGCACGCGGGCGTGGGCGCCGTTCACGAAGTCGTCCTCCTCGTGGGCGGCGATGCCGCTGCTGCCGGCGGTCGGTGGCGGGAAGGCGTCGAGGTTGGCCTCGGTGAGGACGAGGCGGGAGACCAGGTCGGGCCGCCGGTGGGCCAGGACGACGGCCACGGAGCCGCCCATGCTGTGTGCGATCAGTTCGGCGCCGTTCACGCCCGCCGCGTCCAGCGCCGCGGCGAGTGCCCCGGCGTGGTCGTCGAGGGTGTAGCCGAAGTCCTGGGGCCGGTCGCTGATGCCGTGGCCGGGCAGGTCGACGAAGAGGCTGCGCCGGCCCGCGAGTTCGGGGCGGGAGGCGATGTGCGCGTGGTAGACGGACGACATCGCCCCGAGCCCGTGCACGTACACCCGCGCCGGTTCCGCCCCCGGCGTCTCCGTCCAGCGGACGCGGCTTCCCCTGCCGTCGAACTCGGCCTCTCTCATCCCGTCTCCTCTTCGCCGGCGGACCACGGCGGCCCACGCACACCGAGAGAATACATCGGTGCCGATGTATACGAAGGGCGGGGTATCCATGGATCGGAGTAAGGAGTGGCCGATGTACAGCGGGCATGCGCGAGAATGCGGGCATGCTCGAGCTCGCCATCCTCGGTTTCCTCTACGACGCCCCGCTGCACGGCTACGAACTGCGCAAGCGCATCAGCGCGCTGACCGGACACGTGCGCCCCGTCGCCGAGAGCACGCTCTATCCCGCGATCAAGCGTGTGGAGAAGGCGGGGCTGCTCGCGCGCACCACGCAGCCCGGCTCGGTCGCCGCCCCACGTCACGTCCTGACGCTCACCGAGGAGGGCCGGCGTGAACTGCGCCGCCGGCTCGCCGACCCCGCGCCGCGCGACATCACCGACGAGAACCGCTGGTTCACGGTGCTCGCCTTCCTCCGGCACCTGGACGACGCCGCCGCCCAGGCGGCCGTACTGCGCCGCCGGCTGGCCTTCCTGGAGGAACCCGCGAGCTTCTTCTACGACGGTGACCGGCCGCTGCGCGCCGAGGAACTGGACGATCCCTTCCGCCGCGGTGTGCTGACCATCGCGCGGGCCACCTCGCGTGCCGAACTCAGCTGGCTGCGGGAGACGATCGGCTCACTCGACGGCTGACGTGTCGATGTGGCGCACGGGACAGCCCGCCACGCCGGGGACCGGGCGGGTGCCCAGGTCCGCCAGCCGGTAGCCGTTCGGGTAGCCCTTGATCTCCCAGTTCTGCCGAGCGTGGTGCGGGGCGCGCCGCGGCGGCATGAGGCGGACGGCGCGTCCCCGCAGCCGTACCGCGCGGCGCACGAGCGCACGGGTGGCGGGAGTCGGCGGCGTGTAGCGGAAGGCCCGCAGGAGGGGCTCGTCGAGCAGGGCGAGCGTGCCGGTGCGCAGGAGGGGCGCGAGGGGACGCGGGTACCAGGAGGTCATGAGATCGAGCGTGGCGTCGGAGACCCGGCGCGCACCCTCGTCCCACGCGAAGTGCTCCTGCTCGTAGGCGTCGAGGCAGGCATCGAACTCCTCGTAGGTCTCCGGGATGTCCTTGATGCCCATGTGCCGCCCCAGGGTGCGGTAGTGGACGGCGCAGGCGACGGTCTCGTGGCCGGACATCCTGCGCCATCCGTAGGCGTCGATCCAGCGTTTGGGCATCACGACGAAGGTGCACAGGACGTACCGCATGTCGTCGTCGCTGATGTCGTAGCTGCGGTGCATCCGGTTGATGCGCCGGATCGCCGTGCGCCCCTCTTCGCTGCCGAAGCCGTGCTCGACGACGGCGTCGAGGAGCAGCACGGTGTCGTCGTAGCGCTTCTGGGGGCGGTCCGTGAGCTCCGCCGTCTCGGCCAGCAGTCGGCCGATGCTCGGCACGGCGTAGGTGCGGTAGAGGGCGAGTTCCAGTGCGCGGGTGAAGTCCCAGGGGAACTCGTAGGCGGAGGAGAGCCGATAGATCTCCGAAGCGTCCCGGTACGGGTCCATCCGCCGGATCTCCTCGAGCCGTTCGAAGCGCTTCACGGTGGCCGTCCCCTTCTGCCGTCGAGGGTTCGACTCTACGTTGAGCAGCGGGAGATGCACGATCGTCCGGCACATCGACAGGGGGAGGGTGGTCAGCATGTTCGGCAGGATCCGCAAGGCCTGGGGCAGAGGGGTCGACGCCCGGCGCACGGAGGGGAAGGCGCAGAGGGACACGCGCTCGCACAATCTGTTCGAGGCCGCCGCCGCGTACGTCTCGGCGTGTGCGGACGACGACCAGGAGGGCATCGACGAGGCGGCGGGCTGGGTGTCGCCGGAGGCCCTGTCCTTCGGGGTGAACGAGCTGGCGTGCCGGGCGGTCGTCGCGCTCGCGCGGGAACGCGACGAGTCGCCGCGGGACGTGGCCCGTGCGCTGCTCGGGCTCCGGGCGGTGTGACGCGCGCGGACGCGTGAACGTGGTCGATTCGCCCCCGTCCAGCCGGAAAACTGCAGCTCGGCCGGGTCCGGGGCTCGTGACAAGGGCCTCCTGGTCGCACTAGGGTGCGCGCCGTTGGACGAACCGATGGGGAGGCTGGGATGGCAGGGACGGAAGAGGACACCGTCGCCGCCGCGGACGATGCGCTCTACGTGCTCACGGCGGTGCTGCTGACACCGGCGAAGTTCCCGAGTGTGCTGGGCGACGACTACCCGGAGGCGTGCGCCGCGCTCGGTCTCCCGCCGCTGGCCGACGGCTACGGTCTGGTGCTCGGCCAGGACGGGGACGGCGCCCGGTGGACCGTCGTCATCGACGACGTCTCGCTGGTCGCCGTCGCCGTGGCCTCCTGGGACTGCGGGATGGAGTACGACCTGTCGCCGGACGAGCGTACGGTCGTCACCGCCCTGCCCGGCTGGCCCCTGGCGGTCGCCGTGGCGGCCCCGGGCGTGCCCGCGCCGCACGATCCCGGCCCCGAGCTGGCCGACCGGCCCCCGCTGGCGCCGCCGGACACCGCGGTGTGGGGGCCCGCCCAGCGGCGCCTGGGGGCCGACGAGATCGCGCTCCAGTGGGCGCAGTGGCGGGAGCAGGTCGACGACGCCGACTTCCCGGTGCCGTCCGCGGACGCCGGGGACTCCGGTCCGGGAGACGGTGCGGAACAGGAAGGCGGGGCGGGCACGGAGGACGCGGACGTCGCGGACGCTCCGGACACCGCGGAGGCCGTCACGCGGGCCGCCGACGGCACCGCCGCGGCCGGCGCCCCGGGGCACGGCGGCGTCCGGCGGGTACTGGCGGAAGCCCGCGCCTATGTCGACACGCCGCCGCCGCTCGGCCGGGTCCGGTCGTCGTTCGCGCCGGGCGACGCGCGGACCCTGCGCGCCGACGGTCCCGGCTGGTCCCTCGTGGCCAGGACCGACGACATCGCCTTCGTCCTGCTCGACGACGAACCCGGTGAGGTGCTGCCGGTCGGCCGGGGGCCGGAGCTGCCCGGCCTTCTGGACGCCCTGGACAAAATGGCCGTCCGGCCCAGCTGATCCCGGAGGGGCACGTCCCCGCTGTCGTCAACCTCCATGCGCAGCCGTCCTGTCATGTGGCGCCGGCCCATGGATGAGGGCGGAGCGGACCCGCACGATGGGGCGGCCATCGGCTCCACTCCCCCGGCGCGCCCCTGGAGGTCCTCCCATGCGTCTGTCCCGTGCCGTCCCGTTGCTCGCCGCCGCGATGACGGCGGCGGCGCTCACCGGGCCGTCCCCCGCCGGCGCGACGGAGGGCGGTGAGCACTGCGCCCGCCAGGAGCGCGTGCGGGTGCCCGGCGCCGCCCTGCAGCAACGCGCCTGCCTCGCCGACCTGACGACCACCGGGCTGGCAGGCACCCCGTACACGGACCTGGCCGACCAGGCCGGCCTGACGGCCGCGGGCACCCGCACGCCCTCCGGGGTCCCGGGGATCCAGGTCGACGGCTACTTTCCGGACTCCTCCCGCTTCAACACCACGCACGGCTGGCAGCACGACGCCCAGTTCGTCATCCGGCTGCCGGACCACTGGAACGGCGGACTCGTCGTGACGGGCGCGCCGGGCACGCGCAAGCAGTACGCGACGGACAAGGCGATCTCCGACCGGGCCCTGGCACAGGGGTACGCCTACGCCGCGACCGACAAGGGCAACAGCGGGGTGGACTTCTACCGGGACGGCGTACGGCCGGGAGACGCGGTCGCCGAGTGGAACACGCGGACCACCCAGCTCACCCGCGCCGCCCGGCGAGCGGTGGCGCAGCGCTACGGACACGCGCCGCGCCGCACGTACATGGCCGGTATCTCCAACGGCGGCTACCTCACCCGGTGGCAGCTGGAGAACCACCCGGAACTGTACGACGGCGGCGTGGACTGGGAGGGCGCGCTGTGGACGGCGGACGGCCCCAACCTGCTCACCTCCTTGCCCACGGCGGTGGCCCGCACCCTCGGTACGGCACGGGACGAGGACATGTACGCGGCGGGGTTCGCACGCGGCTCCGAGTTCCTGTGGCCGTACCACGAGAAGGCCTACTGGGGCCTGACCCAGAAGATCTACCGCGCGGAGTTCGACCCGGCCTACGATCCCGCCTGCCCCGGTCCGTCGGCCGGGTCCTCACTGGAGGAGATCCTGGCGCCGTGTCCCTCCGACGCGGCGTACGACTACGCCTCGCGTCCCGCGTCCGTCCACCGCGCCGTGGCCCGGGTGGCCCTGACGGGGCGCATCGGGAAGCCGCTGATCACCCTGCACGGCGACCTCGACGCCCTGCTGCCCGAGGCCGCCGACTCCGACGTGTACGCGCGCATGATCGACGCGAGCGGGCGAGGCCGACTGCACCGCTACTACACGGTCCAGGGCGGCACCCACGTCGACGGGCTCCACGACACCCATCCCACGGAGCTGCGTCCGATCCTGCCCTGCTTCCGGTCGGCGTTCGACGCCCTGACCGGATGGGTGGAGCGGGGCACCCCGCCGCCCGCCGACCACACGGTCGGCAGGCCGGCGGACGGCGACGTGGTCAACTCCTGCGGCTTGACCGACAACGCCTCGGCGCGGCCTTAGCGCGTCAGCGACCGAGCTCCTTGCGCGTGACGCGGCGCAGCCTGCGCCGCTGCGAGGGGTCCAGCGTGAGGTACGCGGCGGCCGGGACTCCGAGGACTATCAGCAGGGCGGCCCACCAGGGCAGCCAGATGAGCAGGATGAGTCCGGCCGCCACACCCCCCGCGGCGATCTTGGCGTTCTTCGACATGGTGCGCCTCCTTCGCGGCCACTGCCGCTCTCTGTCCTGGAAACGGGCCCGCGCTTCCCGCAGTTCCGTACCTCGCCCCTGAGAGGCCCCTGAGACCGGACCCCGACACGACCCTGAGAACCGGGCGGTGACGGCCCCGAAGCACCTCCCACCGGATAGTGACCCACCACACAGCGACGCGACACCCGTGGCGTCGCCGCTCATGTACAATCGGCGACCGCGACTCCCACTAGTCAAATTTGAGGAATACGTCATCGCTGCGCAGACGGCTCTCCCGGCAACCACCATCCCCGTGTCAGAACTCGCCCGGTGCTGCGCCGTGTTCGTGCCCGGCGATCCGGCCCGTACCGGCACGGTCGCCTTCTGGCGGCCCGACGGTGAGGACCCGCCGCACGTCCCGTCGGCATCCGTCGCGGACCTGACGGTCGTGGTACCGGACGGCGACGGCGTGGAGCCGGCGCACGTGGCCGCCGTCCTGCTGCCGGTACGGGAGGCGCTGCCGGTCCTCACGCGCGCGCGTGCCCGTGCGTCCGGCCACCGGGCGGCCGTGTTCTGGGGTGCCGTCGCCGTGGAGGCCCTGCACCTGGTGGCACTGGGGCGGCTGCTGCCCGGCCTGTCCGGGACCGACCACGACGCTTGGCGCGCGGGGCCGCTGGACGCGCGGAAGACCGAACGGATCCGCCACCTCGCCGCCGCCATGCCCCCCGAGGCGCACGCGGTGCCGGTGGACGACGCCGAGCCGCCGCGGCTGCCGGACCCGGAACGGCTGGTGCGCGCCTTCCTGGACGCCGTCGCCGACACACTCCCCCGCTCCCCCGCCGCCGCGCTCGTGACGGGCGGCCCCGCCTACGCGGCGGCGGACCCGCGGAAGCTGCCCGCGCTGCGCGCCTGGGCCGCCGACGTCGCCGCGGGACACGACACGGGCGTACGGCTGTCGCTGCGCGTCGAGGTACGCGACCTGCCGGCCGCCTCCGGGGACGCGTCGCCGACGTTCCGGGCCGTGCCGCAGGTGCACAGCGTGAGCGATCCCGCGCGCGTCGCGGACACCGCCGAGGTGTGGTCCGGCGCCGTGGGCGACGCGTTCGGCACGCGCGCGCGGATGGACACCCTGCTCGCGCTGCGCCGTGCGGCACGGGCCTGGCCGCCGCTGGCCCCGCTGCTCTCGGCCGCCGTACCGGAAGCCGTCGAACTCGCCGACGAGGAGGTCACCGAGCTCCTCGGAGCGGGCACCCGGGCGCTGGCCGGCGCCGGCGTCGACGTGCACTGGCCGCGGGAGCTGTCCCGTGACCTGACCACCCGCGCGGAGGTCGGACCGTCCGACGGCGAACCGGGGCCGGGCGCCGCCTCCGGGGACGGCGGGCCGTCGTTCCTGTCCGCCGACGCGCTGCTCGCCTTCGACTGGTGGTTCGCCCTGGGCGACGAGCGGCTCACGCGCGACGAGCTGGACCGGCTTGCCGAGGCCGGCCGGCCCGTGGTGCGGCTGCGCGACCGGTGGGTCCTCGTCGACCCCGAGGAGGTGCGCCGGGCCCGCGGCCGGCAGGACCACAAGGTCACGCCCGTCGACGCGCTCGCCGCGGCCCTGACGGGCTCGACGGAGGTCGACGGACGCCGCGTCGAGGTGCGGCCCACCGGATGGCTGGCGGCCCTGCGGGAGCGGATCGCCGATCCCGAGGGGCAGGACGCCGTCCCCCAGCCGGCCGCCCTCGCCGCGACGCTGCGCGACTACCAGCGGCGGGGCCTGAACTGGCTGGCCCGCATGACGTCCCTGGGCCTGGGCTGCTGTCTCGCCGACGACATGGGCCTCGGCAAGACGATCACGCTGATCGCCCTGCACCTGCACCGGCAGACCGACACGTCGGCCGCCGGACCCACCCTGGTCGTCTGCCCGACGTCCCTGATGGGCAACTGGCAGCGCGAGATCGAGCGGTTCGCGCCCGGCACGCCCGTGCGGCGCTTCCACGGCCCCCGGCGCGACCTGGCGGACCTGGCCGACGGCGAGTTCGTGCTGACCACCTACGGCACCATGCGTCTTGACGCGGAACGGCTGGCCGCCGCGGAGTGGGGCATGGTCGTGGCGGACGAGGCGCAGCACGTGAAGAACCCCTACTCGGAGACCGCGCGGCGGCTGCGTTCCATCGGCGCACGCGCGCGCGTGGCGCTCACCGGCACCCCCGTGGAGAACAACCTCTCGGAGCTGTGGGCCATCCTGGACTGGGCCACCCCGGGGCTGCTGGGCCGGCTCGGCACCTTCCGCAGGCGTTACGCGCAGGCGGTCGAGGGCGGCCAGGACCCGGCCGCGGCGGAGCGGCTGGCCCGGCTCGTGCGGCCGTTCCTGCTCCGCCGCCGCAAGTCGGACCCGGGGATCGCTCCGGAACTGCCGCCGAAGACCGAGACCGACCATCCCGTGTCGCTGACCGCGGAGCAGACGGGCCTGTACGAGGCGGTGGTGCGCGAGGCGCTCGCGGAGATCTCCGGGGCCGACAGCATGGCGCGGCGGGGTCTGATCGTGAAACTGCTGACGAGTCTGAAGCAGATCTGCAACCACCCGGCGCAGTACCTCAAGGAGGACCGTTTCGGCGGTCCGGGGATCGCGGGCCGCTCCGGGAAGCTGGAGCTCCTGGACGAGCTGCTCGACACGATCCTCGCCGAAGAGGCGAGTGTGCTCGTGTTCACCCAGTACGTGCAGATGGCGCGGCTCCTCGAACGGCATCTGGCCGCCCGCGGCGTGCCGTCGCTGTTCCTGCACGGCGGGACGTCGGTCACCGAACGGGAGTCGCTGGTACGGCGGTTCCAGGACGGTGAGGTCCCCGTCTTCCTGCTGTCCTTGAAGGCGGCGGGCACCGGACTGAACCTCACGCGCGCGGAGCACGTCGTGCACTACGACCGCTGGTGGAATCCGGCCGTCGAGGCCCAGGCCACCGACCGTGCGCACCGCATCGGCCAGACCCGGCCGGTGCAGGTGCACCGGCTGATCGCCGAGGGGACCGTCGAGGACCGCATCGCGGCCCTGCTGAGCCGCAAGAGCGCCCTGGCCGACTCCGTGCTGGGAGCGGGCGAGGCGGCGCTCACGGAACTGACGGACGCGGAACTGGCCGATCTGGTCGACCTGCGGGGAGGCGCGCGATGACTCGGTACGACGGCGACTACGGATTCGACGGCGGCGACAGCGGCGGCGATGGCGGCGAGGAGCGGACGTTCGCCCCGCTGCCGCCCGTGCACGGCAGGGGGTTCGCGCAGACCTGGTGGGGGCAGGCCTGGCTGAAGGCCCTGGAGGACGCGGCCGTGGACGGGGCGCAGGTGAAGGCCGGACGGCGCCTCGCGCGCGCGGGAGCGGTCGGGGCGGTCTCGGTGCGGCCGGGTCGGATCACGGCGGTGGTCAAGGACCGGGACCGCACGGCGCATCGCGCCGACGTCCTGCTGGAGGAGCTGTCCGACGAGCAGTGGGATCGCTTTGTCGACATGGCGGTCGAGCGGTCCGGTCACGTCGCCGCGCTGCTGGACCGGGAGATGCCCCCGCATCTCGTCGAGGACGCGGCGTCGGCGGGCATCGACCTGCTGCCCGGTCTGGGCGATCTGGAACCGGAGTGCGACTGCGGCGCGTGGGACCACTGCGGGCACACCGCGGCGCTCTGCTACCAGGTGGCGCGGCTGCTGGACCAGGACCCCCTGGTACTGCTGCTGATGCGCGGGCGCGGCGAGAGCGCCGTGCTGTCCGCCCTGCAGACACGCGACGGCACGCCCGAAGACGTGACGGCTTCCCGGCCGGAAGGGGTGGATGCCGCCGAGGCATACGCGGCGGGGCACTTCCTGCCGCCGCTGCCCGCGCCGCCCCTCCTTCCGGACGGGCCGGGTGAACCGCCCGCCCTGGACACCGAGACGGCTCCCCCGTCCGGTGTCGACCCGACGGCGCTGGCCTTCCTGGCCGCCCGTGCCGCGGCGGAGGCGCACCGCCTGCTCGCCGACGCCCTGCGCACCGGGCACGACCGGCAGGCGGTCGGCGTGGAACCGACGGCCACGCAGGACGCCGTACGCCTGGCCGCGGGCGACCCCGAACCGGCCGTGCGGGAGCGTCTCGGCGACGGCTCGGGGCGCGGCCACGAGGCGCTGACCGCCGCCGTGCGCGCGTGGCGGCTGGGGGGCGCGGCCGCGCTGTCGGTGCTGGAGGAGGAGTGGACGGTGCGGGGCGACGCGCTGGCACGCGCGCGTGCGGCGCTGGACTCGGCATGGGAGGAGGACGAGAGGCCGTCCCTGCGGGCGCGCGTCAACCGCTGGACGGTCGCCGGTTCGCCGCACCAGCTCCGCCTGGACCGCGACGGCCGCTGGTGGCCGTTCCGGCAAGAAGGGGGCCGTTGGGTTCCCGTGGGCGGCCCGGCCCAGGACCCGGCGACGGCCCTGGCCTCGGCGGCACTCGCGGCCGGGGACGAGCCGTGATGCCGACCGCCCCCGGCGGTAGGGACGTCGGGCAGGCACGCCGGCGTCCGTACGGTCGCCACGCGGCTCGGCGGGCCCGTGTCCCGCCGGTCCGCGAGCCGGGTCCGGGCCTGTCCGGCCGCTACGGGGCCAGGGAACCGGCTTGCTGAAGCAGTGGCAGGACGTGGTCGGTGACCGCGGGTGCGAGCCGGATGTCGTCCTCGTGTCCGGAGATCCACCTCATGTCCGCCAGCTCGGCCGCGGGCCGGGGCGGCCGGTCGATGTGCGCCTCGAAGAGCGTCAGCCGCATCGGCACTCCCTCCAGGACCGCGACGGACTCGACCCGGGCCAGCAGGCGGGGCTGCCGCGGCTCGACGCCCAGTTCCTCGTCCAGCTCGCGGACCAGGGCCTCCAACGGCGTCTCGCCCGCGTCGGGTTTGCCTCCGGGCAGGTAGAAGACGTCGGGGGCGGCCCGCTTGCTCACGACCAGCAGCCGCCCCTGTTGCACGATCGCCGCCGCCGCGACGGCAAGCGGCTCTCCCTCACCGGAGCCCGGGGCAACCATCACTCCACGCTCTTGTGTCATGTCCGTCATCCTCGCAGGCCTCCCGGGAGCGAAGGCGCCCCGGAGGCGAGGACACAGACGTGACGGCGACCGCTCCGGCACTCGCCCCGTGAGGCGGGAAGGTGCCGGAGCGGCCCCTCGGAGCCGGGAGCGCTCAGCGGGCGCCGAGCAGGTGGTCCATGGCGAGCTGGTCGAGCTGCTCGAAGGCCATGCCCCGGGCCGCGGCGGCGTCGACGTCGAACGTGTCGAAGGCCGTGGCGTCCTCGAGGAGGCCCTTGAGCCCGTCGGGGGCGGTGGGCTGGGCGAGCTCGTCCAGGCGGGCCGCGGCAAGGGCCTCCTGCACGGCCGGGTCGGCGCGGAAGGCGGCGGCCCGGTCCTTGAGGATGAGGTAGTTGCGCATGCAGCCGGCGGCTGACGCCCACACCCCGTCGAAGTCCTCGGTGCGCGGCGGCTTGAAGTCGAAGTGCCGCGGTCCCGCGTACCCGGCCCGCTCCAGCAGGTCGACGAGCCAGAACGCGGCGCGCAGGTCACCGGCGCCGAAACGGAGGTCCTGGTCGTACTTGATGCCGGACTGCCCGTTGAGGTCGATGTGGAAGAGCTTGCCCGCCCACAGGGCCTGCGCGATGCCGTGCGGGAAGTTCAGCCCGGCCATCTGCTCGTGACCGACCTCGGGGTTCACGCCGTACAGCTCCGGGCGCTCCAGCCGCTCGATGAAGGCCAGCGCGTGTCCGACGGTGGGCAGCAGGATGTCGCCGCGCGGCTCGTTCGGCTTCGGCTCGATCGCGAACTTGATGTCGTAGCCCTGCCCGGTGACGTACTCACCCAGCAGGTCGAAGGCCTCCTTCATGCGGTCGAGCGCGTCCCGCACGTCCTTGGCCGCCCCGGATTCCGCCCCCTCGCGGCCGCCCCAGGCCACGTACACCGACGCGCCCAGCTCCACCGCGAGGTCGATGTTGCGGATCGTCTTGCGCAGCGCGTAACGGCGCACGTCCCGGTCGTTCGCGGTGAAGGCGCCGTCCTTGAACACCGGGTGCGTGAACAGGTTCGTCGTCGCCATCGGCACCTTCATGCCGGTCGCGTCCAGGGCCTGCCGGAACCGCTTGACCGTGGCCTGCCGCTCGGTGTCGCTCGAGCCGAACGGGATCAGGTCGTCGTCGTGGAACGTGACTCCGTACGCGCCCAGCTCGGCCAGCCGCTGCACCGACTCGACGGGGTCCAGGGCCGGACGGGTGGCGTCACCGAACGGGTCCCGGCCCTGCCAGCCGACCGTCCACAGACCGAACGTGAACTTGTCCTCGGGAGTGGGCTGGTAGTTCATTCCACGGCTCCTTGCTCGCTGACGGCTATTTCGTCATGGCGGTTTACAAATTAGTATGCACACGCGGTCCCGGGAAGGGAACACGGTGTCCCCGACGGATCGTGTCGGGTCTCAGCGACCCGGAACCGCCGCAGAACCCCAGCTCAGATCGGTCTGAGCCACAGAGCCGCAGAGCCCCGGAAGAGGGAGAAGCCCGATGTCAGCAGCCGAGGGTCCGCTTGTCGTCGGCGTGGACACGTCCACCCAGTCCACGAAGGCACTGGTCGTCGACGCGGCCACCGGCCGGGTCGTCGCGAGCGGCCAGGCCCCCCACACGGTGTCCTCCGGCGCCGGCCGCGAGAGCGATCCGCGGCAGTGGTGGGACGCCCTGCGCACGGCCCTGGGCCAGTGCGGCGACGCGGCCCGGGAGGCCGCCGCCGTGTCGATCGGCGGGCAGCAGCACGGCCTGGTCACACTGGACGCCGCGGGTGACCCGGTGCGTCCGGCCCTGCTCTGGAACGACGTGCGCTCGGCACCGCAGGCCCGCCGTCTGATCGAGGAGCTGGGCGGGGCCAAGGCCTGGGCGGAGCGCACCGGCAGCGTGCCCAGCGCCTCCTTCACCGTCACCAAGTGGGCCTGGCTGGCGGAGAACGAGCCGGAGGCGGTCCGCGCCGTCAAGGCCGTACGGCTCCCCCACGACTACCTCACCGAGCGGCTCACCGGCGAGGGGACCACCGACCGCGGTGACGCGTCCGGCACCGGCTGGTGGGCGTCCGGGACGGAGACGTACGACGAGGAGACCCTCGCGCGCGTGGGGCTCGATCCGGCGCTGCTGCCCCGCATGGTCCGGCCCGGCGAGGTGGCCGGCACCGTGCGTGACAGCCACGACCTGCCGTTCAGCAAGGGCACCCTGGTCGCCGGGGGCACCGGCGACAACGCGGCCGCCGCGCTCGGCCTCGGGGTGCGCCCCGGCGTGCCGGTGATGAGCCTCGGCACCTCCGGCACGGTGTACGCCGTGTCGCAGCGGAGGCCCGCCGACCCGACCGGCACCGTGGCGGGCTTCGCCGACGCGCGCGGCGACTGGCTGCCGCTGGCCTGCACCCTGAACTGCACGCTCGCCGTCGACCGCGTGGCGGCCCTGCTGGGCCTGGACCGGGAGGCCGTCGAACCCGGCACGGACGTCACGCTCCTGCCCTATCTGGACGGCGAACGCACTCCGAACCTGCCGCACTCCTCCGGCCTGCTGTACGGGCTGCGCCACGACACGACCGCCGGCCAGCTGCTCCAGGCCGCGTACGACGGTGCCGTGCACTCGCTGCTCGGCGCCCTCGACCTGGTCCTCGACGCGGACGCGGACCCTTCCGCGCCGCTGCTGCTGATCGGCGGCGGCGCACGCGGGACGGCGTGGCAGCAGACCGTGCGTCGCCTGTCGGGACGTCCCGTCCAGATCCCCGAGGCCAGGGAACTGGTGGCGCTCGGCGCCGCGGCACAGGCGGCCGGCCTGCTCACCGGGGAGGATCCGGCGGCGGTCGACCGGCGCTGGAACACGGCCGCCGGGCCGGTGCTCGATGCCGTGGAACGGGACGAGGCGACGCTGGCCAGGATCGCCGGGGTAGTCTCCGACGCGGCGCCGCTCCTGGAGCGGGACGGGGGCACCCGCTGACGACGTGCTCGCGCGGACGGCGGCGTCACGGACGGGCACGGTCAGGAGCCGTCCCCGCGGGACGCCTTCGGGCGCACACCGGCGGGGCCGTTCGGCCGCGGGCGCTCCGCCGGGCACCGGCCGAGGCGCCCGGCGCCCGTCCGCCGACGAACGCGTGGACCGGGGCGGCCGAGACCGTCCGAACGACCGACGAGCACCGACCGAGCAGCGCACATGACGACCGAGGACTGACGGAGGCATGACCGCACCCCCGCACGAAGCGCGTCCGCCCCGCCCCGGGCGCGCGTTGCCGGACACCCAGCAGGGCATGCGCCGCCGCAACCTCTCCCGGGTGATGCACACCGTCGGCGCCGAGGGGCCGCTGTCCCGGGCAGCCGTCGCCTCGCGGATCGGGCTGACACGTGCGGCCGTGTCGACGCTCGTGGACGAGCTGATCCGGTCCGGCCTGCTGGAGGAGCTGGGTCCCGAACGTCCGGGGCGGGTGGGCCGGCCCGGATCCGCGCTCGCCGTCAGCGCGCGGGGCCCGGCCGGGATCGGCGCGGAGGTCGGCGTCGACCACCTCGCGGTCTGCGCGGTCGACCTGCGCGGCCGGGTACGGGCGCGGGCCGTGCGGTACGGCAGCAATCGCGGCCGCTCGCTCGAGCCGGTCGTCGAGCAGCTCACCGGCCTGGTGCGGACGGTCACCGCGGAGGCGGAGGCGGAGGGCCTGTGGCCGGCCGGGCTGGCCGTGGCCGTGCCGGGTCTGGTGGCACGGGACGGACGGACCGTCGTACGAGCCCCGAACCTCGACTGGCACGACGCCGACCTCGGCGCGCTGCTGCCCTCCGACGTGCCGCTGGCCGTGGACAACGAGGCCAACTTCGGCGCGCTCGCCGAGCTGTGGCTCGGTGACGGAACTCCGCGGGACTTCCTGCACGTCTCCGCCGAGATCGGCATCGGTGCGGCCGTGGTCGTCGACGGGCGCCTGCTGCGCGGTACCCGGGGCTTCGCGGGCGAGCTGGGACACATGCCGGTGCATCCCGACGGGCCGGAGTGCGCCTGCGGGGGGCGTGGCTGCCTGGAGCAGTACGCCGGTGAGAAGGCGGTGCTGCGCGCGGCGGGTGTGGAACCGGGCGAGGACCGCGTCGGGCTGCTCGCGGGGCGCGCCGCCGAGGGCGACGAGGGCGTACGGCGAGCCCTGCGGGAGGCGGGGACCGCGCTCGGTATCGCGCTGACCGGGGCGGTCAACCTGCTGGACCCCGAGAGCGTGGTGCTGGGCGGTGCCCTGGCCGGGCTCGCGCCCTGGTTGCTGCCGTCCCTGCGGGACGAGCTGGCCCGGCGGACCGCCGGCCCGGCCTGCCCCGTGTCGGTGTCGGAACTCGG
This sequence comes from Streptomyces flaveolus, assembly GCF_044765825.1. Classification (NCBI taxonomy): domain Bacteria; kingdom Bacillati; phylum Actinomycetota; class Actinomycetes; order Kitasatosporales; family Streptomycetaceae; genus Streptomyces; species Streptomyces flaveolus. The sequence goes on along the minus strand of NZ_JBIWKU010000007.1, from coordinate 232,400 downwards.
CCCACAGGGACCGCTGCTCGGCGCGGCGCACTCGGTGATCCGGGGAGTCCTGGACGATCCGGCGGCCGCGGTGGCCGGCCGGGTCTGAGACCGGGCCGACCCGGGTCCGAGGCCTGAGGGACCGGGTCCGAGGCCTGACGGACCGGGTCCGAGACCGGGCCGACCCGGCCTGAGACCGGGCCGACCGGGTCCGGGACCAGGCGGTCCGGGTCCGGGATCAGGCCCGGCCGGGGTGCGCCAGGAGCCTGGCGGCAGCGCCGGGAGTCTCACGGCGCTCACTCGAACGAGTGAGCGCCGTATCCACAACACCGTGGTCGTCCACCGGACCGCGACGCGCTCTTATGCCCAACCCTCCTGCCTCGTACGGTGGTTCACGCGAAGCCCCTCGTGACCGCGGCACAGGGGCACCGCGACGCTCGGCCCGCTCCTCGGCGTTCGGACCCGCTCCTCGCAACCAAGGCGTCGCCTCACCGTTGGCAACCGTGTACGACACGGCGCCGCGCCGTGGCACCGCGCACCCCCACCCGCGCACACCCCCCCACCCACGAAAGGCGGTCCTCCCCGTGGAAACGGAAAGGGCAACACCTTCCCCGACCAGGCGGCGGCTCCTCCAGGGCGCCGCGCTCGCCACCGTCTCCTCCGCGCTGCTGTCCGGCACGCGAGCCGCCGCGCGGCCCCTGGCCGACGTCGACTACCCGTCAGCCGAGTGGCAGCCGGCGAGCACGTCCAACTACAGCCGGTCGAGCCGCCCCCTCACCTATCCCCTCGACTACGTGGTCGTCCACGTCACGCAGGAGACGTACGCCGACACGCTCGCCATCTTCCGCAACCCGGACAAACAGGTGTCCGCCCACTACGTCGTCCGGTCCGCCGACGGGCACGTCGCGCAGTGCGTCCTCGAGTCCGACATCGCCTGGCACGCCGGGAACTGGGACTACAACACCCGCAGCATCGGCATCGAGCACGAGGCCTGGGTGGACCGGCCGGAGTACTTCACCGACGCCCTGTACGAGCAGTCGGCGCGGCTCACCGCGGCGATCTGTACCACGTACGGCATCCCCAAGGACCGCGCGCACATCATCGGACACCACGAGGTGCCGGGCAGCGACCACACGGATCCGGGACCGCTGTGGGACTGGACCCGGTACATCAGACTGGTCAACTTCGCCTGACGGGCGGCGGAGGGCCACGTTCGGGTGATCGGGCCGGTCGAAGTGGTTGTCCGAGTCCATCCGCGGAGTGACGATGTCCCCGTCGTATCGCTCTCCGGGGAGGCCGAGTTGACCGATTCGTGGCTGGCTCTGGAACCTGGGGCCGATCCCGTCGAGCGCGCGCGGACGCTGCGCCGCGCGCACGAGACGTTCACCGCGGCGGGCACGGTGTCGCGGCCCGTGCGCGCCGTGGTGGCGGAGTCGTGGCGGCGGTCCGTCCGGGCGGGTGTCGGCCCGGACGGTACCGCGAGCGTGGAGCTCATGGACGGTGACCTCGGCGCCTACCGCGCCGAACATCCGCTGGCACGGGTGATGCCGCTGTTCCGTGAACTCCTGGGCGCCTTCGCGGCCGACGGCGAGCATCTGCTGGCGGTGTGCGACGCGCACGGCAGGCTGCTGTGGGTCGAGGGCCATCCGGCCACCCGGCGGCGGGCGGACCGGATGAACTTCGTGCCGGGTGCCCGGTGGGCTGAGTCCGCGGTGGGGACGAACGCGCCGGGCACGGCGGTGGCCGTGGGCCGCCCGGTGCAGGTCTTCGCGGCCGAGCACTTCATCCGGCGGGTACAGCCGTGGACGTGCGCGGCGGCTCCGGTGCACGATCCACGCACCGGGCGCGTACTGGGCGCCGTGGACATCACGGGCGGGAACGGGCTGGCGCATCCGCACAGCCTGGGCTTCGTCCAGGCCGTGGCGCGGGCCGCGGAGTCCCAGCTGGCTCTGCTGACACCGGAGCGGCCCACCGCCGGCACCGCCGAGCTGACCGCGCTGGGCCGCGACGAGGCGCTGCTGAGCCGCGGCGGCAGCAGGGTCCGGCTCAGCCGACGGCACAGCGAGATCGTGGTGTTGCTGGCGCAGCATCCGGAGGGTCTGACCGGCGACGAGCTGCTGTGCGCGCTGTACGAGGACGAGACGGTGCCTCCGGTGACCCTGCGGGCCGAACTGGCGCGGCTGCGCGGGGTGCTGGGACCGGGAGTGCTGGCGTCGCGCCCATACCGGCTCACGATGCCCGTCGAGTCCGACGTCGCCGTGGTCGAGCGCCGGCTGCGGGCCGGTGGCGTGACGGCGGCCGTGGCGGCGTACGCAGGTCCGCTGCTGCCCGGTTCCCAGGCCCCCGCGGTGGCACGGCACCGGCGCCGACTGGCCGACGGCCTGCGCACCGCGCTGATCGCCTGCCGTGACCCCGACCTCCTGGCCGACTGGGCGCACGCGCCGTGGGGTGAGGACGACCTGGACGTCTGGCGTGCGCTGGCCGCGGTCCGGCCCACGGCCGCGGTGCTGTCCCGGCTCGCCGCGCTGGAGTCCGAACTGGCGGCGCCGAGCGGGTGGTGACGGCCCGCCGGTGAGCGACCGGGTGCCGGTCCAGGGGCCGCGGCCGCTCACGCAACGTCCCCGCAACGTCGGGCTCCCTAGCCTCCCGGAGAGCTGTCCAACGGCGGGCAGCGCACGATGAGGGAGGCAGACCAGGATGACCCGTTACGCGGCGCCCGGCACCGAGGGCGCGATCGTCTCCTACGAGTCGCGCTACGACCACTTCATCGGCGGCGAGTACGTGCCGCCGGTGCGCGGGCAGTACTTCGAGAACCCGTCCCCGGTGAACGGGCAGCCGTTCACGGAGATCGCGCGCGGTACGGCGGAGGACGTGGAGCGGGCGCTCGACGCGGCGCACGGGGCCGCCCCGGGCTGGGGCCGCACGTCGGTGACCGAGCGTTCCGGCATTCTGCTGAAGATCGCGGACCGCATGGAGGCGAACCTGGAGCGTCTGGCGGTCGCCGAGAGCTGGGAGAACGGCAAGCCGGTGCGCGAGACGCTGGCGGCCGACATCCCGCTCGCCATCGACCACTTCCGGTACTTCGCGGGGGCGATCCGCGCGCAGGAGGGCTCGATCGGCGAGGTCGACGACGACACCGTCGCGTACCACTTCCACGAGCCGCTCGGCGTGGTCGCGCAGATCATCCCCTGGAACTTCCCGATCCTCATGGCGACCTGGAAGCTCGCTCCCGCTCTCGCCGCCGGCAACGCGGTGGTCCTGAAGCCCGCCGAGCAGACCCCGGCCTCGATCCACTACTGGCTGAGCCTGGTCGCGGATCTGCTGCCGCCGGGTGTCGTGAACGTCGTCAACGGCTTCGGGGTGGAGGCCGGCAAGCCGCTGGCGTCGAGCCCTCGGGTGGCGAAGGTGGCGTTCACCGGAGAGACCACCACCGGGCGGCTGATCATGCAGTACGCCTCGGAGAACATCAAGCCGGTCACGCTGGAACTCGGCGGCAAGTCGCCGAACATCTTCTTCGACGACGTCTGGGCGCAGGACGACGACTTCCGCGACAAGGCGCTCGAGGGCTTCACGATGTTCGCGCTCAACCAGGGCGAGGTGTGCACCTGCCCGTCCCGGGCGCTGATCCAGCGGGGCACGTACGCCGAGTTCATGGCGGCCGCGGTCGCCCGCACCGAGCTGATCACACCGGGCCACCCGCTGGACACCGACACGATGATCGGCGCCCAGGCGTCCAACGACCAGCTGGAGAAGATCCTCTCCTACCTGGACATCGGCCGGCAGGAGGGCGCCAAGGTCCTCACCGGCGGCGAACGCTTCGAGCACGAGGGCGAGCTGAAGGGCGGCTACTACGTCCAGCCCACGATCTTCGAGGGCCACAACCGCATGCGGATCTTCCAGGAGGAGATCTTCGGCCCGGTCGTGTCCGTCACGTCCTTCGACGACTTCGACGACGCGATCAAGACGGCCAACGACACGCTGTACGGCCTCGGCGCCGGGGTGTGGACCCGCGACATGAACACCGCGTACCGCGCGGGCCGCGCGATCCAGGCGGGACGCGTCTGGACGAACTGCTACCACGCCTACCCGGCGCACGCCGCGTTCGGCGGCTACAAGCAGTCGGGAATCGGCCGGGAGAACCACCGGATGATGCTGGAGCACTACCAGCAGACGAAGAACATTCTTTGTTCCTACAGCCCTCAGAAGCTTGGCTTCTTCTAGAGCCTGAAGTCGGTTGCCTGGAGGCATCGTTGCGCTCCAGGCAACCCCCGAACAACGGCTCCACTCTGTGATGATCTGAAGTCTTCGCGCTACTGTCCGACACGCAAGGGAGTCTCGCCCGGACCAGTCGTGGACCAGACGGCGCCGAGCGACATCACCCCACGAGCCGCCCGCTCATGAGCGCCGCGAGTCCAGGACTTCCCGGGACCGGCTCGAGACAACGACCGAGCCGCGGGCTCCACATCTGGTTGCGGCATGGCCGGCGGGGTCGGCGAGCGCTTCGGGAACACCGCCGCTGTCCGCCCGGCGAGAGAAGCTGCCTCGGGGCGCTCTCGGCCCACTTGCTCCTGAGCGCCGACGGCACCCGCGTCTCGACCATTCCGAGTGGGGAGATCGCACAGGCAATGAATCATCCTGCGCCGCTCTGCGGGTACCGTCAGGGTATGAGTCATCCGCACCCGGAACTGAAAGCCGCCCCGCCCCTTCCCGAAGGAGGGCTGCGGGTCATCGCCCTGGGCGGCCTGGGTGAGATCGGCCGCAACATGACCGTCTTCGAGCACGCGGGCAAGCTGCTCGTCGTCGACTGCGGCGTGCTGTTCCCCGAGGAGACCCAGCCCGGCGTGGACGTGATCCTGCCGGACTTCACCTCGATCCGGGACCGGCTGGACGACATCGTGGCCGTGGTCCTCACCCACGGCCACGAGGACCACATCGGCGGCGTGCCGTACCTGCTGCGCGAGCGGTCCGACATTCCCGTCGTCGGCTCCAAGCTGACGCTGGCGTTCCTGGAGGCCAAGCTCAAGGAACACGGCATCCGGCCGCGCACGGTGCGGGTACGCGAGGGCGACCGGCGCGGCTTCGGCCCCTTCGACTGCGAGTTCGTGGCGGTCAACCACTCCATCCCCGACAGCCTCGCGGTCGCGATCCGCACCCGGGCCGGGATGGTGCTGCACACCGGCGACTTCAAGATGGACCAGTTCCCTCTCGACGACCGCATCACCGACCTGCGCGCCTTCGCCCGCCTCGGAGAGGAGGGCGTGGACCTGTTCCTCACCGACTCCACCAACGCCGAAGTACCCGGCTTCACCACCTCCGAGCGGGAGCTGAATCCGGCGATCGAGCAGGTGATGCGCACCGCGCCGCGCCGGGTCATCGTCTCCAGCTTCGCCAGCCACGTGCACCGCATCCAGCAGGTCCTGGACGCCGCCCACCAGCACGGCCGCAAGGTCGCCTTCGTCGGCCGGTCGATGGTCCGCAACATGGGCATCGCCCGTGACCTGGGCTACCTGAAGGTCCCCTCCGGTCTGGTCGTGAGCACGAAGGAGCTGGAGAAGCTCCCGGACCACAAGATCGCTCTGGTGTGCACCGGCTCCCAGGGCGAACCGATGGCCGCGCTGTCACGGATGGCCAACCGCGACCACATGATCCGCATCGGCAAGGGCGACACCATCCTGCTCGCCAGCTCCCTCATCCCCGGCAACGAGAACGCCATCTACCGGGTGATCAACGGACTCACCCGGTGGGGCGCCCATGTGGTCCACAAGGGCAACGCCAAGGTGCACGTCTCCGGGCATGCCAGCGCCGGCGAACTCGTCTACTGCTACAACATCGTCAAGCCGCGCAACGTCATGCCCGTGCACGGCGAATGGCGCCACCTGCGGGCCAACGGCGACCTCGCCATCCGTACCGGCGTCGACTCCGACCGGGTCGTCATCGCCGAGGACGGCGTCGTCGTCGACCTCGTCGACGGACGCGCGTCCATCACCGGCAAGGTCCCCGCCGGCAACGTCTACGTGGACGGCATGGAAGTCGGCGGCGCCACCGAGGCGTCCCTCAAGGACCGCCTCACCCTCGCCGCCGAAGGCGTGGTCACGGTGGTGGCGATCGTCGACGCGGACACCGGCGCCCTCGCCGAGGCCCCCGACTTCCTGGCCCGCGGCTTCGTCCACGACGACACCACCTTCGAGCCGGTCATCCCCGTCATCGAGAAGACCCTGGCCACCGCGGCCGAGGAAGGCGTCGGGGACGCGCGCCAACTGGAACAACTCCTCGCCCGCGCCGTGGCGAACTGGGCGTTCCGTACCCACCGCCGCAAACCCCTCATCATCCCCGTCATCATCGACGCCTGAGCCACAGCCCAGCAGCACTGTCCGGTTCCGGCCGGGGGACCGCCGTATGCCGGCCTGACGGGGACGGTGGGCCGGCCACTCGTACTCCGGAGAACGGCGACGGCCGGGGCAGCGCGATGACCTCGGCGGGGACGCTGGCGGCGGCGGAGACCGCAGCGTCCGTGGAGTCACTCGACGTGATCGCGCGCATGCTCAGGGAGCAGCTCGGGGCCGCGCCGGTGTCGTTCCTCATCGCCGACTTCACCGGCGGCTCGGTCGTACGGCTGGGGCGGCGGGCAGCGTCGAGACCGATGAACCCGCCCGGCGCATCACGCTGCGGGACACCCTGTACGACGACGTGATCCGCACGCAGCGGCCGAGCGTGGAGGACAAGGGCGAGGGCGCGCTGGTTCGGATCGCGGCCCCCGTGACCGATCGCGGCGACGCCATCGGGTCCTCGAACTGTTCCTGCCCGCGGCGCCGGACGCGGAGGTGATGCGGGCGATCGGCGAGACTCACCGGCGCGAAAGCGGTCGAGCGCCACGTGCTGCTGGACATTCTCACCACCGACCCTGCTGGCCGACAAGAACTACTACGGTCGCGACTTCGAGCCGCAGCTTGCCGACCTCGGTGTCCGGCTGCTGCGGCAGGCCCGCAAGGGCGAACCCGAACGGGCCGGAGCCGAGTTGTTCAAGCCGCTGCGGCAGCTGATCGAGTCCGTCAACCAGACCCACACAGCCCAGCTGAACCTCGAACGCCGCGGCGGCCGCACGCCCGGCGGGGTGACCGTCCGTGCCCTGCAGCGGCTCCTCGCCCTGACCACGGCAATCTGGCACAACCACCACACCAGAAGCCCGGCCACCCGCTCCCTGACCGCCCACGACCACTGACCTTGGGATCAGTCATCTAGTAGGGCTCGATCGGGGAAGGACATGGTCAGGGTGCGTTGAACAGGGTGGGGAAGCGGGGGGCGAGCCAGGGTTTGCGGCCCCAGGCGAGCACATCTCCGCGTGCCATGGCCTGCCACGGGCCCAGACGTCCCAGCGCGATGAGAAGAAAAGCGACCGGCTCGGTGAGGATGGTGCAGTCCGAACGCTCCGGCGGGTCAGGAAGCACCTCGACCGTGCCGTCGGTGAAGGTGACGCCGAATGCCGCGCCGCCCCGGATACGCAAGGTGTAACGGGCCGTCAGCGCGGAGGCGGCGGCGATGCGCGGCATCGCCGCCTTCAGGAACGGCAGGCACAACCCGACCCGCCTCTCGTTGATCATGTGCGGCCGGCGCAGCCCGCGGGCGAGATCGTAACCGTGGCCCAGCATGTGGGTCAGCAGGTACGAGGCGAGAACGTCCTGGTCCATAGGACCGAGCGGGGTCAGGAGCGTCCGGCCCGCGGCCCCGTCCGCCATGGCTCGGTCCACCGCGTCCAGGAACACGTCGGCCCGCTCCACGATCATCGCGGCCAGCGGTTCCGCCCCGCGCTCGGGAAACTCGATGAGACTCTGTGCATTGGCCGCCGCGAGGCTCTGCGGCGTGCCGTCCCCGTAGAGGCGTTCTCGGCCGGACGCGAGATCGGCCATCAGGCCGTTGGCCAGTACCAGGTGGGCGGCCGTCTCGCCGACGGTCCACTCCAGCCCCGGTACCGGAACGGTCATGTCCGTCGCGCCGTGCAGGAGCGCGGCGATGGCACTGGCGGTCTCGCGTATCGCCTGACCGAGCCCTTCCGGCAGGGAGTCCCTGGTTCTCGTCTGCGTTCCCCGCTCCACGCCGCTCGTTCTCCTCGTGTCTCCTGATCACGCACCTGTAGCGCGGTACAAAATCAGACCCACCGGTCCGCGGCAAGGGTCCTGGGCGCCCGGATGTCGGGGGCACTTCGAGAACAGAGACCATCGAGAGAACGTGCTCACCGACCTGGTGCCCGCGCCGAACAGCCTGGAGCCGCACCACCTTCACAAACGCCGCCACCGTCATCCCCGCCCCGGGCGTCTCCGGCACCACCACAGGTTTCTCCGCGGACATGCTTCCCGCGGTGGCTATGCCACCGGCGCTCGGGGGGCGTGCGCTGATCCCATGCCATCACGCCGGCGAGCTCAGGACAGGTCCACCACACCCCGGGCCTGCCTGACCAGGCACTCATACGGACAGATCAGGGGACGTTGCGCCTGCTGCGCAAGGGCTGCGAGTCGGATCAGGTCTCGGTCCAAGATCCGGACCATGCGCGGACCAGCGATTCGCACGCTGCCCGGCCTCATGCCATCTCACCTGGTGAGTGCCATGCAAAACGTGTACCACCAGCAGACGAAGAACCTCGTGGGATTTCGACCCGTCAGGCGCCTTTCTCGGAAACGCCCATCGCCTTTCCGGGGTTCCGGAATCGAGGTCAGCGAAGAGGGGAACCCCCGGCCCGGGCGCCGCCCCGAACGCGTAGCGCTGGAGCACCGTGCCCCGCGTCGAACGGCGGGCCCAGGTGCGCACCCGCTCCGGGGACGCGGTCGAGAAGGTGACCGTCGTGATCACGAGGCAGGGGAAGAGACAGGCGAGCACCGACGGCGTGGAGAGGGTGGCTGTGGCACGGACGAGCTCCTGGGGCCGTTCAGCTGCGGGTCCGCTCGGCCATGCTCCGCCCCTCGTCGGTCCGCCGGGTGCGGCCGAACGCGAGGTCGATGACCCGTCGCCACTTCACCGGCGGCGCGGGTACGGCGACGCCCGGACGGTCGCGCGGCACCAGGACCCGCAGCATGCCCGGACGCACTGTGCACACGACCGGGGTGGGCATCCGCAATGCCTCGCCGTCGACCGCCACAGGTATCTCGCCCGTGTCGGCGGTCACGACGACGCGCTGCGCGGTCATGACGGTCAGCCCCGCGGACTGCGAGCCCCGCACGGCGACGTCGGCGGCCTGCGACGCGTCCTCCACCCGGATGCCCAGCACCCCCAGTTCGCCGCTGTCGAGCCGGAACCGGCGGCCTCCGCCGGCGAACTCGTCGGGTGAGGCGTACGGGTTGTTGCTGACCAGCAGCGCCTGCTGGGACGAGAGCTCGGTGCCGTCGATCCGCGCGTCGAGCCGTCGTACGCGCTCGCCGAGCAGCAGGTCCGGCATGAGGCTCAGCGCCGTGCCGGCCTTGTCGTCGCGGTACTCGGGACGTTGCACGACGTCGGCGTACACGCCGAACGACACGGTGTTGACGAAGGCCCGGCCAGCGACGTCGCCGAGGTCGACCCTGAGCTCCTCGCCCTCGGTCAGGGCGTCGAGGCACCGGGAGGGGTCGGAGCGGTCGAGACCCAGGTCCATGGCGAAGTGGTTACGGGTGCCGGCGGAGACCACGAGGAACGGCAGGTCGTGCTCGGCGGCGACCGCCGCGACCAGGGCCTGGGTGCCGTCGCCGCCCGCGACGCCGAGCAGGTCCGCGCCCTCGGCGACGGCCCGCCGGGCCAGCGCGGCGACGTCGGCCGGGGCGGACGGGTCGAGCATGATCACCCGGGCGCCGAGCTCTTCCGCCCGTTCGGCCAGCCCGAAGCGGCCGACCTTCCCGCCACCGGACCTCGGGTTCATGATCAGGACCGGCCGCTTCGGCGGGGGCACGGGGATCGCCCGCGCCTGCCTCTCCGGGCGCGCCCTGCGCAGCGCCGCCCGGGCGCAGGCAGGCGCCGCGCCCCAGCACAGGGCCAGGACCAGAGCCGTCAGCCACAGCCGGTCGTGCGCGAGGAGCACGACGACGCTGACGGGTGCCAGGATCGCGAGGAGCGCGCCGAGCAGGCGCACCGCGCCGCGGTGTGCCACGAACCACCAGAGACCTGCGGCGCAGACCACCAGCCCGAGGAGGCCGGCCCCGATGACCAGCAGCCCGCCCTCCCCCACCGCGAGCACCAGCACGACCACTGCGCCGATCACCGCCAGCACGGCCAGACGCGCCAGCATGCGCGCCGCACCGCTGGCGGCGGAACCGGTGGTGCGGATCCCTCCCATGGTGTCCTCTCCCTGCCTCGCCCGGCCGTGAGCCCGGTCCGGGGCACCAGCCTGCACATTCCCGGCCCGGCGAGCATCCCGGCCGGGCCAAGCGGACGGCCGACGGTCTCGTGAAGGAGCTCGGCCGGGCCATCCGGTCGGGCAGGATGACGTCCGACGAGGCGGTCGACTTCATGAGGGAGATCGTCAAGAGCCGTCACCGAGGCGCTGTGGCGCCATGCCGGCGGGAAGCTCCTCGAGGATTCACCTGGTCACTTCGGAGGCGTACGTCTCCAGGTACGCGGTGACGAGGCGGCGCGCTTCGTCGATCGTGGCGTCGTCACCGGCCGGCGAGCGCCGGAACGCGCTGTCGAAGAGCCGGGTGCCCACCTCGAAGACGAGACGCAGGGCGAGCAGGGGTGTGTCGGCGGGTACGAAGCGCTGCTCGACGAGGTACTGCCAGAGCCGTTCCGCCTGCGCCTCGTCGAAGACGCGCACCAGTTCGTCGAGCGTGGGGTGCCGGCCCGTGAACCAGAGCTCCGTGCAGCTCCGGTGGCGGCGCAGATAGTCGAGGAGCAGGTCGGTCACGATGTCGACGGCCTCGCGCAGCGTCCGCGCCCTGGATTCGGCCAGAGCGGCGCCGATGAGCCTGTCCAGCTCGCTCAGGTGTCGTTGCAGCAGCTCGGCATCGACCTGGTACCGGTCGGCGAAGTAGTGGTACATGGAGGCGATCGGGATGCCGGCGCGCTCACCGGTCGCCTTCAGAGTGGCGGCCTCGTAGCCCTGCTCGGCGAGCAGGGCCTCGGCGGCGTCGAGGATGGCCTTCCTGCGCTCCATCCCGCGACGCTGTGTTGCCGCCCGAGCCGGGGGCCGGGTGGTCTCATTTCCATCGAACACGATTCGAGATCGTATCAGTCACGGTGCCGGATCTCCCGCTCGGCGCGTATTGACAGCGCCCGTGAGCCACATAAACTCGAATGCGACTCGGCATCGATTCGACGGGAGGCACACCCGCTGTCCAGAACCTCCCGGCAGCGCCGGCCGCCGGCCGGGACCGGCCCACAAGCTCGCCGCGGTCCTCGAGGGCGTCCCCTTCCGCCACCTGTGCGGACAGACCGTCGGCCCCGGCCGAGGCACACCCTCCACGGCGTCCAGAGCGGCATCGGTGTCGTGCACGACGCGTCCCTGGAGGACGACCCTGTCCCCCCCAAGCCCCCGCGGTCCGTCACCAACCGCACGGCCGCCACCACGGGCCGCCCACGGACGAAGGAATGCCGACCTTGCTCACCACCGGATACACGGAAGCGCACTACGGCGGGGTAACCGTGCTGGTGGGCGCCGAACGGGGCGCCTACCCCTACGCCAACTCCATACTCGTGCGCGGCACCGCCGAGACACTGGTCATCGATCCGTCGCTGTCGCTCGTCGGAACGGCACCGCCCGCGGACGTGGTCCTCGTGAGCCACGCGCACGAGGACCACGTAGCAGGTCTCGCCGACTACGACGTGCCCGTGCACATCCACGAGGAGGACCTGGCCGCGCTGCGGTCACGAGAGGTCATGGTCGAGGGCTACGGCCTCCCCGCGGACGCCGTCGAGCACACCCACACGATGCTGCGCGACCACTTCCACGTGCGGGACCGCCCGGATGCCACGGGGTTCGAGGACGGCACGGTGTTCGACCTCGGCGGCCGCACCGTGACCGTCGTACACCTCCCGGGCCACACGGCGGGACACAGCGGCTTCCTGATCGAGCCGGACGGCTTCCTCTTCGTGGCGGACATCGACCTGACATCGTTCGGTCCGTACTACGGAGGCGTCGGCAGCAGTCTCACCGACTTCGAGTCCTCCGTGCGACGATGCCGGCAGATCGGTGTCCGCTGGTACGGCACGGCTCACCAGAAGGGCGTGATCGAGGGCGCCACGGAGTTCTCCAGGCGGCTCGACGACTTCGCCGGGGTGGTGGAGAAGCGTGACGCTGCCCTCCTGGCCTTCCTCGACGAACCGCGGACCGTCGAGGAGATCACCGAGCACCGCCTGGTCTACCGCCCCCATGTCGAGGGCTCGCACGTGGAACCGGTCGAGCGCCGGACCGCCGTGCAGCACCTGGACCGGCTGATCGGCACGGGGCTGGTCACGGAGGTCGAGCGGGGAAGGTTCCGCGCAACATAGCCCTGCGCGACATAGCCCTGCGCGACCTCGCCGGCCCGCGAGCGCCCAGGCGTCGTGGCGGACGAGGCGTCCGTCGCGGGCCACGACGGCGCCACCGTGCACCACCATGTCACGCTGCGGCATGTCGACCACGACCTGCGGCACGCACTCACCCCGCACCAGGACGAAGTCGGCCGGGCTGCCCGGCGTGAGGCCGGCCCGGGTCGGGCCCATGACGTCGGAGCCCCCGTGCGTGGCGGTCCCGTAGCAGGCGGACAGTTCTTCGTCCAGCCGCACGTCCGTCACCCAGCCCAGGAGGTGTGCGCGGTGCATTGCGCACTCCTCGGCAGGGGGAGCGACGGAAAGGGCGCCGGCCGTGCCGGGCGGGGAGGGTGCCGCGGGACCGGTTCAGCAGATCCGGCCGGCGCGCACGACGCCGACGGGCCGGGACAGCGTCGAGACATCGCTCAGCGGGTCGGCGTCGACGACGAGGACGTCGCCCGCACAGCCGGGGGCCAGCCGGCCGACGGAGCCGGAGACACCCAGCAGCCGTGCCGCGTTCACGGTGGCCGTGCGGATCGCTTCGAGCGGCGACAGCCCTGCGGCGCGCATGAGCTCGATCTCGCGTCCGATGGGCGTCACCTCTCCACCGGACGAATCCGTGCCCGCGGCCAGGGGCACGCCCGCCTCGTGCGCGGCTCGTACGGCGTCCTTGAGGACCGGCAGATAGGTGCGGCCCCGCTCCGCCAGTACGGGGTCGGACGAGTCCGCCAGTCCCGCGATCGCGGTGAGGGTGGGCGTGAAGTACGTTCCCCTCTTCCCCATCTCGTGCAGGGTGCGCTCGGCGACGAAGACACCGTGCTCGAGGGACCGGATCCCGGCCCGGACCGCGTCGTGACAGCCCTGCTCGCTGTAGCTGTGGCAGAGCACGCCCTTGCCGTGGCGCCGGGCCGCCGCCACGATGTCGGCCAGCTGCTCGTAGGAGTACACCTGAGCCAGCGGGTCCTGGTCGGGCAGTCCGGCCCGCTCGTTGACGCGGGTCTTGATCACATCGGCGCCCCGGGCGACGTTCACCTCGACCACACGCCTGAGGGCCGCGCCGGTGCGCACTCCGCCGTCGAGGCCGACGAGGGGCGCCAGGTCGGGATCCGCGAGCACCGAGTCGCCCATGTCGGGCGTGACGAACACCCCGGCGGCGCGCAGCCGGGGTGCCTGGGCGGGCTGCCGCCGGGCGAGTTCCCGGACGGCGATGTCCTGGTAGAAGGTGGTGGATCCACTCCGCGCGCTGGTGGCTCCCTTGGTCACCGCCTCACGCGCCTCGGCGACCGTGCTGAGGTGGATGTGGGCGTCGACCAGGCCGGGCAGCACCCAGCGGCCCCGGGCGTCCAGCCGGGGAAGACCCGCGGGAACGGCTCCCCTGCCGCGCGGGCCCGACCGGTCCACCCTGCCCGAGCGGATCACGACGACCGCGTCTTCGGTCACCTCGCCCGTGGCCGGGTCGAGCAGCGTGCCGCCCTCGATCACCAGATCGCCGTCCGGAGCCGCCTCGCGCGCCGCGCCGTTCGGGCGAGCGGCGGCGTCGGGTGCCGTGGAGAGGACTGCCGCGGTTCCCGCGAGAGCCGCGGCGCCCGCGAGCACGCCGCGCCGCGTCAGACGGCTCGAAGGTGGAGGGGACGGCTCAAGACACATGACAACTCCGCAGTCCGAGGAAGAGCAACCAGCCCCCGTTTTGTATACCAAAGCTGCCCACCCGACAAGGTGCAGCTCGTGCACCTCCTCGACCTCTCCTCATTTGGTATGCGATTTATGCGTCGAGTCCGCCTCGCTTGACCAGCTGGCTCGCGATGACGTTGCGCTGGATCTCGTTGGTGCCCTCGCCGACGATCATCAGCGGCGCGTCCCGGAAGTAGCGCTCCACGTCGAATTCGGTGGAGTAGCCGTAACCGCCGTGAATGCGGACGGCGTTGAGCGCGATCTGCATCGCCGTCTCGGACGCGAACAGCTTGGCCATGCCCGCCTCCATGTCCACGCGCCGGCCGGCATCCGCCTCGCGGGCCGCGTGGAGGGTGAGCTGACGGGCCGCCGTGAGGGAGGTCGCCATGTCCGCCAGGTAGTTGCCGACGGACTGGTGCTTCCAGATGGGCTTGCCGAACGACTCGCGTTGCTGGGCGTAGGCGAGCGCGTCCTCCAGCGCCGCCCGGCCGACACCGAGCGCGCGGGCGGCGACCTGGAGGCGGCCGGTCTCCAGCCCCTTCATCATCTGGGCGAAGCCCCGGCCCTCGACCCCGCCCAGTACGGCGTCCGCCGGGGCGCGGTGGTCCTCGAAGGACAGCTCGCAGCTCTCCACTCCCTTGTAACCGAGCTTCGGCAGGTCGCGGGAGACCGTCAGTCCGGGACCGTGCTCGACGAGAAGGACGGAGATGCCCCGATGGGCCGGGGACGCCTCGGGATCGGTCTTGCACAGCAGGGCGATCAGCTGGGAGCGGCGGGAGTTGGTGATCCAGGTCTTGGCGCCGTTCACGAGGTAGCCCTCGTCGTCCCGGCGCGCGACCGTGCGTATGGCCTGGAGGTCGGAACCGCCGCCGGGTTCGGTGAGTGCCATGGTGGCGCGTACCTCTCCCGTGGCCATCCTCGGCAGATAGCGTCGCTTCTGCTCCTCGGTGCCGAAGTGCAGCAGCAGCTTGGCAACGACGGTGTGGCCGCCCATGGCGCCGGCGAGGCTCATCCAGCCGCGGGCCAGTTCTTCGGTGATGAGCACGTAGCAGGGGGTGGAGACGGGAGTACCGCCGTACTCCTCGGGCACCGCGAGGCCGAAGATGCCGAGTTCCTTCATCTGCTCGACGAGTGCCTCGGGGTAGGTGTCGGTGTGGTCGAGTTCCCGCGCGACGGGCTTGATGTCCTTGTCGACGAAGTCGCGCACCGTGGTGACGATGAACTGCTCGTCCTCGGACAGGATGTCGAGGGTGCTCATGGGGCCTCCTTGCTGTGGTCTCGGCAGGTGCACGGTCCGGGGCGTCAGACGGCGCCGGCCGTTCGCATCGCGTCGATCCGGGCGGTGTCGTATCCGAGCTGGGTCAGGATCTGTTCGGTGTGCTCGCCGAGAGCGGGGACCGCGTCCATGCGCGGAGCCGTACCGGCCAGGTCCACCGGCGGCAGCAGGGCCGCGACGGTCTCACCGCCCGGTATCCGCACCTGCCGCCAGCGGTCCCGGCCCGTCAGTACGGGATGGT
This sequence comes from Streptomyces flaveolus, assembly GCF_044765825.1. Classification (NCBI taxonomy): domain Bacteria; kingdom Bacillati; phylum Actinomycetota; class Actinomycetes; order Kitasatosporales; family Streptomycetaceae; genus Streptomyces; species Streptomyces flaveolus. The sequence goes on along the minus strand of NZ_JBIWKU010000007.1, from coordinate 216,771 downwards.
CGAGGAACTGCTTGACGTCGTTGACCGGCGCGTTGGCGATGCCGATCGCGTCGAGACGCTTCATCACCTCGGCACCGTCCGACGCGGCGATCCGCTCCGCCAGGACGGCGTTCAGTTCCCGGCGGTTGCCGACCCGTGCCGGCCCGGTGGCGAAGCGCGGGTCGTCGATCAGATCCGGCGACCGCAGGAAGTGCTCGCACAGGGCCGCCCATTCGCGTTCGTTCTGCACGGAGAGGAGCACGTCCGTGCCGTCGGCGGCGGTGTACGTGCCGTAGGGAGCGATCGTGGCGTGCTGGGTTCCGACCCTCGGGGGCTGGGAGCCGTGGTACGCCGTGTAGTAGGCGGGCTGGCCCATCCACTCCGCCAGCGCCTCGAACAGTGAGACCTCGACGGCCCGGACGGACCCCTGCACGGCCCGCGTGAACAGGGCGGTGAGGATGCCGCTGTAGGCGTACATGCCGGCGGCGATGTCGGCGACGGACACCCCCACGCGGGCGGCTTCCCCGGCGCTTCCGGTGAGGGAGACGAGTCCTGTCTGGCACTGCACGAGCAGGTCGTACGCCTTGCGGTCGGCCCACGGGCCGCTGGTGCCGTATCCGGAGACCGAGCACGGGATCAGTGCGGGGAACCGCCGCGCCAGGTCGCCGGCACCCAGGCCCATGCGGGCCGCGGCGCCGGGGGCGAGGTTCTGGACGAAGACGTCCGCCCGCGCCAGGAGCCGCTCCAGGACCTCGCGTCCCTCTTCGGACTTCAGGTCGAGCGTCACCGACTCCTTCGAGCGGTTGAGCCACACGAAGTAGCTGGACTCGCCGTGCACGGTCGTGTCGTAGCGCCGGGCGAAGTCGCCGCCGCCGGGCCGCTCCACCTTGATGACCCGTGCGCCGAGGTCGGCGAGCTGACGGGTGGCGAAGGGCGCGGCCACCGCCTGCTCGACGCTCACGACGGTGATGCCGGACAGGGGCAGCCCGCCGGCCGGCGGCGCTGGGTTCTCGGCCATGTGTCGACCTCCGGAAAGGTGTCGGTGATCCGGACTGGCGTACCATCATGAACATTCATTCCCGACTTAGTGAAATAGCAATTCCTGATGGCCCCATGCGTGCCGTGGATGTCGAGGAGGGTTGGCCCGGATGGACGTCAAGCAGCTGAAGGCGCTGGTCACGGTCGCCGAGGTGGGCAGCGTGACGCGCGCCGCCGAGCTGCTGCACCTGGTGCAGCCCGCTGTCACCCGGCAGATCCGCACGCTGGAGGAGGAACTCGGCGTCCCCCTGTTCCAGCGCACCCGGCAGGGCATGCGCCCCACCGACGCCGGCCAGATCATGGTCGACCGTGCGCGCAGGGCACTGAACGAACTGGAGCGGGCGCGAGCCGAGGTGCAGCCCCGCTCGGGCCAGGTGACGGGCATCGTCACCGTCGGTCTGCTGGAGAGCACGAGCGACCTTCTCGCCGAGCAGCTCGTGTCGGCGGTCGGCCAAGCCCATCCCGGGGTGGAGCTGCGCCTGATGACCGGATACTCCGGCCACCTTCAGCAGTGGCTCGACGCGGGCGACCTGGACCTCACGCTGCTGTACAGCCTGGACAGCGGCCCGTCCCTCAACGCCCGCCCCCTCGTGCGGGAGCGCCTGTGGGCGGTCGCCCCCGCTTCGGCCGGGCTGCGCGCCGACAGCCCGGTGGCGTTCGCACAGGTCGCGGCGCGCCCCCTGGTCATGCCGGCCGCGGGGCACGCCCTGCGGACGCTGATCGACGCGGCGGCGGCCCGGTCGGGCGCCACCATGGAGATCGCCGTGCAGACCAACTCCATGCGGGTGCAGAAGCAGCTGGTGCTGGCGGGCCACGGCTGGACGGTCCTGCCCGGCGTCGGCATCGCCCAGGACGTGGCGAACGGCAGCCTCAGCGCCGCACCCCTGTGCGAGCCCGACGTCGAGCGGTCGATCGTCCTGGGGACCCCTCGGTACGGACGCGTGCCCCCGGCCGTCGCCGTCGTCGCCCGGGAACTGGTCCGCCGGATCACGGAGGCCGTCTCGCAGGAGCGGTGGCCTTCCGCGCAGATGCAGACGTCCGAGGAACCCGAGGCGCAGGCGTGACCCGGCAGGTCCATGCGGACCGGTCATGGCCCCATCACGCCTTTCTATTGTTCAGCGGGCTCCATCACTGCTCATGATGTGGGGCACTTCAGCCACCGAGCAGACGGAGGTCGCCACGGATGAGCCGCACCCCCGCTCCCCCCACCCCCGACCGACGGCGGGTCACCAGGAACGTCGTACGCGGTTGTCTGGGCAACCTCATCGAGTGGTACGACTGGTTCGCCTACGCCACGTTCAGCATCTACTTCGCCTCCGTGTTCTTCCCCGAAGGCGACCGCACGGCCCAACTCCTCTCGACGGCCGTCGTCTTCGCCGTCGGCTTCTTCATGCGCCCTCTCGGCGGCTGGCTGCTCGGCGCCTACGCCGACCGTTTCGGCCGGCGCCGCGCACTGACCCTGTCCGTCACCCTCATGAGCGCCGGCTCCCTCACCATCGCGCTGGCGCCGGGACATGACACCATCGGCTTCTGGGCTCCCGCCCTGCTGGTCCTCGCCCGGCTGGCCCAGGGCCTGTCCGTCGGCGGCGAGTTCGGCTCCAGCGCCTCCTACCTCTCCGAAGTCGCTCCCCCGGGCCGGCGCGGCTTCTACTCCAGCTTCCAGTACGTGTCGATCGTGCTCGGCCAGCTCGCCGCCCTGGCCGTGGCCATCGCCCTGCAGAACCTGCTCACCGAGGACCAGCTGCACGGCTGGGGGTGGCGGGTCCCGTTCGTGATCGGCGCCGCGGCCGGCCTGGTCGTGATGTACCTGCGCCGGACCATGGAGGAGTCCGAGCACTACGAACAGGAGCGGGCGCGCAAGGCCGTCCGGGACCCCGCCGCCCGGGAACGCAAGGGCCTGGTCGCCCTGTTCGCCGAATACCCGCGCGAACTCCTCGCGGTCTTCGGCCTGGCCATCGGCGGCACCGTCGCCTTCTACACGTACACCACGTACCTGCAGAAGTACCTGGTGAACACCGCCGGCATACCCAAGTCCACGGTCACCGTGATCGGCTTCGCCGCGCTGTTCGTCTACATGCTGATGCAGCCGGCCGTCGGTGCGCTCTCCGACCGCATCGGGCGTCGTCCGGTCATGTTCGCCTTCTCCGGCGGCTGCATGCTCCTGACGGTGCCGCTCATGACCCTCCTCGGCCGCACGAGCAGCCCGTGGATCGCGTTCCTCCTCATGACGGTGGCCCTGACCTTCGTCACCGGGTACTCCGCGCTGGCCGCCATCATCAAGGCCGAGATGTTCCCCACCAGGGTGCGGGCCCTCGGCGTGGGTCTGCCGCACGCCCTGGTCACCGCCACCTTCGGCGGCCTCACCGAGCCGGTCGCCCTGGCCCTCAAGAACGCCGGCCACGAAGACCTCTTCTTCTGGTACGTCACCGGATGCGTCGGGCTGACGTTCCTGGCCACCCTGGTCGTACGGGAGCCGTCCCGGACCTCCCGGCTGGACGCCGCCGAGACGCCCGCCCCTACCCCGCAACCGTCGAAGACCGCGCCCCTCACCTGAACCACGAGGTCACATCACACCATGCAGTCCGCCACCGCCCCTCTCGGCTCCTACGTGGAGACATGGCACCCCGAACCGGTCGTCGCACGCGACACACTGCGGCCGGACCCCGCCGCCGCCGTATCGGCCCTGCTGGACCTGCCCGGGCCCGCCGCGGCGGCCGGAGACCCGCTCCCCCCTCTCTGGCAGTGGTTCTACTTCCTGCACTGGCCCGCCCAGCGCGAGCTCGGCCCCGACGGCCATCTGCGTGACGCCCGCTTCCTGCCGCCCGTCCCCGACCGCCGGCGCATGTTCGCCGGGGGACGCTGCGAGATCGCCGCACCGCTGCGTCTGGGCGAACCCGCGGAACGGATCAGCAGCCTGGCCGCGGTGACGCCCAAGCAGGGCCGCAACGGTGAACTGCTCTTCGTCACCGAGCGCCAGGAGTTCCGCCAGTCGGGCCGCACGTGCCTGGTGGAGGAGCAGGACATCGTCTACCGCTCCGGCGGCAGCGGCGGCGGGCAGCACCCGACGTCCGTCGACGACCACGCCGTCCCCGACGGCGAGAGCCCCTGGCGGCTGCGCCTCCAGCCCGACCCCACGCTGCTGTTCCGCCTCAGTGCCCTCACCGCCAACGCCCATCGCATCCACTACGACGACCCGTACTGCCGCGAGACCGAGGGCTACCCCGGCCTCGTCGTCCACGGTCCGCTCCTGGCGCTGCTCATGCTCGACGTCGTACGGCGCAACGCGCCCGGACGCCCGGTACGCTCGCTCTCCTTCCGGCTGCACCGGCCGGCGTTCGCGGGCGAGCACCTGCTGGCCGAGGGCGCGCCCACCGGTACCGGCGTCCGGCTGCGGACGGCCACCCACCGCGAGGCCCGGCACGCCACCGCCGAGGTGACCTTCGCATGAGCACGCACATCGACGGGACCGAGGAACAGGCCCTGCTCGTATCGGCCGCCCGAACCCTGCTCTTCGTGCCCGGCGACCGCCCGGACCGCTTCGACAAGGCCGCCCGCAGCGGTGCGGACCTGGTCGTCGTCGACCTGGAGGACGCCGTCGCGCCCGAGGACAAGGAAGAGGCCCGACAGGCCGCCGCCGACTGGCCGGGCCTCGGCGGCCGGACCGTCGTGCGCGTCAACGCGCCCGGCACGCCGTGGTGCGAGGCGGATCTCGCGATGGCCGCCGACCGCGGCTGCCCGGTCATGGTGCCGAAGGCGGAGGACCCCGCCGTCCTCGGCGGCATCGCGGCGCGCACCGCCGGACGCTGTGCGCTGATCCCGCTCGTCGAGACGGCCCTGGGCGTCGAGCGCGCCCACGACGTGTGTGCCGTCCCTGGCGTCGTACGGATCGCCTTCGGCAACGTGGACCTCGCCGCCCGGCTCGGCGTCGCCCACGACGACACCCTCGCCCTGGCCCACGCCCGCAGCCGCCTGGTCCTCGCCTCCGCGGCGGCGGGCATCGGCCGCCCGGTGGACGGCGTGACCACGGCTGTACGGGACCTGGAGGCCCTGCGTGCCGACACCGCCCACGCCCGGCGGCTGGGCTACGCGGGCAAGCTGTGCATCCACCCCTCGCAGATCGGCCCCGTCGCGGACGGTTTCGCCCCCGGCGACGGCGAGATCCGCTGGGCCCGGGCCGTCCTCGGCGCCGGGGCGTCCGTCACCACCGTCGACGGCCAGATGGTCGACAGGCCCGTACTGGAGCGGGCGCGCGGCATCCTGGCCCTGGCGGACCGGCGCAGCCGCGACTGAGGCTCCGGCTCAGTCCTCGGCGACCAGGGCGGGCGTCGACTTCGTGAGCACCTCGCCCCGGAAGAAGGCGGGGCTGCGCCGGCGCATCACGCTCATGATCAGCACACCGAGGGCGAGCAGGCCCACGCCGATCACGAACACCGAGCCGACGCCGAGCACGGACGATCCGCTCCCGTAGGCGGGGTCCCACATGTCGGCGAGCGTCTTGGCGAAGACCGCCGTGAGCAGCACTCCGCCGAGGACGGGGAAGAACCCCTTGAACACGAGATCGCGTCCGGACTTCAGGAGATCGGCACGGAAGTACCAGGCGCAGGCGAAGGCCGTCAGCGCGTAGTAGAAGCAGATCATCAGGCCCAGCGCGTAGATCGTGTCGACCAGCACGTGCTCGCTGACCAGTGTCATCACCGTGTAGAAGACGCCGGTCGCGACGCCCGCGGTGACGGTGGCGCGGCCCGGGGTGCGGTAGCGCGGGTGGACCTGGGCGTACGAGGCGGGCAGCGCCTCGTACGTCGCCATGGCGAGGACCGTGCGGGCCACGGGGATGAACGTCGTCTGGAGGCTGGCCGCGGCCGACGCGAGGACCGCGACGAACAGCGCGACGCCCAGCACGGGCCCCATGACGGGCCCGGCGAGGGCGGCGAAGACGTTGTCGGAGGTGTCGGGGTTGGCGAGTCCGAGTCCCTGGTCGCCGGAGCCCACGATCATCTGCGCCGCGACGCCCGTCGCCAGGTACGAGCCGACGAGCACGATCATGGCGACGAGCGCCGCACGGCCCGGCGTGCGGCTGCTGCCGCTGGTCTCCTCATTGGCGGTGAGGCACGCGTCCCAGCCCCAGTACATGAAGATCGACAGGGACAGACCGGCCGTGAACGCCGCGAACGACTGGACGGCGAAGGGGTTCAGCCACGACCAGGAGAAGTGGGCCGACGTCGGGAAGCCGGCGCCTCCGGCCTTGGTGAAGGCCATGATCACGAAGACCGCCAGGACCACCAGTTGCAGCCCCACCAGGGTGTACTGCAGGCCCTTGGTCGCCGTCATGCCGCGATAGCTGATGACGGTGGCGAGGGCGATGAGGGCCAGACAGGTCACGATGTGGACGGCCTTGTTCCCGTCGAGGGCCGCCACCGAGTCGCTGCCGGTGATCTCGCCGGCGAGCAGCCAGAAGTAGGAGGTGGCCACGCCGGCCAGGTTCGACAGCACGATGATCGTGGCGATGACCAGGCCCCAGCCGCACATCCACCCCACGCGCGGCCCGAACGCCTTGACCGTCCAGGTGAACGAGGTGCCGCAGTCGGGCATGGCCTTGTTCAGCTCGCGGTAGGCGAAGGCGACGAGCAGCATCGGCAGGAAGCCGGCGAGGAACACGGCGGGCATCTGCACGCCGACCTCGCCGGCGGTGGAGCCGAGCGTCGAGGTGAGGCAGTAGACCGGGGCCACGGTGGAGACCCCGATGACCGCGCTGCCCAGCAGGCCCACGGAATTGCCGCCCAGGCCCTTGCTGCGCATGCCGTCGGCAGCGGCGCCGCCTTCTTTCGCGGTGTCCGGGGAGCGCGTGTCCAGCTGAGTCATGAACAAGACGTTAAATCCTGCGTTTTCCGTGGTGCGGCTGCTTGAGGTGAGGTAAAGGACGCCCCAATAACCTGGCATTCATGTCACCTGTCGACGGAATCACCTCACTTTCCAAGGCCGAAGCGCACCCATGATCACTCGTTCCAAAGCGTGAGCGATGAGTGTCCGATATTCGGTTACCGCATCACTGTCCGATTTACGACGCTCGGAGAATTCCGTGCGATCCGCGTCACACTCAGACCCGGCTGCTGGTCGCGGTGTCCGCCGACAGCCTCTGGGCGACGTAGATCGGGATCACCGAGAGCAGCACCAGCACGGCGGCCACGACGTTGACGACGGGTGCCTGCTGGGGACGCGTCATGTTGTTGAAGATCCAGACCGGCAGGGTCTCGACGCCGGGGCCCGCGGTGAAGGTCGTGACCACGATCTCGTCGAAGGACAGGGCGAAGGCGAGCAGTCCGCCCGCCAGGAGCGCGGCCCTGATCTGCGGGAAAGTCACGTCGACGAAGGCCCGGAAACTGTGCGCGCCGAGGTCGGTCGCGGCTTCCTCGAACGAGGTGGACGTGCGGCGCAGCCGGGCGACGACGTTGTTGAACACGACCACGATGCAGAAGGTCGCGTGGCCCACCACGACCGTGAAGAGGCCGAGTCCCACACCGAGCGGCTCCAGAACGGTACCGAAGGCGGAGTTGAGGGCGATGCCGGTGACGATGCCGGGCAGCGCGATCGGCAGCACCACCACGAAGGAGAGGGTGCCGCGGCCGAAGAAGCGGTGCCGGGCGACGGCGAAGGCGATCAGGGTGCCCAGGACCAGGGCGATGGCGGTGGCGCCGAGGCCGGCCTTCACCGACACCCACAGGGCCGACAGGGCGCCGTCGTTGCGGGCGGCCTCGGACCACCAGTGCAGCGTCAGGCCGGGCGGCGGCCAGCTCGCACTGCGGTCCGGGTTGAGGGAGTTGACCAGGACCAGCAGCAACGGGAAGTAGATCACCGCGAAGCCGAGTCCGGCGCCGAGCCGCAGCGCGATGCGCGCGGGACGGGACAGGTGCACAGCGCTCTCCTTACAGGCTGTTCAGGGCGCCGGTGCGTCGCATCGCCAGCAGGTAGAGCACGATGACGACGACGGGCACGGTGCCGAGGGCGGCGGCCATGGGCAGGTTGAGTTCGATGTTGGAGTAGACGAGGTTGCCGATCATCTGGGTCTTCCCACCGACGATCTGGACGGTGATGTAGTCGCCGAGACTGAGGGAGAACGTGAAGACCGAACCCGCGGCGACGGACGGCAGCACCAGGGGCAGCACCACCGAACGGAAGGTCCGCCCGGCGCGGGCTCCGAGGTCGGCGGAGGCGTCCAGGAGCCCGGCCGGGAGCTGCTCCAGGGCGGTGTGGATCGGCAGGACCATGTAGGGCAGCCACAGGTAGGTCAGCGTGATGACCACGGCCGGGAGTCCGTAGCCAGGGCCGGACAGGCCGAACGGCTTCAGCATCCAGTCGGCGACACCGCCCTCGGAGAGGATGAGCCGCCAGGCGTAGACCTTGACCAGGTAGCTGGCCCACAGCGGCGTGAGGATGGCGACCACCAGCAGGGGGCGCCACCTGGGCCGGGCGATGCGGGCGGTGTAGAAGGCCAGCGGAAAGGCGATGACGGCGCACAGGGCGGTCACCGCGAGGGCCACGCCCAGGCTGCGCCAGATCACCTGGCGGAAGACGGGCTGGGTGAACAGCTCGTGGAAGTTGTCGGCCGACCAGACCTTGACGACCTCGGAGGTGAAGGAGTCGGTCGTCCAGAACGCCGAGACGAACAGGACGGCGAGCGAGCCGAGGTAGAGCACGGCCAGCCAGAGCAGCGGGGCGGTCAGCAGCAGGGAGAGCCTCAGCCGGGGCCTGCGGTGCAGGACTCCGGCGAGCCGCCGGACGGTTCCCCGGGCGGGGCGTCCGGCGGCCGGCACGGTGGACGTCATGACGGTGTGGCTCCTCAGCCCTTGATCTCGGTCCAGGCCTGCACCCACTTGGCATAGGGCACGCACGTGACATCGGTGCGGCCGTCCAGGCACTGCTCGATGGGCGTGTTCCAGAAGGCGGTGTCCTTCCAGTAGGCCTCGTCGGCGGCGTGGTACGTGGCGCAGAAGTTCTTGTCGCTGGTCAGCTCGCACGACTTGGAGTTGGCGGGCGCCTCACCGAAGTACTCGGCGACCTGGGCGTTCACCTCGGGCGAGACGATCCAGTCGAGCCACTTGTAGGCGCAGTTGGGGTGCTTGGCCTTGGCGGACACCATCCAGGTGTCGGACCAGCCGGTGGTCCCCTCCTCGGGGATGACCGTCTTGACCTTGGCGCCCTCGTCCGCCGCGAGGTTGGCGATGACCTGCCAGGTGGTGCCCACCACGGAGTTGCCGCTCTTGAAGGCGGAGATCTCCTTGAGGTAGTCGCCCCAGTACTCGCCTATGTCGGCGTTCTGCTTCTTCACGAGGTCGACGGCCGCGTCGAACTGCTTCTGGTCGAGCGCGTACGGGTTCTGGATCTTCAGTTCGGGCCGGGCGCTCTTGAGGTACAGGGCGGCATCGGCGATGTAGATCGGCGAGTCGTAGGCGGTCACCTTGCCCTTGTGGGCGGGGGCGTCGTCGAAGACGGCGGACCAGGAGGTCGGAGCCGGCTTGACCGCGTCGGTGTTGTACATGAGCAGGTTGGCGCCGCGGCCGTGCGGGATGCCGTACATCTTCCCGTCGACGGAGTTCCAGGGTTTGTTCTTCAGACCGTCGAAGATGTCGGCGTAGTTCGGTACGAGCCCGGTGTTCACGGGGGCCGCGTCGCCGGAGGCGATCAGGCGCAGCGAGGCGTCGCCGGAGGCGGAGACCGCGTCGTACTGGCCGGTCTTCATCAGCTTGACCATCTCGTCGGAGGTGGCGGCGGTCTTGGCGTTGACCTGGCAGCCGGTCCGCTTCTCGAAGTCGCTGACCCAGTCGGTCTTCGGGTCGTTGGAGCCGTCCTCGACGTAACCGGCCCAGGCGACGAGGTTGACCTCGCCCTCCGTCGGGCCGAGCGTCGACTGCGCCTCGAGGTCCGGCGGGTCGAAGCCGGCCGAGGGGCCGGATCCGGGGTCGGAGGAGCCGCAGGCGGTGGCGGCGAGGAGCAGCACGGCGGCGGAGGCCGCCTGCAGTGCCCGGGCGATGCGCACGATGTTCTCCTACGTGGGCGTGAGGGTGCTGGGGACGAGGTGGGGCGGTGGACTCTGGGGTGCGCCGGGTCAGCGGCCGGCCGGGATGGCGACGCAGTGGTCGCGGTGCCACTGGAGGCGGACCCGGGTGCCGCGGTAGGCGGCGACGTCCGCGGAGGAGGTCCGCAGGTTCTGCTGGACGGCGGTGAGACGGCCGCCGGCGTCGAGGTCGACGAGGAAGCGGGTGGAGTCGCCCAGGTAGACCACCTCGGCGATGGTTCCCGTGGCACAGTCGTGCTCCGGTTCGTCGGCCGGCTCGTGCTCCTTGAGCACCCTGATCTTCTCCGGGCGGATGCTGTGGGTGCCCGCCGTTCCCACGATGCGCCGGGCGGCGTCGTCCGCGATCAGGTTGGACGTGCCGACGAAGGACGCCACGAACGCGGTCGCCGGGTGTTCGTAGATGTCGGCGGGGGTGCCGACCTGTTCGATGCGGCCCTCGTTGAAGACGGCGATGCGGTCGCTCATCGTCAGGGCCTCCTCCTGGTCGTGGGTGACGAAGACGAAGGTGATGCCGACCTCGCGCTGGATGGCCTTCAACTCGACCTGCATCTGTTCGCGCAGCTTGAGGTCGAGGGCGCCGAGCGGTTCGTCGAGCAGGAGCACCCTGGGGCGGCCGACGAGGGCGCGGGCCAGGGCGACGCGCTGACGCTGGCCGCCGGAGAGCTGGGCCGGGCGGCGCGCCGCGAGGTGGCCCAGGCGGACGCCGTCGAGTGCTTCCCGGGCCCGCCGCAGGCGTTCCTCCTTGGGCACCTTGCGGACCTTCAGCCCGTAGGCGACGTTCTGCTCCAGCGTCATGTGGGGGAACAGGGCGTAGTCCTGGAAGACGGTGTGCACGTCCCGTTCGAAGGGCGCGCGGCGTGTGACGTCCTGCCCGGCGAGTTCGATCCGGCCCGCGGTGGGGCTCTCGAAGCCCGCGATCATCCGCAGGACCGTCGTCTTGCCCGAGCCGGACGGGCCGAGCATCGAGAAGAACTCCCCCTCCGGGATCTCCAGGTCGACCCCGGACACGGCGACCGTCCCGGCGAAGGACTTCCGCAGGCCCTGCAGCCTGATCGCTATCCCATTCATGGGGCGGGAACCTTTCTGGCGCTCCGTAAGTTGAACGAAAACATATGAAGTCATAGTTCAAACTTCAAGACGCCGTTAAGGTAAAGCTTCAGTCAACAAGGCGAGGTGATGGTCGTGAGGCGCGACGAGCGGGGCGGGACCGGCGGCGGAGGCGGCACCCGGCAGGTCCTGTTCGCCCCCGTGGACAACACCGCTCGCGTCGACGCGGTGGTCCGCAGGCTGAGCGACGCCATCGAGCTCGGGCTGCTGGCCGACGGGGAGCAGCTGCCCGGCGAGACCGACCTCGCCACCCAGCTGGGCGTCTCGACGGTGACCTTGCGCGAAGCCCTGGTGGCCCTGCGCCAGCAGGGCATGGTCGTCACCCGGAGGGGCCGCGGCGGCGGCAGCTTCGTGTCCCTGCCGGAGGACCCCGGAGCGGACCGCATCGCCACCAGGCTCGCCGCCTGGAGCACCGACGGGCTACGGGACCTCGGTGATCACTGGGCCGCCCTCAGCGGGGCCTCGGCCCTGCTGGCGGCGGAGCGCACCGAACCGGAGGATCTCCAGCAGCTGCGCCGGTCCCGTGAGGAGCTGGTCACGGCAGCCGATGCCGCGGAGCGCAGCCGGGTCTACGGACGCTTCCACGTCGAACTGGCGGCCGCCTCCCAGTCCGCCCGCCTCACCCGGGAGCAGATCGCCATCCAGGCAGAAGTGGGCATCCTGCTGTGCCTTGTGCTGAGAGACGACGAATATCGTGCAGAAACCGCCGACCGTCACCGCTCCGTAATCTCAGCCGTGCAAGATGGGGCCCGCGAATCGGCCAGGGACCTGGCCGAACAGTGCGTGCGCGAGTCCACCGCCCGGCTCATCGGGGAGCGGCTCGCGCTGTAGTCGCCGCTCCCCCACCGTCGCCGGAGGCACGCATGAGCACGAGCCCCGCCTTCACCGGTACGACCGGCACCGCCGCCCCCGTGCTCCGGACTCCCGCGGAAGAACGCGCCCTGACCCGGGTGCGCCATGAACTCGAGGACGTCTTCCGGGAGGTCGCGGAGATCGCCGCGGCCACCACGCGGCTCCTGCACGGTGTGACCCGCGGCGGCCGCGGCGCCGTCAGCGCCGACCTCGCGGCTCTGCGACCGGAGTTCCACCGGCGCCTGCTGGCCGGGGAACTGATCTCGGGCCTGGGTTTCATCGCGGCCCCGGGCCTGCTGCGTGACGTACCTGCCTGGATGGAGTGGTGGCAGACCGACGTGGAGGGGTCGATCCACCCGCTGCTCCTCGACCTCGATCCGGCACGGTCGGCGCACTCCGACTACACGCACTGGGAGTGGTTCACCCGGCCGCGCGACACCGGGCAGCGGACCGTGGCCGGACCCTACGTGGACTACCTGTGCTCCGACGAGTACAGCCTCACGCTGTCGGCGCCCGTCCACCACGAGGGCCGCTTCGCCGGCGTGGCCGCCGCCGACATCTATCTGCGGCACCTGGAAGCCGCGGTCCTGCCCGTACTGCGGGAGCTGCCCACGCGGGCGCACCTCGTCAACGCCCGGGGACGCGTGATCAGTTCGGCCGATCCCGCGCACCTGGTCGGCGCCCTCACCAAGGGACCGGACTTCGCAAGCGTCCTGCTCGCGGGCCGACCCGACACCCGGCAGGGCCTTCGCCTGGTCCCGTGCCGGGGAGTACCGATCGTGCTGGTGCTGGCCGAGCGCTGACCCGTGTACCGGCAGGAGAGCGGGTTGCTCGCAGGCCGCGGAGACGAGGCCGTCCTGCCATGCCTGGGGGCCGTTGAGCACCGCCCGGGGCGACCGCGCCCGAGAGTGTCCGGACCGCACCTGCCCGACGTCGGTCACCAAGAAGGGTGTTCAGCGGCGGCTCCTCGGATGCGTGGGGCGACGGTCCGTGCCCTTACCCGGGAGGTAATCGCCCGGTCCGCAGGTCCCGACGAGAATGCAGACCTCACCGCGTCGGCCGGACGCGGACACCGGATCGGAGTGATGAGTCATGCCCACAGCCGCGCCCGCGACCACCCGCGCTGTCGTGGAGGAGTTGCTGCTCCGGATCGGCGGGGGCGACCCGGAGAGCATCGCCGCGCTGTACGCCGAAACGTGCGACTGGAAACTCGACTGGCCGGAGGCCGAGCACGGCCGGACCGCCACCCCTTGGATCCGGCACCGTTCGACCCGCGCCGATGTCGCCGCCCACTATCGCGAGCTCGCCGAGCACCATGTGCCCGGGCGCGCGGCGACCGAGATCGAGCGCATCCTCGTCGACGGCCGCGACGCGGTCGTACTCGGCGAGATCCGTCAGACCGCCCGCTCCACCGGACATGCCTATCGCGCCCGGTTCGCGCTGCACCTCACCGTCGAAGACGGCCTTGTCACCCGGCACCATGTCTACGAGGACAGCCTCGCCGTCGCCCGGGCATTCGACACGAAGGAGCCGAGTGAGGCCCGCTGAGGCCCAGGCCTCGGGCCGAGGGTGAGGATGCGGGAGGGAAACCGATCCGTTCGTCCGGTGTCGAGCGCGGAGGACACAGCGATGACCACACGCACGGGCAGGGTGATCTGCGACATCACGATCTCGGTCGACGGGTACTCGGCCGGGCTCCACCAGACCGAGGAACGCCCGTTCGGTGAGGACGGCGGCGACGGATCGGGGGCCGCGCTGCACGCCTGGATGTTCGAGACTCCCGACGAGAACCGGGCCGAGCGCGACCGGTTGTCCGCCGCCGGGGCGTTCATCATGGGGCGCAACATGTTCGGCCCGGTCCGTGGTGAGTGGGACCGGCGGTGGAACGGCTGGTGGGGCGACGATCCGCCCTTTCACGCGCCGGTGTTCGTGCTCACCCACCACCCGCGCGAGCCGCAGCCGATGGCCGGCGGGACGACGTACCACTTCGTCACCGACGGCATCGCGTCGGCGCTGGCCCGGGCGCGGGCGGCGGCCGGTGACGGCGATGTGCTGGTCCACGGCGGTGCGACCACCGTCAACCAGTACCTCGCCGCCGGCCTCGTCGACGAGCTGCGGCTGCACATCGTGCCGCTCACGCTCGGCGCCGGAACGCGGCTGTTCGAGGGCGTCCCGCCGCTGCAACTGGAGCAGGTGACCTCGCGGCCGGCGAGCCTGGTCACTCATGTGACCTACCGCGTACCGCGCTGAGCCGGAGGGCGTCGTCGCCCGACCGCGTCCCGCACTCGGCGGGGCGGCGGTGCTTGCCCGGTGACTCTTCGGGTACCGCGTGGGGGTGAGGACGGTGTTCGTACCGGCAGGTGATGATTGAAAGTGATGCCTTCGTGACGCGCCTCAGTGGCTCCGGGGACGACTCGGCAAGCGGATCGGGCGATGACCCCGTTGCTCTCGCGCTGGAGATCGCCGATGCCGTGGAGTCGCTGACGAACCTGTGGACCGTGGCCGCTCAGGGGGCGAGCCTGCGCCTGTCCGCGCACCAGTTGCGGGCCCTGCGCGTCCTGGAGGCGGAGCCGGGGCTCAACCTCACCGCTCTGGCGGAACGCATGGAGATGGGGCCGCCGACCGCCAGCCGGCTGTGCGACAGGCTCGAGGCGGCCGGTCTGCTGGAGCGTGTGCTGCATCCGCGCAAGCGGCGTGAGGTGCAACTGCACCTCACCGGGACCGGCCGGCAGATGCTGGACGAGGTGGCGTGGCGCCGAGCGCACGCGCTGGCCGCCGTGCTCGCGGCCATGGACCCGCCCGTCCGGGAGGCGCTGCACCGCGGCATGCCGGGCTTCCTGGCCGCACGCACCCGCGGCACTTCGGACGCGGACACCCCCGGGGCCTGAAGGGGCTCCGAGCGCGAAGACGCCTGCGCCGGCCGGGACCGGGTGCCCTCCGGTCCCGGCTCATGGCGACCCCGCGCGGGCCGAGGGGAAGCCGGCGACCCAGTCGGTGAGGGTGACGGTGGTGCCCTGGCCGGGACGGCTCTCGAGCGTGAACTCCTGGACGAGTCGCCTGGCGCCGCTCAGGCCCAGCCCCAGGCCGCCGCCGGAGGTGTAGCCGTCGGTCATGGCCAGCTCGACGTCGCGGATGCCGGGGCCGGCGTCGACGAAGGACAGCCGCAGCCCGCGAGCGGCGCCGTCCTCGAGCAGTGTCATCTCCAGGTGCCCTCCGCCGCCGTGCACCAGGGTGTTCCGGGCCAGTTCGCTGGCCGCGGTCACCAGCTTCGTCTGCTGCACCAGACCGAAGCCGAGCCTCGCCGCGGTCTGGCGCACCTGCTGACGCAGCCGGCCCAGATCCACGTCCGAGCCGATGGGCAGGCGGGTTGTCGGGACGAGTGGGGCGTGCATCACGCACCCTCTTCCGGGTGAGCGGGCGGGGCCGGCGAAGGAGCTCGGTCCAGCAGGGACAGTGCGGCGTCCACGTCCAGGGCCGTCACCAGGCCGGGCAGGGTGAGGCCCAGCTCGACGAGGGTGATGGCCACGGCGGGCCGCATGCCGGCCAGCACGGTACGCGTGGCCAGCAGGCTCGCGCTCGCCGCGATCTCTGCCAGGACCCGGCCGAGGAAGGAGTCGACGATGTCCACACCGGAGATGTCGATCACGACGCCGCCCACCGGTGCCGGGCCGGAGGCGATACGACGGGCGACGTCGTGCTGGAGTTGTCCGGCCGCCCCGTCGTGCAGTTCTCCCTGGAGGGTGACCAACAGGACGTCTCCCAGCGCGAGCACCGGCACCGGCACCGGGTGGGCGGCGAACACACCGGTCACCGCGGACTCGCTCCCGCGACCGGGCGCGGCGAGACGACGATGCCCTGCCGGTTGAGCGCGTAGGCCAGGGCGTCGGCCAGGCCGGCTCGCGTGACGACGGAGCCGAGGTCGATGCCGAGGTGGACGATGGTCTGCGCGATGGCGGGCCGGATTCCGGAGACGATGCACTCCGCGCCCATCAGACGGGCCGCGGCGACCGTCTTCATCAGGTGCTGGGCGACGAGCGAGTCGACGGTCGGTACGCCGGTGATGTCGAGGATGGCGTACTGGGACCGCTCGGCCACTATCGCTTCCAGCAGGTTCTCCATGACGACTTGGCTGCGGGCGCTGTCCAGCGTGCCGATCAGCGGCACAGCGACGATACCTTCCCACAGCTTGATGACCGGGGTGGCCACCTCCAGCAGCTGCTCGCGCTGACGCGCGATCAGTTCCTCACCCGCGCTCACCGTCGTCTGCATGACCACCAGGCGGAGTGTGCCCATCAGGACCGTCAGCGCCAGCAGGCACGCGTGCGCCCGCTCGCCGGCCGGCTCCTCGTACTCGGCACGCAGCAGCGCCGCGACCGGTTCGCGCAGGCCCGAGACCTCGTCGGCGATGTGCGACGGGGCGAATCCGGCCCGGCTCCGGGAGGCGGACATCCGGCCGAGCTGGTCCCGCACGGCACCGAACCCGGGAGCCCCGACGTCCTCCAGCCGCCCGGTGCGGGCCACGTCGGCCAGGGCGTCCACCACGGCCTTGCACGCCTCGACCGCCTCGTCCCTCGAGACGGTGAAGACCGCCCGGAACAGCGCGGCGTCCGCCCACCGCTGGGCGATCTGCTCACGGCGCGTTTCGAGAAAGCGGGTCAGGTCCTGCGCAATTCGGGGGGCCGTGTCGTGCTCCGCCACCTGCATCGTCTCCCTGTGTGACTATGGCCGACCGGACGGCAGACCATGAGGCAATTATTGCCAGATGACAAACGTGAGCGCGACGGAGTGAGGCGAACGACACGCGATCGCCACAACCCGCCGCACCCGGCCGTCAGTCG
This sequence comes from Streptomyces flaveolus, assembly GCF_044765825.1. Lineage (NCBI taxonomy): Bacteria > Bacillati > Actinomycetota > Actinomycetes > Kitasatosporales > Streptomycetaceae > Streptomyces > Streptomyces flaveolus. The sequence goes on along the minus strand of NZ_JBIWKU010000007.1, from coordinate 199,887 downwards.
CCAGGCGACCTCCCGTGCCAGTCCAGGCACACGATCAGGGCGTCGTCCTCCGGTACGGCCTCGCCGCGGTGACCGGTCAGCTCCCGCAGGACGGCGCGCGGCACGTCGGCGGCGGGCAGCAACCGGGTCGAGTGGATGGCCCGGGCGAGGGCCGCCTCCCCGTACGCCTCTCCCTTCGGGGACGCCACGGCGTGGACGCCGTCACTGACGAAGACGAGCCGGTCACCGGGCTCGACGTCGAAGTCCTGCACCACGTAGTCGGTCTCCTCGAACATGCCCAGCGGCAGCTGGGCGTCGAAGGAGACGCGCTCCACGGTGCCGCCCCGCAGGCGCCACAGCTCCGGCGAGCCCGCGTCCACGACGCTCGCCCGGCCGGCGGCCAGATCGAAGTCGAACATGAGGACGGACAGGTAGCAGCGCCCCTGGTAGTGGGCGTAGACGGCCTGGTCGGCCAGGGCGGCCTGATCGGCGATGGAGATGCCGGCGCGCCGGGCGTTGCGCAGGGCGTTGATGGCCAGGTTCGTCAGCAGGGACGCCTCTATGCCCTCGCCCATGCCGTTGGTCACGTACAGCATCAGGTGGTCGGCGGTGGCGGACCAGTCGAAGTTGTCGCCGAAGATGGCGTAGGCGGGCTCCAGCTGAGCCGCCAGCTCGTACTCGGGGCGTGAGCAGGAGCGGCCGGGCAGCAGCTGCCACTGCATCTCCGCGGCCAGGGTCAGCCGGTCCTTGCGGCGCGCCTGCAGATACAGGTCCGTGTCGCGCTCCGCCACCATCACCTCGTGCCCCAGCACGTCGGCGATCTCGGCGAGTTCGGACTCCCACTGCCGCGCGGCGTCGGCCTCGGCCAGGGTGACGGACAGCACGCCGAGCCGGTCGCCGCGCACACTGACCGGCAGATGCAGGCGCGCCCGCCCGTCCCGGGTCTCCTCGCAGTACGGCTTCTGCGAGCCGAAGGCCCGGCCTGCCGGGCTGTTGTGCACCGACACCGGCTCCATGGTGTGCGGCAGTACGGAGACCGGCTGAAGCACGGTCAGGCCGTAATCGGCCATGAAGAGCTCGACGTCCTCCGCGCCGTACTGGTCGATCAGTACGGCACGGATGGCGTCGAGCAACTCGTGGGGAGCCGCTGTACGCAGAGCGCGTTCAGCGACCACAAATCTGTTCATGATGGGGGATACACCTGTCTTTCGCCGAATAGCGGACGCGCTCCGCTCACGGAGCCACGTCGGGCGCCCCGAGTCATAGGTGACCAGCGCGTGCGCCTAGTACGCTGGCAGGCACCCCAGTGCCTGCGAGAGTGTGATCGTGACTGCCTTCCGCCGCCGCCCGGAGCCCGACGAGGTCGCTCGTGTGACCACCACGGCCGTTGAGCTGCTGGAAGTCGTGTGGGGCCGGGCTTCCACGGCGCCCACCTCCGCGTCCCAGCTGCGCGTGCTGCATATCCTCGAGCACCACGACGGCATCAACCTGCGGACCCTGGCCGAGTCCCTGGCCTCCACACCGCCGTCGACCAGCCGACTGTGCGACCGGCTGCACGCGGCCGGATTCGTCGAGCGGGTGACGAGTCCGGCGGACAGGCGCGAGGTGCGGCTGCACCTCAGCAGCCGGGGCCGCGCGTTCCTCGCCGACCTGCGCGCGCGCAGGGAGAGGGAGTTGCGGAAGGTGCTGGCGGACATGCCCGCCGGCAAGCGGGTCGCCCTGCTGGAGGGGCTGGAGGCGTTCTGCGCCGCCGCGGCGGCGCAGACGCACGAGGACGACATCCCGGACTCCGGCAGCCGGACCGCCTGAACCACCGTTCGAGGCACCGGAGTCACTGCCGCCCTCGGGCAATCGTGACCAGCACACGGAGTGGTCTCCGTCCACCGGAGCATTCCTGGTCCTTCCCCACAGTCCGACACGGCCACTCTGTTGCCTCACGACCATTGTTGTCAAACGGCAACAATGGTGCTCGGCAACCCTTTCCGTCGGTCGGTTACCCCCTGAAGCGCATCTTCTGCACCGGTTGTGCGGAGATCTCGAAAATGAGCCAACCACCCCCTCCCCTGGCGTGTCCACGACCGCGCCGGGCACTCGCGGCGAAAGCCGACGGCACCACTGGGACGGTCGGCCATCGCGAGGAGAGAGGAACACGCATGGGGAGCAGGGGGATGAAGGCGGGCGCGATCGCGACCGCCGTCGTCATGGGGAGCGTCGCCCTGACGGGTTGCGGTGACGACAGCGAGCCGGCGGCCGGCGGGTCCACCGCCTCGACAACCGCCGGCAGCTCCGCCGGAGCCCGGCAGCAGGACACCACGGCCGTGCGCAACGCCTACGACCGGACGGCCGAGGCCGAGACGGCGAAATTGACGATCAAGGTGAAGGCCGACGCGAACGGCAAGTCGGTCACCGCCGACGGGCAGGGCGCCCTCGACCTGGCCGAGGGCGGCAGCACCATGACCATCACCGCCGAGGGCCAGAGCATCGAGCAGCGCGTGGTCGACCAGGTCCTCTACCAGAAGGCACCCGACCCGAAGGCCGCAGGCGGCAAGCCCTGGATGAAGATCGACCTGAAGCGGGTGGCAGGTCAGCAGGGCGCGAACCCGCAGCAGATCGGTGACCCCGCCCAGTCCGCCGCCTATGCCAAGGCGATCACCGACAGGGACGTCTCCGAGGTCGGCACCGAGAAGATCGACGGCGTCGACACCACTCACTACAAGGTCTCGATCGACGTCGCGAAGCTTCCCGGCGGCGCCCAGCTCGGCAAGCAGATCGGCCCGACGCTGCCCATGCAGATCTGGCTCGACGACGAGGGCCGCATCCGCCGCCAGCAGATCGACATGGCGCTCAAGGCCCCGGCTTCCGCCCAGCCGGAGGGCAGTGCATCGCCCCAGCAGGTGAAGGTCAGCACGCTGATGGAGTTCTCCGACTTCGGCATGGAGGTCGACGCCGAGGCTCCGCCGGCACGTCAGGTGACCGACGTGACGGGCCAGGTGACGCGGGGCGGCGGGACACAGAACTGAGCGCTCGGCAATGCCGGGGCCGGCTGCTCGGGACTCCGCTCAGCCGGCCCGCTCCGCCAGCGCCTTGATGCCGTGCAGCGTCTCCTCCATCCCGGCACGGAGCTCTTCCAGGCGGTGGGAGATGATCTCTTCCTTCCGGTCCGGGCGGGCTTCGACGGCGAGCGTGACGCCGCTGCGCCCCGGCCCGAGGACCGCCGTCTGGCGCAGCCGGGTGCCGTCGCCGTCGGCGTCGAGTTCGTAGCACCAGGAGGCCAGCGCCCGCGCGGGGTCACGTGCCGGCTCCCCGAAGCGGCCGTCCTCGTCCAGGACGGCCCAGGCGAACACGCGGTGCTCCTCCAGCCTCACCACCTGGGAGACGGTGCGCCACTCACCCAGCAAACGGTGACTGTTGTGCCCCTCGAAGCGCGCGCCGACCACGGGACGCAGCGCGCCGTCGAGCCAGGCGACCCGCTGGAGTTCCGGGCTGAGCCGGGCCGGCAGGTGGATGTCGGTCACCAGGTCCCAGACGCGCGGCAGGGCCGCCCGGACCCGCACGTCGCACCGCACCCGTGGAAGCTCCGCAGAGCCCATGTCGCCCCTCCTTATCCGCCGGGCACCGCCCCGCAAGGGCGGCCGGCGCCCGCAGCAGCCCGAGCTCGCAGGCTAGCCGAGGCCACCCTCCGTGAGCCCGGTGGCCAGGGGTGTGGGGGGCGGATTAAGCTTCCGGGGCCCCGGCAGCGCAGGGACGGCCGCGGAACATGCAGGTGGAGGACCGATGCCAGAGCAGGTTGCAGCGCCCGGGCGCACGAACACGACGGAACGGCGGCCCGGCGCCGGCCCGGCCGCTGTCCAGCGTCTGCGGCGCCGCCTGGAGCGGCTCATCGGCGTGGCCGCCACCGAGGGAAACGAGCTGACCGCGCTGCGCAACGGCGACGAGATCTTCCCGGCCATGCTGGAGGCGATCCGGTCGGCGCAGCACACGGTCGACATGATGACGTTCGTGTACTGGCGGGGCAGCATCGCCCACGACTTCGCCGCCGCCCTCGCGGAGCGGGCCCGGGCCGGGGTCCGGGTGCGGCTGCTGCTGGACGGGTTCGGCGCCAAGGAGATCGAGCAGGAACTGCTCGACAGCATGGACGCGGCCGGTGTGCAGGTGGCCTGGTTCCGCAGACCGCTGTGGCTGTCGCCGTTCAAGCAGAACCACCGCTGCCACCGCAAGGCGCTGGTGGTCGACGAGCACACGGCGTTCACCGGAGGTGTCGGCATCGCCCAGGAGTGGTGCGGCGACGCCCGCACCCCGGACGAGTGGCGCGACACCCACGTCAAGGTGCGGGGCCCGGCCGTGGACGGCATAGCCGCGGCGTTCGCCCAGAACTGGGCCGAATGCCACGACGACCTCTACGACGACCGGGACCGGTTCACCGAGCACACGCAGCCCGGCACGTCCGTGGTCCAGGTGGTGCGCGGCTCGGCCAGCTTCGGATGGCAGGACATGCAGACCCTGATCCGGGTCATGCTCACCTCCGCCGAGCACCGTTTCCGCCTGGCCACCGCCTACTTCGCCCCCGACACCTATTTCATCGACCTGCTGTGCGCCACCGCACGGCGCGGGGTGACGGTGGAGATCCTCCTGCCCGGCCCGCACACCGACCAGCGGGCCTGCCAACTGGCCGGCCAGTACCACTACGCACGGCTTCTCGACGCGGGCGTGTCGATCCGCCAGTACCAGCCGACCATGATGCACGCCAAGATCATCACGGTGGACGGTGTGGCCTCGCTGATCGGTTCCACCAACTTCAACCGGCGCTCCATGGACCACGACGAGGAGGTCATGCTCGCCGTGCTCGACGAGGAGTTCACCGCCGGCCTGGACCGGGACTTCGACGCGGACCTCGAGCGCAGCGTCGCGATCGACCGGACCCGCTGGAAGCGCCGCGCCGCACTGCAGCGGGTGAGGGAAGCCGCGGTCCTGCCCGTCCGGCGCTTCCTGTAGGCGTTCCGGGCGCGGCTTGTCCGTGCCCGGCCACCGCACTACGTTGCCGGCGTGGATCTCTTCTCACGCTCCTGGACGGCGCTGCGCGCCGCCGTCGCCGGACTCCGGGACGAGGACTTCGCCGAGCCGTCCGGCTGTGCCGGCTGGCTCGTGCGGGACCTGGTGTGCCATCTGGTCATCGACGCGCAGGACGTCCTGATCACTCTCGTCACCCCGGCCGGGACCGAACCGACCGTCGACGCGGTGTCCTACTGGAAGGCCGGGGACCGGCCGCCGACCGGTGAGGACCCCCTCGACGCGCTGACCGTCCGGCTGGCCGCCGCGTACGGGGACCCGCGACTGCTCGCGTTCCACCTCGACGACGTCGGTTCCGCCGCGGGCCGGGCCGCCGAACTCGCCGACCGCGGCGCCCGGGTGAGCACCCAGGGCGAGGTCCTCACCGCCGGCGACTACCTCACGGCGTACGTCCTGGAATGGACCCTGCACCACCTCGACCTGGTCGCGCACCTCCCGGACGCGGCGGGGCCGCCGGCGGAGGGCCTGGCCCACTCCCGCGCGGCGCTGGAGAAGATCGCCGGCGCCGTGTTCCCGGAGTCGTTCACCGACACGGACGCGCTGCTGGTGGGCACCGGCCGCCGGGCCCCGACCGGCGCGGAGGAGACCGCACTCGGCGGGCTCGCCGCGCGGCTGCCGTTCGTGCTCGGCTGACACCGGCCGGGCCCGGGCGGCGGGACGGAATTGACCCTCGACCTGGTCAAGGGCCCAGAGTCACGGGCGTGGAGAGCGAGATGCGCAGTATCGGTGAGACGGCCCGCGACAGCGGCCTGGGCGTGAGCGCCCTGCGGTTCTACGACCGTGCCGGTGTGCTGGTCCCCGCCCGGGTGGACCCGGTGACCGGCTACCGCTGGTACGCGCCGGAACAGGTGGAGGAGGCCCGGGTGCTGGCCCGATTGCGCCGGACCGGGATGCCGCTGGCCGACATCCGGCTGGTGCTGGCCGGCTGGTCCGGCCCGGATCCCGACCTGGTGCGGACCCTCCTCCGGGCGCATCTGCGCCGCCTCGAACAGGGGCTGTCCGATGCCCGCGGCGAGTTCTCCACGCTCCGTGTCCTGCTCGACCACAGGGAGAACCCCATGACATCGCTCCGTACCGGCACCGTGCGGCTTTCCGTCCCGGCGCCCGGCCTGGCCTCCGCGCTGGACGCGGTCCGTTTCGCGGCCGGCACCGACCCCGAACTGCCGGTGCTCGGGGGTGTGCTGTTCGACCTGGAGGACGGCGCGCTGCGCGTGGTGGCCACCGACCGGTACCGGCTCGCCGTGGCGCGCGTCGGGGCCGCCGGGCACGACGGGCCCCGCGTGCAGGCCGTCGTGCCCGCCCCGCTCGCCGACGCGATGCGGGCGCTGCTGACCGACGAGGGAACCGTCGGGCTCACGGTGGACGGTGACCGTGTGACGCTCGACAGCGGGGACCGGCAGGCGGCCGGTCAGTGTCTCGCGCACGACTTCCCCGACTACCGCCGTCTCGTCCAGTTGCCGTCCGGGCGCCGGACCGTCGTCGACGTGCCGGCGTTCCGGCGGGCATTGGAGACCGGTCCCGTCCGCCCGGACGAGGACGGCGGGCAGGACCGTGCTCCGACCGACCTCAGCGTGCTGCGCGTCGCGGACGACGGCACGGTGGCCGTCTGCGAGGACGGCGACGACGCCGCGGACCGCGTGGCCGTGAACCGCGCGTTCCTGCTGCACGCGCTGGACGCCGGCGCCCGGGACCGGCTGGTCCTGGAGTTCGGCGCTCCCACCGCGCCCCTCGCGATCCGCCGGACCGACGACGAGGACACGTTCTCGCTGCTGATGCCGGTCCGCCTGGAGAGCTGACCGGCGAACGGCGTTGTCAGTGGCCTGTCCTAGAGTTCCCGGCACTTGATCACTGCGGTGCGGGGAGGCACGTATGGGGTGGGTGACGGCCGGGGACTACGAGGTCGCCCTGGACGACGGGAAGGTGGTGTGCCGCAACGCGGCCGGACGGCGGCTGAAGTCGGTGCCCGCCAAGCTCGCGGACGATCCGTCCGTGGTCGGGCTGCGGCAGCTCGCCGAGTGGCTGGAGCGGCACGAACGCCAGTGCCTGACCGACGTGGAGCGGTGGATGGTGCGGTCGCTGCCCGTGCCCCTCGACGTCCTCACCCGGGTGTGGCCCGACCCCGCCTGGCGGTCCGCCCTGCGCGACCTCGTGGTCACCGGGGCGGACGGTGAGGTCGCCGGGTTCCTGCGGGACGCCGACCCCGAGCGCGGGCTCGGCCTCGTCGACCTCGACGGAGACACCGTGCGCATCGCCCCCGCCCTCGTGCGCCTTCCGCACCCGGTGCTCCTCGAGGAACTGGAGGAACTGCGGGAGTTCGCCGTCGAGCTCGGCGTCGAGCAGCGGGCCCAGCAGCTCTTCCGCGAGGTCTGGCACCGGCCCGCCGGCCTCGACCCGGAGGCCACCTCCGTCGAGGAGTACGCGGGCGGCACCTTCAGGGAGCTGCGTTTCCTGCACGGCCGGGTCACCCAGCTCGGCTACCGCGTGCGCGGCGGTTACGCCGTCTGTTCCGTGCGCGAGGAGGGGCACGGTGTCGAGGCCCGGGTCTGGGTCGGCGAATACGACGGCTACGAGGAGACGGAGACCGGTCCCCTGATGTGGACCGACGCCGCCGGGCAGGCGCTGAAGCTCGGCCGGATCGGGCCGGTGGCCTGGTCGGAGGGCATGCGCATGGCCGCGGCGCTGTACGCCGGGCGCGACATCGAGGACGAGGAGCGGGCGGCATGAACGGCACGCACGGGACGAACACCGCAGGCGGGCACCTGTCCGCCGCCCCGGGCTCCGGCGCGACCGGGTACGACGACGCGACGGCCGCCGCCCTGCTGGAAGCGGGCGCGATCCTGCCGTCCGGGAGCACCGGCCGCGAGGACGCCGACACCCTCACCGTCCGCACCTACGCGCACCCCGCCCTCGACGACCGCAGCGTCGTCCGCCTCGTGCCGGGCACCCTCGGCGACGCCGAGGACCTCGCGCTGGACTTCCTGGGACTGACCCGGGAGGCGGAGACGCCCGAGGTCGGTCAGGTGCGGCGGGAGACCCTCGGTTTCCCCGCCTGGGCCCTGGTCAACGACCCGGCGAACGGGCATCACGCCCTGGCCCTCGTCAAGGACGTCGAGCGGCTCGCCCGGCAGGCCAAGTCCCGTCCGGGCACGGCCAAGGAGGGCTTCGAGGAGCTCGGCGAACGGCTCGGCAGGGCCGTGCCGCACTTCCTGCCCACCTTCTACGAGCAGGCCGCCCGCATCTTCCTCCAGCACGACAACACCACTTACGCCGCCGCCTTCTTCGGCAAGGCCCGCGACGCCGAGCGGGTGCACGCGCTCGCCGTCGACGAGGAGCGGCAGCGGGCCGTCTTCCTGGAGTTCGCCTTCGCCGGGGCCCTGACGGTCAAGGCGCTCAAGCAGCACGTGAAGGACCTCACCGCCCGGCTCGACGGCGCTCACGCGTGGGACCAGTTCCGGCAGTTGACCGTGGAGCGCTGCGCGGCGGGCATGCCGCCGTACGCGTCGCTGCCGCAGGACGCGCGCACCCTCATCAAGGCCGCGGGGCTGCCCCGGGCCGAGGCCGAGTGCGCCCTCGTCGCCGACCTGATCGCCTCACCCGCCGCCGTGCGGGCGCCCGCCTCCTTCTGGACCGCCTACCGGGCCACCCTGACCCTCCTCGCCGAACAGCGGCCGGGCGTACGGGCCCGGCTGCTGGAGATCATGCCGGCCGGACTGGACCGCACCACCGAGGCCGACGAGTTCTGGCTGGAGCTGCTGGCCGAGTGCGGAGCCGACCGGCTGCTCACCGGGGAGACCGGCGGCGCCGACCAGGCGGACGGCGTCGCCGAGGGCGTGGACGCGGCCGACTGGCTGAGCCGGTGGGCCGCCCACCGCAAGCACGGCGGCACGGTCGGCGACCGCTCGCCGGCCACCCTGGACCTCGTCGCCCGGATGGCGCCACGGCTGCGCGCCGACGGACGGCCCGTCGACCTGATCACCGGCCGCCGGCACGCGGGCGCCGACGTCGACCTGCTCGACCTGTGCGCCGCCGAGGACATCCCCCTGGCCCTCCCGGACCCCGACACCGAGGTCCACCTGCGGGTGAACGAGTGGGTGCTCTCCGACCGGCCCGGACGGCGCGACCTGGCCGCGGTCGCGGCGGACCCGCGGCTGCGTCCCCTGCTGCTGCGCGCCGTCGGCGCGGTGGGCGGCGACCGGACCGGGTCCCGGGCACTGGAGCACGTCGCCGAACACCCGGTGCTCGGCGACGTGCTGCGCGAGTGGCTGGACGGCGCGGTCGGTGAACTCGCCGGCGCGACGGGCCTGCCCGGGGCCCGTGCGGCGCTGAACCGGCTGAGCCCCTTCCGTTCCGTGGCCCCGCGCGTCAATCCCGAGGCCGTCGCCCGGGTCGCCGGGTACGCGACGGCCCCCCTGCTCGGGCGCACCCTGCGGGCCGGCGTCCTGGACGAGCTGGGCTGGCCCGCGCTCGACGAGGCGCTGCGGCTGCTCGACGCCGAGATGCGCAAGGACCGCGACAACACGCTGATCGTGAACGAGGCCTGGCCCTGCCTGATCCTGAGCCGCGGGAACAAGGTGCTCGTCGTGGGTCCGGAGGGCATCGTGCTCGAACACGAGCTGCGGCTGCCGGTCGCTCTGGGCCGCTGGGAGCGCCCGCAGTTCCGCTACACCGACGGCGAGCTGCTGGTGGTGTGGTGGCACGAGGGCAAGCAGCGCGGCTACTGGTCGGCCCGGCCGTCCGAGGTGCACACGCTCACCGGTGAGCAGGTGGTCCACGGGTGGCACGGCGACCACACCGGCGCTCCGTCGCTCCCGCTGCCGGGCGGCGGCCGGGTCACCGGCGGCCGCACCCTGCACGCCGGTGACACCGTCCTGCCCGCAGGCCGGCCCGTCCTCGGGGACGGCACGCTGTTCTGGCGTCAGGGCAGGCAGGGACGGCAGCGGGTGTGGCTGGAGTACGACCCTGAGACCGGCACCCACGGACGCGCCTCCCTGCCGGCCTTCCTGCGCTCCGGCATCCGGGACGACGCGACGCTGCTGCAGGACCAGTGCGAGTCGCTGCCTCTGCAACCCGGCCTGGAGAAAAGCCCGTTCGGCACCGACGGAACCGTCGTCGGCCGCTGGGTGCGGTCCGAGGACGATGCCGAGGAACTGCGCACGACCACCGGTACGCCGGACGGGCGCACCGTCACGCTGCACACGCCACGGCGCGGGACGCGCGCCGTTCCGCTCGGCGCGCTGCGGCTGCCCGGCGGCGCCGAGCCGGTCGTGGCCCGGGCGCACCGGCGGATCTCCCTGTTCGCGCAGGACGACCCCACCGCGAGCGGTGAGCTCGGCCATGTCACGCCGAACGAGCGGGGCGGGACGTTCGCCGCGGGCACGCCGTTCGTGCCGCCGGTCGCGTTCTGGCACGCGCTGCGTCCCCGGGACGAGGCCGCGTCGGCCGTGCTGCGGTCCCTCACCGACGAGCGTGCGGCCGAGGTGCTGGGGGAGGCGGCACGGGCGCTGGCCGAACGCGAGGCCCAGGTGGCCGCGGCCGCTCGCTCCGGCGGGGCGGCGAACGGCCCCGCCGGGACGGCCGGTGGCACGGCCGGCGCCCAGGGTCCCGGTGGCCCGGGGGGCTCCGGTACGGCGGTGGACGCCGACGGCAAGCCCGTCGTGCCGAGCGCCGACGACGTCGTGCGCCGGGCCGTGTCCCGCTCGCTGCCCGAGCTCACCGACAAGGCGATGCTGACCGGCGTGGCGGGCCTGGTGCGGACGACGCTCCAGATCGCCGGCCAGGCCACCACGTTCGCGACACCGCCCGTGGAGAAGCCGGACCGCCGGCTGCTCGAGGGCATGTTCGCGGACTACCGCCCCGAGCACGGCACCGACGAGATCCTGCGTGAGGCCACCTCCGGCCTGACCCGGCTGTGGGGAGGCTACGGCGGGAGGGACCAGTGGCACACACTGCGTCAGATCCGCGCGGTGAACCACGTGCTGTCGGGGATGCCCGCCGACGGCAGGAAGCTGCCCGACCACGCCCGCCTCGCCGCCCTCGGCGACGGGTGGCGCAGCGAGGAGCACACGGTCCCCGGCATCGGCCTGGTCTGGCCGCCGCTGCTGGCCGTGCTGCGTCCGCTCGCCTACCGTGCCGCCACGCCGGCCCTGCCCGCCGCCGCACGCGAAGCCCTGCTGCTGCTGCTCGACGTACTCGCCGAAGGGATTCTCACCGCACCCGGGAACTCCCTGCGCGAGGTCGTGCTGAGCGAGCCGCGCGACAACCGGCAGCGCGTCGGGCAGGTGATGCGCCGCGACGGCCGTACCGTCGTCGTGCTCGGCTGCCAGAGCACCGACTACGCCCGCGACCGTGTCCACTGGCTCGCCCTGGACCACGATCCGACGGGCCGGTTCGGGGCCGTCGCCCACTTCGTCCTGGAGCGGGAGACCCGGTACGCCCCGGCGCTCACGGCCGACGAGCTCACCGCCGTCGTCCGGCTGGTCCGGGAGAAGGACGCCGCTCCCTGGCAGGCCGGGGCGCCCGCCGCGCTCACCGAGGCGACACACGGGGCCCTGGGCCCCCTCCAGGCCGCGGTGCTGCTCGCGGGACACCCGGCGGACGTCAGCGCCGACGCGCTGGCCGTGACCGGCCTGAAGCCGCGTCAGTTCGCCGCGGGCGAAGGCATGCTGCACTCGCTCACCCAGGAGGACCGGGCGGCGCTCATCGGCGCCCTGCTGCCCGAGACCCCGGCCGACCTGTGGACGTCCGGGCCCGACACCCGGGCGGCGGGCCGGGTGTGGGCCGAGCGCCTCGGCTCCCTCGTCCGCGTGCCCGAGGACCTGGCCGCCTGCCTCGACGGACTGCCGACCGGATACGCCGAGGCCGTCCTGAACCCGGCCCGCACCGCGTGGCTCTGCCGTACGACCGTGCAGCGGCCGGACAAGGACGGCCGGCTGGTCGCGGAGGACCCCGCCGCGCTGCCCGCAAGCCACGACCTGACCGGCGCGGTCGCCGCCCTCACCGCCCTGGCCTACGCCCTGCCCCACGGCCATCACCTGCGTGCGGTACTGCCGGACGGCCTGGCCGCGCTGCGGCGCCGCCTCGCCGACCCCGCGCTGCTGCTCGACGTGAACGTCGGGTGGACCGAGAAGGGCGGGTACACCGCCGGCGAGCTGCGCAAGGCGTACGGACTGCCCGCCGCCGGCGGCGCCGACGAGGACGGCACGACCTGGGCCGGGGAGGCGCTCGCGCTGCGCCCCTGGCACGGCGACGCGGAGATGGTCCTGATCCGCCCGGCCCGTCTCACCGGACCGGACGACGCCGTCTTCGGACTGCTCGAAGGACTCGTGGGCCCCGCCCGCGGAACGGGCCTGCGGGCGCTGCGGACCCTCCTCGGCGACGAGCCGGCCCGGGCCGTCGCCGCCGGCCGGGATCCCGACGGCCCCGTCGGCTACGCCCAGGACCCCACGGTCGGCGCGCCGGACCTCGTCGCCGAGGTCGCCGCGGCCCACGGCCTCGGCGAGGACGCGGCGGCGCTCTACCTTCAGCTGCTCGCCCTGCCCGATCCGACGGACCGCAACGTGGCCCGCTGGACCGGCTGGAAGCCCGCCCGTCTGAAGAAGGCCCGCGCCGAACTCGCCGCCACGGACCTGGTGGTGGAGGCCAAGCGGTCCCGTGCCGGGCGCTCGCTGTTCCTGCCCTGCGGCTGGCTCGACCTCAAGGCCCCCGCACTGCCGGTGGAGACGTGGAAGGAGGGCCTCTACCCGGTGCGCGGAGGGCTGCGGGCCGTGCCGCTGCTGCCCGTGCCCGAGCTGTTCGCCCGCGCCTGGGCCCGGGTCCGCGCCGGCGACGCGCCCGCCTACGAGGAACTCGTCACCCGGCCCGCGCGAAAGGGCCGCCGCCGATGACCACCGTCCCGAGCTCAACGGAAGACCCCTCGATGACCACCACCCTGTCCCCCGACACCGCCCGTCAGATCGTGCCGCCCGAGGACCGGTACGCCACCGAACTGGCCTTCCTCGCCGCGTACGACGCGGGCCCGCGCCCGCCCGCGTGGCGGCTCACGCCCCGGGCCGTCGTCACCTTCGTCATGGGCAGCGACGGCCGGGCCCTGCGCCTGCCCGACGACGCCGAGGTGCCCGAGGGTGTGCCGCGCCGGCTCGAGGTGGAGGGCAAGTTCGTCGGCGACCGGGCGCTGGTCGAGCGGTGTGTCGTCACCCTCGCCGGGGAGCGCGGCCTGCTGCTCGTGGGCGAGCCGGGCACCGCCAAGTCCATGCTGTCCGAGCTGCTGTCCGCCGCCGTGTGCGGCACCAGCGGCCTGGTCGTGCACGGCACGGCGGGCACGACCGAGGACCAGCTGAAGTACGGCTGGAACTACTCTCTGCTGCTGGCCCAGGGGCCCAGCCGGCAGGCGCTCGTGCCCTCGCCCGTCCTGACCGCGATGGGCCGTGGCGGCATCGCCCGGGTGGAGGAGGTCACCCGCTGTCTGCCGGAGGTGCAGGACTCCCTGGTCTCCCTGCTGTCCGAGCGGCGCATCGCCGTGCCCGAGCTGGCGGGCACCGACGACGCCCTGGCGCACGCGGCACCGGGGTTCAACCTGATCGCCACCGCCAACCTGCGCGACAAGGGCGTCTCCGAGATGTCCGCCGCGCTCAAGCGCCGCTTCAACTTCGAGACGGTCGGCCCCATCCCCGACCTCGACGCGGAGACGGCGCTGGTCCGCAGCCAGGCGCGGGCCTCGGTCGAGCGGGCGGGGGCGCCCTTCCGGGTCGACGACGCCGTACTGGAGGCGCTGGTCACCGCGTTCCGTGACCTGCGCGAGGGACGGTCGGCGGAGGGCTGGGAGGTCGAGCGTCCGTCCACCGTGATGAGCACCGCGGAAGCCGTGTCCGTCGCGGGCGCGCTCGGGCTGGCCGCGGCCTACTTCCCCGGCGACCGCGACGTGCTGGGGCTGCTGCCCGGGCACCTCCTCGGCGTCGTGCGCAAGGACGACCCCGCCGACGCGGCCCGGCTGCGGGGCTACTGGGACGGTCCGGTGCGGCGCCGCGCGGAGCAGGGTTCGGCCACCTGGCGCACCCTGTGGGACCTGCGCACGGTACTGGAGGCCTGACAGCCGTGTCCCTCTCCCCGCTCTCCTCCGCCGCACCGTCCCTGACACCCGGCGAGGCGGCCGACGCGCTCACGGATCCTGCGGCGCCCTATCTCATCGGCGTACGGCATCACGCGCCGTCCCTGGCCGCGGCCGTGCCCGCGCTGCTGGACGGGGCCGCCCCGGACGTCCTGCTGGTCGAGCTCCCCGCCGAGATGCAGGAGTGGCTGCCCTGGCTCGGCCACGAGGAGACCCGGGCGCCGGTCGCGCTGGCCGCGGCGCCCACCGAGGGGGGCGGGGGCCCGGCGTTCTATCCCTTCGCCGACTTCTCCCCCGAACTGGCCGCCGTGCGCTGGGCGGCCCGGCACGGGGTCCCGGTCGTCGCGTGCGACCTGCCGCTGGCCGACCGGGCGTGGAGCGGCGCCGGAGACCCCTCGCCGGAGTCCGGCCGACGCGGTCTCACCCGCGCCCTGCGGGCCCGGCTGACCGGCCGTCCCGGCGAGGACCTCTGGGACCGTCTCGTCGAGGCGACGGCTCCCGGCTCGGAACCCGAGGCACTGCGGCGTGCCGCGCTGCTGACCGGGTGGGCGCTGCGCGAGGAGGCGGCCGCCTCGGGCGGGGTGCCCGAGCTGGACCTGCGCCGCGAACGGTGGATGCGGGACCGGCTGGCCGCCGCCACCGCGCACGGGGAGCGGGCCGCCGTGGTCGTCGGCGCCTTCCACGCCCCGGCGCTGGCGCTCCCCGCCGGGGACGGGGAAAGGGAAGCCGACGCGGACGCCGGGGCCGGGGCCGGGCGGCCGGTGTGGACGACCTCGCTCATCCCGTACACCTACGCGCTCCTGGACGAGCGGTCGGGCTATCCGGCCGGCATCCGGGACCCGGAGTGGCAGCACCTGGTCCTGGGTGCGGCGGGCGATCCGGCCGCGCTGGAGGATGCGCTGACCGGGACGGCCGTACGGGTGTGCGCGCGACTGCGCGCGCTGGGGCATCCGTCGGGGCCCGCCGACGCACGTGAGATCACCCGGTTCGCCTCGGACCTCGCACGGCTGCGGGGGCTGCCGGCGGCGGGCCGGGGGGAGCTGGTCGAGGCGGTGCAGACGGTGCTCGCGCAGGGTGAGCCGTACGGCAGGGGGCGGGCCGTCGCGCGGGCGATGGAACAGGTGCTCGTCGGGACGCGCGCCGGCCGCCCCGCCCCGGGCGCACCGCGCAGCGGTCTCGCCCCGGCGGTGGAGGCGGAGCTGTCGGCCCTCGGACTGCCGGGTCCCGCGACCGACGGACCCGGCGGCTCGAAGGCCCGGGATCTGCGACTCGATCCTCAGCGCTCCGGCCTCGACCGCCGGCGCGACCTGCTGCTGCGCCGGCTGACGGTGTGCGGGGTGCCGTACGCGGAGCCGCGGGAGGTCGTCGGCGCGGGAGGCGCCGAGGCGCTGACCACCCGGTGGGAGGTGCGCTGGACACCGGCGACGGAGGCGATGCTGTCCGCGGCCGGCGTACGCGGTGTCACGCCCGCCCAGGCCGCCGAAGGGGTGCTGCGGGAACGGTGGCGGGCGGAGCGGGACGAGGGCGGGCCCACGCCCGCACAGACGCTGGAGGGACTGCGGCAGGCGGCGGAGTGCGGTCTGCCGGAGCTGACGGACGCGCGCCTCACGGAGGCCGCCGGGGTGCTGCCCGGCGCCGCGGCACTGTCCGAACTGCTGACCGGGCTGGGCCTGCTGGACCGGTTGCGGGCGGGGCACTTCGCCGGGCTCGGCACCGACGAGGACCGTACCGCCCGGGCCGCCGCCGTGGCCGAGCTGCTCACCGCGGCGGCGGTGCGTCAGGTGGACGGCCTGGCCGGCGCGGAGGACCCCGCGGACGCGCACGCCCTGCTGGAGCTCGCCCACCGGGCGGACCTCCTCGGCGGCGTCCGGCTGACCGACGCGCTGGCCCGGCTGGCCGAGGACGGTTCGCCCTTGATGCGGGGTGCCGCCGGAGCCGTCCGGGTGCTTCTCGGGCACGAGGACCCGCGGGTGCTCGGCGAGCGCGTCGCCGCGTGGGTCGACACGGCGAACGACCCCGCGTCCCGGGTCGCGCTCACCGCACGGCTGACCGGGCTGCTGACGGCCGCCGGCCCGTTGCTGGAGTCGGCGGCCCCGGCGCTGGAGCCGCTCCTGAACCGGGTGTCCGAACTGCCCGACCGGGACTTCCTCGAGCGCCTGCCCGCTCTGCGCGGCGGCTTCGACGCCCTCAGCCCGGCGGCCCGCGACCGGCTTCTGTCCACCGTCGAGGAGCAGTTGGCGGTCGGTCACCTGGGCGAGACGGGCACCGTGGACCCGGTCGCCCTCGCCCGGTGGACCGGCGCGGACCTCGCGGCCCGGGCCACCCTCGGCGCCCTCGGACTGCTGCCCCCGCCACCGGCCGGCGAGGCCGGAGCACCCGGGCCCGTCGCCGCGCAGGGGGCCGTGCCGCCCGTCGCCGGCGAGGAGCGCCGGCCGGCCCCCGCCGACCGCTGGCGGCTCGTGCTGGGCCGCCGGACCGACCGGCTGCCCCCGTCGGCGGCCGCACTGGCCACGGCGTTGGACGAGCTGTACGGCAGCGGACGGGGCGAGGGCAGCCGAGGCGACCTGAGCGGTCCCGGCCGGGCCGGCGGCCGGGAGGCTCCCTACCCCGGCGTGCGGGAGTGGTCGGAGGACCTGGCGGCGCTGTTCGGCCCGGGCATCCGCGAGGAGGTCCTGGCGGCCGCCGCCGCCTCGGGCCGGCCGGACGTGCTGGCCGAGCTTCACCCGGACAGCGCGCGGCCCTCCGTCGACCTGCTGCGGACCGTGCTCCGGCACGCGGGCGGCCTGCCCGAGTCCCGCCTGGCCGCCCTCCGGCCACTCGTCCGGAGTCTGGTCGACGCGCTGACCCGGCAACTGGCCACGCGGCTGCGTCCCGCGCTGCACGGTACGGTCCTGCCCCGCCCGAGCCGCCGGCCGGGCGGGGGCCTGGACCTGGCCCGTACGCTGCGGGCCAACCTGGCCTCCGCGCGCCGCGGCCCGGACGGCACCGTCCGGGTCGTCCCCGAACGCCCCGTCTTCCGCACCCGTGCCCGGCGCGCCGCGGACTGGCGGCTGATCCTGGTGACCGACGTGTCGGGGTCCATGGAGGCGTCCACGGTGTGGTCCGCTCTGACCGCCTCGGTGCTGGCGGGGGTGCCCACCCTGTCCACGCACTTCCTGGCGTTCTCGACGAAGGTCATCGACCTCACGGACCACGTCGACGACCCGCTGTCCCTGCTGCTCGAGGTCAGCGTGGGCGGCGGCACCCACATCGCGGCGGGCCTGCGGCACGCCCGCGAGCTCGTCACCGTGCCGTCCCGCACCCTCGTCGTGGTCGTCAGCGACTTCGAGGAGGGCTACCCGGTGGGCGGCCTGCTCGCCGAGGTCCGTGCCCTGGTCGGGGCCGGCTGCCACGTCCTGGGGTGCGCGAGCCTCGACGACGCGGGGCGGCCCCGGTACTCCACCGGCGTCGCGGGCCAACTCGTCGCGGCGGGCATGCCGGTCGCCGCCCTCAGTCCGCTCGAACTCGCCCGCTGGGTAGGGGAGAAGATCGCATGAACCCGCAACTCCCGCCGGTCGACCCCGCGGTGACGGCCGAACTCGTCGCGGCGCTGACGCCCCGGCTCCGCAAGCGGCTGGACGCGGGCGTCACCAAGGTGGCGGGACGGCCGGCGGTGCGCGAGGGCGACGTGGTGCGCATCGCCGTGGACGACGACACCGACCTCGAACTGCACGCCCCCGGCGGCGTGGTGAGCAGCGCGGACACGATCCGCTGCGGTTGCCTGCTCGCGCCCGACTGCCTGCACCGCGCCGCCGCGGCCTCGGCCGCACCGATCGCCGACCCGACCCAGCCGTCGTTCGCCGACGCGCCGGAACCCCCGGCCACGGACCCGACGCGCCCACCGGCCGCCGCCCCGACCGACCCACCGACCACGAACCCGACCCAACCACCGCCCGCCGCCCCGACCGACCCACCGCCCACGGCCCCGGCTCAGCCGCCGGCCGCCGCACCGGTACCGCCCAGGGTCACGCACCCGCCGCAGCGGCCGGACGGCGACCCCTCGGACACGAACCCCCCGTCGACAGCACCCGCCCCGGCCCCGGACAGGGCCACCCCCGAGCAGCGCGCCGCCGCCGCGGACCTGCGGGACGCCGCCGCCGCGGTACTGGAGGCCGGTACGGACGGCGCCGGTGCCGTGGTCCAGGCGGAGCTGCTGCGCGCGGCGCACACCGCGCGGCTCGCGGGGCTGCCCCGGGCGGCGGGCCGCGCGGTCTCCGTCGTCACGGCGTTGCGGGCCGCCCGGAGCGAGGACGCCGCCTACCGCCTCGCCGACCTCGCCGCCGCGCTCCGCGACGTCCTGCGGCTCGCCCACCGCCTCCCCGACGCCGAGGGACAGGAACTCTCCGCGTTGCGCGGCAGCGTGCGGCAGCCGTACGCCCCGAACGGTTCGCTGCGCCTGTACGGGCTGTTCTCCGAGCCCGTGCTCACGGCGACCGGATACGCGGGCGCCGTCACCTGGACCGCCGACGCCACGGGCAGACTCCACACCGTCTCCGACGTCGCGCCGGGCGGTGCCGGCCGGGCCACGGGCGCCGCCGACCGCGGCGTACGCATCGGCGACACGACCCTGACCCACCGTGAACTGTCGCGCGCCGGCCTCGTCGTGTCCGGTGCGACCGTCTCCCCGACGGGCCGCCTGGGCGCGGGGGCGGGCGTCCGGGCGGTCCGCGCGTCCGGTGCCGCGTGGCACGACGAGCCGCTCGACCGTCTGTGGGCGGTTCCGGCGGCCGAGCAGGTCTCCCGTGCGCTGACGACCGACCAGGACCTGCTGTTCCTCGACGTCACGCTCACCGGCACGGTGCGCGAGGCGGCGGGCGAGTGCCTGATCGCCGACTGCGCCGGACTGACGCTGCGTCTGGCCGCCGCCCACGACGATCCCGCGCTGCCCCACCGCGACAACCTCCGCCTCCTGGCGTCCGCCCGGGGGTCCCGCCTGCGGGTCGTCGCCCGTCTCACGCCGGCCCCGTTCCCCCGCGCGCTGCTCCTGGCCGTCAGCCACCCCACCGACCCCGGCGCCCGGGTCGACCTGGGCCTGGACCGGCTCCGCCGCGCGGATGTGCCCGCGCACGTCCCGCCGGCCACCGCGTCCGCGCCCGACACCGACGAGGCCCCGGTGCATCTGCTGCGCCGCAGGGTCCACCAGGCCGCCTCCGGTGGGCGCCGGGTGCTGGCGTTCCCCGGCGGCCGGGACGCCGACGGCCCGCGTCTGCGCCGGCACGGCCTGGTCACCGCGGGCGAACTCCTCGACGAGCTGCACGCCGCCGCCGCGGACCGCGCCCGGGACCCCTTCGGCCGGCTCCTCCCGGCGGACACCGGCCGCTTCGCCCGCGCCTGGCTCGCCGCCGCGGTCTACACGGAGGAACTCGACCGCGCGCTGTGCGCCGCCGCGTGGGGGGTGGACCCCGGCCTGCGTGGCGCCTCCTGACCTGGCCCTTCGAGATTCGTTCGACACCATCGGTGCGCACAGTCTTGTCAGGGACATGAGCGACTTCTACAGTCCTCAGCACACCGGTAAGTGGGAGCGCTCCCACCAGTGGGGAGTTGGGAGCGCTCCCGCACCGGCCCCTTCCCCCGCACCCCTCCCGGAGAGGCCCCCCACATGCGACCGTCACGGCACCAAGTCCGCCCCTTACGGGGCCTGCTGGGCGCGCTGCTCGCGGCTTTCGCCGTCGTGGCGTCACTCGTCACCGCGGCGGCGCCGGCCCAGGCGGACACCGCGATCTGCGAGGCGTTCGGCACGACGACGATCCAGGGCCGCTACATCGTCCAGAACAACCGCTGGGGCACCAGCGCGACGCAGTGCATCACCGTCACCGACTCGGGCTTCCGCGTGGACCGGGCCGACGGCTCCGTACCCACCAACGGCGCCCCGAAGTCGTACCCGTCCGTCTTCGACGGCTGCCACTACACCGCCTGTGCGCCGGGCACGCGCCTTCCGGCCCGGCTGAGCGACATCTCCAAGGCGCCCACCAGCGTGTCCTTCGGCTATGTCGACAACGCGGTCTACGACGCCGCCTACGACATCTGGCTCGACCCGACCCCTCGGACCGACGGAGTGAACCGTACCGAGATCATGGTCTGGTTCCATCACACGGGTCCGGTCCAGCCGGTGGGCTCCCGGGTGGGCACGGCCACCGTGGCGGGCCGCTCCTGGGAGGTCTGGTCGGGCAACAACGGCTCCAACGACGTCCTGTCCTTCGTCGCCCCGTCGGCGATCGCAGGCTGGAGCTTCGACGTCATGGACTTCGCCCGGCAGGCGGTCTCCCGCGGACTCGCCGGGAGCGACTGGTACCTGACGAGCGTCCAGGCGGGCTTCGAGCCCTGGCAGGGCGGCGCGGGCCTGGCGGTGACCTCCTTCTCGTCGGCGGTCGACACGGAGGGTGACCCCGGCGGGCCCGGCGACCCGGGCGGCCCCGGCGACCCGGCGGCGTGCGAGGTCGCGTACGCCACGAACGTCTGGCCGGGCGGCTTCACCGCGAACGTCACCGTCACCAACACCGCCGCCTCCCCCGTCGACGGCTGGCAGCTCGCCTTCGCGCTGCCCCCCGGACAACGCGTCACGAACTCCTGGAACGCCTCCCTGGCCCCGTCCACGGGCACCGTCACGGCGACCGGCCTGGACCACAACGCCCGGATCGCGCCCGGCGGCAGCCTGACGTTCGGCTTCCAGGGGACCTACGGCGGCTCGTTCTCCGCGCCGGACGCCTTCAGACTCAACGGCACCGCCTGCGCGACCGCGTAGCGCCGCACACCGTGGCCCACCGGCCGCACAGCGCTCTTCCCCCGCTTCCCCCCACTCCCCCGCCCGTCCGGTTGATTTCCTCCCCCGGCCGGGCGGGGGCTCCACCGCACGGCACACACCTCCTGGTTGTCATGCACGGATCATGAACAGCATCCACGGAACGAAACAGGAGACCCCCCATGGCTCGACGCAGCAGATATCTGTCCCTCGCGGCGGTACTGGCCACCCTGCTCGGCGCCCTCGGCGTGACCGTCCTCTTCGGACAGGGCCGGGCCGAGGCGCACGGCGTGGCGATGATGCCCGGCTCGCGCACCTACCTGTGCCAACTGGACGCCATCACGGGCACCGGCGCCCTGGACCCGACCAACCCGGCGTGCCAGGACGCGCTCGACGGCAGCGGGGCGACGGCGCTGTACAACTGGTTCGCCGTGCTCGACTCCAAGGCGGGCGGGCGCGGCGCCGGTTATGTGCCGGACGGCACGCTGTGCAGTGCCGGCGACCGTTCCCCCTACGACTTCTCCGCCTACAACGCCGCCCGCGCGGACTGGCCCCGCACGCATCTGACGTCGGGCGCGACGATGAAGGTGCAGTACAGCAACTGGGCGGCCCATCCGGGTGACTTCCGGGTCTATCTGACCAAGCCGGGGTGGTCGCCCACGTCCGAGCTGGGCTGGGACGACCTCCAGTTGATCCAGACGGTGACCAATCCTCCCCAGCAGGGCTCGCCCGGCACCTCCGGAGGCCACTACTACTGGGACCTGGCGCTGCCCTCGGGCCGCTCGGGCGATGCGCTGATCTTCATCCAGTGGGTGCGTTCGGACAGTCAGGAGAACTTCTTCTCCTGCTCCGACGTCGTCTTCGACGGCGGCAACGGCGAGGTCACCGGCATCCGCGGCTCGGGCAGCACACCGACCCCCACGCCGCCCCCGACCACGCCGCCGCCCACGCACTCCGGTGACTGCATGGCCGTCTACTCCGTACAGAACTCCTGGAACGGCGGCTTCCAGGGTTCCGTCGAGGTGATGAACCACGGGACGAAGCCGCTCAACGGCTGGGCCGTGCAGTGGCGGCCCGGACCGGGGACCACGCTGGGCGGTGTGTGGAACGGCTCGGTGTCGAGCGGTGGCGACGGCACGGTCACGGTCCGCAACGTGGACCACAACCGCGTCGTCCCACCGGACGGCAGCGTGTCCTTCGGCTTCACCGCCACCTCCACGGGCAACAACTTCCCGGTGGGGACGATCGGCTGCGTGACGCCGTAGTTCGGCGGTGGCGGGCGCCGCGCGACCGTGCGCGGCGCCCGCCCAGGACTCCGGGCGCGCCCGCCGGCCTCACGCCCCGGTTACGAATCGCTCAACCCCTGGTTGCGGCGCGGTGATCCGGCGACGATGGGGGCATGACTCTGGCCCAGCGCGCCTTTGAGCGGCTGCACGCCTGGCCCGACCTCACCAAGGGTCCGGCCAGTTGCGGAACCGGGCGGGCACTGCGCTCCGTCCATGACGAGATCGTCCACTTCCACTCGGACCGGGACGTGGACCTCCACCTGACCCACCGGGCCATCCAGCGTTTCCAGTACGACCTGGGCGGCTCCAGCGCCATACACCTCGTCCCCGGCTCCCGCTGGGTGACCGTGCACCTGGACTGCGACGCGGACGTCGACCTGCTGCTGAGCCTGGTGAGCATCGCCCTGAAGGCCCATCAGTCCCGGCCGGCCGCGGACCTGCCGTCGGGGTGCAACTTCCACCGCGTGACGGTGCTCCCCCGCTCGGCGGCCGGGGAGATCTGAGACGGCGGCGGCGGTGCCCCGAGCCGGAGGGGGCACCGCCGCGCGGGGTTCAGTGGTCCGCCGGCTGCTCCGCGGTGCGCCGGATGCCGACGGCGGCGACGGCCGCACCGAGCACGCAGAGAACGCCGGTGACGACCACGGCCGCGTGGACGCCGTTCATGAACGCCTGTGCGCTGCCCTCCACCACGGCGGCCCGCAGCCCGGCCGGCATGTCGCCGGAGACGGGTGCCACGCCCATCGCCACCGCGTCCTTGGCCTCGAGCAGCCCGTGGGCCATGGCCGGGGGCACGCCCGCGCCGGTCAGCTCCCCGGTGAGGGTGGCGCCGACCTTGCCGCTGATCAGGGAGACCAGCACGGACGTACCGAGCGCGCCGCCGATCTGCAGGGTCGTGGCCTGCAGACCGCCGGCCACACCGCCGTCCCGGACGGGAGCGTTGCCGACGATGGCGTCGGAGGAGGCGGCCATCACCATGCCGACGCCGAGGCCGAGCGCGACGAACGGGGGCCACATGGTGGCGTAGGAGGAGTCGGTCTGCCAGGTGAGCATGCCGAAGCACGAGGCGGCCTGGAGCAGCATGCCCAGCGGCATGGTCAGCCGGGCCCCGAAGCGCTGGGTGAGGGCCGCACCCAGGGGCGAGGCGACCAGCGAGGCCAGGCTGAGCGGAAGCGTCCGCACGCCCGCCTCGACCGGCGTGAACCCGCGCACGTTCTGCAGGTACAGCATGACGAAGAAGATCACGCCGAGCATCACGAAGAAGTTCAGCGCGGTGATGACCGCGCCGGTCGTCAGCGCGCGGCTGCGGAACAGGCGCATCGGCAGCAGCGGGTGCTCGACCCGGGTCTCGTGCCGGCCGAACACGATCAGCAGGACGAGCCCGGCGGCGACGGCGCCGAGCGTGCCCGCGGAGGTCCAGCCCCAGGTCTCGCCCTTGACGACGCCGAAGACCACGGCGAGCAGTCCGAGGGCGAGCAGGACGAGGCCGGGGATGTCGAAGCGTTCCCGTCCGGCGGTGTTGCGGCTCTGCGGGAGGACGAGGAGGCCGAAGGCGATGGCGACGACGCCGATGGGGGCGTTGACGTAGAAGACGGACTCCCAGTCGACGTGCTCCACGAGGAGGCCGCCGACGATGGGTCCGAGGGCCGTCGCGACGGCGGAGACCATGGCCCAGATGCCCACGGCCATGCCGAACTTCTTCGGCGGGAAAACGCTGCGGAGCAGTCCGAGGGTGTTGGGCATCAGCAGTCCGCCGAAGACGCCCTGCAGGGCGCGGAAGGCGACGACGCCCTCGATGGATCCGGACAGGCCGATGGCGACCGAGGCGAGGGTGAAGCCGGCGACGCCGGCGAGGTAGTAGGTGCGCCGGCCGAAGCGGTCGCCGAGCTTGCCGCCCAGGATGAGGGTGGCGGCGAGCGCGAGCAGGTAGGAGTTGGTGACCCACTGCAACTGGGCGGTCGACGCGTGCAGGTCGCTGCCGATCTCGGGGTTGGCGATGGCGACGACGGAGCCGTCGAGCTGGACCATGAACAGTCCGAACGCGACCGCCAGCAGGGTCAGCCAGGGGTTGGACCGCAGCCGGCGGCCGGCCGCCGGCGGGGCGGTCTCGGCCGCGGGCGTGAGGGGATGATCCACGGACGTGGACGGCATGGGTGAGCCTTCTCTTCCAGGTTCAGGGTGGTGCGGAGAAGGGGCGGGGCGGTCCGCGGGACGACGGCGGGCCGGCCGCGGGCACGACGGTGTGCCGGCGGCCGGCGGGAAAGCCTGGGCCCCGCCCGGTCAGCGGGCGGCGGGGTGGAGGTGCCGGGTGAGTGCCTCGAGGGCGCTGACTGCGGAGCCGAGCGCACCCTGCTCGCCCTCGGTGAGGGAGGTCAGGGCCTGGCGGATGAACGCGGTCTCCAGGTCCCGCACCTCGGCCACCCGCTCACGGGCCGTGGCCGTCAGGTGGAGGCGGGCGACCCGCTTGTCGGCGCTGTCCTGCCTGCGTTCGAGGTCGCCCCGCTCGGTGAGCTGGGAGACGAGGGCGCTCACGTTGTTCGGCTTCATCAGCAGCGCCTCGGCGGCCTCACGCACCGTGGCGCCCTCGTGCTGCGCGACGAAGCGCAGCAGGGCGAGCCGGCCCTCGGGGGGCTTGGGGTGCGGGTACTCCGCGCCGACCTGCCGGTCCAGCGCCCGGTACAGCGCGGGAAGGCACGCCGCGAGGCCACTGGCCACACGGTCGAGGTCCCGGTGGGGGGTGCTGGAGTCGGTCACCCGAGCAGAGTATGTATGGCGACATAGGTATGTCAAAAGAGGTTTCCGGGCGGACACCGGGGCGCGGGCACCGGGTCTCCGCAACGCACTCGCAACCTTGCTCGTGCTGACATGCACGGCATGCGCGACACATACGAGGAGATCCCACGCGTCGAGCTCACCGCCTCGGCGGCCGCCCTGCTGCGGCACCTGCGCGCGGCCCACGGGCCCCTGATGTTCCACCAGTCCGGCGGGTGCTGCGACGGCAGCGCACCCATGTGCTACCCGGCCGGCGAGTTCCGCACCGGCGCCGCGGACGTCCTGCTCGCGGAGCTGGTCGTGGAGGGCGTCGAGGAGCCGGTGGCGTTCTGGATGTCCCGCAGCCAGTTCGCGGTGTGGAGTCACACCCGGCTGATCGTCGACGTCGTCGAGGGGCGGGGCAGCGGTTTCTCGCTGGAGGCGCCCGAGGGGGTGCGTTTCCTCATCCGCTCCCGCGTCCTCGACGCGTAGCCCCTGTCCCCGCGGGCGCCGCCCCGGCCCTCCGTCACGGTCTGAGGCTGCCGACGACGTCCGCCGTGGCCATGAGACCGCTGTTGATGGTCGGGGCGATGCTCGTGCCGGCCAGGTAGAAGCCGAGCAGCAGGCAGACCAGCGCGTGCGAGATCTTCAGTCCTCCGTTGCGCAGGAAGAGCACCGCCAGGATCGTCAGCAGCAACACCACAGAGATGGAAATGGCCATCGTCAACCTCCTCCGCCACGTCCACTTCGCGGCGTTCGGCCGTAAGTGTGGCGTAACGGAGGGTTCCTCCGGGCGGCTGACCTGTCCGCCGAACGTGTGATGTTCCGACGGTGTCTACGCGCCGCGGCGGGCGTCGAGGAACGCCTCGAGCCCCGGGAGGTCGTCGGTGTTGAGGTGGTCGACGCCCGCGGCGAGCAGCTCGCCCCACACCGCGTCCCGGGCGGCGCCCGGCAGGTCGGGGGTGGCCCAGAAGCGCACCCGCTGCCCGCGTCCGTGCGCCGCGCCGACGATGTCCCGCAGCTTGCTCCGCTCGGCCTCAAGGAAGGCGCCGACGCCCTGCCAGGTGAAGTTGAGCGTCCAGTTGTCGCTGATCAGCGGCACGAAGGAGGCCGGGGCGGAGGTACCGAGGTCGGTGAGGCGGCCGTCGTAGAAGGCGCGGCGCGTGCTCTGGGCGGCCATGGGAACGCGGGCGGCGCGGTCGCCGGAGACCACCACCGTGACCGCGCCGGGGTGGACCCGGCCGTGGGCACAGGTGGTGAACAGGTGCTTGTAGCGGCGCAGATGACGGTCGAGTTCCCGATACGTCGCCGCCCCCTCGGTCTTGATGTCGACGAGGAGTTGCAGAGAGCGCCGCTCGCCCCGGTAGACCCGGCCGTGGTGGGCGCGGACGCGGGCGGCGAGCGGGTCGAGGTAGAGGGACTCCAGGGTGCGCGATGGGTCGAGGTCCTCGGGGTCGTGGGCGACGAGGAGCTGGTCACCCACGAGGTAGATGTCGGCCTCGACGCTGCCGAAGCGGTGGTCGAGGGCGTCGAGGAGGGGGCGGGGGTGCTCGTAGTCGTTGTGGGCGTGCGCACGCCACAACGGGCGGGGTCCGTGCGTGCCCTCGGCGGCCAGCGCGGTGCCGGCGGGCAGGGCGACCGCGCCCGCGAGGGCGGCGCCGAGGGTGGTGAGGGCTCTGCGTCGGGTGGTGCGGGCCATGCTCTGCCTCCCTGGAGGTGCCGTACGGGACGCCTGTGAGTATGGGGTCCCGGGGCGCTCGAGGAGCAGAGTCGTGCGGTGAGTTGGCCGGACGGCCGCCGGTCGTTCACTTCGCGGGAGAGGTGCGCCACAGGAAATGCCCGCCCCTCAGGGGACGGGCATCGCTCCTGCCGGGCTGGCCGTCAGGGGGCGCGCAGATCGGCCAGTTCGGCCAGCGCCTCCCGGTGGGCGCCCGCCGTGCCGTGGGCGATGGAGTCGGCCTTGGCCCGCTTCAGATAGAGGTGGACCGGGTGCTCCCAGGTCATCCCGAGGCCGCCGTGCAGCTGCAGCGCCTCCTCGGCGACGTGGACGGCGACCTGGGCCGCGTACGCCTGGGCCACGGCGACGGCCACGTCGGCGTCCTGGCCGGTCGTCAGCGCGTCGGCCGCGTTGCGGGCGGCGGCGCGCAGTCCCGCGACCTCCAGCCACAGCCGGGCGAGCCGGTGCTTGAGTGCCTGGAAGCCGCCGACCTGGCGGTTGAACTGCTTGCGCTCCTTGAGGTAGCGGACCGTCTCGGTCAGCAGCCAGTCGGCGAGGCCCAGTTGCTCGGAGGCCAGCAGTCCGGCCCCGGCCCGCAGGGCGCGCCGCACGGCGGGCTCCGCGTCGCCGAGCCGGCGTCCCGGCGCCCCGTCGAGGGTGACCGTCGCCACCGGCCGGGTCAGGTCCAGGGACGCGCGCGGGGTGACGGTCGCCGCGTCGGCGTCCACCGCGTACAGGGCGCCGTCGTCCGCCGGGACGAGCAGGACGTCGGCCACGGCGGCGTCGGCGATGCCGGTCAGCTCCCCGTGCAGCGTGCCGTCTTCGACCCGTACGGTCGCGAAGGCGGCGCCCGGCGCGGTGTGCAGGCCGACGGCCAGGGCGCCGATCCGGCGTCCGGAGGCCAGCTCGCCGAGCAGGTCCTCGGCGCCGCAGGCCAGCAGGGCCTCGGTGGCGACGACGGCACTCGTCAGGTAGGGCACGGGCGCGACGGAGCGGCCCAGTTCCTCCAGGGCGACGGCGGCCTCCCGGTGGGTGGCACCCTGTCCGCCCTGGGCCTCGGGCACCAGGAGCCCGGCCAGACCCATGCCCTCGGTCAGCGCCTTCCACAGTGCGCGGTCGTGGGGCGCGTCGGACTCGGTGCGCGCGATGACGCCCGCCGGGTCGCAGTGGTCGGTGAGCAGGTCCCGGACGGCGGCGCGCAGCGCCTCTTCCTCCTCCGAGTACAGCAGATCGGGCTGTGCGCTCATCGGGCCAGGTCCTTCCAGGCGACGTCCTTGTCGGTGCGCGGTTCGGCGGGCAGGCCGAGGACGCGCTCGGCGACGATGTTCAGCAGGACCTCGCTGGTCCCGCCCTCGATGCTGTTGCCCTTGGAGCGCAGGTAGCGGTACCCGGCTTCGCGGCCGGTGAAGTCCACCAGCTCGGGGCGGCGCATGGTCCAGTCGTCGTACAGCAGGCCCTCCTCGCCGAGGAGTTCGACCTCCAGGCCGCTGATCTCCTGGTTGAGGCGGGCGAAGTTCAGCTTCATGCCGGCGCCCTCGGGGCCGGGCTGGCCGGCCGACAGCTGCTGGCGCAGCCGTACGCCCGTGAGCCGGGCGACCTCGGCCTCGACCCACAGGCCGAGCAGCCGCTGGTGCAGGTCGTGGGTGCGCAGGTCGGGGCGTTCCCGCCAGGTCTCGGCGATCTTGCCGATCATGCCGCCCTCGCGGGGGATCGGGGTACCGCCGATGGCGACGCGTTCGTTGTTCAGCGTGGTCTGCGCGACCCGCCAGCCGTCGCCGACCTCGCCGAGGCGCATGGCGTCGGGGATGCGGACGTCGGTGAGGAAGACCTCGTTGAACTCGGCCTCGCCGGTGATCTGGCGCAGCGGCCGGACCTCCACGCCGGGGTCGGTCATGTCACAGAGGAAGTAGGTGATGCCCCGGTGCTTGGGCACGTCCGGGTCGGTGCGGGCGATGAGGATGGCCCAGCGGGCGAGGTGCGCGCTGGAGGTCCACACCTTCTGCCCGTTGACGACCCACGTTCCCCCACTCTCGGCTTCGCCCGAGCGGGAGGGGCCCCCATCCTCGCGGACGGCGCGGGTGCCGAGGGCGGCGAGGTCGGATCCGGCGCCGGGCTCGCTGAAGAGCTGACACCAGACCTCCTCGCCCGTCCACAGCGGGCGCAGCAGCCGGCGCTTCTGCTCCTCGGTGCCGTAGTGGAGGATCGTCGGCGCGGCCATGCCGAGGCCGATGCCGATGCGCCGCGGGTCGTTGTCGGGGGCTCCCGCGGCCGCCAGCTCGGCGTCGACGACGGCCTGGAGGGAACGGGGGGCGCCGAGTCCGCCGAGGCCCTCGGGGTAGTGCACCCAGGCGAGCCCGGCGTCGAAGCGGGCCCGGAGGAAGTCGAGGCGGTCGGTGCCGGCCGGCGGATGGGCGGCCAGCAACTCCTGTGCGCGTCG
Source organism: Streptomyces flaveolus (assembly GCF_044765825.1). NCBI lineage: Bacteria > Bacillati > Actinomycetota > Actinomycetes > Kitasatosporales > Streptomycetaceae > Streptomyces > Streptomyces flaveolus. The sequence continues at coordinate 170,772 of NZ_JBIWKU010000007.1, read as the reverse complement.
GCGCAGTTCGTCGGCGTCGGTCATTCGGCGGCTCCCTTCTCCAGGACGACGGCCACCCGGCCGGTCGTCTTCCCGTCGGCCACCCGCTGCACGGCGTCCGCAGCACCGTCGAGCGGCACCCGCTCGCTCACCAGCGGCTTGATGCCGCCCCGCGCGGCCAGTTCGGTGAGCTGCTCGTGGCAGTGCTGGACCAGCTCGGGGTTCTTGGTGTTGTACAGGCCCCAGTGCAGGCCGAGGACGGCGTAGTTCTTCACCAGGGCGTGGTTCAGCGCGGGGTTGGGGATGGTGCCGCTCGCGAAGCCGACGACGACGATCCGGCCCTCGAAGGCGACGGTCTTGGCGGACTGGGTGTAGGCCTCGCCGCCGACCGGGTCGTAGATCACGTCGGCGCCCCGGCCGCCGGTGGCCTCCTTCACGGCGGCGACGACGTCCTCGCTCCGCCGGTCGATCACCACGTCGCAGCCCAGCTCGCGGGCGACGGCGGCCTTCTCCGCGCCGCCGACGACACCGATGACCCTGGCCCCGGCGGCCTTGCCGAGCTGCACGGCCGCGCTGCCGACCCCGCCGGCGGCGGCGTGGACGAGCAGGGTCTCGCCGGTCTCCAGCCGGGCCCGGCGGTGCAGACCGAACCAGCCCGTCTGGTACCCGATGTGCAGGGCGGCGGCCTCGGCGTCGTCGAGGGCGTCCGGCGCGGGCAGCAGGGCGCGGGCGTCGGCCACGGCGTACTCGGCGAAGCCGCCGTGAGGCAGCGCCGGGTTGGCGATCACGCGGCGCCCGTCCTCGGTCTCGCCGCAGACCTCCACGCCGGGGGTGAACGGCAGAGGCGGCCTGACCTGGTACTGGCCCCGGCACAGCAGCGCGTCCGGGAAGTTGATGTTCGCGGCCCGGACCCTCAGCAGGACCTGGCCGTCGCCGGGCGTCGGGGGCGGCACCTCACCGAGGCGCATCGCCTCGCTCGGCTCGCCGTTCTCGTGCACCTGCCATGCCTGCATGCGGGGCCTCCACGCGACTGTCGGTCCGGGTTCTCCCGCATACTAAGCGGTCGCTTGCCGATCAGGGAACAGGTGACGGCAGGTCGTCCGTCACGGCCGGGCGGGCCGGGCGCGTACGTGCATCCGCTCCCCCTGCGGGCCGAACAGGCTGAGGAACTCGACCGGCCCCTCCCCCGTCGAGCCGAACCAGTGCGGCACCCGGGTGTCGAACTCGGCCGCCTCCCCCGCGCCGAGCACCACGTCGTGCTCACCGAGCACCAGGCGGAGCCGGCCGGAGAGGACGTAGAGCCACTCGTACCCCTCGTGGGTCCGCGGGTCCGGCTCCTCCTTCCGCTGCGGCTCCAGCACCTTGAACGCCTGGAGGCCGCCCGGCTGGCGGGTGAGGGGCCAGTGGGTGCGGCCGTGGCGCACGACGGGCCGGGCGCGTACCCGGGGGTCGCCGACGGGTGGGGCACCGACCAGCTCGTCCAGCGCCACCTGATGGGCCTGGGCGATCGGCAGCAGCAGTTCGAGGCTCGGCTTGCGCAGGCCCGACTCCAGCCGCGACAGGGTGCTCACCGAGATGCCGGTCGACTCGGACAGGGCGGCGAGGGTGACCTCGCGCTCCTTGCGGATCTGCCTCAGCCGCGGTCCGACTCCCGCGAGTACGTCGTCTGCAGTCATGGGTCCATTCTTGCAGGAACGGCAAATAGGTTTGTCGATCCGGTGGTCTCGGGGCGACCTTCTGACCAGGAGGTGGTCACCATGACCGAGAAGCAGGACCTGACCGGGAAGTACGACGTGATCGTCGTCGGCGGCGGCGCGGCCGGGCTGTCGGCCGCGCTCGTCCTCGGCCGGGCGCGGCGGCGCACCCTGGTCGTCGACGCCGGTGAGCCGCGCAACGCGCCCTCGGACCACATGCAGGGGTACCTCACCCGGGACGGCATGTCGCCCGCCGAGTTCCTGGCGCTCGGCCGGGAGGAGATCGCGCGGTACGGCGTCGAGCTCGTCCGGGACCGCGCGGTGGAGGTGACCCGGGGCGAGGACTTCGCCGTGGAGCTGGCGGGCGGGCGGACCGTGCGCGCCCGCCGGCTGATCGTCACCACCGGCCTGAAGGACGAGCTGCCGGACGTCCCCGGGGTCGCCGAGCGCTTCGGGCGGGACGTGCTGCACTGCCCGTTCTGCCACGGCTGGGAGGTCCGCGACGAACGCTTCGGCGTCCTCGCCACGAGCCCGCTCAGCGTCCATCAGGCGCTGATGGTGTCCGGGTGGTCGGACGACGTGACCCTGTTCCTGCACACGGTCGCCGAGGAGGAACTGTCCGACGACGACCTGCGCCGACTGTCCGCGGCCGGGGTGAAGGTGGTGCCCGGCGAGGTCGCGGGACTGCGCGTCGAGGACGACCGGCTCACCGGCGTCCGGCTGGCTGGGGGCGCCCCCTCCGGGGGAGGTTCCGTCCACGACCGCTCGGTGCTCTTCGTCGCCCCGCGCGCCGTGCCGCAGACCGGCCTGATGGAGCGGCTGGGCGCGGAGCTCCAGGAGACCCCGTTCGGCGCCTACCCCGTGGTCGACCCGACGGGCCGGACCACCGTGCCGGGCGTGTGGACCGCGGGCAACGCGCTGGGCTTCGCCGAGCAGGTCGTCCACGCGGCGAGCGGCGGCTACCGCGCCGCCTCCGCGATCGTCGGCGACCTGATCATGTCGGACCTGGACGCACGCGTCGACGGATAGCACGCGGACGCGCACCGCCGGCGGCAGGGCCGACCGCCCCCGGAAGGGCCCCCCGCGCCACGGACCGACGGCGTGGCAGCACCTGGTCCTGGATGCGGCGGGCGATCCGGCCGCAGCGCGGGGCACCGGGGCCGGCTCCGTGGAACCGGCCCCGGGGCTCGCACCGGCGCCCGGCACGCCGGCGGCAGGGCCGACCGCTCCCGGACGGGCCCCCCGCGCCACGGACCGACGGCAGCGCGAGCCCCGGGGCCCGGCTCCGTGGAACCCCGGCGCCCGGAGCGCCCTGAGCGGCCGGCGCCACGCTCGAGGCGCGGGCTTTCGGCTCCCGGGCTCCGGGCGGGCCGGATCACCGGCCGCGGTCTCCGCGCCCCGGTGGCGGCCGGGCCGTCCCGGGGGCTCCGCGGCGGGGCGTCGGCCGAGGAGGCCGTGCGTCCGTGCGTCCGTGCGGGTGTAGGCCCGGCCCTCCCGGTGCACCATGGCTGCATGCTGCTTGCCCGGCTGGCCCAGGTGTCACGGGAGGTCGCGGCCACGTCGGCGCGGTCCCGGAAGACCGCCCTGCTCGCGGAGCTGTTCCGGGAGGCGGAGGCGGAGGACGTACCGGTCGTCATCCCGTATCTCGCGGGACGCCTCCCCCAGGGCCGGATCGGCGTCGGCTGGAAGGTGCTCGGCGAGCGGGTCGCGCCGGCCGCCGAGCCGAGCCTGACCGTGCGCGACGTGGACGCCCGGCTCACCGAACTCGGCGCGGTCTCCGGTGCCGGTTCGCAGGCCGAGCGGTCGCGGCTGGTCGGCGAGCTGATGGGCGCGGCCACCGAGGACGAGCAGCGCTTCCTGCTGGGGCTGCTCACCGGCGAGGTGCGGCAGGGCGCCCTGGACGCGGTCGCCGTGGAGGGGCTGGCCCTGGCGACCGGCGCGCCGGCGGCGGACGTGCGGCGCGCGGTGATGCTCGCGGGCTCGTTGCAGGCCGTGGCCGAGGCCCTGCTCGCCGACGGACCCGACGCCCTGGCCCGGTTCCGGCTCACCGTCGGCCGCCCGGTGCTGCCGATGCTGGCGCACAGCGCGTCCTCGGTCGCCGAGGCGGTCGGCAAGCTGGGCGGCTGCGCCGTAGAGGAAAAGCTGGACGGCATCCGTGTGCAGGTGCACCGCGACGGCGGCACCGTACGGGTCTACACCCGCACCCTGGACGACATCACCGGCCGGCTCCCGGAGGTCACCGCGGCCGCCCTCGCGCTGCCCGGGGAGCGGTTCATCCTGGACGGCGAGGCGATCTCCCTCGACGCGGACGGGCGCCCCCGCTCGTTCCAGGAGACCGCCGGACGCGTCGGCTCCCGCACCGACGTGACCACGGCCGCGCGGGCCGTCCCCGTCTCCGCGGTGTTCTTCGACGTGCTGTCCGTCGACGGCCGCGACCTGCTCGACCTGCCGCTGACCGAGCGGCACGCGGAACTGGCCCGGCTCGTCCCGGAGCCGATGCGGGTGCGCCGCACCCTGGTGGCGGGGCCGGACGACACGCCCGCGGCCGAGGAGTTCCTCGCGGGGACGCTCGAGCGCGGTCACGAGGGTGTCGTGGTCAAGGGGCTCGACGCCGCCTACAGCGCCGGCCGGCGCGGCGCGTCCTGGCTGAAGGTCAAGCCCGTGCACACCCTCGACCTCGTCGTCCTGGCCGCCGAGTGGGGACACGGCCGCCGCACCGGCAAGCTGTCCAACCTCCATCTGGGCGCCCGCGCCGCGGACGGCTCGTTCGCCATGCTCGGCAAGACCTTCAAGGGCATGACCGACGCGCTGCTGACCTGGCAGACCGGGCGCCTGCGGGAACTGGCCGTCGAGGAGCACGGCTGGGGCGTGACCGTACGCCCGGAACTCGTCGTCGAGATCGCCTACGACGGCCTCCAGCGCTCCACCCGCTACCCGGCCGGCGTCACCCTCCGCTTCGCCCGCGTCGTGCGCTACCGCGACGACAAGCGCCCCGAGGACGCGGACACCGTCGAGACGCTCCTCGCCGCCCACCCCGGGGTGACCCCGTGAGGCGCAGCGCGGGCCTGCTGCTGCACCGCCCCGGCGACGGGGGCACCGAGGTGCTGCTGGGCCACATGGGCGGCCCGTTCCACGCCCGCCGCGACGCCGGGGCGTGGACGATCCCCAAGGGCGAGTACGACCCGGCGGAGCCCGCCTGGGAAGCGGCCCGGCGCGAGTTCGAGGAGGAGCTCGGCCTGCCTCCGCCCGACGGCGAGGCGGTCCCCCTCGGCGAGGTCCGCCAGTCCGGCGGGAAGGTCGTGACGGCATGGGCCGTCGAGGCCGACCTCGACCCGGCGACGATCGCCCCCGGCACCTTCCGCATGGAGTGGCCGCCGAGATCGGGCCGGATCGAGGAGTTCCCGGAGCTGGACCGGGTGGCGTGGTTCACGGTGGACCGGGCGCGCGAGGTGATCGTGAAGGCGCAGGCCGCGTTTCTCGACCGGCTGGCTGAGCACTCGCACTGACGAGACCCTCCGCGTTGCGGCACCCCCCGCCGCGCGCCAAGGTCGAAGCACGAGTCTGCACCCAGGGAGGTCGGCCATGCCCATCGCGACGGTGAACCCGGCGAACGGCGAGACGCTCAGGACGTACGAGGCCATGGGCGAGGAGGAGATCGAGCGCCGGCTCCAGCTCGCGGAGGCCACCTTCCGCACGTACCGGACGACGGCGTTCGAGCAGCGGGCCCGGCTCATGCACCGGGCGGCCGACATCCTGGAGGCGGACCAGGACGAGATCGGCAAGGTCATCACCACCGAGATGGGCAAGCCGGTCAAGCAGGCCCGCGCGGAGGCGGCCAAGTGCGCCAAGGCGATGCGCTGGTACGCCGATCACGCCGCGGAGCTGCTCGCCGACGAGGAGCCCGCCGAGGCGGACGTGAAGGACTCCGGCGCCTCCCGTGCCCTGGTGCGCTACCGGCCGCTCGGCCCGGTGCTCGCGGTGATGCCGTGGAACTTCCCGCTGTGGCAGGTGATCCGCTTCGCCGCGCCCGCGCTGATGGCGGGCAACGTCGGCCTGCTCAAGCACTCCTCGAACGTCCCGGGGACCGCCCTGTACCTGGAGGACCTGTTCCACCGCGCGGGCTTCCCCGAAGGCTGCTTCCAGACGCTGCTGATCGGCTCCGCCGCCGTGGACGACATCCTGCGCGACGAGCGCGTGCGGGCCGCCACCCTCACCGGCAGCGAGCCCGCGGGCCGCGCGGTCGCCTCCACCGCCGGGGAGATGGTCAAGAAGACGGTGCTGGAGCTGGGCGGCAGCGACCCGTTCGTCGTCATGCCGTCCGCCGACATCGACCGGGCCGCCGAGGTCGCGGTGACCGCGCGCACGCAGAACGCCGGGCAGTCCTGTATCGCCGCCAAGCGGTTCATCGTGCACACGGACGTGTACGACGCGTTCGTCGAGCGCTTCACCGAGGGCATGAAGGCGCTGACGGTCGGCGACCCGATGGACGAGGAGACCGATGTCGGGCCGCTCTCCAGCGAACAGGGCGTGACCGATCTGGTGGAGCTCGTCGAGGACGCGGTGCGCGGCGGCGCGACCGTGCTGTGCGGCGGCGAACGCCCCGACGGTCCCGGCTGGTACTACCCGCCGACCGTGCTGGCCGGCATCACCCGCGAGATGCGCATCCACCGCGAGGAGGCCTTCGGTCCGGTCGCCACGCTCTACCGGGCGGCCGACCTGGACGAGGCCGTGCTGATCGCCAACGACACGGACTTCGGGCTCAGTTCCAACGTGTGGACCCGCGACGGCGCCGATGTGGACCGCTTCGTCCGGGACCTGGAGGCGGGCGGGGTGTATGTCAACGGGATGACGGCGTCCCACCCGGCGTTCCCGTTCGGCGGGGTCAAGCGGTCGGGCTACGGGCGTGAGCTGTCCGGGCACGGAATCCGGGAGTTCTGCAACATCACCACCGTATGGCACGGGGCGTGAGGGTTCCGGGGCTACGATCCCTTTTTGTGACCCGCGAAGTGACCCTGCCTCTGATCGTCGACGACCGCGGCACCCTGCAGGTGTCCGCGGCCGACGTGAGCAAGCTGCTGCGCACGGTGGGCGGGCGATGGCTGAGGCTGGTGGAGGCCGGCGAGGAGGGTCTGGACGAGGACACCGTGGCGGCCCTCACCATCGAACTCGCCAAGCTGGCCGACCGCATCGACGTGGCGTGCATCGCCCACAGCAGCGGCCAGTCCTCCTGACGCCCGCCCCGCTAGCGGATCGGCATCCCCGCCAGGGTCCGCGCGATCACCAGCCGCTGGATCTCGCTGGTGCCCTCGAAAATCGTGTAGATCGCGCTGTCCCGGTGCATCCGCTCCACCGGGTACTCCCGGGTGTAGCCGTTGCCGCCCAGGATCTGGATCGCCTGAGCGGTCACCTTCTTCGCCGTCTCACTCGCGAACAGCTTGGACATCGAGCCCTCGGCGGCCGTGAACGGCTTGCCGTTGACGGCCATCCAGGAGGCCCGCCACACCAGCAGCCGCGCCGCGTCGATCGACGTGCGCATGTCGGCAAGCTGGAAGGCGACGCCCTGGTTGTCGATGATCGGGCGCCCGAACTGCTCGCGGGTCTGGGCGTACTCGAGGGCGACCTCGTACGCGGCGCGGGCGGTGCCGACCGCCATGGCGCCGACCGCCGGGCGCGAGGCCTCGAACGTGGCCATGGCCGCGTTCTTGACCCGCTCGCCGCCCTTCTTGGCCTTCTCCCGGGCGCGGGCCAGGCGCGCGTCCAGCTTCTCCTTGCCGCCGAGCAGGCAGGAACCGGGGACGCGCACGTGGTCGAGGACGACCTCGGCGGTGTGCGAGGCGCGGATGCCGTGCTTCTTGAACTTCTGCCCCTGGGACAGCCCCGGCGTGTTCGGCGGGACGATGAAGGAGGCGTGGCCCTTGGAGCCCAGCTCCGGGTCGACGACCGCGACGACCACGTGGACGTTGGCGATGCCGCCGTTGGTCGCCCAGGTCTTGGTGCCGTCGAGCACCCACTCGTCCTTGGCCTCGTCGTACACGGCGCGGGTGCGCATGGAGGCCACGTCGGAGCCCGCGTCGGGCTCGGAGGAGCAGAAGGCGGCGACCTTGACGTCGTTGGCGTCGCCGTACATCTGGGGGATCCAGGTGCCGATCTGCTCCTCGGTGCCGTTGGCGAGGACGCCGACGGCGGCGAGGCCGGTGCCGACGATGGACAGGGCGATGCCGGCGTCGCCCCAGAAGAGCTCCTCCATCGCCATGGGGATGCCGAGGCCGGTGGGGTCGAAGTACTGCTGGGCGTAGAAGTCGAGGGAGTAGATGCCGACCTTGGCGGCCTCCTGGATGACCGGCCAGGGAGTCTCCTCACGCTCGTCCCATTCGGCGGCCGCGGGGCGGATGACGTCGGCGGCGAAGCCGTGCAGCCAGTCCCGGACCTCCTTCTGTTCGTCGTTGAGCTCCATGGTGAACTCGGCCATGTCCCCTCCAGTGACGCACGTGCATGTTACTTGCGGTAACGCGAGTCTGTTACCGGCGGGTAGGAAAAGTCAACTCCCCGGGACCCCTCGCCCTCCCGTTCGATGCGCGGTGCCCGCCGGGTGTTAGTTTGCGCAGGCGTCACCGAATCAGCACGGGTGGGGAGAGCACATGGACACCACGCAGCGGACCGATCAGCAGCGGTCCGCCGACCGCCGACGGCGCGAGCTGCTGGAGGCCGCCGACCGGGTGGTGCTGCGCGACGGTCCCCAGGCCTCGATGAACGCCATCGCCGCCGAGGCGGGCATCACCAAGCCGATCCTCTACCGGCACTTCGGGGACAAGGGCGGCCTGTACGCCGCCCTGGCCCAGCGGCACACGGACGCCCTCCTCGCCTCGCTGCGGGCCGCCCTGGACGCCCCGGCGGACCGACGCAAGCGCGTCGAGGCCACGTTGGACACCTATCTCGCGGCCATCGAGGCACGCCCGCAGGTGTACCGCTTCCTGATGCATCCGGCGGAGGCGAGCACCGCCGCGGGCGACCAGACCGAGCAGGGCTTCGACGTGGGCAAGCACTCGGCGCCGCTGCTGCGCCGCATGGGCGAGGAGCTGGGCAAGGTCATCGAGGAGCGCCTCGACATGGGCCCCGGCAGCGAGCGGCTGGCCCGGGTGTGGGGGCACGGCATCGTCGGCATGATGCACGCCGCCGGCGACTGGTGGCTGGGCGAACGACCCTGCTCCCGCGCGGAGTTGGTGACGAGTCTGGCGGATCTGCTGTGGGGCCGGCTGTCCGCGGCCGGGGACAAGGTGGGCGGCCCGGGGTTCTGACACCCGGCGGGTGGCCCAGGCGTGCCCGAGGGCCGGGTCGCGGCGGAAGAGGGGCGCAGCAGCCGGGCGTACTGGTCGGCGCCGCACGGCACGTCCAGGTCCGTGTACGGGGTGGTGGTGAGCGCGCCGGCCGGCGCCCTCAGCGGCTCCAGGACGCCCGCGCCACCTGCCTCATCAGCTTGCGGTGGCGCCGGCCCGACAACCGGTCGGCGTAGATCCGGCCCTCCAGGTGGTCGCACTCGTGCTGGAGGCACCGGGCGAAGAATCCCGTCCCGTGCACGGTGACGGGCTCCCCGGTCACCGTGAAGCCCTCGACGACCGCGTGGTCGTGGCGCTCGGTGCCCGCCTCCAGGCCGGGCAGCGACAGACAGCCCTCCGGCCCGCGCACCACCACCCCGTCCGCCTCGACGAGCCGCGGGTTCACCACGTGGCCGAGATGACGCACGTCCTCGTCGTCCGGGCAGTCGTACACGAAGACGCGTACCGGTTCGCCGATCTGGTTGGCGGCCAGGCCGACGCCGTGGGCGGCGTACATCGTCGCGAACAAGTCCTCCACCAGCGCCGCGAGTTCCGGACCGAAGTCCGTCACCTCGTCGCAGGGGGTGTGCAGGACGGGGTCGCCGAGGAGACTGAGGGGCCGTACGCGCCCGTGGACGCCCGGGATGGAGCCGTGTCGCATGACGGTCAGAGTAAGGTCCCTGTGTTCCCCGACGGCACGCGCCCACCGTCGGGACCGTGTGGCCGGTGCCGCGATTCGGGAGTGCGAATGGATCTCGATAGGCTGAGGTCCACACCACGTGGCCGTCAGGCTTCCCAGCTTCAGGCGCGGCGCGTACGGCAAGGAGGATCGAGAACTGATGGCAGGCAACTCGGACCCGCTCACGCCGCGGGCCAAGATCGCCGTGACCGCGGGCAAGGCGGTCGCAGCGGCGTCCCGTGCCGCCGGGCGCGGCAGCGGTTCGGTGATCGGCGGCCGGGTCGCGCTGAAACTCGACCCCGACCTCCTCGCCCGGCTCGCCCAGCACCTGGACGTGACGCTCGTCTCGGCGACCAACGGCAAGACCACCACCACCCGGCTCATCGCCGAGGCGCTCAAGGCGGCCGGTCCGGTCGTGTCCAACGCGCTCGGCGCCAACATGCCGGCCGGCATCACCTCGGCGCTCGCGGGCGGCTCGGACGCCCGGTACGGCGTCATCGAGGTCGACGAGAAGTACCTCGTCGGCGTCGCCCAGGCCACCGACCCGAAGTGCATCGCGCTGCTCAACCTCTCCCGCGACCAGCTCGACCGCGCCGCCGAGACCCGGATGCTCGCCGAGAACTGGCGCGAGGGCCTGGCCGGTTCGAAGGCCGTGATCGTCGCCAACGCCGACGACCCGCTGGTGGTGTGGGCCGCCTCCTCCTCCCCCAACGTGATCTGGGTCGCCGCCGGGCAGATGTGGAAGGACGACGCCTGGTCCTGCCCGTCCTGCGGCGGTGTGATGCAGCGTCCGGGCGACGACTGGTTCTGCGGCGAGTGCGGCTTCCGCCGTCCCACGCCGAGCTGGGCGCTGTCCGGCGACCACGTGCTCGACCCGCACGGCTCCGCCTGGCCGATCCACCTCCAGCTGCCCGGCCGCGCCAACAAGGCCAACGCCGCCTCCTCGGCCGCCGTCTGCGCGGTCTTCGGGGTGCCGCCGCAGGTCGCCCTGGAGCGGATGTACCAGGTGCAGGCGGTCGCCGGGCGCTACGACGTCGTCCAGTTCGAGGGCCGCGACCTGCGTCTGCTGCTCGCCAAGAACCCCGCGGGCTGGCTGGAGACCTTCTCCCTGATCGACCCGCCGCCGACCCCGGTGATCCTCTCGGTGAACGCGCGCGGCGCCGACGGCACCGACACGTCCTGGCTGTGGGACGTGGACTACACCCGGCTGACCGGCCACCCGATCTGCGTGATCGGCGACCGCAAGCTGGACCTCGCGGTGCGCCTGGAGGTCGCGAACCAGCAGTTCCAGGTGTGCGAGAACCTCGACCAGGCGGTGCAGCTGTGCCCGCCCGGCCGGATCGAGGTCATCGCGAACTACACCGCCTTCCAGGACCTGCGCCGCCGCGTCGGCAACTGACCGCGAGACTTCAGGGGATTTTCGTGAGCGACAACCAACTGCGGATCGTCTGGATCTACCCGGACCTGCTCAGCACGTACGGCGACCAGGGCAACGCCCTCGTCGTGGAGCGCCGGGCCCGCCAGCGCGGCCTCGACGTGGCACGGCTCGACGTGCGCAGCGACCAGCCGATCCCGACCTCCGGCGACATCTACCTGATCGGCGGCGGCGAGGACCGTCCGCAGCGGCTCGCGGCCGAGCGGCTGCGCCGGGACGGGGGCCTGCACCGGGCGGTGGAGAACGGCGCGATCGTCTTCTCCGTCTGCGCCGGCTACCAGATCCTCGGCCACGAGTTCATCAACGACCTCGGCCAGCGCGAGCCGGGCCTCGGCCTGCTCGACGTGGTCTCGACCCGCGGCGAGGGCGCCCGGTGCGTCGGCGACGTCCTCGGCGACATCGACCCGCGCCTCGGCCTGCCCCCGCTGACCGGCTTCGAGAACCACCAGGGCGTCACCCACCTCGGCCCCACCGCCCGCCCGCTCGCCCAGGTGCGCTTCGGCAACGGCAACGGCACGGGCGACGGCACGGAGGGCGCGTACAACGACACGGTCTTCGGCACGTACATGCACGGGCCCGTGCTGGCGCGCAACCCGCTGATCGCGGACCTGCTGCTGAAGCTGGCCCTCGACGTGAACGCGCTGCCGCCGACCGACGACCGGTGGTACGAGGCGCTGCGCAACGAGCGCATCGCGGCGGCCCAGCAGCCTTCCTGACGCCCGCAAACCGGCCCGTCTGATGATGCATCCGCACAGGTGAGCGGGTACGTCCAGTAGGCGGACGCACGGTTCGGCCCCGCCCCCCTGTACCGCTAGGGTGGCGGGGAATCGAACCGGACAGCGCGGTCCGGACCCGTGCCACGTTGAGAAGGTAACTCGGGCTATGCGCATTGGTGTCCTCACGTCCGGCGGTGACTGCCCCGGCCTGAACGCCGTCATCCGGTCCGTCGTGCACCGCGCCGTCGTCGACCACGGCGACGAGGTCATCGGCTTCCGGGACGGCTGGAAGGGCCTCCTGGAGTGCGACTACCTCAAGCTCGACCTCGACGCCGTCGGCGGCATCCTGGCCCGCGGTGGCACCATCCTCGGCTCCTCCCGGGTCCGTCCCGAGCATCTGCGGGACGGCGTGGAGCGGGCCCGCGGCCATGTCGCGGAACTCGGACTCGACGCGATCATCCCGATCGGCGGCGAGGGCACGCTGAAGGCGGCCCGGCTGCTGTCCGACAACGGCCTGCCGATCGTGGGCGTGCCGAAGACCATCGACAACGACATCGCGGTCACCGACGTCACCTTCGGTTTCGACACGGCCGTCACCGTCGCCACCGAGGCCCTGGACCGGCTCAAGACCACCGCCGAGTCCCACCAGCGGGTGCTCATCGTGGAGGTCATGGGCCGTCACACCGGCTGGATCGCGCTGCACTCGGGCATGGCGGCCGGCGCCCACGCCGTCGTCGTCCCCGAGCGGCCCTTCGACATCGACGAACTGACCGCGAAGGTCGGCGAGCGGTTCTCGGCGGGCAAGCGGTTCGCCATAGTGGTGGCCGCGGAGGGCGCCAAGCCGAAGGCGGGCACCATGGACTTCGACGAGGGCGGCAAGGACGTCTACGGCCACGAGCGCTTCGCCGGGATCGCCCGCCAGCTCTCCGTCGAACTGGAGGAGCGGCTCGGCAAGGAGGCCCGGCCGGTGATCCTCGGACACGTCCAGCGGGGCGGGACGCCGACGGCGTACGACCGGGTGCTGGCGACCCGGTTCGGGTGGCACGCGGTGGAGGCCGTGCACCGCGGGGAGTTCGGGATGATGACGGCCCTGCGCGGGACGGACATCGCGATGGTGTCGCTGGCCGAGGCCGTGGAGACGCTGAAGACGGTGCCGGACGCGCGGTACGACGAGGCGGAGTGCGTGCTCTGACCCGCCGGGTCGAGCTCGGCCCGTGAAGTGGTCCGCGGGCTGCGGGCCGTGTGTGGCTTGTCGCGCAGTTCGCCGCGCCCCTGACGGGGCGCTGACGCGCCCCCGGTGACAGGAGTCGCCGGGGGCGGTTCTAGTCTTGGTCCGGACAAGCAGCGCTCAACCCCCACGAAACAGGAGCCGGCGGATGGATCACAGCGGGCACGGCATGATGATGGATCTGCCGCCGTTCACGCTGGGGCGAGGTCTCGGCTGGTCGCCGGACCCCTTCTTCCTGATCGCCTGCCTGGTGGGCCTGGCGCTGTACGGCTGGGGTGTCGTCCGGCTGACGCGGCGCGGTGACAAGTGGCCGGTGGGACGGACCGTCGGTTTCGTCGCCGGTGTGCTGAGCATCGGGCTGATGATGTGCACCAGGCTGAACGACTACGGCATGGTCATGTTCAGCGTGCACATGGTGCAGCACATGGTGATCAGCATGGTCTCGCCGATCCTGCTGCTGCTCGGCGCCCCGATCACCCTGGCGCTGCGGGCGCTGCCCACGGCGGGCCGGGGCCGCAAGGGGCCGCGCGAGCTGCTGCTGATGCTGCTGCACAGCCGGTACATGCGGATCATCACGCACCCGGTGTTCACCATCCCGCTGTTCATCGCGAGCCTGTACGCGCTGTACTTCACCCCGATCTTCGACTTCCTGATGGGCTCCAAGGTCGGGCACGTCGGGATGATGGTGCACTTCCTCGCCGTCGGCCTGGTCTTCTTCTGGCCGATCATGGGCGTGGACCCGGGCCCGCACCGGCCGGGCTACCTGATGCGGATGCTGGAGCTGTTCGCGGGCATGCCGTTCCACGCGTTCTTCGGCATCGCGCTGATGATGGCGTCCACCCCCATGGTCGACACGTTCCGGAACCCGCCCGCGTCGCTGGGCATCGACGCGCTCTCCGACCAGAACGCCGCGGGCGGCATCGCCTGGGCGTTCAGTGAGGTCCCGTCCGTGCTGGTGCTGCTCGCCCTGGTGGCCCAGTGGTACGCGTCGGACCAGCGGCAGGCGCGGCGCACCGACCGGGCCGCCGATCGCGACGGCGACAAGGAACTCGAGGCGTACAACGCCTATCTGGCCTCACTGAACGCACGCGGCAGCTGATCGGGAACCGGGTTCAGTAGCATGACGCCCGTCGGGGGAACCGCCCGGGGGGAGCGGTATGTCACGTCATGCGTCGCCGGAACCACCACCGTCCGAGGTGGGCCGCGTCATCGCCGGCCGCTACCTGCTGCTGCGCCCGCTCGGCGACGGCGGGCCGGTGCGGGTGTGGCTCGCCCACGATCAGAGACAGGCCCGCGAGGTCGTGCTCGAGGCCGTCCGCGCCGGCTGCCGGGTCACGCCACGGCCGCACGGCCGTCCGCACACGGTGACCGTGCACGACGCGGTGGAACACGAAGGCCGGTGCTGGGCCGTCACGGAGCACGTAGCGGGCGCGGTCGACCTGCGGCAGCTGGTGGCCCGGCGCGGCCCGCTGGCTCCGGCCGAGTGCGCCCGGGTCGGGCTGGCCGTGCTCGCCGCTCTCACCGCCGGGCACGCGTGCGGGGAGCCGTACCGGGGCGTGTCACCGACGGACGTCCTGCTCGCTCCCGACCGCGCCGGCGTGCCCTACGGGCGGATCCTGCTGACGGGGCACCGCGCCGCGGGCCCGGAGGGCGACGACGGCCTGTTCTCGCTCGGCCGCACGCTGTACTACGGCGTCGAGGGCCGTGATCCCTTCGATCCCGAGTCCGGGGTACCGCGTCCACCGGTGCGGGCCGGTGCGCTGCGTCCCCTGCTGGACCGGCTCCTCGCCCGCGATCCGGGGCTGCGGATCACCGCCGCCGAGGCGGAGGCGGAACTGGCGTGGATCGTCACCCCGCAGACCGATGCGGGCCTCCGGCCGGGGACCGACCCGGCATCCCAGCCGCCCTGGACCGCGGTGGCCCCGCCCGTGCCCGCGCCGGACGCGCCCGCCCCCGCGGCCCACAGACGCCGGCGTCCGCTCTCCCGGCCTCTGCGTGCCGCCCTGGCCGGGGCCCTCGGTGCGGCCCTGGCCCTCGGCGGCGTCTGGTACGCCCTGGCCGACCGCGCGGCCGAGGGGACGGGGATGCCGTACGGCGACGCCGTGGGGCTCGTGGCGCCGCTGGAGGACGGGGACTGCGTCCGCGCCGACTGGCCGGGCGGGGTCCGGTTCTCCGGCACGCCCCGTCTCACCCTCGACGCGGCCTGCCGGGGCGGGGCGCCCGACGGGCAGGTGATGGCGTTCGTGCCCGCGTCGTCCCCCGAGGAGGCCCGGGAGCTGGGGCCGGCGCGGTGCGAGCAGCGGACGCAGGAGGTCCGGGGGCGGCTGGCCGGGGTGCGCGGCGTCGCGGTGGTGCCGGCCGGGGACGGTTTCGAGGCCGCCGGGCGGCGCACCGCCTGCCTGGTGCTGGGCGCGTACGGGCCGGTCTACGGGCCGCTCGGCCGGCACCGCGAGCCGGGGTCGGTGTTCGCCGACACCGCAACCATGCAGCGGCGGGACTGTCTGGACCTGCGCTCCGCGCGGGAGGTACGGCTGGTGTCCTGCGCGGGCCCGTACGACGAGCAGGTGCTCGGCTTCACCCGGCCGGCCGCCGGCGTCACGCCCGCCGAGGCCCCCGCCGCGGCGGACGCGGCGTGTGCGCGGGACGTGCCGCCGCGTGACTACGGATTCGACCCCTCCCTGTACGAGGCGGGCTCCCGGATCTCGCCGCGGGCCGGGAAAAACGGTGCACATCTCGCCGTCTGCACCGTGCGACGGCGGAACGGGGGCACCATGGAGGGCAACGGACCATGAGGAGGGTGTCGCGATGCCCGGTTCCACGGACAGTTCCACGAAGACGATGGGGGCGCTCACCATCGGCGGCCTGGTCGCGGTGACGGCCTACACGGTGGCGCTCGGCAGCAACGGCTGGCTGTGGTTCGGCTGGGTCGTCCTCGGCCTGATCACGGTCGGGATGGTCGCCACGCGCAGCACCTGAGCAGCGCCGGCCGCCCTCATTCGCGGCCGAGCCGTCCGGCCGAGTGGACGCCCGGCTGGTACTTGGGCAGCCGGGCGGTGATCTTCATGCCGGCGCCGACGGCGGTCTCGATGACGAGGCCGTGGTCGTCGCCGTAGACCTGGCGGAGCCGGTCGTCGACGTTGGACAGGCCGATGCCGCCCGACGGGCTGACCTCGCGCGCGAGGATGCGGCGCAGCAGGCCGGGGTCCATTCCCGCGCCGTCGTCCTCGATGACGACCAGGGCCTCCGCACCCGCGTCCTGCGCGGTGATCTGGATGTGGCACTTGTCCGACTTGCCCTCCAGGCCGTGCTTGACGGCGTTCTCGACGAGCGGCTGCAGGCAGAGGAAGGGCAGGGCGACCGGCAGCACCTCGGGGGCGACCTGGAGGGTGACGGCAAGGCGGTCGCCGAAGCGGGCCCGCACGAGCGCCAGGTAGTGGTCGATGGCGTGCAGCTCGTCGGCGAGCGTGGTGAAGTCGCCGTGCCGGCGGAACGAGTAGCGGGTGAAGTCGGCGAACTCCAGCAGCAGCTCGCGGGCGCGCTCGGGGTCGGTGCGCACGAAGGACGCGATCACCGCGAGCGAGTTGAAGATGAAGTGCGGCGAGATCTGGGCCCGCAGCGCCTTGATCTCGGCCTCGATCAGCCGGGTGCGGGACTGGTCGAGGTCGGCCAGCTCCAGCTGGACCGACACCCAGCGGGCCACCTCCCCCGCCGCCCGGACCAGGACGGCGGACTCGCGGGGCGCGCAGGCGACGAGGGCGCCGTGCACCCGGTCGTCGACGGTGAGCGGGGCGACGACCGCCCAGCGCACCGCGCAGTCGGGGGTGTCGCAGGTGAGGGGGAAGGCCTCGCCGCGGCCGGTCTCCAGCGGGCCGGCGAGGCGCTCCATGATCTCGGCGCGGTGGTGGGCGCCCACGCCGTCCCAGACCAGGACCTCCTTGTGGTCCGCCAGGCACAGCGCGTCGGTGCCGAGCAGGGAGCGCAGCTTGCGGGCCGACTTGCGGGCGGTCTCCTCGGTCAGGCCGGCGCGCAGCGGCGGGGTGGCGAGGGAGGCGGTGTGCAGGGTCTGGAAGGTGGCGTGCTCGACCGGGGTGCCGAGCCCGCCGAGGTTCTGCGGCCGGGCCGTGCGCCGCCCCAGCCAGAAGCCCGCGGCCAGCAGGGGCAGCACGGCGACGATCAGGCCCGCCAGGAATCCGCTCACGGCGTCACCTCCTCGCGCAGGTCGTCCGCGCGCCGTTCCTCGGTGCGCAGTTCCTCGGTGCCGAGCTCCTCCGGCAGGTGGAAGCGGGCCAGTATCGCCGCCGTCCCGGCCGGTACCCGGCCCGGGGTGGCCAGCGAGACCAGGACCATGGTGAGGAAGCCCAGCGGCACCGACCACAGGGCGGGCCAGGCCAGCAGCGCGTGCAGCGCGCCGCCGCCGCCCGGGAAGCCGCCCATGGTCGCGGCGACGGCGAGCAGGGCGGAGCCGCCGCCCACCAGCATCCCGGCCGCCGCGCCGGGCGGGGTCAGCCGCCGCCACCAGATGCCGAGGACGAGCAGCGGGCAGAAGGAGGAGGCGGACACGGCGAAGGCGAGACCGACGGCGTCGGCCACCGGCAGCCCGCCGACCAGGGCGCTCGCGGCCAGCGGCACGGCCATGGCGAGCAGGGTGCCGAGCCGGAAGTGCGGGACGGCACGGGACGGCAGCACGTCCTGGGTGAGGACGCCCGCGACGGCCATGGTCAGCCCGGACGCCGTGGACAGGAACGCGGCGAAGGCGCCGCCCGCGACCAAGGCGCCGAGCAGGTCGCCGCCCACTCCCCCGATCACCCGGTCCGGCAGCAGCAGGACGGCGGCGTCGGCGTCGCCGGTGAGGGTCAGCTCGGGGGCGTAGAGGCGGCCGAGGGCGCCGTAGACGGGCGGCAGCAGGTAGAAGGCGCCGATCAGGCCGAGGACGGCGACGGTGGTGCGGCGGGCGGCGACGCCGGTCGGGCTGGTGTAGAAGCGCACCACGACGTGCGGCAGGCCCATGGTGCCGAGGAAGGTGGCGAGGATCAGCCCGTAGGTGGCGTAGAGCGGGCGTTCGGTGCGGCTCTCGGCCCGCGAGGGCGACAGGGCGTCGTCGGCGCCGCGTCCGGCGGCGGGGACCGGGGTGCCCTCGGTGAAGGTCAGGCGGGTGCCGGACCCGATGTGGTGGGTGCCGGTGGGGAGCTGGACCTGGGTGCCGTCGAGGGCGCGGCCGTCCACGGTGCCGTCCACGGTGACGGTGAGCGGCCGGTCGAGCTTGAGGGTGAGGGCGTCGCCGGCCCTGACCGACCGCTGCTCGCGGAAGGTGGCCGGTTCCTCGAAGGCGTGGCCGGGCGCGCCGTCGCCCTGCCAGGCCAGGACCAGGAAGAGCGCGGGGACGAGCAGGGCGGTGAGCTTCAGCCAGTACTGGAAGGCCTGCACGAAGGTGATGCTGCGCATGCCGCCGGCGGCGACGATGGCGACGACGACGACCGCGACGATCACTCCGCCGAGCCAGTCGGGCGCGCCGGTCAGCACGGTCAGCGTCAGCCCGGCGCCCTGGAGCTGGGGCAGCAGGTACAGCCAGCCGACGCCGACGACGAAGGCGCCCGCCAGCCGCCGTACCGCCTGGGAGGCGAGCCGGGCCTCGGCGAAGTCGGGCAGGGTGTAGGCGCCGGAGCGGCGCAGCGGGGCGGCGACGAACAGCAGCAGGACCAGGTAGCCGGCGGTGTAGCCGACCGGGTACCAGAGCATGTCGGAGCCCTGGACGAGGACCAGGCCGGCGATGCCGAGGAAGGACGCGGCGGAGAGGTACTCGCCGCTGATGGCGGCGGCGTTGAGGCGGGGGCCGACGGTGCGGGAGGCGACGTAGAAGTCGGAGGTGGTGCGGGAGACGCGCAGGCCGAACGCGCCGACCAGCACGGTGGCGACGGCGACGAGGGCGACGGCGGGTATCGCGTAGTTCGGGTTCATCGGTCCTCGACGAGGCGGACGAAGTCGCGTTCGTTGCGCTCGGCGCGGCGCACGTACCAGCGGGCGAGGAGGACGAGCGGGGCGTACAGGCCGAAGCCGAGGACGGCCCATTCGAGGCGGCGGGCGTCGGGCATCACCGCGAACAGCAGCGGCAGCGGGCCGACGAGCAGCCCGAGCACGGCGAAGGCGGCGAGTCCGGCGCGCAGTTGGCTGCGCATCAGGGAGCGGACGTAGGTGTGGCCGAGGGTGGTCTGCTCGTCGATCTCGGTGCGCGGGCGGTAGTAGCCGGAGGCCCCGAGGGTGCGCCTGGGCGGGCCGGTGACGGTGACGCGGCGTTCGGCGGGGTCCTGGGGCACGCTCACGGCCTCCGCATGAGCAGGTCCCGCAGTTCGCGGGCGTGGCGCCGGCTGACCTGGAGTTCCTCGGCACCGACCAGGACGCTGACGGTGCCGGCGTCCAGGCGGAGTTCGCCGATGTGGCGCAGGGCGACCAGGTGGCGGCGGTGGATGCGGACGAAGCCGCGGGCGCGCCAGCGCTCCTCCAGGGTGGACAGGGGGATGCGGACGAGGTGGCTGCCCTTGTCGGTGTGCAGGCGGGCGTAGTCGCCCTGGGCCTCGACGTGTGTGATGTCGTCGACGGCCACGAAACGGGTGACGCCGCCGAGTTCGACGGGGATGTGGCCGGGGTCCGGTTCGTGCACGGGTATGCGGGGGGCGGCGGTGGCGGTGCCGCGCTGTTCGACGACGCGGCGGACCGCCTCGGCCAGCCGTTCCGTGCGGACGGGTTTGAGGACGTAGTCGACGGCCTTGAGGTCGAAGGCCTGGACGGCGAAGTCCTCGTGCGCGGTGACGAACACGACCAGCGGCGGCCGGGCGAAGCCGGTGAGCAGCCGGGCGAGGTCCAGCCCGTCGAGGCCGGGCATCTGGATGTCGAGGAAGACGACGTCGATGGCCTCCGGGCCGTGCGGGCCGGACTCCAGGGCCCGGTTGATGCGGCGCAGCGCCTCGGTGGCGTCACCGGCGCCCTCCACGCTGCCGATCCGTGGGTCGGCGTTGAGCAGGTAGAGCAGTTCCTCCAGCGAGGGGCGTTCGTCGTCGACGGCGAGGGCGCGCAGCATGAACGTGGAGTGTAGGTGGAATCGGGACGCCTGGACATGTGCCCGGCGTGCGGGTTCCCGCCGGGCCGGGGCGGCCGGGCGCCGGCTGGCTACAGTGCGGGCATGAACAGCAGGCCCTCGCCCTTCGACGAGCTCGACCGGAAGATCGTCACCGCCCTGATGGCGAACGCCAGGACGTCGTTCGCGGAGATCGGCACCGGGATCGGGCTCTCCGCGACGGCGGTCAAGCGCCGGGTGGACCGGCTGCGCGAGACCGGCGTGATCACCGGGTTCACGGCGACGGTGCGGCCGTCCGCGCTGGGCTGGCGCACCGAGGCGTACGTGGAGGTGTACTGCGAGGGGGCGGCGCCGCCGAGGCGGCTGGCGGAGGTCGTGCGGGGCTATCCGGAGATCACGGCGGCGATGACGGTGACCGGCGGGGCGGACGCGCTGCTGCATGTGCGGGCGCGGGACGTGGAGCACTTCGAGGAGGTGCTGGAGCGGATCCGGGCGGAGCCGTTCATCCGGAAGACGATCAGTGTGATGGTGCTGTCGCACCTGCTGCCGGACAGCCCGGAGGCCGGAGCGAACCATCCGGCGCCGGAGGGCGCAGCAGACGTGCGCTGACCTGGCCAAGGACGCAGCGATCGTGCGCCGACACGCAGCTCTCGTCGCTTGTCGTCCGTCCGGATCGCTTCCTACCGTGGTGTCATCCCGCAGTCACCATCAGTTAGGAAGCGGAGGCACCCCTCTGTGTCCGACTCCCGTGTGCCGCGCCGGCGGCGCTTCCTCGTCTGCGAACCCAGACACTTCGCCGTGCAGTACGCGATCAACCCGTGGATGTGTTCCGGGGAGCCCGTCCACACGGGCCGTGCGCTGACCCAGTGGCGCGCGCTGATCGACACCTACCGCCTCCACGGGCACACCGTGGACACCGTCACGCCGGTCCCCGGACTGCCCGACATGGTGTTCGCCGCCAACGCGGCCCTCGTCGTGGCGGGCCGGGTCTTCGGCTCGCTGTTCCACGCGCCGGAACGCCGCCCCGAGTCCGTCCCCTACGAGACGTGGTTCAAGGGCGCCGGCTTCGACGTGCACCTTCCCGAGGCGGTCTGCGAGGGCGAGGGCGACCTCGTGCCGGTGGGCCGCTGGATCCTGGCCGGCACCGGTTTCCGCACCACGCCCGAGGCGCACCGCGAGGTGCAGGAGTACTTCGGGCGGCCGGTGGTGTCGCTGACACTGGTGGACCCGTACTTCTACCATCTGGACACGGCCCTGTTCGTGCTCGACGACGGTCACGACGGGGGCGACGGCAACATCGTCTACTACCCCGGGGCCTTCTCGCCCGGCAGCCGGGAGGTGCTGGAGCGGCTCTACCCGGACGCCGTGCTCGCCACCCGTGAGGACGCCATGGCGTTCGGGCTCAATTCCGTGTCCGACGGGCGGCACGTCTTCCTCTCGCCCGGGGCACCGGAACTCGCCGACCGGCTCGCGGGCCTCGGTTACGTCCCCGTCCCCGTCGACCTGTCCGAGTTCCACAAGGCGGGTGGCGGCATCAAGTGCTGCACCCAGGAGATCCGGGAGATCCGCTCATGACCGCACCCGCCCGTAGCCGTGGCTCGGAGGAGCTCATCCGCGCGGAGGAGCCCGTCCTCGCCCACAACTACCATCCGCTGCCCGTGGTCGTGGCCCGCGCCGAGGGCGCCTGGGTCGAGGACGTGGAGGGCCGCCGCTATCTGGACATGCTGGCCGGCTACTCGGCGCTCAACTTCGGTCATCGCCACCCGGCCCTGATCGAGGCCGCGCACCGCCAGCTGGACCGGCTGACGCTGACCTCGCGGGCCTTCCACAACGACCGGCTCGCGGGGTTCGCCGAGCGGCTGGCCGCGCTGACCGGCACGGACATGGTGCTGCCGATGAACACCGGCGCGGAGGCGGTGGAGAGCGGCATCAAGGTGGCCCGCAAGTGGGCGTACGACGTGAAGGGCGTCCCGGCGGACCGGGCGACGATCGTGGTCGCCGCGGACAACTTCCACGGCCGTACGACGACGATCGTGAGCTTCTCGACGGACGAGACGGCCCGCTCGGGCTTCGGTCCTTTCACCCCCGGCTTCCGGATCGTGCCGTACAACGACCTGGCGGCCCTGGAGGCGGCGGTCGACGAGACGACGGCGGCCGTGCTGATCGAGCCGATCCAGGGCGAGGCCGGTGTCAACATCCCGGACGACGGCTATCTGGCGGGGGTGCGGGAGCTGACCCGGCGGGCGGGCTGCCTGTTCGTCGCGGACGAGATCCAGTCGGGCCTGGGCCGTACCGGGCACACCCTGGCCGTTGAGCACGAGTCGGTCGTCCCGGACGTGGTGCTGCTGGGCAAGGCGCTGGGCGGCGGCATCGTGCCGGTGTCGGCGGTGGTCGGCCGCCGCGAGGTGCTCGGTGTGCTGCACCCGGGTGAGCACGGTTCGACCTTCGGCGGCAACCCGCTGGCCGCCGCGGTCGGCACGGCGGTGGTGGAGCTGCTGGAGACCGGCGAGTTCCAGCGCCGGGCGGCCGTGCTGGGCGCGGTGCTGCGCGAGGGCCTGGAGGCGCTGGTCGGCAAGGGCGTCGTCGGTTTCCGGGCGCGGGGGCTGTGGGCGGGCGTCGACGTGGACCCGGCGCTCGGCACCGGCCGCGAGGTCAGTGAGCGGCTGATGCGCGAGGGCATCCTCGTCAAGGACACCCACGGCTCCACGATCCGCCTGGCGCCACCGCTGACGGTGACCGGCGAGGAGCTGCGGGGTGCGCTCGGGACGCTGGAGAAGGTCCTGACCTCCTGAGCGTCCGCGTCAGGGAGCGGCTCGGCCCCGGTCGAGCCGCTCGACGTGGGTGACATTGCCGCGGTCCTCGGCGTCCTCGCTGGGTCCGGCCGCGAACCAGGCGTCGAGGATCTCCCGCAGCACCGGCGGGGAGGTGAGCCGCAGGCTGAGGGCGAGCACGTTGGCGTCGTTCCAGCGGCGTGCCCCGTCGGCCGTGTACGCGTCGGTGCACAGGGCCGCCCGTACGCCGGGGACCTTGTTCGCCGCGATCGAGGCGCCCGTGCCGGTCCAGCAGCACACCACCGCCTGGTCGGCCGTGCCGGCGGCGACGTCCCGTGCCGCCCGCTCCGAGCAGACCGCCCACTGGGGGTCCTCCCCGGGGCGCAGCGCACCGTGCGTCAGCACTTCGTGACCGCGTCCGCGCAGCTCCTCCACGAGGAGGCCGGCCACGGGTTCGTCCATGTCGGAGGAGACGGAGATCCGCATGTGCGAAGGGTACTCAGTGCGGCCGCTCACCTCATCGGCGCAGCCACATGACCGACGTCACGCCCATAACCAGCATGATCGGGGGAACGGTACGACCCGAGAAACGTACGACCGAGCAGTGCTCCACCGGAGTGTCTGCGCGTGGAAAGGGAGGCCGTCACGTCCCCCAACGAGAACGGCCCAGAGCCCGACGCCGCGGCGATCCGCCGCCATCCGGCGCTGTTCCGGGCCATCAGACGTCGGCAGAACCCCAGGCTCCGGCGGTCGGACATCACCGTCACGGACGAGGCCGCGGTCAAACGGGCCGTGAAGGCGGCCTCGCTGGGCAACGCCATGGAGTGGTTCGACTTCGGCATCTACGCCTACCTGGCCGGCACCATCGGCCGCGTGTTCTTCCCGTCCGGGAGCGACACCGCGCAGTTGCTGTCCTCGTTCGCCACCTTCGCCGTGGCGTTCCTGGTGCGCCCGCTCGGCGGCATGGTCTTCGGCCCGATGGGTGACAAGATCGGCCGCAAGAAGGTGCTCGCGCTGACGATGATCCTCATGGCGATCGGCACCGCCGCCATCGGGCTCATCCCCAGCTACGACGCGATCGGCTTCTGGTCCCCGCTCCTGCTGATCCTCTTCCGCCTGCTGCAGGGCTTCTCCACCGGCGGCGAGTACGGCGGCGCGTCCACCTTCATCGCCGAGTACGCGCCCGACAAGCGGCGCGGCTTCTTCGGCAGCTTCCTGGAGCTGGGCACCCTCGCCGGGTACACCGGCGCCGCCGGTCTCGTCACCGCGCTCACCGCGTGGCTCGGCAGCGACACCATGGACGCCTGGGGCTGGCGCATCCCCTTCCTGCTGGCCGCTCCCCTCGGCATCGTCGGTATCTATCTGCGGCTGAAGCTGGACGACACGCCCGCGTTCCTCAAGCTGGAGGACTCCCACGTCCACGTCTCCGAGGCGGCGAACGCGGTGGAGACCACCGCCCGGGGCGACCTCGCCAAGATCTTCCGCACGCACTGGCGCGCGCTGCTGCTGTGCATCGCCCTGGTCGGCGCGTACAACATCACGGACTACATGCTGCTCTCGTACATGCCGACGTATCTGTCGGACGAGCTGGACTACAGCGAGAGCCACGGTCTGCTGATCCTGGTGGTCACGATGGTGCTGCTGATGCTGATCATCAACCAGGTGGGCCGGCTCTCCGACCGCTTCGGCCGCAAGCCCGTGCTGATGACCGGCATGGTCGGGTTCTTCGTCCTGTCCGCCCCGGCCTTCGTGCTGGTGCGCGACGGCAGTCTGCTCGCCGTCTCGGGCGGCATGCTGCTGCTCGGCCTGTCCCTGGTCTGTCTGCTCGGCACGATGTCCGCGGCGCTCCCGGCGATGTTCCCCACCAACGTCCGGTACGGGTCCCTCTCGGTCGGCTACAACCTGTCGACGTCGCTGTTCGGCGGCACCACACCGCTGGTCATCACCGCGCTGATCAGCGTCACCGGCTCCGACATGATGCCCGCCTACTACTCGATGGCCGCGGCCCTGGTCGGTGTCGTGGCGGTGGCCTGCATGAAGGAGACGGCCCAGCAGCCGCTCGCCGGGTCCCCGCCCTCGGTGCAGACCCAGGAGGAGGCGGCTGAGCTGGTGGAGGCGCAGGCGCCGACGCCGAAGTTCTGAGCGACCGCAGAGCTGGACGGGGCGCCACCCGCAGGGGTGGCGCCCCGTTCTGCGTGGCTCCGCCGCCGGTCAGCCGGCCGGCGTCAGCGCGACCTCGGCGCTGCCCGAGAGGGCCGGAAGCCCGTCCGGGGGAGTGTCCGTGTAGGAGGCGTTGAAGACCGCCTTCAGGTTGTCCGCACCGGCGTGACCGCCGTCCACGAACGTCTCGAACGATCCGGAGCAGCCGGTGCTCGAGGAGAGCGGGTGGCCGTGCGTGTCGTGGCCCAGGATGAACGAGACGCTCACCTTCGAGCAGTCCACCGGCTGGTCGTCGGTGACGGTGACCTTCCAGGTGACCGTGTCACCCCAGTGGAACGGCGTGCCCCCGTGCGGGGCGGGGTCGGTCGTGAGGGACACGACCGGCGCCTTGTTGCCGACGACGACCGGGACCGAGGCGGCGGCCGAGCGGCCGGTGCTGTCGGTGACCTTCAGCGTGGCGTCGAAGACGGCGTTCTCGGTGAACGTGTGCGTCGGGTTGGCCTCCGTGGAGTCCACGGTGCCGTCGGCGTCGAAGTCCCAGGCGTAGCTGAGGGCGTCACCGTCGGCGTCCTTGGTGCCGGCGCTGGAGAACCGGACCGTCAGCGGGCTGGTCCCGTTGACCACGTCCGCGGCGGCCTTGGGCTCCGGGGTGCGGTTGCCCCGCGTGAAGTCGATGCGGGACAGCTGGGCCTCGGGCAGCTCCGCGAAGTACCCGGTGCCGTACTCGAGGACGTACAGCGCGCCGTCGGGGCCGAACTCGGCGTCGATCGGGCCGTCCGTCGTGATCGAGGGAAGCGCGTTCTCGATCTTCTCGACCTGATTCCTCTTGCCGACGGTGAGGGCGAGCATCTGGTCACGCGTCCACTCGTAGAAGAGCGGCTTGCCGTCGAAGTACGCGGGCCAGCGGTTCTCGGCCGTGTTCCGCTTGTCGTAGCGGTACGCCGGGCCGCCCATGGGGGCGATGCCGCCCGTGCCGAGCTCCGGGAACTCCTCGGAGGCCCCGTAGCCGTAGACGATCTCCGCGTCCGTGACCGGCGGCAGCTCCGTGCGGCCGGTGTTGCTGCGTGAGTCGTTGACCGGCTTGGCGCAGTCGAACGCGCCGCTCGACTTCTTGGTGGCGAAGTCGTAGTCCTGGTACGGCATGTCCTGGGTCACGCAGAACGGCCAGCCGTAGTTGGCGGGACGGTCGATGACCATCCAGCGGCCGTGGCCGGCGGGGCCGCGGTCGGGCTTCGCCGTGTTGGCGTCGGGAGAGTAGTCGCCGACGTAGACCTCGCCGGACTTGTCGTCCACCGCGAACCGGAACGGGTTGCGCAGCCCCATCGCGTAGATCTCGGGACGGGTCTTCGGCGTGCCGGGCCTGAAGAGGTTGCCGCCCGGGATCGTGTATCCGCCGTCCTTCTTGACCTTGATGCGCAGGACCTTGCCGCGCAGGTCGTTGGTGTTGCCCGCGGTGCGCCGCGCGTCGTAGACCGGGTTGCGGTCGGGACGGTCGTCGAGCGGGGCGTAGCCGTCCGAGGCGAACGGGTTGGAGTCGTCGCCGGTCGACAGGAACAGGTTGCCCTTGCCGTCGAAGTCGATCTTGCCGCCGACGTGGCAGCAGATGCCGCGGTCGGCCGGGACGTCGAGGATCTTCTGCTCGGAGGCGAAGTTCAGCTTGTTGCCCTCGAGCTTGAACCGCGACAGCCGCGTGACGCCCTTGTACTTGGCGAAGTCCGCGGCGGTGCCGTACTCGGGCGCGTCGCCCTCGTTCACGCCCGGCGTGGCCGGGTCGTCCATGGGGGTGTTCAGGCGGGGCGAGTAGTAGAGGTAGACCCACTTGTTCTTGCTGAAGTCGGGGTCGATCGCGATGCCCTGCACGCCCTCTTCGTCGTGCTGGTAGAGACCGGCGGGGCTCTTCTTCATGTCCGCGGCGAGGAAGTTCACCCCGCTCTTCGGGTCGTTGATCCGCACCTCGCCCGTCCGCGCGGTGTGCAGCACCCGTCGGTCGGGCAGGACGGCGAGGGCCATGGGCTCGCCCGGACGGTCGTTGAGGGTGACCTTCTGGAAGGCCGACGCGGCCGGCGGTGCCGGGTCCGACGGGGCGGCTTGGACCGTGGGGACGGTCAGGAGCCCGGCGGTCCCGGCCAGTACCGCTGCCCCCATCAGGGTGACGATCCGTCTGTTGCGCACTCGGAACTCCTTTGAGCTGGTCGGCGGCCACTGAGAGCCCGGTGGGCTGGTGCCCCGGCTGGCCGCTGCAGGTGAAACAGGTGAAAACCCGTGCGGAGTGAGTCGGTTGGACGCTAGAGCGCTCACTTTCCACTCGTCAAGGACAAAGACTGAACTTTCTCGGGGAAAGGCTGCTGGGGTTCCGACAGGATCAAGTCGGGCAGACTGTCCCGTACTTCGCGGGTTTCCGGGCACGCCTTGGGCCCGCCCGGCGCCGAGACGCCGGGCGGGTGACGCGGGGGACGCTCCCTTCCGCGGTGGTCGGAGACGGCGGGCGGGGGTACGGGGCCGGCCTCCCCGCCCACCGTCGGCTCAGGGGCGGACACTCCTGCGGCCCGCGGCAGTTCAGCTCCCGGCTTCGGCCCGGACCGCCTCGACAGGGGTGTAGACGGCGTTCTTCTGCGCGCTCTCCTCCACCGCGGCCAGCACCCGCTGCACCTGGAGTCCGTCGGCGAAGGACGGCGTCGGGTCGGAGCCGGACGCGATGGCCTCGACCAGGTCGCGGGCCTGGTGGGTGAAGGTGTGCTCGTAGCCGAGCGTATGGCCCGGCGGCCACCAGCCCTCCAGGTACGGGTGCTCGGCCTCGGTGACGAGAATCCTGCGGAACCCCGCCGTGGCGGCGGGCTCCCGGTGGTCGTGGAAGGACAGCTCGTTGAGCCGCTCCAGGTCGAAGGCGAGCGAACCCAGCTCCCCGTTGACCTCCAGCCGCAGGGCGTTCTTGCGCCCCGACGCCATCCGGCTCGCCTCGAACGTGGCGAGCGCCCCCGAGGAGAGCCGGCCGGTGAAGACGGCCGCGTCGTCCACCGTGACCGCCCCGCGCCGGACGCCGCCGGCAGCCGCCCGGCCGGCGGACGCCGCGTCGAGGCGGGGGCGTTCCTTGACGAAGGTCTCCATCTGGGCGGAGACCCCGACCAGCTGCTCCCCCGCCAGGTACTGGGCGAGGTCGACGATGTGCGCGCCGAGGTCGCCGAGCGCCCCCGAACCGGCGTGCTCGCGCTCCAGCCGCCACGTCAGCGGGAAGTCGGGGTCGACCAGCCAGTCCTGGAGGTAGGTGACCCGTACGTGGCGCAGCGTGCCGAGCCTGCCGTCGGCGATGAGCCGGCGCGCGAGGGTGAGGGCGGGGACGCGCCGGTAGTTGAAGCCCACCATGGCCACCTGCCCGCGTGCCCGGGCCGCTTCGGCGGCCCTGACCATGGCCTCCGCCTCGGCGACCGAGTTGGCCAGGGGTTTCTCGCACAGCACGTGCTTGCCGGCGTCCAGTGCCGCGATCGCGATCTCCGCATGGCTGTCGCCCGGTGTGCAGATGTCGACGAGCTGCACGTCGTCGCGGGCCAGGAGGGCGCGCCAGTCGGTCTCCGCCGCGGCCCAGCCGTGCTTGTCGGCCGCCGCCCGCACGGCGTGCGCGTCGCGGCCCGCGATCGCGGCGAGGACCGGCCGCAGCGGCAGGTCGAACGCGCGCCCGGCGGTGCGCCACCCCTGTGAGTGCGCGGCGCCCATGAACGCGTAGCCGACCATGCCCACGCCGAGTGGCGGCGGTGCGGTCCGGCCGTCCCTGTGTTCCATACGGATTCCTCCTCGTCGGAGTGTCACTGACTCATCGGTGCGCTCGTGGGGCACGGCCGCCCCGGACCGGTCACATGAACCCGGTCGGCAGGTACTGGTCGACGTTGTCCTGGGTGACCACGGCCGAGTACAGGGTCAGCGACGACGGGATCTCGAACTCGGCCATGCCGCCGACGCCCTTGCCCTGGCCGAGCGCGCGGGCGAGGTCGATGGCGGACGCGGCCATCGTCGGCGGGTACAGGACGGTCGCCTTGAGGACGGAGTTGCCGGCCTTGATGGCCTCCATCGCGGACTTGGCGCCCGCTCCGCCGACCATCAGGAAGTCGTCCCGGCCGGCCTGCTCGATGGCGCGCAGCGCACCCACGCCCTGGTCGTCGTCGTGGTTCCACAGCGCGTCGAACTGCGACTGGGCCTGGAGGAGTTGTGCCGTCTTCGCCTGGCCCGACTCGACCGTGAAGTCGGCCGCCTGGCGCGCCACCTTCCGGATGTTGGGGTAGTTCTTCAGAGCGTCGTCGAAGCCCTTGGTGCGCTGCTGGGTCAGCTCCAGGTTGTCCAGCCCGGCGAGTTCGACGACCTTGGCGTCCGGCTTGTCCTTGAGCTGTTCGCCGATGTAGTGGCCGGCGTTCAGGCCCATGCCGTAGTTGTCGCCGCCGATCCAGCAGCGGTAGGCCTGCTGGGAGGCGAAGACGCGGTCCAGGTTGATGACGGGGATGCCCGCCTTCATGGCCTGCAGGCCGACCTGGGTGAGCGCCTTGCCGTCGGCCGGCAGGATCACCAGGACGTCGACCTTCTTGTTGATCAGGGTCTGGACCTGGCCGATCTGTGCGGCCGTGTCGTTGGACCCCTCGGTGATCTCCAGGGTGACGTCCGCGTACTTCTCCGCACGCGACTTGGCGTTCTGGTTGATGGCGTTGAGCCAGCCGTGGTCGGCCTGGGGACCCGCGTAGCCGATGGTGACGGCCTTGCCCGGCTTGTCGTCCGCGACCGGGGCGTTGTTCGTGTCCTGCTGCTGGTTCTTGGGCTCGTTGCTGGTACAGGCCGTCAGCAGCGCGCCGGCCGAGACGGCAGCGGTGCCGAACAGCAGCCCTCTGCGGCTGGTGGCGGGGATTCTCGACATGTCGGACCGACCCTTCGATGGTGCGATGTGCGAAAGAGGAGGGAGGCGGTTGCCGGACGGCGGGGTCAGGTCCCGCCGTCCGGCGGTGTGCGGCGCGGCGTCAGGCGTCGCCGCCGCGCATCGAGCGGCGCTGGACCAGGACGGCGGCGACGATGATGGCGCCCTTCGCGATCTGCTGGACAGCGGTCTCGAGGTTGTTCAGGGCGAAGATGTTGGTGATCGTGGTGAAGACCAGGACACCGAGGACGGATCCGACGATGGTGCCGCGGCCGCCGCTGAGCAGGCTGCCGCCGATGATCGCCGCGGCGATGGCGTCCAGCTCGTAGAGGTTGCCGTTGGTGTTCTGTCCCGAGCCGGCCAGCACGATCAGCATGAACGCGGCGATACCGCAGCACAGGCCGGACAGCAGGTACAGGTACAGGCGCTGGCGGCGGACGTCGATGCCGGCGAGCCGCGCCGCTTCCGCGTTGCCGCCGACCGCGACGGTGCGGCGGCCGAACGTGGTGCGGTTGAGCAGCAGCCAGCCGATGACGGTGACCGCGGCGAACACCAGGACCAGGGGCGGGATGCCGAGGACGTAGGCGTCCCGGACACCGAGGTCGAGCACCGACTCGACGGTCACGACCTGGGTGCTGCCGTCGGTGATCTGCAGGGCCAGGCCACGGGCGGAGGCGAGCATGGCGAGGGTCGCGATGAACGGCACCATCCTGCCGTAGGCGATCAGCAGGCCGTTCACGAGACCGCAGCCCACACCGACGATCACGGCGGTGAAGAGGATGCCCGCGAAGCCGAACTCCTGCGTGGCGACGGTCGTCGCCCACACCGAGGCGAGCGCCACGATCGCGCCGACCGACAGGTCGATCCCGCCGCTGGTGATGACGAACGTCATGCCGACGGTGACGACACCGATCACGGACGCCTGGGTGAGCACGAGCTGCAGATTGCTCGTGGCCAGGAACTCGTCCGGCGCGGTGATCCCGCCGACCACGACGAGTACGGCGAGGACACCGAGCAACGACAGACTGCGCACGTCCCACCGGAGACCGAGCGGCCGGTGCGAACCGCCCTTGCCGGTGGCGGGTTCGGTGACGGACGTGGGCGGGTCCTGCTGTGCCGTAGAGGCCGGCTGCGTCATGGCGTCGGGCTCCCTTCCATTACGAGGTCGAGTACACGGTGCTCGTCGAGCTCCCGGGCGTCCGCGGTGTGCACGACGCTGCCTTCGCGGAGCACCAGCACCCGGTCGGCGAGGCCCAGGACTTCGGGCACCTCACTGGAGACGAGAAGTACGGCCAGGCCCTCGTCGGCCAGCCGGCGGATCACTGCGTAGAGCTCCGCCCGGGCGCCGATGTCGACACCCCGGGTCGGCTCGTCCAGCAGCAGCACCTTGCATCCGCGCAGCAGCCAGCGTGCGAGCACCGCCTTCTGCTGGTTGCCGCCGGACAGCGTCCTGATCGCGGCGTCGGGATTGTCGGGCCGCAGGGACAGCTCCCGGACCGCCTGATGCGTGGCGGCACGCTCGGCACGCCGGTCGAGCCAGCCGGCCCGGGCGAACCGGGGGAGGGTGGAGACCGAGACGTTGCTGCTGACGGACTCCAGCATCAACAGGCCCTGCGCCTTGCGTTCCTCGGGCGCGAGGCCGATGCCGGCGCGGACGGCGGCGCGGACACTGCCGGGGCGCAGCGGGGTGCCGTCGACGAGGACGCGACCCGAGTCGGCCTTGCGGGCTCCGTAGATCGTCTCCAGGATCTCGCTGCGACCGGACCCGACGAGTCCGGCCAGGCCGACGATCTCGCCGGGCCGCAGCTCCAGATCGACGGGTGCGAACTCGCCCCGCCGGGTCAGCCCTTCGACCGTCAGCACCGGCTGCCTCCCGGCGGCGAACCCGGCCCGGGCGCGCTCGGGGAAGACGTACGGGACGTTCCGCCCGGTCATCAGGGACACGACCTCGTGGGTCGGTGTCGATTCCGCGGGCAGGCCGCCGGCCACGGCCCGGCCGTCCTTGAGGACCGTGACCCGGTCGCCGATGCGCCGGATCTCCTCCAGACGGTGGGAGATGTAGACGACGGCGACGCCGTCGGCCGTCAGATCGCCCACGATCCGGAAGAGGTTGTCGACCTCGTCGGGGTCCAGTGCCGCCGACGGCTCGTCCATCACGATCAGCCGCACGTCGTGGGAGAGCGCGCGGGCCATGGAGACGATCTGCTGCTGCGCCGCGGACAGGTCGCCGACGAGCCGGGCCGGATCGATCTCCGGGTGCCCGAGCCGTTTCAGCAGGTCCGCGGTCGCCGTGCGGGCGGCGGAGCCGCGTACGACGAACCCGGCGGCCGTGGGTTCGTGCCCGAGGAAGACGTTCTCCGCGACGGACAGCCCCTCGATCAGGTCGAGTTCCTGGTAGATGGTGGCGATGCCCAGGCGCATGGCGGCGATCGGCGATCCGAGCGTCACGGGCTCGCCGCGCCAGGTGATCTCACCGCCGTCGGGCTGGTGGGCTCCGGCGAGCACTTTGATCAGAGTGGACTTGCCTGCGCCGTTCTGGCCGAGGAGGCAGTGGACCTCGCCGGCCTGGACGTCGAGGTCCACACCGTCCAGGGCGCGGACGCCCGGGAACGACTTGGTGATGCCGGACATGGTGAGCAAGGGTGGTTGTGGTGCCATGAGGATCCCCTCGGCGGATGTGGGCCGTGAGCGGGCAGGGCAGGGTGTTCGGGTACGTGGGCGGCTCTGCGGAGCCCCTGGCGTCCTGGGTGCCGGGGCGTACGGGTGGAGCGGTGCTCGGCGCTGCGGGCCGCGGTGCCGGGCCCGGCGGCGTCAGGCCGGTGAGAAGACGTGGTCGCTGATGAGCCGGGCGGCGCCGACGGTGCCGGCGAGCGGTCCCAACTCGCCCAGCACGATGGGCAGTCTGCCCGTGGCGAGCGGCAGCGACTGCCGGTACACCTGGGTCCGGACACTGGCCAGCAGGGTGTGCCCGAGCCCGGTCACACCACCGCCGAGCACCACCAGCGCCGGATTGAAGAAGCTGACAAGCCCGGCGATGACCTGGCCCAGGCGCCTGCCGCCCTCTCGGATCAGCTCCAGCGCCACCGTGTCGCCCGCCGCCGCGGCAGCCGACACGTCCAGTGCCGTCAGACGCCCTGCGCTCTCGAGCCGGGCGGCGAGCTGCGCCGACCGGCCCGTGCGCGCGGCCTCCTCCGCGTCACCGGCCAGGGCGACACCGCTGAAGTGCGCCTCCAGGCAGCCCCGGTTGCCGCACGAACACGCACGGCCTCCCGGTTCCACCTGGATGTGGCCGATGTCGCCGGCACTGCCCGTCGTCCCCCGGTAGACGCCGCCACCGGCCACGATCCCGCAGCCGATGCCGGTGCCGATCTTGATGCACAGGAAGTCGCCCACGGATCGCGCCACGCCCGCGTGCTGCTCCCCCACCGCCATCAGGTTCACGTCGTTGTCGACCATGACCGGACAGCCGAGTTCCTGGCTGAGCGCCTCCCGCACCGGGAAACCGCCCCAGCCCGGCATGATCGGCGGTGCGACCGGCACGCCCTCGGGGAAGCGGACCGGTCCCGGGACGCCGATCCCGGCGCCGTCGAAGCCCTCCGCGAGCCCCGAGGCCCGCAGCTTGGCGGCCATCGACAGCACCTGCTCGAAGACCGCCACCGGCCCCTCCCGGACGTCCATCGGATGGTTCAGATGGCCCAGGACCTCCAACTCCGCGTTGGTCACGGCGACATCGATCGACGTGGCACCGATGTCGACACCGAGGAACCGCAGGGCCGGCGCGAGCCGGACGCTGGGCGAACGCCGCCCCCCTCGTGAGGGGGCGAGTCCGTCCGCGGCGACGAGACCCGTCTCCAGCAGCCGGCCCACCTCGACGGCCAGCCTCGAACGGGACAGGTCCACCAGGTCGCCCAGCCGGGCGCGGGAGGCGGGGCCGCCGTCACGCAGTGACCGGAGAAGCAGTGCCTGATGCGCGTTCTCAGGCCGAGCGGTCATCCGTCTCACGAACCCCTCCCCTCCCTCGCCTGCGGCTGGGCGCCGGGCGCCTGTCCCCCGCGGGGGCCGGCTCGCCGGGCTTTCGGGGAGGAACGTAGCAGCGTTTTACCGGGCACGGAAGAACTTACGCAGGACCTGAGCAAACTTTTTCCACACACAGGACAAAGCCGGTTGGCGCTGGTGATGACCCGTCAGGTGACTCAGCATGGGAGCAGCATCAATCCGGGTGAGAGGGCGAACCATGTTCTACTACGTGCTCAAGTACGTACTGCTCGGCCCGCTGCTGAGGCTGGTCTTCCGCCCCCGGATCGAGGGCCTGGACCATGTGCCGGACTCGGGCGCGGCCATCGTCGCCGGGAACCATCTGTCGTTCTCCGACCATTTCCTGATGCCCGCCGTGCTGCGGCGCCGCATCACCTTCCTCGCCAAGGCCGAGTACTTCACCGGTCCCGGCCTCAAGGGCCGGCTGACCGCGTTCTTCTTCCGCAGCGCGGGACAGATCCCGGTGGACCGCTCCGGCAAGGAGGCGGGGCAGGCCGCGATCCGCGAAGGGCTCGGCGTGCTGGGCCGGGGTGAGCTGCTCGGCATCTACCCGGAGGGCACGCGCTCGCACGACGGCCGGCTGTACAAGGGCAAGGTCGGCGTCGCGGTGATGGCGCTCAGGGCCGGGGTGCCGGTCGTGCCGTGCGCGATGATCGGCACCTTCGAGGCGCAGCCGCCCGGCCGGAAGATCCCGAAGGTGCACCCCGTGGTGATCCGTTTCGGCCGGCCGCTGGACTTCTCCCGCTACGCGGGCATGGAGGGGGAGAAGGCCGTACTGCGCGCCGTGACCGACGAGATCATGTACGCGATCCTGTCGCTGTCCGAGCAGGAGTACGTCGACCGGTACGCGGCCGACGTCAAGGCCGAGGAGGCCGAGAGGGCGGCGAAGGGCCGGCGGTTCCCCCGGCTGCCGCATCGCTAGGCACTCGGTGTCTGCCCTCGGCAGAAGGACGTGGCCCGGCGGGAGGGTGTGCGCCTACGGTCCCCCTATGACACGAGCTGTGGTGATCGGAGCGACGGGACAGATCGGACGGGCGGCCGTGGGGTCGCTGGCCCGCGACGGCTGGGAGGTGACGGCCGTCTCGCGCGGCGGCGGCCGCGACGCGGACTGGCCCGGGGACGTACGGGTGGTGCGCGCGGACCGGGAGGACGACGGGGCGCTGTCCGCGGCTGTCGGCGACGGCTGTGACGTCCTGGTGGACATGGTGGCCTACGGCGCCGAACACGCCCGGCAGCTGGTCTCGCTCGCCGAGCGCGTCGGCTCGGCGGTGGTGATCTCCAGCGTGTCGGTCTACGAGGACGCGAAGGGCCGGAACTTCGACACGCAGGACGAGCCCGACGGGTTCCCCGAGTACCCGGTGCCGCTCACCGAGGAGCAGCGCACGGTCCGGCCGGGCGACACGTCGTACAGCACCCGCAAGGCGGCCCTGGAGAACGAACTCCTCGCCGCCGGGGACCGGTTGCCGGTCACGCTGCTGCGCGCGGGAGCGATCCACGGGCCGCACTGCCGGACCCCGCGCGAACTGTACTTCGTCAAGCGCAACCTGGACGGCAGGCGGCGGCGCGTGCTCGCGTACGGCGGTGCGAGCCGTTTCCATCCGGCGAGCGTGCACAACATCGCCGAGCTGATCCGGCTGGCCGCCCCGCGGCCGGGAACGCGCGTGCTCAACGCCGTCGATCCCGACGCGCCGACGGTTTCGGAGATCGCGGCGGCGATCGACGCGGTGATGGGTGTGCGGGCCGAGGACGTCCTGGTGGACGGTCCGCCGCCGGTGGAGGGTCTGGGCGACACTCCGTGGTCCGTGCCCGCGCCGGTCGTGTGCGACATGACGGCGGCTCAGCGACAGCTGGGCTACCGCCCGGTGGCCCGGTACGCCGAGACCCTGCCGGACACGGTGGCCTGGCTCGAGGAGCGTCTCGCCGGGCGGGACTGGCGGGAGGCCTTCCCGAAGATGGCGCAGAACTACGGCGAGCTCTTCGACTACGCGGCGGAGGACGCCTGGCTGGCGGCCCGGCCGGTCTGACGATGCCGGCGGACGACAGGAAGAGGGGGCGGCCGGTTACCGGCCGCCCCCTCGGTTCTCCCTGCGGTGATTACGGCTTGGGCGTGGCGTGCGGGGCGCAGGTCACGTCCCGGGCGTCCAGCTTGCCGGTGAGCAGGTAGGCGTCCACCCGGTCGTTGATGCACGGGTTGACCAGGCCGGTGACGCCGTGGGAGCCGGCGTCCCGCTCGGTGATCAGGCGGGAGCCCTTGAACCGCTGGTGCAGTTCGACGGCGCCCTCGTACGGGGTGGCCGCGTCACGCTCGGACTGGACGATCAGCACGGGCGGGAGCCCCTTGCCGGTCTTCACGTTCAGCGGGGTCTGCTGCTTGACCGGCCAGGTGGCGCACGGCAGGTTCATCCACGCGTTGGCCCAGGTCATGAACGGGTGGTCGCGGTGCAGCCGGGTGTTGTCCCGGTCCCAGGTGCGCCAGTCGGTGGGCCACTTGGCGTCCGCGCACTCGACCGCCGTGTACACGGCGTTGCCGTTCTCCGAGGACGCGTTGCCCACGGTGTCGGACAGGTCCGGCGCGGCGGCGTCGACGAGGGCCTGGGTGTCACCGGCGACGTACTTGCTGAAGACCGCCGCCGTGGGGGCCCACGCCGAGTCGTAGTACGGAGCGCTCTGGAAGAAGGAGATCAGCTCGGCCGGGCCGACGACGCCACCGAGAGGCGCCTTCTCCGCGGTGGCGCGCAGCTTGAGCCACTGCTCCTGGACCTCGGCGCGGGTGTCCCCGAGGTGGTAGGTCGCGTCGTTCTTCGCGACCCAGTCCTGCCAGTCCTTCCAGCGGCCTTCGAAGGCGACGTCCTGGTCCAGGTTGGCCTCGTACCAGATCTTGTCGCGGGACGGGTTGACGACGCTGTCGACGACCATCCGGCGCACGTGGTCCGGGAAGAGGGTGCCGTAGACCGCGCCCAGGTAGGTGCCGTAGGAGACGCCGAGGTAGTTGAGCTTCTTCTCGCCGAGGGCGGCGCGGATGACGTCCAGGTCGCGCGCGGTGTTCGGCGTGGTCATGTGCGGCAGCATGGCGCCGCTGCGCTCGAAGCAGCCCTCGGCGTACTCGGCGGCGAGCTTGCGCTGGGCGCGCTTGTCGGCCTCGGAGCGCGGCACCGGGTCCGGCTTGGGGGCCTTGACGAACTTCTGCGGGTCGACGCAGGAGATGGCCGCGGACCGGCCGACGCCGCGCGGGTCGAAGCCCACGAAGTCGTAGGCCTTGGCGGTGTTGGCCCACACCGCGCTCTTGTTGGTGACGCGGGCCGGGAAGCGCAGGCCGGAACCGCCGGGGCCGCCCGGGTTGTAGATCAGCGCGCCCTGGCGCTCGGACGCCGTACCGGTGTTGCCGATGCGGTCGACGGCGAGCTTGATCTGCTTGCCGTACGGCTTGGCGTAGTCGACCGGGACGGTGACGTAGCCGCACTGGATCGGCTTCGGCAGGTTCCAGTCGGCGGGGCAGTCCTGCCAGTCGATGCCGGCCTGCGCCGCGCGGGCCGCGGCGATGGCGGCGCCGCGCGCTTCGCGGTCCCCGCCCTGCCCGTGCCCCCGGCCGGCGGCCGGACTGGCACTGGCCACCGGCGCGGTGACGGCGCCGGCTATCAGCGTGGCGGTGACGAGTGCTCCGGCCGAGCCGAACGCCGCGGCTCTCCGGTGCAGCCTGGTCTTCCTCAAGTGGCCCTCCCCGTACATGATGTCGACAAGTACGGGGATCCTCGCGGCTGTGCGTTCCCTGGGAACAGGGGTGGCACCACTTCTTTGCCAATCCGATAAACGGAGAGGCGTGTCCGAGGGGCGGATCAGCTCAGTCCAGGGAGGCCAGCGCCTCGTCCAGCAGCCGCCGCAACCGCAGCGCGTCCGGCGCCACCGCGGTCACCAGTACGGCCGGTCCGGCGAGCGGCATGACGGCCGCGCCCTCCCCGGCCATGCGGGCGGCCGGCGGCCGGGTCGCGAACGACGGCCGGACGACGACGGCTTGGCCGACGGCCCGGTGACCGGCCAGCCCGGCGGGGCCGTCCCAGCCTCCCGGGGCGCCGGGGCCGCAGGACAGTTCCTGGTCGAGGACGGTGCGGCCCGCGATCCGTACGGCAAGACGGCTGGTGAGCCGCCCCGGTTCCTCACCGGACCGCCCGAGCACCTGTTCCTCCCGCAGCACGAGCCGGGCCGTGGGCGCGAGGTCGGCGTGTGTGGTCACGTGCAGGTCACTGCCGTTCGCGGAGATCAACTGTTCGGGCAGCCAGTGCAGTTCGGCGTCGTCGGCGACGCCGAGCCGGACGTCGTAGCGGGCCCCCGCCTTGTCCTGGCCCGGCAGTGCGAGGGTGGCGGCGGCGGAGCCGACCCGCAGCCGGGCGCCCTGCACCGCCTCGGCGGTCACCGTGAAGTGGTCGCCGCCGAGCGGCCCGCTCATCGCGCCGACCAGCAGCACCCGGGCCT
This sequence comes from Streptomyces flaveolus, assembly GCF_044765825.1. Taxonomy (NCBI): domain Bacteria; kingdom Bacillati; phylum Actinomycetota; class Actinomycetes; order Kitasatosporales; family Streptomycetaceae; genus Streptomyces; species Streptomyces flaveolus. The sequence continues at coordinate 132,338 of NZ_JBIWKU010000007.1, read as the reverse complement.
CGGCGCCGCTCCCCCGGGTCCGCCGGACCGCGAGCGGTCCCTCGCCCTCCAGTACGGGCAGGCTGGTGCCGCCGCGTCCGTCGCCGCGGGCGAGGATCCGCGCCCTCGCCCGGACGCCGCCGGGCGCCGTCATGCCGTCCACGCGGCGAGCCGGGCGCGCACCCAGTCGGCGACCTCCCCCACGCCTGCCTCGCTCCTGAGCGACTGGAGGACGACCGGCAGTTCGCCGCGCTGCGCCTTGGCGTCGGCGGCCATTCGCGCGAGGTCGGAGCCGACGTACGGGGCGAGGTCGGTCTTGTTGACGATGAGCAGGTCGGCGGTGGAGACACCGGGGCCGCCCTTGCGCGGGATGTCGTCACCGCCCGCCACGTCGATCACGAAGATCTGGGCGTCGACGAGTCCCCGGGAGAAGGTGGCGGTGAGGTTGTCGCCGCCGGACTCCACGAGGACCAGGTCGAGCGGTCCGACCTCCTCCTCCAGGTCCTCGACGGCCTCGAGGTTGGCGGAGATGTCGTCCCGGATCGCGGTGTGCGGGCAGGCGCCGGTCTCGACGGCGCTGATCCGCTCCGGCGGCAGCACGGCCTCGCGGAGCAGGAACTCGGCGTCCTCGCGCGTGTAGATGTCGTTGGTGACGACGGCGAGGGACAGTTCCTCGCGCAGGGCGCGGCAGAGCGCGGCGACGGTCGCGGTCTTGCCGGACCCGACGGGCCCGCCGAGCCCGATACGCAGCGCGCGGCGGCTCCCGTCGGGCCGTCGGGCATCGGCGGACACGGCGGCGGGCCCGTCGTGGTGGTGGTCGAGGTGCATGGGTGACTCCTGAAAACTGGGGGTCGGCTCTCAGCCCGTCCGGCGTTCGAGGACCAGGCCGTTCAGGCCGAAAGGGGATCCAGGGGGCGGAGCCCCCTGGAGTCGGGAAAGGGAAGGGGCGGCGGGGGCGAGAACCCGCTAGGAGGCGAACAACCGCACAGCCCAGGCGGCATGCGCCTGCGCCCCGATCTCGAGCAACGGCGCGGACCGCGCCGGCAGCACGTCCACCCCCTCGCTCACGGCCCGTCGGGCCGCCTCCACGGCGTCCTGGGCCACGCGGTCCACGTCGGGCGCCAGCCGCGCGAGGACGGCGGTGGCGTCGAACGGGTCGAGGCCGAGCAGCCGCACGACCGCGGTCGCCGGTCCGCTCACCCCCTCGTAGGCGGAGCAGTACGCCGCGTCCAGGGCTTCGAGCCCGGCCGCTCGGGCGGCGAGCCCGAGGACGACGGGCTGATGGGCGCCCTTGGGGAAGCGCCCGGCCAGCGCCTCCAGTCCGGGGTCCGGCCAGGTGGCGCGGGCGGCCCGCATGAGCTGCCGGCCGAGTCTGCGTGCCACCGCCCGCAGCGCGGGTGACGGCGTGCGGGCGTCCGCGGCCCGGTCGAGTTCCTCGGGGTCGACGCCGAGGGCCGCGGCTGCCGCGAGGGACGCCGTCACGGCTCCGCTCGTGTGCAGCCGCCCTCGGCAGAAGTCCTCCAGGCTCGCGGCGTCGGTGATGCGCCCGGCCTTGACGGCGGCCTCCGCCCCGCCGGAGTGGGCGTGCCCTCCGGCGGGGAATCGGCCGTCCGACAGGACGAGCAGTGCTGCGCGGCTCATGACGGCGCTCAGAACAGGAAGTACCGCTGCGCGAGCGGCAGTTCCGTGGCGGGTGCGGGCTCGACGAGTTCGCCGTCGATGGTCACCGCGAAGGAGTCCGCGGCGACCTCGACGCGTGGCAGGGCGTCGTTCTCGCGCATGTCGGCCTTGGTGCGGCCGCGGGTCGAGCGGATGGGTACGAACTCCTTCCCGAGGCCCAGGCGTTCCGGCAGTCCGTCCTCGATCGCCGCCTCGGCCACGAAGTTCAGCGAGTTCATGGCGGGCGCCCGGCCGAGAGCGCCGTACATCGGGCGCGGCAGGACGGGCTGCGGGGTGGGGATGGAGGCGTTGGCGTCGCCCATCTGCGCGTAGGCGATCTGTCCGCCCTTGAGCACGACCTGCGGCTTCACGCCGAAGAAGCCGGGCTCCCAGATGACCAGGTCGGCGAGCTTGCCGGACTCGACGGAGCCGACCTCGTGCTCGATGCCCTGGGCGACGGCCGGGTTGATGGTGTACTTGGCGACATAGCGACGGGCGCGCCGGTTGTCGGCGCGGGTGTCGCCGGGCAGGAAGCCGCGGCGCCGCTTCATCACGTGCGCGGTCTGCCAGGTCCGCAGGATCACCTCGCCGATGCGGCCCATGGCCTGGGAGTCCGACGACATGATGGAGATGGCGCCCATGTCGTGCAGGATGTCCTCGGCCGCGATGGTGCTCGGCCGGATGCGGGACTCGGCGAAGGCCAGGTCCTCGGGCACCGCGGGGTTGAGGTGGTGGCAGACCATCAGCATGTCGAGGTGTTCCTCGACGGTGTTGACGGTGTGGGGCCGGGTCGGGTTGGTGGACGCCGGCAGCATGTTCGGCAGCGACACCGCCGTGATCATGTCGGGTGCGTGGCCTCCGCCGGCTCCCTCGACGTGGAAGGCGTGCAGGGTGCGCCCGGCGACCGCGTCGAAGGTGTCGCCGACGAATCCGGCCTCGTTCAGGGTGTCCGTGTGGACGGCGAGCTGGACGCCGGACTCCTCGCACACGTCCAGGCAGGCGGAGATCACGGCGGGGGTCGCGCCCCAGTCCTCGTGGATCTTGAAGCCGAGGATGCCGGCGCGCAGTTGGTCGCGCATCGACTCCTTGGACATGGTGCTGCCCTTGCCGAGGAAGCCGATGTTGACGGGGCTCGACTCCAGGGCCGCGTACATCCGGGCGAGGTGCCACGAACCGGGGGTGACCGTGGTCGCCTTGCTGCCCTCGGCCGGGCCCGTGCCGCCGCCGATGAGGGTGGTGATGCCGGAGGCGAGGGCCTCGTCGACGATGCCCGGCGCGATGAAGTGGACGTGGGTGTCGATGCCGCCGGCGGTGACGATCTTGCCGTTGCCCGCGATGACCTCCGTCTCAGGCCCGATGACGAGCTCGGGGTGGACGCCGTCCATGGTGTCCGGGTTGCCGGACTTGCCGATGCCGGTGATGCGGCCGTCGCGGATGCCGATGTCGGCCTTGACGATGCCCCAGTGGTCGATGATCACGGCGCCGGTGATCACGGTGTCGGGGGCACCCTCGGCGCGGGTGGCGCGCGACTGGCCCATCGACTCGCGCAGCACCTTGCCTCCGCCGAAGACCGATTCGTCGCCGGAACGTCCGGGGCCGCCGGAGCGGTCCTCCTCGATCTCCACGAAGAGGTCGGTGTCGGCCAGGCGGATGCGGTCGCCGGTGGTCGGGCCGAACAGGTCGGCGTAGGCGGCGCGGGACAGTTCAGGCATCGAGGGCACCTCCGGTCGCTCCGCGCAGACCCACGACGACGCGAGCACCCGCGAGGGGGATCAGCTCCACGTCGACCGGGATGCCGGGCTCGAACCGGACGGCGGTGCCGGCGGCGATGTTCAGCCGCCTGCCGTGCGCCGCGGCGCGGTCGAAGTCGAGACCGGGGTTGGCCTCGGCGAAGTGGTAGTGGGAGCCGACCTGGACGGGCCGGTCGGCGGTGTTGAGCACGGTCAGACGGACGCTCGGGCGGCCCTCGTTGAAGGCGACCGGCTCGTCGGCGAAGAGGATCTCTCCGGGAATCATGGCTGCGGTTCCCGTCAGATGATCGGTTCGTGGACGGTGACGAGCTTGGTGCCGTCGGGGAAGGTCGCCTCGACCTGCACGTCGTGGATCATCTCGGGAATGCCCTCCATGACCTCGTGGCGCTGGATCAGCTTGCGGCCCGACGCCATGAGTTCACTGACCGTGCGGCCGTCGCGTGCACCTTCGAGGATGTGCGAGGTGATCAGCGCGACGACCTCGGGGTGGTTGAGCTTCACTCCTCGTGCGCGGCGCTTCTCGGCCACGTCCGCGGCCACATGGATGAGCAGTCGTTCCTGCTCGTGCGGGGTCAGTTGCACGTACCACCTCACAGAACGTCACGCCGGGACCGAACGGTTCCGGCTGCCGCGTCCACCGCGACGGCTCTAGGTGTAACACACAGCAACGGGCCCGAACGCACACGCCGATGTACGCAAAACCGCAGGTGGATCGGGGTGCAGAGTAGGGCTACAGTGTTTCTGCCACGTCACAGGGTTTTGACCGACTGATTACCGGTTTGACCGACCGATTACCGGTGCTGTCGGCGGCCTTCCGCATGCCCGCGAACAACTGGACGCCCCCACCGCCCCCCAGGGCTGTCCGGAAGTCGCCTCCGGTCGGCGGTCTCGGTCGCCCGGAGCCCAAACCGGCCGAACGGCGTACCACCTTTCGGCGTAGGAACACCTCGGATTTCCGACCCCTCGGGCTTGCGCAATGCGCGCACCCGAACGGCGGAATATGTCATTCCGCCGCTGGTCCCGGGGTCGTCACGGCATGCGACAGGGGATCGAACACCGACATGTCCACCCGAACGGGTGAGTGGTGAGTAACCACACAAGGGCCCGGTTCCGTTGGGATTTTCCGACTTCTATGCGACAAGATCCATGACTGACGACAAGCCCCCGCCGCAGCGGCGGGGCGGTCCGGGCGGACGCCGAATCCTGCCGCCGCCCGGACGACCGGTCGACAGGAGTGGATCGGCAGGAGTGGAGGACCCAAGCACGACGGGTCGCCGGAACGGTCGCCCCCGAGAGGGAGGCACCGGGCCGAGCAGCCCTTGGGGTGAAGCCGCACCCGTGCGGCCGGGCAACTTCGCCAGCCCGAATCCGACAGGTCATCCTTCACAGGCGGCTGACGAAGGGTTGCGCATGACTGCGCTCAATCGCGTCCCGTCACTGATGGCCCGTGCCGGCACGGCCTCGGCCCTGACCATCGCCGCCGTGGGCGGCTCCATCGTGGTTCCCGGCGGCGCCTCCGAGTCCGCCGCGGCGAGCCTCTCGACGAAGGCCCTCCACATCGCGGCATCCAAGAAGGGCTCCCCCTACGCCTGGGGAGCAGTCGGACCCCGCAGGTTCGACTGCTCCGGACTGACGCTGTACTCGTTCAAGAAGGCCGGCAAGAAGCTGCCGCGGACCGCCGCGCAGCAGTACAACAAGACCCGGCACATCTCCGCCAAGAGCCGCAGGGCCGGAGACCTCGTGTTCTTCCACTCGGGCCGGAGCGTGTACCACGTCGGCATCTACGCCGGGAAGGGCAAGATCTGGCATGCCCCGAAGACCGGGGACGTGGTGCGGCTGCAGAAGATCTGGACCAGCAACGTCTGGTACGGCCGGGTGAAGTGACCCGCCCGGGGCGGTGACGGCGTCCTGACGCGCCGTCACCGTCCCGGGTGCGTGCCGCGGTGCGTGACACGGCCCTGAGCGGTTGCCCGTCAGGACATGGCCGGCACCGCGCGCGACGACCCGCCACTGGGGCGCGCCGACCGCGACTTCGAGCTGCTCCAGGAACTGCGCGTTCACCCGGACCGGGGTGCGGATCCTCTTCGCCTTCCCGCTGTCCCTGGCCTTCACCTCGCGCTTCCCGGAGCTCGACAAATTCGCGTTCACCGGCTCGGTGATGCTCATGGTCGACGTGACCAACGGCCGGGCCGGCGGTACGGCCGCCGGTGCGGCGACCCTGCTGGGCTGTCTCGGCCTGTGGTGGCTGCTCCCCGGCCTGGTCCGGCGGACCCGCCTGACCGGTGAACGCCGCTCCGCCGAACGGCGTACGGCGGCGGAACCGGTCGGCCCGGCGCGGGGCCCGGGCGGCGCGGGGCCGCACGGCCCGGCGGGCGCCGTCCGCTGCGCGCCGGGCGCCGTCCACGCCTCACCGCTGAGGCTCCTGCCGCCCCACGGCCTCGACCGGGGGACGGCCCACGACCGTGACCTGCTCGGCGGGCACCACCGGGCCCGGTGCCGTCCAGGGCAGTTCGATGGAAACGGTCTTGCCGCCCTCTCTCGTGGGCCGCACTCTCAGCCTGCCGCCGCACTCCGCCGTCAGCCAGCGGATGATCACCATGCCCCGGCCGTTGTCCTGCTGCACGGCGGCGGGCAGCCGCTTGGGGAAGCGCGGGTGGCTGTCGGTCACGCCGATGCACAGCCGTTCGTCGCAGTCGAGCACGAGGTCCACCGTGAAGGTCGGTGACTGCCCGAACGTGTGCTGGACCGCGTTGGTGGCCAGCTCGGAGACGATGAGCCGGACGGTCTCGGACACCTCCGCGTCCGCGGGCAGGCCCCACTCCGCCAGGGTGCCCACCACATAGGTGCGCGCGGCGGCCACCGAGGCGGGATCGCTCGGCAGAGTGACGGATGCTTCCAGATGGTCTGCCATGGCGACGTCGTCCCTTTCCCACGGGACCGCAGCCGGACACGGAGCGGATGGTTCGAGTACGGTCCCGGACTGGTGCTTCGCCGCCAGACTGCCATCACCGCCCGGTGAAGGGCGGCGATCCACCAAGATATGCATATATCTGTCGCTCGAAGCGGTGAACTCTGCGACGGCAGACCGCATTCGGGCGGCTCATGGGGAGTAGAGGAGTGGCCCATGCAGCACGGTCCGGTGGTGCGCCGCCGCAAGCTGGGCGCGGAGCTGCGCGCCCTGCGCACGTCGGCGGGGATCACCAGCGGCGAGGCGGCCCGGCTGGTGGGCTGGCACCAGTCGAAGGTCAGCCGGATCGAGACCGGGACGAGCGGGGCGAAACCGGCCGACGTGCGGTTACTGCTGGACGCCTACGGGGTCGAGGACCGGGAACTGCGGGAGCTTCTGGTGGTGCTGGCGGGCTCCGACGACGCGGGCGGCCGGCACCACTGGTGGCACGCCTATCGCGGGGTACTGCCGCCGACGTACCGGGACTTCATCAGCCTGGAGTCGCAGGCGAGCGCCATGCGGACCCTGGAGACCACCGTCGTGCCCGGACTGCTCCAGACACCGGAGTACGCCCGCGCGGTCACGCGGGCCGCGGTGGACGGGCTGCCGGAGGAGCGGCTGGACACGCTGGTGGAGGTCCGGCTGGCCCGGCAGGACGTGCTGCGGGCCGACCCGCCGCTGGAGCTGAACGCGGTCCTCGACGAAGCGGTGCTGCGCCGGGAGGTGGGCGGACCGGGGGTGATGGCCCGGCAGCTGACCCGGCTGGTGGAGGCCGCGCGGCTGCCCCATGTCCGGCTCCAGGTACTGCCGTTCTCCGCCGGGGCGCACATCGGTGTCACCGGCCCTTTCGTAATCTTCTCATTTCCGAGCACTTCTGATCTCGACGTGGTTGTTCTCGACCACTTGACGAGTAGCCTCCACCTCGAACGGAAAGAAGACCTAGAGGCCTACACCGAGGCCTTCAACGCTCTCCTGCTCCATGCCCTTTCGCCCGAGGACTCGTTGGACTACATCGCCGCGACCGCGGCCGGCGCGTAAGGAGGCACCATGTCCGCACTTCCTCGGAACACCCCCGCGAGTACCGATCTGCACGGTGTGCGATGGCTGCGCAGCAGCTACAGCACGGGAGCCAACAACTGCGTGGAGACGGCACGGCCGTCGGCCGGCCCCTGGGCCGGACTCCTCGCCGTGCGCGACTCCAAGGACCCGGCCGGGCCCGCGCTGCTCTTCTCCCCCGGGAGCTGGGCGTCGTTCACGGCCGCGGTCCACGTCGGCCGGACCGGCTGACCCGACCGGGTGCCGCGCGACGCACGGCCGTGCCACGCCGACTCATGGCCGCGTTTCGCCGATCACCCGTACAGCGCGTTCGATCTGTTCCCCGGAGAGGTCCGCACGAGCGGTCAGCCTGAGCCGTGAGATGCCATCGGGCACCGACGGAGGGCGGAAGCAGCCCACGGACAGGCCGGCCGCACGGCAGTCGGCCGCCCACCGCACGGCCCCCTCCGGGGAGGGAGCGCGCACCGAGACCACCGCGGCGTCCGGGCGTACCGCCGCCAGACCCGCGGCGGTCAGGCGTGCGTGCAGCTCGGCCGCCACCTCGCGCGCCCGTGCCGCCCGCCCGGGCTCACGGCGCAGCAGCCGCAGTGCCGCGAGGGCGGCGCCCGTCGCGGCGGGGGCGAGTCCGGTGTCGAAGATGAACGTCCGGGCCGCGTTCACCAGGTGGTCGATCACCCGCGCGGGGCCGAGCACGGCGCCGCCCTGGCTGCCGAGCGACTTGGACAGCGTGACCGTCACGACGACGTCGCCGGCGCCCGCGAGGCCCGCGGCGTGCGGGGCGCCCCGGCCGCCGTCGCCGAGGACGCCGAGGCCGTGGGCGTCGTCGACGACCAGCCCGGCGCCGTGTTCCCGGCACGCCTCGGCCAGGGCGGCCAGCGGCGCCGCGTCGCCGTCCACCGAGAACACCGTGTCGGAGACGGCGACGGCGGGTCCGTCGTGCGTCGCCAGCGCCTTGCGCACCGCGTCCGGGTCGGCGTGCGCCACCACCTGGGTGGTCCCCCGGGCCAGCCGGCAGCCGTCGATCAGCGAGGCGTGGTTGCCCGCGTCGGAGACGACGAGGGAGCCGTGCGGGGCCAGCGCGGTCACCGCGGCGAGGTTGGCCGCGTAGCCGGAGGAGAAGACGAGCGCGGCCTCGAAGCCGCAGAAGGCGGCCAGTTCACGCTCGAGTTCGGCGTGCAGTTCGGTGGTTCCGGTGACGAGCCGGGAGCCGGTCGCGCCGCCGCCCCAGGTCCGCGCGGCCCGCGCCGCGCCCTCGGCGACCTCCGGGTGCCGGGCCAGACCGAGGTAGTCGTTGCTCGCCAGGTCCAGCAGGGGCGAGTCGGCCGGGCGGGGCCGCAGTGTCCGTACGAGTCCGGCCCGGCGGCGCGCCCCGGCCTGCTCGTCGATCCAGCCGAACGCCATGGCTTCGCCCTCCCGGGGTTTTGTAGGCAGTGGACAGACACTAGCGGCACGACGAGCTGCCCGAGGTGTGGCGATACCCACACGGTGATCTGTCACTGTTGTGCGAACTCTCCTTGGCCCCGGGTGGCCCCGTAGGACAGGATCGGCTCTCATGGACCTGCTGAACACGCTGGTGGACAAGGGGCTTCGGCGCGAGACGCCGACCCGCGAGGAAGCGCTGGCCGTCCTCGCCACTTCCGACGACGACCTGCTCGATGTGGTGGCCGCGGCCGGCAAGGTACGCCGTCACTGGTTCGGCCGACGGGTGAAACTCAACTACCTCGTCAACCTCAAGTCGGGCCTGTGTCCCGAGGACTGCTCATACTGCTCGCAGCGGCTCGGCTCGAAGGCGGAGATCCTCAAGTACACCTGGCTCAAGCCCGGCCAGGCCTCCGAGGCCGCCGCCGCGGGCGTGGCCGGCGGCGCCAAGCGGGTGTGCCTGGTGGCCAGCGGGCGCGGTCCGACCGAGCGGGACGTGGACCGGGTCTCCGAGACCATCCGGACCATCAAGGAGCAGAACCAGGGCGTCGAGGTCTGCGCCTGCCTCGGGCTGCTCTCCGACGGTCAGGCGGAACGGCTGCGCGAGGCGGGCGCCGACGCCTACAACCACAACCTCAACACGTCCGAGTCGACGTACGGGGACATCACGACCACGCACACGTACGCCGACCGGGTGGACACGGTCAACAAGGCGCACGCGGCCGGGCTGTCCGCCTGCTCGGGGCTGATCGCGGGCATGGGCGAGAGCGACGAGGACCTGGTCGACGTGGTCTTCTCGCTGCGCGAGCTGGATCCCGACTCGGTGCCGGTCAACTTCCTGATCCCGTTCGAGGGCACGCCGCTGGCCAAGGAGTGGAACCTCACCCCGCAGCGGTGCCTGCGGATCCTGGCGATGACGCGGTTCGTCTGCCCGGACGTCGAGGTGCGCATCGCCGGCGGTCGCGAGGTGCATCTGCGCACGATGCAGCCGCTCGCCCTGCACCTGGCCAACTCGATCTTCCTCGGCGACTATCTCACCAGCGAGGGCCAGGCCGGCAAGGCCGACCTGGAGATGATCGCGGACGCCGGTTTCGAGGTGGAGGGCACCGGCGAGGTGACCCTGCCCGAACACCGGGCGGCGGGCCGGGGCGGCTGCGGGTCGCACGAGGACGGCGGGGTATGCGGTTCCGCCCCGGCGCAGGGCGGGTGCGGCTCCGCCCCGGCCGCGCAGGCGCCGGTGACGGGCGAGGCGCGTACGGACCTGGTCGCCGTACGCCGCCGTGGTGCCGGAACGGACCTCGCGCCCAATGCCTGAGCCCGCGCTGACCGTGGACGAGCTGCTGGCCCTGGACCGGCGGCACGTCTGGCACCCGTACGGCCCCATGCCCGGCCGGCAGGACCCGCTCGTCGTGGAGTCGGCGAGCGGGGTGCGGCTGCGGCCGACCGACGGCTCGGGCGAGCTGGTCGACGGGATGTCGTCCTGGTGGTCGGCGATCCACGGCTACAACCACCCGGTGCTGAACGAGGCCGCGCGCGAGCAGCTGGACCGGATGAGTCACGTCATGTTCGGCGGGCTCACCCACGAGCCCGCCGTGCGGCTGGCGAAGCTCCTTGTCGACATGTCCCCGGAGGGCCTGGAGCACGTGTTCCTCGCCGACTCCGGCTCGGTGTCGGTCGAGGTGGCGGTCAAGATGTGCCTGCAGTACTGGCGTTCGCTGGGCCGCCCCGCGAAGCAGCGGCTGCTGACCTGGCGCGGGGGCTACCACGGCGACACCTGGCAGCCCATGTCGGTGTGCGACCCCGAGGGCGGGATGCACGAGTTGTGGAGCGGGGTGCTGCCGCGTCAGGTGTTCGCGGACGCCCCGCCCGCCGAGTACGAGGAGTCGTACGCGGACCATCTGCGCGCGACGGTCGAGCGGCACGCCGACGAACTGGCCGCGGTGATCGTCGAGCCGGTGGTGCAGGGCGCGGGCGGGATGCGGTTCCACTCCCCCGCCTATCTGCGGGTGCTGCGCGAGGTGTGCGACGCGCACGACGTGCTGCTGGTGTTCGACGAGATCGCCACCGGGTTCGGGCGTACGGGCGCGCTGTTCGCCGCGGAGCACGCGGCCGTGACGCCGGACGTGATGTGCGTGGGCAAGGCGCTGACCGGCGGTTATCTGACGATGGCGGCGACGCTGTGCACCTCGCGGGTGGCGGACGGCATCTCGCGGGGCGAGGTGCCGGTGCTCGCGCACGGGCCGACGTTCATGGGCAATCCGCTCGCCGCGGCGGTGGCGTGCGCCTCGATCGGGCTGCTGCTCGGCCAGGACTGGCGCGCGGAGGTCAAGCGCATCGAGGCGGGCCTCACCGAGGGGCTCGCGCCCGCCGCCGGGCTGCCGGGCGTGACCGACGTGCGGGTGCTCGGCGCGATCGGCGTGGTGCAGCTCGACCACGCCGTCGACATGCGGGCGGCGACCGAGGCGGCCGTGCGCGAGGGCGTGTGGCTGCGGCCGTTCCGCGACCTGATCTACACGATGCCGCCGTACGTCACGGGCGATGCGGACGTGGCACGCATCGCCCGCGCGGTGTGCGCGGCGGCACGGGAGGGATGACATGCCGGTACTGGTGATCACGGGGACGGGCACGGAGGTCGGCAAGACGGTCGCGACCGCCGCCGTGGCCGCGGCGGCGCTGGCGGCCGGCCGGTCGGTGGCCGTGCTGAAGGCCGCTCAGACGGGCGTACGGCCCGACGAGCCCGGGGACGCGCAGGAGGTCGCGCGCCTCGCGGGCGCCGTGACGGCGGCCGAGGTCGCCCGCTATCCCGAGCCGTTGGCGCCGGGCACGGCCGCGCGGCGGGCCGGGCGGGCGCCGGTACGCCCCGGGGAGGTGGCGGAGGCCGCGGCCAAGCTGGCCACCGAGCACGACCTGGTGCTGGTCGAGGGGGCGGGCGGGCTGCTCGTCCGGTTCGACGAGGCGGGCGGCACCCTGGCGGACGTCGCGGCGCTGCTGGGCGCGCCGGTGCTCGTGGTGGCGTCGGCGGGGCTGGGCACGTTGAACACGACCGAGCTGACGGCGCGCGAACTCGCCGCGCGCGGGCTGGAGTTTTCGGGGGTGGTGATCGGCAGCTGGCCCGCGGACCCGGACCTCGCCTCGCGCTGCAACCTCGCGGACCTGCCGGAGGTGTCCGGGGCACCCCTGCTCGGCGCCCTGCCCGCCGGCGCCGGCGCCCTCGCGCCGGCCGCCTTCCGGTCGGCGGCACCGCACTGGCTGGCCCCCCGCCTGGAGGGCACATGGGACGCGGACGCGTTCCGCCTCCGCGAGGCCCCCTGACGGGCACGGGGTCCGCACAGCGGCTCCGGGGGGATGCGAGGCACGCCGGTGACGCGGGCGGCGGGGGCCGTCGGTGCGGGGCACCCGCTGTACGCACACGGGCGGGCGGCGGCCCGGTCGCGGGCCGAGCGGCGCCGTAGGCCCGCCACCGGGCCGCCCCGACCGCTGCCGGGCACACCGGTGACCCGGGCCGCGGGACAGGCGGGAGCGGCGGCCCGGTGTGCCCACGCCGGTCACTCGGCCCGCAGGGGCAGTTGGGGCGGGTGCGGTGCCCGCCACGCGGAAGTGGGGTGCCGGCGGGCGGGTGCGCCGTGCTCGTGCGGGGGACAATCGCGGTAAGGCACCACCTCGTGAGGGAGGTCCCATGCCGTTGCGATCCGCCCGTTCCCGCTCCGTGCCCCCGGACGCCGTGCACCATCCGCTCTTCGCCCGCTACTACGCCCGGTTCAGCACGAGCGCCGAGACCCGGATGGGCATGGCGCGGGTGCGTGAGCGGCTGCTCGCAGGGCTGTCCGGGCGGGTGATCGAGGTCGGCGCGGGCAACGGCCTGAACTTCGCGCACTATCCGGGCGCCGTCTCGGAGGTCGTCGCCATCGAACCGGAGCGTTCCCTGCGGCACATGGCCGTGGACGCGGCGCTGCGCGCCCAGGTGCCGGTCGACGTGGCGCCGGGTGCGGCGGAGGCGCTGCCGGTCAAGAGCGAGGCGTTCGACGCGGCCGTCGTGTCGCTGGTGCTGTGCAGTGTCCGGGACGTGCCGCGGGCGCTCGGGGAGCTGCGGCGGGTGCTGCGGCCCGGCGGCGAGCTGCGCTTCTTCGAGCACGGGCGGGGCGGGGGACGGGTGATGACCTTCACCCAGCGGGCGCTGGACCGGACGGTGTGGCCGGCGCTGGCGGGTGGCTGCCACGTGTCCCGCGACCCGGTCGCCGCGCTGCGGGACGCCGGGTTCACCCTGGGCCCCTACCGGCGGATGCTGATGCCGGAGAACGGGCCGGCGCTGCCGATGTCGTACTGCGTCCTCGGCACGGCCTGGCGACCGCCCGGGGACGACACCCCCTAGGCGCGGTGCGCGGCCGTCACACGCTCCACTGGCGCAGTTCGTGCGCGATGTCGTCGACCGACGCCTCGCCGCTCTTGACCAGCAGGGCCAGGTCCCGTACCTGCTCGGGCGTGGTGGCGACCTTGACGCCGCTGGCGACCAGGTAGGCGTAGGCGACCGCGGAGGCGAACAGGGCGTTGGAGCGCTCCAGCGCGGGGACGTGGATCAGGAGCTGGAGCAGCGCCGCGGCGCGGGCGTAAGGGCCGTCGTAGACGGGGACGTCGAATATCTCGGCGCGGTGGCGGGCGACGGCGGCGACGAGAGCGCCCCAGTCGGTGACCTGGGGGTCTCCCGGGGTGCGCTGTTCGGCGAGCATCAGCAGCCAGGCGAGGTCGATGGTGAGTTCGTTCACCGGCTCAGCGGCGGCGCTCGCCGACCTCCTCCGCGAAGACCTTCTCGTACTGCTGCATGAAGTCGGCGGCGGCCTCCACGAAGGTGCGGCCGGCCTCGCCGGTGTCCTGCCGGACCAGTTCCTCGATGTAGCGGTTGACGCTCATCCCCCGGGCCATGGCCCGTTCGCGGGCGGCCCGGGCGGTGCCCTCGTCCACCCGCACATTCAGCTGGGCCTTCTGGGTCTTCGCCATACCCCGACGCTAGCGCCGGAACGCTAGCAGGGGCAAGGGCGGCATCCGGCGGACCGGTACCGCGGGAGGATTCCGGTGTGCGCCGGGGCGCCCTAGTCTGGCGCCGGCGCGCAGACCACCGAGGAGGCCCTCTTGTCCACTCCACCCTTCCGCTTCGGCGTCAACCTGACGGCTTCCGCCCCGGCCGCGGAATGGAGTGCGAAGTGCCGGCGGGCCGAGGAGCTGGGCTACGACGTGATCCTGGTACCGGACCATCTCGGCACGGTGGCCCCCTTCCCGGCGCTGGTCGCGGCGGCCCGGGCCACCCGGCGGCCCCGGGTGGGCACGTTCGTGCTCAACGCCGGTTTCTGGAACCCGGCGCTGCTGGCCCGGGAGGTGGCGACCACGGACGCCCTGACGGACGGGCGCCTGGAGCTGGGGCTCGGCACCGGCTACGTACGGGCGGAGCACGACGCGGCGGGGCTGCCCTTCGGCTCACCCGGCGAACGGGTGGATCATCTGCGGCGCACGGTGGAGGAACTGCAGCGGCTGCTCCGCGACGAGGAGTACCGGCCGCGGCCGGTACAGCGGCCCGGGGTGCCGCTGCTCATCGGCGCCAACGGCGACCGGATGCTGGAACTGACCGCACGGCACGCCGACATCGCCGCGTTCACGGGCGGCCGTACGGTGCCGGGGAGCCCAACGGGACAACTGGCGCCCATCACCGCCGAGGAGCTCGACGAACGCGTGGCGCGCTACCGCGCGTCGGCGGCGGACCGCGAGAAACCGGCCGAGCTGAACCTGCTCATCCAGCTGGTGGCCGTCACCGGCGACCGCGAGGCCGCCGTCCGCCCCCTGCTGGAACGCGTCCCGCACCTGACCGCCGGCCAGGCGCTCGACCTGCCCCTCTTCCTGATGGGCACCCTCGAGGAGATCACCGCGCAGGTGCGCGCGCAGCGCGAGCGCTACGGGTTCACGTACCTGACGGTCCTGGAGCCGTCCATGGAGGCCTTCGCCCCGGTGATGCGGGCACTGCGCGACGCCTGACGGCCGCATGCCGTCCGTATGCCGGAATTCGCGTTCGGCCCTCTGCGGCGCGTGGTGGGATCACCGCATGAATGATCTTCGGATACGGGCCGCCGGGCCCGAGGACCTGGATGCCGTGCTGGCCTTCTGGAAGGTGGCCGCGGAGGGGACGAGCATCAGCGACGACCGGGACGGCGTGGAGCGTCTGGTCGCCCGCGACCCGGACGCGCTGATCCTTGCCGAGTGCGACGGCACGCTGGTGGGCACGGTGATCGCCGGCTTCGACGGCTGGCGCTGCCACCTGTACCGGCTGGCGGTGCACCCCGGCCACCGCCGCCGGGGGATCGGCTCGGCCCTGCTGGACGCCGCGGAGGAGCGGTTCGTACGGCTCGGCGGGCGGCGCGCGGACGCGATGGTGCTGGTGCGCAACGAACGGGCGCAGCATGCGTGGCGGGCCGCCGGGTACGCGCCCCAGGAGCAGTGGCGACGCTGGGCCAAGCCCCTCACCGACTGAAAGGCAGTGAGCACCGGCACATGAGCGAGTGTCCCGGCGCACGACATCGCGCGAACCTCCACGTCCTGTCCGATCATGGAACCGAGGTGACCCGATGACGGAAGTGCTCCTGCTGCTGGTGGCGATCCTGCTCTCGCTCGCGTGCGGCGCCTTCGTCGCGGCCGAGTTCTCGCTGACCACCGTCGAGCGCGGCGAGCTGGAGCGTGCCGCCGCGCGCGGCGAGCGGGGCGCGGCGAGCGCGCTGAAGGGCGTACGGAATCTGACGTTCCAGCTCTCCGGGGCGCAGCTCGGCATCACGGTCACCAACCTGGTGGTCGGCATGCTCGCCGAGCCGTCGGTCGCGGCGCTCATCGCGGGCCCGCTGGAGGACGCCGGGATGTCCCGCTCGGCGGCCTCCTCGCTGGCGCTGGTGCTGGGCACGGCCCTGTCCACGGTCTTCCTGATGATCGTCGGCGAGCTGGTGCCGAAGAACTGGGCGATCTCCTCGCCGCTGGCCGTCGCCAAGCGGGTGGGCGGTCCGCAGCGCTGGTTCAGCTCGGCCTTCCGGCCCTTCATCACCCACCTGAACAACTCGGCCAACCGCGTCGTGCGCCGCCTCGGCGTGGAGCCCGCGGAGGAGCTCGCGTCCGCGCGCGGGCCGCAGGAGCTGGCGGCGCTCGCCCGGCACTCCGCCAGGGAGGGAGCCCTGGAGCCCGACACCGCCGAACTGTTCGTGCGGACCCTGAACCTCGCCGACCTGACGGCGGAGAACGTGATGACCCCGCGCGTCCAGGTCATCGCCCTGGACTGGCGGGCGACCTGCGAGGACGTGGCGAACGCGACGCGGGCGACCGGGCTGTCCCGGTTCCCGGTCTTCCGGGACACCCTCGACGCGGTGGTGGGGACGGCCCACGTGAAGGACGTGCTGGCGGTGCCCGCCGAGCGCCGGCCCCGGGTGCCGGTCGCGGAGCTGATGCGCGAGCCGCTGCTCGTCCCGGAGACCCTGACCGTCGACCGGCTCCTGGACCGGCTGTCCGGGCGGCGCACGATGGCCGTCGTCATCGACGAGTACGGCGGGACGGCGGGGGTGGCCACGCTGGAGGACATCGTCGAGGAGGTCGTCGGCGAGGTGCGCGACGAGCACGATCCGCACGAGATCCCCGAGCTGGACGCGGCCGGCACGGACGAGCAAGGCCACGCGCTGTACTGGGCCGACGGCGCGGCGCGGGTGGACCGGCTCGCCCGCCTGGGCCTGCGGGTGCCGGAGGGTCCGTACGAGACGGTCGCCGGCCTGGTCGCGGCCCGGCTGGGCCGCATCCCCGCCGTCGGCGACACCGTCGACGTCGAGGGCTGGCGGCTGGACGTCGTGGACGCGGCGGGGCGCCGGGCGGCCAGGGTGCTGCTGCACGCCCCGCTCGACGACGAACGGACCGGTGACGGCGAGGACGGGGAGGCCGGACGGTGACCGCCGTACAGCTGCTGATCGGTCTGGCGACGCTCGTCGTCAACGCCTTCTTCGTGGGCGCCGAGTTCGCGCTGATCTCCGTGCGCCGCAGCCAGGTGGAGCCGTACGCCGAGGGGGGCGACCGGCGGGCGAAGAGCGTGCTGTGGGGCCTGGAGCACGTGTCCGCGCTGCTGGCGGCGGCCCAGCTCGGCATCACGCTGTGCACGCTGGTCCTCGGCATCGTCGCGGAACCGGCGATCGCGCATCTGCTGGAGCCGGTGTTCCACGCGGTGGGCGTGCCGTCGGGGGCGGGGCACGCGGTGTCCTTCGTGATCGCCCTGGCCCTGGCGACGTATCTGCACATGCTGCTCGGCGAGATGGTCCCGAAGAACATCGCGCTGGCCGAGCCGGTGCGCAGCGCGCTGCTGCTCGGGCCGCCGCTGGTGGGGCTGTCCCGCGCGCTGCGCCCCGTGATCTTCACGGTGAACGCCTTCGCGAACGCGCTGCTCAAGCTGCTCAGGGTGGAGGCGAAGAGCGAGGTCTCGGCGACCTTCACGGACAGGGAGCTGGCCGAGATCGTCAAGGACGCCAGCGAGGCCGGGCTGATCGACGACCGCGCCCAGGAGCGGCTGCACGACGCCCTGGAACTGGGCCGCCGGCCGGTGCGGGACGTGGTGCTGCCGCTGGAACGCGTCGTGCACGCGCGCGTGGGCATCACGCCGGAGCAGTTGGAGCGGCTGTCGGCCGAGTCCGGGTTCTCCCGCTTCCCGGTGGTGGACGACGGGCGGCGGATCGTCGGCTACCTGCACGTCAAGGACGCCCTGGACGCCTCCCCCCGGGACCAGCCGTTCCGGCTGCGGGACATGCGGCCCATCGCCCGGGTGCGGGAGGCCACACCGCTGGACGACGTGCTCACGGCGATGCGCGGCAGCCGTACGCATCTGGCGGCGGTCCTGGGCTCCGACGGGCGGCTGGCGGGGCTGGTGACCATGGAGGACGTGCTGCGGGAGCTGTTCGGCCGGCGGACCTGACCTGCCGCCCCGCGGAGGGCGACCGACCGGCGGGTATGGAGTCGGGTTACCATCTTCGTCGCCATGCAGACGAATCCCACCCACACCAGCCTCGTCGCCGTCGGCGACTCCTTCACCGAGGGCATGTCCGACCTGCTGCCCGACGGTTCCTACCGGGGCTGGGCCGACGTCCTCGCGGCCCGGATGGCCGCCCGCTCCCCCGGTTTCCGGTACGCGAACCTCGCCGTGCGCGGGAAGCTGATCGGGCAGATCGTCGACGAGCAGGTGGACGTCGCGGCGGCCATGGGGGCCGACGTGATCACGCTGGTCGGCGGGCTCAACGACACCCTGCGGCCCAAGTGCGACATGGCCCGGGTGCGGGATCTGCTGACGCAGGCCGTGGAGCGGCTGGCCCCGAACTGCAAGCAGCTCGTGCTGATGCGCAGCCCCGGCCGGCAGGGCCCGGTGCTGGAGCGGTTCCGGCCGCGCATGGAGGCGCTGTTCGCGATCATCGACGACCTCGCCGGGCAGCACGGCGCCGTGGTCGTGGACCTGTACGGGGCGCAGTCGCTGGCCGACCCGCGCCTGTGGGACGTGGACCGGCTGCACCTGACCGCCGACGGTCACCGCCGGGTCGCGGAGGCGGTGTGGCAGTCGCTCGGCTACGAACCCGAGGATCCCCAGTGGCACGCGCCGATCCCGGCGACGCCGCCGCCGGGCTGGATCACGCGCCGCACCGCGGACGTCCGGTTCGCCCGGCAGCACCTGCTGCCCTGGATAGGCCGCAGGCTGACGGGCCGCTCGTCCGGCGACGGCCTGCCGGCCAAGCGCCCGGAGCTGCTGCCGTACGAGGAACCGGCGTGATCCTTCCCGGGTCCGCGCGGCGTTCGTAGCTTCCGACGAACAACCCCGCGGCGCTGGCCTGCACGAATCGCCAGTAGAATCCGTTTACGTGACTTCCGCTCCCGCCAAGCCCCGCATCCCGAACGTCCTCGCCGGACGCTACGCCTCCGCCGAGCTCGCCACGCTCTGGTCGCCCGAGCAGAAGGTGAAGCTCGAGCGGCAGCTCTGGCTCGCCGTGCTGCGTGCCCAGAAGGACCTGGGCATCGAGGTGCCCGACGCCGCGATCGCCGACTACGAGCGCGTCCTCGACCAGGTCGACCTGGCCTCCATCGCCGAGCGCGAAAAGGTCACGCGGCACGACGTGAAGGCGCGGATCGAGGAGTTCAACGACCTCGCCGGGCACGAGCACGTGCACAAGGGCATGACCTCCCGCGACCTGACGGAGAACGTCGAGCAGCTGCAGATCCGGCTGTCGCTGGAACTGATCCGCGACCGTTCGGTGGCCGTCCTGGCCCGCCTCGGCAAGCTGGCCGGCGAGTACGCCGAGCTGGTCATGGCCGGCCGCTCGCACAACGTGGCCGCGCAGGCGACGACGCTGGGCAAGCGGTTCGCCACCGCCGCCGACGAGCTGCTCGTGGCCTACGGCCGGGTGGAGGAACTGCTCGGCCGCTACCCGCTGCGCGGCATCAAGGGCCCGGTCGGCACCGCCCAGGACATGCTGGACCTGCTCGGCGGCGACGCCGGCAAGCTCGCGGAGCTGGAGCAGCGGATCGCCGGGCACCTCGGCTTCTCGCAGGCGTTCACCTCCGTCGGCCAGGTCTACCCGCGCTCGCTGGACTACGAGGTCGTCACCGCGCTGGTGCAGCTGGCGGCGGCGCCGTCCTCGCTGGCCAGGACGATCCGGCTGATGGCCGGGCACGAGCTGGTCACCGAGGGCTTCAAGCCCGGCCAGGTCGGCTCCTCGGCGATGCCGCACAAGATGAACACCCGCTCCTGCGAGCGCGTCAACGGCCTGATGGTGATCCTGCGCGGCTACGCCTCGATGACCGGCGAGCTGGCGGGCGACCAGTGGAACGAGGGCGACGTGTCCTGCTCGGTGGTGCGCCGGGTCGCGCTGCCGGACGCGTTCTTCGCACTGGACGGCCTGCTGGAGACGTTCCTGACCGTGCTCGACGAGTTCGGCGCCTTCCCCGCCGTCGTGGCCCGCGAGCTGGACCGCTACCTGCCGTTCCTCGCCACCACCAAGGTGCTGATGGGCGCGGTGCGGGCCGGGGTCGGCCGGGAGGTCGCGCACGAGGCGATCAAGGAGAACGCCGTCGCCTCCGCGCTGGCCATGCGCGAGCAGGGCGCCGAGCGCAACGAGCTCCTCGACAAGCTGGCCGCCGACGAGCGCATCCCGCTGGACCGTGCCGGGCTGGACGCCCTGATGGCCGACAAGCTCTCCTTCACCGGCGCCGCGGCCGACCAGGTCGGCGTCGTCGTCGGCCGGATCGAGGAGATCGTCAAGCAGCACCCGGCGGCGGCGGGCTACACCCCCGGAGCGATCCTCTGACCCGCTTCACCCGGGCCGAACTGGAGGCCGCCCGCGACCGTCTCGTACCGGACGTCGTCGCGGACGGCCTCCACGTGCTGTTCTGCGGCATCAACCCCGGCCTGTTGTCGGCGGCGACGGGACACCACTTCGCCCGCCCGGGCAACCGGTTCTGGCCGGTGCTGCATCTGTCCGGCTTCACTCCGCGGCAGCTGAAGCCGTCGGAGCAGCAGGAGCTGCTGTCGTACGGACTCGGCATCACCAACGTCGTGGCCCGGGCGAGCGCGCGGGCGGACGAGCTGACCGCCGAGGAGTACCGGGAGGGCGGCCGGCAGCTTGCGCTGAAGGTGGCGCGGCTGCGGCCCCGTTGGCTGGCCGTCGTCGGTGTCACCGCGTACCGGGCGGCGTTCGACGACCGCAAGGCCCGGGTGGGCCCGCAGGAACGGACGATCGGGGGCACCCGGGTGTGGGTCCTGCCCAACCCCAGTGGGCTGAACGCGCACTGGACCGCGCAGACGATGGCGGAGGAGTTCGCGCGGCTGCGGGTCGCGGCGGACCCTCAGGCGTAGGCGGCGGTCACGGCGGGGCCTGCTCCGTGACCACGGCCAGCAGCTGCACCTCGTCCGTCTCGTCCCGGTCGGCGACGGCCACCGCGATCCAGCGGCCCGTCCCCTCCGCGTCCCAGAGGTGGGCCACGCGGGCGCGGGCGCAGAGGGTGGCCCACGGCTCGGGTATCTCCTCCGCTTCGGTCCGCAGCAGGACCGTCTGCAGGTTCCAGGGGTCCGTCTCCCCCCAGCGCGGGGCGAGGCGCTCGTAGAGAGCGTCCCTCCACTTCTCGTACTGCTCGACCGTCACCACCCGCTGTGCCCGGTCGCCGCCGCGCAGGCCGTGGCTGCTCTCCAGCACCACGACGACTCGGCCCGGGCCCCCTGTGCCGTCGCCCGACGGGCCGTGCTCCGCCGGGAAGGGCCGGAAGCACAGCTCGTCGATGAGCGCGATGTGCTGCGCGATGTTCATGCGATCCAGTAAACCGGCCGCCACTGACAATTGGCGGGGCGTCAGCCGCGCCTGGCTCAGGCGTCCCGGTGGCGCAGCCGCCAGGCCCCCGCGAGGACGGCGGCGGCCGCCCACAGTGCGGTCACCGCGAGCCCCGTCCACGGGCCCAGGGACCCGTCGTGCGCCTGGTACAGGACGACTTGACCCGCCTTGTCCGGCAGGAAGTCGGTCGCGCCGCCCGCCGCGTCCCCGATCACGAACGAGACGACGAGGATGAACGGGATGACGGTGGACAGGGTGGCCATGCCGCTGCGGAACAGGGCGGTCAGGCCGGCGGCGAGCAGGGCCATCAGCATCAGGTAGATCCCGCAGCCCACGACGCCGCGCACCTGCTCGCCGCCGGTGAGTCCGCCCGCCGCCGGGCCGAGGCCCGCCCGGGCCGCGACGAGGGCGGCGCAGGCGGTGAGCAGCCCCACCACCAGGACCGGTACCGCGACGACCACGAGCTTCGCCGCGAACCACCGGCCGCGCTGCGGTACCGCGGCCAGGGAGAGCCGGATTCCGTTGCCTTGATACTCCGACGACACGGCCAGGGCCCCGAAGGCGATCGCGGCGATCTGTCCCGGCCAGACACCGGACAGCGCCGTGAACAGTGGGTCGAAGTCCGGGTCGGAGGTACCGGAGGAACCGGCCAGCGCGGAGAACGCCGTGGTGACCGCGAACAGGGCCGGCAGCGTGCCGCACAGCGAGCGCAAGGTGCGGATCTTGAGCGCCTCGGAGCGGAGTACGGGCGTGAAGTGCATGGTCAGGCCTCCTGAGACGGTGCGGGCTGTGCGGGCTGTGCGGTGAACTCGGTCTCGGCGGCCGTCAGGTCCAGGTAGGCCTGCTCCAAGGTCCCCTCGTCCGAGGCCAGTTCGAGGATCGGGACGCCAGCCCCGGAGACGGCACGGCCGATGTCGTCCACACGCGCGTGGTGCACGGTCCAGTACCCGTCGTCGTGTTCCACGGCGTCGTGGCCGTGCCGGGCGAGTACGGACTTCAGGGCGCCGGCGTCCGAGGTGCGGATGCGGACACGCGGCCGCACGCGCGCGTCGATGAACTCCCGCATCGAGGTGTCGGCCAGCAGACGGCCTCGGCCGAGGACCACCAGGTGGTCGGCGAAGGACGCGGTCTCGTTCATCAGGTGACTGGAGACCAGAACCGTGCGGCCCTCGGCCGCGAGCCGCCGCAGCAGCTCCCGGATCCAGATGATGCCCTCGGGATCCAGCCCGTTGGAGGGCTCGTCCAGCATCACCACCCCGGGGTCGCCCAGCAGCGCGGCGGCGATGCCCAGCCGCTGGCGCATGCCCAGGGAGTACGTCCTCACCCGGCGGCGGGCCGCCGACGCGATACCCGTCTCCTCCATCACCTCGTCGACCCGCCGGACCGGGACCCGGTTGCTCGCCGCCAGCACGCGCAGATGGTCCCGGGCGGTGCGCGAGCCGTGCGCGGCCTGCGCGTCGAGCAGGGCGCCGACGTGCCGCAGCGGCTCGTGGAGCGTGGCGTAGGGGCGCCCGCCGACGGTCGCGGTCCCGGAGGTGGGCCGGTCCAGGCCGAGCACCAGCCGCATGGTGGTGGACTTCCCGGCGCCGTTGGGGCCGAGGAATCCGGTGACGCGGCCGGGGCGCACGGTGAACGTGAGGTCGTCGACGGCTCGCCGGGTGCCGTACTCCTTGGTGAGGTTCTGGACGTCGATGCTGGTCATGACAGCAGCGTGCCCTCTCGTACGGGGGCGGGTCCTCCCCCGTCGGTGGAGAGCGTCTCCCCCGGGCGGGGGAGGCCGGTGGCCGGTGGCGGCTGGCACGATGACGAAATGGTCCGCCTGCTGCGCCCCTTGGCCCGGGGCACGACGTACACACGGTTGCTGCACCTGTGGGTGCCCATGCTCGTGGTGAGTGTGTGGGCGCTCATCGACGACGGGAGCCTGTGGGTGCCCGCGGCGGTGCTGGTCCCCCTGGGGTTCGTCCCGGCGGTGCGGACCGGCGAGGGCGTGCAGGCACGCCTGCTGCTCACGCCCGGCCAAGAGGACGCGGCCTTCTCGGTGGCCCCCTCGGCGAACCTGCGGGACCGGCTGCGCACGGTGGTGTGGCTGGAACTGCGCATGGTGCTGGGCGGCTTGACCACGGCCGCGTGCGTCTGGCTGCCGATCCTCACCGTCGAGCTGCTCCGGCTCGCCCTGGGGCACCGGATCGACGACATGGCGCTCCTGCGGGATGCCGCTCCGCACTGGGCGTACGCGCTCCTCGCGCCGATCCCCGTCCTCGCCCTGTACGGCGCCGTGGTCGGACTCGGGGTGCTGGCGACGGCGGGAGCCCGCGCGCTCCTCGGCCCGTCCGCCGCGGAACGGCTCAGTGTCCTCGAGGAACGCACCGAGCAACTCCTGGAACGCAACCGCATCGCCCGCGAGCTGCACGATTCCATCGGCCACGCGCTGACGGTCGCCGTCGTCCAGGCGGGCGCCGCGCGGGCGGCGGGCGACCCCGCCTTCACCGACCGCGCCCTGACCGCGATCGAGGAGACCGGCCGGGCGGCCCTGGAGGACCTGGAGCGGGTGCTCGGCGTGCTGCGGGAGGCCGAGCGGCCGGTGAGCAGCCGGCCGACGCTCGTGGACGCCGGCCGGCTGCTGGAGTCCGCCCGTGCCTCCGGGGCGAAGGTCGACGCCGAGGTGACGGGACCGCTGGAGACGCTGCCGGGTCCGGTCTCGCGGGAGGGCTACCGCATCCTTCAGGAGGCGCTGACCAATGTGCTGCGGCACGCGGGGGCGGTCCCCGTGCGGGTCCGCGTCCGGGTGGCGGACGGCAGCCTCGGTCTGGAGGTGCGCAATCCGCTGCCGGACGGGAGAGCGGGGCCGGGGCGCGGCAGCGGCCTGCGCGGCATGCGCGAGCGGGCCGCGCTGCTGGGCGGGCGTGCGCACACGGGGCCCGACGACGCCGGTGACTGGCAGGTGCACGTCGAGCTGCCGCTCAGCTGATCTACGCTGGGCGGATGCCGGTCAGAGTTCTCCTCGTCGACGACGAGCCCCTCGTACGCGCGGGTCTGCGTGCCGTGTTGGAGGCGCAGCCCGACATCGAGGTGGCCGGGGAGGCGGCCGACGGGGCGGCGGTCGTTCCGCTGGTGCGGCAGCTGCGGCCGGACGTGGTCGCCATGGACGTCCGCATGCCGCTGCTGGACGGCATCGAGGCGACGCGCGCGCTGCTGCGGACGGTGCCCGAGCCCCCGAAGATCCTCGTGGTGACGACCTTCGAGAACGACGAGTACGTGTACGAGGCGCTGCGCGCGGGCGCCGACGGGTTCCTGCTGAAGCGGGCCCGGCCGGCCGAGATCGTGCACGCGGTACGGCTGATCGCCGAGGGCGATTCCCTGCTGTTCCCCGCCTCGGTGCGGCAACTGGCCGCCGAGTACGGCGACAACGGCGGGAACCGCGCGGCCCGCGCGGAGCTGGAGCGTGCGCGGCTGACCGAGCGGGAGGGCGAGGTGCTGCGGCTGATGGCGCGCGGGCTGTCGAACGCGGAGATCGCCGCCCGGCTGGTCGTCGGTACGGAGACGGTCAAGTCGCATGTGAGCGCGGTGCTGGCGAAGCTGGGGGCGCGGGACCGCACGCAGGCGGTGATCACGGCGTACGAGTCCGGGTTCGTGGCCCCGGGTTGAGGCGCGCCTGCGGGCCGGGGACGGGCGGACCGGCGCTCGCCCGCGGGGAGCGGGCCGAGTACGATCCGGCCAACACGCGCACGAGCTGGGAGGACGGACGTTGGGCGGGCTGACCGGCGGGGATCCGTCGCTGTTGCGGAGGATCAACTCCGCGGTGGTGCTGCACGCGCTGCGTGCCACGGACTGCGCGACGCTGACCGAGATCACCCGGGTGACGGGGTTGTCCCGGCCGACCGTCGAGGGCGTCGTCGAAGGGCTCATCGAGGCCGGTCTGGTCGTCGAGACGGCCGCCGACGACGGCATGGCCCGGCGGCAGGGGCGGCCCGCGCGGCGGTTCCGGTTCCGGGCGGAGGCGGGGCATCTGCTGGGGCTCGAGATCGGGCCGCACCGGGTCGCCGCGCTCCTCGCCGATCTGGACGGACGGGTGATCGGCGCCCAGGCGAAGGACGTCGAGGAGACCGCCCCGGCCGACGAGCGGCTGGAGCGGCTTCGCACCGCGGTCGCCGAGCTGCTGCGCCGGGCCGGTGTCGCGCGCGGTTCCCTGCGGGCCGTGGGGGCGGCCACGCCCGGGATCGTCGAGGCGGACGGCACGGTGCGGCTGGGCACCGCGCTGCCGGAGTGGACGGGGCTGCGGCTGGGCGAGCGGCTGCGCCGTTCCTTCAAGTGCCCGGTGCTGGTGGAGAACGACGCGAACGCGGCGGCCGTCGCCGAGCACTGGAAGGGTGCCGCCACCGAGTCCGACGACGTGGTGTTCGTGCTGGCCGGGCTGAGTCCCGGGGCCGGCGCGCTGATCGGCGGGCGGCTGCACCGGGGGTACGGCGGGGCGGCGGGCGAGATCGGCGCGCTGCACCTGCTGGGCCGGGACGTGACGCCGGAGACGCTGCTGTCCACCACCGACCAGCCGCTGCATCCGCTGGACGAGCAGGCGGTCGCCAAGGTCTTCGCCGAGGCGCGGGACGGCGACCAGCGGGCCCGCGCGGCCGTCGAGCGTTTCCTCCAGCGGCTGGTGCACGACGTGGCGGCGCTGGTGCTGGCCCTGGATCCGGAGCTGGTCGTCATCGGCGGCTGGGCGGCCGGGCTGGACGGCGTACTGGAGCCGCTGCGGCGGGAGCTGGCCCGCTACTGCCTGCGGCCGCCGCGGGTGACCCTGTCGCTGCTCGGCGAGGCCGCCGTGGCGACCGGCGCGCTGCGGCTGGCCCTCGACCATGTGGAGGAGCAGCTGTTCGCGGTGGAGGGCGCGACGGCCCGCCGCTGAACCGCTCGCCGCGGGGCCGCCCATGTCGCTCCGGCGGGCCGCTTCCGTCCGCCGGTACTGCGGCCCGGTGGCCCGGGTGACCCCTCCGTCTCCGGATCCGGCGGTCGCCGGGCGACCGCCGTACGGAGCGACGGCGTGTCCCGGCGCGGGACGAGTCGGAGGCCGGCGGGGCCCGGTGCGCGACAGCCGGAGCTCGGCGCGGACCCGGTACGGACACCCGGAGCCGGGCGCCGGCCCGATGCGGAACAACCGGGGCTGGGCGCGGCCCGGTGGGGGGGCGGGCCGGAGACCCGGCCCCGGCCCGGTGCACGGCCCGGTGGTGCTGCCCGACCCGCGGCCGGCCCTTCGCGCGGGCACCGCTCATGGCAGGGCCCGCCGCGTCGCGGGCCGCGGGTCAGGAGGCCCGGGTCTCGGGGCCGTGGTGGATCTCCATGTCGCCCGAGTCGCCGAAGGTCAGCCGGCAGGTGTCCGCGCGGTAGGTGGCGACGGAGAGCGCCGCGGTGCGGCCGCCGGCGAGGTAGCGGGTGGTGACGACCAGGACCGGCGCCCCGGGGAGGCGGTCGAGCTCCTTGGCGTCCTCGGCGCCGGCCGAGCCCAGCTCGACGGCGTTCTCCCGGCGCTCCAGCTCCAGCCGCTGCAGCTCACGCAGCACGGCACGCGCGCGTGCGGCACCGGAGGGGGCGTCGATGGCGGTGAGGTCGGGCACCGACGCCGAGGGGATGTACAGCAGCTCCGCCGCGACGGGCCGGCCGTGGCTCACGCGGGAGCGGCGGACGGTGTGCACGGGCTCGTCGCGGCCGGTCCCCAGGGCGTCGGCGACGGCCGCGGGGGGTGCCGCGGCGACGCAGTCGGCCGGCTGCCAGGCGTCGTCGGCGGTGCCGGGCCAGGCGTGCTGCCGGGGGCCGACGGCCACGCCCACGCGCGGCGGCGCGACGGTGGTGCCGACGCCGCGGCGGCGCTGGAGCCTGCCCTCCAGTTCGAGCTGTTCCAGGGCCTGGCGGAGCGTCGCGCGGGCGACGCCGAAGCGTGCGGCGAGGTCGCGCTCGTTGGGCAGGACCTCGCCCACCGAGAACTCCGAGTCCAGGGCCTCGCTGAGCATGGTCCTGAGGTGCCAGTACTTCGGCTCCGGTACCGATTCCAACTGCGTGGTCCCCACCCTGTCCTCCGCAATCGCCGTGGTCCGGCGGCGTTTTGGCGCCCTTGTTTATTAAAGGTTGTTGAAGTTCTCTGCGACGATAGGACGGCCCACCCCCTTGGTCAAGACCAATCCTCGATCCCTTGCGCCCGGCAGGGGCGCGGAGCGGGACGGTGTTCACGGGGTGTTCGTACGGGGACGCGCACGTGACACGACGGCGAAGCCCCCGTCGCACGGACGGGGGCTTCTGCCGTGGCGGCCGGTGGCGACGGCCGTCAGTCGGTGGGCAGGGACCGCAGCTTGTCGGGGTTGCGGACGACGTACACCGACTGCACGCGCCCGTCGGCGATGTCCAGCTGGAGGACGAAGTCGGGCTTGCCCGCCGCCAGCACCAGCGCGGCCGGGCCGCCGTTGACCTCCAGGAAGCGCACGGTGGTGTCCGGGGCGTTCTTGCGGGCGGCGCCGACGAGGAAGCGCCCCACCTTGTCCGCGGTCTCCAGCACGCGCAGCGGTGCCTTCGACTTGCCGCCGCTGTCGCCGACCAGCCGAACGCCGGGGGCGAGCATGGCCATGAGCCCTTCGAGGTCGCCCTCGGCCGCCGCGGCGAGGAACCGCTCGGTGAGGTCGCGGCGCTGCGCGGGGTCGACGTCGTAGCGGGGCCGGCGTTCGTCGACGTGCTTGCGGGCCCGCGCGGCGAGCTGGCGCACGGCGGACTCCTCGCGCTCCAGCACGGCGGCGATCTCGGCGTACGGGTAGCCGAACGCCTCGCGCAGCACGAACACCGCCCGTTCCAGCGGTGACAGCGACTCCAGGACGACGAGGACGGCCAGCGAGACGGAGTCGGCGAGCACGGCCCGCTCGGCGGTGTCCGGCACCACGTCGCCGAAGTCGGTGACGTAGGGCTCGGGCAGCCAGGGGCCGACGTACGTCTCGCCCCGCGACGTGATCCGGCGCAGCCGGTCGACGGCGAGGCGGGTGGTGACGCGCACCAGGTAGCCGCGCGGCTCGCGGACGTCGGTCCGGTCGGCCCGGGACCAGCGCAGCCAGGCCTCCTGGACCACGTCCTCCGCGTCGGCGAGGCGGCCCAGCATGCGGTAGGCGACACCCAGGAGGACGGGGCGGTGCTCTTCGAAGACGTCGGTCGAGGCGTCGGTGGTCATCAGCCCATCCCAGCGGACGCGTCCGGTCGTGTCCAGGTGGAACCGACGACGCCACGGGGCCCGTCGGGGAACGGCGGCGACCGGGGGCTACCCGTCGGTAGCTATTGCTGACAGTCTGTCTACGCAACGCCGGCACCGCTCGCGCGTTCCGGCACCACGTGTTCCCGACAAGGAGCCCCATGTCCGCAACGCTCTCCTTCACGGCCCCCACCGAGCACGGTCCGCAGGACATCACCCTCGCCTACGCGCGCGTGGGCGCCGGCGAGCCGCTGCTCCTGCTGCACGGCATCGGTCACCACCGGCAGGCCTGGGACCCGGTGGTCGACATCCTCGCGACGGAGCGTGAGGTGACGGCCGTGGATCTGCCGGGCTTCGGGCAGTCGCCCGCACTGCCGCACGGGCTGCCGCACGACCTGCCGACGACGAACGCGGTACTCGCCGCCTTCTGCGCCGCCCTGGGGCTGGACCGGCCGCACGTGGCGGGCAACTCCCTGGGCGGTCTGCTGGCCCTGGAGCTCGGGCGGGAGAATCTGGCGCGGTCGGTGACGGCCCTGTCCCCGGCCGGATTCTGGTCGCAGGCCGAGCGGCGCTACGCCTTCACCGTGCTGGCGGGGATGCGCCGGACCGCCCGGAGCCTGCCCCTCCCCCTGGTCGAGCGTCTGTCCCGCACGGCCGCCGGACGCACCGCTCTGACCAGCACGATCTACGCCCGTCCCGGCCGCCGCTCCCCCGAGGCCGTGGTCGCCGAGACGCTGGCACTCGCTCACGCCGAGGGGTTCGCCGAGACACTCCGGGCCGGCCGGACCGTCCGGTTCACCGACGACGTCCCCGGCATCCCCGTGACCGTGGCGTGGGGCGACCGGGACCGGCTGCTCCTGCCCCGGCAGGGCATACGCGCCAAGCACGCCGTTCCGCGGGCCCGGCTGGTGCGGCTGCGCGGCTGCGGTCACGTCCCGATGAACGACGACCCGGCGATGGTCGCGCGGGTGATCCTGGACGGCAGCCGCGCTCAGGACGCGAGCGCCCTGAGGACCTCGTTCAGCACGGTCGGGTTGTAGGGCATGCTCACGTGCGGCGTGCGGTCGTCCGGGTCGATGTCCTGGAGGACGATGTTGTTCACGTGGCGGCCCTCGGCCGGTTCGAGGGCGCACGAGGTGTACGGGGTGACCACGTCGTCGTAGCGGGTGGCGATCACGGTGTGCCGGACGCCCTCGGTCGTCTCGCCCAGTTCGGCCAGCTCGCGCTGGAAGGGGTGGTCGTGCTGGAGCTGCGGCCAGGCCGGCACGACCTCGCCGACGCCGCCCTGTTCGACGAGTTCCACCGCACCGGGGATCTGGCGGGCGAGGTTCATCAGGCCCTGGGCGGTGACCCCGTGGTTGCTGGGCGCGATGCCGACGAAGTTGTGCACCTTGGGCCCGCCGCCCAGGGCGTTCAGGTAGTAGCGCGGCATCATGCCGCCCTGTGAGAAGCCGACGATGTCGACCTGCTGCGCGCCCGTGCGCCGCAGCACCTCGTCTACGAAGTCCGCGAGCTGGCGCGCGGAGTGCTTGATGTCGCCGAGGCCGAAGATCACCGGGTTGCCGTGCTGGCCGTAGTCGAGCCGGAAGACGCGGTGGCCGTGCTGCCGCAGCAGGGGGGCGGCCGAGGACCAGGTGTAGCCGCGGTTGCCGAAGGTGCCGTGCACCAGCACCACGGGGCGCGGATGCTCCTCGGTCGCCGGAGTGTTCCAGTCGTCCTCGCCCGCCGGTACGTCGACGGTGGCGATGACCTGGGCGGAGCCGGCCCGCGCGACGGCGGCCGCACGGTGCGGGGCCTCGGTGAGGTCCGTGACGACGTCGTCCGAATTGACGCCGGGAATACGGGGGTTCGGGAAACTCACGACGCTCTCCCTGTCGTTGGGAATACCGCTGGGGTCGCTCTGACTTCCCAGTCTCGCGTCCACGTAATTCCGCAACGATCCCTCGATCGGGGTAAAGAATTCCTTCCATCGAGTAAATAGGGTTCGTTCATTCGAATAGTTCAGACGGCCACTCGCGCGGCGGCGCGGCGCAGCAGGCGCACGTACCGGCCGCACGTGACGGGATCGGCGACCCGCCCGGTCAGGGCCCGCTCGGCGCAGTCCAGACTGTGCCGGAACGCCGCGTCGTGCAGCGGCCGGACGATCAGCGCCCAGGCCACCCAGCGCACCCCGCGGGGACGCACCACGAGCGTGTTGCGCAGCACGCTCCGCCCCGCGTCCAGGCGTTCGACGCTGAACTCGTGGAAGCCCTCGAACCCCCGCGGACCGGTGAACCGGAACCGCACCCAGCAGCCGGGCACATAGTGGCTCACCACATAGCGCACCGGCCCGTGGCCGCCGGGGACGCCGACCGCGAGCGGTCCTTCGAAGCGCACGGGCGGCCAGCCGGGCGGCCAGAGGAGGTCGTTCTCGCTGCCCAGTGAGTCGATCAGGGCGCCCACCCTTTCGGGCGGGGCGGGCAGCGAGCGTTCATGAACATTGAGCACGGCGATCACGGAATTCAGCATGCCCGTACGCGTTCGGCCGATGTCCCCCCGAAAGACAGCCGGACATGCGCGCTCGGAGCGCGCGTTCCGGGCCGCGCGCCGCCGCACACGCGCCAACGCGCGGTCAGGGACGGGTTGTTGCGCTTGGGGGTCCGGTGGGGCCCCGAGCGTAAGGACAGATGAGACGGACACAGCCGTACGGCTTACCGCGAGGGGGAGTGGGTCATGACCGCAGGGGGCGAAACGCCCGAGCCCGGTGACGGCGGGGCCGGTCGGTCCTCCGTTCCGCCGGACGCGCTGCCCGGGGCATGGCAGCCCCTGCTCGGCCGGCCCGCCCTGGCGGAGCTGCTCGGCCATCCCCTCGTGGGTGCCGCCCTGACGGAGATGTGCCGGCTGCCCCCGCACGTCGCCGTGCACTCGCTGCGGACGTTCCTGCTGGCCGACGCCTGTGCGCGGACCCGGGGGACGGCCTGCGACCGGGTCGGGCTGCTGGCCGCGGCGGCGTTCCACGACGCCGGGCTGGTGGAGCGCGGGCCGCTGAGGCGCGGCGGATTCCCTGGCCGCGGCGCCGAGTTGCTCGACCGCTTCCTGGCCGGTCACCGGGTGGGTGCGGGACGGCGCGAGGCCCTGACCCGGGCGGTGCGCGAGCACATGCGGCCGTTCCCCGCGCGCGACGCCGGGCCCGAGACGCGGCTGCTGCACTTCGGTGCGTGGCTCGACGTCACCGGGCGCGGCGAGCGCCTCGTGCCGGGCGACCGGCGCCGGTTGTCCGAGCTGGCGCCCACTCCCTGGTTCGCCGTCTCCTTCTGCGCCCGCGTGGCCGCCTGCGGGCTGCGCCGGGTACTGCCGGGTTCCCCGGTCGCCCACCGGTGACCGGGCAGCACGGCAACTCGCTCTTCCCGTCGCGAAAGGAACCTCAGACATGCAAGAGGACCAGCGTGTTTTCGATGTCGCCATCGTCGGTGGCGGCATCGGCGGGACCATGCTGGGGGCCGTGCTCGCACGTCACGGCGTGCGCGTGCTGCTGCTGGAGGGCAGCGGACACCCCCGCTTCGCCATCGGAGAGTCCACCGTTCCCGAGACCACGTTCGGCCTGCGGGTGCTGGCCCGCCGCTACGGCGTACCGGAGATCGAGCACCTGGCGACCAACGGGGCGCTGCGCCGGCACGTGTCGTCGAACTGCGGGGTCAAGCGCAACTTCAGCTTCGTCTACCACCGGGAGGGCGAGCCGACCCGGCCCGACGAGTGCACGCAGTACCCCACCTGGGGGCCGCCCCTCGGCCCGGACTCGCACTACTTCCGGCAGGACGTGGACGCGTACATGTTCCACGTCGCCGTGTCCTACGGCGTCACCGCGTACACCCACACCCTCGTCGACGACGTGAAGTTCGAGGAGGACGGCGCGACCCTGGTCACCCGGGAGCGCGGCACCTTCCGGACGTCGTACGTCGTCGACGCCGGCGGGATGCGCGCCGTGCTGCCCGAGCGGCTCGGGCTGCGGCAGGATCCGCCGTACCGCACACGGTCGCGCACCATCTTCACGCACATGGTGGACGTACGGCCCTTCGACACCGTGGCGCCGCCGCGTGAACAGCACGGCATGCCCAGCCCGTTCAGCCAGGGAACGCTGCACCACATGTTCCGGGGCGGGTGGCTCTGGGTCATCCCGTTCGACAACCGGTCGACGAGCACCAGCGAACTGTGCAGCGTCGGCGTCAATCTCGACCTCGACCACCATCCCCGCCCCGACGACGTCTCGGCGGAGGACGAGTTCTGGCAGCACGTGCGCCGGTTCCCCAGTGTGGCGCGGCAGTTCGAGAAGGCGCGGGCGGTGCGGCCGTACGTGTCCACCGACCGCACCCAGTTCGCCTCGCAGCAGGTGGTCGGCGACCGGTGGTGCCTGCTGCCGCACGCCAGCGACTTCATCGACCCGCTCTTCTCCAGCGGCCTCGCGGTCACCGTGATGGCGCTCAACGCCCTCGGCCACCGGCTCATCGAAGCCGTGCGCCAGGACGACTTCGACACCGCCCGGTTCGCGTACCTGGACCACTGGACCAAGCGCATGTTCCGGTTCTACGACGACCTGGTGTCGTGCAGCTACATCGCGTTCGACGACTTCGACCTGTGGAACGCCTGGAACCGGGTGTGGACCATCACCACGCTGTACGGCACCAACGCCCAGAACCAGGCCGCCGTGGCGTTCGAGAGGACCCACGATCCCGCGTGCTTCGACGCGTTGGAGCTGCCGCCGTACCGGGGTCTCCAGGGGGTCGACAACCCCTGGGTGGAGCGGCTCTTCGACCAGTCGAGGGACGCCGTACTCGCCTACCGGGCAGGCGAGTGGACGAAGGACCGGACGATCGCCCGCATCTACGAGCTGCTGCGCGAGAGCGGGCTGTGCCCGGCGGTGTGGGGCACGCTGGACCCCGAGGACCGCTGCCCCTCCGGCGTGTTCACCCTGTGGCCGCTGATGAAGATCCTGCTGTGGGGCAGGTTCCGCTCACCGCGGCACGTCCGGGGGTCCTACTTCACCGGCGGTGCGCGGATGGTGGGGAAGGAGGCCGTCCAGGCGTACACCACCGAACTGCGCGCCGGGGGCTCCCAAGTGCACCAGACCGTGCGGGACATGTGGGTCAACTGGAACCGCGACTGGGCCCGGCGGCCGGCGCCGCGGAAATGACGGCGAAGAATCATCCCTTCCGACCGGCGGAGGCACACATTCCGGTTTGCCGCTCCAATGCCTCGGGTAGGAAAACCACACGGTCGGCAAATGGAAAGTCGACCGAGGTTCTCCCTGCTCGATCCGAGAGACAACGGGCTGCAATCCAAATGGTGCGACATTCCACCTTTCAATCGCCCGCTGAATGCTCCTGGGAAGACATCTTCCAACATCAGGACCGCCTCATGCGGTTGGTTCGGCGAAGACTGCCAAGTTTTCAGGACGCCGAGGACTGCGTTCAGGAAACGATGGCCCGCGCAGCCGCCCACGCAACGTTGGACAGGAATCGGCTCGGTGCCTTCCTGACGTCCGTGGCGCTTCGCCTCTGCATCGATTTCTACCGTGAAACGGAGCGCCGCAGCAGACTCCTGCAGCGTGCGGCGCCCCTGGACGCCTCCGGCACCACCGAGGAGGACGTCTGCGACGAGGACTTCGGCAGATGGCTGCTGGGCCAGGTACAACATCTGCGCGGACGGGAGCAAGAAGTCATACTGGCCCGCGCCAAGGGGATTTCCACTGCGGAATTCGCCCGCATGCACAACATCTCCGTCAAAGCGGCCGAGGCCGCCTTCACCAGGGGCCGCGCACGGCTGAAGAATGCCTGCGCAAAAGCCTTGGAAGGCTGCGCCCGATAACACCGGAAGCAGCTTTCCGGTCATCCCAGAGAAACGGAAAGGAACCCCAGTCATGTCCAACAACAAGAACATTCAGGATATCTTCAAGGACCTGGTCGGAAATATGGCCGACAGCGGGAAGGAGGCGTTCGACGACATTCTCAACCGGCCGGACAAGCCCGGGTCGTCCTGCTCCGGCAACCCGGTCGACACCCTCGCGGGACTGCCCGCCAACGCGCTGGGCGCGCTGGCCGGCGCGGTCAACCCGGCCACCGCGCTCGCGGGCGCCGCGAACCCGCTGGCGGTCCTCGCGGGCGGCGCCAACCCGCTGGCCGCGCTGGCCGGCGGCGGCGGCACGGGCAACCCGTTCGCGGGCCTCACCCAGGGAGCCGCGAGCCAGCTGGGGAACATCGCCCACGCGGCGCAGAACCCCCTGGCCGCGCTCACCGGCGCCGCGGGAGGGGCCAACCCGCTCGCGGCCGTCGTCGGAGCGGCCAATCCGCTCGCCGCGCTCAGCGGAGCCGGCAACCCGCTGGCGGCGCTGGGCGGTGCGGCCAACCCGCTCGCCGCGGTCGGCGGCGCGGCCGGAGCCCTGGGCGGCCTCGGTCAGCCGGCCGGAGGTCTCGGACACGCCGCCGGCGGGGTCGGCGACCTGATGTCGCTCCCCTCCCAGCTCACCCAGCTCCTCCAGGTGCTGCCCAAGCTCATCGAGGCGCTCCAGGGCCTGCAGAACCTGACCAACCTGCCGGCCCAGGCCGGACAGCAGGGGCTCGCGGCGTTGCAGGGCCTGACCGGGCAGCAGGGCGGCGGCCATGCCCCGGGCGGACCGTCCTCGTCGCCGAGCTGAACCGGCCGTGCCGCCGTCCCGCCCGGCCGGCTCCGCTCCGCGGAGCGCGCACCGCCGTGCCGTACCCGGCTCCCGATCTGAGGAGGATCACACACGATGACGTCTGTCGTCGGCGACCGGCTGCGTCTCGTGGTCAAGGTCCTGGGCAGCCTCGTCGCCGACGAGGTGGGGCAGGCGACGCGGCTGCGGAGACGTGCGCGACGCGACGCGTGGTCCCCGGCGGAGGGTGCCCCCGCCTCCGCCGGGCCGGGTGCCGGCGTCCCGGCCGGGTCCGAGCAGCGCCGCGCCAAGGCGGTGCGGCAGGCGCTGGAGAGCCTCGGCCCCTTCTACGTGAAGCTCGGCCAGATCCTCTCCACCCGGCCGGACATGGTCCCGCAGTCGATCCGGGACGAGCTGCAGAACCTGCACGACCAGGTGGACGTGCAGCCCTTCTCGGTGTTCGAGCCGGTGCTGGCGCGGGACCTCGGCCCCGACTGGAAGCTGCGCTTCGACGACGTCGAGACCGTCGCCCCGCTCGGGGCGGCGTCCCTCGCGCAGGTGTACCGGGTGACACTGCCCGGCGGACGTCCGGCCGTGGTGAAGATCCAGCGGCCCGGCATCCGCGAGGGCGTCCTCGCGGACATGGCCCTGATGCGCCGGGCGGCGAGGATCGTGGCCCGCGTCGCGCCCCGCTTCAACGAGGTCATCGACATCGAGGCGATGCTCGGCTCCGTCTTCGACGCGATGGAGCCGGAGCTGGACTTCAACGGCGAGGCCCGCAACATGGACGAGGCCCGCGAACACATCCGGCCGTTCCGCTCGCTGGAGGTGCCCCGGGTGCTGCACTCCAGTCCCCGGGTCCTCGTCCAGTCGCTGGCCGGCGGGACGTCGGTGCGGCACATCGACCGGAGCCACTTCACGGACGACGAGCGCACCGAGATCGGCAAGGACCTGCTGCGCTTCATGTACCACGGGTACTTCGTGCACCGCTTCTTCCACGCGGACCCGCACGCGGGCAATGTCTTCGCCGCGCCCGGCGGGCCCGCGACGGTGATCGACTGGGGCATGGTCGGCCGCCTGGACCGGCGCACCAGTCTGCAACTCCTGCCGCTGTTCATGACGTTGGCGCAGAACGACGGCGCCGGGCTCGCGCAGCACTGGGCGGAGATGGGCCGGATGACTCCGTGGGCCAACATGCCGGCGTTCGCCGCCGACATGGCGGCCTTCGTGCCCAAGGTCTCCCATCTGTCGCTGGAGGACATGAACTTCGGCGTCTCGCTCACCACCGTGCTGGCCAAGGCGACCAAGCGGGGCATCGGTTCGCCGCCGGCCGTCTCGCTGCTGGGCAAGTCGTTCGCGAACCTGGACGGCTCGGTGCGCTGTCTGGCTCCCGAGATCACGCTGCCGGAGGTGTTCCAGGGCGAGGTGCCGAAGATCCTCCTCTCGCTGGGCCGCGAGTTCCTCGGCCGCAACCAGTTCGCCCGCAACTCCATGGAACTGCTGCTGGCCGCCGTCACCAGCCCCGAGCAGGTCCGCGGAGTGCTGTCCGACTTCGCCAACCGGCAGTTCGCGCTGAACATCCACGAGCCGCGGACCCCCGCCGCGATGGGCGGCCAGCGGCCCACCCGCCCCTCCGGCGGACTGCTGGCACTGGGCGCGCTCGCGGTCCTGCTCAGCCGTCGCCGCTCCCCCTGACCGGGCCCCGCGCGCCGACGGACCGACACCACTGACACGGAGGTTTGCCATGCCGGACACCGCACGGCCCACGCCCCCGCCCGCACCGGGCGCCCTCCTGCCGCCGGACGGACTCTCCCGCGTCGCCCTCTGGACGGCGTCCGCGCACGCCGCGGAGTACGGCCGGACCGCGCCCTGCGTCCGCGACCCCTGGGCCGCCGGCTTCCTGCGAGCGGCCGGCTTCACCGGAGGCCCCCCGGGCGACGGCCCGCTCCAGCGGCTGCTGCCCGACTGGGCGGTGGTGCGCACCCGCTTCTACGACGAGCACCTGGTGGCCGCGGCCCGTGCGGGCTGCCGCCAGGTGGTATTGCTCGGAGCCGGTCTCGACACCCGCGCCTTCCGGCTCGACTGGCCCACGGGGGTGCACGTCTTCGAGGTCGAGGACCCGGCGCTGCTGGCCTTCAAGGAGCACGTGCTGGACGACGCCCCCGCGTCCTGCGGGCGCCGCAGCACCGTCGGTGCCGACCCGGCCGGTCCCTGGGGCGAGGACCTGCTCGCCGCGGGCCTGGATCCGCGCCGGCCCACCGCGTGGCTGTGCGAGACACACCTCTACCACCTGCCTCCGCGCACGGTGGAGTCCATCGTCGGCACGATGACGGAGCTCTCCGCACCCGGCAGCACCTTCGGCGCGGAGTGCGTGAACGCCGGGTCCGTCTCCTCGTCGTTCGTGGCGCCGTTCCTTCAGGCGCTGTCGGCCACCGGCATCTCCTGGCACTGGCAGCTCGCCGACCCGGAGGGCTGGTGGGCGGAGCACGGCTGGGACGCGCGGGTGGCCGACCTGTTCACCCTGCCGTACGTGATCCAGCGGCTGGCGCCGTATCTGCCGCTGCTCGGCGAGGCCGCGGCGAGGTGCGTGTTCCTGACGACCGGGACGCTGGGCGGGCCCCGCTGACCGGACGGCACGGCGGGGCCCCGAGCACATACGCCCGGGGCCCCGCCGTGCCTCCCTCGGGCGCTATGGCCGTTCCAGTTCCAGCAGCGCCGCGAGCCACAGGTCCGGGAGCTCGTCGGCCGTCGACAGCGCCTCGTCGTGGATCACGGCGAGGCAGGCCGTGTCGTGCTGGCTGGTCAGCGTGGTCAGGCAGCGGATGCCGGCGCCGAGCCCGGAGTAGACGACGGCCCGGCGGGCGGTGTTGCCCTGGTGGACGAGGGCGCTGCCGAAGTTCACGCTGCTCACCGGTCCGGCGACGGACCGGCCGTTCACCATCCGGGTCCCGATCCGGGCGCCGACCGCCCGCGGTCCGGTCGTGAGCATCAGGCGCAGGGCCTCGCGCTGCCGGCCGGTGCGCAGTGCGTCGGTGCGGGCCTTGACGCGGTGCAGGGCGTGCCGCGGGGACGGCGCGTCGCAGGGCAGCAGGACGCGTGCCACGACGAGCCGGTTGCCCGGGGCGCACTCCTCCCCGGGGCCCCGCACCGACATCGGGACGGCGACCGGCAGCGGCGGATGACCGGAGCCGGTGTTCTTGCGGTGCCACGTGCCCACCGCGTGGGCGAGTGCGGCGAGGAAGACGTCGTTCACCGTGGCGCCGTGGGCACGGCCGACGGCCCGCAGCCGCGCCACCGGGACGACCGCCTGGCACATGTCCGTCCGGCCGTCGGGCGGGACGTCGAAGCCCGGTTTGCGGACCGGGCGGAAGGAGGCCGTCACGTCGCCGACGGCACCGGCGAGGCCGCTGAGGGCCGGCCAGCCGCGGCGGTGGGCCGGCGGCCCGCCGCCGGGGTCGTCGTCGAGCAGGGCCCGCGCGGTGTGCGCCGCTCCCACACCGTCCTGGAAGGTGTGGTCGGTGCGGTAGCACAGGCTGTGCCCGCCGTTGGGGCCGTGCACGAGCCACACGTCCCAGGGAGGCCGGACGTCCCCGCCCATGGGACGGGAGAGCATCAGCCGCCCGGCCCCCGAGCCGTCGTCGTCCCCGGGCAGCCATGCCTCGTGCACGTGCTGCTCCACGGCGATCCGTTCGACCCTGGAGAACGTCCGGTTCGCCCGGTCGATGCGGTAGCGCAACGCCGGGATGCGGTGGGCGCGTTCGGCGACCCGGGCGCGCACCGAGTCCAGGGTGGGGGCGCGGCCCGGGAACCCGAACAGGAAACCGGCCGGCAGGGGTCTGCCGCCCATGGCCAGGTGATAGGCGACGTCGGCGGTGCCCATGGGCAGGGACGCCGGCAGACCGCCGTCCGTGCCGAAGCGGGGGTGGCGCATCGGGGACCTCTCTGTGGGTTGCAAGGACATGGCTACCGTCCCGGGCGGGCCGTCAGCACGCGTGACGCGCGGCGTGCCCGAGCACGTCCACGTACGCGCGCAGCAGGGGCCGGGCGGGTCCCCGCACGGGCAGGCGCGGGGCCCTGGAGCGGTGCCAGGGCAGCGGTTCGCCGGGCTCCGGTTCGCGCAGCAGGGCCGCGGCCACGTGCGCGCCGTGCGCCACGGACAGGGCGAGGCCGTGCCCGCAGCAGCCGCCGATGTACCAGACGTCCTCGTGGCCCGGGACCGGCCCGACCACGGGCAGGTCGTCGCCGGTCATGCCGATGCGGCCGGACCAGCGGTGGGTGACCCGTACCCGGGCCAGGTCGGGGTGCAGGGCCCGCAGCCACCTCTCCAGCCGGCCCCAGGCGCGCTCCCGCAGGGCCTGGAGCCGGGGGGCACCGAGCCCGGCCGGGACCGTGGCGGTGCCGCCGCCCGCCACCAGGCCCCGGTCCGGGAGCAGCCGGAAGTACGGCGCCATCGGCACGGCGTCGACGACGGCGTGCCCGGCCTGCCCGCCCAGTGCCTCGTACGCCGGGGCGCTCAGCGGCTCGGTGGCGACGGCGTACACCTCCAGCGGGAGGATCGTGCCGACCGGCAGGTCCAGGGCCCCGGCGGCGGAGTTGACGGCCAGCACCGCCTGACCGGCGTAGAGCCGGCCGTGCGGGAGGACCAGTTCGGGGCCGACCAGGTCGCCGGGGCGCAGGGCGAGCAGCGGGCTGCGGCCGTAGAACCGTACGCCCTTGTCGGCGCAGGCCCGGGCGAGGGCGCAGGTCAGGGCGGCCGGGTCGAGGGTGGCGGCGGGGCGGTGCAGGAGAGCGGCGCGGTAGGGCACGCCGACGCGGTCGCGGATGCCGGCCCCCGTGAGGACGGGGACGTCCAGGCCGAGTTCACGGCACGCGCGGGCCTGGCGGGCGAGTGCCACCAGGCCGGCTGCGGAGCGCGTGGCCATGAGCTGCTCGCCGGTGCGCAGTCCGCAGGGCACGTCGAGGCGGGCGCACAGGTCGAGGACGTCCCGCACCGCCCGCTCGCCGGCCCGGTGCATCCGGCGGGCGGTGTCCGGGCCGAAGCGGCGCACCGCGCGGTCGACGGCGGGGCCGGCCCGGGGACCGAGCAGGCCGGTGCCCCGGCCGCTGGCCCCGGCGACGGGCTGCTCGGCGTCCACCACGGCGATGTCGAGCCCGGGGGCGCGTTCCGCCAGGTGGTAGGCGCAGGACAGCCCGGCCAGACCGGCCCCGACGACGGCCACGTCCGCGGTGACCACGCCGTGCAGCTGGGGGTACGGCGGCAGCTCCACCGGGTCCCAGTACGGCGTTCCGGCCGGCAACCCGGTCATCCGGCGGCGTCCGGCACCGGCTCGGTGAGGGAGCCGAACCGGCGGTCGTGCCACAGCAGCGGCCGTCCGCCGCCGACGTGCACGGCGGCTACCCGGCCGACGACGAGGTGGTGGTCGCCGTAGCGGCGCACGTCCTCGGTCAGGCAGACCGACCAGGCGAGCGCGCCGGCCAGCACGGGGACGCCGAGCACCTGCCGGGTGCCGGTCCCGGCGAACCGCTCGGCCGCGGTCGTCGTCGGGGACGCGAACCGGCCGGCCAGCTCCTGCTGCTCCTCGCGCAGCAGGTGCACGGCGAAGGCCCGGCGGGCGTGGACGGCGGCGAGGGTGCGGGAGCCGTCGCGCAGACAGGCCAGCAGCAGCGGCGGGCGGGCGGAGAGCGAGGTGACGGCGGAGACGGTCATGCCGAGCGGGCCGTCCTCGCCGCGGGCGGTCACGACGGTCACCCCGGCGGCCAGTTTGGCGTAGAGGCCGAGGCAGCGGGCGGCGCCCGGTCCCGGTTCCTCGTGCAGTGGATCGGCGGCCGGGGGCGGGGCCGCCGTCCCGGTGGTCGCCGTCCGGTCAGCCACGAGCCGCAGCCGCGCGCTCATCGATCACCTCCGCGCCCGCCAGGCCCCGCAGCACGTGGGCGATGTTGGTGCGCACGGTCGACTCCGCCACCGGGTCGAGGATCTCCGCCAGGGAGGGGATGCCGAGGTCGAAGGCGGCGGTGAAGACGACGAGCGTGCCGCCGTCCCGCGCCTCGCAGCGCCAGCTCCCCTCGAAGGTCTGGAAGTCGCCGCTGAGCTGCTCGAAGGCGAGGGAGTACGTCTCGGGCGAGTAGGTGTCGCGTTCCCGCCAGCGCATCAGGCCGCCCCGGAACTCGACGGTCCAGTCCGAGAGGGTGGACCCGTCGGGCAGCGGCGGCTCGACGGACACCTCGCGGAAGGTGTCGCTGTACTCGGGGTAGCGGCGGAAGTCGCTGATGCGGCGGTAGACGTCGGCGGGTGCCAGTCCGTCGGCCAGGGCGTGCAGGACCACATGGCGCATGGGTCGTTCGGTTCCTTCCCGGAGGGTGGTTGTCCAGACGCTGGTGTCACCCGGCCATGCGGCCGGCCGTGCTGTGCAGGGCCTCGGCGAGGGTGGTGAGGAACAGGTCGAGCTCGGTGTCCTCGACCACGGCCGGCGGGGTCAGCCGCAGCACCCGGGTGGAGTTGAGGGAGTGGTTGACGAGCACGCCGCGGGAGATCAGCTCCAGCAGGAGTTCGCCGACCGCCTGTTCCTCGGCGAACTCGATGCCGATCAGCAGTCCCCGGCCGCGCACCTCGCGGACCAGTCCGCCCTCGTACGGCGCGCACACGGCACGTACGCCGGCGAGGATGCGCAGACCGAGCGCCGCCGCCCGGGCCACGGTGTTCTCCTCCTCCATCGCCCGTACGGCGGCGAGGGCGGCGGCGCAGGCGATCGGGGAGGCGCCGAAGGTGGAGGTGTGCAGGTAGGGGTCGCGGCTGAAGGGGCCGTAGGCCTCGGCGGTGGCGGCCATGGCGGCGACGGGTACGACGCCGCCGCTGAGGCCCTTGCCCGCCAGCAGCACGTCGGGGCACACGCCCTCGGCGTCGACGCCCCACCAGGTGCCGAGCCGTCCCATGCCGGTCTGGATCTCGTCGACGACCAGCAGGGCGCCGTACGCCCGGCACAGGGCCCGCACCTGGCTCAGGTAGCCGGGGCGGGGGATGCGTACGCCGCCCTCGCCCTGGACGGGTTCGACGATGACGCAGGCCCGGTCGCGGCGGGCGGCAAGGGCCTGTTCGAGGTCGGCCGGATCGTCGTAGGCGACCTGGGTGACGTCCGGGAGCAGGGGCTGGAAGGGCGTCTGGTAGGTGTCGTTGGCGGTGACGCTGAGGGCGCCGAGGGTCTTGCCGTGGAAGCCCTTGCGGGTGGTGATCACGGAGGTGCGTCCGTGGGCGCGGGCCAGTTTCAGGGCGGCCTCGGTGGCCTCGGCGCCGGAGTTGACGAAGTGGACGTGGTCGAGGCCGGGCGGGGTGTGGGCGGCGAGGGCCTGGGCGGCGAGGGCGGCGACGGGTTCCAGGAAGA
The DNA here is from genome assembly GCF_044765825.1 of Streptomyces flaveolus. Lineage (NCBI taxonomy): Bacteria > Bacillati > Actinomycetota > Actinomycetes > Kitasatosporales > Streptomycetaceae > Streptomyces > Streptomyces flaveolus. The sequence continues at coordinate 89,936 of NZ_JBIWKU010000007.1, read as the reverse complement.
CGCGGCTGGCCAGCGGGTGGATGTCGATCTGGCGGTGCACCGCCTCGACGACGGCCGGGTGGCGGTGGCCCAGGATGAAGACGCCGTAGCCGCCGAAGTCCAGGAAGCGGCGGCCGTCGTCGGCGTGGATCCAGGCACCCTCGGAACGGACCTCGGCCATGCCGCCCATGACCCGGCCCATGACGGCGCGGCCGGTGCCGATGTGCTTGAGGTAGAGGCCGACGACGTCGATCCGGCCGGACGGCGGGGTGGAGCTCCGGACCGGGGGGCCCGCTTGGCCCGCGGACGCGGAGCACGGCGGCCCGGCCACCTCGGCGGACACGGAGCACTGAGGCCCGGCCGCCTCGGCAGACGCGGGGCCGGTGGATACGGAGCACTGCGGCCCGGAGGCCTCGGCGGAGACGCGGCCCGCGGACGCGGAGCACGGCGACCCGGCCACCTCGGCGGACACGGAGCACTGAGGCCCGGCCGCCTCGGCAGACGCGGGGCCGGTGGATGCCGGGCACGGCGGACCTGTCACCTCGGTGGAGACGCGGCCCGCGGGCGCGGGGCGTGGCGGGACGGCGGACTCGGTGGGTGGGGGTGACACCGTCATGACGCCACCTCCGTCGGGGCGGCCCGGTGCCGGCTGAGCAGGCCGGCTCTGTCCGCGGCCCAGCTCTCCGCGTTGCGGGCGAGCGCGGCACGGATGTCGGTGCGGGTCGGGCGGGGGCCGCAGCCCGGCTCGCCGAGGGAGCTGTCGAACGGCAGCTCCCGCTGGAACACCAGCAGCAGTTCCGCGTAGTGCTCCAGGCGCCGGCGGACGGTGGCGGGCAGCGCGGTGCCCTCCAGCATGGGCAGGAGCAGCCGGTGCACCGCCTCGACGGGGATGAGCCGGGGCCGCTGCGGCCGGGGCAGGCCGTGGCGTACGGCGACGTCCGCGCAGATGTCGGCGAACTCCCGCAGCTCGATGGCCTCCTTCCCCGCCGTGAGCCAGTACTCGCCGTCGGCCGTGCGGCCCCGGATCAGGTCGCCGACGGCCCGCGCGACGTAGTCCTGGGGCACCATGTCGATCCGGGCGTCCGGGGCTCCGGGCAGTACGGGCACCTGGCCCAGCACCATCGACCCGATCGTCTTGGTCAGGCCCTGCTGTCCGGCGATCCGCCCGGTGACGGAGTCGCCCATGACGACCGAGGGCCGCACGATGGCGCCGGGCACGCCCGCGTCGCGGGTCAGCCGCTCGGCCCGGGCCTTGGAGTCGAGGTAGGCGGCGGCACCGGGGAAGCGCCGGTGGTCCTCCTCGGTGGGGGCGTTGGCCACGAACGCGGTGCTCACCAGGTACAGCGGGGCGTCGGCCCGGGCGGCCAGGTCGAGCATGGTGTCCGCGCCGCGCAGGTTGGTGCGCGCGATGTCCTCGGGCGGAGTGCGCCAGTTGGTCTCGGCGGCGGAGTGCAGCACCACGTCCACCTGGAGGGCCAGCTCGTGCCAGGCCAGCGGGCTCAGACCGAGCCGGGGAGCGACGAGGTCGCCCTGGAGTTCCCGCACCCGCGGATCGCGCAGCGGTGTGTTGCGGCGCAGGCAGAGCAGGTCGAAGTCGGGCGCCAGCTCGTCGATCAGGGCCCGTCCGAGCACTCCGGAACCGCCGGTGAGCAGCAGGGTGGGACGGTCGGGCGGTCCGCTGCGGCCGGCGGGCAGGACGGCGGGACGCGGGTCGTCTGACGGCATGGATGGGGTCTCCCAACGGGTCTCGGCCACCGGTGGTCGGTGGGAGGAGGTCAGGCGATGGCGAGGGGCCGGTCGGCCAGGTACGCGGAGAACGGGCCGGTCATCCGGGAGCGCGCCGGCGGGTGCAGGGACAGTCCGTTGGCGCAGGCGGCGAGGTGGCCCACCTCGTCGGAGGTCATGAAGTTGAGCCCGCCGAGCAGTTCGACCGCGCGCGGGACGATCCGGGCGATGGCGTCCTGGACTCCGTAGCGCACGCACAGTGCCTGCGCGAGCGCCGACTCGCCGAGGTCACCGGCGTCGACGCGGCGCGCGACGCCCTCGGCGGTGGCCATGGCGGCCTCGGTCTCGACGAAGAGGCGTACGCGCTCGTGCTCGGGGATGCGGTCGTTCAGCAGCACCCGTTCCACCAGCGCGCTCGCGGCCCCGAGGTAGCTGCCCGTCATCAGCACCTGGAACCAGATCAGGCCGGCCGTCTGCAGCTCGTCGAGCCGTTCGCCCGAGGTCGTCGCGGTGCGCAGCAGGAGTTCCGGCGGGACGAGGACGTCGCAGAGCGTGACCTGTTCGCTCTCGGCGCCGGCCAGGAAGGCGCTGGACCAGAAGCCGCTGACGCTCAGGCCCTCGCTGTCGGCGGGCACGAGGGCGACGGCGAGTTCGTCGCCCTGGCCGTCCTCGCGGGGGATCAGGACGCTCGCGGTGAGGACGTCCATGGAGTGGGCGAGGCTGCACGGCCGTTTGACGCCGTTGACGCGGATGCCTTCCCCGGTCACCGTGGCGGTCATCGACGGGTCGAGGATGCCGGCGCCGCTGCGGCCCTCGGCGAATCCGGAGGCGATGAGGCGGTTGGTCGAGGCGACGCCCTCGATCAGCATCCACTCCAGGCCGTCGCCGAGCGCGCCGAGTCCGACCAGGGTGGCCATGGAGAAGTGGTGCATGGTGGTGGCCACGGCCAGGGAGGGTGAGCGGCTGCCGATGGCCCGCTGCACCCGCAGCGCGTCCAGCGCGGTGGCGCCGCGCCCCCGGTGCGACTCCGGGACCAGGAGTCCCGGGCCCCCGCTGTCACGGAAGTGCCGGATGCCCGGGCTGCCCGGCCGTTCCAGCTCCATCAGCGGGGTCTCGCGCAGTGCGGGGTCCAGGTCGGGCAGCAGCTTGGCGAGGGTGGTGCGTTCACGTTCGAGGAATCTCATGGTGGTGCGGTCCTCCAGGGTGGGACGGGTGCGGGACGCGCGCGGCGCGTGCGGGGCCGTGGTGGCGGTGGTTCACACGGCGTTCGTGGCGCGCAGCAGCTGCCAGACGGCGCCGGTGCGGGGCCTGCCGCGGAAGGCGATGTACTCCGGGAGGACCACGTGCGGGGCCCACTTCTGCTTGTACTCGAGCTGGGAGGCCGCGGGGTAGATCGCGTCGCCGTGCTCGGCCAGCAGCCGGGCGAACCGGGTGAACGTCCGGCTGGCTCCGGGGAGTTCGTGCTGTGGGTCGAGTCCGGTGAAGGGGGTGAAACCGAAGTGCAGCCAGCCGGCGCCGTCGGCGGTCAGCCGTTCCACGACGGTGGCGTTGAGCGCCTCCATCACGCCGGGCGGCGCGTCGGGGCGGCGCCGGCTGAGGTCGTGCAGCCAGCCGGGGCGGCTGCCGTAGACCGGCGAGTAGTTGATGTACCCGACCACCTCGCCGTCGACCCGGCCGGCGAACAGGCGGCGGTGCTTCTGCAGACCGCCGTCGCGCTGGCCGACGAGGAACCGCAGCTCCTTGACGTGCCTGCCCTTCTCCCGCAGCCAGCGCCGGTCGAGGCGGTCCAGTTCGGCACAGTCGTCGCCGTCCCGTACCTCGGTGACCTCCAGGCCGGCCCGCCGGGCGCGCGAGATCTTGTTCCGCAGCCGGACGAACCGGGAGCCGCGCAGGGTGAACCGGGTCAGGTCGACGGCGTACGACGCTCCGATCTGGTTGACCGTGAAGCCGCGCGCCGCGTACAGCTCGGCGTCCGCCCGTTGCAGCTGTACGGCGACCAGGCGGCGTCCGGCGTGGGCGGCGAAGGCGTCCAGGAGGCGCTCACGGTGTTCGGGCGCCGTGAAGGGTCCGCCGAATTGCAGGACGTAGCGGCCGGAGGTGCGATAGGCGCAGGTGCCCTCGAACCGTTCGTCGTGGAAGTACTCGTTCCCGCTGTTGAGGGCGAGAAAGGAACTGGGGTTGTCGCTGTGCGCGGCGAGGGTGTCAAGCACGGACGGCATCGGTGTCCTCCACGGAAGTCCGCGGTGTGCCGTTCCCATCGGAAATGGACGCCGACCGATACCGCTGCTCGAACGCCCGGAAGGCCGGCGTGGTTTCCGGTTCGAAGGCGACGCCGAAGGGTTTGAGACTGTTCCCGAACAGCGCCCGGTCGCCCATGAGATGGATCGGAAGGGCGAGCAGTGCCCATTCCGGCCGGACGAACAGCGCCCACGCCCCGGCCAGGACACCTGCCGTGACCAGGCTGTGCATCGTGTTGTAGGCCACGTAACAGCCTCGCGGAACGCGTCCGTCCGGGCTGCGTCGGAAGGCGATCGCGCCGGGCAGGTACCCGACGACGTCGATCACCGCGAACAGCAGCGCGAACACGCCCCAGCGGATTTCCGTCCGGTGCTGGAATGCGAGCACGAGCGATACGGCGAGAATTCCCAGCCATTCGAGTCGGGTGAGAGCGAAGGTGGTCTTCGTCTCGAAACGGTTCTTGGCGTCCACGGGCGCTCCTGGATTGCGCGTACGATTCCGGGACCCGGCATCGGCCTGCCCCCTCGCTGTGGTCTGTCACCCCGGTTTACGCACCGGCGGGTCCAACCCCTCGTAAAGTGGGGGCGATTGGGGAGACGCGATGTTCGGGGGGCTGCTTTCATGACGCCGTCGACCGGTCCGGACGGCCGGCCGGGTTCCGCCGACCGCAGCGCCGCCTGGGAGCTGCTGCTGCCCGCCGCCTCGGCACCGGCCCGCGCGCGGGGCCGCGCCCTCCAGGCGGCGCTGCGGGACGCGGTCCGTTCGGGCCGGCTCGCCCAGGGCACCCGCCTTCCGTCGAGCCGGGACCTCGCGGCCGACCTCGGGGTGTCGCGGGGGCTGGTGACGGAGGCGTACGAGCAACTGACCGCCGAGGGCTATCTGCGCAGCGGGCGGGGTGCGGGGACCTGGGTGGGCGACGCCGTGCGGGCCGCCCGCCCCCGCGCCCGTGATCTCGCCCCGCGCTCCCCCGGCGCCCGCGTCGACTTCGTGCCGGGGACGCCGGACCTGTCGCTCTTCCCCCGCTCGGCGTGGGCGGCCGCGCAGCGGAGCGTGCTGACGGAGCTGCCCCACGAGGGCCTCGGCTATCCGGACCCGCGCGGTCTCCCGCGGCTGCGGACCGCGCTGGCCGAACTGCTCATGCGGCGCCGGGGCGTGGTGGCGGATCCCGAGCGGATCGTGGTGGTCTCCGGGGTGGCGCAGGCGTCGGCACTGCTCGGCGGCGTCCTCCACGCGCGCGGGTCGCGTACGGTCGGCGTGGAGGATCCCGGCAGCCCGCAGCACTCCGCCCTGTACGCGTCGGCGGGCGTGCGCACCGTGCCGCTGCCCCTGGACGAGGAGGGGCTCGCCGTCGGCCCGCTGCGCGCCTCGGGCGTCCGCGCGGTCGTGACGACACCGGCCCACCAGTTCCCCACCGGCATCGCCTACTCGGCACGGCGGCGCGCCGAACTGCTGGACTGGGCGCGGTCCGTGGGCGGGCTCGTCCTCGAGGACGACTACGACGGCGACTTCCGCTACGACCGCGCCCCCGTGGGGGCGCTCCAGGGGCTCGACGCGGAGCACGTCGCCTACACGGGCTCGGTGAGCAAGTCCCTCGCCCCGGGGCTGCGGCTGGGCTGGCTGCTGGTGCCCGCGTCGCTCATGGACGAGGTGGTCGAGCGCAAGCGGACCACGGACCTCGGGCATCCGGCCCTCGACCAGGCGGTGTTCGCCCGGTTCCTGGAGCGCGGCGACTACGACCGTCAGCTGCGCCTGTGCCAGCGCGCCTACCGTGAGCGGCGCGACGCGCTGGTGGCCGCGCTGGAGGAGTACTTCCCCGGCGCACGGGTCTCCGGGATCGCCGCAGGACTCCATGCCATCGCCGCGCTGCCCGGCCGGCACGGTCCCGAGGAACGCTTCCTCGCGGGCGTGGCCGAGGCCGGTGTCGCGGTGCGGCCCCTGGCGGCGTACGGGCACGCGGACGGCGGTGGCGGGGCGGGGCCGGGGGTGCGGCTGGTGCTGGGCTACGCGCATCTGCCGCCGGCCCGGATCCGCGAGGGGGTGCGGCTGATGGCCGGGGCGGTGCCGCCCGGCGACCGGTGAGGCCGCCCGTCACCTCCACCGTGGCCCGGGCGGCCGGTTGTTCACCCGGGGTTTGCGTGCGCGCCGTGCCGTCCCAGTAGGTCTTGCTGCGCACACCGGCCGGATCCCGTCCCTGGAGGCGCATCCATGTCCCACCGTCCGTTCCCCGGTCGCCGCAGCGTGCTGCGCGGCTCCCTCGCCGCGTCGGCGGCCCTGACCCTGCCCACCGCCCTCGGGGCGGCACCGGCGTTCGCCCGCTCCGGCCGGCCGGCCGCGGGCTGGGGCGTGCAGACGGGCGATGTGACGGCGCACTCCGGTCTGGTGTGGGTGCGCTCCGACCGGCCGGCCCGGATGGTCGTCGAGACGTCAGCGACCGAGTCGTTCCGCAACCCGCACCGGTGGCACGGACCGCTGCTCGGCCGGGACACGGACTTCACCGGCACCACCCGGCTGCGCGGACTGCCGCCGGGCGAGCAGATCCACTACCGCGTGCTGCTCGCCGACCCGGACGACCCGCGCCGCACCGGCGAACCGGTCACCGGCACGTTCCGCACGGTGCCGGTCCGCCGCCGCGACGGTGTCCGCTTCGTATGGTCCGGCGATCTGGCGGGCCAGGGCTGGGGCATCAACCCGGACCTCGGCGGCTACCGGATCTACGACGCGATGGGCGCCCTGGACCCGGACTTCTTCCTGTGCAGCGGCGACAACATCTACGCCGACGGTCCCATCCCGTCGACGGCCGCCCTGCCCGGCGGCGGCACCTGGCGGAACGTCACCACCGAGGAGAAGTCCAAGGTCGCCGAGACCCTCGCCGAGTTCCGCGGCAACTTCCGCTACAACCTCCTCGACGAGAACCTGCGGCGCTTCAACGCGCAGGTCCCGTCCGTCGTCCAGTGGGACGACCACGAGGTGCGCAACAACTGGTACCCGGGACAGGTGATCGCCGACACCGACAGCCGCTACACCGAGAAGAGCGTGGACGTGCTGGCCGCCCGGGCCCGGCGCGCGTTCGCCGAGTACTTCCCGGTATCCACCCTGCGGCCCGGCGCGCGCGAGGGGCGTGTGCACCGGGTGCTGCGCCAGGGCCCGCTGCTGGACGTGTTCGTGCTGGACATGCGCACGTACCGCAACGCCAACTCGCCCGACGACCAGGCCGTGGACCCGCAGGGCATCCTGGGCCGCGAACAGCTGGAGTGGCTCGAGCGGGAGCTGTCGCGCTCGCGTGCGGTGTGGAAGGTGATCGCCGCCGACATGCCGATCGGCCTGGTCGTGCCCGACGCCACCGAGGGGAAGGCGAACATCGAGGCGGTGGCGCAGGGCGACCCCGGCGCGCCGCTGGGCCGCGAACTGCAGATCGCCGAGCTGCTGCGCTTCGTCAAGCACCGGCGGATCACCGGCACGGTGTGGCTGACGGCCGACGTGCACCACACCTCGGCCCAGCACTACCAGCCCGCGCGGGCCGCGTTCACCGACTTCGAGCCGTTCTGGGAGTTCGTGTCCGGGCCGCTCAACGCGGGGGCGTTCCCGGCCAGCGCCCTCGACGGCACCTTCGGCCCGGAGCGGGTGTTCGTGAAGGCGCCGACCGCCTCGAACGTCTCGCCCGCCGGCGGCTACCAGTTCTTCGGCGAGGTCGACATCGACGGCGACAGCGCCGAGATGACGGTGCGGCTGCGCGAGCAGGACGGCACGGTGCTGTTCACCAAGGTGCTCCGGCCGGGGCTGGTCGGCCAGTAGCTCACGTAACCTGTCCGATGTGCCGCGCACCGGCGTCATCCCCCGGTGCGCGGCCCGGTGTTGGGCCCGCGGGGCGCCGTCCTGCGGGAATCCGCGGCACCCCGCCCGCCGAGACCCGAATGTCCCGGAAGCGCTCTTTACCCATCGGTCACAGGGCGTTCGTGATCAGGCAACACGGTTCCTTCACAGTGGTCGCATGAGTCGAGACATGTCTGACGTGGCCGGTGCCCTGGCGCTGGCGATCGAGCACGACCTCGGAACACCGGGCCTCATGGTCCTGGCCTCGATGGCCGCCCTGCTCGCCACGGCGGGCTTCCACACCTGGTGGGCACGGCGTCACGGGCACGCCCCGCCGGCGGAGGATACCGGCGCCCGGCCGCCGTCCGCCGGGCTGCGGGCCGGGCCGTCCGACCAGGTCACGGCGGAGTCCGGGCCGGACCAGGTGGCGGCGGCCGGCTCCGGGGACAGCGCGCTGTGGCGGATGCGGACGACGGTGCGGGACGCGCCGGGATCGCTGGCCGTCCTGTGCGCGGCCCTCGCCGACCGGCGGGTGGACATCCTGAGTCTCCAGACGCATCCGCTGGCCGACGGCACGGTGGACGAGTTCCTGCTCCGCGCCCCGGGCGGGCTGAGCGGGTCCGAGCTGGCCGGGGTGGTGTCGGCGGCGGGGGGTGCCGACACCTGGACCGAGCGGGCCGACGCCCACGACCTGGTCGACGCGCCGACCCGGGTCCTGGGGCTGGCCGCCCGTACGGCCCTGGACGCCGCGGAACTGCCCTTGGCACTGCGTCAGTTGCTGGGCCGGTGCACGATCCGGTCGCTGCCCGCCGGAGCACGCAGGGACGCCGGGGTCCCGGCGGAAGGCGCCCTCGAGGGCACCGTGCTGCGACTGCGCGCCCCGGAGGGCGGGGTGATCAGCGTGGAGCGGCCGTATCTGCCGTTCACCCCCGCCGAGTTCGCCCGGGCGCGGGCGCTGGTCGAACTGGACGCCCGGCTCGGTCCGCGCCTTCCGCGCGGCCGGGACGTGCTGACGCTGCCCGAGGGCCACGACATCACGGTCCGCCGCGCCGACACCCGTGACCTGCGGGCGGCGAAGGCGATGCACCAGCGGTGCTCGGACCGGACCCTCGGGATGCGCTACCACGGCCCGGTCGGGGACACCGACCGCTATCTGAACCACCTGCTCAGCCCGCGCTACGGCCGGACCCTCGCGGTGCAGACCGCTTCGGGCCGGATCGTCGGCCTCGGTCATCTGCTGTGGGACGGGGACGAGACGGAGGTCGCCCTGCTCGTCGAGGACTCCTGGCAGCGCCGGGGCATCGGCGGCGAACTGCTCGGACGGCTCGTGGCGATGGCGGCGGAGACGGGCTGCGCGAGCGTATACGCCGTCACGCAGGCGTCGAACACCGGCATGGTCGCCGCGATGCGCGGCCTGGGCCTCCCCCTCGATTACCAGATCGAGGAGGGGACCCTGGTCATCACCGCCCGCCTCGACGCGGCGGCCCGTGCGGCGGCGCGACTGCCGCACGGGGAGCGGATCGGCAGGGACTAGGGCCTGTCGTTCGGATCATGCCGACCCGAGCGGGGCGTGGCACGCACCACGCCCCGCTCGGGTCGGCCGACGGGCGCTGCCTCTCTCGGCCGACCTGATCCGAACGACAGGCCCGAGCCGACCGGACCGCGAGGGGGTGCCGTCACTCGGCCCGTGACAGCGCCTCCCGCAGCGGGATCGCTGCTACCCGCTCCCCGAGCGCCGCGTCCAGGTCGGCCCACAGGTCCTCGACGTCCTCCAGGCCGACCGACAGCCGCAGCAGCCGGTCGCTCACGCCGGCGCCGCGGCGGTCGTCGGCGTCCACGATGCGGTGGCTGATGGACGCCGGGTGCTGGATGAGCGTGTCGACACTGCCGAGGCTCACGGCCGGGGTGATCAGGCGGACGCGGGCGATGACGTCGTGCGGGTCGCCGTGCACCTCGAAGGAGACCATCGCGCCGCCGATGCGCGGGTAGTGGACGCGGGCCACGCGCGGATCGTCGGCGAGGCGCGCGACGAGTTCCGCGGCGTTCGCGGAGGCGGCGCGCACGCGCACCGGCAGCGTGGACAGTCCGCGCAGCAGCAGATAGCCGGCCAGCGGGTGCAGGACGCCGCCGGTGGCGAAGCGGACCTGCCGCAGCCGCCCCGCGAACTCCTCGTCGCAGGCCACCACGCCGGCCAGCACGTCCCCGTGCCCACCGAGGTACTTGGTGGCACTGTGCAGCACCAGGCGGGCGCCGTGCTCGGCGGGCCGCTGGAGCACGGGCGTGGCGAAGGTGTTGTCCACGAGCAGCGGCACGGACCCGCAGGCGTGGGCGACGGCCCGCAGATCCACCTCGGCCAGCGTCGGGTTGGCCGGGGACTCCACGATCACCAGGCCGGTGTCCGGGCGCAGCGCGTCCGCGATGCCGGCCGGGTCGGTCCAGGTGACCTCCGAGCCGAGCAGCCCGGCGGTCAGCAGATGGTCGCTGCACCCGTACAGGGGCCGCACGGCGACGACGTGCCGCAGCCCCATCGAGGCGCGCACCAGCAGCACGGCGCTCAGGGCGGCCATGCCGCTGGCGAAGGCGACCGCGGCCTCGGTGCCCTCCAGCCGGGCCAGCGCGGTCTCGAAGCGGGCGACGGTCGGGTTGCCGAGGCGGCCGTAGACCGGCGGGCCGTCCGGGTCGGCGCCGGTGGCGGCGAAGGCGTCGATGCGGGCGGCCTCGCCGCGGCTGTCGTACGACGGGTAGGTCGTGGACAGGTCGATGGGCGGGGCGTGCAGTCCCTGGCGGGCGAGGTCGTCGCGGCCGGCGTGCACGGCCTCGGTGGCCAGTGCCCTGCTCCTGGGTGCGGGGGTGCGTACGTCGTCGGATGGTGACGTGGGCATGCGCGCAGAGTCCATGGGCGGAAGAGTGAACAGTGAACGGGCTGCCGGGGTCGAATCCCGTGTTACGTTCGGCGCATGGCCGAATCCGTCGTACTGGATCCGGTGGATCTCCAGCTGCTGCGGCTGCTGCAGAACGACGCCCGGACCACCTACCGCGATCTCGCCGCCCAGGTCGGGGTCGCGCCGTCGACCTGCCTCGACCGCGTGGCCCGGCTGCGGCGGGCCGGGGTGATTCTCGGCCACCGGCTGGAGCTGGACCCGGCGAAGCTGGGGCGGGGGCTCCAGGCGTTGCTGTCGGTGCAGGTGCGCCCGCACCGGCGGGAGCTGGTCGGCCCGTTCGTGGAGCGGATCCGGGCGCTGCCCGAGTCGCGCACCGTCTTCCATCTGACCGGCCCTGACGACTACCTCGTGCATGTCGCGGTCGCGGACATGGCGGACCTGCAGCGGCTGGTCCTGGACGAGTTCACGTCCCGCAAGGAGGTGGCCCGCGTCGAGACCCGGCTGATCTTCCAGCAGTGGGAGTGCGGCCCCCTGCTGCCGCCCGCCTCCCCCGGGGCCACGCCCTGAGCGAAATCCGGCCGCCCGCGGTACCGGGCCGGGCGAAGCGGGCTGACGCGGCACCGGTATCCGTATGAGGATGTCCGCATGTCAGAGACCAAGAGCCCGCTTCCCCGCGAGGTCGCCGACGCCTACGTCGACGAGCTCATCGCCCTCGACCCGGTCACCGGTACGTATCTCGGTGTGGCCGAGAGTTCCAGCCGTCTGCCCGACTTCTCCCCGGCGGGTCAGGAGGCCCTCGCGGAACTGGCGCGGGCCACCCTCGCCCGGCTGGACGAGGCGGAGCGCCGGCCCGGCGGCGACAGCGACGTGGAGCGGCGCTGCGCCCGGCTGCTGCGGGAGCGCCTGACCGCGGAACTCGCGGTGCACGAGGCCGAGGAGGGCCTGCGCTCGGTCGGCAACATGGGGACGGCCGCGCACTCGGTGCGTGAGGTGTTCACGGTGACGCCGACCGGGACGGACGAGGACTGGGCGCGGATCGCCGAGCGGCTGCGCGCGGTGCCGGCCGCGCTGGCGGGCTACCGCGAGTCCCTCACCCTGGGCCTCGAGCGCAAGCTGTACGCGGCTCCGCGCCCGACCGCGACCTTCGTCGAGCAGCTCGGCGAGTGGGCGGACACGGGTGAGGGGCGCGGCTGGTTCGAGGACTTCGCCGCCGCCGGCCCGGAGGCGCTGCGCACCGAGCTGGACGAGGCGGCGCGGGGTGCGACCGCGGCCGTGGTGGAGCTGCGGGACTGGATGCGCGACGTGTACGCGCCGGCGATCGAGGGCGCCCCGAACACGGTGGGCCGCGAGCGCTACGCCCGCTGGTCGCGCTACTACAACGGCACCGACCTCGACCTGGACGAGGCGTACGCGTACGGCTGGGCCGAGTACCACCGGCTGCTCGCCGAGATGAAGCGGGAGGCGGAGAAGATCCTGCCGGGCGCCGGGACGCCCTGGGTGGCGCTGGCGCACCTGGACGAGCACGGCAAGCACATCGAGGGCGTGGACGAGGTCCGCGACTGGCTCCAGGGCCTGATGGACCAGGCGATCGAGGCGCTGGACGGCACCCACTTCGAACTCGCCGAGCGGGTACGGAAGGTGGAGTCGCGCATCGCCCCGCCCGGCAGCGCCGCGGCCCCGTACTACACGCCCCCGTCGGAGGACTTCTCGCGCCCCGGGCGGACCTGGCTGCCGACGATGGGCCTGACCCGCTTCCCGGTCTACGACCTGGTCTCCACCTGGTACCACGAGGGCGTCCCGGGCCACCACCTGCAGCTCGCCCAGTGGGCGCACGTCGCCGAGAACCTCTCCCGCTACCAGGCCTCGGTCGGCATGGTCAGCGCCAACGCCGAGGGCTGGGCGCTGTACGCGGAGCGGCTGATGGACGAGCTCGGCTTCCTGACGGACGCGGAGCAGCGGCTCGGCTATCTGGACGCGCAGATGATGCGGGCCGCCCGGGTCATCGTGGACATCGGCATGCACCTGGAGCTGGAGATCCCGGCGGACTCCCCGTTCCACCCGGGTGAGCGGTGGACGCCGGAGCTGGCGCAGGAGTTCTTCGGCGCGCACAGCAGCCGCCCGGCGGACTTCGTGGAGAGCGAGCTGACCCGGTACCTGACGATCCCGGGCCAGGCGATCGGCTACAAGCTCGGTGAGCGGGCGTGGCTGCTGGGCCGGGAGAACGCCCGCAAGCGGCACGGCGACGCCTTCGACGCGAAGGCGTGGCACATGGCGGCGCTCTCCCAGGGCTCGCTGGGCCTGGACGACCTGGTGGACGAGCTGTCGCGGCTCTGAGAGCCGGTCAGCGCCGGAAGCCGCCTTCGGAGTCCACGACCTGGCCGGTGACCCACTCCGCCTCGTCCGTGGCGAGCCACGCGATGAGGCGGGCGGGGTCGTCGGGCATGCCCCACCGCCCGGCGGGGAAGAGCGCGGCGACGGCCTCGTGGTCGTCGCCCGTGAGGTAACCGGTGTCCACGGGGCCGGGGTTGACCGCGTTCACGGTGATCGCCTGCTCGGCGAGGGTCGTCGCCAGGGAGCGGGTGATGGAGGCGAGCGCGCCCTTCTGCAGCGCGTAGGCGATCTCGCCGGGCATGCCGCCGGCGATGTCCTGTCCGGAGGTCATCATCACGACGCGTCCGCCCGGGGTGCGGGGCGGCAGCGCGGCACGCAGCCGGGCGTAGGCCTGGACGAGCAGCAGCACCGAGCGGGTGTCGACGGCCCAGTGGGCGTCGAGCATCGCGGCGTCGATCGTGCCGAGGGTGCCGTCGGAGCCGCTGAGGGCGTGGTTGGCGACCAGGATGTCCAGCCGTCCGCCGAGGGCGTCGGCGGCCCTGGCGAGGAGTTCGCCGGGTACGGCGGGGTCGGCCAGATCGCCGGGCCCGGCCTGCACGGTGGCGTCCGGGTCGCCGAGTGCCGCGCGCACCGAGGCGACCACATGGTCGATCCGGTCGGCGCCCCAGGGCATGGCGGCGTCGTGCGGGACGTGGTGGTGCAGGTAGACGCTCGCGCCGTACGCGGCGAGCCGCCGGGCCACGGCGTGGCCGATGCCGGCGCGCCTGCTGGCGCCGGTGACGAGGGCGGTCCGGCCGCGCAGGGGCAGGGGGTCGCGGCGCAGGTCTTCGGGTGCGGGGTGCTCAAGTCGGGGCATGGGCACCCATGATGCGTGGCCCGCCACCGGTGACGCACGCCGATATCGCGGCGGGCGGCGGCCTACCGGTCGGTGAGCCGCCGCAGTTGGACGACGTTCAGCCATGTCTCGGGGCCGGGCCGGACGTCGGCCGCGCGCACCGCGTACCGGCCGGGTTCCAGGGCCACCCGGACGTGGTCGGCCCGCTCGCAGGCGGTGCCGGGCCAGGCCGCGTCGAAGAGGAACACCGGACCGGGCACCTGCCAGGTCACCTCGGGCTCCCAGTCGGCCGTGTCGAGCGCGCCGGGCACGCCGGCCAGCACCTCGTCCTCGGAGTCGGCCGCGCACCAGCGGACGAAGGCGCCGTGGCCCGGCAGGTAGGCGGTGGAGGCGGGTTCGTCGCCGAGGACCAGGGCCGCCGAGTCGCCGACCGGGAGGAGGCCGACCTGGCCGTCGACCTCGCAGGCCCGGTCGTAGTCGGAGGCCGTCTCCTCGCCGTCGGCGCCGGTCCAGAACGGCAGGACCGTCTCCGGCACCGCTATGAGCGGACCGCCGCCCGACTCCACCCACTCCACCGCGCCCGGCTCCGCGTATCGCACCATGCGGCAGAACCTACACGCCCGTCAGCAGCCGCAGTCGTCCGCGTCCACCGGGGCGGTCAGCGGATCGGCGGGGCGGTTCTCGGCGCCCTGCCAGGTCTCGTACGCGAAGCCCTCGCGCACCCAGTACTCGAAGCCGCCGAGCATCTCCTTGACCTGGTAGCCGAGTTCGGCGAGGGCGAGCGCGGCGCGGGTGGCGCCGTTGCAGCCCGGGCCCCAGCAGTAGGTGACGACCGGCACGGACCTGTCGAGGAGGTGTCCGGCCTGTTCGGGAATGAGCGCGGTCGGCAGGTGGACCGCGCCGGGGACGTGGCCCTGGTCCCAGGACTCGGTGGAGCGGGAGTCCACGACGACGAACCCCGGGTCGCCGCCGGCCGCCAGCGCGGCGGCGACGTCGGAGACGTCGGCGTGGAAGGCGAGGCTCGCCCGGAAGTACGCGGCGGCTTCGGCGGGGGCCGCGGGCGCGACGCGCAGCACGGGGTTGGCGGTGGTGGTGGCAGTCATGGTCCGGCCTTTCTCGGTGGATCTCCTGGCCAGAAATCTACGGGCGGCGCGCGCCTCTCAGAAGGGACGATCCCCGGCCTTCCTCTTGATCTGCCGGGGATTCCCCTGCTATTCATCCGGGATGACCACGTATTCCCCGGACGCCACCGACTGGCTCATCCTGGACGTCCTCCAGCGGGACGGGCGGACCGGTTTCGCCGAGCTGGCCCGGACCGTCTCCATGTCGGCGAGCGCGGTGACCGAGCGGGTGCGCCGCATGGAGGAGGCCGGGATCATCCAGGGGTACGCGGCCGTCGTGGACCCGGACCGGCTGGGGATGCCGGTCCTGGCGTTCGTGCGGCTGCGGTACCCGACCGGAAACTACAAGCCCTTCCACGACCTGGTGGCCGTGACGCCCGAGATCCTGGAGGCGCATCACGTCACGGGCGACGACTGCTTCGTGATCAAGGTCGCGGCCCGTTCGATGCGGCACCTGGAGGAGGTGGCGGGCCGGATCGGCGCGCTGGGGTCGGTGACCACGAGCGTCGTGTACTCCTCACCGCTGCCCCGCCGTCCCCTGGGACGCTGAGACCGGCTCAGCCCACGCCCCGCTGCCGCAGCACGGAGCCCGACCTGCCCTTGACGACCTCCAGTTGGGCGTGGACACGGCGCCGCAGGTCGGCGACGTGGCTGACGATGCCGACGCTGCGGTCCCGCTCGCGCAGCGAGTCCAGGACGTCGAGGACCTCGTCGAGGGTCTGGTCGTCGAGGCTGCCGAACCCCTCGTCGATGAAGAGGGTGTCCAGGCGGACCCCGCCCGCCTCGTCCGTGACGACGTCGGCGAGACCCAGTGCCAGGGCGAGGGAGGCGAAGAACGTCTCGCCGCCGGACAGGGTCGACGTGTCCCGCTCCCGGCCGGTCCAGGCGTCGACGACGTGCAGTCCGAGGCCGCTGCGTCCACGACCGGTGCGGTCGTCGGAGTGGACGAGGGTGTAGCGGCCCGAGGACATCCGCTGCAGCCGTGCGGTCGCCGCGGCGGCGACCTGTTCGAGTCGGGCCGCCAGCACGTACGACTCCAGGCGCATCCGTCGTTCGTTGTCCGCCGAGGTGCCCGCGGCGAGGGACGCGAGGCGGGCGACGCGGTCGTACTCCTCGCGCAGGGGGGCGAGCCGGCGCACCGAGGTGGTGGCGTGCGCGGACAGCCGGCCGAGTTCGGCGCAGCGCCGGGCGGCGGCGTCGCGCGCGGAGGCGGCGTCCCGCAGCCGCCGGCCCGCGTCGGCCGCGTCGCGTTCCGCGGCGGCGAGGTCGGCCGGCGGCTGCCGGGCGGCGTCGGCGGTGTCGGCCTCGGCGAGGACCGCGCGGACGGCGGCCTCCTCGGTACCCCAGGCGTCCAGCCGTCGCTGGAGGTCGCGGTGGGCGGCGTCGTCGAGGAGTGCGTCGGCCGCCTCCCGCGGTGTGTCGAACCCGGCCCGGAAGGCGGCGTCGGCGAGGCGGGCGTCGGCGTCCTTGAGCCGCTGGGCGGTGTCCTCGGCGACACGTGCGGCGTCGGCGGCCTCGGTGAGCAGGGCGGCCCGCCGCTCCAGTTGGGCGGCCCGCGCGGCGACGCTGTCGGCCGTGCCGCGCGCCTGGGCCAACTCCGCCTCCAGAGCGGCGTGTTCGCGCTGCAGCCGTTCCCGGTGGGCCACGCGGGAGGCGGCCCGGACGGCGGCCTCCTGCTGGGCCGCGATGCGCTGTTCCCGCTCCCGCTCCGCCCGGCGCAGCTCCTCCTGCGCGGCGTGCAGTCCGGAGGCGAGGGCCCGCGCCCGCGCGTACCGGCGCTCCAGGGCCTCGGCTTCTTCGGCCAGTTGCCCGGTGGGGGTGTCCCCGGCCTCCGCCGTGGCGGCGGCGAGCGCCTCCCGTACGGAGCCGAGGCGCCGTTCGGCCTCCGCGCGCCGCTCCTCCGCCTCCTGGTGGCCGGCGAGGGCCCGTTCCTCGGCCTCCCGGTCGACGTGCCCGGCGATCCGGCGTGCGGGGGCGGGGTGTTCGGTGGCGCCGCACACCGCGCAGGGCGCGCCGTCGGTGAGGTGTGCGGCGAGTTCGGCGGCGATGCCGTTCAGCCGCTGTTCCTTGAGGTCGAGCCAGTGGGCGCGGGCCTCGACGGCGTCCTGCGCCGAGGCCAGCGCCTGCCGCTCCGCCGTGTCCGCCGCGACGGCGAGCCGGTCCCGCTCCCGGGCCGCGTCCAGCCGCCGCTGCGCCGGGTCGCGTTGCACGGCGAGCTGTTCTGCCTGGGTCGCGGCCTCCTGCGCGGAGTCGACGCGGGCCTGGAGACCGGCGCGGTGGGCCTCCCAGTCGGCCAGCCAGGCCTCCGCCTCGTGCAGGACGTCCTCGTCGGCCCGTTCCTGCCGGTCGAGGCCCGCGCGTTCCGCGGCGAGTTCGGCGAGTCGCCCTTCCGCCCGCCGGGCCGACTCCAGCGAGCCCAGTTCCTCGGCCGTCCGGCGCGCCGCGGCGGCCAGTCCGGCGGCACCGGCGTCGGTGAGGGCCTCGGGCAGCAGGGCGCGTGCCCGTGCCTCCGCGTCGGCCGCCCGCCGGTGTTCGGCGTCGGCGGCGTCCCGCAGCTCCAGGGCGGGGGCGACCGCCCCGGCCTTGCGGGCCCGCTCCATGCGCCGCTGCGCGGCGCGGTGGGTGTCGGCCCGTTCTTCCAGCCGCGCGGCCCGCTGCCGCGCCTCGGTGTACCGGCGTTGCAGCCGGTCCCGTTCGCGTGTGCCGGCGAGGTCGCGCTCGGCGGCGGCCTGGGCGGCCTCGGCGGCGGTGAGCCGGCAGTCCGCCACGGTCAGCAGTTCCTGGGCGGTGCTGCGGGCGACGGCGGCCGCGCTCAGCACGGCCTCGGCGAGGCCCGGGTCGCCCGGTGCCAGCTCCGGCAGGACCATGGCGTCGCCGGCGGCCTGCTGCATCCGGTGGGCGTCCGCGAGCAGCGCGGCGTCCCCTTCCCGCACCTGGGCCTCGGTCGTGCGGCGCCGCTCGGCGAGGCGCTTCTCGACCTCGGCGAAGCGGCGGGTGTCGAAGAGCCGGCCGAGCAGCTTGCCGCGGGCCTCGGCGTCGGCGCGCAGGAAGCGGGCGAAGTCGCCCTGGGGCAGCAGCACGACCTGGCAGAACTGTTCGCGGCTCATGCCGAGCAGCTGGGTGACCTCCTCGCCGATCTCCTGGTGGGAGCGGCTGAGGTCCTTCCAGGCCCCGGCCGTCGCGTCGTACTCGCGCAGCCAGGTCTGGGCCTTGTCCACGGTGGTGCCCTTGCCGCGCAGCTTGGGGCGTTCCCACGG
This sequence comes from Streptomyces flaveolus, assembly GCF_044765825.1. Classification (NCBI taxonomy): domain Bacteria; kingdom Bacillati; phylum Actinomycetota; class Actinomycetes; order Kitasatosporales; family Streptomycetaceae; genus Streptomyces; species Streptomyces flaveolus. The sequence continues at coordinate 71,758 of NZ_JBIWKU010000007.1, read as the reverse complement.
CGGCTGCCGGGTGATCTCCAGCCGCCGTCCGGCGACGGTGAGTTCGAGGCGCACCTCGGTGCGGGTGCCGACGGCGGCGTGGTCGCTGCGCAGGGTCATGCCCTGACCGGTCTGCCGGGCGCCGGGGACGGAGCCGTACAGCGCGTAGCAGACGGCGTCGAGGACGGACGTCTTGCCGGCACCCGTCGGTCCGTGCAGCAGGAACAGTCCGGCCGCCGACAGGTCGTCGAAGTCGACGCTCTGCGATCCGCCGAAGGGCCCGAAGGCCGTGATGTCGAGCCGGTGCAGCCTCACCGGGCCACCTCCCGCACGGTCTCGTCCGCGCGCACCGCGTCGAAGGCGTCCCGCAGCACGGTCTGCTCGCGGCCGTCGGGTCCCACGCCGCGCACGTGCGCCACGAAGTCCTCCGCGATCTGCTGGTCGCTGCGGCCCGCGAGGCGCCGGGCGTAGGACACCGCCGGGTCGTCCGGGGCCCGGTCGGGTTCGAAGACGAGGCTGAGGGTGTGCGGGAAGCGCTCGGTGAGCCGGGCCATGGGGTCGGCCGGCCGCACGGGATCGGTGAGGGTCGCCTCGACCCACGCGTCCTCGTGCCGGGTCAGCTCCGGGTCGGCGAGCAGCTCCTCCAGGGTGCCCCGCAGCCGGGCCAGCGGGCGCGGGACCGGGCAGTCGACGCGCTCGGCGGTGACCGAGCCGCCGGCGTCGAGGTCGACGAGCCACATGCTCTTGCGGTGGGCGGCCTCCGAGAAGGAGTACGGCAGCGGGGAGCCCGAGTAGCGGACGCGCTCGGTGAGGGTCTGGCAGCCGTGCAGGTGGCCCAGCGCCACGTAGTCCACGCCGTCGAAGACGCCGGAGGGCACGGCGGCGACTCCGCCGACGGTGATGTCCCGCTCGCTGTCGCTCGGCTCGCCGCCGGTGACGAAGGCGTGCGCGAGGACGACGGAGCGGGTGCCCGGCGCGCGGCCGGCGAGGTCGGCGCGGACCCGGTCCATGGCAGCCGCGAGCACGCTCTCGTGCCCGGCCTTCTCCACCGCGAACTCGGTCTTCACCAGGGCGGGTTCCAGATAGGGCAGCCCGTAGAAGGCCACGTCCCCGTGGCGGTCGGCCAGCACGACCGGGGTGCCGCAGCCCGCCGGGTCGGTGCGCAGGTGGATGCCGGCGCGGTCGATGAGGCCGGCGCCGACGCCGAGACGGCGGGCCGAGTCGTGGTTGCCGGAGATCATCACCGTCGGCACCCCCAGGCGAGCGAGACGGTGCAGGGCGTCGTCGAACAGCTCGACCGCGGCGAGCGGCGGCACCGCCCGGTCGTACACGTCCCCCGAGACGACCACGGCGTCGACGTGGTGCTCGCGCACCGTTTCGACGAGGTGGCCGATGAACGCGGACTGGGCGCCGAGCATGTTCACCCGGTGGAACGCCCGGCCGAGATGCCAGTCGGACGTGTGCAGCAATCTCACGAGTCAGCTCCGCCCCGCACGCCCACTCCCACCGCACCCTCACAGCCGGCACGACCGACCACCCGAGCGTGGTCGGCCCGGACCACGCTAGTACGTCCGCGCACCTCTCCTCCCACGCATGTCCGCCCACCCTGCGCATCGGCGCCCGGATTGCCCGAGAACAGGAGCTTTCGCGTACCGGGCGGGTCCGGCGGAGTGTGGGGTGTCCGACTCAGGCGTCCCCGTACGCCTCTCCCCCGAGCTCGAACCCGGCCGTTCCCGCCGTCGCGTCCGCCAGCCAGCCCCGGAAGGCGCCGACGTCGGCGTCCGGCAGGCCGATCTCGATGGTGACGGCCTCGGCGTACCGCACGTCGCGCACCTCCCGCCCGGTCGCGCGCAGCTCGTTCTGGAGCTTGCCGGCCCGCTGGTGGTCGACGGTCACCGTGGCCAGGCGGAACCTGCGGCGGGTGAGCGTGCCGAGGTCGTCCAGGGCCTCGCCGACCGCTCCCCCGTAGGCGCGGATGAGGCCGCCCGCGCCGAGCTTGACGCCGCCGAAGTAGCGGGTGACGACGGCGACGACGTACCGCATGTCGCGGCGCAGCAGCATCTGGAGCATCGGGACGCCCGCGGTGCCGCCGGGCTCCCCGTCGTCACTGGCCTTCTGCACGGCGGCGTCGGCACCGATGACGTACGCCCAGCAGTTGTGGTTGGCGTCGGCGTGCTGCTTGCGCACGGACGCGATGAACGCCTGGGCCTCCTCCTCGGTGGCCGCCGGGGCGAGGGCGCACAGGAAGCGCGAGCGGTTGATCTCGGTCTCGTGCACGCCCGCGCGGGGCACCGTGCGGTACTCGTCCTGCATCCGGCCAGCCTAGTCCGTGGCCGGGAACGTGCCGGGCGCCGCCCGGCACACGGTCAGGCCGGGGACCCCACGTCGCGGGTGAGGGCGAGACCGAGAAGCCGGTCCGCGTAGGCGAAGGTCTCGAAGCGGGCACCGTCCGCGACACCCGGGTCGGTCTCCACCCGGCGCAGCACCCGGAGGAGAGCGGGGGTGTCGAGGTCGTCCTCCCAGGCGGCCCGGAGCCGGTCGCGCACCTCGTCGGGAACGGGGCGGGAGGGCTGCCGTGCCCAGGCGGCGACCGCGCGGCGCAGGCGGGTGAGGGTGGCGCCGGCGTCGCCCAGCGCGGTCGCGTCGAGCCGCACGCGCGTGCTCCGGTGCCGTTCCAGCAGGGCCAGGCGCAGGGCGTAGGGGTCGGCGCCGGCCACGGGGTCCGGCCGCGCCGGGTCGACGGGGGCGACGGCGACCGTCACGCCGTCGGGAGCCGCGGCACCCTCCCCCACCACATGGAGGGCCTGGGAGGCACCCGGGCCGCCCGGGCCCTCCTCGAAGGGATGGATGCCGAGGGCGGCGGCGTCCGCCCGCAGCCCGTCCCGCTCCCCCGCGCCGCCCAGCAGCGCCCACACGGGCGTGCCGCCGACTTCCAGGGCACGGACGAGGACGTCGGCGACGAGCAGCACGCGCAGGCCGGTGGTGTCCCGGTCCGGCACGTGCGCCTCGACACGGGTGAAGCCCCGCCGGACGGGGGCGGCGGGGACCGGTTCGCCGGTCCGGGCGTCGATGATGCGCAGCACGGGGTGAGCGTAGGCGGGCCGCGTCTCCGGCGCACCGTGGGCGCGCGCCGGAGGTGGCGGGGAATCACCGCCCGCCGTCCTCGGTTGTCGCCGACGACCGTCCGTTCAGGAGTCCGAGGAGGCCGCCGGTGTACGGCGACGAGGCAACCGTCCGCAAGATCCTCACCGAGCTGGGTGACACCTGGGCCGTGGTGGGCCTGTCGTCGAACCGGCAGCGCGCCGCGTACGGCGTCGCCGAGGTGCTCCGGCGCTTCGGCAAGCGGGTGGTGCCAGTGCATCCCAAGGCGGAGACGGTGCACGGCGAGCGGGGGTACGCCTCCCTCGAGGACATCCCGTTCGACGTGGACGTGGTCGACGTGTTCGTCAACAGCGACCTCGCCGGGGCCGTGGCCGGCGAGGCGGTCGCCAAGGGGGCGAAGGCGGTCTGGTTCCAGCTCGGCGTCGTCGACGAGGCCGCGTACGAGCGGACCCGGGCGGCGGGCCTGGAGATGGTGATGGACCGCTGCCCGGCGATCGAGATCCCGCGGCTCGGCTAGGGCCTGTCCTGCGGATCAGGTCGCAGGGACGTCAGGGCACCTTGTCCTCAGTCGTGGGGCGGCCGGCCCCCGAGCCTGTGGTCGGCCACGTTCAGCGCCTCGCCGACCAGGCGGCGCAGATGTCCGTCCCGGAGCGAGTAGACGACGCGGCGGCCGTCCTTGCGGGTGCTCACCAGACCGGCCAGCCGCAGCCGGGCCAGGTGCTGGCTGACCGCGGGCCGGGCCGCACCGCACACCTCGGTGAGCGTGCCGACATCGGCCTCGCCGTCGGACAGGGCGTGCAGCAGGGTGAGGCGGGTGCGGTCGCCGAGCAGGGCGAGAAGGTCGGCGGCGAGCGCGAACCGCTCCTCGCCCGGGGGGTGCGGATGCGCATCGTGCGCAGGTGAGAGGTGCATGCGTGCGCTCATACGCACATAATGGCGCCGTGGGCCGGCACACGTCCACCCGGCCGCACCGGACCCACCGGAAGGGGAACCTCATGAGCGACCCGCACCGGCACCACCGCCACCCTGCCGAAGCCTCCCGACGTCACCGGCTCGCGCACCTCCTCGCCCCGCACTCCCACGAGAGTGCCGACAGGATCGACCCCGCCCTGGAGTCCTCGGCCCGCGGCCTGCGCGCGCTGTGGGTGTCGTTGGCGGTGCTCGGCGCGACCGCACTGGCGCAGGCGGTCGTGGTGGCCGTCTCCGGATCGGTGGCCCTGCTCGGGGACACGGTGCACAACACGGCGGACGCCCTGACCGCCGTCCCCCTGGGCATCGCCTTCGTCCTGGGCCGGCGTGCGGCCACCCGCCGCTTCACGTACGGCTACGGGCGGGCGGAGGACCTGGCGGGCGTCGTGATCGTACTGACGATCGCCGCGTCCGCCGTCTTCGCGGCGTGGACGGCGGTCGACCGGCTGCTCGACCCGCGCCCGGTCGCACACGTCCCGGCGGTGGCCGTGGCCGCCCTGGTCGGTTTCGCCGGCAACGAGTGGGTGGCCCGCTACCGGATCCGCGTCGGCCGGGCGATCGGCTCCGCGGCGCTGGTGGCCGACGGGCTGCACGCCCGCACGGACGGGTTCACGTCCCTGGCCGTACTGCTGGGCGCCGGGGGCTCGGCGCTGGGGTGGCGGCTCGCCGACCCGGTCGTGGGGCTGGCGATCACGGCCGCGATCGTGCTCGTCCTGCGGAACGCGGCCCGCGAGGTGTTCCGGCGGCTGATGGACGCCGTCGATCCGGCGCTGGTGGACCGGGCCGAGCGGGCACTGACCGAGGTCCCCGGCGTGCGCGCGGTGGGTGAGCTGCGGCTGCGCTGGATCGGGCACCGGCTGCGCGCCGAGGTGGCGGTGGTCGTGGACGGCGATGCGACGGTCCGCGAGGCCCATCGCATCGCCGTCGAGGCCGAGCACGCCCTGCTGCACGCCGTGCCGAGGCTCACCGCCGCCCTGGTCCACGCGGACCCGGCGCCGGCCCCGGGCGAGAGGGACCCCCATCTGGCGCTGGCCCACCACGCCACCGCGTGACCGGGCCGAGGACGTCAGGCGACGCCCAGCCCCTCCAGCACCACGGCCCCGGGCAGCTCCGCGAGGGCCTTGCCCGGGACCAGCAGCTTGCCGCGCCGGCGTCCGCTGCCGACGAGGACGTAGGGCAGGTCGACGACGGCCGAGTCCACCAGCACCGGCCAGTCGGCGGGCAGGCCGACCGGGGTGATCCCTCCGTACTCCATGCCGGTCTCGCCGGTCGCCGTGTCCATCGAGGCGAACGACGCCTTGCGGGCGCCGAGATGACGGCGCACGACTCCGTTGACGTCGACCCGGGTCGTGGAGAGCACCACGCACGCGGCGAGCGTGCTCCCGCCGCCCCGCTTGCCGGCGACCACCACGCAGTTCGCGGACCGCTCCAGCAGTTCGCGGCCGTAGTGCTCGACGAAGACCGCCGTGTCGGCCCACTGCGGGTCGGTGTCGACGTAGACGATCTGCTCGGCGGGGACGCTGCCGCGCCAGTGGCGCACGGCGTCGGCGACCGGGGCGGTCAGCTCGTCGAGGCGGTCCGGAGCGGGAGTGGCGCTGTCGAAGCGTCCGATGGGTGCGCGCATGGCCGCACGCTAACAACTCCGGGCCGCCCCGAGGCCGGTCGTCTCAGCGGACGGGCGGCACCGACACCGCCATGATCATCTCCATCGGTTCCCCGCCCTCGTTGGCGTACGTGTGCGGGGTGGCGGCCTCGAAGGAGGCGCTCGCGCCCGTCGGCACGCGGTGGGCCACGCCGTCGACGGTGAGCGTCAGTTCCCCGGACGTGACGTGGACGAGTTCGACCGTACCGGCGGGGTGCGGGTCGGAGGGGCTGCTCTCGCCCGGCATCAGCCGCCAGTCCCACATCTCCAGGGGGCCGGGGGCCTCGGCGCCGGCGAGCAGCCGGTTGTAGCTGCCCGCGTCGGTGTGCCAGAGCCGTACGGCCTGCTCGGCGGGGACGATGCGGACCGCCGGGCCCTGTTCGTAGTCGAGCAGGGTGGTGATGCTGACGCCGAGCGCGTCACCGATCTTGACGACCGTGCCGAGGCTGGGATTGGTGCGCGCCTGCTCGATCTGGATGAGCATGCCGCGGCTGACACCGGCCCGCGCGGCCAGCGCGTCCAGCGTGAAGCCGCGCTCGGTGCGCCAGCGTTTGACGTTGCGCGCCAGGGACTGGGTCAGCAGGTCGAGGTCCGACACATTCCGTCCATTATTTTGGATGACGTGGTGCAGTTGATTGAACTACGGTGGACTGCACCTGATCGTTCACTGAACTGTACTGCGAGGCGACCGGATCATGACAGCGCTCTTCGCCCTGGCCACCAGTCTCCTGTGGGGCCTGGCCGACTTCGGCGGCGGCACGCTGACCCGGCGCACGCCCGCGCTCACGGTGGTCGTCGTGTCGCAGTCGATCGCCGTCGCCGTGCTCGGCACGGTCGTGGCCCTCACCGGCGCCTGGAGCGAGGCCTCACCGCACCTGTGGTTCGCCGTCGCCGCCGGACTGGTCGGACCGGTGGCGATGCTCGCCTTCTACAAGGCCCTGGCGCTCGGCCCGATGGGCGTCGTCTCGCCGCTCGGCTCGATCGGCGTGGCCGTCCCGGTCACCGTCGGCCTGGTCCTGGGCGAACGCCCGGGGCTGCCGCAGTTCGCCGGCATCCTGATCGCCCTCGCCGGAGTCGTCCTCGCCGGCGGGCCCCAGCTGCGGGGCGCCCCGGTGCAGCGCCGGGCGGTCCTCCTCACGCTGGTCGCGGCCTTCGGTTTCGGCACGGTGATGGCCCTGATCGCCGAGGCGTCGACCACGCTCACCGGTCTCTTCCTCGCCCTGTTCGTGCAGCGCGTCACCAATGTCGCCGCGGGCGGCCTCGCGCTGTGGGCGTCCGTCCGGCGCGGCGCCCCCGCGCTGCCGTCGGACGGCTTCGCCTGGGGTGCGCTGCCGGCGCTGGCCTTCGTCGGGCTCGCCGACGTCGCGGCGAACGGCACCTACTCGATCGCCGCCCAGCACGGCCCCGTCACGGTGGCCGCGGTGCTCGCCTCGCTCTACCCGGTGGTGACGGCGCTGGCGGCACGCGGCTTCCTGAGCGAACGGCTGCGCGGCGTCCAGGCGGCGGGCGCGGGCCTCGCCCTGGTGGGCACGCTGCTGCTGGCGGCGGGCTGAGACGGACGGGGCGTCACCCGAGGGCCGGGCTCAGCGGCGTCGAGCGGGCCCGCCTCCGCGGCGACACCGGCCGGCGATCCGGCCCAGGACCCACGTCGACATCAGCCGACGGTGCGGCCCGGGACCCACGTCGGCCCCCGCGGACCGGCGCGCCTCACGCATGCCGGAGGCCGCCTCACCCGCGGCTCAGCCCTCCGCGGCCGGCTCCGCGAGCTGTTCCTCGGTCGGGTCGTCCAGCTCGGCCAGCCGGGCCACCGTCTCCTCGTCCAGCCGTGCCAGTGCCCGCAGTTGCTCCGGAGTGACGCCGTCGGGCACCGGCACGGGGGCCGGGGTCCGCAGTGGCGGCTGCCAGCCCTCCGCGGGCGTCCAGCGCCGCACGACGCGGGCGGGTGCGCCCGCCACCACGGCATGGTCGGGGACCGTGCCGCGGACCACGGCACCGGCGGCGACCACCACGTTCCGTCCGATGCGCGCGCCGGGCAGGATCACCGCGCCGGTGCCGATCCAGCAGCCGGAGCCGACCTCCACCGGCTCCATCCGGGGCCACTGCTTGCCGATGGGCTGGTGCGGATCGTCGTACGAGTGGTTGGTGGAGGTGACGTAGACGTACGGGCCGAAGTAGCAGTCGCTGCCGATGGTGACGGTGGTGTCCGCGATGACGTGGCTGCCGCGGCCGAGGACGACTCCGTCGCCGATGCGCAGGATCGGCTCGGGGCCGAGGTCGAGGTCGGGCATGAGCCCGGCGGTCAGGGTGACCTGCTCGCCGATGATGCAGTGGGCGCCGAGGTGGATCCATGGCTCGCCGAAGACCGTGCCGAGCGGGAAGGCCAGCCGGGTGCCCGTGCCCAGTGCGCCGAAGCGGAAGCGCCCGGGGTGCGCGGCGGTGACGGAACCGGTGCGCTGCACCCAGGCCCACCCCGCGTGGACGGCGCGCTGCGCGAGGCGGGTGGACCAGGACGAGAACGTGTTCTTGCGCTTCGGCACCCGCTCACGGTACTCAGCACGCGGCGCGGGGAAGGAGCCGGAGGCCTGTGATCTTCACCCCACCGGGTGGCGTACGGTGCACTGCATCACCGGACCAGGAGGCGATGATGACGCACAAGGCGCTGATCAAGGGCATCGGCGGCAAGGACCCGAAGGTGGACGCGGAGGCCTTCGTGGCGCCGACGTCCTCGGTCATCGGGGACGTGACGCTGCACGCGGGCGCGAGCGTCTGGTACGGGGCGGTACTGCGCGGCGACGTCGAACGGATCACCGTCGGGGCGAGCAGCAACGTCCAGGACAACTGCACGCTCCACGCCGACCCGGGCTTCCCCGTCACGGTCGGCGAGCGCGTCTCCATCGGGCACAACGCGGTCGTGCACGGGGCGACCGTCGAGGACGACTGCCTGATCGGCATGGGCGCGACCGTGCTCAACGGCGCGGTGATCGGCGCGGGATCGCTGGTGGCCGCCCAGGCGCTCGTCCCGCAGGGCATGCGGGTGCCGCCGGGCTCCCTGGTCGCCGGTGTGCCGGCCAAGGTGAGGCGGGAGCTGACGGAGGAGGAGCGTCAGGGCGTCACGCTGAACGGGACGATGTACGCCGAGCTGGCGAAGGCCCACGGCGAGATCCACGACTGAGCGGGGAGACCGCGGGGGCGCGTCAGTCGCCCGCGGTGACAGGGTCCGGTTCCGGCCGGGCCTTCGCCGCCTTGCGCTTGACGACGAGCATGGAGGCGACGCCGATGAGGACGGCGATCACCAGACCCAGCCACGAGAAGCGCTTGAGCCAGGACTCGGCGACGACACCGACGTAGTAGATGACGGCGGTGGTGCCGCCCGCCCAGACGATGCCGCCCAGGACGTTGGCGATCAGGAACTTCCAGTACGGCATCCGCAGCACGCCGGCCAGCGGCCCGGCGAAGATGCGCAGCAGGGCGACGAAGCGGCCGAAGAACACGGCCCACATGCCCCACTTCTGGAAGGACCGCTCGGCGGTGGCTATGTGTCCCTCGCCGAAGTGCTTGGGGAACTTCCTGCCCAGCCAGGCCAGCAGGGGCCGGCCGCCCTTGCGGCCGATGGCGTACCCGATGGAGTCGCCGATCACCGCGCCCGCACTGGCGCAGACACCGAGGACGACCGGGTCGACGCCGCCGTGCTGTGAGGAGAGCAGGGCCGCCGAGACCAGGATGATCTCGCCGGGCAACGGGATGCCGAGGCTCTCCAGACCGATGACCAGTCCGACGACGGCGTAGACAGCCGCCGCGGGCACCGTGTCGAGCCACTCCTGGACGTGCAACGCCACATCCTCCGATTCGCGTCCCTGCCGCGTGCGGGGGTGCCCCGCCGCTTCCCGGGTGCGCCTCGATGGAGGCGCACCCGGGAAGCCTACCGGTCCGCGCGGCCGTTCCGGCCAGGGCCCTGACCGCCGGCCCCCGGCTCAGCCGTTGGGCCGCAGGGTCCACACCACCGTCATCTCCCCGGTCACCGCCCCGTCCTCGCGCCGGATGGCGACGCTCACCGGGAACTCGGGTCGCTTGCCCTCGTCCAGTTCCGCGACGACCTCGCTGATCGGCCGGCCGAGGGTCGCGGTGGCGGTGACCGGGCCCAGGGCGATCTTCTTGAACGCGATCTCGGCGGTGACCGGCAGCGGCACGGCGCGGGAGAGCTGGTCGCCGAAGGCGGCCAGGACGATCGCCCCGCTGGCGGACTCGCCCAGCGTGAACATGGCTCCGGCGTGCGGCCCGCCGACGTGGTTGCGGTACTCGCTCTGGTCCGGCAGGGCCAGGACCGCCTTCTCCGGGGTGGTCTCCAGGTACTCGAGGTTCAGGGTCCGGACCATCGGCACCGTGGCGGCGAGCAACTCGCCGATCGACATCTGATCTGCGCTCATGGCAGCAGGTTACCCATGAGTAGCATGCGAGGGCCAGGGCCGGACGCTTCCGATGATCGCCGTAAGCTTGCCGCCCATGTGGCCAGGAGAGCAGTCATCCGCCGGGAGCCCGCACTCCGGGCAGCCGAACCCGTACCAGCAGCCGGGCCACCAGCAGCACGCCGCGCACTCCGGTCAGCAGCCGCCCGCTCCGTGGAACGCCCCCACGGTCACGGCGGGTCCGCCGCCCGGCGGCGGACCGGGCGGACGCCGCGCGACGGTGGCGGCGGTCGTCGCCGCCGCGGCCGTCGTGGTCGCCGCCGCCGTGACGGGGGCCGTCCTCCTGGGCGGCGGCGAGGACGACCGGGCCGAGCCGGACCCGGTCGCGTCGTCCGCGTCCGCTCCCTCGCCCTCGGGCGGCTCACGGAACGCGGACGGCGCCCCGCGGCCGACCGTCCCCGGCTGGAACACCGTGGTGAACCCGGATCTCGGTGTCGCCTTCGACGTACCGGCCTCCTGGGAGCGGCAGTCGGCCGACTGGGTCGACTTCGTCACGGACGACGAGGATCCCGACGGCACACCGCTGATCGCCATGAAGGCCCCCGCCGTGCTCGAGGCGGAGTGGTGCGCCTCGGACGACGACAAGGACGGCTCGGTGGACCACACACCCCTCGCCTCCGCCGGCACCCGGGGCAACAACGGGGCGCGGAGCACCGAGGAGATCGCCCGGTCCGACTCGGCGGAGTGGGTGTACGGCGCGTTCACCCAGCCCGACCGGAAGAAGGTCACGACGGAACCGGTGGTCTCCTTCACCACCGCCTCCGGCATCACCGGCAGCCTGGCCACCTCCCGGTCGGCCGGGGTGGCGAGGACGGGCACGTGCGACGTGGACGGCAAGGCCACGACGTTCGCCTTCAAGGCGGCCGACGGCGACCTCGTGTCCTGGTCGTTCGTCGGTCCCGCGCGGGTCGGTGACGAGGTGCCGGACGCCACCGTGCGGAAGATCGCGGGCACCGTACGGGAGTTCACGCCCTCGGACTCCTGAGGAATCGCGGCCCGGCCCCGGCTTCGGTACGTCCCTGACAAGGGGCAGTGACCGAATCGTGTCCGGCGCCGCACTAGGGTGACTGCTCATGTGGCCAGGACAGCAGCCGCCCGGGGGCGAGCAGAATCCGCAGAACAACCCGTACCAGCAGCCGGGGTACCAGCAGCCGAATCCGTACCAGCAGCCCGGCTACCAGCAGCAGCCCGGTCCGTACGGGCAGCAGCCGCAGTGGGGCGCCCACCAGCCCCCCGGCAGGCCGGAGCCGCCGACCGTCGTCGGCGGCGGTGGCGGTGGTGGCAACCGGACGAAGCTGGTCGCGATCGTCGCCGCGCTCGCCGTGGTCGTCGCCGCCGGCGTGACCGGATTCCTGGTGCTGGGCGGTGACAAGGACGACACGGCGGACGACGGCAAGGACAAGCCGACCGCGAGCGCGTCCGCGGACAAGTCCGCGTCCCCGACGGCCGAGCCGAGCGCGTCCGGTGGCGGGGACGACCCGCGCGGCGGCGGCGAGCTGAAGCCGACCGTCGAGGGCTGGAAGGTCGTCGCCAACCCGCGCTTCGGCACCATGTTCGACGTGCCCGCCGACTGGGAGATCGACAGCACCGACACGAGCGTCGGCTTCGAGTGGGAGGAGGACGGGAAGACGGACCGGACCACCGTCACCGCCCCGGCCTACCTCAAGTCCGAGTGGTGCACCGAGGACTCGAACAAGGACGGGCGCAAGGAGAGCACCGCCCTCGCCACCGCCGGTACCCGAGGCGAGGACGGCGCCAAGGACGCCGCCATGGCGGCGGAGACCCGGGTGCCGTGGTGGATCTACGGCGGCTACACGGAGCCGGACAAGAAGAGCGTCAAGTACGACAAGCCGAAGGACTACACCACGGCCTCCGGCATCAAGGGCAGCGTCGCCACGGCCCACTCGGAGGGCACCCCGCAGAAGGGGAAGTGCGACAGCGAGGGCAAGGCGATCACCTTCGCGTTCAAGAACGGCGCGGGCGACTTCGTCACCTGGAACCTCTACGGCGCCAAGGGCGTCAAGGACGAGATCCCCGAGGCGACGGTCCAGAAGATCCTGAGCACCGTACGCCTGACCGAGGACCCGCCGACGGAGGCCTGAGCCCCGCTCGGCGTGCCGCGCCCGCCGCTCAGCCGATGCCGAACGCCCCGGCCGGAGGCTCGGGCGACGGCACGGCGTCCTCGTCCCGCACCGGTCGCGCGTCGCCGATGAAGTCCCGCAGGGCGGGCCCGTGTTCGACGCGGGCAGGGAAGGCGTCGGCGGCGGTGCGCCGGGCCAGCGCCGCCGTGTCGAGGGGCCGGTGCGCGGCGACGAGGACGGCGTTGCCGAAGCGGCGTCCGCGCAGCACCCCCGGTTCGGCGACGAGCGCCAGCTCCTCGAAGAGCGTGGCGAAGGCGGCGAGTTGCGAGCGCAGGAACGCGAACGGCGCCGCGTCGGCGAGGTTGGCCAGGTAGACGCCGTCGCCCCGCAGGACCCGCTCGGCCTCGCCGGCCCAGGCGAGGGTCGTCAGGTGCGCGGGCACGCGGGAGCCGCCGAAGACGTCGGCGACGACGACGTCGGCCGAGTCCGCGGGCGCCGCCTCCAGCCAGGCGCGGGCGTCCGCGCCGTGGGCGGTGACGCCGGCGCCGTCCGGCAACGGAAGGTGCTCGGCGACCAGGTCCAGCAGGCCGAGGTCGGCCTCCACGACGTGCTGCCGCGAGCCGGGCCGGGTCGCGGCGACGTACCGGGGCAGGGTGAACGCGCCCCCGCCCAGGTGCAGCACGTCCAGCGGACGGCCCGGCTCCGCCACGGTGTCCAGGGCGTGGCCGAGCCGCCGCGCGTATTCGAACTCCAGGTGCGCCGGCTCGTCCAGGTCGACGTACGACTGCGGCGCCCCGTCGACGGTGAGCAGCCAGGCCCGCCGCCGGTCGACGTCGGGCATCAGCTTCACGGTGCCGTGGTCGGTGACGCGGCTGACGGGTACGGCTTCGTGCACTCCCTCGTGGTTCACCCCTCCATTGTGCGGCCCGGTGGTGCCGCCGGGGGCGCGGGGCCGCGGCGAGGTGCGGCCCCGCCCCGTGGGCGCGACCGGCCACAACGGCCCCGCGGCCCCCGCTCACCGCCGTGTCCCCGGCCCGCGGACCGGGGACACGGGGCGCTCACCCGACGGCCGTCACCGTCCCCGCCCCCACCGTCCGCCCGCCTTCGCGGACGGCGAACCCGAGGCCGGTCTCCAACGGCACGTCCCGCCCCAGCTCGACCGACATCGTGACGGTGTCCCCGGGCCGGGCGACGGCGGTCTCCCCGAGGTCCACGTCGCCGACCACGTCCGCGGTGCGGATGTAGAACTGCGGCCGGTATCCGGTGGTGAGCGGCGTCGAGCGCCCGCCCTCGCGCGCCGACAGCACGTACACCCGCGCCGAGAAGCGCCGGGCGGGCACGACACTGCCGGGCGCGGCGACCACGTGGCCGCGGCGCACCGTGTCCCGGGGGACACCGCGCAGCAGCAGCGCCACGTTGTCCCCGGCCTGCGCCTCCTCCATCGGCTTGCCGAAGGTCTCCAGGCCGGTCACGACCGTCTCGACGGACGCCCCGAGCACCTCGACCCGGTCACCGACGCGGACGGTGCCGCGCTCGACGGCGCCGGTGACGACCGTGCCGCGGCCGGTGATGGTGAGCACGTTCTCCACGGACAGCAGGAACGGCGCGTCCAGATACCGCTCGGGCATGGGCACATAGGTGTCCACCGCGTCGAGCAGCGCCTCGACCGAGGCCGTCCAGCGCGGGTCGCCCTCCAGGGCCTTCAGCCCCGAGACCCGTACGACGGGCACGGCGTCACCGCCGTAGCCGTGCGCGGTGAGCAGTTCGCGGACCTCCAGCTCGACCAGGTCGGTCAGCTCCTCGTCACCCGCGTCGGCCTTGTTGAGGGCGACCACGATGTGGTCGACGCCCACCTGCCGGGCGAGCAGCACGTGTTCGGCGGTCTGCGGCATGATCCCGTCCAGCGCGGAGACGACGAGGATCGCCCCGTCGAGCTGGGCGGCGCCGGTGATCATGTTCTTGACGTAGTCGGCGTGGCCCGGCATGTCGACGTGCGCGTAGTGCCGGGTGTCCGTCTCGTACTCGACGTGCGCGATGTTGATGGTGATGCCGCGCGCCGCCTCCTCCGGGGCGCGGTCGATGCGGTCGAACGGCACGAAGGTGCCGGCGCCGCGCTCGGCGAGGACCTTGGTGATGGCGGCGGTCAGGGTGGTCTTGCCGTGGTCGACATGGCCCATCGTGCCGATGTTCAGATGCGGTTTGGTGCGGACGTACGCCGTCTTGGACATGGCGGTACCTCGAAGCCTCGTGGCGGTGGTGGGGACCCCTGGGGCCGGCCGACCCTCCCCCTGCGGGGTCCGCCGGACGATCCGGGGAGGGTCAGCCTCGGGCGCCGTCGGCGGCGGCCGGGAAGAAGAGGACGGCAGCCTTCGGGGCATCCGCGACCGCGGATGCTGCGAGGTGGAAGGCGTACCGGAACATGACGCCGATCATCGCCGACGCTTTGCCCCACGTCGAATGCTTTTTTATGGCACGGGAGTTCGATCGACGCTGCTCCCGCCCCGGCGCTACGGACCGGTGTTCCGCAGCGCCTCCCGCGCGGACAGCGGGGCGAGGGCCTGCCCGTGCGCGGCCACGAAGGCGCGTACGGCGCCGGGGTCGGTCTTCGCGTACGCGCGCAGGCACCAGCCGATGGCCTCGCGGACGAAGAAGTCGGGGTGGCCGGACCGGCGCGGGCGGTAGCCGAAGAGGCGGTCGGTGTCGGTGCGTTCCCGGTAGCGCGGTTGGTGGAGCAGGGCGGTGCGCACCAGCCAGAGGTCGTCGTCCGCGATCCGGGCGTCCATGCCGGCCGTCAGGCCGCGGTCGGCCGCGACCGGCCCTCCGACGACGTGTGCGGCGAGCACGTCGACGGTGTCCCACCGGGGGACGGTGGTGAGCAGATGCCGGACCACCGGCAGGAAACCGGAGGAGCAATACGTCACATGACGGCGCAGGAGATCGACGGCGCAGTAGTGGTACTCGCGCTCGGGCAACCGCCGGCAGCGCAGCGCGATCGCGGTGCGGTCCGCCCCGCCGGGGCGGGGCAGCCCGTCGCGGACCGTGCGGGACAGGCCACGGCGAACAGGCGTGGTCAGGCCCAGGAAGGGGGCCATGTCCCTCATGTACGCCCGCATCGCCCCGGCCCGCCCGGGCTCGGCCGCGGCGGCGTACACGACGGTCGGCCGGTCCGTCACGGTGTCGGCGAGCGGGCTGTGCGGCACGTCCGGAATTCCCGCGTCTGTGACGCTCGTGAGACGCACCCTACGGCGATCACACACATATGTCGGTTAGTGTCACCGGATGCTCGATGCCACCACCCGCTCTGGGGGCACCATCACGGCCTCTCCCCGGGCCGCCGCGACGGAGCTCTCCGTCGCCACGGCCGCCGGGCCCGTCGCACCGACCGGTTTCACCGCCCGCGTGACGAGAGTTCTGCTCTCCCCGTGGTCCCGTTTCTCCCTGCTCGTCGCCCTGCTCGCCTCGGCCGGGACGGCTGTGGTGCTGTTCCAGCCGCAGCAGTTGCTGACGAACGGCTGGCCGCCACAGCTCGGGGGCGCCGCCGCGGCGCTCGCCTACGCGGTGGCGTACGGACTGTGCACCGTCGCCTTCGTACCGCGCCCGCTGCTCAACCTGGCCGCGGGTGCCCTGTTCGGCTCGCAGCTCGGCCTCGCGTCCGCCCTGGCGGGAACGGTCCTGGGCGCCGGGGTCGCCTTCTGCCTGGGCCGGGTGCTGGGCCAGGAGGCGCTGCGTCCGCTGCTGCGGGGCAAGTGGCTGAAGGCGGCGGACGGGCAGCTCAGCCGGCACGGCTTCCGCTCGATGCTGGCGGCGCGGCTGTTCCCGGGGGTGCCGTTCGCCGCCGCCAACTACTGCGCGGCCGTCTCCCGCATGGGCCTGCTGCCGTTCCTGCTGGCGACGGCCCTCGGGTCGATCCCGAACACCGCGGCCTACGCCGTCGCCGGGGCCCGCGCCTCGACGCCGACCTCACCGGCCTTCCTGATCGCCCTGGCCTGCATCGCCCTGCCGGGTCTGGCGGGCGCGGTGGTGGCCTGGCGCAGGCGTCACCAGCTGCGCGGGCGCTGACCGAGGCCCGCCCCGGGCCCCTGTCGTCCGGCCGTCATTTCGGGGCGCTACGCTGCCCCTCGACACGCCTGATCCTGATCACCGCGGACGGTGGCTCGGTGTGTCCGTAGACCGTTCCTCGATCGGCACTTGGACTCCGTAACTTCATGTCTTGGTTTGAATCCCTCGTCCTCGGACTCGTCCAGGGGCTGACCGAGTTCCTCCCCGTGTCCTCCAGCGCGCACCTGCGCCTGACCGCGGCGTTCTCCGGCTGGCACGACCCGGGTGCGGCCTTCACGGCGATCACCCAGATCGGCACGGAGGCCGCCGTCCTCATCTACTTCCGCAAGGACATCGGGCGGATCATCTCGGCGTGGACCCGCTCGCTCACGAGCAAGGAGATGCGCGGCGACCCGGACGCCCGCATGGGCTGGCTGGTGATCATCGGCTCGGTCCCGATCGGCGTGCTCGGCCTGACGCTGAAGGACCAGATCGAGGGGCCGTTCCGCGACCTGCGCGTCACCGCGACCATGCTGATCGTCGTCGGCGTGATCATCGGCATCGCGGACCGGCTGGCGGCACGCGACGAGAAGGGCGGCCGGCACCGCGCGCCGAAGCAGCGCAAGGAACTGGACAACCTGGGCGTCCGGGACGGCCTGATCTACGGGCTCTGCCAGGCCATGGCCCTCATCCCCGGTGTCTCCCGCTCCGGCGCGACCATCAGCGGCGGCCTCTTCATGGGCTACCGGCGCGAGGCCGCGGCCCGGTACTCGTTCCTGCTCGCGGTCCCCGCGGTGCTCGCCTCCGGCCTGTTCGAGCTCAAGGACGCGATGGAGAGCGACCATGTCTCCTGGGGCCCGACGCTGTTCGCGACGGTCATCGCCTTCGGCTCGGGGTACGTGGTCATCGCCTGGTTCATGAAGTTCATCTCGACCAAGAGCTTCATGCCGTTCGTCTGGTACCGCATCGCGCTCGGCGTCCTCATCATCGCCCTGGTCGCGGCCGGTGTCCTCAGCCCGCACGCCGCCGAGTCCGCCGGCTGACGGGCATATGCCTGCGTAGCCGTCCGGTAGCGCAGTGTCAGTGCTTGCCCCTAGGCTTGTCCGCATGTCCCCCGATTACGTGACCCCTGGTTCCGTGCGTTCCGCCGCGGAGCTGAACGACCAGATCCGCGCCCTGTGGCGACGTGCGGGCGGATCCCTGTCGGCTCAGGAGCGCGTGGAGTACGAATTGCTGGTGGTCGAATGGGCCGCCGCGATCCGCTGCGAGATCATCGAGGCCGCCTGAGCGGCCGGGGAGGCCGGCCCGCGAGCAACCTCCCTCAGCACGCGCGGCGTTGACGCCTCAGCGGCCACCCGCGACGCGCAGCACCGTCCCCGTCGTGTACGACGCGTCCGGCGACATCAGCCAGGCGATGGCCGCGGCGACCTCCTCGGCCCGGCCCGCGCGCCCGAGCGGCACGGCCGCGCCCATCCGCCGGGCCCGGTCCGGGTCGCCCATGGCGGCGTGCATGTCGGTGTCGGTGACGCCCGGCGCGACGGCGTTGACGCGGACGCCCGACGGGCCGAGCTCCTTGGCCAGGCCCACGGTCAGGGCGTCGACGCCCGCCTTCGACGCCGCGTAGTGGACGTACTCCCCCGGGCTGCCGAGGGTCGCGGCGCCCGACGACACGTTGACGATCACGCCGCTCCCCCGCCCGGTCATCAGCTGCGCGGCACGGCGGGCGCACAGCAGCGCGCCCAGCAGATTGACGTCGAGGACCCGGCGCAGGTCCGCGGTGTCGCTGTCGGCGAGGCGCCCCAGCGGGCCGGTCACCGCCGCGTTGTTCACCAGGCCCGTCACCGGGCCGAGCGCCCGCTCGGCCGCGTCGAAGAGGTGCTCGACGTCGGCCTCCACCGATGTGTCCGCCCGCACGGCGAGGGCACGGCCGCCCGCCTCCCGCACCCCGGCCGCGACCGCCCCGGCGGCCGCCTCGTCACGGACGTAGCCGATGACGACGTCGTGGCCGTCGGTGGCGAGGCGCAGGCAGGTCGCCGCGCCGATCCCCCGGCTGCCTCCGGTGACGACGGTGACGGGACGCGTCATGAGAACCTCCTGCGACAGGTGTTTGATCGATCATCGATCATCCTAGGCGCGAAGTGTCCCGTGTCCACAGGGCAAGGTCGGCACCACGGGGGCCGCGAGCAGCCGGTCCCGCATCGCCCTCCGGTACGCCGGGAGTTCCGGCTCGTGTTCCGACTGCCCGACCGGGGCCACGCTCTGCGTCCGCTGTCTCACGCCCCCATGATCCCTGTTCCGCCGGGCCGGCCCGGCGGAATCGGCGGCACGGCCGGACAGCCGTGCGCCGTCACACGGAAGCCACCACCTCGCCTGCCATGACCTCGGGCGGGTGGGGGAGCACCGACGCGAGGTTGTCCCGCACGAAGCCCGCAGCCCTCAGGACCGACTCCTCGGCACCGGCCCGGTCCTGGAAGATGCTGGTCGAGACCATCACCCCGCCCCCGGCATCGATCCAGTAGTAGGCCACGAAGCCGGAGACCTGGCGCAGGAGCGGCAGGAACCCCTCGTTCACGAGGCGCGCCGCCTCGGCCGGATCGGTCACCCCTTCGTACCGCCGGACTGCTGCGTACATCCCCGAGCTCCTCACGCCATTCCGGGTTCGTCCTCTGCTGGGCTGTCGTACCCCTGCGACGGCTGTCCGGCTCACGAGGCGTCCGGCAATCACCTGAAGGGCCACCTCGGATGATCCGAACGGCGGCGGACGCCTGCCCGGCCGGCGCGCTGCCGGTGTGATCAACTGAACGGGTCCGCGCCGAGAGCGCACACTGAAGGCACCACGGGGTAGGGAGCCGCCCATGAAGACGCTCGGCCACTGGCTCGTCTCCCCCTGGCGGCGCTCGGCCGTCGCCGTACTCGCCGGCGCGCTGCCCGTCCTCGCCTTTCCCGCCCCCTCGCTGTGGTGGTGGGCCTGGGCCGCGCTGGTGCCGTGGCTGCTGCTGGCCCGCGGCGCGCCGACCGGCAGGCGGGCCGCGTACGACGGCTGGTGCGCGGGGTTCGGGTTCATGCTGGCCATGCACCACTGGCTGCTGCCCAGCCTGCACGTGTTCACGTTCGTCATCGCCGCGCTGCTCGGCGCCTTGTGGGCGCCGTGGGGATGGCTGGTGCGGCGGCTGCTGGGCGGGGCCCCGTCGGGCGGCCGGGTCGCGGCGGCGCTCCTGGTGCTGCCGTCGGCCTGGCTGGCCGTGGAGCTGGTCCGGTCCTGGCAGGGTCTCGGCGGCCCCTGGGGCATGATCGGCGCCAGCCAGTGGCAGGTCTCGCCGGCGCTGCGGCTCGCCTCGGTCGGCGGGGTGTGGCTGCTCAGCTTCCTGGTGGTGGCCGTCAACGTGGCCGTCGCCGTCCTGGTCGCCGTCCGCCGGGCCCGGGTGCCCGCCGTGGCCGGGCTCGTCGCCACCGCCGCCGCCACCTCCGCGGCCTGGGTGTGGGCCCCGCGCCCCGACACCGGCGAGCGGGTCGCCGTCGCCGTGGTGCAGCCGGGTGTCGTCGCCGGCCGTGACAGCGCCGACCGGCGCTTCGACCGGGAGGAGCAGCTGACCCGCGGGCTGGCGGACCGGGGCGCGGACCTGATCGTCTGGGGCGAGAGCAGCGTCGGCTTCGACCTGGACGACCGGCCGGACCTGGCCCGGCGGCTGGCGGCCCTGTCCCGGGAGACGGGTGCGGACATCCTGGTCAACGTGGACGCCCGGCGCTCGGACAAGCCCGGCATCTACAAGAGCTCGGTGCTCGTCGGCCCGGACGGCCCGACCGGCGACCGCTACGACAAGATGCGGCTGGTGCCCTTCGGGGAGTACGTTCCGGCGCGTTCACTGCTCGGCTGGGCCACCTCCGTCGGCAAGGCGGCGGGCGAGGACCGCAGGCGCGGCTCGGAGCAGGTCGTGATGGACGTGGGGAAGGGGTTGCGGATCGGCCCGATGGTGTGCTTCGAGAGCGCCTTTCCCGACATGAGCCGGCATCTGGCCGCCGACGGCGCCGAGGTGCTGCTCGCCCAGTCGTCGACGTCGACGTTCCAGGACACCTGGGCGCCCGAGCAGCACGCGTCGCTCGCCGCGCTGCGCGCCGCCGAGACCGGCCGCCCGATGGTCCACGCGACGCTGACCGGGGTCTCCGCCGTGTACGACGCGACGGGTGCGCGGATCGGCCCCTGGCTCGGCACCGACGCGAGCACGGCGCGGGTGTACGACGTGCCGCTCGCCCACGGGACCACCCTGTACGTCCGCTTCGGCGACTGGACGGTGCACGCGGCGCTGCTGATCCTCGCGGCCTGGGCCGCCACCGACGGGGTGCGGACGCTGCGGCTCAGGCGGTCGGATCCAGCACCGCGCGTACCACCCGCTCGCACAGTTCATGGGTCTCCAGCGCGTCCCGGGCACTGAGCACCGTGCCCGCCCGCACGGCGTCGAGGAAGGTGAGCACCGCCTGCTCGATGCCGCGCTGCCGGGCCACCGGCACCCAGTCGCCGCGCCGCCGCACGGTCGGCTGGCCCTTGTGGTCGATCACCTCGGCGAGGTTGACCACCTGGCGCTTGGTGTCCTGACCGGAGACCTCGAGGATCTCCTCGGCCGAGCCGCTGAGCCGGTTCATCACGCCGAGCGCGGTGAAGCCGTCCCCGGCGAGCTGGAGCACGACGTGGTGGAGCAGGCCGTTCTCGACGCGGGAGCGCACGGTGATGTCGTCGACCGGTCCGGGCACCAGGAACCGCAGGGTGTCGACGACGTGGATGAAGTCGTCGAGGATCATCGTGCGCGGCTCCTCCGGGAGCCCGGTGCGGTTCTTCTGCATGAGGATCAGCTCGCGCGGGTGCTCGGCGCACTGCGCGTACCCGGGGGCGTGGCGCCGGTTGAAGCCGACGGCGAGGCTCGTGCCGCGCTGCTCGGCGAGCTCCACCAGCTGCTCGGAGTCGGCGAGTTCGTAGGCGAGCGGCTTGTCGACGTAGGTCGGTACGCCGGCTTCCAGGAGCCTCGTCACGATCTCGGGGTGGGCCGCCGTCGGCGCGTGCACGAAGGCGGCGTCGAGGTCCTGGGCGAGGAGGGAGTCGAGGTCGGCGTGGCGCTGCCCTTCCGGGATGCGCAGGCCCTCGGCGACGCGGGTGAGGGTCGCGGGGGTGCGGGTCTGCAGGTGCAGCTCGGCACCGGGCAGGACGGCGAGCACCGGCAGATAGGCCTTCTGCGCGATGTCGCCGAGTCCGATGCAACCGACCTTCACGGGGTGTACTCCTCTAGCGCTCGCCTGCCCGGGTCCGCTGCGAAGCATACGGCGCCTGCGGAGGCCGCCAGTCGGCGATGCCGTCGAAGCTCCGCAGGAACAGCGCGGGGCCGGTCCTCGACAGCGCGGCGATCGCGGCGTCGCGTACGGCGGTCACGGCGCGGCCGCCCGCCATGTTGAGCCGGGCGACCTTGACGGCCTGCCGCGCGACGGCGGTCGTGCGGGGCAGCCGGGCGGCCGTGTAGGCGGCGAGGTCGTCCCTGTGGTGGGCGAGCACGATCGCGTCCTCGATCGCCTGGTTGCCGCCCTGGCCGAGGGTCGGCGGCATGGCGTGGGCCGCGTCCCCGAGGAGGGCGACCCGGCCGCGGTGGTAGGCGGGCAGCGGCTCGGCGATGTGGTGCACGTCGTGGCGCAGGACGTCCTCGGGGCGGGCGGCGGCGAGGACGGCGGGGATCGGGTCGTGCCAGTCGCCGTACCGGTGCAGCAGCTCCGCCCTCTCGTCCGCGGCGTGCCCGCCCGCCGGGGTGACGGCGGCGGCGTACGCGTAGACCCGGCCGTCCCCCAGCGGGTGCGTGCCCCAGATGCGGCCCCGGCCCCAGGTCTCGTGCGGGGCGAACTCGACACCGGGCAGCGGGATGACCACCCGCCACGTGGTGAAGCCGGAGTAGACGGGTCCGGGGTGGCCCGGGAACAGCGCCCTGCGTACGGCGGAGCGGATGCCGTCGGCGGCCACGACCAGGCCGGCCTCCAGCTCGCCGTCGGGTGTGCGTACGCGGGCCGGCCGGTCGCCGTCGCCGGGGTCGGCGAGGGTCGCGGCGGCGCCCGTGCGGACCGTGCCGGGCGGCAGCTGTGCGGCGAGGCGGTCGATGAGGGTGGCCCGGTGCAGCAGTACGAGCGGGCCGCCGAACCTGGCCGCCGCGGCCTCGGCGCTGGAGCGGGAGAGCCAGCGCCCGCCCGGGGTGCGCAGGCCTCCGTCGCCCTGCCAGGCGGCGAGACCGCGGACCTCGTCGCCGAGGCCGATGACGTCCAGGGCGCGCAGGGCGTTGGGCGACAGGGAGATGGCCGCGCCGACGGGCTCCAGGGTCGGGGAGCGCTCCAGGACGGTGACCCGCAGGCCGGCGGCGTGCAGGGCCGCCGCCGCGGTGAGTCCGCCGATCCCGCCGCCGATCACGACCGCCCGCCCGGTCCTGTCCATGGCTCCTCCTCGCGTCCGCCGACTGTCACTACAACTGTAGTGAACCGATGCCTCGACTGTACTACAGCCGTAGTGCGCCAGGTAGGTTGGGCGCATGTCCGCCCGCACCGCACCCGCCACCGGCGCCGCCCGCGCCGGCCTCGTCGCCGACGCCGCGCTCGCCCTGCTCGCCGAGCGCGGGATGCGCGGGCTCACGCACCGCGCGGTCGACGAGGCGGCCGGGCTCCCCCAGGGCTCCACGTCCAACCTCGCGCGGACCCGGCAGGCCCTGCTGGAGCTGGCCGTGCGGCGGCTGGCGGAGCGGGAGGCGCGGGTACTGGCCCTGGACGAGATGCCGGACCCGCGCGGCGGCCTCGACGCCCTGGTGGACGCGCTGGCGCTCGCGACGCACCGTGCCCTGACCCGCAACCGCGAACTCACCCTGGCCCGCTACGAACTGGCCCTGGAAGCCACGCGCCGCCCCGAACTGCGGGCCTACTTCGACGCCACCGGCGCCCGCTTCCGCGAGCAGCTCGGCGCCCTCGTCACGGCGATGGGCTCGGCCGACCCGGCCCGTCATGTGCTGTCCCTCGTCGCCTGGGCGGACGGGCTGATGTTCTCCTGCGTGGCCGGGTCGTTCAGTGCCGAGGTGCCGGGACCGGAGGAGGTGCGGGCGGGTCTGCGGGAGCTGATGGACGGGATGCTGGGCCGCTGACCCGCACAAATCCCTGGTGGATCACGCGGGGTTGGGCAAGGATGCGGACATGAGTACCGACCGCCGCGAACCCGCGACCGACGCCGACGAACGCGCCATGGTGGAGGGCTGGCTGGACTACCACCGGCAGACCCTCGCCTGGAAGTGCGAGGGCCTGACCGACGCACAGCTGCGGACCGCCGCCGTGGCTCCCTCGTCCCTGTCCTTGATGGGACTCGTGCGGCACATGGCCGAGGTGGAACGGAGCTGGTACCGCAGGGTGCTGGCGGCCGAGGAGGCCGAGCCGATCTACTACAGCGACGAGGACCCGGACGGCGAGTTCCACCTGACCGAGGCGGACACCTGGCAGGAGGCGTACGCCACCTGGCAGGCCGAGATCGAGGCCGCCCGGCGCCATGCGGCCGCCTTCCGCCTCGACGAGATGTCCCGGGGGAAGCACCGGCGTACCGGCGAGCGGTACAACCTGCGCTGGATCCACACGCATCTGATCGAGGAGTACGCGCGGCACAACGGCCACGCCGACCTGATCCGTGAGTGCCTCGACGGCGCCACCGGCGACTGACGTCACCCGTCGCGGGCGCGGGGCCTCCGTACGGGGCCGGAGATCACCCGTGCGGAGCAACCTCCGCTCATCCGCCGTCGCGGAGCGGGTCCGACCCGCCAGAGTGACGCGCGTGCATCGAACGACGACCACCGCAACGCTTCTGCTGACCGTGGCTGTCTCGGCCCTGTCCGGCTGTACGACGGTCCAGCCCGCCTCCGGCCCGGCGGGCGGCGCCCGCCCGTCCGCGCCCCGCCCGGACGGCCCGGCCGAGCCACGGGTGGTGCAGGCCCCGGCCCGTGAGGCGCTGGAGATGATCGGCCCCTCCCCGTCCCCCGGCCGCGCCTCGGAGGGACCACGCCGCACGGCCGGCCCGACGGCCCCGGCGCGGAGCGAACCTCCGGCCGCCCGCCCGGAGCCGCGGCCACGGCCCGCCCACCCCGAGGCGCCCCGGCAGCCGGGCGGCAGCTCCCGGAAGCCACGCGCCGGCGTCCCCGACGTTCCGAGCCTGACCGGAGGAGGCACCGGCACGGAGGCGGACGTGTGTTCCCTGGGCAGGCAGTACGGGGGCTGGCGGCCGGGCAGCCCGGAGGCGGCCATCTGCGAGCAGACGTACGGCCGCTGAGACCTTGCCCGCCTACGGCCGCCGGCGCGGTGGCCCCCACGGACCGTCCGTCGCGGGGCCCGAGTCGCCGAGTCGCGTCTCCAGCCGGCGGATCGCCGCCCGCACGCGCTCGCCGTAGCGGTCGTCGGCCAGCGCATCGGCCGCGCTTCGGGCCCGCCGCAGATGCAGCCGGGCGGCCTCGCGGTGGCCGAGCCGGTCGTAGTCCGCGGCCAGGTTCAGGTGCAGCGAGGGATACAGGGCGCGTGCGGCGAGCCTGCTCGCGTGCTGCTCGGCGGTGTCGTCCTGGGCGAGTTCCTCGGCGGCGGACAAGGCCCTCAGGTCCCACGCCAGTTCGTCCCCCGGGTCGTCCTGGGTGTCGGCCAGGTAGTGGGCCAGGGTGCAGCGGTGCAGCGGGTCGCCGTGCTCACCGATCTCCGCCCACAGGACGAGATAGCGGTGCCGGGCCTCCTCGCGGTCGCCGGCGTGGTGCAGCATGACGACCTGCCCGATCCGCGTCAGTACGGCGTCCGGCGCCGCCTGCTCCTGTCCCTTGGCCACCACGTCCTCCGTGCCCCTCGTCGGCTGTCCCCGACGACGCTAACGGCAGGCGCCGGTCTTCCAGGTCAGGCGGCCCGTGACGCGCGGGCCGGCCGACGGACGACCGGCCCCCGTCCGCCGGGGCGTCCCCCGGGTCAGCCCAGGTTCGGGACGGTCCAGTCGATCGGCTCGTGCCCCTGCTTGGCGACCGCCTCGTTGATCTGCGTGAACGGGCGGGAACCGAAGAACTTCTTCGCCGACAGCGGAGAGGGGTGCGCGCCCTTGACCACCACGTGCCGCGTCTCGTCGATCAGCGGCAGCTTCTTCTGCGCGTAGTTGCCCCACAGCACGAACACCGCCGGATCGGGGCGGCCGGCCACCGCGCGGATCACCGCGTCGGTGAACAGCTCCCAGCCCCGGGACTTGTGCGAGTTCGCCTCGCCGGCCCGGACCGTGAGCACCGCGTTGAGCAGCAGGACGCCCTGCTTCGCCCAGGGCATGAGGTAGCCGTTGTCCGGGATCGGGATGTCCAGCTCCGCGTGCATCTCCTTGTAGATGTTGCGCAGCGACGGCGGCACCTTCACCCCCGGCCGGACCGAGAAGCACAGCCCGTGGCCCTGACCCTCGCCGTGGTACGGGTCCTGCCCGAGGACCAGCACCTTCACCTGGTCGTACGGCGTGGCCTCCAGCGCGGCGAAGACCTCCTCGCGCGGAGGGTAGACCGGGCCGTTCGCCCGCTCCTCCTCGACGAACTCCGTCAGCTCCTTGAAGTAGGGCTTCCGCAGTTCGTCGCCCAGCACCTCGCGCCAGGACTCGGGCAGCATGGCGATGTCGGTCACGTCAACTTCCTTACGATGTGCGGTCGCTTCCAGTCCTCAGAACCTACCGGCGACCACTGACAATCAGCTCCCGGGGGCGCTCGGCCGGGCCGGGAGCGGGTCGCCTACCAGCTGGTCTTCCGGGACAGCTGCCACATCATCATGATCGTCGACGGGTCCAGCGCCCGCTCCGCACCCGAGATCTCGTTGCTGGCGGCCACGTACTGCTTGCCCTGCCACAGCGGCAGCAGCCGCGCGTCATCGACGAGGATCTGCTGCGCCCGCTCGAAGTCCTTCTCCACGTTGGCGCGGTCGCTCTCGCGCCGGGACCGGGGCAGCAGCTCGCCGGTGATCTCCGGGGCCGGGTACGGCGTGCCGAGCGCGTTCTGCTCGCCGACGAAGGGGGCGATGAAGTTCTCGGCGTCCGGGAAGTCCGGGGACCAGCCGCGGCCGAACACCGGGTACTCGCCCTTCTGGTACCCCTCGACGTACGTCTTCCAGGGCCGGCTCTTGAGGGTCACCGTGAACAGGCCGGAGTCGTCGAGCTGCCGCTTGAGCTCCTTGAACTCGCCCTCGGTCTCCGAGCCGTAGCGGTCGGTGGTGTACCAGAGGGTGAGCGGGACGGGCTCGGTGATGCCCGCGTCGGAGAGGATCCCGCGGGCCTTGGAGATGCTGGGGTCGCCGTAGTCGTCGAAGAAGCCCGTGGTGTGCCCCGTCAGTCCCTTGGGGACCATGGAGTACAGCGGGTCGACGGTGTCCTGGTAGACCTTGTGCGCGATCACCGCGCGGTCGATCACCTGGGCGACGGCCTGGCGCACGGCCTTGCGGCCCGCCCACGGGTCCTCCGGGTTGAACACCAGGTAGCTGATCTCCGCACCGGTGCCCTCGACCAGCTGGAGGTCCTCCTCCTTGGCGGCCTTGCCCTGGAGCGTGATGATGTCGTCGGCCGCCAGACCCCGGTAGGTGGCCTGGATCTCATGGTCGCGCAGCGCCTTCACCATGCCGGCGGAGTCCTTGAAGTACCGGATGGTCACCGCGTCGTTGTGGCGCTCCGCGTACCCCTTGTAGCGGTCGTTGCGGACGAGTTCGGCCCGCTCCCCGTCCTGGTACGACCGGAGCGTGTACGGACCGGAGCCGGCGATCCCGTCGCCCTTGCGCAGCGCGTCCGCCGGATACCCGGTGGGGTCGACGATCGACATCGCCGGCGTGGCGAGCACGAACGGGAAGGTGGCGTCGGGCTTGTTGAGGTGGAAGACCACCTCGTGCTCGCTGGGCGCCTGGACCCGGTCGAGGCTGCCCAGCAGACCGGCGGGACCGCCGTTGACGTTGATCTGCTTGATCCGGTCGATGGAGTACTTGACCGCTTGGGAGTCCAGCGCGTGCCCGTTGGAGAAGGTCAGGCCGTCGCGCAGCTCGCAGCGGTAGACCTGGTTCGCCGCGTCGGTGAACGCGCAGCTCTTGGCGGCGTCGGGCTGGGGCGTGGTCGCGCCGTTGGGGTAGCTGAGCAGCGTCTGGTAGATGTTGCGGAACAGCTCCCAGGAGCCGTCCCACGAGGCCGCCGGATCCAGCGTGCTGGGCGCGCTGGTCGTACCCACGACGATCGGTCCCTCGTCCTGCGAGCTGTCGGACGACAGGATGCCGCATCCGGTGACCAGCGAAGATATGGACGCGATGGCCGCGACTCTCCGCAGGCATCGGTTCCGGTTGAACACGCGCACGCTCCTCGATCGGCCGTACCAAGGGTCGGCAGACCATACCGCAGCACCAGGCTCCCTGAACTCCCCTGTGAACAGGGGTTTTGATCATTTTCGCGATGACTACGTTGTCATGGCCCGGATGATCTCAACACGCGGACACGGGCGCCATTCCTGTCCATGGCGCCCGTGCTGCGGTGACGTGCCGCGGGGGGTCGTGTCAGGCCACGCCGGCGTTCAGGAAGATGCCGCCGTCGACCACGAGGGTCTGGCCGGTGACCCAGGCGGACTGCTCCGAGGTGAGGAACGCGGTGGCGCCGCCGATGTCGGAGGGCACGCCGAGCCGGCCCAGCGGGTAGGCCGCGGCGGCCTCCTCCTCGCGGCCCTCGTACAGGGCGGCGGCGAACTTGGTCTTCACGACGGCCGGGGCGATCGCGTTGACCCGGACCCCGGGCGCGAACTCGTGCGCCAGCTGCGCGGTGAGGTTGATCATCGCGGCCTTGCTGACGCCGTAGGCGGCGATGAAGGGCGAGGGCGACAGGCCCGCGACGGAGGCGATGTTGACGATCGTGCCGCCGTTGTCCTTCTGCCAGGCGTGCCAGGTGCGCTGGGCGAAGCCGAGCGCCGAGATCACGTTGGTCTCGAAGACCTTGCGCGCGACGTTCAGGTCGAGGTCGGCGATCGGCCCGAACACCGGGTTGGTGCCGGCGTTGTTGACCAGGTGGTCGACGCGGCCGAAGGCCTCCATCGTGCGCTCGACGGCGGCGGCCTGGTGGGCCTCGTCGTGCGCCTTGCCGGCGACACCGATGACGCGGTCGGCGCCGAGCTTGTCGACGGCCTCCTTCAGGGCGTCCTCGTTGCGGCCGGTGATGCAGACGCGGTCGCCGCGCGCGACGAGCGCCTCGGCCACGCCGTAGCCGATGCCGCGGCTGGCGCCCGTGACGAGCGCGACCTTGCCGGAGAGTGCGGGGAGTTCAGTCATGTCCGTGTTCCCTAGTCGAGCGGTCCGCCGGCCACGTACAGCACCTGGCCGGAGACGAAGCCGGCGGCCTCGCCGGTGAAGAAGGCGATGGCGTTGGCGATGTCCTCGGGCTCACCGACGCGCGCGACCGGGATCTGGGTGGCGGCGGCGGCCTTGAAGTCGTCGAAGCCCATGCCGACGCGGTCGGCGGTGGCCTTGGTCATCTCGGTGGCGATGAAGCCG
Source organism: Streptomyces flaveolus (assembly GCF_044765825.1). Lineage (NCBI taxonomy): Bacteria > Bacillati > Actinomycetota > Actinomycetes > Kitasatosporales > Streptomycetaceae > Streptomyces > Streptomyces flaveolus. The sequence continues at coordinate 42,938 of NZ_JBIWKU010000007.1, read as the reverse complement.
GGGGCGACGGCGTTGGCGGTGACGCCGAACTTGCCGAGCTCCTTGGCGAGGGTCTTGGTGAAGCCCTGCAGACCGGCCTTGGCGGCGGAGTAGTTGACCTGGCCGCGGTTGCCGAGCGCGGAGGAGGAGGAGAGGTTGACGATGCGGCCGAAGCCGGCGTCCACCATGTGCTTCTGGCAGGCCTTCGACATCAGGAAGGCGCCGCGCAGGTGCACGTTCATGACGGTGTCCCAGTCGGAGACGCTCATCTTGAACAGCAGGTTGTCGCGCAGCACGCCCGCGTTGTTGACGAGGATCGTGGGGGCGCCCAGCTCCTCGGCGATCCGGGCGACGGCCGCCTCGACCTGCGCCTCGTCGGAGACGTCGCAGCCGACCGCGATCGCCTTGCCGCCGGCCGCGGTGATCTTCTCCACGGTGTCCTTGCAGGCGGCCTCGTCGAGGTCGATCACGGCGACGGCGCGGCCTTCGGCGGCCAGTCGTACGGCGGTGGCGGCACCGATGCCGCGCGCGGCTCCGGTGACGACGGCGACCCGCTGCTCATTGGTGGACATTGCTGCTTCTCCTCGTCCTGGGGATGCGGCCCGTGCGGGGCCCCTCGGCACGCCCATGGGTGAGCGACCGCTTAGTACCTTCCGCAGACGTGACGCTAGAAGCCCTGGCACCCGGTGTCAACGGGACACCGGGCCGGTGTGATCCATTACCTGGGTTCCCCGGCGCGCCGGCCACGCCGGACTCCCCCGGACGGCCCAGCGCCAGGGGCCCGCGCGGCGCCGGGCCCCTGGCGTCGGAGGCCGAGCCCTTCGTGGCCGGAAGGGAGGCGTCCACGCGCCGTCGTACCGGTGCCGCAGGCACAGCCGTCGCGGTCGCCGCGATCGTGCCGCCGGCCTACCCCGCACACGCTCAGCGCCGACGGGCGTTTCGATCAGGGCGGAAACGGCTTCGGCGGAAACGGCCAGGGGAAACGGCCTGGGCGGAGGCGGTCCGGGCGGGAACGGCCAGGGTGGCAACGGCCTGGGCCGGGTCGACGCCGCCGGGGAGGCCGACCGCGGGGCGGCCGGTGGGGCGTCGCCCCGGCGGAACTCGTTCCCGACGGTCTCGGCGACCGCCGCACCGCGTCCCGCCCGCACCACCGCCGTATCGGGTCCCGCGACCTCCCCGGCCGTCACGCCGACACTCGGCACCCGGGGCGGACCGGGCGCTGCCTCGGGTACCGGGCCGAGCGGCGGGGACGTCGGCATCGGCGCGCTGCGTGGCGAGCGCCGCGCTCGCCACGGCCTATGTGCTGAGGCGCCGCCGACGCGACTGCCCCCCGGGCACGCGGGCCGCCTACCGCACCAGCAGGCCGAGGAGCCGTTCCGTCTCGGCGGCCGGGTCGGTCGTGAGGCCGGTGTGCACGGGGCCCGGCTGGACGATCGTGGAGCGGGGGGCGATCAGCCAGCGGAAGCGGCGGCCGGGGTCGTCGGGGGCCGCCTGCCCCGCCGCGGTCCCGCCGGCGCACACACCCTCGACGGCGCGCAGCGCGGCGCGCACGCCGGGCAGGTCCACGTGCGGGTCGAGGGCGAGCAGCCTGCCCTCGTCGAGATGGGTGCGGGCACCGACGTAGGACTCGGCGCGGCAGTACACGAGCACTCCCGCGTTGACGCACTCCCCGCGCTCGATCCGCGGCACGACACGCAGCAGCGCGTACTCGTAGACGTGGCGGTCGTTCACCGGCCCCCCTCGATGCGGTCGTGGATCGTGGCGGCCCGCGCGAGCAGCGGCCGGGCGTAGGCCCGCCTCAGGTCGTCGGGCGTCGCGAAGCCGGGCTCGTCCGTCAGCCAGACGTCCGGGATCTCGGCGGTGACCTCGGCGAGGAGTTCCTCGGTGACGAGGGGCGCGAGCGCGGCGGCGGCCGAGCGGACGTCGGGCGCGAACGGCGCGAGGGCGTGGTCGCGGGCGTCGTAGGGACGGGCGGCCGAGGCCTCGGCGCCGGGCCAGTTGTGGTGCCAGATCATGGTGGCGCCGTGGTCGACGAGCCACACGTCGCCCCGCCACCGCAGCAGGTTCGGGTTGCGCCAGGACCGGTCGACGTTGTTCACCAGCGCGTCGAACCACACGATCCGCCCGGCCTCCTCCCGGCTCACCTCGAAGGCCAGCGGGTCGAAGCCGAGCGCGCCGGAGAGGAAGTCCATGCCGAGGTTGGTGCCGCCGCTGGACTTGAGGAGTTCCTGCACCTGCTGGTCCGGTTCGCCGAGCCCCAGCACCGGGTCGAGGTGGACGGTCACCAGCCGCGGCACCCGGAAGCCGAGGCGGCGGGCGAGTTCGCCGCAGACCACCTCGGCGACGAGTGTCTTGCGGCCCTGCCCCGCGCCGGTGAACTTGAGGACGTACGTCCCGAGGTCGTCGGCCTCGACGAGCCCCGGAAGCGAACCCCCCTCACGCAGGGGCGTGATGTAGCGGGTCGCGGTGACCTCTTTCAGCATTCTCCCGGGCCATCCGTCTCTTCAGCCGTGCAGCCGTCACAGGCCGTCGGCCCCTTGCTTCCGGCCTCGGGCATGAAGTGAGCATAGTAACCGAGGGTGATCACCGGCGAGGACGGTGCGCGTGGGCGCCGAGCCCCCTCACCGGCCCGCCCCGCTCCCGCGCCGCCCGTCCTCCTGCCGCTGCCGCCGGGAGGCGTCCGGCCCGGGTTCCAGAGGCGGGCAGGTGAGGGAGAGGTGGGAGCGGCAGACGGGACGCGGGGCGGTCTCGACCCGGTGGCGTACGTGCCGGGGCCGCACGAACAGGGCAGCCGTCGCCGAGGCGGCGAGGAAGAGCACGACGGTCACGACGGCGGCGCGGTGGAAGGAGCGGTTCACCGCGGCACCGGAGGTGTAGGCGTCGCCGGAGAGACCCACCAGGAGCGGCAGCGCGGCGACGATCAGCAGTTGGGCCACGCGTGCCGCGGTGTTGTTCACCCCGCTCGCCAGCCCGGCGTGCTCGGCGTCGACGGAGGCCAGGACGGTCGCCGTGAGCGGCGCCACGAACAGGCTCATGCCCAGGCCCATCACCAGTACCGCAGGGAGGATGTCCGGTACGTAGGCGGAGTCGGGCCCGACCCGGAGCAGCAGCGACGCTCCGGCCGCGGCCACCAGTGGCCCCGCGATCAGGGGAACCGCGGGCCCGATGCGCTTGGCCAGTGCGCCCGTCCGGGCGGAGAGCAGGAGCATCAGCACGGTGATGGGCATCGTCGCGAGGCCGGCCTGCAGCGCGTCGTACCCGAGCGCCGTCTGCAGTTGGACGGGCAGCAGGAACAGGACTCCGCCGATGGCCGCGTACAGAAACACCGTCATCCCGTTGGTCGCCGAGAAGAGCCGGGAGGAGAACAGGGAGAGCGGCATCATCGGGGTCCTCGCCCGGCGTTCGACCCCGAGGAAGGCCGCCCCGGCGGCTGCGGCGACCACCGCCGCGAGCACGACGCGGACGGCCGGGCTGCCCGACGAGGCACTGATCAGCGCATAGCTCACGCCGCCCAACGCCACGGCCGCGAGACACGCGCCCAGCGTGTCGAAGGGCCGTCCGGCCGCGGCGGGGTCACGGCTCTCCGGTACGAAGGCGACGGCGATCAGCACGACGGCGACCGCGATGGGCACGTTGATGAGGAAGATCCACCGCCACCCCGGCCCGTCGATCAGCCACCCGCCGAGGAACGGGCCGAGGGCGCCCGCCACACCGGTCAGGCCGGACCAGGCTCCCACCGCACGCGACTGGTCGTCGGGATGGAAGGACGCCCGTACGAGCGCCAGCGAGCCGGGGGTGAGCAGCGCGCCGCCCACGCCCTGGAGGGCCCGCGCGCAGATCAGCACGTACTCGTTGGGCGCGACGCCGCACAGTGCCGAGGCCCCGGCGAACCAGGCGACGCCCAGCAGCAGGGTGCGCCGTCTGCCCATCCGGTCGCCGAGCGCGCCGCCCCAGAGGATCAGCGCGGACAGCGTCAGCATGTAGGCGTTGACGACCCACTGGAGCACGGACAGCGAAGCGCCGAGGTCACGCCCCATCCTGGGCAGGGCCACATTGACGACCGTGCCGTCGAGCATGGCCATGCCGGACGCGAGCACGACACAGGCCATGACCCAGCGCCCGCGCGCCGACGCCAGACGCAGACCGTCCGCGCCGTCTCCGTTTCCGCTCACGCCTCCAGCCTGCCGCCGACTGCCAGCAAGCGCTCGCGGGAAGCGGCAAGGGGCGTCATCGGACCGGCGGCGGCGAAGTGGCGGCCTCTTGCGCCGCGATGAACCCATGCAGTGGGCTGTCGCCCATGAGCAGAAGAAGCCTCGCGCTACTGACCACTGCCCTGGTGATGCCCGCCCTTCTGGCGGGCGCGCCCGGCCACCGCGCCGAAGCCGCCGAACCGGGTGCCGGCGGCTCCCCCGGACCTTCCGCAACGCCCCTGCCCCGGGGAGTGGACCTCGACACGGTCACCATCCCCGAGTTACAGGCGCGCATGAACCGCGGGTCACTCACCTCCTCGGCACTGACCCTGGAGTACCTCCGACGGATCAAGGCCATCGACCCGAAGATCAACGCGGTGCTGCGCACCAGTCCGACCGCCCTGCGTCAGGCCGCTGCCAGCGACGTCCGGCACCGGCTCGGCAGGACCCGCGGCCCGCTCGACGGCATCCCCGTTCTGCTGAAGGACAATGTGAACACCCGCGACATGCCGACGACGGCCGGGTCGACGGCCCTCGCCGGCAATCCGCCGGACAAGGACGCGGATCTGGTCCGCAGGCTGCGGGAGGCGGGCGCGGTGGTCCTCGGCAAGGCCAATCTGTCCGAGTGGGCCAACTTCCGCGCGGCGAAGCCGACCTCGGGCTGGTCGGCGGTGGGCGGCCAGACGAACAACCCGTACGTCCTGGACCGCAATCCGTGCGGATCGTCCTCCGGCTCGGCCGCCGCGCTCGCCGCGTCGTTGACGCAGGTGGCGATCGGCACCGAGACGGACGGCTCCATCGTGTGCCCGGCCGGGATGAACGGAGTGGTGGGACACAAGCCGAGCCTCGGCCTGGTCAGCCGGTCGGGCGTCGTCCCGATCTCCGCCGAGCAGGACACGGCGGGCCCCATGGCACGCACCGTGGTCGATGCCGCGCTCACCTTCTCGGTGCTCAGTGGTCACCGCACCGCCGGCACCTCCGGCCTCGTGGACGCGGCCACGCGCCCCGGCGCTCTGCGCGGCAAGCGGATCGGGCTGTGGCGGCTGCCGTCACTCGGCACCTCGGTGGACGCCCTGATGACCCGCACCGCGGCGGACCTGCGTGCCGCGGGGGCCCAGGTCGTCGAGGTGACGCCGCCCTACCAGGACAGACTCGCCGCACTCGAATTCCCGGCGCTGCTGAGCGAGTTCCACCGGGGCATCGACGCCTACCTCGCCACCCGCGGCGGGCCCCGCGACCTCGCCGAGCTGATCGAGTTCAACCGCACGCACCCGGCCGAGCAGACGTGCTTCGCCGGCCAGGAACTGTTCGAGCAGGCCCTGGCCGCGCCGTCGACCACCGACCCGCGCTACCGGGCCGTGCGAGCCGAGCTGCGGGACCTGTCCCGGCGGTCCATCGACGAGACGATGGACGCTCACGACCTGGACGCCATCGCTTCCCCCGCGAACCCGCCCGCGTGGACGACCGACTGCGCACGCGGCGACAACGACGTGATCCCGTCCTCCACCCCGGCCGCCGTCGCCGGGTACCCCTCGCTGTCCGTGCCCGCCGGGTTCGTGGACGAGTTGCCGGTCGGGCTGCTGCTGATGGCCGGCGACCATGAGGACGCCGATCTGCTGTCGCTGGGCGCGGCGGTGGAGCACCGGCTGGACGCCTGGCGGGCTCCCCGTTACCTGCCCTCCGTACCGGCCGGCGCGGCCCCGCGAAACGGCCGGTGACAACGGACCCGACGGCATCACGACAGGACTGAACAGCACGTGCCCCGCGGCCGTACCTCTCGGCAGATCACGCATCCAGCCCCGGAAGGGAACGTCATCAGCATGACCAGCGCATCGTTTCACCCCGCGTCGGGACCGGCTCGTCGTACGGTCGTGGCGGCGGCCGGGGCCGCGGGACTCGCCGCCGCCCTGACCGCGTGCGGCGGTTCCGACGACGACGCGTCGAGCGAGTCCGCGACCGGCGGCGAGAACGCCGGAGCCGGTGGCGCGCTCGCGGCGACCGCGGACATACCTGAAGGGGGCGGGAAGGTCTTCGCCGACCAGAAGATCGTGGTCACCCAGCCCACGGCGGGCGAGTTCAAGGCCTTCTCGGCCGTCTGCACCCATCAGGGCTGCGCCGTGAAGGACGTCTCCGACGGCGTCATCAACTGTCCCTGCCACAACAGCAAGTTCTCCATCACGGACGGCAGCGTGCAGGGCGGCCCGGCCCCCGAGCCGCTGCCCGCCGTGCAGATCACGGTCAGCGGGGACTCGATCAAGCGGGCGTGAGGGCAGCAGGGGACACACGGTCGACCGACACGAGGTGTGAAGAAGGGATCGCATGACCGTCGCGCAACGCCGGGGCCGGAAGATCATGATGACGCCCGGTGAGCTGGACGCGTTCCTCACCGTCCAGCGCACCTGCCGGGTCGCCACGGTCTCGGCGGACGGCGCGCCGCACGTGAGCACGCTCTGGTTCGCCTGGGACGGCTCCTCGATGTGGCTGTACTCGGTCGTGCGCAGCAGGCGCTGGGCGGACCTGCGGCGCGACGCGCGGGTGGCGGTCGTGGTCGACACCGGGGAGGAGTACGACGAGCTGCGGGGCGCGGAGCTGTCCGGCCGCGTTGAGTTCGTGGGCGAGGCACCGCGCACCGGCGAGCTGTGCGCCGAACTGGACCTTCCCGAGACGCTGTTCGCGCGGAAGAACTTCGGCCTGGACGAGATGCCGCACGACGGCCGCCACGCCTGGCTGCGGCTGACGCCCGAGAAGATCGTCACCTGGGACTTCCGCAAGCTGTCGTCCCTGTAGGACGGGAGGGCCGGCCGAGCCGTCCCGCCGCCGCCCGCAGCGCCTCCACCGCCGCCCGGATCGACGGGCGGCGGTCGGCGTCCGCGCGCCAGACGACGTACACGTGCCGGCGCGCCCGCTGACGCAGCGGCACGGTGACGACGCCGGAGGGCATCGGATGGCGCCCGAGGAGCGGGGCGATGCACACCCCGAGCCCCGCGGCGACCAGGCCGAGCTGGGTGTGGGTCTCGGCGGCGCGGTGGCCGATGATCGGTTCGATGCCCTTCGAGCGCAGTGTGAACATCAGCCACTCGTGGCAGAACTCGCCCTCGGCCCACGTGATCCACTCGTCCTCGGCGAACTCGGCGAGGTCCACCTCGTCCCGTCCGGCGAGCCGGTGGCCGGCCGGCATGGCCACGTCCGCGGGGTCGTCCAGGAGCGGCGCCTTGACCAGGCCGTCGGGCAGCGGCATCGGCTTGTTGTACCAGTCGAGCACGACGGCCAGGTCGAGGTCGCCGCGCACCACTCCCCGGATGCCGCGTTCCGGTTCCAGTTCGCTGGAGCGGATGCGCAGCGCGGGGTGCTCGGCGCGCAGGGCGGACAGTGCGGCGGGGAACAGCCCGCGGGCGGCGGTCGGGAACGCCGACAGCCGGAGCTCGCCCACCACCTGCCCGCGGTGGGCCTCGAGGTCGGACTGGGCGAGCTCGACCTGGGAGAGGATGCGCGCCGCGTGCTCGGCGAGGAGGCGGCCCGCGTCCGTCAGCCGCACGCCCCGGCCGTTCTTGGCCAGGAGCTGCTGGCCGACCTCGCGCTCCAGCTTGGACATCTGCTGGGAGACGGCCGAGGTGGTGATGTGCAGGCCCTCGGCGGCCCCGCTGACCGATCCGTGCCGGGCGAGGGCGTCGAGGGTGCGCAGGCGCTCCAGGTTCAACATATAAGCGATGCTACGATATACCGGGCGTCAAATATCGATTGTGCTACGAGAAAAGCTGCAGCATCGTTGCCTCCATGAGCAGCGTCACGTCCTCCCCCGCACCCCTCCGGGTCCGCCGCGTCCTCGACTGGCGGCTGCGCTTCGGCGTCCTCGCCCTGATCTGGGGTTTCAGCTTCCTCTTCATGAAGGTGGGCACGGAGAGCTTCGCCCCGTTCCAGGTCACGCTGGGCCGGCTGGTGTTCGGTACGGCGGTGCTCGCCGTGGTGATGGCGGTGAAGCGGGAGCGGCTGCCGCGCGGGGCGCGGACGTGGGCGCATCTGGCGGTCGCCGGTTTCCTGCTCAACGCACTGCCGTTCTCCCTCTTCGCCTACTCCGAGCTGACGATCCCGTCGTCCCTGGCGGGCATCTGCAACGCGACCTCGCCGCTGTGGGGCATGGCCCTGTCGCTGGTCGCCCTGTCCGAGGACCGGCCGACCCGGCTGAGGGTGGCCGGCCTCGGCATCGGCTTCCTGGGTGTCCTGACGGTGCTGGGTGTCTGGCAGGGCTTCCACGGCCTGGACGTCACGGGCACGGCGCTGGCACTGCTCGCCTCGCTGAGCTATCCGGTCGGCTGGATCTACGTCCGCCGCACCCTGGCCGGCTCGAGCCACTCGCACCTGTCCCTGACGGGAGCGCAACTGCTGCTCGCGACGCTGCAACTGACGTTCGTGACACCGCTGTTCACCTCCGTGCCGACGCACTTCCCGGTGCTGCCCGCGCTGGCGGTCGCGGCGCTGGGCGCGCTCGGCACCGGGCTCGCCTTCCTGATCCAGTACGACCTGGTCGCCGAAGTGGGCCCGACGACGGCCCAGATGGTCACGTACTTCACCCCGGTCATCGCCACGGCCGCGGGCGTCGCGCTGCTGGGCGAGTCGCTGTCCTGGTCGACCCCGGTCGGCGCGGTCGTCGTCCTCGCGGGCGCGGCTCTGACCCAGGCGCGGCCGAGGACACCTCGCCCCGCCGAGCCGGCCCGTCCGGCCCGGGAACCCCGGAAGGCGGCGGCCTAGCCGCGCGCCGGCTGCCCGCGGCGGACGCGGCCCCGCCCCGGCCCGGACATGCGGGACCCCCTGCATTGTTCGGGATACGCCGACACAGCACCCCGGTCCGGCCGTGCGGCGCACGGCGTTGCCCCGGCACGGCCCGGACACGCGGGCCCCGGCACTGTTCAGGACCGGTCCGACGGAGCGCCGCCCGGCCCGGTCCGGCCGCGTAGCGCGTAACGCCCCGCCCCCGGACACGTCAGACGTAGTACCGCCCGGGCCCCGGCCCCAGCGCCGCCGCGACCACGTCAGCCAGGGGCCGTTCCTCTCCGTCGGCCAGGGTCGAGACGGTGATCCGGATGCCGGGCGGGGCGCCGATCCTGAAGCGGGCGCCGGGGGCCACGGCCCAGCCGGCGTGCAGCAGGCGGGCGACAGCGCCGGTCTCGTCCGGCACGGGGATCCACACGTTCATGCCGCTGCGTCCGTGCGCCTGGACACCGCGCTGTCCGAGCGCGCCGAGCAGCGCGTCCCGGCGCCGCCCGTACGCCGCCGCCACCGCGCGCGCGTCCACCGCACCCTCGGCCCACAGCTGCGCCACGGCCCGCTGGGTGATGCGGCTGACCCAGCCGGGGCCCAGCCGCTGGCGGCCGCGCACCCGGTCGAGCGTGACCGCGTCGCCGGTGAGCACGGCGAGCCGCAGGTCGGGCCCGTAGGCCTTGGCCGCCGAGCGGACGAAGGCCCAGCTGTGCGTCGTCCCGGCGAGCGGGTGCAACGGCAGGTCGACGATGTGATGGCCGTGGTCGTCCTCGATCAGCAGCGTCTCCGGGTGGTCCCGCAGGATGGACCGCAGGGCACGCGCGCGCGTGGCACTGAGCGCGGCGCCGGTCGGGTTCTGCGCTCGGTCCGTGACGACCAGCGCGCGGGCACCGGCGGCCAGGGCCCGGTGCACGTCGTCGGGCAGCGGCCCCTCGTCGTCGACGCCGACGGGGACCGTGCGCAGGCCGAGCGCGGGCACGAGGTCGAGCAGGCTGCCCCAGCCCGGGTCCTCCACGGCGACGGCGTCGCCGGGCCTCAGGTGTGCCGCGAGCACCCGTTCCATCGCGTCCAGGGAGCCGGACGTGACGGCCACGGGCCCGTCCGGCACCCCGTCGGCGTCCAGTCCGGCCCGCGCCATCCGCTCCAGCTCCGGTTCCACGGGTGCGTGCCCGTACAGCACCGGATCCCGGTCGCTCTGCTCGGCGGCCGCGGCGAACACCGGGCCGAGCGCGGGCAGCAGTGCCGGATCCGGATTGCCGCCGGACACGTCGCGCACACCCTCGGGCACCTCGACGCCGATGAACTCGCGCCCCGTGGTGGCCGGTTTCGCGCGCACCCGGCTGCCCCGGCGCCCGGCGGTCTCGATGACCCCGCGCTCCCGCAGGGTGCGGTAGGCCGCGGCCACGGTGTTGGGATTCACCCCCAGCCGCTCGGCCAACTCCCGCATCGGCGGCAGCGGTTGCCCCGGCTCCAGCTCGCCCGCGCCCACCGCGCGTTCGACGCTCGCGGAAATCTCCGCTGCACCACGTCCCGTGATCCGATACTCTCCTAGCACAAACCCGATTATGCACTAGTGCAATGGAGAGCGCCATGCAGGGGACCACGCAGACGCCGTCGCAGCCCGCCACCGCCTACTCGCCCACCGACCGCACCGTCCCCACCCGCTCCCCCGACCGGGCCTCCTACGACAAGGAGCTGGTGCACGCGATACTCGACGAGGGCTACGTCTGCCACCTCGGTTTCGTCCGCGACGGGGCCCCCGTCGTCCTGCCCACGCTGTACGGCCGGGTCGGCGAACGCCTCTACGTGCACGGCTCCACCGGCTCGCGCCCGCTGCGGATGACGGGCCAGGCGGACCCGGGCCTGCCCGTGTGCCTGACGGTGACGCACGTGGACGCGCTGGTGCTGGCCCGCTCGGCCTTCCACCACTCGATCAACTACCGCTCGGTCGTGGTGCACGGCACGGCCTACGACGTGACCGACGCGGAGGAGAAGCGCACGGCTCTGGACGCCCTGGTCGACCATGTCGTACCCGGCCGCTCGCACGACTCCCGGCCGGCCAACAAGAAGGAGCTGGCCGCCACCGCCGTGATCCGCCTCGACCTGGACGAGGTCTCCGCCAAGCTCCGCACCGGCGGCGTGAACGACGAGCCGGAGGACCTCGCCCTCCCCCACTGGGCCGGCCTCGTCCCGCTGCGCAAGGGCTACGACGCCCCGGTCGCCGACCCGGGCCTGGAGCCGGGCACCGGGCTGCCCGCCTACCTGACCGCGCCCTGATGCCGGTCCACCGGCAGGACCCGCCGCGCGAGGGTGCCGAGTGGAACCCCCGCGCGGAAGGATCCGCCGTCAGGCGAGCGCCGTGGGGGTCCGCGCCTGCCGCGCCTCCGCCACCGCGAGTCCCGCGACCGAGCCGAGCATCAGCACGGTGCCGGCCAGGGTCGCCGCGGTGAGGTGCTCACCGAGCAGGACGACGGCCAGCGCCGCCGCGCTGACCGGTTCGAGCAGCATGATCACGGACACGGTGGCCGACCGGACGACGGCCGCGCCGGCGAAGTACAGGCCGTAGGCGAGGGCGGTCGGGACGGCCGCGACGTACACCAGGAGCCACAGCAGCCGGACCGGTTCGGCGCTGTGCGGCACCAGTCCCTCGGCGAGGGCGAAGGGCAGCAGGCACAGGCTCGTGACGGCGAACGCCCCGACGGACGTGCTGGCCGCGTCCGCCGAACCGTCGCGCCCCCACCAGCGGGTGAGGAGCGTCATCGCGGAGTACCCGGCCGCCGACACCAGGGCGAGGAGTACGCCCACGGGCTCGACGGACGTGCTGCCGTCGCCGAGGACGAGCACCCCGAGCCCGGCGAGGGCGCCGACGACCGCGGCCGCCCCGCCCCCGCCCAGCCGCTCCCCGAGGGCCTGGCGCGCGCCGAGCGCGATGAACACCGGGCCGGCGCCGAGGGTGACGACGGTGGCCACGGCGAGCCCGGTCGCCTGCACCGCGGCGAAGTAGGCGGTCTGGAACACCGCGAGACCGAGGCCCGTGAGGACGGCCCGCAGCACTTTGCGGCGCAGCGGCTCCGCTACGGCGGGCCGCACCCGCGGGCGCAGCGGGCGGGCGGCGAGCAGCAGCACGAGACCGGCGGCGCAGCGCCAGAAGGACAGGGTCACGGGCCCCATGTCACTGGTCCGGTAGACCAGCGAGGCGGCGGCACCGGCAGTGCCCCACGCGGCACCGGCGACGATCAGATAGAGGAGGCCACGCCCTACGGGCAGGCCGGAGACGGCATTCGACACGAGTTCTCTCCGCAGACGCGCACGGGGCGCGGACGTCGGGGGCCACCCCTCGGACAGGGGTGGGTGGACTGGCGTCTGCGGGCAGCACCGACCGGCCCGGCTACCACGCGCCGGGCGGCTTCCGGAGGGCCCGCCTCAGGCGGCCGGAGGCGGAAGGACGAGTGCGGTCGAATGCATGATCGGCACTCTAGGTCGCCGTCCCGCGGCTGGACAACTCCCTTTCGGGCCCGCCACTGGCCACCGGGTCCGCGGAGCCCTTGGCGGGCGCCGACGACTGGGCGATGAAGGCGCCCACGAGGACCACCACGCCCCCGACGATCTGCGGCGCCGAGAGGTGTTCGCCGAGCAGGACCCAGGCCAGGACGGTCGCGATGACCGCCTCCAGGCACGCCACGACGCCCGCGACCTGCGGTGACAGGCGGCGCACGGAGAGCACGCCGGTGACGTAGGCGAGGACCGTGGCGACGAGGACGATCCAGGCGAGCAGCAGGGCGGCGGCGACGGGCGTGCCGTTCATGGGCGCGGTGTCCGCGAGGAGGGACCAGTCCATGGTCCAGGGCCGGGCGATCACGGTGAGCACGGCGGCCCCGACGAGCAGCCCGTACGCGATGACGCCCAGCGGATCGGGCGCGTCGTCGCCCGCGTCGCTGCCCTGGTCGGACAGGACGAAGTAGCCGACCTGGCAGCAGGCCGCGCCCAGCGCGAGCAGCAGCCCGAGGGCGTCGAAGCCGAGACCGGACCAGACCTCCACGACGCAGGCGAGCCCGCCGACCGCGAGGACCACGCCGAGCGCGGCCGCCCGCGTCACCGGCCGGCGCTGCACGAACCGCACCCACCCGAGGACCAGGGCGGGTGCCAGGTACTCGACGAGCAGGGCGACGCCGACGGGGATCCGGGAGAGCGCGGCGAAGTAGCAGGCCTGTACGCCCGCGACGGCGAAGAGGCCGAAGCCGGCCAGCAGCCCCGGGCGGCGGCGCAGCAGGGCGCGGTGGCGCACGGCGAGCGGCAGCATCACGAGGGCCGCGCCGGCCACCCGCAGCCAGACCACGTGGAGCGGGTCGAGGCCCGCCTCGATCAGCGGCTTGGCCGCGACACCGGAACCTCCGAAGGCGACCGCCGAGGCGAGCGCGAGTCCGAGTCCGGCGCCCTTTCCATGGCTGCCGCGAGGGCTGTCAGTCGTCTGCACCGGCACATGATGACAGGGGACGACATGACCGTCACCCCCGATGACACCTGTCTCACCGGCTGGACATGCGGCGCGAGGCCGGCCGCGGGACCGGGGTGCGGGTCAGGGCCCGGGTCAGTGCGCGGGGTCAGGGCGTCGGCTCGACGTGGTTGTCCACCCGGGCGAGGACCGCGCGGGGATCGACGGCGGCACGGCCGAGCACCTCCACGGCCCGGGCCTGCGGATCCGCGACGAGGGCGGCGAGCAGGTCGATGCCGCACGCCTCGGCCGCTCCCCGCCGGGCGGCACGGGCGCGGGCGTCCTCCATGGCCGCCGCGGCCAGCGGCGAGAACCCGGCGGCCCCGCCCACCACGGGCACGGCGCCGGAGTCCTCGACGGTGCTCTGCCAGCGCAGGCCGTATCCGATGCTGCGCTGCACGAGGTAGCCGAGCAGGCGGGCGAGCGGCGGCCCCTCACCGAGAACGGCCCGCGCCTTCGGGTCGTACTCCAGGAGCGAGTGCAGCAGGTGGGCCGTGTCGATCTGCCGGTCCCCGTCCCGCACCGCTCTGCGGCGGGCACCGGAGACCACCGGCGCCAGTTCCGCGCTGAACCGGGTGTCGGCGTCGACACCGTCCGGGCGCCGGTCGCCTTGCTCACCGGCCGACTGCCGGGGGATACGGGGTTGCACATCACCCAGCACATCAGCCCCTGCGACGCGGGGCATCCCCGAAGGGGAGCATTTCCGCGTCCCACACAGAGTGGACCCGGCGAGCCGGAATCTCCTCCTTACGGATGAGATCACGCCGTTCCTCCCCTGCGGGCGCGCGCCGCCTTGCGACACGTGCGCGGGTACAACCCCAGCGTGCCGTCGGGGGGCCGACAGGGGCATGAGGAGCAGGTGCGAGTGCCGGCTGGTGGGGCTGCCGGCGGTCGACGGCCGGCAGTACGTGCACCGGGTGTACGCCCCCGCGGACGCGGCGGTGATACGGCGGATGGACCGAACGCGACGCGTCGGCACGGGCACGGGGGCGCCCCGCGGATCACTCCGCGGGGCGCCCGGCCGTGCCGTACCGGTCAGTCCTCGTCGGCGAGGATCAGGTACAGCTTCTTGCGGGCGTCGCCGATGACGGCGAGCGCCTTCTCCCGCTGCTCCTTGCTGCCGGTCTTCCAGACCTGGCCGAAGGCCTCCATCAGACCGAAGCCGGCCTGCCGGATGTCGTTCAGCGCCTCCCAGTCGACGCCGCGGGAGGCCTCCTCCCAGGGCGCCTCGGGGCCCTCCTCGGCCGCGGTGCGGCCCGCCTCGGTGAGCGAGAAGAGCTTCTTGCCGCCCTCGCTCTCGCTGACGATCAGGCCCTCGTCCTCCAGCAGCTGGAGGGTGGGGTACACCGAACCGGGGCTGGGCTTCCACGCCCCGCCGCTGCGCTCGGCGATCTCCTGGATCATCTCGTAGCCGTGCATCGGACGCTCCTTGAGCAGGGCGAGGATCGATGCCCGTACGTCGCCGCGCCGCGCCCTCCCCCTGGGTCCGCCCCGCCCTCGGCCACCCCACGGGCCGGGACCGAAGCCCGGTCCGAAGGGACCGCCGGGTCCGCCCGGGCCGCCGGGCCCGAAGGGCCCGAACGCCGAGCGCCGGCCTTCGAAGCCGCCGTGGCCGAAGGGACCGCCCCCGCCGCGCCCGTGTCCACCGTGTCCACGCTCGTATCCGTGGGTACGCATCGCCATCACTCCATTCAGTCGTTGATCTGTCGCGATGCTTCAACGATATATCGGAAGCTGTCGGTCGACAAGCCCCTGCCGACAGCCCGACGCACCGGAAGTCGGGCCAGAACTCCCGAATTGGCCTTGGCCCGCTGCTCGGCCGGGCACCTAGCGTCAGGGGCATGCGCATCCGAATCGTCGACGCCTTCACCGACCGGCCCTTCGCCGGCAACCCCGCCGGGGTACTCCTCCTCGACGCCTTCCCGGACGACGACCGGCTCCAGAAGGTCGCCCTGGAGGTCAACCACGCCGAGACCGCGTTCGCCCACCCGCTGCCCGCGGGCGGCGAGGCCGACTGGGCGCTGCGCTGGTTCACGCCCGCCACCGAGGTCGCGATGTGCGGCCACGCGACCCTCGCCACGGCCCACGTCCTGCACACCACGGGGACCCACGAGGGGCCGGTGCGGTTCGCCACCCGCAGCGGTGTCCTGATCGCCACGCCCCGCGAGGACGGCTCGATCACCCTCGACTTCCCGACCGCACCGCTCACGCCGGTCGAGGTCCCCGAGGGCGTCGCCGAAGCGCTGGGCGCACAGCCGCACGCGGCCCTCGACACCGGTCCGGACGTGGGTGACCTGCTGGTGGAGGTCGCCGACGAGAAAACCGTCCGGGGACTGGCCCCGGACCACAAGTCCCTGGCCGCCCACTCCCGGCGCGGCATCATCGCCACGGCCCGCGCGGAGGACCCCGCCCGCGGCTACGACTACGTCTCCCGCTGTTTCTTCCCGAACGTCGGCATCGACGAGGACCCGGTCACCGGCAGCGCCCACACGGCGCTCGCGCCCTACTGGGCCGAGCGCCTGGGCAGCCCCGTCCTCACCGGCCTGCAGGCCTCGCCCCGCTCCGGCCGCGTCCGTACGGAGGTGCGCGGCGACCGCACGCTGCTGAGCGGACGCGCGGTGACGGTGATCGAGGGGGAGCTGCTGGCCTAGGACCCGCGTGGCGGGGGCGCGGGAGGCTCCCCGGTCCCCGTCACGCCGTCGGCAGCCAGTCGACCTTCCCGGCCAGCAGCGCGTAGCCCACGAAGGCCCCGATGTCGAGCAGCGAGTGCGCCACCACCAGCGGACCCACCCGGCCCCAGCGGCGGTACAGGTACACGAACACCACGCCCATCACCATGTTGCCGACGAAGCCGCCGATGCCCTGGTAGAGGTGGTACGACCCGCGCAGCACCGAACTCGCCGCCATCGAGGCGCCCCGGCTCCAGCCCAGCTGGTCGAGCCGGCGCAGCAGATAGCCGACGACGACGACCTCCTCCAGGACGGAGTTCTGCACCGCCGAGAGGATGAGCACGGGGTACTTCCACCACACCTCGGGCAGCGCCTCGGGCACCACGGTCAGGTTGAAGCCGAGCCCCCGGGCGGCCAGGTAGAACGCGATGCCGGTACTGCCGATGACGGCGGCGACGGCGGCCCCGCGAGCCAGATCCGGCCACGGGCGGGTGCGGTCGAAGCCGAGGGTGCGCAGGCTGCGGCCCTCGCGCAGCAGGAAGTGCGCGACCAGGGCGACCGGGACCAGGGCGGTGGTGATCCCGAAGAGCTGCCAGGCCAGGTCCAGCCAGGGGCGGCCGGGCGCCGCCGAGGCGTTGAGGGTGGCCGCCTGGTCCTTGAGACCGCCGGGCCGGGTGAGCGAGCCGATGAAGCTGATGAGGGCGGAGACCCCGCTCGCGCCGAGCGAGAGCGCCAGGACGAGCAGCGTCTCGTCACGCAGGATCCGCCGCGAGAGCCGCCCCTCGCGAGGGGGTTCCTCGTCGAGTGGCTGCTGAGGGAACGCATCGTCCACCGGGCCCGCCTCCGCCATGCACACCTGCCTCCAGCTGGGACGTCACAGCTTGCCCGATCAGTATGAGGCGGCGCGCGGCGGGGGCGGGCCCCGGTGAGGGTCAGCCCAGCGGCGCCGGCTCCGGCAGGCCCACCGGCCACAGGTGCACGGGGTCGCCCTGGTGCATGAGCTCGACGTAGCGCCTGGTCGTCGCGGCCAGCGCCGCGTCCCGGGACAGACCCGCCTCCAGCGCCCGGTGGAACGTGGCCGCCTGCCAGGACGCGCCGTTGACCCGGCGCCGGCACCGCTCCTCGATCACCCCGAGGTACAGGTCCCGGTCGGCGGGCTCCACGCCCCACGCGTCCAGCCCGGCCTCGGCGAGCGGCAGCAGTTCGTCGCGTACGAGGACGGCGGCGTCGACCTCGGTGGTGCCGCCGAGCCTGCCGCGCCTGGGCCACTCGAAGCGGGCGTCGATGCCGTGGCGGCACGCGGCCTCGAAGTTGGCGGCGGCGGCCTCGAACGGCAGCCGGGTCCACACCGGCCGGGGCTCCTCGGCGAGCGCGCGGACGACGCCGTAGTAGAAGGCCGCGTTGGCGATGACGTCGGTGACGGTGGGGCCGGCGGGCAGGACGCGGTTCTCCACCCGCAGGTGCGGGACGCCGTCGGCGATGTCGTAGACGGGGCGGTTCCAGCGGTAGACCGTGCCGTTGTGCAGGACGAGTTCCGCGAGCTTGGGCACGCCGCCCGCGTCCAGGACCTCCAGCGGGTCCTCGTCGTCGCAGATCGGCAGCAGTGCCGGGAAGTAGCGCCGGTTCTCCTCGAACAGGTCGTACGCCGAGGTCACCCACCGTTCTCCGAACCAGGTTCGGGGACGCACCCCCTGGGCCTGGAGCTCGGGCGGGCGGGTGTCGGTGGACTGCTGGAACAGCGGGGGCCGCGACTCGCGCCACAGCTCGCGGCCGAACAGGAAGGGCGCGTTGGCGCCGAGGGCGATCTGTGCGGCGGTGACCGCCTGGGCCGCGTTCCACACGTCGGCGAAGCGGTCCGGGGTGACCTGGAGGTGCAGCTGCACCGAGGTGCAGGCGGCCTCCGGGGCGATGGACTTGGACGTGCAGGTGAGGCGCTCGACGCCCTCGATGTCCAGCGTGAAGTCCTCGCCGCGGGCCGCCACGATCTGTTCGTTGAGCAGCGCGTAGCGGTCGACGGCCGAGAGGTTGGACGAGACCAGGTCGTCCCGGTCGAGGGTCGGCAGAATTCCGATCATCGCGATTCCCGCGTCGACCTCGCCGGCCTTCCGGTCCGCATAGGCCAGTGACGTGCGGATCTCCTCGGCGAGCCGGTCGAATACCCGGCCGCCCAATCGGTGTGGTGCGATGTTGACTTCCAGGTTGAACATGGCGAGTTCTGTTTGGAAGTCGCGGCTCGCGATGCGCTCGAGGACTTGCGCATTCAACATTTTCGGCATCCCGTCGGCGCCGACGAGATTCAATTCGATCTCCAGCCCCATCAGGTTCTTCGGACGGTCGAACCGCTTCTCCGCCAGCAGTCGCTCCAGGCCCGTCAGGCACCGCTGGAGCTTGTCGCGGTAGCGCTGGCGATCGGACAGGTCGAACTGACCTGCCACGACCTTCTCCCCCATGGAAGAGTCCCTTCTCGGAGCGGTGGGTTGAAGATCCGGCCGCCGGTGTGCCGGTCAGGTGGGATGATGCCCAGCCGAAGCGATCGATAACGTCCCCGCGCGGCCCCGGCACCCGCTACGCTGAACCGATGTGACCGGTGGCACATTCACCGGGCATGGCGCACCCCGCAGTTTCGGGGCCCGGCAACTCGTGAAAAACGCCGACGAGAATTGGCCGACCGCTCGGTGAGGATTCCCCGAGGTCAGCGCCGTGCTCCGGGTACGAAATCCGGAGGATTACCGCATTTCAACGTCCGAATGTGCCCTTGTTCTGCTTGCCGCGGACAGCTAGAGGAAACACAGTCTGAACACATGTCGTATAAACTCCGCGAACAAGGCAGAAGACCGGCGTCCACGGTCGATGGATCCTGCCGCCGAGCTGACGCACGGCAGGCCTCACTCCACTTCTCGGTTCTCGGACCCCGGCCCCTGCCTCTCCACCCCGTGAGCTGACAGCGTCGTCCGCCCCGCATGCCCCACCCCGCCCTGTCACGCACCGCCCTCGCGCCACCGTGCCTTCGAATGAGAGGCGACCCACCATGCCGCTGCATGTCCCCCCGGCTCCCGCGCCCGCCCTGCGCTCCGTCCTGACCGCTCTCTCGTCTCCCACCGCGGTCCGCGAGGCCCGGACCCCGTCCCTGCTCGGCGCCCAGGGGCCGACCACCCCCGAACTGCCCCTGCCCGTGCACGTCCTGGACGGGGTGTCCGCCGAGGGCGTGACGGCCACCCGGCTGACGGGCTGGCGGTTCCTGATCCGCTCCGGCGACCGGGCCGTGGCGGCCGCGGAGACCATGCCGACCCCGGACGGGTGGGCCTTCTCCCGCTTCTTCGAGGGCCCCTACATCGCCTCGACCGAACGGGCACTGCGCCAGGCGGAGACGCTGCCGCAGCCCTACCAGCCGCGTCTCCTGTCGGTGCCCGGCCTCTACATGCTCACGCTGTGGCTGCACGGCGACTGCGCCGCTGACCCGGCCGAGGGGTACCCCGCCGGCTCCGACCTGCTGGTGCCGCTCGCGCCGGCACCGCCCGGTATCGCGGCCCACCGGCCGCACCGGGTGGCCGAGTTGCTCCCTCTCCTGACCCACCGGGCGACGCCGACGCGGCTGCTGCGCTCCCCCGCCTGACCCGCTCGTCCGCCCGGGCCGTGCCGGGCGGACTAGTCCCATCCGGCCATGCGGAATCATCCGAAGTGACAGTGCCGTTGCGATGAACCGTCCGCGTGGGTGACGCGTCTCCAACCCGTGAGAAGCGGTGCTGCGAAATACCTGCGGATCGGCGCCCGTGGGGCAACACTGGGTTCGGACCGACCTATCAAACGGGGGGCGGCCATGGACGACGTTTCACGCCGCGGGACAGACCAGACAGCGCACTCATCCATCACGACGGACCGAGAGACCCCACTCATGTGTCAGCACCAGCCACCGTGTCCTCCAGCCGACTCCGCCGACCGGGAATCCGCCCGTCTCGTGGCGCACCACCCGGAACAGGGGTGGAGCCTGCTGTGCAACGGCGTCGTCCTCTTCGAGGACACCGGTGAGCTTCTGCCGGACGGCCGGGTCATCGCTCCGCACCGTCCGCTCGGCACCGGGCTGATGACCGCCGCCTGAGCACCCGCCGGGCGGCAGGGCGCCGCTCCGCCCGGCACTCCGGGGCCGGCCGCGGGAGCATCCGCGGGCCGGCCCCGACGCGTACGGACCGCTCACCTCCCGCCGAGTGCCTCCCTGATCGCGTAGTACGCCGGCTTCGGACGCAGGTCCTCGTCCCAGGGCAGGGCCGCCCCCTCGCCCTCGAAGAACGCCGGGATCCACGAGTACTTGTCCGTGTAGTCCCACAGCGTGATGCCCACGCACCGCCGCACGGCCAGGCAGTCCTCGGTGAGCTGCCGGTACCAGTCGGCCTGCGTGGCGAGCTTCGTCTCGTCCGCGGGGATTTCCATGCGGATGTCGACCTCGGTCAGGGCGGTGTCCAGGCCCAGCCGCGCGAAGCGGCGGAGGTTCTCCTCCAAGCTCGTCGGATAGCCGTACTGCAGGGCCAGGTGGGTCTGCAGACCGATCCCGTGCAGCGGCACGCCCTCGGCCCTCAGCTCCTTCGCGAGACGCAGGTAGGCGTCGCTCTTCGGGCCGACGGCCTCGATGTTGTAGTCGTTCAGGTAGAGCTTGACGTGCGGGTCGGCCTGGTGGGCCCAGCGCAGCGCGTCGGCGATGTAGCCGGGGCCGAGTGTCTTGTAGAAGACGGTCTCCCGGTAGGTGCCGTCCTCGTTGAAGGCCTCGTTGACCACGTCCCAGGCGAAGACCTTGCCCCGGTAGTGCCGTACCTCGGCCTGGATGTGCTTCTTCAGTACGGCCCTGAGCTCGTCGACCGTCCAGTCGCGGTCCGTGATCCAGCCCGGCAGCTGGCTGTGCCAGACCAGGGTGTGGCCGCGCACCTTCTGATGGCCGGCGCGGGCGAGGTCGACGATCTCGTCGCCCGCCGACCAGTCGAAGACGCCCTGCTGCGGCTCGGTGGCGTACCACTTCATCCCGTTGCCGGGCGTGATCTGGTCGAACTCGCGGCCCAGCAGCGCGGTGTAGGGGCCGTCGGTGAGCTCGGGGTTGTCGGTGGCGCTGCCGAAGTACCGGCCGTGCCGCTGGGCCAGGTCGGCGAGGGTACCGCGGTCCTTGCCGTGCCGCTCCTCACCGGCACTGGCCGCGGGCCCGGTGGCGACGCCGGCCGCGACCAGCGCGACGGCCAGGGCGCCGGCGAGTCTGAGCCGGGTACGGGAGCGGATGGTCGTACGGGACGTACGCATGCTGCGACTCCTCACGTTCGGGTGCGGGTGTGACGCGTTTGCGTCCGCGGCGCGTGTCATCCCTTCGTGGCGCCCGCGGTCAGGCCGCCGACGAGCTGGCGCTCGGCGACGGAGTAGAAGGCGAGGGCCGGCACCATCGCCAGGACCAGGTAGGCGAAGACACGGGCCGTGTCGGCCGAGTACTGCCCCTGGAACTGCTGGACGCCGATCGGGATCGTCCACCACGTGGAGTCGGTGAACACCAGCAGCGGCAGGAAGAAGTTGTTCCAGCTGGTGACCACCGCCAGGACCGAGACGGTGCCGAGCGCGGGCCGGGCCATGGGCAGCAGCACCCGCCAGAAGAAGCCGAACGGACCGCAGCCGTCGAGCGTGGCCGCTTCCTCCAGCTCCCCGGGGATCTCCCGGAAGAAGCCGCGCAGGATGATGATCGTCATCGGCAGCCCGAAGGCCGCCTGCGGCAGGATGACGCCCAGCGGGTTGTCCAGCAGGCCCAGGGAGCGCAGCAGCAGGAACAGCGGCAGGGCGGCGACCGCGAAGGGGAACATCAGCCCCATGGTGAACAGGGTGAACAGCAACTCCCGCCCGCGGAAGGCGAACCGGGCGAAGGAGAAGGCGGCCAGCGCGGACACCACGACCACGAGGACGGTCGTCGCCACCGCGATCAGCGTGCTGCTGCCGACCAGCCGCCAGAAGGAGCCCGACGCCAGGATGTCGGTGTAGTTGGAGGTCACCCACGGGTCGGGCAGCCCGACGGGGTTGCTGGAGAGCTGATCGGTGGACTTGAAGCCGGACAGCACCGCGTACAGCAGCGGTACGGCCATCACGGCGCCGACGACGATCAGGACGGCGTGCACGGGAAGGACCCGCCTCGCACGGGACTTGGAACGCACGGTCACTTCCCGCCTCCTCGCATGGTCGTGGTGGCTCCCTCCAGGTCGCGCCGGAGCACGAACCGCTGGTAGGCGAGGGCGAAGACGAGGCTGATGCCGAACATGACCACGCTGATCGCGCTGGCGTAGCCGACCTGGTAGCGCTTGAAGCCGAACTGGAACATGGTCACGGCCATGGTCTCGGAATGGTGGTCGGGGCCGCCCTGGGTGATCACCCAGACCAGGTCGAACAGCTGGATCGCGCCGATGACCGACAGGAAGACGCTGATGCGCAGGGTGGGTGCGAGCAGCGGCAGGGTCACGCCGCGGAAGCGCTGCCAGGCGTTCGCGCCGTCGATGAGCGCCGCCTCGTTCAGCTCCTTGGGGATCGACTGGAGCCCGGCCAGGTAGAGCATCATGTGGAAGCCGAAGTACTTCCAGGTCATCGCCAGGAAGAGGGTCGCCATGACCATCGACGGGTCGGCGAACCACTCCCCGCCGAGCCCTTCCAGGCCGATGCCGCCCAGGATGTGGTCGGCGAGGCCGTCGCCGGGAGCGAAGATCATGGCGAACAGCACGCCGGTGATGGCCTCGGAGAGCACGTACGGTGCGAAGAAGAGCATCCGGTACACGGCCCGGCCGCGCATCCTCTGGTTCAGCAGCACCGCCATGGCGAGAGCGAACGGCAGTTGCAGCACGAGGGAGAGCACGACCAGGAGCAGGCAGCGCCACAGGTCGCCGAGGAAGACCGGGTCGTCGAACGCGCGGGTGAAGTTCTCGGTGCCGATGTACTCCGAGGGCATCCCGAAGCCGCCCCAGCGGAAGAAGGCGGCGTACAGGGCGAACAGGATGGGCAGCAGCACCAGGACGATGAACAGCACCAGCGCGGGCACCTGGAAGCCGACCGCGGTGAGCCAGTGGTACGTACGGCGCCGGGCCCGGCCCCGGCCCGCGTCGGCGGGCGGGGGCGGGCGGTCGGCGTCGGGGCCGGTCCGCTTGTCCGGCAGGAACGTGGAGGTCATCGGGGCCTACTGCTCTTCCTTCGCGGTCTTCGTGATCGACTCGGCGACCTGTTGCGGCGACTTGGAGCCGGCGACGAGCGCGGCGACGCTGTCGTTGATCTCCTGGCCGAGGGCGGGCGCGTAGGCCTGGTCGAGGTAGAGCTGGAAGCCGGTGGTTTCCTTGAGCTGCTTCTGCACGGCCTGGAGGTTGGGGTCGGCCAGGGCGTCCTCGGCGGCCGGGACCACCGGGAGGACACCGGTCTTCTTGACCAGTTCACGGTCGGTGGCGGCCGAGGCGAAGAACTTCAGGAAGTCGACGGCGGCCTGCGGGGCGCCCTGGCGCAGCGCGTGTGCGCCGCCGCCGCCGAACACCTCGGTGATCGTGCCCTTGCCGCCCTCGACGGCCGGGAACGGGAAGAAGCCGAGGTCCTTCCCGAGGCCCTTGCCCGAGTCGGCCTCCACCACCGGGGCCCACTGGCCCATCAGTTCCATCGCGGCCTTGCCGTTGCCGACGGCCGCGGCCTGACCGCTGGGGGTGGAGTAGGCGGCCCCGAGGAAGCCCTTCTGGAACGGCTGGAGGTCCACCAGCTCCTGCAGGTGCTGCCCGGCCTGGACGAACTCGTCCCCGGTGAAGTCCTTGTCGTCGTTGGCCTTCTCCATGGCACCGGCTCCGGCGGTACGCATCGCCAGGTACGCCCAGTAGTACATCCCGGGCCACTTCTCCTTGCCGGCCAGGGCGATGGGTGTGATCTTCGCGGCCTTCAGCGCGCGCACGGCGTCGAGGAAGCCGCTCCAGGTGGTCGGCGGCGCGGCGATGCCCGCCGTCTTGAAGTGCGCCTTGTTGTACCAGAAGCCGACCATGCCGATGTCGAACGGGATGCCGTACACCTTGTCGTCGATGAGGTACGGCTCCTTGGCGACCGGCAGCAGGGCGTCGCCCCACTCCTTCGTCCGGTCCGTGAGGTCCTCGACGAGACCGGCCTCGACCTGCTGCTTGAGGACGCCGCCGCCCCAGGTGTGGAAGATGTCGGGGAGCTTCCCGGAGGCGGTGAGCGCCGTCATCTTGGACTTGTAGGCGTCGTTCTCCAGCTGGACGATCTTCACCTTGACCTTGGGGTTCTGCGCCTCGAACTGCTTCGCGAGCGCTGCCCAGACGTCCTTGGTCGGCTGGGTGGTGGAGATGTTCCACCACTCGATCGTGGTCGTTCCCGACGAACCTCCCTCGGAGTCGCCGCCACAGCCGCTCAGTGCCGTCATTCCCAGACCGGCCGCGGCGGAGGCCGCCATGAAGCCGCGGCGGGACAGTGCCGGGTCGCCCATCTTGCGCTCCTCGAGTAATTCCGAAAGTTTCGGAAGGAATTCAGAAAGCTGCGTTGTTGCCGCACCCTAGAGACAGCCCATAAACGGTGGCAAGCCCTTGTACCGAAGGAATCTGCGATCGGCCCCACTTGAGGGGATCGCACGAGCGTCAGGAGCCTGGGCGATGGCCGAAACATTCGGCTGTCATCGCGAACGTTCGTCGCCACCTGCCGCCCACCAGCGGGGCGGCTGCGCGGCCCCCTGCGCGCACCGGCCCGCCGCCGCCACCTATCGTGACCGGCATGCAGTCCTACACGATCGGCCAGGCGGCGCGGCTGCTCGGCGTCAGCCCGGACACCGCCCGCCGCTGGGCCGACGCGGGCCGGATCACCACACACCGCGACGAGGGCGGACGGCGGCTCGTCGACGGGCGGGACCTGGCCGCCTTCTCGGTCGACCTGGCCCGGTCGGGCGGCGCCGACGACGACACCCCTCACACGTCGGTGCGCAACGCCTTCCCCGGGATCGTGACCGCGATCAAGCTCGGCGACGTCGCGGCCCAGGTCGAGATCCAGGCCGGCCCGCACCGGCTCGTCTCCCTGCTGACCCGCGAGGCGGTCGAGGAACTCGGCCTGGAGGTCGGGATGGAGGCCACCGCCCGCGTGAAGTCGACGAATGTCCATATCGACAGGGCGTGACGCGTCCCGGTGAGCCGCGGCTGGGCGCCCGTACGAACGCACATGCAAGCCTTTCGATCACATGGGCTTGCTCATGCGATGAGACAGGAGACTTATCCCTCGCAGATGCGGAAGTATGATCCCCGCATCGGGGAGTCCGACGTGCGCCCGGCCGCCGGGCCCGCCGGGCTCCCGCCCCGTGACAGAGGGAGTGGCCCGTGATGACCCGTTCCGTGCGCAGGACCCGCAGCATCCGCCGGACCTTGCCGGTGACCGGCGCGGGAGTCGCCGCGCTGCTGGTCCTGAGCGCCTGCTCCTCGTCCTCCGGTTCGGACTCCGGCTCCGACGCCGCCGGTTCCTCCTCGTCCTCGTCCACGAAGGTGTCCGGCACCGTCACCGTGTTCGCCGCCGCCTCGCTCAAGGAGAGCTTCACCGCGCTCGGGAAGACGTTCGAGAAGGAGCACCCGGGCACCCGGGTCACCTTCAACTTCGGCGGCAGCGACACCCTGGCGGCCAGCATCACCGGCGGCGCGCCCGCGGACGTGTTCGCCTCCGCCAGCCCCAGGACGATGGCGACGGTGACCGACGCGGGGGACGCGGCCGGCGCCCCGGCGACCTTCGTCCGCAACCAGTTGGAGATCGCCACACTGCCCGGCAACCCCGACAAGATCTCCTCCCTCCAGGACCTCACCCGCTCCGGCCTGAAGGTCGTGCTCTGCGACAAGACCGTGCCGTGCGGCGCCGCCGCGCAGAAGGCCCTGGACGCGAGCGGCATCGAGCTCACCCCCGCCTCGTACGAGCAGGACGTCAAGAGCGCCCTGACAAAGGTCGAGCTGAAGGAGGCCGACGCCGCCGTCGTCTACAAGACCGACGTGCAGGCGGCCGGTGACAAGGTGGAGGGCGTGGACTTCCCCGAGTCGGCCAAGGCCGTCAACGACTATCCGATCGCCCTGCTGAAGCAGGCGCCCAACGCGGACGCGGGCAAGGCCTTCATCGAGCTGGTGAAGTCCGCCGAGGGTCAGAAGGTGCTCACCCGGGCCGGGTTCCGCACGCCGTGACGAGGCCGGTCGTGACCAAGTCCGCGGGGCCCGGGGCGGACACCGTGGAGGGCGGGCCGCGCCGCGAGCGTTCCCGCCGGGGCACCCGTACCGTGCCGGTGCCCCTCCTGGTGCCCGCCCTCGTCGGCCTGGCGTTCCTGCTGCTCCCGCTGATCGCCCTGCTGGTGCGGGCCCCCTGGCGGAGCCTGCCCGATCAGCTGACCAGCGCCGAGGTGTGGCAGGCCCTGCGGCTGTCGCTGGTGTGCGCCACCTCGGCGACCGCGCTGAGCCTGCTGATCGGCGTCCCGCTGGCCTGGCTGCTGGCCCGCACGGACTTCCCCGGCCGCGGCCTCGTGCGCGCGCTGGTGACGCTGCCGCTGGTGCTGCCCCCGGTGGTGGGCGGCGTGGCGCTGCTGCTCGCCTTCGGCCGCAACGGCGTGATCGGGCAGTGGCTGGACGCGTGGTTCGGGATCACACTGCCGTTCACCACGACGGGCGTCGTCCTCGCGGAGACGTTCGTGGCGATGCCGTTCCTGGTCATCAGCGTGGAGGGCACCCTGCGGGCCGCCGACCCGCGCTACGAGGAGGCCGCCACGACACTGGGCGCCTCCCGCTTCACCGCGTTCCGCCGGGTCACGCTGCCGCTGATCGCGCCGGGCATCGCGGCGGGCTCCGTCCTGGCGTGGGCGCGGGCGCTGGGCGAGTTCGGGGCGACGATCACGTTCGCGGGCAACTTCCCCGGGCGGACCCAGACCATGCCGCTCGCGGTCTACCTCGCGCTGCAGAACGATCCGGCGGCGGCGATCGCCCTCAGCCTGGTGCTGCTGGCCGTCTCCATCGCCGTACTGGCCGGTCTGCGGGACCGGTGGATGAGGGCGGCATGAACGAACCGGAGCCCACCACCGCGGCCACGGGCACCGCGCCCGGCGACGGCCTCGACGCGCGGCTCGTCGTGGACCGCGGCGGCTTCCGCCTGGACGTGTCGCTGGCCGCCGCGCCCGGCGAGGTCGTCGCCCTGCTCGGCCCCAACGGCGCCGGCAAGACCACCGCGCTGCGCGCCCTGGCCGGCCTGCTGCCGCCCACCGGTGGTCATCTGCGTCTCGACGGGGTCGCACTGGACCGTACGCCGCCCGAGTCCCGCCCGGTCGGCGTCGTCTTCCAGGACTACCTGCTCTTCCCGCACCTGACCGCGCTCGACAACGTGGCCTTCGGCCCGCGCTGCCGGGGCGCGACCAAGGCCGAGGCCCGGGCCCTGGCCGCCGCCTGGCTGGACCGCATGGGCCTGGCCGAGCACGCGGGCGCCAAGCCGCGCCGCCTCTCCGGTGGCCAGGCGCAGCGCGTCGCCCTCGCCCGCGCCCTGGCGACCAACCCCCGGCTGCTGCTCCTGGACGAGCCGCTCGCCGCGCTGGACGCCCGGACGCGGCTCGAGGTGCGCGCCCAGCTCCGCCGTCACCTGGCCGACTTCGAGGCCGTCGCGGTCCTGGTCACCCATGATCCGCTGGACGCCATGGTGCTGGCGGACCGTCTGGTGGTCGTCGAGCACGGCACCATCGTCCAGGAGGGCGGCCCCGCCGACATCGCCCGCCGGCCCCGCACCGACTACATCGCCCAGTTGGTCGGCCTGAACCTCTACCGGGGGCGGGCCGAGGGCCACACCGTCCGGCTCGACGCCGGTCCGGCCCTCACGACGACCGAGGACCTCTCCGGACCGGTCTTCGTGGCGTTCCCCCCGGGCGCCGTGACCCTGTACGGGGAGCGCCCCGCCGGCTCCAGCGCGCGCAACCTGTGGCGGTGCGAGGTCGCGGGCCTGGAGACCCACGGCGACCAGATCCGCGTGGACCTGACCGGTGAACTCGCACTCGCCGCCGACCTCACCACGGTCGCTGCGGCCGAACTCGGCCTGCACCCGGGCGCACCGGTGTGGGCGACGGTCAAGGCGACGCAGACCCACGCATACCCGGCATGATGGCGTCACCGGGCTACGGTGCCTCCATGAGCCTGAGCATCCGCAACCAGCTCCCCGGCACCGTCACCGGCGTCACCCCGGGCGAGGCCATGGCGACGGTCAGGGTCCGCCTGACGGGGGGCCAGGACCTCACCGCGGCCATCACCCGGGAGGCCGCCGACGATCTCGGCCTGAGGGCCGGAGCGGCCGTCCGCGCCCTGGTGAAGTCGACGGAGGTCTCCCTCGCCACCGGCCGGACCGACGGCCTGTCGATCCGCAACCGGCTGCCCGGCACGGTCACCCGCCTTGTGCTCGGCGAGGCCATGGCGGCCGTGCACGTCACCATGGAGGACACCGAGCTCACCGCGGTGATCACGAAGGAAGCGGCCGAGGACCTGGGCCTCTTCGTGGGTTCCGACGTCGTCGCCCTGATCAAGGCGACCGAGGTCGCGCTCGCCACGGCGTGACAAGGGCGAAGGCCCCGCCCCCGGAAAGGAGGCGGGGCCTTCACCGCGGACCGGCTCAGTCCTCGTAGGCGTCCAGCGGCGGGCAGGAGCACACGAGGTTCCGGTCGCCGAAGGCCTGGTCGATGCGGCGCACCGGGGGCCAGTACTTGTCGGCCACCGACACTCCGGCCGGGAACACGGCCTCCTCGCGCGTGTACGCGTGGTCCCACTCACCGCCCAGCGCACCGGCGGTGTGCGGGGCGCCGCGCAGCGGGTTGTCCTCGGCGGGCCAGGCGCCGGAGCCGACCTTCTCGATCTCCGCGCGGATGGCGATCATCGCGTCGCAGAACCGGTCCAGCTCGGTCAGGTCCTCGGACTCGGTCGGCTCGATCATCAGCGTGCCGGCCACCGGGAAGGACATCGTCGGCGCGTGGAAGCCGTAGTCGATCAGCCGCTTGGCGACGTCGTCCACGCTCACGCCGGTCGCCTTGGTCAGCGGACGCAGGTCGACGATGCACTCGTGCGCGACCAGCCCGGCCGGGCCGGTGTACAGCACCGGGAAGTGCGGCTCCAGGCGCTTGGCGATGTAGTTGGCGGACAGCACGGCCACCTGGGTGGCGCGCTTGAGGCCCTCGCCGCCCATCAGCCGGACGTACGACCACGAGATCGGCAGGATGCCGGCCGAGCCCCACGGCGCCGCCGAGATCGGGCCGACGCCGGTCTTCGGACCGGCCGCGGGCTGCAGCGGGTGGTTGGGCAGGTACGGCGCGAGGTGCGACCGTACGGCCACCGGGCCGACGCCGGGGCCGCCGCCGCCGTGCGGGATGCAGAACGTCTTGTGCAGGTTGAGGTGGGAGACGTCGCCGCCGAAGTGACCGGGCTTGGCGAGGCCGACCAGGGCGTTGAGGTTGGCGCCGTCCACGTACACCTGACCGCCGGCGTCGTGCACCTGGGCGCAGATGTCGGCCACGTGCTCCTCGAAGACGCCGTGCGTCGAGGGGTACGTGATCATCAGCACGGCCAGCTCGTCGCGGTGTTTCTCGATCTTGGCGCGCAGGTCCTCGACGTCGATCTCGCCGTCCTCGGCGGTCTTGACGACGACGACCTTCATGCCGGCCATGACCGCGCTCGCGGCGTTGGTGCCGTGCGCGGAGGACGGGATGAGGCAGACGGTCCGCTGGTCGTCGCCGTTGGCGCGGTGGTAGCCGCGGACGGCGAGCAGTCCGGCGAACTCGCCCTGCGACCCGGCGTTCGGCTGGAGCGACACCTTGTCGTACCCGGTGACCTCGGCGAGCCGCTCCTCCAGCTCACGGATGAGCGTGAGGTAGCCCTGCGCCTGCTCGGCGGGCGCGAAGGGGTGCAGCTGCCCGAACTCGGACCAGGTGACCGGCTCCATCTCGGTGGTCGCGTTGAGCTTCATGGTGCAGGAGCCCAGCGGGATCATGCCGCGGTCCAGCGCGTAGTCGCGGTCGGCGAGGCGGCGCAGGTAGCGCAGCATCGCCGTCTCGGAGCGGTGCGCGTGGAAGACCGGGTGGGTCAGGAAGTCGTCCGTGCGCAGCAGCGCGTCGGGCAGCGCGTCCTCGGCGCTCGCGTCCAGGGCCTCGACCTCGCCCTCGACGCCGAACGCGTTCCACACGCCGCCGACCTGGGCGCGCGTGGTGGTCTCGTCGCAGGCGAACGACACGTGGTCGGCGTCGACGAGGCGCAGGTTGATGCCGTTCTCGCGGGCGGCGTGCACGATCTCCCCGGCCCGGCCGGGCACCCGGGCGGTGACCGTGTCGAAGTAGGCGCCGTGGACGATCTCGACGCCGCCGGCCGCGAGGCCCGCGGCGGTGACCGAGGCGTACCGGTGGGTGCGGCGCGCGATGGCCCGCAGCCCGTCCGGCCCGTGGTACACGGCGTACATGCCGGCCATGACGGCGAGCAGCACCTGCGCGGTACAGATGTTGCTGGTCGCCTTCTCGCGGCGGATGTGCTGCTCGCGGGTCTGCAGGGCGAGGCGGTAGGCCTTGTTGCCGTCGGCGTCCACGGAGACGCCCACGAGGCGGCCGGGCAGGCTGCGCGCGAACTTCTCGTGCACGGCCATGTAGCCGGCGTGCGGCCCGCCGAAGCCCATGGGCACGCCGAAGCGCTGGGTGGTGCCGACGGCGATGTCCGCGCCCAGCTCGCCGGGCGAGGTGAGCAGCGTGAGGGCGAGCAGGTCGGCGGCGACGGTGACGAGCGCGCCGCGTTCGTGCGCCTGGTCGATGACCGGTTTGATGTCGCGGACGGCACCGGAGGCGCCCGGGTACTGGATCAGGACGCCGTTGATCTCCCGCTCGGCGACCTCGGCCGGGATGCCGTCGCTCAGGTCGGCGACGACGACCTCGACGCCGGTCGGCTCGGCGCGGGTCCGGATCACGGCGATGGTCTGCGGCAGCGCGTCCGCGTCGACCAGGAACAGGCCCTTCTTGTTCTTGCCCATGCGCCGGGACAGGGCCATCGCCTCGGCGGCCGCCGTGCCCTCGTCGAGCAGCGAGGCGCCGGAGGTCGGCAGGCCGGTGAGGTCGGCGACCATGGTCTGGAAGTTCAGCAGGGCCTCCAGGCGGCCCTGGGAGATCTCCGGCTGGTACGGCGTGTACGCGGTGTACCAGGCCGGGTTCTCCATGACGTTGCGCAGGATGACCGGCGGGGTGAAGGTGCCGTAGTAGCCCAGGCCGATCATGGAGTCGAGGACCTGGTTGCGGTCGGCCAGTGAGCGCAGCTCGGCCAGTACCTCGGCCTCGGAGCGGGCGCCCGGCAGGTCCAGCGCGTCGGCGTTCTTGATCACATCCGGTACCGCGGCGGCCGTCAGCTCGTCGAGCGAGCCGTAGCCGACCTGCGCGAGCATCTTGGCCTGGGCCTCGTGGTCGGGGCCGATGTGGCGCTGCTCGAAGGGTGCTGCCTGTTCGAGCTCGGAGAGCGGAATGCGAGGGGCGGTCATTGCGGAGGCCTCCTGGTCTGACGACCTTCGAGGGGCACCACGGCACGGGTGCCCGGACGGCCTCCCCCTCTGTCATCTCGACCTGAGAGCTTCACCGGGCCGCCCGAGGGCTGCCGGCTTTCACCGTCGGTGAGAGCAGGGGCCGTCGGCACCCGCTCTGCTTTCCAGAGTGACCTCGTCCGTGCGGTACGTGTGCCTGAGAGATTCCGGGGAGGATTTGCTCCTTCGGCGCCTCCGATGATGTCTGGAGGACTCTCCCGCACGGGGTCAGCAGCCGTTTGCCAGCCTACCAGCGAGGCGGACGCACAGGTCTTCGAGTGACTGAGCGCACCTTCGAGTGGCCGCTCACCCCAATGTGCCCTTTTGTAGTACTGACGGATGATTCGCCGGATGGTTTGCGACCGGAGTGCGACCTAGTGGAGGGCCCGTGCGTACCGACATCGATCCGCGGAATCTGATAGGCCGCAAGGCGTTCGACCGCAACGGCACCAGGATCGGCACCGTCGACGAGGTCTACCTCGACGATGCCACCGGCGTCCCCGAGTGGGCCGCCATCCGCACGGGCCTGTTCAGCAGGGACGCTTTCGTGCCCCTGGAGCCGAGCGAGCTGGTCGACGGCGCCCTGCGCGTGCCCTTCGACCGGTCCCTGATCAAGGAGGCGCCCGACTTCGGAGTCGGACGTCATCTCTCGCCGGAACAGGAACTGCAGCTCTACCACCACTACGGCCTCGACGTGGCCGCCGCTCCCCCGCTCCCCGACCACGACTTCGGCAAGCTGGCGGGCACGGGGAACGAGGAGGGCTGAGGCCCCGGCACCCCGGCGCCGACCGCGGACCTGCCGCCGGGCACACCACCCGACCGGCCCCCGCGCGGGGACCTTCACGCCCACCGCACCGACGACCACGCATCTCACCTCGAGTCTGGGCGCCTCACACCACGATCCGACAGCCGCGGCTCACGGGGCCGCCCCCGCACCCCCCGGGTCGGCGACCCCGGCGGCTGAACGGGCCGCCGGGGTCGAGGCGCCCGCGGCCCCCTCTCCGGCGGAGGCCGCCGTCGCCCCGTCCTCCTCGGGTCTTCGCGGTGCCGACGCGACCAGCGGCAGCGGCTCGGCCGGTGTCAGCCGCGGATCGTCGACGGGGAAGGTCCGCACCCGGCCGGGCTCGGAGTACGGCGTCTCGAAGCGCACCGTGACCCGCCCCAGACCGCTGCCCTGCACCCACCCGTGTCCGAGCTCCGCGTGCCGCACGTCGTGCCCCGAGGGCCAGCGGCGCTCGACGGGCGCCTGCCGGTGCTCCTCGGCGGCCTCGTCGCCCGGCTCCTGTGCGAGCTCCTCGACCCGTTCCCCCGCGGCCTGCGCGAACAGGTCCTCCTGCGTGTAGTCGGCGAGCCCGCTGACGCCGACCCCGAGCAGCCGCACACCGCCCGTGGTGTCCACCGAGTCCAGCAGCCGCGCCGCCGCCTCCCGCACCACCCCCGGGTCGTCCGTGGGCCCGCGCAGGGTCTCCGAGCGCGTCAGCGTGGAGAAGTCGTACCGCCGCACCTTGAGCACGATGGTCCGGCCGGACAGCCCGGACCCGCGCAGCCGCCGCACGCACCGGTCGGCCAGCCGCGCCACTTCCACCCCGACCCGCACCCGGTCGTGGATGTCCACGTCGTACGTGTCCTCGACCGACACCGACTTGGTCTCCCGCTCGGCCACCACGGAACGGTCGTCACGCGCCAGCGCCATCGCGTACAGGGCGTGCCCGTGCGCCTTGCCGAGCAGCCGCACCAACTCGTCCTCGCCCGCCTCGGCGAGCTCCTCGACGGTCGTGATCCCGGCCCTCCGCAGATGGTCGCCCGTCGCCGGTCCCACCCCGGGGAGGATCCGGACGGACTTCGGGCCGAGCATGGCCCGCTCGGACCCGGGATCGATGAGCACCATCCCGTCCGGCTTGGCCTCCTCCGAGGCGATCTTGGCGAGCATCTTGGAGGCGGCGAGCCCCACCGAACCGGTGAGGCCGGTGACGGCCCGGATGTCCGCGCGCAGCTTCGCCCCCACCAGCCGCGCCGAGTCCGCGTCCCAGGCCGCCCCGCCGGCCTCCAGGTCCACGAACGCCTCGTCCAGGCTCAGCGGCTCCACCAGCGGTGACAGCTCCCGCAGCAGCCGCATCACCTGCTCGCTGATCGACCGATACAGCTCGAAGCGCGGGACGAGATAGGCGGCGTTGGGCGCGAGCCGACGGGCCTGGCCCATGGGCATCGCCGAGTGGACACCGAAGACCCGCGCCTCGTAGGAGGCCGTGGCGACCACTCCCCGCGGCCCGAGCCCGCCGACGACGACGGCCTTCCCGCGCAGGCTCGGCTTGGACGCCTGCTCCACCGAGGCGAAGAAGGCATCCATGTCGAGATGCAGGATCGTGGGCGCGGTTCTCACATCTCCGATGCTGCCCTACGCCACTGACAATGCGCCGACGATGCCCCGCGGGCCGGGCGGTGTTCAGACCGCCCGGTTGCGGCGCCGCGCCAGTTCGTCGGCGGGATTGGGCCCGACCAGGGTCTCCCCCGTGTCGATCCGCTCCCCGTGCAGCTGGGACAGCGCGCTCTCGACGTCCCGCCACACCACGCCGACGGCGATCCCGAAGATGCCCTGGCCGCCCTGGAGCAGGGCGTGGACCTCGTCGGGCGAGGTGCACTCGTAGACCGTGGCGCCGTCGCTCATCAGCGTCATGCGCTCCAGGTCGCGGAAACCGCGTTCGCTGAGGTGCTGGACGGCGGTGCGGATGTTCTGCAGCGACACCCCGGTGTCGAGGAACCGCTTGACGATCTTCAGTACGACGACGTCGCGGAAGCTGTAGAGGCGCTGGGTGCCGGACCCGTGGGCGGGCCGCACACTGGGCTCGACGAGACCCGTACGGGCCCAGTAGTCGAGCTGCCGGTAGGTGATGCCTGCGGCGGCGCAGGCCGTCGGCCCGCGATAGCCGATCTGCTCGGACGCCATGGACGTCGCCCCTCCGCTGCTCGGCACGGCCGCCGGCCGCTGAAGAGCATGTTCGGCCGCGCTGCCGTGCTGGGGATAGCCCCCGCTCGAGCGGAGCCGAGAG
The DNA here is from genome assembly GCF_044765825.1 of Streptomyces flaveolus. NCBI lineage: Bacteria > Bacillati > Actinomycetota > Actinomycetes > Kitasatosporales > Streptomycetaceae > Streptomyces > Streptomyces flaveolus. Next base: position 8,254 of record NZ_JBIWKU010000007.1, on the reverse strand, counting down.
CTCGGGGAAGGGTACGAGCCGCCCACCCCGAGGCCGCGTCCGGGGCCACCCCCAGCCGTACCGTCGCCGCTCATTCTCACGCCGACCTCCGTCCTTGACCTGCCTCCTCGACGGTAGGCAGTCACCAAGGGTGCGTCAACGATCGCCACACTCGGCACGCCGAGTGATAATCACCCTAAGAGTGGTTTCGCGTGCCCCGTCGCGGGGAAAGGCTAGCCGAATGCGCTGGGACGGGGCCGTACGACGGTGACACCCGTTCGCGGACCGCGTGCGTGACTACTGGTTGCTGCTGCCGAAGTCCTCCGGCGAGATCTGGTCGAGGAACTCGCGGAACTTCTCCACCTCGTCCTCCTGCTCGTCCGGAATGGCGATGCCCGCGTCGTCGAGCACCGTGTCGCTGCCGTAGATCGGCGTTCCGGTGCGCAGCGCCAGCGCTATGGCGTCGGACGGCCGGGCGCTCACCTCGACGCCGCTGGCGAAGACCAGCTCGGCGTAGAAGACCCCTTCACGCAGATCCGTGATGCGTACTTCCGTGAGCTCCTGGCCGACGGCCTCCAGCACGTCCTTGAACAGGTCGTGGGTCAGCGGCCGCGCGGGAGCCATGCCCTGCTGGGCGAAGGCGATCGCCGTCGCCTCACCCGGCCCGATCCAGATGGGGAGGTAGCGGTCGCCTCCCACTTCGCGCAGCAGCACGATCGGTTGGTTGGAGGGCATCTCGACCCGGACACCTACGACATCGAGCTCGTTCACACAGCAACCCTAGGCCGTGCCCGGGACGTTTGGGTAGTCGGGCCGGGAACGGGTGGGCGATCCGGGTCCCCGACGGCGCCCCTTTCAGGGCAGCCGCACCCCGAGGGCGGTCTGCACCAGCGCCGCGTGCAGCTTCACCGCCAGCCCGGCCAGCTCCTTGGTGCGGGCCTCGGCATGGGCCCTGGTCTGCGGGTTGCGGTGGCGCCTGAGCGGAGCCACCACCTGGTCCACCAGCCCGGCCTCCCGGTCGGCGGCGGCCTTCATCAGCCGCAGGTGCCGTGGCTCGATCCCGAACTGTCCCAGCTGGACCACGAGCGAGGCGACGGTGACCGCCTCGGCGTCGTACACGCCCTCGGCCAGTGGAGCGACGAGCCCGTACGACTCCCACTCCGTGAGCTCCTGCTCACCGATACCGGCGGCGGCGAGCAGCTCGTCCCGCCCGATCCGGGCCGCCGTGGGCCCCTCGTCGGGCTCCGGCACGGCCTCCCCGTCGCGCTGCCGGCCCACGCTCGGCAATCGCACCGCCTCACCGCGCTCCATGGCGTCCAGATGCTCGCGGATCACCTTGAGCGGCAGGTAGTGGTCCCTCTGCATGCGCAGGACATGACCGAGACGCTCGACGTCGTTCGCACTGAACTTCCGGTACCCCGCCGGGGTACGCCGCGGCTCGACCAGCCCCTCCGACTCCAGGAAGCGGATCTTGGAGATCGTGATGTCGGGGAACTCGTCACGCAGCGTGTTCAGTACCGAGCCGATGCTCATCAGCCCACTGTCCGTGGCGGCGGTGCCGGGCACGGCACCGCCGCTCGGTGTTCGAAGCATGGACCTTCCCTGGGACTCCCCCGGAACGAGTCCGGGGACGGTCAGTAGCCCCGCTGGCTCGCATAGAAGACCAGCCGGTACTTGCCGATCTGCACCTCGTCGCCGTTCGACAGCGCGACCTGGTCGATCCGCTCACGGTTGACGTACGTGCCGTTCAGGCTGCCGACATCGGCCACCGTGAACGAGCCGTCCGGACTGCGGCGGAACTCCACGTGCCGGCGCGAGACCGTCACGTCGTCCAGGAAGATGTCGCTCTGCGGGTGACGCCCCGCCGTGGTCAGCTCGCCGTCCAGCAGGAAGCGGCTGCCGGAGTTCGGGCCACGGCGCACGACCAGGAGCGCCGAACCCAGCGGCAGCGCGTCCACGGCCGCCTGCGCCTCGGGGGAGAGCGCCGGCACCGCCGTCTGACCGGTCATTTCGGCGTCGTACGCCTCCAGGCCGGAGATGGAGATCGTCGAGGTCGTCTCGGACGCGCGCTCCGGAACCGCCCCGGGGCGCAGGGGGGCGCCACAGTTGGAGCAGAAGCGGCTGTTCTCCGCGTTGCGGTTGCCGCACCTCGTACACACCAGGGCCGACATGGACGGATCCTCCTGCCGCGGCTGCCCCGCCGGGGCGTTCGACGCGTACGGGTCGCGGGGGGACCCTCCACCCGTGCCCGAGGCCGAGGGCTGGCCGAAACCTATGCCGCCGGACTGCGCAGGGTCAACAGACGGCGCGCCCTGACCACCCGGAATGTCACCGCCCGGACCAGCCACCTGGTCCCGGAACATCGGGCGCGGGCCCTCCGCGTCAGGCTGTGCGCGATGGCGAGCGGTCGCGTTGTCGCTGCCCTCTCGCGCGCTCTTGCCGAACAACTTCGCAAACAACTTCACGGGCGATTCCCCTTGACCGAAACAGACCCGCCCGTGGGGCAGGACGAACCCTGACTGAACCTACTGACCGACCCGGACACCTTCACAACGTCCGTCTCCACCGGACAGTTTCCACCACGCACCACCCAATCGGTGCGCCGACCCCCCGCAACCTCATGCCCTCGCCGGACGCCCCCCATGCACCGTCGGTTCACTGGGAGGACGACCGAGCGTAGTCAGGCCGCTTCGCCGCTCGCAAGGCGTCCACGACGATCTTGCTCGACCGCTCCACAGTAACGGTGGCCTGTTCCTTCTCCAGACTCTGCACCACGCCCCCAGGGATGTTCAGCGCCGGCTCGAGGTCCTGCGGCTTGCCGATGACCTGGAAACGATAGGGCGCGTTGATCTTGTTCCCGTCGACGCTCACGCTCTTGTCGGCGTCGGTGAGGTAGGTGCCCGCGACGACCCGGACGCCGTTCACCTGAATCGCCTCCGCCCCCGCCGCGCGCAGTTCCTGGACCGCGTCGAGCAGCATGTCCGCCTCGACCGTTCCCTTCGTGTCCTCGATCGTCACCGTGATGCCCGGCCCCTGCGCGGCCACCGTGCCCGCCAGGATGCCGAGTTGCCGCTCCTTCTCCAGCGTCTGCCTGCGGGCCTCCTCGGCCTGGTCGGAGCTGTTCTCCAGCTCGTCCCGCTGCTTCTCGAGGCCCTGCTTCTCGTCTTCAAGACGCTGAGTACGGTCGTCCAGTTCATCGAGGATGCGGACGAGATCCTCCTGCCGGGCGCCGCGCAGCGCGCTGTCGCTGTCGCTGTTCGAGGCGACCTGGACCGCGAGACCGAAACCCAGGCCGAACAGCAGCAGCGCGACGATGAGTTGTGCCCGAGTGACACGCGGTGGCCACAGCCCCTTCACCAGCCGCTGCCGGCCGGTGAGCCCGGTCCGCGTCTGCGTCCGCTCCTCCTGCGGGGCGTCCCCGGCGGGCACGTCCGCAGCCGGGGAGTCCGCCGGAGGCACCTCTTCGGGGAGTTCCCTGCGCAGCCTGTTCGCGGGCTGCTCGTCGTGGTCGCTCATCTGCCTCACGCCCGGAAGACGTGCCGGCGGATCGCCGCGGCGTTGGAGAAGATGCGGATGCCGAGGACGACCACGACACCGGTGGACAGCTGGGCGCCCACGCCCAGCTTGTCGCCCAGGAAAACGATCAGTGCGGCCACGACCACGTTCGACAGGAACGACACCACGAAGACCTTGTCGTCGAAGATGCCGTCGAGCATGGCCCGCAGACCGCCGAACACGGCGTCGAGCGCCGCCACGACGGCGATCGGCAGATAAGGCTCGACGGCCGCCGGCACCTCGGGCCGGACCAAGAGGCCGGCCACGACTCCCACGACGAGGCCCAGTACGGCGATCACGATGTGCCCTTCTCGGATATCGGTTGTGCTGTTCGTACGATCACACTCGGTGCAGCCGGAAGCCGGACCTCGTCCTCCGTGGAGAGCGCGGTCCGGATGCCGTAGCTCTCCTGGAGGGCATGCAGATACAGCCCGTCCGCGCTGTCCTGGAACCTGCTGCTGAGCTGCTTGCCGTCCCCCACCGCGAGCACCGTGTACGGCGGCACGAGCGGCCTGTTGTCGACCAGTATCGCGTCGCCCGCGGCGCGGATCGCCGACAGTGCGGTCAGCCGCTGCCCGTTGACGGAGATCGCCTCGGCCCCCGACTCCCACAGTCCGTTGACCACGCGCTGCATGTCCCGGTCACGCACCCGGCCGGTGTCGGAGAACCCGGAGGTGCCGCGCGGCTGGCCGTCGCTGCCGGTGCCGACCTCCTTGGCGTCGTTCACCACGAGCTTCACGCCGGGACCGTGCACTTCGACCGCCCCGGCCAGGACGCTCACCAGGTCGGCCCGCTCGCCGTCGCCGCTCTTCTCCAGCGCCTCGCGCTGCCGCGCGCTCACCTCGTCGCGCAGTTCGTCGACGTTCTCCTCGAGTTTGTCGGCCGCCGAGGTCTCCCCCTCGATGCGGTCGATCAGCTCTTCCCGCTCCTTGGCGACGACGGGGGCCGCGACGCGTGCCTGGGCCGCTCCGACCGTGACCACCAGGGCGGCGAGCACCAGTCCCGCCGCCAGGGCGAGCTTGGCGCGGAGCGTCCTGGGCATACCACCGGCGCCCTCGGCCTTCTTCCGCGCCGCGGCCTCGGCGTATCCGTCGTCGAGACTGTGGTCCATCACGTTGGTGAGCAACGACATGGACGCGTCCGGGCGTGCGGGCCGCGTGGATGTGCTCCGAACGGGGGGTTGCTGCGGCATGCCGCACATCGTCGCACGCCACGGCCACTACCTCCGAATGGCCCCACCGGCGTGCCGGACAGGCCCCCTTGGGGACACTTGTCCGGCACGCGTGCGTGCGGTGTGTTTTACCGGCCGGCGCTGTCCACCACCGCGGACCACTCGTCGAGCAGCGCCTGCGCGGAGGCGTCGTCGGGTCCCTCGGCCCACAGGTGGGTGACGGCTTCGGCCGGGTCGGGCAGCACCATCACCCAGCGCCCGTCGGTCTCCACCACGCGAACGCCGTCGGTGGTGTCCACGAAGCGGTCTCCGGCCGCCTCGACGACCCGCCGCATCACGAGCCCCTTGACGGCCCACGGGGTGGCCAGGTCCCGCTTGAGGACGTGCGCCCGCGGGATCCGCGCGTCGATCTGGCTGAGCGTGAGCTGCGTCCGCGCCACCAGGCCGATGAGCCGCACGAACGCCGCCGTGCCGTCGTAGACACTGCTGAATTCCGGGACGATGAAGCCGCCCTTGCCGTCACCGCCGAAGATCGCGCCTTCCTCACCGCCGACCCGTGTGAGGTCGTCCGGCGAGGTCGTCGTCCACTCGACCTGGGTGCCGTGGTACGCCGCCACCTGCTCGGCGATCCGGGTGGTCGTCACCGGCAGCGCGACCCGGCCGCTGCGCCGCTCGGCGGCGATGAGGTCGAGCATGACGAGCAGCGCCCGGTCGTCCTCGATGATGCGGCCCTTCTCGTCGACGAGCGAGAGCCGCTCGCCGACCGGGTCGAACCGCACGCCGAACGCGGCCCGCGAGGACGCCACGATCTCCCCGAGGCGCACCAGGCCCGACCGCCGCATGTCCGCCGACTCGGTCGGCCTGGACTCGTCGAGACCGGGATTGATGGTCAGCGAGTCGACGCCGAGCTTGCCGAGCAGGCTGGGCAGGACGAGCCCCGCGCTTCCGTTGGAGGCGTCCACGACCACCTTGAGCCCGGATTCGGCGATCCCGGTGGTGTCGACGTTCCGCAGCAGGGACCCGGTGTACGAGTCGAAGACGCTGGACGGGAAGTGCAGGTCCCCGATCTCGCCGGGGAACGCGCGCCGGTACTCCTGCCGCGCGAACACCCGGTCCAGCTTCCGCTGGCTGCCCTGCGAGAGGTCGGCGCCCTGTCCGTCGAAGAACATGATGTCCACGGAGTCCGGCACCCCGGGCGTGGTCCGGATCATGATGCCGCCGGCACTGCCCCGCGCGGTCTGCTGCCGCGCCACGGGCAGCGGTACGTTCTCCAGGTCGCGTACGTCGATGGCGCTGGCCTGCAGCGCGGAGATCACCGCCCGCTTCAGCGCACGGGCACCGCGGGAGTGGTCGCGGGCCGTGGTGACGGTGGAGCCCTTCTTCAGCGTGGTCGCATAGGCGCCGGCCAGTCTCACGGCCAGCTCCGGTGTGATCTCCACGTTGAGGATGCCGGACACCCCGCGGGCGCCGAAGAGATGGGCCTGCCCGCGCGACTCCCAGATGACCGAGGTGTTGACGAAGGCGCCGGCCTCGATCGTCTTGAACGGGTACACCCGCACATTGCCCTGGACGATCGATTCTTCACCGACCAGGCATTCGTCGCCGATGACCGCACCGTCCTCGATCCGCGCGGCACGCATGATGTCGGTGTTCTTGCCGACGACGCAGCCCCGCAGATTGCTGTGCGGCCCGACGTACACGTTGTCGTGGACGACGGCCTTGTGCAGGAAGGCGCCGCTCTTGACGACGACGTTGGACCCGACGACCGTGTGCTCGCGGATTTCGGCGCCGGCTTCGACCTTGGCGTAGTCGCCGATGTAGAGGGGGCCGCGCAGCACGGCGTCGGGGTGCACCTCGGCGCCCTCGGCCACCCATACGCCGGGAGAGATCTCGAAGCCGTCGATGTCGACGTCGACCTTGCCCTCGAGGACGTCGGCCTGGGCCTTGACGTAACTCTCGTGCGTGCCGACGTCCTCCCAGTAGCCTTCGGCGACATAGCCGTAGACCGGCTTGCCTTCCTTCATCAGCTGCGGGAAGACGTCGCCGGACCAGTCGACGGGCACATCGGGGTCGACGTAGTCGAAGACCTCGGGCTCCATGACGTAGATGCCGGTGTTCACGGTGTCCGAGAAGACCTGTCCCCAGGTCGGCTTCTCGAGGAAGCGCTCGACCTTGCCCTCTTCGTCGACGATGGTGATGCCGAATTCCAGCGGGTTGGGCACGCGCGTCAGACAGACGGTGACGAGCGCACCCTTTTCCTTGTGGAAGTTGATCAGGTCGGTGAGGTCGAAGTCGGTCAGGGCATCGCCGGAAATAACGAGGAAGGCATCGTCCTTCAACGCCTCCTCGGCGTTCTTGACGCTTCCGGCGGTACCGAGTGGCTTCTCCTCATTGGCATAGGTGAGCTCCATTCCGAGCTCTTCGCCGTCACCGAAGTAGTTCTTGACCAGGGAGGCCAGGAACTGCACGGTGACGACCGTCTCGTTGAGCCCATGCCTTTTGAGCAGCCTCAGAACGTGCTCCATGATCGGCCGGTTGGCCACCGGCAGGAGCGGCTTGGGCATGCTCGAGGTCATCGGGCGAAGGCGTGTGCCTTCGCCTCCGGCCATCACGACGGCCTTCATGTCGGAAGCGTCCTCCTCTAAGAGATGACGGTTTAGCCGACTTCACCCGTCCAGCGTGCCGCACTTTTGCAGCGCGGGCCATCCGGCCAGGGCGGCCGCGCAAAGGGCGAGTTCAATCGGCCATGGTGTCCGCACGGACCAAGCGGCGGACCTGAACCACGTAGAGAACACCTGCCCACCAGTACAGGGTTGTACCCCATCCGGCGAACGCCCATCCGAAAACTGCGGCGAGTGACGCGATCCATCCGCTGCCGTCGCTGAGCAGAAGCAGGGGGAAGGCGTACATGAGGTTGAACGTGGCGGCCTTCCCCAGGAAGTTCACCTGCGGCGGCGGATAGCCGTGGCGCCGGAGGATGCCCACCATCACCAGCAGCACCGCTTCGCGGGCAAGCAGTACAAGGGTCAACCAGAGCGGAAGGATCTCCCGCCAGGTGAGGCCCACCAGGGTCGACAGAATGTAGAGCCGGTCGGCCGCGGGGTCCAGGAGCCGGCCGAGGCTGCTGATCTGGTTCCAACGGCGCGCGAGCTTTCCGTCCAGGTAGTCGCTGACTCCGCTCAGGGCCAGCACCAACAGCGCCCAGCCGTCGCTCTCCGGGCCGCCGAACTCGGGCCGGAGGATCAGCCACAGGAAGAGGGGCACGCCGGCGAGGCGTGCCATGCTGAGGATGTTCGGGATGGTGAGGACCCGGTCAGTCTGCACGCGGGTCTCCTGGACCTCCACGCGGGGGCCTCCTGGAAGAAACGAACCAATGATGCTTCCCGACCCTACCTCAACGCAAAAAAGCTCTGGCTCTTGGGCTGCGTGCCCAAGAGCCAGAGCTCTAAAAGGAGTTCGGCGGCGTCCTACTCTCCCACAGGGTCCCCCCTGCAGTACCATCGGCGCTGAAAGGCTTAGCTTCCGGGTTCGGAATGTAACCGGGCGTTT